>CAVWLW010000001.1:0-180039 GCA_963755715.1 uncultured delta proteobacterium
CTGGAAATAGGCCGGCGGACCGTGAAGATCAATGATGAAACAATCGAATTTCTACCGGAGACGGCTCTTCGGCGGTGTTTCCAATCAGCTCGAATTGGACCAGGCGGTCGCCAACCGCGCGCGTACCGCCTCGACTATTCCCGAGGTAGAGCGCCAGATTGTGGCGCAAGAAAATCTCATCAATTTTCTTCTCGGCCGCAATCCCGGACCGATTCCTCGCGGCACGGCTTTAACGGATCAATATTATCCCCCAAGCGTACCTGCTGGAATTCCCGCGGCATTGCTCGAGCGCCGGCCCGATGTCAAGGGCGCCGAGGATTTGCTGCTTGCAAGCAATGCCGATATCGGCGCCGCCAAAGCGCTGTTCTTCCCAAATTTTTCACTGACTTCGGCAGTCGGCGGTACGAGCCATGAGCTATCGAACTTAATCGACAAGCGCGCCGCCCTTTGGTCGGTTGCCGGCGGGGTCCTTCAGCCGGTCTTTCAGGGCTGGCGCATCTTCTACAATTACGAGTCGACTAAAGCTCGCTTCGATCAAGCGCTGGCGCAATACCAGAAGGCGGCACAGAACGGTTTCCGCGAGGTATCCGATGCGCTTGTGAGCGTCGAGAAGCTCAAAGACGTGCGCGCCGAACTGGAGATTAGCGTTCAGTCCCTCGGCAACGCTGCGCGCCTGTCGCGCCTGCGCTATGACACCGGCCTGGCAAATTATCTGGAAATTCTGATCGCGGACCAGCAACTTTTCGATCAGGAGCTGTTGCTTGCACGCGCGCGCGGCTCACAGTTGACCGCTGTAGTGCAGCTTTACCGGGCTCTGGGCGGCGGCTGGCAACCGTAAAATTGGTTCAAGTCGCTCAAGCAGTTCAAACCGTTGAGGAACACGCGTTTGATTAAAAGATGAAGACACAAGATGTGGCCGCGCTCGAAAATCTATTCTTCCAGGTGAGAGCCGCGCCATAACAGGAGTGCGGAGGCATAGATGAAACCGCGCACGATCCAAGGCATCTTGCTCGGAGTGGTGATCGGCATCGCTGTCGGCATCGGCGCCTACACTTTTGCCTATGCCAAGGGTTGGTCCTATCTGACTGATGATCCGGCGGCCTGCGCCAACTGCCACGTTATGCAGGAGCAATTCGACGGCTGGCTCAAGTCGTCGCACCGCGCGGTTGCGACCTGCAATAGCTGCCACACTCCGGCAAACTTTATCGGCAAGTATGCGACCAAGGCGTCCAACGGCTTCTGGCATTCGTTTTTTTTCACCACCGGCGGCTACGAGGACAATATTCAAATCAAGCCGCACAGCCGGGAGATCACCGAGCAAGCCTGCCGCAACTGCCACGGGGAGATTGTCGGCGCCATCGAGCCGGCACATCCGGCGCCGGCCGGCGGGCAACTCGCTTGCCTGCGCTGCCACAACTCGGTGGGACATCTTTAGCAGGCTGCTGAAAAAGACTCATATGCTTCGTTGCGCTCAATCGCCTCGCGTCAACGTACTGCCGATGTACGCCTCCGCTCGTCTATTTTTCGCGCGCCTCGCCTCTGAGATCTTTTTGAGCAGCCTGCAATCCGGGTTTTTCAGTAAACCGTTAGTGATGAAACGAATCACGGGCAGAATCGTTTGAGGAGGACTCTATGGCTGAGACCATCGATAGCGATGCTTTTTCTCGACGGCGCCGCCGCCGTTTCTTCATCATCGTGGGCGCGGCCGTGCTCATGACCATCGTTGGTGTCGCCTTACTGATGAATATCTTCGAGCGCAAGCAGGAGGCGCGCAATCCGTTTTATCGCGTGGTCGAGCTGACCGACGACACGGATGATCCAGCGATATGGGGCAAGAACTTTCCGCTGCAATATGACGACTACAAGCGGACGGTGGATCAGGTGCGCACGCGCTACGGCGGCAGCGAAGCGCTGCCGCACACGCCGACGAAAGCCGACCCGCGCTCGGTGGTTTCCCAGTCAAAAATTGAAGAAGACCCGCGTTTGAAGGTGATGTGGGCCGGTTACGCGTTTGCCAAGGATTTTCGCGAGGAGCGCGGCCACGCTTACATGCTCGACGACCAGACTTTCACCGAGCGCGTGCAGGTGGTCCAGCAACCCGGCACGTGCATTCAATGCCACGGATCGGTTTATGTGCCCTACAAGAAGGCGGGCAACGGCGATCTCATCGCAGGCTTCGAGAAATTCAATCAAATGCCTTTCGCCGAAGCGCGCAAACTGGTCTCGCATCCGGTGGCCTGCATCGACTGCCACGATTCGAGCACCATGCAACTGCGGGTCACGCGTCCCGGGTTTATCGAAGGCATCCGCGCGTTCAAGGCCACCCAAGGCGTGCAGAACTACGACGTCAACAAGCAGGCGACGCGCCAGGAGATGCGCGCCTACGTCTGCGGCCAGTGCCACGTCGAATATTATTTCAAGGGACCGGAGAAGCGGCTGGTCTATCCGTGGGCCAAAGGGCTCAAGGTCGAAGAGATCCAGGCTTACTACGACGAGGCGCAGTTCAAAGACTGGACGCACGCCGACACCGGCGCGCCCGTGCTCAAAGCGCAGCACCCGGAGTTTGAGATGTGGAACCAAGGCATCCACGCGCGTTCGGGCGTGACCTGCGCCGACTGCCACATGCCCTACAAGCGCGAAGGCGCGCTCAAGATCAGCGACCATCACGTGCGCAGCCCGATGCTCAATATCAATCGCGCTTGCCAAACTTGCCACAAGTGGCCGGAGGAAGAGCTCAAGGCGCGGGTGGAGACGATTCAAGAGCGCACTTTCAAGTTGCGCAATGTGGCGATGGATGCGCTGATGGACTTGATCAAGGATCTCAAAGCGGCGAAGGGCGCAGGGAAGACCGACGCCGAGCTCGCAACGGCACAAAACTTTCAGCGCAAGGCGCAGTTCTATCTGGATTTTGTCGAGGCCGAAAACTCAACCGGCTTTCACGCGCCGCAAGAGGCCGCGCGGATTCTTGGCGAGTCCGTCGATTTTTCCAGGAAAGGTCAGATAGCGCTGCGCGACGGCAAACTAAGTTCGTCGGCTTCGGCGGCCGGCAAATCCCCTTAGGAGTCGACACAATCGAATCCATGAGCTAATGAGAAGTGGAAGGACGACGCTTTCGCTTTTACCGCCAAAGGGTTTCATGACCGCCATTGAGTTCTTTACTTCGTCACGCTTGGAGGAAGCAGGGCCTGGCTGAGCTCGTAGCAGCGCAAAGCGTAGCAGGAGGCTCGGAAGAAATGGGGACCCTGCCTTAGCGATCGAAGTTGGGGAATCGTGCGCTCGGCATTGGACCAAGGACCAATAGAAAGATTTGCAACACTTTGATAATCAGAACCACAATTTGGTGGGTTGGTTGCTGGTCTCAAGAACTTTATCGTCAAGGCAATACGAAAGCCTGAGATCAATTGCTGCAAAAATTCTAGCCCATCGCTTTGGGTATTCGAGGAAGGGCGTAAATGTTAGATGTCATCGTCATTGGCGCCGGACCGGCGGGTGTGGTCGCCGCGCTCCGCGCCGCAGACCTGGGTGCCAAGACAGCACTCATAACGCGTGACGAGTTTGGCGGCATGGCGGCCAATGACGGACCGGTTCCGGTGCGCACACTTGCCCATGCCGCTCGACTAATCCGAGAAGCCCGCCAGCTCGGTCAGTACGGCATCGCTGTCAGCGAGCCGGTGCTGGACTACGCGCGGTTGCTCGCGCGCGTGCGCGAGGTCGTTGACGATGTGCAAGCGCATTCTGCCTTTCGCGAGCAGATCGATTCCGTGGGAGTAACGGTTTACGACCGAGCCGGCGCCGCGCGGTTCACTGATCCGCACACGATCGAAACTGAAAGTGGGCTCAAGCTGCAGGCCGAAAAGATCGTCATCTGCACGGGCGGGGTGAGCCGGCGGCTCTCCGTTCCGGGATTTGAGCTCACCGCCACACATAGCGATGCATGGCGTTGACGGCCGTGCCGCCATCGATGTTAATCATTGGAGCTGGAGCGACAGGAGCGCAGGTCGCTTCGATATTCAATGCATTCGGTTCACGGGTCCAACTCTTTCAGGCAGGTCCGCGCATTTTGCCGACGGAGGACGAAGACGTTTCGACTGCGGTCGCAGCAGCCTTCCGTGAGTCGGGGATCGTGGTGCACGAGAATTTTGGTGCGATCGAATCCTTCGAGAAAACGCCGACCGGCGTGCGGATGATTTTCTCGAAAGACGGTGTACGCAGCAGCGCTGAGGCGGCTCTCGCAGTGATAGCGGTCGGTTGGACGGCGAATACCGCCGCGCTAAATCTCGCAGCGGTAGGTGTCGAGACAAATGATAGAGATTTCCTGCGAGTGGATGCTTATCTGCGGACATCGGCAGCACATGTCTTTGCAGCTGGGGACGTCACCGGCCGCCTGATGCTGCTCCCACAGGCAATACAGGACGGCTTCGTGGCGGGGACGAATGCAGTGCGAGACGCGGCGATAACATTGCCGAACGACGTAGCTCCGATCGGCAGCTTCACCGACCCGGAATATGCCCAAGTGGGCCTGACCGAAACGAAGGCGCGTGAAAAACACGATATCGTAACAGCGATTGTCCGCTTTAACTCGACTACGCGCACGATCATCGACGGGCGGACGGCCGGCTTCTGCAAGCTGATCGTCGAGCGCGCGACCTACAAAATTCTCGGCTGCCACGTCGTCGGCGAGCGGGCGATCGACATCACTCAGGTGGCGGCGGTTGCCATTGCCGGCGGAATGCGGGTCGATGAGCTGGCACGGGTTCCACTCTCGTTTCCCACCTACGCCGGGATCCTCGGTCGCGCGGCGGCAAGCGCGACTCGCCAGCTCAATCAGAAGGTGAGCTCGCAAGCGAACGAGGGAGAAGACTTTCAGCCCTAGTCGGGCGCGCACGATTGTCATGGAATTTATACAAAAAGCAGCGACTCTCTGCATGCTCGCGTTTGTCCTTTCCAGCATGCTGGCGATGGGTCTGGGTCTCACTGGCGGAGAGATAATCGCTCCGCTCCGTCGTGCTCGCCTGGTCACGCTGACGTTAGTCGCCAATTTCGTTTTGATGCCGGCTGCTGCTCTGGGCCTTAGCATCCTGCTTCGGCTCGACGAACCACTCGGCGTAGGTCTCCTGCTATTGGGCACGGCGGCGGGCGCACCGTTTCTGCCGAAGCTGGCTCAACTGGCAAAGGGGGATCTGGCATTCGCGGTGGGCCGATGGTGCTGCTGATGGTCATCACGGTCGGATATCTCCCAGTCGTGCTGCCGCTGTTCCTGCCGGGAGTTTCCGTTAATCCGGCGAAAATTGCGCGTTCATTATTTTTGCTCATGCTGCTTCCGCTTGCCGGTGCCCTAGCGGTAAGAGCCTGGTTCCCAAATGTCGCGGGACGGACCAAACCTTTTCTCGATAGGTTTTCAAATCTGAGCCTTATTCTGCTGGTCGTGTTGATCACGATCGCGAACGTCAGCAACGTAGTGGCAGTGTTCGGCACGCGCGGTATTCTCGCCGGAATACTCTTCATTGCGACTGGGTTCGTTGTCGGCTGGTTTCTCGGCGGAGCGGACGCCAGCACCCGGCGGGTGCTGGCGTTGGGCACCGCGCAACGTAACATTGCGGCAGCGTTGGTCGTAGGTAGCCAGAGCTTCACAGATCCCAAAGTGGTCGTAATGGTGGTAGTCGTAGCAATCGTCAGCTTGCTGATTCTCATGCCACTATCCAGGAAATTGGCGAACTCTGTGTCTGACGACGCGAAACGCTCACCGGTGCTGCAACGCCCGTAAACAAGAACAGATGGAGTCAATTAGTTAACAACCTGGAAGGAGACACAAGTGGCAGAAACAAACAAACGGAACGACTGGTCGATAGCATGACAGGGAATTGAGATATATCTGGTTCGCACATATTTACGAAAAGGAGACTCATTTTTATGCTGATAAAGCCACAGGCTATGGCGATGCCTAGCGACACCAAAACTTTGCCGCAAGGAAAGTATGGTCCTATCTTCCCAAAGTCCCCTGCCTGTTACGGGTTCACCATCATCGCGAAGGTAAAGGAGGGTCGCGAGGCAGCGGTGCGAGAATACGGCAAGACCATCGAAAAAGCCGTGGCAGGCCAGCCTGACTGCCTTGCGCCTCTCAAGCTTCATTATCTGCGTTGGGTGCTGTTCGACATCGGCTCGGGATTGCACTTCATGTATCAGGGAATCTTCGACACGGACTTCGACAAATACACTGACGACGCGGTGGCCCTCTTCCTCAGCCTTGGGGTGAACACGGTGTTTGAAAACCTCGAAGGGTTTCCGATGGATTGGAAGACCAACCCCGACGCGTTTGTAAAATTCGTCAGGGAACACCAGTGCCCGAGCTTCCTTGAGTATAGCGAGTACCCCTTCTTCAGTGCCGACGAGATCAAGAAGGCGCTACAACTCAAGAGCGCGTTCACGGAGATGCTCGACCAAATGCAATAGCAGCACCTACGAAGCGCCGGCACGACAGTCGATAAAGAGAGGAATGACAAAATGAGCACGGAAAATCCGCTGGCGGCAGTACACCAGTACATCGATGGCTTCAACAAAGGAGACGCACAGTTGATGGCGGCGACGTTCGCCGTCCCGGGATCGATTCTTGACGGCATGGCGCCGCACGTGTGGCAGGGGCCAACCGCCACTCAGGATTGGTATAGAGACGTGTTGGTGGAAGGGGAGCAGCATGGCGCATCCGGCTATCTCGTCACGCTGGGTAAAGCGCTGCATAACAAAATCACCGCCGAGAGCGCATATGTGGTTGTTCCCGCGACCATGACGTTCAAAGTTGACGGCAAACAGATTACCCAAACCGGCGCGGTCTTCACGGTGGCGCTTCGCAAGTTCATCGATGGATGGCACATCGCGGCTTGGGCCTGGGCTAAGGGCATTGCACAGCAGACGAAAGCCTAGACTTCTCGCGGAATATCGCTGCAGTGAAAATTGAGGACCTATCAGCGCACCAGAACCAGTTCGTGGAGGTTACCATGCTTGAACTTGATGACATTCAGAGCGGTGTTTTGCGCCCGCGGCCCACGCCTTACGTCGCCACCTACATCGCCTTCCGGATCGACGACCGCAAGGCCGGGCGTGAGTTAATGCGGCGCGTTTCTGGCGCGGTGACCTCCGCGGCCAACCCCACGAGCCCGCTGGCCGACACTTGGGTAAGTGTCGCACTCACCTACGAGGGTTTCAAAGCCCTCGGTGTGCCTCAAGAGTCGCTCGACAGCTTTTCGTGGGAGTTTCGTCAGGGGATGGCGGCGCGAGCCAAAGACCTTCACGACATTGGTGAGAGCGCACCCGAAAACTGGGAGAAGCCCTTGGGGACTGGGGATGTCCACGTGGTCATCGTCGCGGTGTCGCCGGACGAAGAGCAGCTCGAAGCGGCCCTCGATCGGGCAAGAAAAGCCTATCGGTGAGATGACAGGGATCGAAGCTATTTGGCGTCAGAACTGCCACGCACTGCCAACCGAAACAGAGCCGTTTGGGTTCAGGGACGGCATAAGCCACCCCGCCATAGAGGGAAGCGGCATCGCTGGGAGTAACCCTCAGGAGCAGCCTTTCAAAGCCGGCGAGTTCGTGCTCGGTTATTCGGACGAGATGGGCGGCGTTCAGAAAACCGTGCCCGAAGTCCTGGGCCGCAACGGGACGTATGTTGTCTTTCGCAAGCTGCATCAGCGCGTGGCTGCGTTCCGCCGCTACTTGAAGGAGAACTCCAAGGGGCCCGAAGATGAGGAGTTGACGGCGGCTAAGATGATGGGGCGCTGGCGCAGCGGCGCCCCCCTGGCGCTCTGCCCGCTTCGCGATGACCGGGAATTGGGCGCAGACCCGTTGCGCAACAACAACTTCCTTTTTCGGGAGGACGACCCGGACGGTTTCAAGACGCCTTGCGGCTCGCACATACGGCGGACAAACCCACGCGACGCAAAGATAGCGGGCATGGTGAGGATACACAGAATGATACGACGCGGAACCGCTTACGGCCCGCCGCTTCCCGAGGGCGTCCTCGAAGATGACGGTGCCGACCGGGGGCTGATATTCGCATTCGTTGGGGCACAACTCGGCAGGCAGTTCGAGTTTGTCCAGTCCGAGTGGGTTAACGACGGGGTCTTCATCGGGGCCGGGAAAGACAAAGACCCGGTCATCGGGTCTAACGGAGACGGTGGTGCGTTCACTCTCCCTCGCAGGCCGCTTCGGAAACGCTTCCAGGGCATCCCTAACTTCGTCGTCACTCGTGGCGGTGAATACTGCTTCATGCCGAGCTTGACCGCGCTGCGCTGGCTTGCAGACCTTAAAACCTAATGAGCAGGTCATGACCCGAAGGTTCAATACCGGAAGGCTCATCTTGGTCAATACCTTGCGTCACTTCGCCGTAGTCGATGAACAGACAGTGAAGCAGGTCAAAAAGAAAACCTAAAAAAGGAAACTCAACCATGAGCACCGTCCAACAACCTCCACGCACATACAATCAAAACCATGTGCCCCGCAAATACACTCCCGGCAAACGTAGGGTGAGCATCTACTGGACTTGGAGCTATCCGTGGGAGGCCGAGCCGTGATGTGGCGGAGATGGACAATCGCTTCTCGACCATGACCGAGGTTCGCCGGGTGGCCTGGCCGGCGTATGAAACCCCGGAGTGGAGTGCAAGAAACTTTCACCAGGGAATTGCCGGCACGCTCGAGCTGTTCCACCGCTCCGCGCTCAGCTTTCAGCAAATTGTCGGCGAAGTCACCGGCCACCCGGTCGCCGTCTTCCAGCGCATTGATCAGGCTGGTTACCCGCTGCCCATCGACGAACGGATTCTGGCCGACACGGACACGCTCATGGTGTTCGGCCTCGACCACCTGGGTTCCGAGCAGGTGGCCGCACCGGAAGAAGTCGCGGCCATCCGCGAGTGGCTCAAGCGCGAAGACACCTGCCTGCTGCTTGCGCCGCACCACGATGTCGGCTTTACCAGCGACTTGAAACAGCGCCAGATGGAATACCTCCACCATGGCGACGCGCTCGTGCCGCGCCAGCAGCGCTTCAGCCAATATACCCGCTCACTGATGAAAGCGCTCGATGTGCCGGTGAACAATGTCTGGGGGCTCCGACCCGCGGTCGTGAAAGGCACCAAGGACATCGCGCCGCTCACGGCTTTCCGGGACCTCGACAAACTGGGCCTGCTCGAGAACGTCCCGACGTTCAATTTCCACCCGCACTTGCCGCACTATGAGCTGACCACCCAGGACACCAAGTCAGTGCATTTGCTGGCGCGCCAGCCCATTGATCCCGACCGCCCGCACCCGTTCACCGCAGCCGGCAACACGGAGTTCAACTGCCTGCTCTGGATGCCGCCAAAGGAGCAGCGAGCCGGAGACGTCGTGCTCGTGGACTCGACGAACTTTACCACTCTCTTCGGCGGCACGGAGAGCCTGAGTAATTTCTGGCGGAACATCGGGATGATGAAGTGAGATTCCGGTATGCAGTCAGCCGCGAAGGTGGCGGACAAGACCGATCGCCAGCTCGCAACGGCACAAAACTTTCAGAGCAAGGCGCAGTTCTATCTGGATTTTGTCGAGGCCGAAAACTCAACCGGCTTCCACGCGCCGCAAGAGGCCGCGCGGATTCTCGGCGAGTCCATCGATTTCTCCAGGAAAGGTCAGAGCGCGCTGCGCGACGGCAAGGGAGAGTTGCGAGCTCAAACGCCTAAACCATGGCCGCTTTTGAACACTCAGTAAGAAATATCGAACCAGAAATCCGGCATTCCCCGATGGCGGCTAAGGCTTTGCTCCGATAGGTTGCCTCTAGAGTGCATAACTGCGGCAATTCGGACGCCTCGGGTTTGTCAGTAGAAGACCGCGTAAAGACGGCATCGTGTGCAGCAAAGCGCCGCGAGTCTTCGCAGATTCTCTGAGGCGAGTTTGACATTGCCGTGCAGATCACGGATGACTGCGATCTGATCTGGCCGGCGCGCTGCGCGTGACGAAGGAACTATCCGCTCTAAAAATCATCTAACTGTAAAGAGGCTGAAAATGAAAAATGAGGATAAGCCAAAGCCGGACGATAACTGTGAGGCGGCAAACGCGGCGCACCACGGCCGACGCGCCGCGAATTTCTAAAAGGTTTAACCACTGGCACGGTGGCCATCGGCGCGCTGAGCCAGTCCGGCTGCGCTCCGGCGATTCCGCCGCTCAAAACCCGCGGCGCGACCAATACCACAACAGTCTGTCCCTTTTGCGGTGTCGGTTGCGGCCAGGTCGTCTCGACGCTCGGCGGCAAGGTGATCAACATCGAGGGTGACCCGGGGCATCCCATTAGCGAAGGCACTTTGTGCAGCAAGGGAGCCGCGGGCATCCAGGTGGTGAATAACTCGCGCCGCCTGCAAAAGGTGCTCTACCGCAAACCGAACGGCGCTGCTTGGGAAGAAAAGAGCTGGGACTGGGCGCTGGAGCGGATCGCCGCCCGAGTCAAAGAAACCCGCGATAAAACCTTCACGACCAAGGTGAACGAAAACACCGTCAACCGCACCGAGGCGATCGCCTGCCTTGGCGGCTCGGCGCTGGACAACGAGGAGGCGTATCTTCTCGTGAAACTCATGAGGTCGCTTGGCCTGGTGTACGTCGAGCACCAGGCGCGGCTCTGACATAGCTCCACGGTCGCCGGTCTGGCGGCCTCGTTCGGCAGAGGGGCGATGACCAACCACTGGATCGACATGATCAATGCAGATGTCGTCTTGATCATGGGCGGCAATCCGGCGGAGGATCACCCGATCGCGATGAATTGGCTGAGGCGGGTGAAGGAGCGCGGCGCCTATATATTGCACGTCGACCCGCGCTTTAATCGCACCAGCTCTATAGCAGACGTGTTCGCCAAACTGCGCTCGGGCACCGACATTGCCTTTGTCGGCGGCATGATCCACTACGCCATCGAACAGAACCGCATCCAGCAGGAATACGTGCGCGAGTACACCAATGCCTCCTGGATCGTCGGCGATGGTTACAACTTCGACGACGGACTTTTCGCCGGATACGATCCCAAAAGCAGACGCTACGATCGATCCCAGTGGGCCTACGCGCTGGACGCGCAGGGACAGCCGCGGCGCGATCCTACGCTCAAACATCCCCGCTGCGTATTTCAATTGTTGAAGCGGCACTTCTCGCGCTACGACGCCGACGCGGTGTGCCGGATCACGGGCACGCCGAAAGAAAACTATCTGCGGGTTTGCGATCTCTACACCTCGACCTTCGCTCCCGACCGGGCCGGCACCTGGCTGTACGCCATGGGGACGGCCCAGCACAGCCACGGCACGCAGAACATCCGCTCCTACGCCATCCTGCAATTGCTGCTCGGCAACATCGGGATTGCCGGTGGCGGCGTCAACGCCATGCGCGGCGAATCCAACGTGCAAGGGTCCACGGACCAGGGACTGAACTACGACGGCTTGCCAGGATACCTGCGGCTTCCCGTCCAGGCTGATGCAGATTTGAAAACCTATCTCTCACGGGTGACCCCGACGAGCATGGATCCGTCGAGCAGCGCAAACTGGCTGCAGAACACACCAAAATATGTCGTGAGTTTGCTGAAAGCGTGGTGGGGAGAGCGGGCTACCGGCGAGAATGAATTTGCCTTTAGTTACCTGCCGAAGCTCGGTGCCGGATTTGAGGGACAGGGTTACGCTTTCCTGGCGCTCACCCACGCCATGCTGGCCGGCGACATAAAGGGGCTCTTCTGCTTCGGTCAGAACCCCGCCGTCGGCGGCGCCAACGCGCGCTTGATCCGCGCCGGACTGGACAAGCTCGAGTGGATGGTGGTTGCGGATCTGTTCGAGCACGAGACCGCGGGCTTCTGGAAGCGGCCGGGCACCGATCCGGCGAAGATTCCTACTGAAGTATTCGTTCTACCCGCCGCTTCCGGTGTCGAGAAAGAAGGCAGTATCGTCAACAGTGGGCGCTGGGCGCAATGGCGCTACCAGGCGATCAAGCCTATCGCCGACTGCCGCCCCGACCTCGATATCGTCGACGGCCTCGCCAAGGCCATAAAGCGCGCCTACGAGAAGGACGGAGTATTCCCGGAGCCAATCCGCGATCTCGCGTGGGACTATGGGGATCACGCGGATCCTCATCGTGTTGCCCGCGAGCTGAACGGACGCTACCTGGTCGACGTGACCGACAAAGACGGCAAAAGCTTTGCTGCAGGCAAGCAGGTGTCGGGCTTCGCTCAGTTGCGCGACGACGGCACCACGATGTCAGGCAACTGGATTTACTGCGGCGGCTACACCGAAGAGGGCAACCTCGCCGCGCGCCGCGATATGACCGATGCGCCGAATGGCATTGGACTTTATCCAAAGTGGTCGTGGGTCTGGCCGATGAACCGGCGCATTCTTTACAACCGCGCCTCGGTCAATCGCAAAGGCGAGCCCTTCAACCCGCGCAAATGGGTGATCCGTTGGAATGCCGAGAAAAAAACCTGGGAAGGCGATGTGCCTGATGGCGGCATGCCGCCGGGCGAGGTCAATCCTTTTATCATGCTGGCATCGGGGGTCGGCCAGCTCTATTCGCCCGACCTTGTGGACGGTCCGTTTCCCGAGCATTACGAGCCGGTGGAGAGCCCGGTGAAAAACCCGTTCTCCAAGATTCAATCGAGTCCCTGCGCGCAGGTCTGGGAGTCCAGCGAATTCGATCGCTACGGCAAACCCGATGTCTTTCCGATTGTCGCCACGACCTACCGAGTTTCCGAACACTGGCAGACCGGGGCCATGAGCCGCAACATGCCCTGGCTCGTCGGCCTGGTGCCGAACGCCTTCGTAGAAATCGGCACGGCGCTGGCCAAGCGCGAAGGAATCAAGAACGGCGACCAGGTGATCGTCAGCAGCGCGCGGGGCTCGGTGCAGGTCTACGCGCTGGTCACCGAACGTTTCCAGCCTTTCTTCATCGAGGGTCAGACGGTCTATGAGATCGGCCTGCCGTGGCACTGGGGTTACGCGGGCCTCGTACCGGGCGACATCATCAATGATCTCACCGCCAGCGTCGGCGATCCTAACTCGCAGATTCCCGAGAGCAAGGTGTTCCTCTGCAACATCAAGAGAAAGGGCCAAGTATGAGCACACCAGCGGTTAAGCCTAAAGCGATGATCCAGGACAACACTCGGTGCATCGGCTGCCGGGCCTGCATGGTCGCTTGCAAATCGTGGAACGACCGGCCGGCGGACAAGACGGAATTCTTTGCCGGCGAGGGCTACCAGAACCCGCGCGATCTCGACGCCAACAACTACACGCTGATTACTTTCAACGAGATCGTTAACAGCCCCACTCCCGATTGGGTATTCGGCCGCCAGCTGTGCATGCACTGCGAGCAGCCCGCCTGCGCCTCGGCGTGCCCGACTACCGCGATGTTCAAAACGGATCTCGGCCCCGTCGTGTTCGACGAGTCGCGCTGCATCGGCTGTCGCGCGTGCATGCAGGCATGCCCATTCATCATTCCGAAATACGATTACGAGAGCTTCGCGCCGAAGATCCACAAATGCACGTTCTGCGCCGACCGTCTGGAGGTTGGACTCGACCCCGCATGCGCGACGGTATGCCCGACCGGCGCGATCAGTTTCGGCGACCGCGACGATATGGTTGTCGAAGCGAAGCGGCGCATCGCGGAAGCCCCGGGCACTTATATCCCCGAGATTTACGGCCTCGAAGAAGTCGGCGGCACCAGCGTGCTGCACCTGTCATCCGTGCCGTTCGAACAGATCGGCTACATTACCGGCCTGCCGAAAGCGCCGATGCCGGATCTCACGCACCGATGGCTGCGCATGACGGCGCCGGTGTTTGCTGTGTTGTACGCGGTGTTCGGCGCGCTTAACTGGATCGTGCGCCGGCGCATGCGCCGCCAAGGGCACGAGGGAGAACACACATGAACTGGCGCATCCGGCTTACCTGGTGGGATAAAACGCTGCTGGCGATTATGGTGGTGGCTGGCATCATTGCCTTCGTGCGATTCGCAACCGGCATCGGCACCGTCGCCAATATCAACAACGCCTATCCGTGGGGATGGTGGGTCGGCTATGGGATCATGACGATGATCGCCATAGGAGGCGTCGGCTTCACGATCACGGCGTTAGTGGAAATTTTGGGCGTGCACCGCTACCACTCGTTTTTGCGTCCCGCCGTGCTCATGGCTTTTCTCTGCTACGCGAGCGCGATCACCATGCTCATGGTGGAGCTTGGCCGTCCGTGGATGGTTTGGATGGTCCTGGTCTCCTGGGCGCCGACCTCGGCGCTCTACGAAGTCGGCTGGTGCGCGTTTTTGTATCTCACGGTGCTCGCTTTGGAATTCGCGCGGGTTCCGCTCGAGCAGGCTGGCTGGAGTCGCACGTTTCGCATCGTGAGCGCGATTTATATTCCGATCATGCTCCTCGGCGTGACGCTGTCGCACCTGCACCAGTCCTCCCTCGGCACTCTGATGACGCTCATTCCCCACAAGGTGAATCTATTGTGGTGGTCGGATCTGTTGCCATTGCTCTATCTATTTTCTGCCATGATGGCCGGTCCGGCGATGGCGATCATCGAGCATCTCGCCGCGGCGCGTTGGCTCGGCTTCGCTCCGCGCATGGATCTGCTCGCCGGCCTCGCCCGAATCGAGGCCTGGCTCGTGGGGCTCTTCCTTGCCTTTCAGATGGGCGATCTTTTTTATCGCGGCGCCGCAGACGCCATGTTCAGCGCTTCGTGGTTGGCCGTTTCGTTCTGGGTCGAGATTGTTTTCGGCTTGATGCTTCCCTTTGTTCTCCTGATGATGCCGGAAGTACGCGAAACGCGGCGCGGGCTCGCAACCGCATGTACTTTGGTTCTCGCGGGCATATTACTGCACCGGCTGAACGTGGCCGTGATCGGCTTGAGCGCGCGGCATTGGGAAACTTACTTCCCTTCATTCGGCGAGGTCGGTATCACACTCGGCATTACAGCGGCGGCCTTGTTCGCGTTCGGCTGGTTGGCGCGCATCCTACCGATCCATGAAGAGTTGCCGGCGCCGGCGACAAGGCGCCATCCTGAAGCTCAAGCGGCGGGCGTACTGCGGGGCGCCGAAGGGATATCCTGATATGAACACAGAACGACCACCGGGAAACTACGGTTTTCGCGTTCTGGTGTTACTGGCGGTGCTCGCCAACCTAATCCTCACCATCGCTCTGGTGACTCAGGTGCGAGAGGTTCAGCACCGTGTCGCGAGCTTGCCGCCGGATCTGGCCAGTAAGCGCGACGTCGCTGCGCTACGGCCACTGCGGGTGCGCGAGATCCTGGTGCGGAATTGTGTGGAGTGTCATAGCACGCGGCGTCTGGGAACCACTATCTCCATGGAACCGACGGAAATTCAGCGCACCGTCGAACGAATGCAATACCACCCGGGCGCTGATATCCCACCAGGTGAATTGGACCGTATCGCCGCTTCTCTTTTGGTTGCTCGTTGCGCGCGTTGCCATGGTGAGGAAACGCTAAATCTTATGGTGCTAAAGACGCAGACTGAGCGCCTCGCAACAATCCGCCGCATGGCCGCGCTCCCCGGTTCAGGCGTGCGGCCGGATCAGGCGGTCGCCACCGCGCAAGCGTTCGACAAGCTTCTTGATCAGACCGAGATTGGTAGTAGCGCAGGTCGTGGCAAGTAAATTGATTCATGAAGCCAGCGAAGTCGTTTGAATCGCTTCTGACGACTGCTGACGAACGGTCCTTATGTTGGTTTCGCAATCGATGACCAACCGCGAAATCGCCTCGCCTCTCGGGATTAGTCCCGCCACGGTGAAGCGTCATCTGGAAATATTCTGCGCAAGATACGAGCACGTATTCGCATCGAGCCGCGATCTACAGCTTGAGTATGACGCAAATGGCGCGATAAAGGGAAACACGCCACCAACCTTGACGGTGATGTACGGCCTCTAAATGATCAATGCGACTTTCGTCAATCGTTACTTCGACAACTCGGATGAGTTCAACGTCGGCCCTACTTCAAGATCAGGGCCGTTGCCACCACGAAACCACCCGAACAAGCGATCCGACTCATATTGGACCAAGGTCCAATATTGCCGAATGTCATTTTAGTGATAGGAAGTTTCTCAGACGAAAAGCGTTCGAGAAGCTGAAAAATAGAATCAATTCGCGCGACCGTAAACGCGCAAACCATAGGAGCGCTGCCAATGAACAACCAAGTCGATGTCATTGCCGGAACCGGTCTGGACCTCAAAGCGCGAAAGAGTCACTGGCCGGCGCGCTTGGATTTTGCCCAGAGCGCGAGCGGATTGTTCTTGGGCCTTTTCATGTGGGGCCATATGGCTTTCGTGTCGACGATCCTGATCAGCAACGATGCCATGTGGTGGGTGACCAAGATGTTCGAGGGACAGTTTATCCTCGGCAAAGCCTATTCCGGCATCGTGGCTGCAGTCGTCGCCCTGGTTTCGTTTCTGTTCGTGCTCCATGGCTTGCTCGCCATGCGAAAATTTCCTTCGAACTTTCAAGAATACAAAAGTTTCGCCAGCCACCGGCAAATGCTGCGCCATGAGGACACCACGCTCTGGTGGGTGCAGGCGTGGACCGGCTTTGCCCTCTTCTTTCTGGCTTCGGTTCATCTCTACCAGATGCTCATGCATCCCGGCGACATCGGCCCTTACGAATCGGCGGAGCGCGTGTGGAGCGGCCGCTGGTGGCCGCTGTATCTGGTCCTGTTGTTTGCCGTCGAGCTGCACGGCGGCGTCGGTCTATACCGGTTGGCGGTAAAGTGGGGCTGGTTCGAAGGCGAAGATCCGAATCGGACGCGCGTGATGCTCAAGCGGCTCAAATGGGCAATCACGATATTTTTCCTGACGCTCGGACTGCTCACCCTGGCGGCATACATGAAGCTCGGCCACGAGCGCCGCGATCGGCTCGGCGAGCGCTATGTGCCGACGCATCTCAGCGCACCGGGGAAAAATTAAAGTAGGGGCGACCGGCGGTCGCCCTACAGGTTCCGCATCGCTAGCAAAAGAAGGTGGCTTTATGAAAATAATTTACACAGACGTTTTGGTCATCGGCGGCGGGCTCGCGGGTTTGCGCATCGGCATCGGCGCCAAACGGCGCGGCCAAGATGTGATCATTCTGTCATTGGTGCCGCCTAAGCGCTCTCATTCAGCCGCGGCGCAAGGCGGCATGCAGGCAAGCCTCGCCAACGTCATCAAAGGCGAGGGCGACAACGAAGACGTGCACTTCGAAGATACGGTGCGCGGCAGCGACTGGGGCGCCGACCAGCAAGTCGTGCGCATGTTCGTCGATACCGCTCCCAAAGCGGTGCGCGAGTTGGCGGCGTGGGGCCTACCCTGGAGCCGGATAACCAGAGGCGATCGCGACGTCATCATCAACGGGCAAAAAGTCACCATCACCGAGCGCGACGAAGCCCATGGGCTGATCGCTCAGCGGGCCTTCGGCGGCACCAACAAGTGGCGCACCTGTTATGTTTCGGACGGCACCGGGCACGCCATGCTCAATACCATGAGCGATCAGGCGATTGCCCAGAAGATACCCGTGCATGAACGAGCCGAGGCGATTGCTTTGATCCACGACGGCAGTCGTTGCTACGGCGCAATCGTGCGCAATCTTGTTACCGGCGAATTGCTAGCCTACGTCGCCAAGGCCACCGCCATTACCGGTGGCGGCGCGGGGCGGCTCTACCGCGTGACCACCAATGCGGTGATCTCCGAAGGGATTCCCACTGCCATTGCGCTCGAGACCGGTATCGCTACCCTCGGCAATATGGAGGCGGTGCAGTTTCATCCGACGCCGGCCTTTCCTCCTGGAATTCTGCTCACCGAGGGCGCCCGTGGCGACGGCGGGCTGCTCAAAGACGTCGACGGTCATCGCTTCATGCCGGATTACGAGCCGGAGAAAAAAGAGCTTGCCTCGCGCGACGTGGTCTCGCGCCGTATGGAAGAGCACATCGCCAAAGGCAAGGGCGTGAAGTCGCGCTTCGGCGAACACCTGTGGCTGGATATCACGCTCCTGGGCGAGCACCACATCAAGCACAACCTGCGCGAGGTTTACGAGATCTGCCACTATTTTCTCGGCGTCGATCCGGTGAAGGAGTGGGTGCCGGTGCGGCCGGCGCAGCACTACACCATGGGCGGCGTGCGCACCAACCACACCGGTGAAAGTCCGACGCTCAAAGGGTTGTTTTCCGCGGGCGAAGCGGCCTGCTGGGACATGCATGGATTCAACCGCCTGGGCGGCAACTCGGTGGCCGAGACGGTGGCGGCCGGCATGATCGTCGGCGAGTTCATCGCTGATTTCTGCGAGCGGTCCGACCCGGGGGCGAGTATCCCCACCAGTCTGGTTCAGGAAACCTTGCAGCGCGAGCAAGCGAAGATCGATGCCTTGATCGACGGCCGGGGCACGGAGAACGCCGCCGCGATCATGGCCGAGATGCAGACGATCATGACTAATAAGGTCGGCATCTTTCGCAGGGGCCCAGTGTTGGAAGAGGCGGTGCACGGGCTGCAGCAGCTTCTGTTGCGCAGCCGCAACATCGGCCTGCGCTACAAGGCGCGCGGCGCCAATCCGGAGCTGGTGACGGCCTACCGGGTGCAGAAAATGCTCAAGATGGCGCAGTGCGTCGCCTACGGGGCGCTCCAGCGAACCGAAAGCCGCGGCGCTCACTTCCGCGAGGACTTTCCGCGCCGCAACGACGCCGAATGGCTGAACCGCACCTTGGCGACATGGAAATCGGAAAGCGACACCCTGCCGTCGCTCGCCTACGAAAAACTCGATGTCATGAAAATGGAGCTACCGCCGGGCTGGCGCGGCTACGGCGCCAAGGATCACATCGATCATCCCGATACGCCCAGGCGTCTCGCCGAGATCGAAGCGCTCAAGCAGCGCCGCGACGGCGCCGATCGTTTCGCGGTGCAAGAGCAGCTGATGCCCTACGACCATCTGTTGCCCAAACCTTTGCGCGGCAGGAATGAACGGATCGACGAAAGATTGACCGAGCGTGCCTCGCCTGGAGATCTAAGAACGCGATGAGGCGCGCCTCTTATCGTCGCCTCGGCGCCGTTGGCGTTCCCGAGCGCTGAGCTGAAAAATAGAAAGGAGCATCGCCATGGCTGAGACTCGGATCGAAAAAGATACCATGGGCGACATTGCGGTCCCGGCGGACCGCTACTGGGGAGCGCAGACCCAGCGTTCGCTGAAATATTTCCAGGCCGGGGCGGGGCGGGACACGATGCCGAGAGAGCTTATCAAAGCCCTCGGTATCCTGAAAAAGGCCGCGGCCATGGCCAATGTCGAGCTGAAACTTTTAGATAAGGAAAGAGGCGACATGATCGCTCAGGTCGCCGACGAAGTTGTCTCGGGAAAGCTGGACGAGCACTTCCCGTTGGTCATTTGGCAGACCGGCTCGGGCACCCAGACCAACATGAATGCCAACGAGGTGATCAGCAACCGGGCCATCGAAATTTCCGGCGGCGTAATGGGAAGCAAAAAACCGATTCACCCCAATGACGACGTCAACAAAGCGCAAAGCTCCAACGACACCTTTCCCACCGCGATGCATATCGCTGCGGTGGAAGTTCTGGGCGCTCTGGTCGAGGCGTTGAAAGATTTGAAGAAGCACCTGGAGGACAAGGCGAGTGCCTATGGAAAGGTAATCAAGATCGGCCGCACGCACTTGATGGACGCAACGCCGCTCAGCCTCGGACAGGAAATTTCCGGTTGGGCGCAGATGGTGGACAACGACCTGCAGCGCATCGCAATGACACTTCCTGGTCTTTATGAGCTGGCCATCGGCGGCACGGCGGTGGGCACCGGGCTCAACACACATCCCGATTTCGCGGCCAAGGCCGCGGCGAAGATCGCCGAGTTGACCAAACAGCCGTTCGTCAGCGCGCCGAACAAGTTCGAGGCGCTGGCCGGCCACGACGCGCTCGTCTTTGCCCACGGCGCGCTCAAAACGCTGGCCTGCTCTCTGATGAAGATCGCCAACGACGTGCGTTGGCTCGCCTCGGGGCCGCGGGCGGGCCTGGGCGAAATCAGCATCCCGGAGAACGAGCCGGGAAGTTCTATCATGCCGGGCAAAGTGAATCCGACGCAGAGCGAGGCGCTCACGATGATCTGCGCGCAGGTGTTGGGCAACGACGTGGCTATCAATATCGGCGGCGCCAGCGGCAACTTCGAGCTTAACGTCTTCAAGCCGCTGATGATCCACAACTTCATTCATTCGGCCAAGCTTTTGGCCAAGGGGGTCGAGGGCTTCACGCACCATTGCGTCGCGGGCCTCCAGCCCAACGCCGCCCGCATCGACGAGCTGATGAAGAAAAGCTTGATGCTGGTCACCGCGCTCAATCCGCACATTGGCTACGACAACGCCGCCAAGATCGCCAAGAAGGCCCATGCCGAAGGCACGACACTCAAGGAAGCAGCAGTGGCGCTGGGCCTGGTGAAAGCTGAGGATCTCGACAAGTGGATCAAGCCCGAAGAAATGATCAAGCCGGGGATGTGAAATCCGTAAGAGTGACAAGGGTCGAGTGCGAGTGGGGAGTACATCAGCTTTCAAGGTTTCAGTGTTCAGGTTTCAGTATAACCAACAGGCTGTTGAAAAAGGTTCGGAATGCTTCGAGAACCTCAGCATGAACGGAAAATCGTCAATGATATCAAAACTCCCCGTTCGTCCTGAGCTCAGTCGAAGGACTCCTAGCAAGTTTTTCAACAGCCTGAACCAAAACCTGACACCTGACACCCGATCTCTCTACCTGAGGAAAAGCGGTTTTTTGCAATGAAGGAGACTGACAATGAAAAATGAACCCGTGAAACGACAGCTAAAGATCAGCGTTCTGCGCTTCAACCCGCAGGATCCGCAGAGCGAACCGCACATGCAGACTTATGAGATCGAGGAAGCGGAGGGCATGACGCTGTTCATCGCTCTCATGGAGATTCGCGAGAAGCAGGACCCGTCGCTGGAGTTCGACTTCGTGTGCCGCGCCGGTATCTGCGGCAGCTGCGGCATGATGGTCAACGGCAGCCCGACGCTCGCCTGCCGTACGTTGACGAAGGACCAGGGCACCGAGATCTCGCTGGCGCCACTGCCGGTCTTCGAGCTGATCGCGGACTTGTCGGTGGATACCGGCAAATGGATGCGCGGCATGAGCGAGCGTTTGGAGACCTGGCTGCACATGAAGGAGCAGGAGCCGGATCTGCGCCTGCTGGAAGAAAGAATGGAGCCGGAGCTGGCGGAAAAAATCTACGAGCTCGACCGCTGCATCGAGTGCGGCTGCTGCGTCGCGGGCTGCGGCACGGCGCGCATGCGCGAGAATTTTGTCGGCGCGGTGGGACTCAATAAGATCGCCCGGTTCCGGATCGATCCGCGCGACCGGCGCACCGATGATGACTACTACGAATTGATCGGGGACGACGACGGCGTTTTCGGCTGCATGTCCCTTATCGCGTGCCACGACGTGTGCCCAAAGAACTTGCCGCTGGCGACGCAGATCGCGTTTCTCAGACGTAAAATGGTCTCCATGGGATGGAAATGATCGAGGATAGAGTGTCGGGTGTCGAGTGTCCGGACCCCTCGACACCCTCGACCCTCAATCCCTGCTTTCGAGCAGGTTAACTCTACCTGATGAAAGGTCGCGAACATGAATATTACCTGGAAACATTTTGCGCCGATCGTGGTCGGGATCGTTATCGCTCTTATCCCCGCGCCGACAGGGCTGCCGCAGCATGCATGGTATTACTTCGCCATTTTCGCCGCGGTGATTGTCGGTTTGATGCTCGAGCCCTTGCCGGGCGGCGCCATCGGATTGATCGGCGTGACCCTCGTGGCGAGGCTTTCCGAATACGTTTTCTACTCGCCGGAGCAACTCGCAAAGCCGGGTTTTAATCCAGACAGTGCCTCCTTGAGCTGGGCGCTTTCGGGCTTCTCCAATGCCACCGTGTGGCTTATTTTCGGCGCGTTCATGTTTGCCCTCGGTTACGAAAAAACCGGTCTCGGACGGCGCATCGCGCTGATGCTGGTAAAATCGATGGGGCGAAAGACGCTGACCCTCGGCTATGCGGTTGCCATTGCCGATACGATTCTTGCGCCGTTTACTCCGTCGAGCACCGCGCGCAGCGGCGGTACGATCTATCCGGTGATTAAAAATTTGCCGCTCCTTTATGATTCGAAACCCGACGACCCTTCCATGCGCCGGATCGGCTCCTACCTCATGTGGGTGGCGATCGCGCCGATCTGCGTAACCAGCACGATTTTTCTCACCGCGTCTTGCTCCCAACCTTCTGGCTGTGGAGCTGGTCAAGAAAACGGCAAAGATCGAACTCGAATGGTTCGACTGGTTTATGGCTGCGCGCGCCGGCGGGCATCTTGCTGCTCGGTTTTTGTCCTTTGCTTGCCTATTGGCTCTATCCGCCCGAAGTCAAGGAAGGTGCGGAGGTCTCGGAGATGGGCGGGAAAGGAACTCGTCAAAATGGGCGGCATTACCGGGAAAGAGATTATCCTTGGGGTGCTGGTAGTCCTCGCCCTGGTGATGTGGATCTTTCGAGGGGACGAAGTGAACGCTACCACAGCGGCGCTGATCATAATTTGCCTGATGCTCGTGACGAACATCGTCACCTGGGATGACATCACGAAAAACTTCGCCGCCTGGAACACTCTGGCTTGGTTCGCGACCCTGGTTGCGCTTGCCGACGGGCTCGCTCGTGTCGGTTTCGTGAAGTGGTTTGCCGACGACTGTGGCGACCCACATGAGCGGCTTTACGCCGCTGAAGGCAATCCTGGTACTGCTCTGATCAATTTTTTCTGCTCACTACCTGTTCGCCAGCGTTACCGCGCATGTTACGGCGCATGATTCCGGTGCTGCTTGCGGTCGGCTCGACGATCCCTGGCATCAACATGCAGCACTCTATCGATGCTTCTGTGCCTCCAGTTGGGAATCATGGGCATCATCACGCCCTACGCGCAGCGGTCCAAGCCCGGTCTACTATGGCAGCGGTTACCTACCGTCGGCTGACTACTGGCGACTGGGCGCGATTTTTGGATTGATCTTTTTTGTCGTATTTATGTTGACTTCGGTGCCTTGGGTGCTCGATACGGTGGCTAAGTATTTAATCGCAGCAACCGCGGGGCGTGCCCCTGCAGGGAGAGAAGACAATGTCAGCAACCGAATTTCGAATGGAACACGATTTTCTCGGCGACCGCGAGGTTCCGGCGGACGCCTATTACGGCGTCCAGACGATCCGGGGCAAGGAAAACTTTCACATCACGGGCATGCCGATATCTCGCGAACCCTATTTCGTCAAGGCGTTCGGCTACGTCAAGAAAGCCGCCGCGATGGCGAACCGGGATCTCGGTGTGCTCGACGCTAAGATCGCCGATGCGATCATCCGCGCGTGCGACCGGGTGATCGCGGGCGAGATGCTCGACCAGTTCATGACCGACTTTATTCAGGGTGGTGCGGGTACGTCGACCAACATGAACGCCAACGAGGTGATCGCCAATCTCGCGCTCGAAATTCTAGGACACAAAAAAGGCGAGTATCAGTACGTCAATCCCAATGACCATGTGAACTTCGGCCAGTCGACGAACGACGTCTATCCGACGGCTTTCCACCTCGGGCTGATCCTCCGGCTCGAGAGCTACATGGAAGCGCTGCGCCAGCTTCAGCAGGCTTTCTTCGCCAAGGCTCGTGAGTTCGACAAGGTGCTCAAGATGGGCCGCACTCACCTGCAGGACGCCGTGCCGATGTCACTGGGCGCCGAGTTCCACGGCTGGGGTACGACGATCGGCGAAGAGGTTGAGCATATTGCCGATATCAGGAAGATGCTGCAATGCGTCAACCTGGGTGCCACCGCAATCGGTACAACGGTGACGGCCGCGCCTGGCTACCCCGCCCTCGCGACCAAACACCTGTCCGATATTACCGGCATCAAGTTCAGCCTCGCCGAGGATTTGATCGAAGCCACCTCGGACACAGGGGACTACGTGCTGTTATCAGGCGTCATCAAGCACACCGCGGTCAAGCTTACCAAGATCTGCAACGATCTCCGGATGCTGGCTTCGGGACCGCGTTGCGGGCTCAACGAGATCAATCTGCCGCAGATGCAGCCGGGCTCCTCGATCATGCCGGGCAAGGTAAACCCCGTGATCCCGGAGGTCGTGAACCAGACCAGCTTCCTCGTGATCGGGCTCGACGTCACTGTGACGCTTGCGGCCTCGGCCGGGCAGCTGCAGCTCAACGTCATGGAGCCGGTGATCACTTTTGCGCTCTTCGCCTCGATCGCGACGATGGAGCGCGCGGTCAACAGCCTGCGGGTGCACTGCGTCGAGGGCATCACCGCGAACGACGAGCGCACGCGCGATCTGGTGCTCAATTCGCTGGGCATCATAACTCTGCTCAAGCCATCGCTCGGTTATACGCAGTGCGCCGAGCTCGCTCGGGAAGGCTATGAGACCGGCAAAAGCCTCCACGACATTGTCGTGAACGAGAAGAAGCTCCTCAGCCAGCAAAAATGGGAGGAGATCTTTTCGTTCGAGAACCTGATCAACCCCAAGTTCGAGCAATGAGCCCGAAGCTGCAAACGTTCACGCGGAGATAAGCCAATGACAAGCCCCAGCCCGTGGGCGTCCTTCCAGCGATCTCGAGGGACACGCGCTATGGCGGCGCCTAAGCGGGGGAACTGCGTGGCACCTCGTCATGGATTCGATCGCGGTGTTCCCTTCGGTCAACGCCTCCTCCTGACTTAGGGCTCGCTGAAGACGGCGATCAGCTTCGACCTGTCCGGCACCGTCAAGATCGGTAATTACTTGCTCAACCAATCGTTCATGATACCTGGAGGTGCCAGAATGACTGCCGCAATAGCCAAACGCATCGGCCTGCTCGGCGGGCCGGTGCTGGCCCGCCGCTTCATGTATATGTTAGCAGTGGTCGCCGTCGCGGTCATGGGAACGGCGCACGCCGCGGGGCCGCTCCGAGCCGAGCCGGAATCCCTCGAACGCGCGGCGCCCGAGCTGATCGAGCGACTTCGAGCCGACCCTTACAATTATTTCCGATTCGTCAACCGAACCTGGATCGCGCGGGTCTGCGACGATTTGGGCAGTGATCTGCGCGACCTGCCAGTTGTGCGGTTGCACGGCGACGCGCACGTCGAGCAGTTCGCGATAGCGCAGGATGCATGGGGGCTCGATGACTTCGACGACTCCGCTCGAGGCCCGGCCGCTGTCGATATCGTACGGTTCCTGGGCTCCATCGAGCTGGTGGCACGCCAGCGTTCCTGGGAAAAGGATCGTGACAGGCTGTTCGATCGATTCGTCGAAGGTTATAAACGGGGTCTCACCGAGCCCAATTATTTGCCTCCTCCGCCCGACGTCGTGCGCCAGCTACGCAGCCAGGCGCCACCGACACGCGCGGCGTTTCTTGCGTCGGGCGAGACCAGAATGAAGCCGCTGGCCGATGTGACAATGAAGGCTGTCGTTGCGGCGATCGATGCCTTTGCCCGCGTCGTGCTGCGCGAGCGGCCCGACCTCGCGCCCGGGTACTTTCGCGTGGTGCGCGCTGGCTGGCTTCAGAGCGGCGTTGGCAGCGCCGTGAGTCCGAAAATCTTGGTCCGCGTCCAGGGACCGTCCGACGATCCAACCGACGATGAGCTCCTCGAGTTAAAAAAGATCGAAGATCTTCAGGACCTGCGCTGCCTCAAGACGCCGACGGTTCAACCAACGCTCCGCATCATCGACGGAAGCAAACAGCTCGGTCGGCTGAAGTACAGCATACTGGCGGCTGGACCCGAGCTCGTCGTCTCTGAGGTGATGGCCCGCGGGCAGCGGTTGCAGGATTGGTGGATCCGCAATCTGGATCTGTCCTACCGACAGGTTCGTTTGACCGACCTCCGCTCTGTCGCGGACCTCGCCGCCATTGCCTACGATGCCGGCGTGCAACTCGGCGCGGGTCGCCTTCAAAACCAGACGGTGCTGCTGAGCAGCGACGATCGGCAACGAATACTCGCCGCGACGGGCGGGCTCGAGAAACGGTACCGCCGGGAGGCCACAACCCTGGTCGATGATTTGCTCCGCGGATGGCGGGAGCTCGGAGCACGATGAGTCCGTCCGCGTGGATCGCAATTGCGCGGCAGCATTCCGCGTGCACGCCGGGTCCGCTAAAGATCGCTATCGTTAATCAAAAATAACGGGCGCTGATCTAACTTGATCGACGCAATTCACAACAAGGTGTGGTGATGACAATGAACTGGCTGCTCATCTTCATTCCCATCACCGTCGCGCTCGAGCACGTTTCGGCCGCAGGCCTACACTTGGATTTTTTTTGCCGCGTGTGTGGCCATTATCCCCATCGCCTCGCTCATTGTAGAGGCGACGGAGCATATCGCGGTCACGGACGGGCGATGCCATCGGCGGACTGCTGAACGCGACCTTCGGCAACGCCCCTGAATTGATTATTTCGGTCGTCGCGCTGAAAGCCGGGCTTGTTCGACATGGTGCGGGCTTCGCTCATCGGCGCGATTCTCGCGAATCTTCTGCTCGCTCAGGGAGTCGCTTTTTTCCTCGGCGGACTGCGTTACCACAATCAGGAATACAACGCCGGCGCCACGCGGCTCTACAGCACGATGATGCTCATCGCCGTCATCAGTCTGGTGGTGCCGAGCGCATTCAGCCGCTTTTTCTCGTCAGAGGCGACCATGCGCCAGGAGCAATTTCTAAACTTGGGCATGGCGTTCGTCCTCTTGATCGCCTATGGGCTGTATCTCCTGTTCATGCTGAAGACTCACCCCGAAATTTTTTCCGCCGCGGGCGGTCAGGAAGAGGACCATCATGAGGGCGAGCAATGGGGACTACCAAGGGCGGTCGGCAGCCTGCTCGTCGCCTCGGTCTTGGCGGCGTGGATGAGTGAGATCCTGGTCGGCGCGGCTGAGGGAACGGGTAAGGCACTGGGCATGTCGCAGACCTTCATCGGCATCGTATTTCTGGCTATCGTCGGCGGCGCCGCCGAGAGCGGATCGGCGATCGCCATGGCGCGAAAAAATAAGCTGGATCTGACCGTGGGCATCGCGCTCGGCAGTTGTATCCAGATCGCGCTCTTTGTCGCCCCGGCTCTGGTGCTTGATGAGTTATGCGCTGGCGCCGCAGCCGCTTGAGCTTTCCTTCGGCAGGGCGGAGCTTGGCTCGATGTTCCTCGCCGTTTTGATCGGCGCGATGGTTTCGGGGGACGGGCGATCGAACTGGTATCAAGGGCGTGCAACTCATCACGGTGTACGTCAATCATGGCGTTCTTATTTTATTTCATGCCGGAGGCGGCGCCACGATGAACGTTACCGCCGTTATCGGAACGGGCGGCCTGCGCAAACTGAGGCGCCCTTACTTGCGCCAACGTTACACCATTCTTTTCTACACGCTTCTGTTGACGATGGTGGCTGCTCCCGTTTTCGACGCCTTGGAATTTCCCGGAGTTCTAATCGAATCGTTACTCGCCGCTAACCTGCTCGCCGCGGTGCTGCCGGTCAGCGACAGGAGAGGCCGAAGCGTGCTGCTCGCCCTGATGTTTTTGGTGTGGCTGGCTAGATCGGCGATCGCCTGGCTCGAGCACCCGGCGCTCTCGGCAATGACGCTGGGAATTTGGACGGTGATCGGGCTACTGGCGGCAGCCCTCGCGTTGCGCTTCGCCATGCGCGCAGCTTCCGTCGACGCGGAGCATCTCTATGCGGCGCTCAGCGCCTATCTGCTCGCCGGAATTTTCTTCGGTCTGTTCTATTGGGTCCTCGAACAGAGCTGGCCTGGGACCTTCGCTTTCCCCGGTAAGTTCTCGCGTGTGAGCGCGCTGTACTTCAGTTTTGTTACGCTGGCGACGCTCGGCTACGGCGATATCGTGCCGCGCACAGACATCGCGCGCGGCCTTGCGATCGTAGAAGGAGTCGGAGGTCAGCTCTTCTTGGCGGTGCTGGTTGCCCGTCTCGTGAGCTTGTACGGGCGGGGCGAGCCGGGAGCAAGATCGTAGGACGTGAAATGCAAATGTCTGGCAAGAATAATTTTCTCCGGTCGGCTCTGCTCTTCATCGCTTGAAATTCGAGACAATTCGGACAAAGCAAAAATCGGAGGCACAAATCCACATGCGAATTTTCGCTGAAGGACATGCGGTTACGAAACAAAAGCGTAGCAAGGAAAGCGATGAGTGACATGAACACGATATCCGAACCTGTGAAGGAAGGCATTGCGCCAAACACTCCTTCTTCCGACGCGCTGGTATTTTTTGGCGCTACCGGAGATCTCGCCCATAAGAAGATATTTCCTGCCCTGCAAGCGCTGGCCAAACGCGGCAATCTCGACATCCCCGTTATCGGCGTCGCCAAAGCCGGCTGGACGCTCGACCAACTCAAGTTACGCGCGCGGGACAGCGTCGAACAATACGGCGGTTTGGACCCGGACGCTTTTAGCCGCTTGAGCCGCCGTATGGACTACATTGACGGCGACTATTCCGATCCGGCGACTTTTCAGGAGTTGCGGCGGAAACTGGGCAACGCGAAGCAGCCGACGCACTATCTCGCCATCCCGCCCAGCTTGTTCGAGACCGTCATTCATCGGCTCGGCGAGTCGGGTTGCGCCGCGGGCGCGCGCATCGTAATCGAGAAACCTTTCGGACAGGATCTTGCCACAGCGAAGACACTGAACGGGGTGGTGCACGGCGTCTTCAGGGAAGAAAACGTTTTTCGCATCGACCACTACCTGGGCAAAAACGCGGTTCAAAATCTGCTCTTTTTCCGCTTTGCCAATTCTTTTCTCGAGCCGCTGTGGAATCGGCAGTTCGTCGAAAGCGTGCAGATCACGATGGCGGAAAACTTCGGTGTCGAGGGTCGCGGCAATTTTTACGACCGCACGGGCGCGCTGCCGCGACGTCGTGCAGAACCATCTGCTGCAAGTTCTGACCAATATTGCGATGGAGCCTCCGCCCGGCCTGGATGTCGAGATGTTGCGGGACGAAAAAGCCAAGGTGTTGAGAGGAATTCGCCCGCTCCGGCCGCAGGATGTGGTGCGTGGTCAGTTTCGCGGTTATCGCGACGAGCCAGGCGTCAAGGCCGACTCTCAGACGGAAACCTTCGTGGCGTTGCGACTTGAGATCAACTCGTGGCGCTGGAAGGGTGTGCCGTTCTACATCCGCGCGGGCAAGAGTCTTCCCGTAACGGCCACAGAAGTGATCGTCAAGCTGCGCCAGCCCCCGGCGGTTTTTTCGAACGTTCCCCTTCCGGCCAACTATTTTCGCTTTCGCGTGACACCCGATTTGATGATCGCGGTGGGCGCTTTGGTGAAGGAAGTGGGCGAGCAGTTTGAAGGGCAACCGGTTGAACTCGTGATCTGCCAGCAATCCGATCCCGCCGAGATGGGGGCCTACGAGGAACTGCTCTACGACGCGATGCGCGGAATTTCCGCCCGCTTTGCGCGTCAGGACTATGTCGAAGAGGCATGGCGGATCGTGGATCCAATTTTGGATGATGCGGCTCCTGTTTACGAGTATGAGCCGGGCACATGGGGGCCGCCACAGGCGAACGCGCTGATTGCGCCCGACGGTGGGTGGTTCGATCCGACACTATAAGGCGTCGAATCTTCAACTTATTAATCCTCGCACCCCGGCGCAGGCGCGGGCTCCAATTGGACCAAGGTCCAATATACGTGCTTCCCGCCATTTGCTTATATAAGAGTCATAGCGACGGATTGTGAAGAAATCGACACGTTAAGAGTCCAGGCCGTAAACTGAGATCCGGTTATGAATCTATACTTTATGCGTCATGGCATCGCGGTGGACCGCGCTGATAGCGGCGCCGGCTCCGGCGATCGGGAGCGGCAGCTGACCCCGAAGGGGATTAAAAGAATGAACAAGGCAGCCAAAGGTCTGGCCACTTTGTCGCTCTACTTTCGAGCGAATCCTCACCAGCCCTCTGGAGCGCGCGCGCCAGACTGCAAAGATCGTGGCGCAGATCCCTCACTTGGAAGACCGCGTAGAAGAAATCGAGCAGCTCTCACCCGAACAATCGGCCCAAGATCTATTGTCCGGCTTGGTTGCCTACTCGGGCAAAAAGGAAATTCTCCTGGTGGGTCATGAGCCGCAATTGAGCAGCACGATCTCCGTTCTATTGTCAGGGACGTCGGGAGCGGTAATTCGCCTTAAAAAGGGTGGGCTATGCTGCCTGCAAGTGGATGGATTGCCGCCGCGAGAAAGCGCGGTTTTGCACTGGGCGTTGACACCCAAGCAACTGCGCCTGATGGCGCATTGAATCGATCGCAAACTCGGGATCGGCGAAGTTTGAAAAGAAAAAATAGTGGAAGAGGAGAAAGAACAAGAACTCGGATCGGCAGGGGTTGGCAATGCGGACCCTGCCATCCCTTTTGTGCAGACGCTTCCTTCCCTAACCATTCGTCGCGCGCTTGCGCGTTTACTGCGCAAACGAGTCAAGAAGTTTGTCGCGTTGGCGCCGGAAATACGTGCCGACGCGAATCCGAAAACCGTCCATGATGTGCGCGTTTGGAGCCGACGCTTGCAGCAAGCCCTCGGCGCGTTTTTCCCCAAGCCGCGTTCTGGGAAAGTGCGGCGCTTGCGCCGGACACCTCGACGGATTCGGCGCGCGCTCGGCGAATGGCGCAACTGCGATGTCCTGCTCGAAATCGTCGCGCGGCAACAACGCCGCACGCGTAGTGAGGACAAGCGACGGGCTTGGGAGTTTGTTCGCGATTACCTATTGCAGAGGCGTACTAAGGAGGTTGCCCGCGCGGGGAAAAGACTGCTGCGCCAGGACCTGGAAAGTTACGCTGCCTTGGCGCGTCGACTGCTCGGTCAATCACCCGACGAGAGCCCCGAGATCCTGATGCGACGACTCGTCGATAGCGTGCAGAAAGCGTGGGGCAAGTGGCAATCCGCCCTGACCCGCGCGCAGGAAACTCACGCGGTTAAAGATCTGCACGCGTTTCGTGTCGCGACCAAAGATCTACGCTACCGGACGGAGCTTCTTTACGCCGTCGGTCACAGGGAAATTAAGGCCCAGCTCAAATGGCTGGCAGAATTGCAGGACGCCATCGGCGTCTGGCACGACCGTCAAGTACTTTATCAAGCCGTTGCCAAAGCCGTCGCGCGTGCCGAAGTCTTGCTGAACGAGCTGTCAACCGTGCGCATACTTTTGGCGCAATTGGAAAAGGATCGTAGCTTGCAGGCTAAAGATGTCGAGAAGATATTTCGCCTGGCGATGGAGCATGCGGGGAATTATCAGATGGAAAGTTCGAGCGAAACCCATGCGACCCCGACGCCATCCGCCGTCACTGAATTGCTAAGCGACTAAACGTGAATGATTGACCAGGAGGTAACTCTGTGAACAACAAAGATATGAAAAATTTGATCAAGAAGGCGCGCAAGTTCGCCAAGCCTTTCCGCGTGACCGACGATAAATTTCGCCTGAAGGACATCGATCCCGGCGACACCCTCGACTTTACATCCGAGGACAAGCCGCGCGCCAAGGAAGCGCTCGCCATGGGCGTCGATGTGTTGGCCGAGCTTCAGGACATGCTTTACGCCCAGGACAATTGGGCGGTGCTGCTGATCTTCCAAGCGATGGACGCCGCCGGAAAAGACGGCGCGATCAAGCATGTCATGTCCGGCGTCAACCCGCAGGGCTGCCAGGTTTTCTCGTTCAAGTCGCCCACCAGCGAAGACCTCGACCACGATTACCTTTGGCGATGCATAAAGTGTCTGCCCGAGCGCGGCCGCATCGGCATTTTCAATCGCAGCTATTACGAAGAGACCCTGGTCGTGCGGGTGCATCGGGAATTTTTAGAGAAGCAGAAGCTGCCGCCCGACCTGATCACGAAAGATATCTGGAAGGAACGTTTTCAGGATATCCGCAGCTTCGAGCGCTACCTGACGCGCAACGGCGTCGCCATCCGCAAGTTCTTTCTCCATGTCTCCAACAAAGAGCAAAAGAAGCGGTTCCTCGAGCGCATCGAGGAGCCCGAAAAAAACTGGAAGTTTTCCGCCAACGACGCCAAGGAGCGCCAACATTGGGACGATTATATGGAAGCTTACGAAGACATGATCCGGAGCACCGCGACAAAAGCGGCGCCGTGGTACATCGTGCCGGCGGACAACAAATGGTTTACCCGCGTCGTTGTCGCCGCCGCCGTCATCGAAGCGCTCGACTCACTCAATCTCAAATATCCGAAAGTGAGTGAAAGCAAGTTGAAAGAGCTGGCAGGGGCAAAGCGGGCGTTACAGGCTGGGAAGTGAGGCAAACACGTCAATTCCAAATTCGAAATCCGAAACATGAAACAAATGCAGATTTTCAAAGAGCAGAAAATTCTAAATTTTGGAGAATAGGATGGCAGCGGAATTTAAAATAGAAAGCATGTGGCAGGCATTCGTGCCGACCGCGCAATGGCTGCCTGAATATAAACTCGGAGCATGAATCAACATCCGACAGACGCAAAGGCAAGTCAGTCCGGCGCCACCGCACTGCGCTTCGACGTGATCGCCGGCCTGACAGCCGCGGCGGTTGTTCTTCCGAAGGCCATGGCCTACGCGACGGTTGCCGGCTTGCCGATTGCGGTCGGTCTCTATACCGCGTTCATCCCGATGGTGATTTACGCGCTGCTCGGCTCGTCGCGGGTGCTGAGCGTCAGCTCCACTACCACACTGGGGATCCTGGCCGGCACGCAGCTCGGTCTGGCGGTGCCGGACGGCGACCCGGCGAAGCTCGTCACGGCGACGGCCACCCTCACCGCGTTGGTCGGCGCGATGCTGCTCCTGGCGCGGCTGATGCGCCTGGGATTTGTCGCCAACTTCATTTCCACGTCGGTCCTGACAGGCTTCAAAGCGGGGATCGGTGTCGTGATCGTGCTGGACCAGATGCCGAAGCTCCTGGGAATCCACATCGCGAAGCAAGGCTTTTTCCACGACCTTCTCAGCGTTGCGCAGCACGTCCCCGAGACCTCGCTATTGACGCTTGCGGTCGCTGCCGCGACGTTCGCTGGTGCTGATCGGCATGGAGCGGCTATGGCCGCATTCTCCGGCGCCGCTGGTCGCCGTTGGCGGCGGCATCGCCGCGGCGTGGTTCTTCGGCCTGCAGGCGCTGGGAGTCTCGACAGTCGGCCTGATCCCGCAGGGATTCCCGGCGCTCACGCTGCCGGATCTTGCGCTGGTCGAGCAGTTGGTGCCGGGGGCTCTCGGGATGGCGCTGATGAGTTTCACCGAATCGATCGCGGTGGGTCGCGCCTTTGCCCGCCCTGACGATCCACCCATCGATGCCAACCGCGAACTGGTCGCCACCGGGGCGGCCAATCTCGGCGGCGCGCTGTTCGGTGCGATGCCGGGCGGCGGCGGCGCCTCGCAAACCGCGGTCGTGCGCGCCGCGGGAGGCCGGTCGCAAAAGGCTTCGCTGGTGACGGCGAGCGCCGCGGCGGCGACCATGCTGCTGCTGGCACCCTTGCTGGGTTTATTGCCAAACGCCACGCTGGCAGCGGTCGTCATTGTCTACTCGGTCGGGCTGATCCAGCCGGTGGAATTCCTTACCATTCGCAAAGTGCGCAGGATGGAGTTTCGCTGGGCGATCATCGCGGTGCTCGGCGTGCTGATCTTCGGCACGCTGAAGGGCATCGTGGTGGCGATCATCGTATCGCTGATTGGCCTGTCCAGCCAGGCCGCCTACCCGCGCGTGTCCGTCATCGGCCGCAAGCGCGGTGCCGACGTGCTGCGACCGCTGTCGCCCGAGCACCCGGACGACGAGACCTTCGAGGGCCTGCTGATCGTGCGGCCGGAGGGACGGCTCTTCTTCGTCAACGCGCAGTATGTGGCGGACCAGATCGGCGCACTGGTCACGCAGCACAAGCCGCGCGTGCTGGCGTTGGACATGAGCCGGGTATTCGATATCGAATACTCGGCACTGCAAATGCTGATAGAGCGCGATAAGCGCGCGACCGAACGCGGCGCCGTTGTCTGGCTGGTGGGACTGAATCCCGGCGCGCTCGAGGTCGTGCGCAACGCCGGGCTGGACCGGCAACTCGGCCGCGAGCGCATGCTGTTCAACGCGCGCGAGGCGATCGAACGCTACCAGGCGCTGCAGGCGAAGGCGGGCGGCGCGTCCTGAGTAGAAGCGTTCCGGCGCGCGCACATGGCCGCACGCTGGCGAGGTTGAGCGAAGATTTGCAGAGCGGGGCGCTTGCGCCGGGCTGAACGAGCATGTCGTTAAAAGAAATAAACAGGAGGAAACTTTAATGGCGACGGATACAAACACGACGAAAACGGTCGGTCTTCTCGTAGAGGCTTCCAAGTTGGACACGGTTTATCGGGACCTCTATCTCAAGCGAGCGCGCCAATTGCTAAGCGCTATCTTGGATGAATCGGCCTATCGGGCCATGGGGTCAGCAGAAAACGAGATCGAAGATCTGATGCGACGCAGCCGATCGGCGGTGCTGCAGCGAGACTGGGGCCAAGTGGCCGAGCTGTCAGCGAAGGCCGATGGGCTGCGCCAACGGAAAGCGGCCATGGGCAAGCTGACCGATATCGGAAAAGAGTTATACGAGGGGGACACGGTTGTGTTTGATCCTTTTTCCCCTGGAAAGCACTTGGGGCAACAGTCGGAAGCAAAGCAACCGGCCTTACGCACAGAGTTGGTGAATACCCTTGCGTCGCTCGGTAAACTAGACCCCAGCCTCAGCGCGTTTTGCGAGAAGCGGCGCGGCTATTTTTCCGGGTTGGAAATGGCAAGCCCGGGAGCTTCGCAAAAAAAAGGCGCTCAACGGAACCGAGCGCAAGTCGAGCAACTCGCGCTCGAAGCCGCGGAGCGCGGCGATAATGCAGCGTTGCAAAAGCTCGCTAAAGAATTGCAGCAGTGGAAGATGGAAAGTGCTACGACGACGGCGGGATCCGTCGACGCGTCGGCTGTTATAAGCCGCTACCAGTGCCCGGTTAACTTGGACGTCCCGTTCCTCCCGGCTGTGATCGAACGCGCTCGGGATCTTGGTCTGGTCGAAGCCCGCACCGCGCCTTTGGCCGAATTAGCTAAGGTCCGTGAGGTTATCTACGCGCATGTCGCCCAGCCGGTCCCATCCAACCCGGACATGGAAAAAGAGGGCGTGCTGCGCGCCCGGGCGCAGGCTGAGCTGGACCTGCCGACGGAATTCGACACCGAAGAACCGCGAACTCTCGCGAGCCAGTTCATCCAACAGATCTTTGTTAATTCCGCCGGAGCGCGCTACCTTCCTCCGCTCGCTACGGAGACGGCTCTGATTGAGGACTTCGCCGAGAACGAATCCGCCGAGGCGCCGTCAAAGCTACTTCAGGCGTTAGGGCTCGCTAAGCACAGTGGCCTAGCGCGCACAGAGATCGAGGCGGCGCTCGCGCGTTTCGGGCCGCAGATTTTAGAGGAGCGGCTGGGTCTGGACCCCATCGAGTTTCGGCTTGTCTGCATTCCCCATGATTTGTACACGCGTTTCGGCCGTGACCGGGGCTTCGGACAATGGCACCACTGGACTCATTTCGACGGCTATCAGGTCATGGGCGGCAACCGGTTGCGCGCGCTCGTCGGCGGGGACGGGCGGTTTGGCGGACTAGCCGATCTCGTCAGCATCAGCCCAAGCGACGCGCGCGAGAGTGTTTACGCGCGATTCGCGGTGGTGCGGCGCGCGCGCATGGCTGCACGATGGCGATGATGGAGCTCATTGCTCAATCCTGGCAGCAGTCGAAGGACAAAGTTCGCCGAGTGCGAAATGACAACAATCCGGCAGATCAAAGCCAGAGAATGACGGTCTGAATCAAGGTGGCAATGAGTCTGTAGGCCGCGTTGCTCGCTTTCATCACGCCCTTCGCCGTTCCGGCGGTCTGAGCGCAAGTGAACAGCAAGCTGCCGCAACAAAAGGAGGGAGCGCCATGTGAAAATGAAATTGGACTGTGAATGGGTGCTTTAGGTTGGTTGGGTTTTAGAATAAACGTCAGAAAAAATAAGGAGGAATTTATATGTCAAAGGTTCTAACAGTTTCCCGGCTCGCTCTATTCTTTATGGTCATCGCGCTAGCAAGCAACGCCGTCGCCGCGGAAAAGGCGACGCCTTCGGGGAAGCTAACGATGGAGAGTAAGTCGATTGCTGCCGGCATTGGAATCACCTGGGGCGACGGAAAACTGAATTTCAAAGGGAAGGAATACCCGTTCTCCATCGACGGTTTGACGCTGGTAGATTTCGGCATCAGCAAAGCGAGCGCAACTGGGGACGTATACAATTTGACCGACAGCGCGAAGTTGGCGGGAACCTACGTGGCGGCTGAAGCCGGGATTACCCTGGCCGGAGGCGTGGGCGGTATGGTGCTAAGGAATCAGGATGGGGTGATTATTCACATTCGTTCGACTTCTACGGGCGCCAAGCTCCAACTCGGCCCCAGTGGACTGACGATCAAGATGAAGTAAAAAGAAGTGATGAGTGTCGAGGGAAAATGCGGTGTCGAGCGGCGGTTGATGAGTGGTCTTCCCCTCGACACCCGGCCCTCGACACTCACGGATTTTTCCTACAGGAGACAACGGAGAGAACGGAGATGAAGTTAAAAAGAAACTCCGTTTTCTCTGTTAGCTCCTGGTAGACCCAAAAACTGACCTCTTCGATCAGGCGTTGGTAGACCTGCGCTAGAGCATGAATCGAGATATTCAAGCGCGCATGTGGCTGAATGCGCAAGAGGTTGTGGTCCTACAACGTTTCTTTGCAGTCTCTCTTCGATAAGGCCGACCACGGGAGAACAGCATAATGAAAGCAAAAGTTTTCATAGTCATAGCGATAGCCCGTTTTGCAATAGCCGTCGTAGCAGTGCCGATTATCGTCACGGGCTGTGCCGTCTATGAGCCCGTCCCTGCTTACGCGCCTCCTGCTAACAGCTTTGAGCGGTCGTGGACCGCTGCCGTAGGAGCGGCGCAAGATGTTGGTATTCGCATCGCGTCTGAAGATCGGGCGCGGGGAGTTATCACCGGCGCCAACGATAGCCGCGATGTAACGATCACTGTCGTGACCCAGGCGGACGGAAGAGTTCGCGTGGAGATCTCAGCGCGCGGGCCTCAAGGTGGGGATGCGAATTTGGCCAACGATATCTCGCGCGCTTACGACCGGCGCATGGGACGATGAGCGAGGGTTAGCACGCGGAATTCGGAAACGAGCACATGCTCCGTTTCATCCGGCCCCGCCATAAGGCCGGCGTGTCATTTCAAAGGATCGGGTTCGGTAGTTTCTTTTTGGTATGGATGAAACCTATAAAGTAGAAATACAATTTTTATGACGAAACTTTTTGACACGCTTCGGCAGTTCCCGCTGGCGTTTGGGATCTTGTTTTGGCTCAGTAGCGCAGCGGCTGCGCACTCCGGAATCACCGATGGCTATGGATGCCATCGCGGTCCGGACAAAGTCAGCTATCACTGTCACCAGGGGCAGTTCGCTGGCCGGACGTTTAAATCGAAAGAGGAGTTTCTGCGCCAGTTGCGCGGCGGTAAATCCGAACAATTGTCGCCGAAAAACAACCCGCCTCTGGTGGAGAAGAAAAGTGAGAAGTAGATTTTAGCTCACGGGCTTGCGCAGAAACCTTATCCAGAGTTGCGAACCACAAACGCTAATAGCGAAAAATCCGCCGTTGACCAAGACGATCCGCACTGGCGCGATTTGATCCTCTTCCATGAATACTTCCACGGTGATAACGGCGCCGGGCTCGGCGCCAGCCACCAGACGGGGTGGACGGGCCTGGTCGCGCGCCTGCTCGACTTGTTCGGGCGTGTCGACACCAAAGACCTGGAGCTGGAAATCGAGCAAGTTGCTCCTAGGCCTGGCTCATCAGGGAGCAGGTGGGCGGAGAAAAGACGGCCGGGAAGTGAAGAAGCGGGCGCAATGCGCGATCCATTAAATCCTGTTCGTATTGCCGATCGACATTCGTGCTTATTATACTCGTCTCCGCAATTTCATGTCCGGCGAAGCCTGGAAGCACAAGGTAATTAAATAGCCACTATAAAGGAAGTTGCCGATGTGAATATGAATTGCTCCAATAAAATGACGCTCGGTGTTCTCTTGCTGAGCCTTCTTACACTTTATGGCTGTGAGGACCTGGTTATACGCGACACGTCGAGCCTGTTCATCCCCAGGTTTCAACGGTCCGAGATCCTTGGCTTTGTGGCGGGATTTGGAACGACCTTTGCCGCCGTGCCAGACTTAGTCGCAATGCTCAAGCGGCGGTCAAGCGCGGGGATGAACCCGAGGATGGCGGGCATCATCGGTGTCTTTCAAATAGCCTGGGTCTACTACGGCTTGTTGATTGCTTCACGGCCGGTGATCCTATGGAACCTTATGGGGATAGTCATCAATTTCGTGAGCGTCGGCGCGTACCTATATTTCCGCAAAGCCAAGCAGTACGCAGTGAAGTGATCGCGCCGACCGGCCGAGCGATGGAAGTTATTCTCAGATCGCGCAAGACATCAAGAACGTGGCAGGGAAGGAGGACATTGATACTGAACTGATGCAGCTGGTTCTGGCCATCTTGAACTCGGCCGATAATCTCAAGACCAACGGCCATCTCAAGTGGAAGAGCTCCATCATTCAAACTGTTGTGTCTACCGCGGTTATGAGCCGACCAATCAAGTTATCCAGACTTTCAATTTTCTCGACAGCCGGGGATACAAAATAACCCGGAAGTAAAGGCGCGTACGGTGCTCCGCTTCGTTCTCTCTGCAGCATCGAGGTGGCCCGGTCATGACCGTCAGATGATCTTGGCGAAATCGGAGTGTTAAATTCCCTATTCCAAAATTCCATTCTCTAATAAATGTTGTGGTTTAGCATGATCAAGCTGTTGTAGCTTTTGGGGATCCTTTGATTGGGGCTTTGCTGCGCAAGGTCTCCGTGGTGAATCCTCCTTCAGGGAAATTCAGAACAAACGAAATGCGGATCTTGAATTTCTCCTTTAGAACGTGCGTACTCCTATTGGACCAAGGTCCAATGGTGCGGCTTCCGTTTTTAATGGTACATCTCCAGAAAATTCAAATAGAAGGAACTTCTAATACGCGTATTTTAGACTCGGTTTGCTCCAGTTAACGAAAGCAGCTAAGCGATGCGCATTTTAATTGAGCTTGCAGCTCAGGCGATCGAAATGTTTGCGGTTGCGATCATTGTGATTGCCATCGTGCATGGAACGATACGCTATCTCATTCGCATCAACCAACAGGTGAGTGACGCCTATCAGCAACTTAAGGCTCAGCTTGGCAAGGCGCTGCTTTTAGGGCTCGAATTTCTTGTGGCGGCGGACATCATCAGGACTGTGGCGCTCGAACCGAACATGCAGAACGTAATGATTTTAGGCTTGCTCGTGATCATTCGAACATTTCTCAGTTGGTCATTAGTCGTGGAAATCGAAGGGCACTGGCCGTGGCGAAAGGCCGAGGCAAAGAGTGTCGAGGGTCGGGCGTCGAGGGATGCGGGTGAAAATCGAGGGACGAGTTAACAGGAGCAAACACAGGCAATGGAGCATTTTGTTTTTGATCACTCTGTTTTCTCTGTCGTCTGCTGTGCAAAATGACAGTCGTTCTTCGAGGTCGAATTTCGCGATTCCGATTTCTGATTTTGCTTGAGCAGTTGGCTTCAAGGAAGGAGTAAGCCTTGAGATGACAAATGAAGTAACGAAGCTCGATACCTCGACAAGACTTGCTTACGCGCGCACGTTCCTTGCCCACGAACGGACTTTGATGGCGTGGGTTAGAACGTCGTCGTCGCTGATCACCTTCGGCTTTTCGATCTACAAATTTTTCCAACTAGAGCGGGGCGCGGGGAACGAGTTTCCGACGACTCAGGTCGTTGGACCGCGCCAGTTTTCGATGATTTTGATCATCATCGGAGTCGTGTCGCTCGTGCTGGCGACGATCCAGCACCGGCATCAACTGAAGATCCTCAAGATCGAATACGAAAATATCCCGATGTCGACGGCAGGGATAGTTGCCGGAGTGGTTTCCGTTCTCGGTCTCGGGGCCATCCTCGCGGTTATCTTCCGTTTGTAAGCGTCACGGGGGAGAGTGTCGAGGGACGAATGTCGAGTGAAAAACAAGGGACATGAATCAAAAAGATGAATGGTCGCCATTCTCTTCCCTAGACGCCCGACACTCGGTAGTTCCTCATAGGAGCGTCGAGGCATGAGAGCAAGATGTTTTCCAATCACTCGACCGCGGCACCTCGACACTCGTCCCCACGACCCTTGCGGCGCAATTGTCCGATGCAAAACAAGGCTAACAGCGGCAGTGCGCCCATGCGGCTACGGCTGATCGAATGCGGATCGTTGGTCGTTTTGTTGTTATGGGCGTTTGCCATTTTCGCATTTAGCGCGGAGAAGCCTGCCGCCGCAGCTTTACCGGCGCCAGCGCAAAAAAGCGCGGCGGCGCCGGTGCCCATTGAGACGACCGATGTGATCCCGCGCAGTGTGCGGGCCTTGGACCAGTTGCGGGAAATTCGCGAAAAGCTCGATGCCGACAACAGCGTCAGCGTAGTCGAGGCCGGACTTCCCGCATTCACGCAGCAATTGGATGAATGGTGGAAGGTGGAAGCAGCGACGATCAAGCAATTGCGTTCCGTGCAACGGATCAACGATGTCTTATGGCAATGGCGCTTGTACGAAGACCAGGTCGCTGCCTGGAACGGCTTGCTGGCGACCAGCTCCAAGGAGTGGAGCGCGGAGGAGAGCGTCTCTGGTGTCAAAAGATGTAGGACAAATTAGAGGCGGGGAGGGTCATCTTGTTGAGAAGTGAAAATTTAGTGGCGCAGGTGCTTGAGTTGTCGCGTTAGAGTGCTCTCAACCTGACCCATAGCTCGATAGCCGGTCGCGCAAGTTTGATCCCCCGTCTTTCCGCAGTTCGGCAATTGTCCCTCGAATCGAAGTAAAATTGCTATTTGTTTACGGATGTGTCTCAGTGGTCTGTGTATACCAGCTCAAGATCTTGTCGGATCGGCTAAGGAACCGGCAGCTCGCAGAACTTGCACTCCTCAACCGGAACCTTGGCGCTCGGCACGCGCGGAATCCATATGGTGTTTCTCGCCAGGAAATGCGAACTGGCTCGCCAATTGCCGGCCAGCTTGAAACCTTTTCAAATGATCGAGAAAAGCGCAAAGTCGTACATGAAGAGGTTTCGCGCCGCAGGCTGTGAATTTCGAATTTTAATCGGCGATTGACTGTAAGGTATCACAAGTGAATATTGCATCGAACCAGGCGACTCGCTGGCGGAGCCGTGATAGGATCCGGGCGGCGATACTTTTCGCAGTAGCGCTTTGGCAGGTCTCGGGCTGCGCTAGCGAGCCGGTTCCGCCCTACACACCGCCACCGAATACTTTCGATCGCGCTTGGAGCGCGGCGATCGGGGCGGCGCGGGACGAGGGTGTGCAGATTCTTTCTGAAGACCGCGCGAGTGGAACGATCATTGGCAGCAGAGGCGAGCAGGAAGTCACCATCAACATTCGCAGCCAGGCGGACGGCAGTGTTCGCATGGAATTTAGCGCGCGCGGCCCAAAGGGCGCAGACCCCGGGTTAGCCGGTCGAATCTCTCGTGCCTACGACAGGAGGATGGGGCGATAGAAAGGAGATATCCGCCAGTCGAGTAATTGGCGAGGATCAATCATGGCTAAACGACTAAAAATTTGTCTCATCAATCCCAGGTTTGAACCTTCGTACTGGGGTTTCGATTATGCGTTACCGCTCTATCCGGGGCGCGTCAAATGCACGATGGTTACCGGCTCGTTGCCTCATCTCGCCAGTCTCACGCCCGACCACGAGGTTTACATCCTCGACGAAAATGTCGAAGCCATCGATTTTGCCTTTCTTCAGACCTTCGATGTCGTCGGCGTTACCGGCATGAATGTACAAAAATATCGCATGCGGGAGATTCTGCTTGAGCTGCGTGCACGAAAGATTTTTATCGCGGTGGGCGGCGCCTACGCCTCCGTCGATGAAAAGTTTTTCGATGGGCTGTGTGATGTGCTATTTTCCGGCGAAGCCGATGAAACCTGGCCCCAGTTCGTCGAGCAATTTGCCGCGGGCAAGCCCTATGAGAACTTATACAAGCAAGCGCAGCCGACCGACATGTCCACCCTACCGACACCAAGATTCGATCTGCTCAAGGTTAAACGCTACGCGACGGGGTCGATCCAGTTTTCGCGCGGCTGTCCGTTTCAATGCGAGTTCTGCGACATCATCGTGACCTTTGGCCGCCGGCCGCGGATGAAAAGGCCGGAACAGGTGATCGAGGAACTCGATCAGTTGCGAAAATTAGGATTTTTTGGCGCATTCATCGTCGACGATAATTTCATCGGCAACAAAAAGGCGGCCAAAGCATTGCTGCGGGCGATTGTTGCCTGGCAAAAGCAACACGGCTATCCGTTGCGGCTGAACACCGAAGCCAGCATTAATCTGGCCGATGACCCTGAACTGCTCAACTTGCTCTACGAGGCCAATTTTCGCGCTGTCTTTATCGGTATTGAGACGCCACGAGTGGCGTCCCTTAAAGAAACCAAGAAATTTCAGAACGTAGCCGGGGATAGCCTCGACGCCAAGCTGGCCCGAATCCAAAATGCCGGTCTGGATATAAGCGCCGGATTCATCGTCGGTTTCGATAACGACGACGAGTTGATCTTCGAAGATCAGTATCGCTTCATTCAGGGTAACGGAATTGTCTTGGCGATGGTTGGCATGCTTACGGCGATACCGAAAACTCCGCTTTTTGAACGCTTGGAAAAAGACGGACGCCTGCGGCTACACGATTTTAATTGCAATTTCGTTCCGAAGAATATGACACCAGAGCGACTCAAAAGCGGCTACTGGGAACTTCTACGGCGGCTCTACGCGCCGGAGGCCTTTCTCGAGCGCTACTTCAAAATCTATGAATATCCTGAATTCCGGCAGCGGCGGGCGGCGATTGTCGCTACAGCCAAAGAGCACAAGGTCCTCAGGACCTTAGTTTACGGGTTGATCTTGACTTGGAACCTTTTCCGGACGTTGGTGAAGTATAAAAGTTTGAAAACGGTAGGCACAGTGTACTGGCGCTATTTTTGGGAACACCGGCGACGTTACCAAAAAGGGATTACCGGCTATACGCAATTTGTCAATCGCTGCGTGGCACACTGGCATTTTTGGAAATTTACCGAAGAGGGGACCAACGGCAGGTTGCGTATGTTCAACTCGGGTTAATCACGTTTCCCTTGGGGTGCGTCGATACGCCTGCACAGTTGGCAGAGAACGGATCGGCGCGAGCGACGAGCGCGCCCACGGTTCAGCGCAGACTATCCTCTGCAGTTACTACCCACGGATGTTCCAGATGTGTTGCTAAAATTTTCGACCTGTTTGATGGGAGAAGGACGGCCATGGTGAGAAACAAGATCGGTAAGTTATTCGGCGCATTGGTGTGTTTTGGTCTTGCCGCGTGCGGACAGACTGGGATTCGAGAGGCGGTTATCACTCCGGAAAAGAATTTGCCCCGGCCGGCGCGAATCCTCGTCTATGACTTTGCTGTAAGTGAGCGCGAGGTAACGGAATATCAGGGCATCATGCGCCAGCAACCGACCATAAAGGATCCCGCGGAGCGGGAGCGGCAGATTGCGATTGATGTCCAGAATGCGCTGGCCGGCCAAGTCGTGGACGGCTTGCGCGCATTGGGATTCGTGGCGGAACGGGCAAGCCGCGGCACGCCGGCCACTGGCAACGAGTTGTTGATCGACGGGCAATTTTTCAGGGTCGATGAAGGAAATCCCGTGCGCCGTTTGGTCGGCACCGGGACGTCGACCGTGGAGGCTCAAGCGCAGGCCTATCAGGGTAGCGACAAGAAAAAACTGCTCGATTTCGTAACCTATTCCGACGGCGGCATGCACAATTCAGACGTAGCGCAGATGGCCGCCGCGAGCGGCGATCAGGTTGTGCGCTATCTATCCGAGTTCTTCGCCCAACAGGGCTGGATCCGTGCGGATCAGGTGCGCAAGGCGCGGATCGCGTACTGATCGCCATGCAAAGCGAATTTTTGGGCCGCGTTCTGAATCGCTAGGCGCTCAAGAATGTATCTTTAAGCTTCTCTGCAGGTGTTTTTTAAATTCATTTGCTTTTCTCCAAATAACTAAAGACGCGATCGTGAAAATCGCAACTCGCATTCTCATCGGAGTTGTCGTTACGGCAATGACGATTTGGGGCATGGCAATGCTTTATTTCTCGCCGCTGCTAGCGGAACAGTGGCGCGCGCTCGCTGCCGGTGCTTACGCGGCGCTGACGCTTCTCGCTTTTCTATTTCTACCGCGGCGCGGACGCACGCTGCTCGTTTCGCTGTGCGCGTTTGCGTTGCTGGTATTTTTATTTTTCCGGATTCCCGCTTCGAACGAGCGCGACTGGCAGCCGGATGTGTCGGTTACGCCTTATGCGACCATCAAGGGAGAATCGATCACGATTCACAACGTGAGAAATTTCGCTTATCGGACGGAAACCGATTTCACGCCGCGCTGGGAGACTCGGACGTACGATCTCAGCAAGCTCGATTCGGTCGATCTCATTGCGGTGTACTGGGCCGGCAAGGCGATCGCCCATATCATGGTGAGCTTCGGCTTTGCCGGAAAAGATTACCTCGCCGTATCGATCGAGACGCGCAAAGAGAAGGGCGAGAGCTATTCGACACTAGCGGGTTTTTTCAGGCAGTATGAACTCTACTACGTCGTTGCCGACGAGCGCGACGTCGTTGGCGTCAGAACCACCTATCGCCAACCGCAGGAGGACGTTTATATCTACCGGGTCAAAGGGCCGTTAAAAAATGCGCGGCGGGTGTTTCTCGATTATCTCGAGGGCATGAACGAACTGCACGAGCATCCCAGTTACTACAATACGCTGACGACCAACTGCACGACCAGCGTGCTGTTTCACACACGCATGAACCCGGAGTCGCCGCCCATGTCGTGGAAAATTTTATTGAGCGGCTATGTGCCGGATTATCTGTATGAGCTCGGCCGCCTCGATACTTCGCATCCTTTCGTCGAGCTCGAACGGCTTTCGCGAGTGAACGAACGCGCTCATGCCGCCGGCGCAGACGCCGCATTTTCGCGGCGCATTCGAGAGGGCTTGCCTAACCCAGGTGCCATGCCATGAAATTATTTGGACTGCATAAAAGTTTGACCCGCCAACTGAGGGAGTTTATTCCGGTTGCTGCTTTACTCTGTCTCGCAGCGGGGTGCGCGACGCCGATCGGCGTAAGCTATGTGGATCGCCGTGTGGCGTATGAATCGCTCACCACGAATGTGCTTTCCACCGAAAGAATGAGTTCCTTCTCCGCGCGAGAGCTGGTCAATTTTAACCTATACCAGGAATTCGAGGACAATCCGCAAAAGGCGCTTGCCGATCTGCATTCGGCTTTGGCGCCAACAGGCGACGAGGAGCGCCTGTTCGCCTTGGCCGAGCTTTCTTTTCTTCACGCCGAGAACAGCGGTGAGAGATCCTATTACCTAGCGTCCGCGGTGTACGCTTACGCGTTTTTATATCCGGGAAAGCAAGGCACGCCGCCACGGGGAATCGACCCGCGACTGCGTTGGGCGGTGGATCTCTACAACCAGTCGCTCACCCAAGCCGCCAAGTCAGACGAAGCCGCCTACGCCATACCGATGGGCGGCAAGTTCAAGCTGCCCTTCGGCGAGCTTACCGTTTCATTCAATGAGCGCGATCTCATATGGGGCGACTTTCGCATGAAGGATTTTGTTCCCGCAGCCGACATCGAGGTGCGCGGTTTGCGCAATCGCTACCGAACTCCGGGCATCGGTGCGGCGCTCGCCGCGTCGATCGAGCCGCTCGAGGCGAGCCCAAACAGTCCATGCGTATTCCACCCCGGCTGAAAATTCCGGTCACGGCGTTTTTGCGACTGGAAAATCCACGCGCAGCATTGGCTTCGGGAAAGCTTGAGCGGCAACCTGGAATTCTACACTCCGGACTCCGCCAGATCGCTCAAGATCGAAGGCGTCGAAGTTCCGATCGAATACGAAACAACTTCGGCCCTCGCCCTGACTCTGGAAGGGGCGCCGGTTTGGGATTCCGAGATCGCCGGTTTTCGCTCCGGCGACTTCGCCATCGGCGGCGCGAATTTGCGCGAAGGACTGTTCATGCTCCACCCGCACAAGACCGGCCGTATCCCGGTCGTGCTCGTGCACGGCACAGCCTCGAGCCCGGCGCGCTGGGCCGAGCTCATCAACGAATTGGAGAACGACCCGCAGTTTTGGGAAAATTACGAGATCTGGCTGTTCATGTACAACACCGGCAATCCCGTCGCTTATTCGGCGATGCTCCTGCGCGACGCTTTGATTAAAGTTGTGAAAGAGTTGGATCCCGACGATAAAGACACGGGGCTCAAGCGGATGGTGGTCGCGGGGCACAGCCAGGGCGGATTGCTGACCAAGATGACGGTGATCGACAGCGGCATGCACCTCTGGCCTTTCAGTGTGCCGCCGGAAGAGTTGGATCTTGACGTTGAAACACGCGACCTTCTTACCCACGCACTGATGATCAAGCCTCTGCCGTTCGTGCGCCGGGTCATTTTTATTGCAACGCCGCATCGCGGCAGTTACCAGGCTCTGGGCATTCTGGGAAGCTTCGCCTCTTGGATGGTTAACTTGCCGGGCCGTTTTACAAAAATGAGTGTCGACTTCTTGACCCTGCAACGGAAGGGAATTTTTCTCGGTCCAGCGAGTAGCCGCCTCCCGACCAGCATCGATAACATGAACCCGAACAATCGCTTCATCGTGGGTTTATCCGCGATCCCCATCGCGGATGGAGTCGTCGCCAACTCCATCGTTGGCGTTGAAGGCGGTGGCCCGCCGGCAGAGGGCGGAGACGGCGTCGTCAAGTATTCGAGCGCGCACATCGAAGGGGTCGAATCGGAGAAGATCGTAAATTCGCCACACTCGATGCAGGGTAATCCAGAAACGATCCAGGAAGTGAAGCGCATCCTGCTCAAGCACGCAAACAGTCTGCCTTGATTAACGACGAGAATGAGTCCGCGAGCGTCGAAACGATGAACTGTTAACTCGATCAAACTGGTAGGGACACCCGGAGACAATCGAAGAAGTGCGGCGTATCTTGCGCGAGCATATCGACGCGCGGTAAGTCCGCGTATCTCGACCTCAAACATCCAATCAGGCGTGTACGCTCGCCGCTCTTATGGGTATCCTACACAGGCAAAGTCGCCCTGCATTCAGGATATCCCGAACAGCCCCAGAACTGCGACCCGGCCTTGCTTCCCTTGCGCGCGGTACGTAACACCATCACTTTGCCGCAGGCCGAGCAGGAGGGCGCAGCCGGAGTCTTTGCTTTATCCGACCGATCGGTCTGATCAGTCGGATCGGTCCGATGAGAGTTTGCTTGCCGCCGGTTCTCCAACCGCGCAGCCGCAAGCCGCTCGCTGTAACCGCCGCCTTCAACGAACTGCCGCTCCAGCCCCTGGATCTGCCGGTCGAGCAGATAGTTCGCCTGGTGGATCAAGCAGATCAGCGCGTTAGCAATCACCGCCGGGTCGTGGTGGTCAAGCCACTCCGAGTAGAGTTTTTTTTGATCCGTCCGATCGGTCTGATCCGGCCGCTCAGTCCGATCTCTCTTCACCCCCGCCTCTCGCACCCGCCGCGCCTCGGGGTCGTCTTTTTCCCACTGCTTCAGACCACGCTGGCGCAGAAAGTCCTCGTAGTCGAGCAGCAGCTCATCGAGGCTGGCGCGCGCGACGTTCACCAACCGCAGCTCCGTCTGACTCGAAGTCGCCGAAGCCCTGCTACCCTCCGCGATGTTCTGCCGTCCGCTGCGCGCCGCCTGCACCATTTGGTCGTGCGTCCGCGACCGTTTGTCAACGAACCGATCGCAGAACACCACGGTGCCGTCGTAGATAATCTCCGTCACCTGAAACGAGCGCAGCCGCCGGTAACCGCCATGCGGACGCAGCGTGGAATTATCGCTGCTCATTAGCATCCGCCTTTATGCGCACGCGCGGAACAGGAGACTTGAAAATTGAGAGAGTATGAGTTTGGCTCACAATGAACTCGACAATTGCTCGCGGATTCTACGCGATTAGAAGACGGCTTGCCAAGGCGCCGATAGAATGGCGCTCTACAGCTCAGGGCAGCTTAGCAAATTTCAGCAGCTCTGGATTAATGCGGTCCCACGGCTGCGCGCTGGACGTGTAGACATCCTCTGCGGGTTTGGGATGCTGGGATCGTCGAGGCTTCCGGCATAGATTTCGATGACGGTCGGGTTGGCGCTGGATTTTGCGAATAAACGTGCGCCGCAGTTTGGGCAAAAACCGCGACTGGCGACGCTGCCACTATCCGCAGCACTTTCGTAATATTTCGGCTAGTAGGCACCGTCGCTTGCGCGCTGGCAATCGCGGCAATGGCAATTGCCACAAAACGACGGCTCTCCGGAAAATTCATACCGCACGGCGCCGCATTGGCAGCCGCCCGTCAATGAATCGCTCATAACTTTTTCCTCCGCGTCAAATTGCGAATTTTCTTCTGGCAGGAAATAGCTTGCGCGGTCCACTCGCCGAGCCGCTCGGCATCTTCGAGAATTTCCAGCGGCACTTGGTAATAGCTCTTGAGAGTCTGTCTGGCGTTGGGCCGGAACGGTTTCATCTTGCGCTTGCGGTATTCGCCGACGGTCGAATCATCGATTTTGAAGTACACGCGATCTTTGTGAATGATGCCGAAAAAAGTTTCATCTTGATAAAGGCCATAGCCGCCGAACATCCGCCGCGCCTCGACGTCATCTAAGCCTCGCAGCTGGTCGAGCACAAAATCTTTGAACGACTCGTCTTTCTGATTCATCACGCGGCAAATTATGGCTTGCGGCTTCGGAACGGTTTGAACGTTTTGAACACGTTTAGTTTATCCGATCGCCAACCCGACGACGCCCAACACCATCGCGCACGCCCCGGCCAAACGCCGGCGCACGTCGCCTTCGCCGAGCAGGCGCGTGCCCATGATCGTGCCGATCAGAATACTGATCTCGCGCGCCGGCGCGACGTAGCTCACCGGCGTGAAGCGCATCGCCGTGAGCACCAGAATATACGCCAGCGGGATCAAGACGGCACAGGCGATCGCCTCGTATTTGTGCTCATGCCATTCCGTCACCGCTTGGTCTGAATATTTCAGAGCGAAGGGCGTAAGAAAAATCGCCCGGCCGACGTTGGCGCCCCAATCTAAAACCAGCGGCGTGATCGCGAAATGGCTCACCGCCCGTTTATCCCACAGCGTGTAAGCAGCGATGAACATGCCGGTGATGAGCGCATAGACGAGCGCATCGCGCGCTTCGCTCCGGCGCAATCGGGTGAGGTTGGTCGTCAAGACAACGGCGCCGCCAATGATCAGCAGGGCGCCGGCGAGCGCCAAAATGGACGGCCGCTCGCCGAGAAAAACAATCGCTGCGAGGCTCGACAGCAGCGGCCCGGTGCCACGCGCCAGCGGATAGACTAACGATAGATCACCGACTCGATAGCCCTGGTTTAGCAGCACGAAGTAGGCCGTGTGCAGCGCGGCGCTCCCGGCCATGATGCCGATCGTGACAAAGCTAATCTGTATCTGCCAAACTTCGATGATCGTGATCGTTGCTGGGGCATAGAGCAACGCCGATAGAATAGCGACCAACCAAGTAAAGGTGGCGTGCCCGCCGGCGTGCTTGTTGAGAAAATTCCAGGTGGCGTGGATGACGGCCGCGGCCAGGATCAACGCCAATGCCGAAATGGTCATGGAAAAAAAATCGCCGCGCCGCGCTCTAATCGCCCATCGGAGTAATTGTGTCGCCGATCCGAATGACACCGCCGGTGATGATCTCGGCACGCAGGCCGCCGCGATGGATCAAGCCGCGCAGCGCGCCCTTGCGACTGAGTTTTTCCAAGTGCGCGCAGGGATCGCAGAGGCGCGTACCGCGAAGCGTCACTGCGCCGACGGTAAACTGCCGCTCGATGAGATGATTCAAGGCCACGCCGCGGGTGACGAGATTGCGCCGCGCTTGAGCCGCAGCGATTTCGACGCCGTAGTCGCGCTTGAGCGCTTCGATCGCCTCGCTTTCGATCAACGTCACCTCCCGGCCCGAGCCGGCGTTATTGGAATACGTTCCAATTCTGGCGAAGTAGCGATCTCCTTCGAGACCGCGGCCGGCGACGGCTTGTACCTGATTTAGGGTTTGCATCACCGCCGCGCCCGCTGGCGCGATGTGCAATGAAACCACGGAGCCTACAGCGTTCATGTTCTTTGAGTGAATTATTTCTTGCTCGCGACCAACGCCGTGATTTCCGGCGTCTGCATGCCGTCTTTGAGCAAGTCGCACGTGCCTTTTTGTAAAATCTCCTGCGCTAAACGCTTCGCGCCGGTGATCGCGGCTTTCATAAAACCCGAGCCGTAGCTCACCCGCGCCACGCCTAAATCTTGCAGCTCTTTAATGCTCGGCGATTGCGGTCCGGCGAGAATACTGACCGGCGCTTTCACTTCCTTCGCCACGGTGCCCAATCGTTTCAGCGGCATGGAGACTGAGATAAAAAATGCAATCGCCGCCAGCCTCGGCGTAGGCATTGCCGCGCCGAATCGCTTCGTCGAGCGCCTTCTTCGGATCGTCGGGCATAACGTGAAACGCATCGACCCGCGCGTTGAGAAAAAACTCGCTGCCGAGTTCGCGCTTTGCATCCATGACAGTTTTTATTTTGCGCAGTTGCTGCGACAGCTCGACCAATCCGCCTTTGCCTTTGGCGGCGCCGTCCTCGAGATTCATGCCGGCCACACCGCGCGCCACCAGCGCGCGCACCGTGTCGCCGACGCCGGCTTCATCGCCGTAGCCCCTCTCGCCATCGGCGTTGAATGGCACTGTCACGGCGGCGGCGAAACTGCCACTGACCTCGATAAACATTTCCCGGCTCATCACCTCGCCGTCGGGATAACCCAACGCGACGGCGATGCCGCCGCTGGTTCCTTGGATCGCTTTGAATCCCATCTGTTCGAACAAGAGCGCGCTCAAAACATCGTAGGCGCCGGGCATGACAAGTATCTCCGGCGCGCGCACAAGCTCGCGGAGCTTGCGGCTTTTGGCGTTGGCGGTAGTGATCATCGCATTTGGTATCGGCTCCATCGTGACCTCCAGATATTTTTACAATAGTCGATCGTATCGTACGGCCTAACGGCGGATGGACGCAAGCGCCGGCGCGGGATGGACGCCGATGCGATGCGCCGGGAAAAAATGAATGGCGCTATAGTGCGCGCGCGCCGCCGTGCCACTTATCCATGTGCGCGCGTTCGCTTTCGGAGAGCGCCTCGGCCCGGTAGAAGCGCTCGTAGAACTCGCTGTCGAGATGGCAGGCTTGAAAGCCGAGCACCGTGCGAAAAGGCGGCATGTACGCGGGAAATCGACCGTAGCGAGCATGAATGTATTCGCAGTAAGCAATGGTCGCGTCGACCGCAGCGGAACTGATTTCCGGTAACAGCCTCGGCGATCGCCGCCGGATCGCGCCAGGCGCTGTGCGCCGCGCCGCCGCGGAACAGGCCTTGCGCGCCAAACTTCGCTTCCACGACGGCGCGCACGGCGTCTTTCATGCTCGGGTAGTACGGCGGACAGTAGGGCTGGAGCAAAATGTCGCCATCCCGCTCCAAGCCCAAAGCATAACGAATAGCCTGATTGCGACCGAGCAGACGCATCACCTCCCGGGTGAAAATATTCGCGCCGAGATATTTGCTCGCTGGCATCGCGCCCATGCGAAAACCCAAGGCTTCAAACCAGCTGAACTCATGCTCGGCAAAGTTGGGAAAACCGCCGAGCCCCATGGCTTGGCAGATCAAGCCCAAATTTTGCAACATCATGCCTTGCTCTGCGGTGACCAGCTCCGAAACCATCAACTCCAAGCGCTGCACCGTGAGCACGCGGCCGTCAGAAGGATCGTCATGCAAATGGCCGCCTTTGCTGCGCGCGAAACGGCCGAGGCCGGCGGCGCGGAAGCCGGCGCGCTCATCGACGACAAAAGCGCCGCTATGTTCGTTAAAAATCTCGAGCAACCCGTTGATGTACATGAAGGTCAATTCATTGATCGGCAAGAAATAGCTCGTCCCGGAGCGTAGAGCGACCAGCGGTTGACATTGACATTAAACATCGGCGCCACCGGCGGCGCTGCCCGTCCGTCCTTGATTTTCACTCGCAGGCGCTGATAGAGCGCGGTGAAATCTTTTTTGTTCGCCTGTTCGACCAATCTCGCGATTTCCTGCGCTGGAAAATCTTGCGGCCGCTTGATCAAGTAAGTACCGTCGTCGTTGATGACAACTAACGAAACCGTTTGGATCGCGTCGCCGCTGGCGATGGTCCGGCCGAGGGAGCGCGCTACGATCGCGCCGCCCTGGCCTTCGGCAAAGGGTAAATCGAGCAGAGCAAATCCCGTAATGCCGCCGGCAGCAAACGTCAAACAGGCCTCTTCTTCTTCGCTTAGCGGAAACGGCGCATGCCGGCTTTGGTACGCCAGCGGTCCGGCCGGCATCTTCATGCCCAAGCCAAAGCGCCGCGAGCGACGCTTCGTCAGCGCATCGAGCAGCGAATAATCGCCGAGCGTGTTTGTTGTCGACATAGAAGCGCCTCCCATGCCCGCTTCTTATCACAGGAAGAAGCCGCGTAAGAGGCGCAAAATCCGGCCTTGAAATAGCCTAAGACTTTTCGACGATATCGCTCTTGAGGCTGGCAAACAGAGTAAGGATCTCGTTTCTCTCTTTATCGGGCACTTTAAATTTGTCCATTGTCGCCGTCAGGTGCTTCACGGTGATTTGCCAGTCCGACTCGGTAATTCCCAGGCCCGCATGAACGGTCTTCATGCTTCTGCCGAAATAGTAGCAGGGTCCACCGCTCGCTTCGCAAAGCTGGTCGACCACGTGCTGGCGCAACTTACGCAGCGAATCCGCGCTGACACCGACAAAAAAACGGCTCATCTGTTTATCCGCGGCCAGCCGGCCAAGAAAATCATCCGTGACCGCCGCGATCGCATCGTAACCACCGAGGCGCTTGTACAACGACGGCGCGGCGCTGGATGATTGGGCTTGCGCCGGGCGACTCGGGACTGAACGTTCCGCACAACGTGACTGCCAAAATCACCAAGCCGACTTTTAAAGCTAATTTGCCTCTCATGTTTTTTCCTCCGATCGATAGTTATTCCCAGCCTCACAACCGAATGAAACCGCCGCTCACGAGCGCTTGGCAGGTGAGTCCGACGCCAAAGAGCACGATGAACACGGACGAAGTCAAAGGCAGCCAGCGGGTCACGATTCGCCCTTCGCCGTGAAACCGCGCCATGAATTGGCGCGCATAAACCATCAAAACACCGATGGCGATCAGCACGGCCGCCAAGCCCATGCTAAAGGCAACGATCAGCAGCAAGCCGAAGCCGATCCGCTGCATCGATACCGCGCTCAAGAGCACGACCAGAGCCGCGGGGCACGGCACGATGCCGCCGCTGATGCCGAGGGTCATGAGCTCGCGCAATGATACTTGGCCCTCGTGATGATCGTGCTGGTGCCCATGGCCGTGATGGTGCGCGTGATGATGTGGGTGGCCCAGCCCATGATGCGAATGACCGTGATGAACATGACCCGAGAGCGCGTCTTTCCCAGATAACGCCGCACCAAAAGAATCACGCCGAGCACCAAGATCATGACCCCGGATACCAATCCCAACCAGGGATAAAGCTGCTCCGGCACGATGTACTGCGAAGCATAGAGAGTGACCGCGCCGAGCAGATACACGCCCGCGGTGTGCGCCGCGGTGACGATCAAGCCGAGCAGCAACGCATGCTTGAACGTGCCGCGCGAGCCGACGAGATACGCCGCGACCAAAGTCTTGCCATGTCCGGGCTCAAGGGCGTGAAACGCGCCGAGGCCGACGGCAACGCCAAGCGCCAGCAGAACGATTCCCAAGCCGAGCTGCTTGGTTGCCATAATATCCGTGAACGAATTGCGCGGCGTCGTTTGCCTGTTGGCTGCGAGTTGGACGGAAGAATCGTCGCTTGACCTTGCAGAATTCAAGTTTGTGTCTACCCTGTAGGTTTGCTCCGGCGGTAGAATTTCGTTCGACGGCTCTAACGTCTGACGAGTTGTTTTGGCGACCGAGATCGGACTGCGCACGGGAAGAACCGCTGGCGGAACGGTGCCGACGGTAAAATTGATGCGCGCTTCCAACTGCTGCGGCGGGCTGTTTAGGAGATCGGTCGGGTAATCGCTTAATTGTCGGCTGCGATCCGTGCCGGGAACCGAACTATTAATCAACTTCAAGCCGGCATCTGCTACCGCGATAATTTCTTTCCAGCCGGCTCGTCCGGGAAAATTGCCATCGCGATAATCCAATGACCGTTCTTCGCCCATCGATGCTTCTTCGAGCTTTGCTCTAAAAAGCATGCCGATTTTCATCGTCGGCAAACCACCCGCGCCCGGCGGAAAAATGATCTCCCTCGAATCAAGTTGAAGCCATAGTGGCTTGCCGCCGACCTGCAGCGACAAACCATCGCGCAGAATCTCCGCCTTGCGTGTGAGATAGGCTTGTAAGTTGACGTCGTCGAGATCGACGGTGATCCTGTTTTCTTGCATTTCCTGGAAAGTCGGAATTTCGGCCATATCGATGATGTATCTGAGCTCGACCGCGTCTTTGCCGATACGAATCGCCGAATAATGGCTGATGCTGAAATTTCCCAGAGGATGAGCCGTCGCTCGGTCGGCGCCGAAAATCGTCAAAACGGCGAACCAGATAACGGCGATCCGGCGCATGTCCATCGCTTTATCCTCCTTGGCCTTGCCTCTCGACGCCGGCTCGGTCAGTGCTGTGCTCCGAGCGCTCGAGGATTTCTGCGGCAGTTGCGCTAAAGACGGGATGAAAATTGCGATTGGTGCTGAGCGCGAGAGAAAGAAATTCGGTAGCTTTCGCCTTCGCGTCCAAAGACGAGTAAATCATGCCCGCGTGGAAAAACAGCTTGGCGTCTTTCGTGCCTAACTTGAGCGCTTCTTCGATAGCGGCGCGCGCTTCGTCGAGTCTGCCGTTCTTGTAAAGATTCCAGGCCAAAAGATCGTAGGCATAAATATCGCGGCGGTAATCCAACTCGCGCTGCGCCAGCTCCAGCCCGACATTTAATTTCAGGTCGTGATCGGCGTAAAAGTAAGCGAGCTCCCGGTTGTAAAGAACCTTGTTGATCTCGTTCAGCCGGCCGATGTATTCGACCAGCGCATACTGTTGACGCGCTTGCTCGTCTCGCCCCGTCTTCGCGTAGATGTCGCCCAGCGCCGCGGCATAGTCGGGCATCGGCAGTATGGCGATGGCCTTTTGATAGAAATCGATCGCTTCATCGTAGCTCTTTTGCGCGGTGCGTAACTGCGCCATGCCGGCTAGAGCCCGATAGTAATTCGGATACGTTTGCAGCGATTGTCGATAACAACTCTCCGCCTTCAGTAAGTCACCGATGGCGAAATGCTCCATGCCGAGCTGCCACTCCGCCCAGGCGATGCCCTCGCTCGGCTGTTTTGCTGCTTTCCCAAGGGCGACAGCACGTTCTAAATCCGCAATCGCGCCCGCGCTATCGCCGCGCGTGCTCTTCAGCCCTGCCAACCGGCTATACGAGTAGAGACTTTGTTCCAGCTGCACCATGTGATCGTACGCCGCCTCGGCTTCGGCGTACCGACCGACTTCGAGCAGCGCGTCGCCGAGAATGCCGTAGGCGTCGCCGTCCTCGGAATTGATCTCCAAGGCTCGGCGTGCCTGAACCGCGGCGGGCGCAAATTCGTGGCGCGAATAAAAAACATAAGCGAGATGGCGTAAAGCGCCGGCGTTTTGCGGCGCGATCGCCAAAGCCTTTTGCAATGCTTCCTCGGCGCGGTTGAAATAGCTCGGGTCGCCGGATTCTCTGGCTTTACGGATCAAAGCGTCGCCGAGCCCGAGTAAGACAGTCGTATTGCGCGGATTGCGCTTGAGCATTTGCTGGTAGTAGCCGATCTGATAATCGGTGCGAGCTTGCTGCGCCAGTGAAAGCTCCACCGCGACGCTGAAAATACTTAACGCGGTGAGAATCGTCACGATCATGCTTTGTTGGAATTTCATGTCCGGTCTCCTTCGCACGCAGTCGCCGGAGGAGGACGCTCATCCTCCTCCGGCGAACAGCCGGTCAATTACAGGGATTGGCGCCCGCTTCACCGCAGTCGATGTGCCGGCGATTCCGGCCGTCGTATGGCGTTGGCAAATAGGGAAACACTTTGTAGATTCCGTTGGGCGTCAGATTCGATCCTTGCGCGCCCTGGAGAAAATTGACCCCGTCACCGACGCGCGCGGCGATATAGTTCGCGCCGCCCACGACTCGAATTGCGATGTCGGTTACGTCGTCGTTGGGACGGCGGCCGTTCGGAAAACCCGCCGCATCGCCCGCGAGTCCACCGAGCCGCTTTTGATTTTCCGGCTGAGTCGGCGCGACTTTCAAGTTCACGCGCAACAGCTCGGAACAGGGATTGCCGCAGTCATTGCCGTTCAGAGCTTGACCCGGATATTTGAGCAGCAGGCCCATGAGATCGGTACGCGGCGTCTGGCGTGACCGGAACGTTGAAGATGAGCGCCAGCGCCTGGGCGATCGATGGATTTTTGTAGAATTCTTGAAACCGCGCTTCGTCCTCGGGCTCTTGTGAATTCCAAAAGTCCTTCGACGGCGTATCGATGATCAATTCGTTAACCAACGGATTGGCCAAGCGCGAGACTTGCGTCCACGGGCCCGCGAGCACTGACGTTCCATCGCCCGCTAGGTGTTTGGTTTTTTGCCTGGCGGTCGACGCATACATGCCAATCAATGGAGTGTTCGTTTGCTCGGCCGGTTTGCCGTCCCGCGTAATTCTTGCGATCGGCACCTCGATGACGATGCTGTTCACGTTGGTACCGCTGAACCGGTTAACACCGAATGGATTCACCGAGTCATTGGCGTCTTCTGCCTCCGTCAGCAGCGGCAGAAAGCGACGCAGATTTACCGTGTCGAACACCGCGCCGAGATCGATGTAAAAAGTTTCCGCCCGCTGACCGGCGAAAACCTTGATGCCGGTCGATGCATCGGCGTAAATCCCCTGGGCGGCGAGATCCTCATAATTCGGCATCGTCGCCGGTCCGGCGTTGGACGGCACAGCGATCAGCCTTTGGCCCTTGAACAGCTCGGTCCGCTTGTGGCCTCTGACTTCGGTGACCGTATAGGTCTGACGACGGCTGAGGCCTTCCGATCCCGCGCCGTCGAGCTTGATGATCCCTTGGACCTCGGGAACCGGAATATGAGGATTACCGACATAGGGCAGCGGAAAAAGCAGTGAGCCTAGGATGGGGCGGGTTTCGGTCTTGAATCTGAACTCGTAGACGATATCTTCCGCCTTGCCGTCTTGGTTGTTGTCGATATTGAAGCTGTAGAGCACTTCGTCATCGAAGTTAAAATAGTTCGGCCCGTCGGCGGGATCCTGGCCGGGGATGACGTTCATAACGAACACCGCTTTGCTCGGATCTTGCCAACTGCGAAACGCGTAAGTGTCGGTGTTATCTGCCGCCGGATCGAGCGCGATCAGCGGCGCTTCTCGATGGCTGGCCGCGCGCGCGAGCGGCGCTGTCGTCGCCGTGATCATAAGCGCAGCCAGAGACACTGCCGTAAACTGATAAAAGACATGGCTCGACAAATTTTTCATGGTCATTTTCCTTTCTTGATTTTGATGGGAACGTCGCTTTCAGCTCAAACCCAACCAGGTCATTGTTGCTCTGGCCGGGTTTTTGAGTTTGCAATTATTCGGTTATCGGTTCGCAAAACGCTCGGGAAATTGTTTCACGATGGCGGCGGCCAGAGGGTCGGCGATCATTCCCATGTGGCCGGCTGCGCTGCGAATCGCCATGAAAGTTTTGTTCATATCGCCCGTCGCCTGCGCGTCGATGACATCTTTCAACGTCAGGACATGATCTTTCACCAGATTGGCGACCACGTCCTTGGGCAAATTAGGATTTGCCGAGGCGAGGAAGGCGCCGAAGTCTTGTGTATATTGGACGAGATCGGTGACGGCTTTATTTTTCTTGGCGTCGTCCTTGGTTGCGACGCCGACGGTATAATCGACAACGAAGCCGATATGCTTGCGCCATAAGGGAAGAAAGGCCTGCTCGGCGCCAGCGCCATAAACCGCGCCGATAGCTTTGGCAATATCGATGGAGTTGGCGTCGAGGGCACCGGCGGCGGCTTTGAATTCGCCGTCGCGGCCGGCCAGCGCGGCGCCCGTAGCCGCGGCCGCCAGGAAAACATGCTCGCGAAACAATGAATTGAGACCCGTTCTTAAATCCGAGCTCATCGCGCCATGGTGGCTCATCTCGGCCGCGACTGCGCTCGCCGTGTGGCCGGCGCCGAGTAACGCGACCATCACGGCCGCGCCGACAAAGTTTTTGCATGCGATCTTCATTTTCAGTTCTCTCCTTTTTTGTTTGTATTGCGTAGGTCAGAATTGCCGACAATTTTATTGGACGTGGATTTGTCCGCGCATGGATGGGTGGCGGTCGCAGAAATACTCGTAAACACCCGGACGATCGAAGGTGTAACTGGCTGTGGCACCCTTGGCGGGAAAATTGAGACTTACATTTTCCAGTCTTTCCGGTGTGCCCAAAGTGACGGTGTGCCGGATGTCGTCCTGATTTACCCACGTCACCGTCGTGCCGGCTTTGATCTCCAATTGGCCCGGCTGATATTGGAAGAGTTGAATCGTTACCGCGGCTGGCGGCTGGGAACGTGGGCCCACGCTTTCGCCGCTCGCCACAACAGCGCTCTGTTTCTGAGGAATGTCGTCACAGTCCTCATGTGCATGCAGCGGCGAACTCCCGGCCAAGACGCTCGCGGTCAAGACTGCTGCGCTCCGCCAATGCCCTTTCATCGCGTCTCCTCCTTGTCTGTCGTTGTCAGCTAAACCGACTTTGGCTTTCTGTGTCGGTCTACGAACGAGCAGCAAGCTTTGGATTGCTCAAATCTTCGATTTCTTTTGCCGCAAAAAATTCTTTGCAGCGCTAAATCCAAACCGGTGGGTTCGAACGTAAAGAGTATTAGGTGTTGTTTGCGCCGCGAAATTGACTCGGGCTAGAATGGCTCGGTTCAATCGAGCAGGTGACTTATGGATCACGAAAATTGGTTGGAATTGGCAGATGTCTACGCTGCGGAGGCCTTGGACGGGGAAGACCTGAGCGAGTTCAACGCGCACCTGGCCGCGGGCTGCCCGCTCTGCCAAGCGCGTATTCGCGAGACTCACGAAGCCCTGGCTGGTATTTCAGTTTCCTTGGAACCCATCTCTCCCGCTCCTGCGCTCAAAGAAAAAATCTTAGAACGAATCGATGCAGAACAGCCGGGCCTGGTGTTCATTCGCGCCAATGAAGGTTCGTGGATCGAGGCCGAGCCGGGCATCTTCGCAAAGATCTTGAACATGGACGCCGAGCGCGGGCGTGATCACCGCGCTGGTGCGTCTGGCGCCGGGCTCGCGCTACGCCGCTCATCGGCACCTTGGTACTGAAGAAGTTTTGGTCTTAGAGGGAAGTTGCTATTGCGGCGGCCGCCTGCTGCGCAAAGGCGACTATCATCGCGCCGAGGTCGGCAGCGTTCATGTCGATATGCGCAGCGACGAAGGTTCGCTGATGTTGATTAGCGCGCCACTGCAAAGCGACATGCTTCCCACGTGATTCCAGGGATGGAGTAAACGTTGATGCTGCTCAAGACGACAGATCGGTGATGCCTGTGGAGCCGTTGGTCGATCCTGTGAGTTTAATCCAGCGAATCGCGGCGCAAAATCGCGACGCCTTCAGCCAGTTCTACGATCGCTACTCTCCGATAGTTTATTCCCTGGCGCTGCGCATGCTGAGAGCGCAATCCGATGCCGAAGATTTGCTCCAAGAAATTTTTCTTCAAGTGTGGCGCCAAGCCACGGTCTATAGCGCCGAGCGCGGCAGCCCGGAAGCCTGGCTGATCAACATCGCGCGCAGCCGCGCCATCGATAAGCTCCGTTCCATACGTAGAAGAGAAAGGAGTTTTGTCTTGACCGACGATCCGGCCGCGGCGGAGTCGCCGGATAACGTAGAGACCTCAGCCGGAGAATCGGAATCTAAGTTGGTCATGAATAGCGCTTTGGCGAATTTGCCGGAAGCCCAGCGGCGCGTGCTCGAGCTCGCTTACTTTGATGGCTTGAGCCAAAGCGAGATCGCCGCGCGCCTCGCGGAACCGCTCGGCACCGTGAAAACGCGAATGCGCTCGGGTATTCAGCGCCTGAGAGGAATGCTTGGAACACAGGCCGCATGATGTCTACGGAGCACGCACATTGGCTGGAGCGCGGCGACATCTATGCTCTCGGTGCGCTGGACGGTGAGGAGCTGAAAGACTTCCAAGCGCATCTCGCGATGGACTGCGCGATGTGCGCTGCGTACCTCCGTGAAACCCGCGAGACTTTGAATCTGCTGCACCGCTCCCTTCGTCCGATCACGCCGCGACCCGAGCTCAAAGCGCGACTTCTTGAGAAGGTCCGCAGTGAAAAAGTTGTTCCCATCGCGGCACTGCAGCCAAAAGCGTCGCAGTGCTGGCAGCGAATCACGGGAATGATCGCCGCTGGAATTATTGCTGTCGTTCTGGTCGGCGCGTTTTACCAATATCGCAATCGCGCGGTGATCAATACCGCGGTCGTCAATTTATTGCGCGATCCGTCGACCCGCGATCTGCCGCTCTACGGTGCCGGGGCCAATGCCGCAAGCCAAGGGCGATTTCTCTGGAACGATTCCGGCGAGGGTCATATCTTCGTCGCCAATTTACCGTCGGCGCCGCGAGGAAAAACCTACGCGGTGTGGACGATTGCGCGCAACTCCGCCCCGCGCTACGTCGGCGCACTCAACACCGACGCGAACGGACAAGGCGGTGTGCACATCAAATCAACTGCCAGCGCAGCGCCCATTGAAACCTTTGCCGTCACATTGGAAAACGCAGGCACGACCACCGCTCCTGCCGGGCCGATGGTGCTGGTATCAAAACAATCCTAAGAACCCAAGGGCGACCGCCGGTCACCCCTACACGGGCGCAGCATGCTGCGCCCCTACATTTTTTGTGTTCTTTGCGTTCTTTGTGGCCATTTTCTTGTCTTTTTCAGAATCATTTTCCGGTGTGGAATGCCGGCTTCGTCGAAAACCGCACCGACGCAGCGAAATCCCAGCTTCTCATAGAACTCGATCACCGGCACTTGCGCGTGCAAATAGATTGATCGCGCGCCCAGCTTCTTTGCCGTCGCAATCGCCCGCCGGAGCAATTTTTTCCCCACGCCTTTACCACGATAACTTTTGAGCACCGCCATGCGGCCGATTTTGGCGCTACCGTGATGCGACACGACTCTCGCGGTCCCAACGGCTTTTCCCTCGGAAGTTGCCAGAAAATGAATCGCGCGGTCATCGTCGCGATCGAGCTCGATTGCAGCGGGCACGCGCTTGTTCGCGCACAAATACACGCATGCGGATCGCGAAGGCTTGTGCCTTTGCTTCGTCCGAAGAAATCTGTTTTATCTGAATGACTGTTTTCACGGCTACTCTCTACATAATTTTCTTTGCGCCAACGACTGAAGCATAAAGGATTGACACTAATGAGCGAGAAAACCAACGGTAAGTCGCCACACTTGACCTTTGGCGTCCGGGTTCCCAACTCCGGGCCGCTGGCGACGGTCGAATCAATGGTCGAAGTCGCTCAGGAAGCGGAGTCTCTCGGTTTCGATTCGGTTTGGGTTCACGATCATCTTACTTGGTCGGACGAAATCCATCGCACGCACATTTCATCGGGAGCCGACCATTCGCACCAGAGCAACGAGAGTCCGGACTTTTACGAAGCGATGACTTCACTGCTCGTATCTCGCCGGACTGGTTCATTCGGTGCGCCTCGGCATCGCTTGCGTTGTGGTCCCCTGTCGCAATCCGCTGCTCGCCGCCAAGCAGATCGCCACCCTCGACGTGCTCTGCAAAGGCCGACTGGATATCGGCGTCGGCATCGGCTCGCCGTCGACGATCAAGTCGCGTGAATATGAAGTGCTCGGCGTCAATCGCAAACAGCGCGGCAAAATCGCCGACGATCACCTGCGCGCGATGAAACGGATTTGGACCACACATCCGTCCAGCTACGAAGGATCGTTTGTGAGTTTTAAAGACGCCGAGATTTGTCCAAAGCCATTGCAGAAGCCTCATCCGCCACTGTGGGTCGGCGGCTGGACCGAGGCCGCCATGAAACGAGCCGCCGCGCTTGGCGACGGCTGGCTGCCGGCGTGGCTGCTGCCGGAAGACATTGGCAAGCGCTTTCGCGAGCTCAAGGAAATGGCCGAGCGCCACGGCCGCGATCCGGAAAAAATCCATCTCGGCATCGAAGTCTACGGCTGCATCGACGAGGATCCGGCCAAAGCGCGGCGCGAGGGCTTCGGCACCCTGGCGATCGGCCAAAGCACCTTCGAGAGATTCATGAGTGTCGAACAGTTGGCGGAAGTGAGTTTGATCGGCTCACCGGAAGAAATCCGCCGCCGGGTCAAAGCCTACAGCGACGCCGGCGTGTCGCACTTCGAGATCAAGTTCATCTACCCCAGCCTCGAGCGTCATTCACAAATGCTGCAGCTCTTCGCCCGCGAAGTCTTGGCGGCTTTCAGCTAATTTGGTGTCTCTGAAGTTGGCTGAACATTCCGCGTCGTGCCGCCCTGTCGTTCCTCCCTTTAGCAAAGGGAGGTTAGGAGGGATTTTTCAAAGTGGGAACACCGGCCAATGTCGGCGTCAGGATTCTTAGACGAACTTGACGAGTGCCTCGCCAAAATCACGCAGCGCCGCTTATTTGAACTCGCTCAAGAGCCGGCCATAGCCGGGAATGGGATCGCGCATATCCATCAGCCGTAGCGCTTCCCACACCCACGCTTGGGTGTTGGTCACCACCGGCTTGCCGTGATCTTTTTCAATACGCTCGATGACCGAGACCGTGCGCCACTTGTTGCACGGCAGGTAGATGCCATCCACGTCGGGATGTTCACGCAGCAGCGCGGCCGCCAGCTCATACCCGGTTTCTGGCGCCAACTCCCAAATCACATCGGCGTTTGGACAGCCGAGACCGCGAAACGCAACAACGTCGATGCCGTAGTGCGCGAGAAATTTCACCAAGCGCTCATCCTGATCTTCGGGAAACGGCGATGCCATCACGATGCGTTTAAGACCAAGGGCCCGGCAGCCGCGCACGACTGCCGTCAGAACTGTGGAAGCCGGCGTCGGCGTGAGGGTCTTGACCAGATCAAGAATTTCTAAGTCCGATCCGGGCCCTTTGTACGAAAGAAACAACTCTCCTGTGATCATCAGAAAGTCCAACGGCGAGCGCACCAGATCGCGCACAAGATCCGCGAACGCCAGCTCGGCCCGATGAAATTCATCGTCCGTATATTTCCCGACTTTCAAAGTCCGTCCTTCGATGCGAATCCCCGCAGGAAAAACCTTGTACACATCTTCCAACGTATCCTCGCTCAGATTGGGCGAAATGAGTCCGATTAATTTCATCCTATTTCTCTCCCTTTTATTTGTTTGACCTCTGCGGCTAGTCTCGACTAGCTTTAGGCGAATCCAGGAACCGGTCAATGGGCACAACGTTAGGCGCTCGCGTCACGATGGTCTTCTCGTTCGTTGTGGCGGCTATTTTTTTTCCCGTCCGAGCATCAAGCCAAGAGCGGCTCAAAGTGATCTACAGCCAATTCACCATGACAAACTCGGCGACCTGGTTCGCCCGCGAGGCCGGTCTCTTCGAGCGCCATGGCCTGATGGCCGATTTAGTTTATGTCGATTCTACCCCGGCCGTGCAAGCGCTCACTGCTGGAGCGGCGCCGGTCGCCACGATGTCCGGCGGCCTGGCCGTCGGTCCCTATTTGAACGGCTTGGACTTGGTGATGCTCGCCGGCTGGTGCAATTTAAATTCATACCAGCTCATCACGCGTCCCGAGATTCGCCGGGTCGAAGACCTGCGCGGCAAAGTCATCGGCATTGGCCGCTTCGGCGCCGCCGCCGATTGGGGGCTGCGCTTGATCCTCAGGAAGCTCGGCATCAATGAGAATAAGGATGTGCAAATTATCCAGGCCGGCGGCGGCGGTCCATCCACACGCCTCGCCGCGATGGAGGCCAAGAAGCTCGACGCCACCGTGCTCGATTCGCCGCAGACCGTGCAGGCTCGCCGTTTAGGTTTTCGCGCTTTAGCCGACGGCGTCGAATTGGGTATTCCGTTCTTGCAGGGCGGTTTAGTGACGCGGCGCGCTTACATTCAAGCTCATGAGGATACGATCCGGCGGCTCGTCCGCGTCATCGTCGAAGCGATTCATTACGCCAAGACCAATCGGGAAGCGGCGCTCAAGATCATGCAAAAGTACCTGCGCGTGCAGGATCGCGAAGCTCTCGAAGACGCCTACGAATCTTTCGTGCTCAAACAGTTTCCGCGCGCTCCGTACGCGGTGCCCGCCGCCGTCCAGATTATCTTCGATCTAGCCGGCGCGCGCGACCCGCGCGCAAAAACCGCCGACCCGCAGGGATTCATCGATATGCGTTTCGTGCGTGAGATCGAGCAGAGCGGCGCGATCGACCAGCTGTACGGACGTTGAGGACCGCCGTAAAATCCACCTGCTTTTGCGAAATGCTTATGCGAAAATTAGAGTGGCACAACATCGACGGTCGCGATTGTCGATCCACGCTCGATGAGCCGTACATCGGTTGGCTGAGCGCTGGGCGGCGGCAACGTCGCCATTTCGTAAAAAATTCTGGCGCCAGCGGCGTTTCCGGTGCCTTGACGCTCGACGAACTCGGCCACATCTTCGAGATTTTGGCAAAAAATGAACTGCTCACCTCTGGCGAGGACGGGCACGGTGCGCACGCCGAGTTTAAACAGCTGCGCGCGCCCGGCAGTATCGTTCAGACATCGACGCCGCTGAAGGCGATGCTCCTTTTTTCGAAAGAAACTCTTTCGTTCCGAGGCAACTGCTTCAACCCGGTTGAGTGAACAAAACAAATTGATCGGCGCCAATTTCCATATCGATTCCGCTCCTGTCGAACACCTACCAATGACTTCCGTAGCTTGCAAGTCCAATCCTCATGGGAAATTTTGCGCCGGCATGAATGCTTTTCGCACTGGATAATAAATTTGACCTCCAATGCCGGTCTCCGATAGGATTTCCTGTCAAAGCAGCGTCGGCAACAATTGTCTAGGCGATCACGAAGGAGTTGCGAGATGAAGCGCACAGGATCAGTGAGCGTTATTCTGTTGGCGATCAGTCTGTTATTACCTGGAATCACACCCGCAGCCGAGAGCCTCCAGAAAATCCGCGTCGGCCTGCCATCGCTCGCGTTGACCTACATGCCCTATTACGTTGCCCAAGAGAAAGGCTTGCTTAGAAAGTCGGGGCTCGAAGCCGAATACATACAGATGAATTCGGGGATCCAGCCGCAAGCGGTCATTGGCGGCAACATCAATTTTTTTCCATCTTTGTCGACAGGGATCTCAGCCGCGGTTTCCGGCTTGCCATTGGTGGTGGTGCTCAATTTCTACAATATGACGCCGTGGATGCTGGTAACCACCAAAGAAGTCAACAAACCGCAGGATCTGATCGGCAAAAAGCTCGCCGTCTCGGGCATCCGAACCTCGCCGCATCAATTCTTGATGGCGTGGTTCAAAAAGATCGAGTTCAACGAGAAAGACGTCGGCTTTATTATGACCGGCGGCACCGCCTCGAGCTTCGCGTCGCTCGCCAGCGGCCAAGTCGCCGGCGCCGTGCTAACACCACCCTTCGATGACAAGGCGGTAAGCCTCGGCTTTAAGAAATTCGCGCTTGTCGGCGACCTCGTCGATATTCCGACTTCGGGATTGATCGCTTCCCGGGCGGAAGTCACCAACCAGCGCGATCGGGTTCAAAAAACCGTTGCAGCGCTCCTCGAAGCCGTAGCTTGGATACGCGCCAACCGCGCCGAGTCCGTAAAGATGATCGCGGAGAAGTTTAAGATCACGCCGGCCGAAGCCGAACGCACTCACGAAACCTTCGTCGGCACGTTCAATAAAGACGGCCGCTTGCCGCTGAAAGTGGCCCGCGGCTATTTGGACTTGCTGCGCCAGGAAAGACCCGTGCCGGCGGATGTCGACCCGCAAAAGTTCCTAGACTTTTCCCTGCTGCCGGGAGCGAAGTAAGCAGGTCGACGGGATTCGCAATCCATCGCCTAGAGGCCAACACCATGCGTTCCCGCGCCATAAAGGTTATATGAAAAATTTCCTGCCGGCTTTATTCTTGTTGCTATCCGTTTGCCAACTCGCCCGCGCGGCGGAAGTTCAAGTGGTCACCGTCGCTTTGGTGTCGCCGAGCTGGAATACCGGCTTACCCACTGCGGTTGCGCGGGGCGCCGGCTTTTTTAAGGAAGAAGGTTTGGATGTCAGACCCGTAACGCTGTCCAGCAGCGGCCCGATCATGATGGCGCTGCTCATGAGCGGTCACGCGGACTTAGTCATAGCCGGCGCGGTAGCGATCTTGCGCGGCATCTCGCAAAACGCTCCTGTGGTGGTGGTCAGCGGTCATCTGAATCGAATGAGCTACGCGCTCATGAGCGCCAAGGACTTGAAGACGGTGGCGGATTTGCGCGGCAAGACCATCGGCATTACCGGCATCGGCGGCATGGGAGAATTTACCGTGGTCGAGTCGTTGCGCCGCAGCGGCTTGGTCAAAGATCGGGATTTTACCGTACTGAATATTGAAGGCGGGCCGGCAGCGCGAATTGCCGCGCTAAAAACCGGCAAAGTGCAGGCAGTGCCGCTGACACCGGGACAACGCGTGCAGATTGAAAACGAAGGATATCCCGTGCTCTTGGATACCCGCGAGTCGCTCCCGGAGATTCCTTCGACGATCATCGCGTCGACAAAGGAATTCACCAGCTCCAGCCCGGATAAGATCACGCGTTTTTTACGCGCGCTGTCGAGAGCGATGGAGCTGATCCGCCGGGACAAAGACAAGGCGATCGCGCTCGGCAAGAGCCAGGGATTGCGCGGCGATCTTGCGCTGGAACGCAAAGCGCTGGACTATTACGCCGACGACCTCGACATCCGTCTTAAGAAGGAAAACATCGCCGCGCTTTTGAAACCGATCGGGATTTCGGAAGCGCCGCAAAAATATTTCGATGAAAGCTTCTTGACGCGGGCCACCGGGCTTCGTTAAGAAAGAATCAACATTGTCATGACTCGGAGGTTTCCAATGGACTCAGAACGGACAATCGAACTCGCCGCGGAGCGCACCGGTCTGATCATCGTCGATATGCAGGCTGAAGGCTGCGCAAGGCACGGACCGGGACTCAAACCGGTGATCAAAAATATTCGCTCTTTATTGGACCGTTTTCGCGAGGCCGGTGGCAAGATCATCCATATTCAATCGGTCAGGGCGAAAGATCATCCCGAGTTCACTTTCTTTGGCAAGCCCTACTCTCTTCTCGACAACAGCCCCGCCGTGGAGTTTGTCGACGAATTGAAACCTGATCCGAGCGAGGTCGTCGTCAAAAAATACTCCCATGACTGTTTCTATCAAACGACCCTGGAAGATCGCCTCAAAGAGCTCGATCTTCGCCCTTGCAGAGACCACGTGGTCGTCACGGGAATCGGCTCGAACAATTGTGTTTACCACGCGGTTATCGGCTTTCACATTCGCAACTACATCATCCACGTCCCGGAAGATTGCATCCATGCGAGCCAAGCCGAGGGCCAGCAGTTTGCGCTGAGCCAGTTCCGCTCACCCGCATACAATTACAACGTGGGTGTTACCACGATCGGAAAACATCAAGCTTTCGGCAGTCATGGATCGAGCGGCGGTCAATCTTTAAGATCGGCTTCGAATCGCATCGTTAGCTCGTTCTTGCGCTGGATTAAACCAAGCATACGCTCCAGACTGCGCTGGGCGTTTCCAATGGCCAAGCAAAATCGAGATCCTTTCCCCTGAAATCAGTATCCTCGCAACGATCGTCCGGCTTTGCTACGATGCCGCTCGATGAAAGCCATCCGTAAAGCGTTGACGATCGCCGGTTCCGACTCCGGCGCCGGCGCGGGCATTCAAGCCGATCTGAAAACTTTTGCCGCCCTCGGCGTCTACGGCACTTCGGCGCTTACCGCGATCACCGCGCAGAACACGATCGGCGTAACCCAAGTCTTGGCGTTACATCCGGATCTCGTCGCGGCTGAGATCGACGCGGTCATTTCAGACATCGGCGCGCATGCGCTTAAGACCGGCATGCTGGCCAATACGGCGATCATTCAAATGGTCGCCAAGAAAATTCAACAGCATCGCTTGAAAAATCTCGTCGTCGATCCGGTGATGGTGGCGACTTCCGGCGACCTGCTGATCAAAAAAAATGCCGTCACGGCGCTTCGCTCGATTCTAATTCCGCTCGCCGCCGTGGTAACGCCCAATATCCCGGAAGCGGAAGAGCTCACGGGTTTAAAGCTGCGCACGCCCCAAGACATCGAAGAGGCGGCGCGGCGCATCGTCGAGATGGGCGCTAAGACGGTCGTGATCAAAGGCGGTCATCGCCGCGGACCGGCGGTGGATTTATTTTTTGACGGGAAAAAATTTCGCTCGCTGCACGCGGCCCGCGTTCGCACCAAGAATACGCACGGCACCGGCTGCACTTTTTCGGCGGCGATCGCCGCCTACCTCGCTAAAGGCGAAACATCGGCAAGAGCCGTTTCATTGGCCAAGCAGTACATCACCCGCGCCATTCGCGCCGGCTTTGTCGTCGGCGCCGGTCATAGCCCGGTGCATCATTTTTATCGGTTTTGGAGAAACTAAAGGTGGAAGATAGAGGATTGAGAATCGCGATCTTCGATCCTCTATCCTCGATTCTCACCTGACATCGACTATCGAAATAGGGCAAATTTAAGACTACCCAGAATTACTTGCCACCGTCTTCCATGTCAGCGACGATCGCGCGCGCAGCGCCGACTGGATCTTTGGCTTCGAGGATCGGCCGGCCTACGACTATATAATCGACGCCGGCCCGGATCGCTTGGGACGGCGTCATCACCCGCTGCTGATCATTGCGGTTGGCTTCGGCCGGCCGGATACCCGGCGTCACGATTACGAAACGGCGGCCGCAGGCGGCGCGAATATCAGCAACTTCGTGCGGCGACGCGACCACGCCGTCCATCCCCGCCTCTTTAGTCAAAAGCGCCAGGCGCACGACTTGATCCGCGACTTTGTGTTCCACCCCGACGCGTTGCAAATCGTCTTGGCCCAGACTCGTCAACACCGTCACCGCCAGCATGATCGGCCGGCGCAGCTTTGTCCGGCGACAGACGCGCTCCACGTCTTTGGCTGTGGTGCGCATCATCTCGAGACTGCCCGAGGCGTGGACGTTAAACATCTTGACGCCCAGTCGGGTTGCCTCGATGGCCGCTTTGGCGACCGTGTTGGGAATGTCGTGAAATTTCAAGTCGAGAAAAATCTCGCCGCCGAGATGCTGAATCAAACGCACCGCCTGCGGCCCGGCATGGGTAAAGAGCTGCTTGCCGATCTTGAACATGCCGACTTCGCGGGCAAGCAGGCGGACCAATTCTTCCGCTTGTTCGAGATTGTCAACGTCGAGGGCAACGATCAATCGCTCGCGCATGGACCCGTGTCGACGAACCAGCTCGAGCTTGGAAGCCATGTTTTACGCCTGCAGCGCCTGGTTGACGATCGCGCGAATTTTTGTTGCGCCGTCGGCGACCGGCACCTCTTCGGTCTTGCCCTCGCGGCGCGAGCGCAGCTCAAGACAACCCTTTTCCAGACCTTTGGCGCCGATGGTGACGCGCAAGGGAATGCCGACCAAGTCGGCGTCCTTGAACTTCACGCCGGGGCGCTCGTCACGGTCGTCGAGCAAAACTTCCACACCGTGCTTTTGCAGCTCGCCGTAGAGGTTGTCAGTGGCTTCGCGAATCGACTGGTCTTTGTAATTGATCGGCAACAGTAAGACTTGAAATGGCGCGACGGAAAACGGCCAGATGATGCCGTTCGCGTCGTGATTTTGTTCGATGGCGGCGGCAACTAGGCGGCTCACGCCAATGCCGTAGCAGCCCATCTCGATCGGCCGTTCGCGTCCCTCGGCGTCGAGATAGGTAGCGCCCATAGCGACGCTGTATTTTGTGCCGAGATAAAATACTTGGCCGACTTCGATGCCGCGATGCGCTTCGAGCCGGCCGTGCTCACAGCGTGGGCAGGGATCGCCGGCGATCGCGAGTCTCAGATCCGCGAACACCGTCGGCGTAAAGTCACGCTCCTGATCGACGTTGATGAAGTGGGCGTTGGGCTCGTTGGCGCCGGTGACCGCCGCGCGCATACCGTGCACCGAGAGGTCGGCCAGGACGCGGAGCTTTAAGCCGATCGGCCCGAGAAATCCCGGTGCCACGCCGATGGCCGTGGCGACTGAAGCTTCATCCGCCAAAGCAATCTCGCGACAGCCTAAAACCGTCTTGAGCTTGAGCTCGTTGACCTCGTGGTCGCCGCGCGCGAGAACGGCGACGAACTCGCCGCTATCGGTCCTGTAGACCAGCGTCTTGATAAAATTTTCGCTCGGCAGCTTGAGATACTCGGCCACTTCGGCGACGCTTTTCTTTCCCGGCGTGGAAACTTTTTCCAGCTTGGGCGACACTTCGGCGATGTCGCGCCCGGTGGGGCGAGCGGCTTTGACTTCCGCCTTTTCCACGTTGGCGGCATAATCGCAGGTATTGCAGCTTACGATGGCGTCTTCGCCGGACTCCGCGAGCACTTGAAATTCATGGGATTGACTTCCTCCGATCGTGCCGGTGTCGGCTTCAACGGGCCGAAAGCGCAAACCGCAACGGCTGAAGATCCGCTTATAGGTTTGGTACATGTTGTCGTATTCCCGGCGGCAGTCTTCGACATCCGTGTGAAAACTGTAAGCGTCCTTCATGATGAATTCGCGACCGCGCATCAAGCCGAAGCGGGGCCGTGGTTCGTCGCGAAATTTTGTTTGAATCTGATAAAGATTGAACGGCAGCTCGCGATAGGAGCGCACGGAACGGCGCACCAAATCGGTGACAATTTCTTCGTGGGTCGGACCGAGACAGAAGTCGCGCTCATTGCGATCTTTGAAACGCAAGAGCTCTTTACCGTACATCTCCCATCGGCCGCTCTCCTGCCAAAGTTCCGCCGGCGCCGTGATCGGCATGAGCAGCTCCTGGGCGCCCGCCCGGTTCATTTCCTCTCGGACAATTTGCTCGATCTTGCGAATGACGCGCAGCGCCAAAGGAAAGTAGTCATAGACGCCGCGGCTCACTTGCCGAATAAAGCCGGCACGGACCAGAAGCTTGTGGCTGATGACTTCGGCGTCAGCCGGATCTTCTTTGAGCGTGGGTATGAGGATTTTGCTCCAACGCATAACGTTGTCTGACGATTCGTAAGATTGACTGCGGCTTGCGCACTTTGTTTAGCGCCGGTTCCTAGCGCTGCGCTTCGTCAATGAAGTCAGTGTTTACCACAAAACGCACAAAGGACGCGAAGGTTTCGGATAAAAAGAAGTTTGGCCTTCGTGCCATTGGCGATAAAAACTTCCGTCTTGTTCCTCGGCCGCGGCGCCGCCGCGCGATATCGAGCTGATTGGGAAAGGGAAGAGAGCAATCAGGCGTCGGCCGCCGCCGCTTGTTCCAATTTTTTTTCGGCAGCGAATTTTTCGACTTCTTCCATCAACGCGTCGACGATTTGCGCTTCGGGGACCTTGCGAATGATTTCACCGCGCTTGAAGATCAGGCCGATTCCCTTACCGCCCGCCACGCCAAGATCGGCCGCACGCGCTTCACCGGGGCCATTCACTTCGCAGCCCATCACCGCCACGTGAATGTCGAGGTTGCTATAAGGCAGCATTCTTTCTTCGACGGTTTTGGCCAATCCGACGAGATCCACGTCGGCGCGGCCACAAGACGGACAGGCAACGAAGGTCAAGCCTTCCTTTTTGAGCCCGAGCGATTTGAGGATTTCTCTACCGACGCGCACTTCTTCCACCGGATCGGCGGCCAGCGAAACCCGAATCGTGTCGCCGATACCCTCGGCGAGCAGGGTGCCCAAACCGACGGCGGATTTGATCGTGCCGATCGACGGCGTGCCCGCCTCGGTGACGCCCAAGTGGAACGGATACTCGACCTGCTCGGCGAGCATGCGATAGGCTTCGATCATCATCAGCGGATCGGAGGCTTTGAGCGAAATCTTGATTTCGTTATAGCCGACGTCTTCGAGGATACGGATATGGCGCAGGCCACTTTCGACCATGCCCGCAGCGGTCGGTCCGTCGTATTTTTGCAGCAAATCTTTTTCCAGCGAGCCGGCGTTGACGCCGATGCGAATCGGGATCTTGCGCTCGGAGGCGGCACGCACCACCTCTTCGACGTATTTGCGCGCGCCGATGTTGCCCGGATTGAGGCGCAAGCCGTCGACTCCCTGCTCGATCGCGATCAGCGCAAGTTTATAGTTGAAGTGAATGTCGGCGACCAACGGGATGCGGATTCTCTTTTTTATATCGCCCAACTGCAACGCGGCTTCGCGCACCGGCACGGCACAGCGAATGATTTCGCAGCCGGCCGCCTCGAGATCCCATATTTGCTGCACCGTGGCGCGCACGTCGCGCGTGTCGGTCTTGGTCATCGACTGCACGGTGATCGGCGCGTCGCCGCCGACTTTGACTTTGCCGAGCTGGATGGGTCTGGTTTTACGGCGTTGTATCATTTGTCCACTATAGAGAACCGACAGCGGCGGGTCAACAAACTGAAATGGGCGGACGGATGGCGGCCCGGCGCTTGTTGATCATCCTACTCATCGTCCTCGGACTCCGCAGTTGCCGGCGTTTTGCCGCCGCTCGATAGGGACGGCGCCGCCTGTTTTTCGGCTTGCGCTGGTTCGCCTTCCTTTTTTCTGCGGTCCCCTTCGGGAATGATCAAAAGACGCCGATAGGAGCCTTGGCCAAGGCTGCGGGTCGAGAGCCAAGGGTCGTCTTGCAAGGCGGCATGAACGATCCGACGGTCGGCGGCGCTGAGCGCATCCACGGTGACCGTCTTTCTCTGCCGTTTGGCTTTTTCGCCGAGGCGTAGTGCCATATCTTCAAGGGTTTTGCGCCGTCGTTCGCGATATTTTTCGATATCGATGACGATGTGCGGGCCTTCGCCCGCGAAGCGTTCGCCGGCGATCCGGCTGACGAGATATTGCAGGGCTTCGAGTGTCTGGCCTTTGCGTCCGATCAGTAAGCCGCTGTCATCGGCGCGGATCTCGAGAATGGTTTCTTCGCCGTTGGCCGAAGCGCTCTGCGTCACCGTCGCCTTCACTCCCATGAGATTTAAGATTTCCTGTAACGCGGCTTGGGCCTTTTCCGTCATCGCGGAGTTATCGATCGGCGCTGCGGCCAGCTCGCCGCTGACTGGCAGCGGCTCTGCAGTGATTTTATGCTCGAGTGGCGATTTTCGCAGTTCGGCGCGAACGCGCGCTTTCTGCGCGCCGAAGCCTAGTATTCCCTTGCGTCCTTCGGCGATAATATCGACCGTGATCTTGTCGCGTCCGACGCCGAGTAACTTGAGCGCGCCTTCTATCGCCGCGTCTATGGTGTCGCCCTCGGTTTCCACGGAATCCATAAGTCAAACCTCTGCAAAAGGGGCTTATTTCACACTGCGGTTGATCCAATACTGCTGACCGATGGTGAGAACATTATTGACCAGCCAATAAACAGTTAATCCTGCCGGAAAAGACACGAACATGAACGTAAACATCAAAGGCATCAGCATCATCATCTTACGCTGATTTGGATCCCCCGCGGTCGGCGTCATCCATTGTTGCAAAAACATGCTGGCGCCCATGAGAATTGTCAGCACTGGAATACCCGAAGGCAAGGCAGAAGGCCACCATGTGGGGACTGCAAAAGGCAACGACTGCCAATCGGGCCGCGAAAGATCTTTGATCCACAAAAACGACGCGTGGCGTAATTCGATAGGCGTGCTCAAAGCGTTGTAGAGCCCGATAAAGACCGGAAACTGCAGCACCATCGGCAGACAACCGCCGAGCGGATTGACGCCGTTGCGCTTGTACAGCTCCATAATCTCTTTATTGAGCTTTTCCTTGTCGTCGGCGTAGCGCTCTTTCAACCGCTCCATCTGGGGTTGCAGCTTTTGCATTTGCTTCATCGACACGTAGCTCTTATGCGTCAACGGCGCCAGCAGAAGTTTAATCAGCACCGTCAGGATGATGATATCGAGGCCGTAACTCCCCGTGAAGCGATTGAAAAAATGCAGGACATATAACAGGGGCTTCGAGATAAAGCCGAAGTAGCCGAAGTCGATCGCGCGTTCGATGCCTTTGCCGACCGATTCTAATATATTGATTTCCTTCGGGCCGATGAAGATCGTGTATCGCTCGCTCGCGCTCGGCCCGCCGAGCGCGCTTACCAGAGCGGCGCCGGCCTGTCGCACCGAGACTTTGTGCCCGGCACCGTTCTCGGGGAGCAACGCGAAGAGAAAGTAGGTGTGGCCAAACCCGGCCCAGGAAATATCGCCAGTAAATTCGTGTCCCTTTGCGGCTTCGGCCGGTGGTTCTCTTTTGATTTTGCCATCGACCAATGCGATGAATCCCTCAAATGGAGCATCGTGATTAGGCACCGAATCGCTCTGATCTGTAAGTAAAATTTCCGGAGCCGGCGCCGTTCCGTCCGCGGTTTTCACAGAAACTTCGAACTGAATCGGATAAGACGAGCCTGAGAAGGTGAAAGATTTTGTGATGACCGCGCCGTTGCCACTTTGTCCCTGGAAAGCCAAGCTCCCTTTGCCGTCGCCGCTTAGCTTGAGATCGTTTCCCTGTACCGAATAGACGATCTCGCTGTCTTCGAATGGCGTCGGCGCCTGCCAGCGAACACCCAACGGTAAGGGCACGCCGGGCGCCGTGCGAACGATCTCAAATGGCGGGCTGTGCTCGTCGACCGAGCTGCGATATTTTTTGAATTTAAAGCTCTTGAGCCGCGCCCCCTGGGTCGTAAATACGGCGATGTAGTGATCCGTTTCGACCGTAATTTCTTTGGCCGATTTGGCCGGAGAAAGCGTTGCCGGGGTAGCAGCCGGCAATGCGGCTGACGGCGCGGCGGCGCTTGGCGCCGCCGGCACAGCTTTTTCCGCCTGACTCGTCTCCGTTTCAGGGATTGGAGCGGACGGGTGGCGGGCCGTAAAAGTGCGTCACCAATTGTTGATAGACAACCAGCACGAGTATCGAGAGAGCGATGCCGATGAGTGCGCGCTTATCCATGGAAAATTTACTTCACTGGGTCGTATCCGCCGGGATGCCAAGGATGGCAACGGAGGATCCGGCTAATTCCGCTGGCAACTCCTTTGCGGATTCCGTATCTGCGAATGGCTTGTTCCGTGTAAGCCGAGCAACTTGGGTAGAAGCGGCACGCTGGCGGCAAGAACGGCGAGAGCGCTTTGCGATAGCTGAAAATGAGCCAGGCCAAAACTGTACGCGCCATCCGATTCACTATTTGCGCCGTTGGCCTTGACCCACCAGAGCCCGTTGCAGTTCGTCCGCGACGATGTTAGCCCCGGCTGCGGCGCTTTTGCGCGCGATGACGAGGATATCGGTTGCCGGCGGCAGATCGGCGCGGTGGCGCCGAAAGTATTCGCGAATCCGTCGCTTGATGCGATTGCGCGTCACCGAGTTCCCGACCTTGCCGCTGACCGTTACCCCTAATCGATTCTCTGACCCGTTATTGGCCCGGGTGATGATCACGAAATTGGCCGTCTGGGTTTTAACACCGGTCCGCGACAGCTTTAGGAACTCGGCTCGTTTTCTTAAGCGCGCCGTTTTCGGGAACTGCTGCGAGCCTGCGAGCGACATGCGCTCGGTCGCGATCAAGTCCGCGCGCGTTTCGGCGGCACGGTCACCGTCAATCGCTTTCGCCCCTTAGCGCGGCGCCGCCTGAGCACGTTGCGGCCACCGGGCGTTGCCATGCGGGCGAGAAATCCATGCGTTCGCTTTCTCTTAATGTTGCTGGGCTGATACGTTCGTTTCATAAAAAGAAGACTCCCTCGGGCCTTTTAAAGGGCCAAGTGTTTATTAGAATCATACCAACTTATTGTTGTCAATTTTAGCCGGCTTCAGGCTTGAGCGAGCGCAGCATTAAATCACGCACCGCGTCGGCCGGCTCCTTGCCCGCGTAAAGCACCTGATACATTTGCCCGACGATTGGCATATCGACGCCAAGCCGCTCCGCCAAAGCGTACAGCGAACGCGTATTGCGCACACCCTCGGCCACGGTCCGGGTCGATGCGGTAATCTCGTGCAAGCTTCTACCGCGCGCGATCTGCAATCCAACAGCTCGATTGCGGCTCAAATCACCCGTGCAGGTAAGAATCAAATCACCCAGACCCGGCAGCCCGGCGAGCGTCAAAGGGTCGGCCTTCATGCGCACGGCTAAGCGGGTCATCTCGGCGAGACCGCGGGTAATTAATGCCGCGCGAGCGTTGTGGCCCAAACTCAAACCGTCGCTGATACCAGCGGCAATCGCGATCACGTTTTTTACCACGCCGCCAATCTGAACGCCGATCACGTCGGCCGACGTGTAAACTCGGAAATTTTGGGTGCTGAGAATCTGTTGGATGGATTTGGCGATGCTTTCATCGGCGGCGGCGACGGTTACCGCTGCGGGAAGCATTCTGGCGACCTCGAGAGCAAACGTCGGTCCGGAAAGAAAAGCGAGATTTTTTTTGCGCCCGGCGCCAAGCAGGTCGACAAAAAGCTCGCCCATCGTTTTCAGACTTCCCTCTTCGAGGCCTTTCGTGCCGCAAAGAATCATTGTCGTCTGGGCAAGGTCGTCCATGGCTCTGGAAAACACTTCTCGAACCACGTGCGACGGCACCGCGCAAATCACCAGGCGCTTGTTCGAGACGGTTTCACCGAGCGACTGCGTCACTGTGAGCTCGGCCGGGAGGGAAATACCGGCGAGGTAAGCGCGGTTTTCCCGCGTTTCGACAATTTGGCGGAAACTATCGGCGCCATGACACCAGAGCGTTACCCGTTCGCCTGTGTCAGCGAGAATTTTGGCGAGCGCGGTGCCCCAGCCACCGGCTCCCACCACTCCGATATCACTGGACATGATCAATATTGAGAGAAGTCATGTTGGCGAGGCCCAACAGCGCCCGCGCCGCCGAAGACTGCCGATTATTCGTCGGTCTTCTCTTCCTCGTCCTCTTCTTCTTTTTCTGCCAGGCGCGCCACCGACACGACTCGCTCGCCTTCTTCGAGCTCGATCAGCCGCACGCCCTGAGTGTTGCGGCCGATCACTCGGATATCCTTGATGCGCAGGCGAATGATTTTCCCTATGTTGGTAATCATCATGAGCTGGTCCTCTTCGGTCACGAGCTGAACGCCGATGACACGACCGGTTTTGTCCGTCGTCTTCATCGTGATGACGCCTTTGCCGCCGCGCGATTGCAGGCGATACTCGTCCATCGCGGTGCGCTTGCCGTAGCCGCCTTCGGCAACGGTCAGAATATCGACGCCAAGGCTGAGAATTTCCATGCTCACGACCTTATCTTCAGGGTCGAGTTTCATGCCCACGACCCCGAACGTACCGCGACCCGTCGGACGCACCTGCTCCTCTTTGAAGCGGATCGACTGCCCTTCTGCCGTCGACAAGATAATCTCCTGATTGCCGTCGGTGAGGCGCACGCCGATCACCTCGTCGCGTTCTTCGAGACCGATGGCGCGAATTCCCGACGCGCGCGGATTGGCGTAGGCCATTAGCTCGGTCTTCTTGATCAAGCCGTTCTTGGTGGCAAACACGATATAGCGCCCTTCCTGGAACTCTCGCACGGTGAGAAAGGCGGAAACTCTTTCACCGGGCTCAAGACTGAGCAGATTGACGATCGGTTTGCCCCGCGCCGCCCGGCTCGCCTGCGGCAGCTCGTGCACTTTGATCCAGTAGACTTTTCCTATGGTGGTGAAAAAGAGGATGTAGGAATGCATCGACGCGATAAACAGGTACTCGACAAAGTCTTCCTCTTTCGTCGTCGTGCCGATCTTGCCCTTGCCGCCGCGCCGCTGCGCGCGATAAAGGGTGACCGGATTGCGCTTGATGTAACCTTCGTGGGAGATCGTCACCGCCATGTCTTCGTCGACCATGGTATCTTCTATGGAAATCTCGTCGGAACGATCAACGATCTGCGTGCGGCGTTCATCGCCGTACTTTTTCTTGATCTCCTTCAGCTCCTCGACGATGATTCTGTAGATTTCCTTTTCGTCGGCGAGGATGGCGCGGAGCTTACCGATCAACTCGACGGTCTCGCGGTGCTCCTCCATGATTTTGTCGCGCTCTAAACCGGTCAAGCGCTGCAACCGCAAGTCCAAGATCGCCTGCGCTTGGATGTCGCTCAAGGCAAAGTTCGACATCAAGCCTTCTTTGGCGACCCTCGGATCCGAAGAATTCCGGATCAGGGCGATCACGGCGTCAAGATTGTCGAGAGCGATCCGATAGCCTTCCAAAATATGCAGCCGTTCTTCGGCCTTGCGCAGATCGTAGGCCGTGCGCCGCGTGACGACTTCTTTGCGATGATCGAGGAAGGCTTTGAGCGCCTCTTTGAGATTCAGCAGTCTCGGGCTTGCCGTCGACGATTGCGAGCATATTGACGCCGAAGGAATCCTGCAGCGCGGTGTGCTTGTAAAGTTGATTGATGACGATCTCGGCGACCGCGTCGCGTTTTAGCTCGATGACGATGCGCATCCCTTCGCGGTCGGATTCGTCGCGCAGGTCACCGATGCCTTCGATCTTTTTGTCGTTGACCAGGTCGGCGATTTGCTCGATCAGACGCTTTTTATTGACCATGTAGGGGATTTCACTGATGATGACTTGTTCTTTCCCCGTACGCTTGACGGTCTCGGTGAAGGCCTTGCCACGCATCTGCACGATGCCTTTGCCTTCGTGGTAAGCCTGCACGATCGGCTCTTTGCCGTGAATGAATCCCGCAGTGGGAAAATCCGGCCCCGGAATATGCCGCATCAATTGCTTAATCGTGATATCGGGATTTTCGATCAACCCGATCAAGCCGTCGATGACTTCGCTCAAATTATGCGGCGGAATGTTGGTCGCCATGCCGACGGCGATTCCCGCGGAGCCATTGATCAAGAGATTCGGAATGCGCGACGGCAAAACCGCCGGCTCTTTGAGCGAATCGTCATAGTTCGCAATGAAGTCGACGGTTTCCTTTTCGATATCGGCGAGCATTTCCTCGGCCAGTGGCGTCATGCGAATTTCCGTATAACGCATCGCCGCGGGATTATCGCCGTCGATGGAGCCAAAATTCCCCTGGCCGTCGACCAGCGGATAACGCAGGTTAAAATCTTGCGCCATGCGCACGATGGTATCGTAGATCGCCGTATCGCCATGGGGATGATATTTACCCATGATATCGCCGACCAGGCGGGCGGATTTCTTGTACGGCTTATCGGAAGTATTGCTCGCGTCGTACATCGCGTAGAGCACGCGCCGATGCACCGGCTTTAAGCCGTCGCGCACATCGGGCAGAGCGCGGCTGATGATAACGCTCATGGCGTAAGCCATGAACGACTCGCGCATCTCTTCTTCGATGTAAACGGGTACCTTTTGCGGTCTACTTGTCGCTTCCATGAATTGCTCGCCTGTCAGGATTGCTGCAGGATTTTAAAGTGCGAATGTATTGAACCGATTGAACGGTTTGAACTCTTTTATCTTCTAGATGTCGAGATTCTTGACCGTGAGCGCATGTTCCTCAATGAACTTTCGGCGCGGCTCGACCTCATCGCCCATCAGCGTCGAGAAAATCTCGTCCGCTTCCACCGCGTCTTCGACGCGCACCTGCAGCAGCACCCGAGTTTCCGGATTCATGGTGGTTTCCCAAAGCTGCGCCGGATTCATTTCACCGAGACCTTTATAGCGCTGGATGTACTGGCCTTTTTTGCCGCCCTCCATGACGTAATTGAGAATCTCAGGGAATGATTTTAATTGAGTTTTGCTCTCGCCCTCGTCGATCGAATAGGGCGGCATACCAATGGCTAACAAATCGTTGAACAGTTTTTTGATCTCTTTGTACTCAGGGCTGGTGAGAAACTCGCGATCGATCACGGTTTGGTGGCCCGTGCCGTTGGCGCGGGTCGAAACAATGAGCTTAAAACAGTTATGTTCCGCGTCTTCTTCCAAAGCGCAGGACAGCGGCGCTTGTTCGGGCGCCGTGAGATTCACGTACGAAGCCAAACGGCTCTGCAGGCTGATCAATGCCTTCTCGTCTTTCAAAGTTTCATCGCTAAAACTATCGTCCAGCAAAAGCGCCTCGACGACCGTGCGATTTTTACGCTTGCGCGCGATCAAGCCCATCAATTTTTCCGTGCGCGCGACTTTTTTGATAAAGGACTGCAACGGTTGGCCGACGAGTCCGTTGCCATCCTGGGTCGCGCGCAAGCGCACCTTGTCCGTGCCGAGCTCGATTAAATGATCTTCGAGCATCGCCTCGTCTTTCAGATAGCGTTCCTGTTTGCCGCGCTTGATTTTGTAGAGCGGCGGCTGGGCGATAAAAAGATGCCCTTTTTCGACCAGGTCGGGCATTTGGCGATAGAAAAAAGTCAGCAGCAACGTGCGGATATGCGAGCCGTCGACGTCGGCGTCGGTCATGATGATGATCGAATGATAACGCAACTTGGCCGGGTCGTAGTCCTCTTTGACGCCGGTGCCGAGCGCCATAATCATCAGGCGAATTTCCTGGGACGAAAGCATTTTGTCGAAACGCGCCTTCTCGACGTTGAGAATCTTGCCTTTGAGGGGGAGAATCGCCTGGTTGCGCCGGTCGCGTCCCTGCTTGGCCGAACCGCCGGCGGAATCGCCCTCAACAAGATAGAGTTCGCTCAATGCGGGGTCGCGCTCCTGGCAGTCGGCGAGCTTTCCGGGCAAAGATCCGGAATCGAGCGCGCCTTTGCGCCGCGCCAAGTCTTTGGCTTTCCGGGTTGCTTCGCGCACGCGCGCCGCTTCTACGCCTTTTGAAACGATCTTTTTCGCTTCGCTCGGATGTTCGCCTAAATAACTGGCAAACTTTTCGTTAACCAGCGCTTCGACAATGCCTTTCACTTCGCTGTTGCCAAGCTTGGTTTTGGTTTGCCCTTCAAACTGCGGCTCAGGCACTTTCACGCTGATGACTGCGGTGAGCCCCTCGCGAACGTCGTCGCCCTGGAGATTCTCATCGTCCTTTTTTAGCAGGCCGCTGCTGACTGCATAACTATTGATGGAACGCGTCAGAGCGGAGCGAAATCCGACCAAGTGCGTGCCGCCTTCGATGGTGTTGATGTTGTTGGCGAATGAGAAAACGCTCTCGATGTAGCCATCGTTCCACTGCATGGCGATCTCAACACCGACGCCGTCTTTCTCGCCCTCGAAGTAAACGACTTTTGCGTGGATGGCGGTCTTGGCGCGATTGAGATGCTCAACAAAAGACAGCAAGCCACCTTTATAGAAAAATTCGTGTTTTTTCTGCGTGCGCTCGTCTTCGATGGTGATCTTGACGCCGCGGTTGAGAAACGCCAGCTCGCGCAGTCTTTGCGAGAGAATATCGAAGCTAAAGTCCGTCGTTTCAAAAATTTGGGTGTCGGGTTTGAACGTTACGCGAGTGCCGCGCTCTTTGGACTTGCCGACTTCTTGCAGTCTTCCCTGTGGATCGCCGCGCGTGTAACTTTGTTGATACACTTTACCGTCGCGTTTGATTTCAACTTCCAAAGTTTCGGATAGCGCGTTGACGACCGAAATGCCGACGCCGTGCAAACCGCCGGAAACTTTATAAGAGGCCTTGTCGAATTTTCCGCCGGCATGAAGTTTGGTCAGCACGACTTCCGCGGCAGAAACTTTTTCAGTCGAATGGATATCAACGGGAATGCCGCGACCGTTATCAATCACGGTGACGCTGTTGTCGATGTGAATAGTAACTTCGATGTTATCGCAATGTCCGGCGAGCGCTTCGTCGATGGAGTTATCGACAACTTCATAGACCAAATGATGTAGACCCCGTTCGCTTGTGTCTCCGATGTACATGCCTGGCCGCTTTCTGACAGCTTCCAAGCCTTCCAAAACTTTTATGTTGTCTGCTTTGTAATCGGAGTCTTGAGGGGGTTTTGATTCAGCCATTTTCACCTAGCGCCGAGTTTTAAATTTTCCTGTAATCTTAGAGAGTTAGGGAGACTTATCAGCACTCTGAATAATACCGGAAAGGGGACGAAAAGTAAAGCGCAAAGCGATCTATAAACCATTGATTTATTTAAATAATTTAAGCATTTTTGACAGTTGCGCGCGGGTTTGACTAAAAACCTGTTTCGCAGTGAGAAACCGATTGACAGCCTGGGGTTCGTGAGCGAAAAGGAATGCCGTGCAAAAACTCTTTACCGCAGTTAAATATTTGACGATTTGGCGCAATTTTGCCGCCGTTCAGGCGATCTCCGGCAGCGCTCGGCGCATCAATGATCTATTTTCCGGTGATTGGCTTGGCATTGGGACTCTTTCTTGCGCTGATCAATTACTTGCTCGCACCGTATCTGGCTCCGGAAATCCTCAGCATGATTCTGATTACCGCGTTGGTCGTCCTGACTGGCGGCAACCACCTCACCGCGCTCAAAAATAGTTTTGCCGCCGGCGCAGTTGGGACATCGGCGAAAAAAGACGACTGCGGCGAAACGCTGGGATTTATCGCGATCGTTCTGGTGATTTTATTCAAAGCCGCTGCCGTCGACAGCATGGATGAAAAGCTGTCTTTCAGCTTGTTGCTGGCCCCGGTTCTCGCGCGCTGGGGAGTACTGATCTTCGTTTACGGTTATCAAGATCGCTGCGATGAAATCTTGCGGCCTTCTGCCGAGCAGGTGAAATTTTGGCATCTCATGTTAACGACGTTAGGCACTCTGGCGCTGGGTTTCTATGGCTTGGGCAAGCGCGGATTCTGGATCGCTCTCGCGCTTTCGCTTTTTGTTTTGTCGGCGAGAAGTCTGCTGTGTCGTCTCCGTGCGAATCTTACCGTCCCACGATCTCGGCGCCATGATCGAGCTCGGCGAAACGCTCAGCCTCATCCTGCTCGCCTCGCTGTGAACAACGCCGAATCGTTTCGTCGCAATGGAAATTTTTACAGCCGCTCGCGCCCGTCATTCCGGTTTTTCTGTTGATCGCCGCCGGATTTGTTTTTGCCCATTGGAAAAAAATAAACCTGACTTCGGTGACCGAGATCATCGTTTATTTGGGCACGCCTTCGTTGGTATTTAGCTCGCTTGCCGGAAAACCGCTCTTCGCCACTGATATAGCCGTGCTTTCGGCCGGCATCCTGCTGATTTTCGCCATTGTCGGTTTTTTTATACGGTTTTATTTTTTTGTTTCCGGTTTCAGCTCGCGCGGCTTTGCCTTGCCGACTTTGTTCATGAATGCCGGCAACATGGGTATTCCATTAGCGTTGTTCGCCTTCGGTCAAGCCGGTCTGCAACGCGCGACGCTGATGTTTGTGATCATCACTTTTCTGCAATATTCGCTGGGAATTTATATTTTAAACGGCCGCAGCAACTGGACTGAAATATTTCGTCTGCCGTTGATTTATGCGGCGCTCGCCGGCCTGTCCGTAAATCTCGCACAAATCAGTCTGCCCGAAGTATTGCTGCGGCCGATCATTATGCTCGGGCAAGCCACAATTCCGATCATGCTGATCAGCTTGGGCTACCGCTTGCATGAGGTCGAATCCCTCCAGTGGGGCCACGCTCTGGGCGGTGCGCTGGCACGCATTGGTGGCGGCTTTGCTGCCGCGAACTTAGCGGTGCATTTGATCGGCGCCGAAGGCGTTAACCGTCAAGTCCTGCTTCTCTACGGCGCCCTGCCGGCAGCCGTCGTCAACTTCGTTCTAACCGAAAAGTATCGACAGGATCCCGCGCTGGCGGCATCAATCGTCGTGATCAGCACGTTCATTTCGATTTTTACCATTCCGGTCGTCTTCTGGCTGATACTTTAGCGCTGGAGTGTTGCTTGAATCGGACGCTTTAGCGCAAAACAAAATAGAAGCCTTGACAGCTTAGATCGCTCGTTGTAATTTCCGCCTACATTTTGTTCACAGCTCTGGGTTCCTAGGGAAGTCCGGTGTAAATCCGGCGCGGTCCCGCCACTGTGATGGCTACGAAAGCCGCAAGACAGCCACTGTCCTGAGTCAAGCGAAGGATGGGAAGGCGCGGCGAGTAGAAAAAAGCCTAAGTCAGGAAACCTGCCCAGAGTCGTTTTACCGGCCTCTCCGGAGAAGAGAGAAAGGTGTTTCGTTCTTTCCCTGCTCACCTTGAGGCCACGCATGGGCGAACATGAGATTGGCCTCTTTCTTTTTGATATCCGTGACTCTGCACGCGCTTGCGCTGGTCTATCCGGTTTCGTTTGCAGACCCGAAACAGGCCCAGCTTATTCGGGTGATGATTCTGCCGGTAGAGCACGAGACGTCCGGCGCCAACGGGCAAGACGGCGGTAGCGGAAGTCGTGCTTCACGCGCCGGCGCCAAAGCGCCCGGACACGCAGCGCGCGCCCTTCAAAGTCTCGTTCAATCAAACCAGACCGGCAGCCCAGAGCCGCGACCTCAATTTGGCGAAGCGCCAATAGATTTAAACGAAAACAACAGCGCTGCGCTCGTTTTTGTACCGTCAAAATCTGGCGAGGCCGACGGCGCGGCAAAAATTCCTTTAGCGGGCGATGACGGCAATGGCTCCGACAAGGGTGCGATCGGAAACGGCGCGAATGGATTCGGATCATCTGGCAGCGGTGCGGGACTCGGCAACGGTCAAGGTTCATCGGGGAATGGCGCCGTTTTGATTCAAGCGCGCTATAGCGAAACGCCCAAACCGGTTTACCCGGAGAGCGCTCGAAGCGAGGGCCGTGAAGGGCAGGTAATTCTGCGCGTTCTGGTTGACGATCAAGGTCGATCGAAACATGTGGAGATCAACCGCAGCTCCGGCAGCGAAGCGTTGGACCGAGCCGCCGCTGAAGCGATCAAGCGGTGGCGATTTATCCCGGCGCGCTACGGTGACAAGGCCGTTGAAAGTTGGATTCGCATTCCCATCGAGTTTCGCCTCGCCGACGCGAAACCTTAGGAAATTTTTTAGGAGGTCATCAAGGCAAGTATTATTAACCGCAGACGGATGTAAGGGAATGGGGTGACTCCGAAAAGGATAAAGGCGGAAGGCAAAAGGATAAATGAAAGTTTTATCCTTTAGCCCTTATCCTTTAGCCTTTCCGAGAATTCCCCTGCTGCCCCGCAACTGTAGGAGCCACGAAAGCCGCACGAATAGCCACTGTCCTCGGCCCGAGCGACGGATGGGAAGGCGCGGCGAGTAGGTAAAATCGTGATCGTCACTCGTGATCGTGTTCATTGGAAGGAATTTCCGAGCACGAGACACAGGCGAGAACACGAACTAGACGCTCGAGCCAGGAGACCTGTCCATCTGTTTTCAACATTCCCCTTTCGCGGGAAAAGGAGAGGTTTTATGGTTTTCTTCTGTGTTCTTCTATTTTTTATTTTGTTTCCAAGCTTTTCCCAGGGCGCGGACCCTGCGCCAGAACAAAGTCTTCCTCCGGTCGTTGTGACGGCCACACGCACGGAAGTTCCCCTCAATCAGCTCACAACATCTCTGACCGTAATCACGAGTGAGGAAATTCGCGAGCGGCAAGCGGAACTCGTATCGGAGGTCCTGCGCGACGTCGCTGGCGTCAATGTCGTTCAAACAGGCTCCATGGGAACGGCCACTTCCGTTTTCATTCGTGGCTCCGACATCAAATCAGGTGTTGGTTTTGGTCGACGGTGTTGAAATAAACAGCACGACCACGGGTGCCTACGACTTCGCTAACCTGACCACCGAAAGCGTCGAGCGCATCGAAGTCCTCCGCGGCGCCGGTGGAACTCTTTACGGCTCGCAAGCCATCGGCGGCGTGATCAATATTATTACCAAAAGAGGACAGGGGCCGTTGGATGTGGGGGTATCCGCGCAGGGCGGCAACGGTTGGACCAACCGTCAAGTCGCAACCCTGAGAGGCGGCCTGGGTAAACTCGGCTATGCGTTCAGCGTAGGCCATATCGGGAGTCAAGGCTTCAGGAGCGTCAACGATGATTATCGCAACCTCTCGACGTCGGCGCGGCTGGACTATCAACTGACAGAGAATGCCAGCCTCAAGGGTATCTTCCACTATATCAACAGCGATGCGGGGCTGTTCAATAACAACAACTTCGCCTCCACACCCGACCCCAACGCTCGCCAGGCCACGACTCAATACGTGGGCAAACTCGAGTGGGAACAAAAAATCCTGGCGAACTGGGATTACCGAATTTCCGGATCCATCTTCAAAGAGCATGACAAGTTTAGCGACGATGTCGATTCCTGCGTCTCTTTCGGCTTCCCCTGCGATTCGCGCACCCGCGATTTCTTTCGCCCGCAAATCGTTAGCGGGGAATTTCAAACCAACTACCGCCTTGAGGATTGGAGCACTGCGACTTTTGGCGTCCAATACAATCGGAGGTCGGCCAGCACCAACGGTGGAATCGACGAAACCATCGGCAATGTCGGCTACTACCTGCAACAACAATTTCAGTTTCTCGATCGCAGCCTGATCATGATCCCGGGAATCCGATCTGGACGATAATCAACAGTTCGGCACCGCATGGACGCCATCGTTTTCCGCGGCCTATTTATTCAAGGAGATCGGCACCAAGTTGAAGGGTGGCTATGCCAGCGGTTTTAGAGCGCCGTCGTTGAACGAGCTGTTTTTCCCTGCGGGCTTCGGTTGCCCGGCCTTCGGTAATCCGAACCTAGGTCCGGAGAAAAGTTGGGAAATAAACTTCGGCGTCGAGCAGAGCCTCCTCGCCGAGCGACTTACAATGGGTGCGAACTATTTTCATCGCGAGGTGAAGGACCTCATCGAAGGGAGACCCATTCCCGGAGACCCATTTGGTTGTTTCCGCGCCGAGAATGTGGGGCGCGCACGTTTCGACGGCGTCGAGTTGACTTTGGGAATAAAGCTCTTCGAGGGCCTCACCTTGAACGCCAATTACACCTATCTCGACTGGGATACTGCGGATGGGACACTGCCGCGCCGGCCGCGCAATAGTGGGAACGTGATCCTGAATTATCTGCAGGATGCTTTGAACGTCAACCTCATCGTCAATATCGTCGGCCTCCGCGATGATTTTCGTGCCGCCTCGCCGTTTGGCAACACGGTCACGGCCGGTTATGGGATTGTTGATCTGGCTTCATCCTATAGGCTTCCCTGGCGAAATTCCCTCGTAAAGGAAATAAGCCTGATTGGCAGGATCCAAAACCTGTTTAATAAAAGGTACGATCAAGCGGACGGGTTCCGCGCCCCGCCGTTAAACTTTTTGCTCGGCTTTCGCACTACTTTCGGGAGCTAGAGGTTTCGATCTCCGGCGTTGCGGTGGACCCTCGACGCTGGAGAGAGCATTGGAAAAACAGATGATCGAAGTCACGGTGACCATCGACTTTGGACCGGCTGGTAAGCAACCGTTCGAAGCGATGGTCACTGTTTCCGAAAAGAGCACGGTACTCGAAGTCTTGTTGGAACGGCTGCCGGTAACGACGGCCCCTCGATATGGGATGGAACATTTCGTCGAGGAAATTGATGGAGTCAGAAACGACTTTGCCGCCGACTGCGGTTGGCGCTTTCAGGTTAACGGCCGTGGATCGAATGTTCCTGCCGAGCGCTATCTCGTAAAGAACGGTGACTGGATCAAATGGCTCTACGTCGCCGGCTCCTGCTCTTAAACGCGAATAACAGAAGTGAACGCACCCCGACCCAAAAATGCTCTGATGATCCTCGGCACGGCTTCCCACGTCGGCAAATCGATTCATTACGGCAGGCCTTGGGCGCGTGTTCGCCGACGACGGCTATCGGGTCGCGCCTTTCAAGGCGCAGAACATGTCGCTCAATTCCGCCGCAACATCCGGACGGTGGCGAGATCGGTCGTGCGCAAGCGCTGCAAGCCGAAGCCTGCCGCGCCATGCCTTGCGTGGAAATGAATCCCGTCCTGCTCAAACCTTCGACAGACACCGGCGCCCAGGTGATTTTATTGGGAAAGATCTGGGGACAAGTCACGGCGTCGGATTATCACACCCGGCGCGTCGAGCAGCTTTTTCCCGAGGTGCTCGCCGCCTATAAACGGCTATACGCTAATTATGACCTAATCTTGCTCGAAGGCGCCGGTTCGCCGGCGGAGATCAATCTGCGCGAGCACGATATCGTCAACATGCGCATGGCCCATGCCGCCGATGCCGCCTGCTTGCTGGTCGGCGATATCGATCGCGGCGGCGTTTTCGCATCCCTACTTGGCACGCTGGAATTGCTCGAACCCGAAGATCGCGCCCGCATTCGCGGCTTTATCATCAACAAATTTCGCGGCGATGAATCGCTGCTGCGGCCGGGCGTCGCGATGATCGAGCAACCGCCTTGGCTTGCCTTGCGTCGGCGTGGTGCCCTTTCTTCCGATCTCGGCCTCGACGAAGAGGACGGCGTCGCCTTGGAAGATCGCGCTTCAGCGGCGCGCCGCTGGAGAAATTTGGAATCGGGACCGGCGCGCGCGCTGCGCATCGGCGTCATCGCGCTGCCGCACATGGCGAATTTTACCGACTTCGACGCGTTGGCACTGGAGCCTTCGATCTCGCTCGCATTCCTCGAAGCGCCCGAAGAAATGGCCGCGGCTGATCTACTCATTTTACCCGGCACCAAGCAGACACTTGACGATCTACACTGGCTTGAGCGGCGCGGTTTTGCCCAAGAGCTTCGGCGGCTCACTGAAACCGGTGTCCCGATCGTCGGCATCTGCGGCGGCTTTCAGATGCTTGGAGTTTCCATCGATGATCCTCAGGGTATCGAGAATCAGGAGGAGCCCTGTAGCCGAACGGCGCTCGGTCTTCTGCCGGTGCGAACCGTACTGCACGCCGAAAAAACCGTGCGGCGTGTGCACGGCCGCTTGCGACAAAATTTTTTCCGTAGTGGCTCACCCGAGCAAGTTGCATTTGAAGGCTACGAGATCCACGTCGGTGAAACGCTCTACGAAACCGGAGCGTTTCCGCTAACCGATATTGAGCGCCAAGAAGCAACGGAACTTGTTCCCGACGGCGCCGTCAGCAAATCAGGCCGCGTCTTTGGCACCTACGTTCACGGCTTCTTCGACAACGACGATTTTCGTCATGGGTTCATCCAAGCCGCGCGCGCCGCGGTCGATCTCGCGCCCGCGGCCTCGTACGTGAATATCAACGCGGAGCGCGACGCGCGCATCGATCGCCTGGCAGATCACCTTCGAAAATCGTTGGATATGAATCTGATCAAGAGTTGGATTGTCGATCCATCCGCTGCGACAGTAGAAAAGTGGCGAGCTTAAGGCTAATGGCACGACCGATGAGGGCGCCATTCGCCACTCGCGTTGATCAAGATGCATTGATTGTGAGTTTTCTCGCGCCGGCTCGCGCTTTGAGCTGGGCTGTTCTCAACGGCGGATACTGTCACGCCGATCATGTCATCAATCACCATGTCAGTGGCGACGATCGCTGGTTCTGCGCCGAACCGCAGCGATGGCTGGAAAAATCGGCTTCGCGGCTCGCGCTCCAAGGCACGGTCGTCGCGATGGCCACTGCCGTGGAGATAAAAAACCTAGTCGAAGTTTCTCTCTTCGGCGGCGGCAAGAGAGTCACATGCTTCGCGACTGTAGGCTGCGGCAATGCGCTTTCGGTTGGTGACCCCGCATCTGTGGCAATCGAACAAACAGCGCCGTCGCCGCTCCACACCATCAACCTGATACTGACGATTCAACCGGGACTGCGCGACGAAGCCTTGGTGGAAGCGATCCAGATCGCCACAGAAGGCCGCGTGCGCGCGCTCTATGAAGCGGGTATCCAGAGTTCGCTGTCCCATCTCGCCGCCACGGGCACGGGCACCGATTGCATTGCCGTCGTTTCTCTCGGTGCCGAACGTGAACGCTACTGCGGCAAGCATACTCAGCTGGGCGAATTGATCGGCCTGGCGGCATACACTGCCGTTGGAAAAGGAATAGCAGCAACCTTTCACTCGTAGAAGTTGTCTTTATGAATTCGCAAGTTTTTTGCAGTTCCTCGGCAGCGCTCCTGATCAGCGCGTTTCTCTTGGATCTCGCCGTCGGCGATCCACGCTGGTTGCCACATCCGGTCGTCTTGATGGGGAGATTTATTTCCCATGGCGAGACTTTGCTGCGAAGTGGCAATCCACGTCGCGATTTCATCGCCGGCATGGCGCTGTCTTTTTTCGCGATCGCCATCTCGGTGTCAATCGCATGCGCACTCGTAGTGCTTTGTCGTTTGCTTCCTGATTGGCTGTTTTTTATCGCCACCTCTGCGCTGGCGTCGACCACACTCGCGACGCGGGGTTTAATTGATGCCGTAAGGCGGATCGAAGCGCCGCTCCGCACCGGCGACCTAACGATCGCGCGCGAAAAACTCTCGCACATCGTTGGGCGTGAGACAGCTCATTTGAGTCAAGACAAAGTGCTGCGCGCCAGCCTCGAATCTTTGTCGGAAAGCACCTGCGACGGCATCGTGGCGCCGCTCTTCTATCTATTTCTCGGCGGTGTCCCGCTCGCGATGGCCTACAAAGCCGTCAGTACACTGGACTCCATGATCGGATACCGCACGGAACGGTATTTCTACTTTGGCAAGTTTGCCGCGCGCCTGGACGACGTGATGAATTTTATCCCGGCGCGACTTACCGCTTTGTTCATCGTCATCGCCACGCTGGTGCTTCGTTTGACTCCGGCGCGCGCCTTGCGCGTCACATGGCGCGATCACGCTAACCACCTGAGCCCCAATGCCGGCTATCCCGAGGCGGCGCTGGCAGGCGCCTTCGGCATCCGACTGGGCGGTCCAAGTATTTACTTCGGCAAAGAAGTCCATAAACCTTACCTGGGCGACGACTCGACGCCGGTCAAAATCGAAATGCTAAAGGAGGGACGGATTTTATGTCTGGTCACGGCGATTCTCTCGCTCGCGACTTTCGTCCTACTGGCGATCGCGCGCTGCTAGCGCCACGCCTCGACAGAACTCACGGCGGCAATGTCGACGCCTGGGCGCGTAGCTCCGGCGTCGAAGTCGGCGAGCTGCTCGATTTCAGCGCCAGCATCAATCCACTGGGACCACCCTCTTCAGCACGCGAGGCTTTTGTGGAAAGCTACGCTGAAATCTTGCGCTATCCCGATCCCTATGGCGACAAACTGAAGGAAGCTTTAGCTGAACGCCATGGGTTGAGCCCCGCGGAAGTCCTTATCGGCAACGGTTCTACCCAACTTATTTATCTGTTATGCGCCGCCCTGCGCCCGCGGAACGCATTGATTGTTGGTCCGGCATTTTCCGAATATGCCAATGCTCTGACGCTCATCGGTGCCAAGGTCGCTTCGTTCAATCTTTCCCCCGATAATGGTTTCCAATTCTCAACGAAGCGGTTGAGCGCAGCTTGGGACAAAGATTGCGACATCGTCTTTCTCGCCACGCCCAATAGTGTCACGGGACAGATGATTCCCAAAGTCGAAATTGAAAAGGTTGCGCACATCGCTTTGGCGAGAAAAACTATACTCGTCATCGATGAAGCCTTCGTCGATTTTGTCGAGACGGAATCGATCAAAGCGCTGGTGCGGCGGAATCCCTATCTAATAGTTTTGCGCTCGCTTACAAAGTACTATGCCCTGCCGGGACTTCGGCTCGGCTATTTGCTCGGGGAAACCGGCCAAGTCGCCGAGCTCGCGGCTTATCAAGAACCCTGGTCCATCAATGGCCCAGCATTGAATGTGGCGCTGGCGTCGCTTAAGGACTCGAGCTTCGCGACCAAGACCGAGCGTTGGTTGGAACGGGAAAAAAAGTTTTTGTTTGAGCGTCTGACGGCGCTCGAAGGATTGCATCCCTTGGCATCGAGAACCAACTTTTTGCTCGTCAAGATCGAGCGCGGCCACGGTGACGCCCTTCGGCTTCGTTCGTTTCTCCTGCAGAAAAACATACTCATCCGCGCCTGTGATACCTTTGGCCTCGGAGTCAACTATTTCCGCATTGCGATCAAACAGCGAAAAGACAACCAACGGCTCCTGGCGGCGCTTACCGAATGGACGTCATTGAGCGGATAGTGGCATGGCCAAGCAAATTATTTTAGTTACCGGCGGCGCGCGCTCTGGAAAGAGCAGATACGCCGAACAGCGTTCCACAGAGCTAGGCTCGCGGCGGCTCTATGTCGCCACGGCCGAAGCCAAAGACGAAGAAATGGCGCAACGCATCGCCGAACATAAAAAGCGGCGTGGCGATGAGTGGATTACCATCGAAGAAAGCGTGCAATTAACCGAAGTGCTCTTGGCGCAGCGCGGCCGGACAGATTGCGCGCTAGTGGATTGCATCACCCTTTGGCTGAGCAATCTTCTGCTCCGGCGCGATACAAAATATGCGGAGGAAAAAGTCGAAGAACTGCTGAAGATACTGCCGCGGCTGGATTTTCATCGCGTTCTTGTCACCAACGAAGTGGGCTGGGGCATCGTGCCGGACAATCCACTGGCGCGGCAATTTCGTGACCTCGCAGGCTGGACAAATCAACGACTCGCGGCGATCGCAAACGAGGTAGTGTTTACCGTTGCCGGAATCCCCATGATCGTGAAGCAGGCAACTTCATGTCCCTAGACGAGACACTCAAGCAAATCCGCCCGTTGGCTCTATCCATCGAGCGCGTTGCGCAGGAGCGGCTCGACTCATTGACCAAGCCCCAAGGAAGCCTTGGAAAGTTGGAAGAGATCGCGCGCCGCATCGCTGTTATCCAAGGAAGAGTCCCGCCGCAGCTCGGTCGAAAACTTTTGTTCGTCTTTGCCGCGGACCATGGGATTACGCAGGAAGGCGTCAGCGCCTATCCGAAAGACGTCACGGCGCAGATGACTTACAATTTTCTCAACGGCGGCGCGGCGATCAATGTTTTAGCGCGCCATCATGGCGTCGAAACCGAAGTCGTCGACGTCGGCGTCGATTACGAATTTAAAGACGCATCCGGCTTGCGTAACCGCAAGTTGCGCCCCGGCACGGCGAATTTCGCACGCGGACCGGCGATGACACGCGATGAGGCGATACGTTCTGTGGAGCTCGGCATTGAGCTGGTTAAAGAGGCGGCTGCGAAGAGTCTTTTTCTCCTCGGTGCCGGTGACATGGGCATCGGCAACACCAGCAGTGCCGCAGCCATTCTTTGCGCTCTGACTGGCGCCGCGCCCGCCGACGCGACCGGCCGAGGCGCGGGCATCAACGATGCGACTCTAAAAATAAAAATCGCGGCGATCCAAAAGGGTCTCGATGTAAATCAACCCGATGCCAATGATCCCATCGACGTTCTCGCCAAGGTTGGCGGCTTGGAGATCGGCGCCATAACGGGAGTTATTTTAGGCGCGGCGGCATTTCGTATCCCAATGGTGCTCGATGGCTTCATATCCGGCGCCGCGGCGCTGCTCGCGCAAAGATTTAATCCGCTCGTCCGAGATATTCTCTTCGCCTCGCATCTTTCCGCCGAAAGAGGCCATCAGTTGATGCTCGACCAGCTCAAGCTTGCGCCTGTCCTCGATCTTGAGATGCGCCTCGGCGAGGGCACCGGCGCTTGTTTGCTCATGGGTTTGATCGAAGCATCGGTAAAACTCATCGGCGAGATGGCGACCTTCGAATCCGCCGGCGTAAAAGAGAAACTTTCGTGAGCTCATTTTTCGCCGCGCTGCAGTTTTTGACCATTATTCCATGGCCTAGGCGCGCGGAACTGTTCAGCTGATGAATTAGGACGAGCGACGATTTTCTTTCCCGTGATCGGCTTCTTGCTGGGTCTGACCTTAGTGTCTGGTGAATGTGTCGTTGAAATCGTTTGCCAGCCCAGTGCTCTCGAGTGTGGCGCTCGTAACCCTACTGGCTTGGCTGACACGCGGCCTGCACTTGGACGGCCTCGGCGATACTTTCGATGGCCTAGGCGCCGGCGGCGACCGTGAACACATGCTGCGCGTCATGGACGACAGTCACACCGGCGCGTTTGGTGTGATTGCAATCGTTTTGCTGTTGTTCTTCAAAATCCACGCAATCGAGGCCATCGACAGCGAGCGCTGGCGCGCATTGCTCGCCGTGCCGGTCCTCAGCCGTTGGGCGATGGTGCTGCTCGCCTACCGTTCCAAAGCGGCAAAGGAGGGACTGGGTTCGACTTTAATACATCACTTGTCGACGAAACATTTTTTCATCTCCACGTTCGTCACACTGCTCTTGGTTGCAGCAGTTTTGCGCGGTACCGGTGTCTTCATGATGGCGTGGGTCGCCATCTTCAGCTTGGCGAGCAAGAATTATTTTCAGCGCCGCTTGGGTGGTGTGACTGGCGACACTTTCGGCGCCGTTGGCGAATTGAGCGAGACCTCGGTATTCGTTTTCTTGGCTTTGGGCGCTAAATGAAACACTTTCAACGGCTGATTACTCTTCATCTACTGACCGTAAGCTTGTTCGTCTTGTGCAATTCCGCTTTTTTCGCGCATGCCGCATCTGCGCCCCGCTCGCAGAGAATCGTTTCCCTCGCGCCCAGCGTGACCGAGACCTTATTTGCATTGGGTTTCGGCAATCGTGTGGTCGGCGTGACGACCTACTGCGATTATCCCGCCGAGGCGCGTAAGCTTCCCAAGATCGGCGGCTTTATGAATCCCAGTCTCGAAGCGATCGCCGCAAAGCGACCGGACTTCGTGATCGGCGTCAGCAGCGCCACCGACCCGGTGAAGGCGCGGGAGATGGAACGCTTGGGTCTCAAAGTGACTCTGATCTCACTGGCGAGCGTGAACGACATTTTGAGCTCCATTAAAAGCATCGCGCGCTTGTTAGGAAGCCCCGAAGCGGGCGAAAAACTCGTCGACAAAATCACCCTCCAATTCGACGAAATAAAAAAGCGCGTTGCTTCGGCGCCGCGTCGCACAACTTTATTGGCCGTGGGGCTACGCCCGCTGGTCGTAGTCGGCGGCAAAAATTTTATTAACGAGCTGATTTTTCTTGCCGGCGGTGAAAACATCGCCGGCAATGCCGATCAACCGTGGCTCAATCTACCGGACGAATATGTCGTGGCCAAAGCGCCGCAAGTGATCATCGAGGCCGGCATGGGATCGGAGCGCGGTGATTCCGCCAAACATTGGGGCGATCTCAAGTCCATTCCCGCTGTCAGGGAACACCGAGTTTACGCTTATCAGTCGGACAAGATTCTTCGGCCCGGGCCGCGCATCGGTGAAGGACTGGAAGAAATCGCTCGACTCGTTCACCCGGAGTGCTTCGCGGAAGCTAAACGCGGAGTCAATAAAGGAAATGGTTGTGAAGGTCCTCGACCGTAGGAAGATGATTTTCGTCAATGGCGTGCTGCTCGCGCTTTTGACGCTCTCGATGGTCGCCTGCACTCTTCTTGGACCAGTGCACCTCGATCTATCGCGAGCTCTGCGTGATTTATCTTTCGCGAATCCGGACGCGGAAATACTTTTTCGTGCGCGTCTGCCGCGGGTGCTCCTGGGCGTCGCCATCGGCGGCGGGATGGCGGCCTGCGGCGTGGTGCTGCAGGCTTTGCTCGGCAATCCGCTCGCTTGTCCGCAGATGCTCGGTGTGTCGGGCGGCGCTTCCTTGGGCGGAATTTTGGGACTGATTCTTTTCCCCAATTGGCTTCTGCCCATCGCCGGCGGGCTGCTCGGTGAAATCTCCTGGGTCCCGTTGGCGGCGTTTCTCGGCGCGCTGTGCAGCATGACGCTGGTCTACCGCTTTTCTCTGTTCCATGGGCGGCTGCATCCCTATCACTTGCTGCTTTCCGGCGTGATTTTTAATTCCTTTATTGCCGCCGTGATCATGTTTCTCAACTCGATCATTGATTTCTATCAAGCGCAGGGGCTGCTCTTCTGGCTCATGGGCAGTCTATCGACCCGCGCTTATCTCACCGTCGCTTTCATCTGGGCATACATCAGCTTTGGTTTTCTCTGGCTGTGGGCGAAAGGCCTTTCGCTGAACCTGATCACCCTTGGCGAAGAAGCAGCCATGCAATTGGGCGTTGAAACCGGCGCGCTGCAGCGCCAGATTTTCATTGCGTCGTCGTTGATGATCGGCGCCATGGTTTCGGTCAGCGGCATGATCGGTTTCATCGGCCTGATGATCCCGCATGTCATGCGCTTGATCGTCGGCAGCGATCACCGGCTGCTGCTGCCCGCATCGTTTCTCGCCGGCGGGATTTTCTTGTGTTGGGCGGATACTCTCGCCCGCGTTCTGCTCGCTCCCGCCGAGCTGCCGGTGGGAATCATCACCGCATTCTTCGGTGGCCCATTCTTTTTATTCTTGCTTTACCGCGAAGGCAGAAAAGCCCTGACTTTATGAATCCGGCAATCCAAACTCGCGATCTGTCATTCGCTTATCAAGACCGGTTAGTGCTTCACGACGTGTCACTGTCGGTCGATCGCGGTGAAATGATCGGCATCCTCGGTCCCAACGGCTCGGGGAAAACAACCTTGCTCAAGATATTTTCGGCGGTGTTGCATGGGCAAGGCGCGGTCAAGATAAACGATAGGGACATCGAAACCTATGGCCGGCGGGACTTGAGCAAACTTTTTGCCGTCGTAGCGCAAGAAAGCCGCGTGAATTTTCCTTACACCGTTGCCGAAGTCGTCTTAATGGGGCGAGCCAGTTATCACAGCGCCTTCGCTCTCGAAGGAAAAAAAGACCTTGAGATCGCCCGGGCGAGCATGGAACTGACCGATTGCTTGCTCTTCGCCAATCGTTATCTCCACGAGTTGAGCGGCGGCGAAAAACAACGTGTGATAATCGCGCGCGCCTTGGCGCAGGAGCCAGAGATACTTTTGCTCGACGAGCCCTCCGCCTTTCTCGATCTCAAACATCAGATCCAGGTCTTCGAGCTTTTGTGCCGACTCAACCGCGAGCGCGGCCTGACCATCGTCGCCGCGTTGCACGATCTCAACCTCGCTTCGCTGTTCTTTCCCCGTTTAGTGATGCTAAGGGATGGGAAAATCTACCGCGACGGATCGCCGCAAGAAGTGCTGACCGAGGCGACCATCGAGGAAGTGTACGGCATTCGCGTTCGATCGAACACGATCCCGTCAGCGAGAAACCGCAACTGTTCATTTGCCCATCTTTGTAGACCCAGACCTACGACCGATTCGCCTTTCGATATCCCAGCGCATCCTGCGCGATGATCATCTTCTGCACGTTCGAGGAGCCTTCGACGATCTGGTAGGACTTGGCGTCACGATAGTAACGCTCGACGGGAAATTCAGTGGAATAACCGTACGCGCCGAGAATTTTCATCGCCGCGTCGGCAGCGAAGTTGGCGGCCTCCGCGGCGCTGTATTTGCCGATAGACGTTTCTAAATTGTTGGGTTGCTTCTGATCTGCGAGCCAGGCAGCGCGATAGACGAGCAGGCGCGCCGCTTCTTCGTGGGCGATCATCTGCGCGATCAGATCCTGATTCATCTGAAACTCGCCGATCTTCTGGCCAAATTGAACCCGCTGATTGCAATAACTCACCGCGGCCTCTTTGGAGGCGCGCGCAACTCCTAACGCGCCCGCGGCGCAATTGAGCCGGGTTTGATTGAGCTGCCACATGCAGATTTTGAAACCGTCGCCCTCGTTGCCGAGCCGGTTCGTCACGGGAATTGGAAAGTTGTCGAAGATCATTTCGCCGATCGGCGAGCAATGCGCGCCCATGGTTTCGAGCGGCTTGCGGGTCAAACCCGGTCGATCCCAGTCCGCATAAAAAGCGCTCATGCCTCGATGTTTTTGCGATCGGTCGGTGTAAGCGTAAACCAAGCCACCATGGGTCACCGGCGCATTGGAGATCCAGAGCTTGCTGCCGTTCAGCAAATAGCGTTCACCGTCCTTCGTCGCTGTCGTGCGCAGCGCCGCCACGTCGGAACCGGCGTCGGGCTCGGTGATCGCGAAGCAGCCGATTTTTTCACCGGCGACGAGCGGCGGTATAAATTTTTTCTTCTGCTCTTCGCTGCCAAATTGCAGCAGCGTGAGTGCCGGACCGATTTGCATGTTGATGGCAACCCGCATGGCGCTGTGGGCGCGCGCAATCTCTTCGGTGACCAGCACCATGGCGAGAAAGCCGAGACCGTTGCCGCCGTACGTTTCCGGAATCATCGTGCCGTAAAAACCCAGCTCGCCCATCTTTTTTATCAGGTCAGGACGAAAATTCTTTTCTTTATCATCCTTGGCGGCGCTCGGCGCGATCTCCTTCTCGGCAAATTCGCGCGCCAGGTCGCGCACTGCGATGAGCTCTTCCGATAATGCAAAATCCATTGTGCCTCCAAAAATAGGCAATAGGCACGCGGCAACAGGCAATAGTCCCCACTCCCCAACTTTTGCCTATTGCCTATTGCCTGTTGCCTTGAGTAGTTCTCGCGCAATGATAAGCTTCTGGATCTCCGAAGTGCCTTCATAGATCCGCAACGCGCGCACGTCGCGATATAGCCTTTCCATAATGCTGCCTGCGATCAAGCCATTGCCGCCGTGGATCTGCAGTGCCTGATCGACGATGCGCTGCGCCGCTTCCGTGGCGTAGAATTTGGCCATGGACGATTTCCGTTTGGCGTCATCGTCCGCACAATCGTGCGCCCAGGCGGCTTGGTAGACGAGCAAACGCGAGGCTTCGAGCTCCGTCGCCATTTCCGCGAGCTTGAACTCGATACCTTGAAACTCAGCGATCGGCCGGCCGAACTGCCGGCGGGTTTTGCTGTACTGAACCGCTTCGTCCAAAGCTCTCTGCGCCAAGCCGACCGCGGCGGCGCCGACGCTGCACCTCAGGAGATCGAGAGTCGCAAAGGCGATTTTCAGTCCTTCGCCCTCTTTGCCGAGCAGCGCGTCTTCACCCACGACGCAGTCGGCAAATTCGATCACGCCGATCGGATGCGGCGCGAGCACCTCAGTTTTTTCTTTGATGAGCAGTCCCGGCGTATTGGCCGTAAGCAAAAAAGCGCTGATGCCTTTGGCTTTTTTTTCCGGCGCGGTGGCGGCGAAAACGACGTAGTTGTCGGCGATGCCCGCGTTCGAGATGAACCGCTTCGTGCCCGTCAAGCGGAATTCATTTCCGTGGCGCTCCGCGCGAGTTTGCAGGGACGCCACGTCAGATCCAGCGTCAGGCTCGGTAATAGCGAAGGCTGCAATACATTCGCCTCGTGCGATCGCTGGTAGGAGACGGCTTTTTTGCTCGCCATTGCCGGCAAGTGAGATCGGGTAGCTGCCCAGAGCCTGCATCGCAAACATGGTGTCGCTCAACGCATCGCCGCGCGCCAGCTCTTCGCGCAAAATGCACAAGTCGCGGGCCTGGACTGTAGCGCGAATGCCGCCGAATTCTTCAGACACCGTGTACTTAAGAAATCCGCCAGCGCCAAGCTCGCGCACCAAGGCGATAGCGCGTTCCTCCAAAATTGCCGTGGTGCCGGCTAAATGAAAGGCCCTTCTCGTCGACCCAACGCCGCGTGCGCTCGCGCAAAATTAAATGATCCGGTTTGAAGAACGGCAACATGCAATCTTGATCCGGGAATTTTGAATTCGCCATGCTAAACCATTACCGCGCCGCCATCGACGTTCACGGCTTGGCCGGTCATGGCGCTGAGTTTTTCCGAGGCGATCAGGACGGCGAGCGAGGCCACTTCAGCGGGAGCGATCAAGCGATTCTGCGGTGCGCTGGCGGCGAACAGATTAAGAATCTCCGCCGCGCTCTTGTCGGTTTTTCCAGCCATGATTCTTGCGTTCTCGCGGGTGCGCTCGTCGTCAACGTAGCCGGGACAAATCGCATTAACAGTGATTCCCTGCCGCGCCGTTTCCAACGCCAGCGATCGGGTCAACCCGAGCAGCCCATGTTTCGACGCGGTATAAGCCGTCACGTAGGGATAGCCGACTTTCGCGGTGGTCGATGCGATATTGATGATGCGGCCCCATTTGGATTGAATCATCCCCGGCAAAAAAACCTTGCAGCAATTGTAGGCGCCCGTCAGGTTTGTTTCCAGAGTCTCATCCCAGAGGTCGTCGGCCATGTCGAGAAAGCGCGCGGCGCGCGCGATGCCGGCGTTGTTGATCAGAATCTGCGCGGCACCCCAAGCGGCGATAATTCTACCGGCGAGTGCTTGCACCTGGTCTCGGCGGGCAACGTCACACGCCAAGGCGAGCACTTGGCCGCCTTCCCGGGCAATTCTTGCCGCGCTCACATCGAGCTTATCCTGATCACGAGCGGTGAGAACGACACGGCAATCCTCCGCCGCGAAAGCTTCTGCGAAAGCCGCACCCAAGCCGCCGCTGCCACCGGTAATGATAACAATTTTCCCCGCCAAGCCGGCCATACCCACCGAGAATAACACATCCCTCAGCTTCAAGCGCAATCGGTAATTCTGCGGCGCTTGTCCTCGGAAAAGTTTTTCGATAAAGGAAACGCAGTCAAGTTACCGGAGGCTAAGCCGTGATGCGCTCGATCATCTTTGTCATTATTCTTTTTGCGGTCTCGTCATCCCTGGCGTCGGCCCAACTCAAGCCGAGTTCAACCTCGCCTTTTACCTGGCGCGAAGCCCAGGCGTCAGAAGATTCGGAGCTGGATCGGTTAAATCGCGCGTTCGTTCAGTTGGCCGACCATGCTCGTCCCGCGATCGTACAGATCCGCGTGACCACGCAGGACGCAAAAGGCAACCCGGCGCCGCCTCTCGGCAGTCGCGGCTCCGGCTTCATCATCGACGCGCACGGTTACATCTTGACCGCTCAGCACGTGGTCGAAAAATCCAAAGAGATTGAAATCCGGCTCGCCGACTCACAACGGCTGCCGGCGCAGGTCATCGCCACAGATAGCCAGATCGACGTGGCCATTCTCAAAATCACCACCGAGCGAGAGTTGCCGACTTTGGCGTTCGGCAATTCCGATACGATTCACGTTGGCGATCTGGCCGTCGTCTTCGGTTATCCCTTCGGTCGCGAAAGCTCGATGAACTTGGGAATTGTCAGCCGTTCGGGGCGAAGTTATCCCGATTCGGCGAGTTATGATTTTATTCAAACCGATGCCGGCGCCTACCCCGGCGGCAGCGGCGGCCCGCTGCTGAATAGCAAAGGGCACGTGATCGGCATGATCACGATGGCGGCAGAACGGGGCAATATGGGATTCGCCACGCCGATCAACGCCATCAAGCGGATCCTGCCTCGTTTGGTGAAAGGAGAGAAATTTACCTGGGGCTGGCTCGGGGTCCAGATGTCGGATATCTCGCTCGAACAGGCAAAGATACTCGGACTTCATCCCGTGAAAGGGGTAGTGGTCAGTTCCGTGCTGCCGGGACAGCCCGCCGCGCGCGGCGGCATTCAAAAACAGGACGTGATTTTGTCGGTCAACGAAACCCAAGTCGATAGCCCGCGCGATGTCTCGCGCATGATCGGCGGCTTAGAAGCCGGCCGAGTCGTCCATTTGACCATCCTGCGCAAGGGTAAATCCATGCAGCTTTCCGTTCCGCTGGGTATTCGCCCCGAATCGACCAAGGCGCGCGAGGGTTGATTTTTACTTCTATTGGGCCGTGTCCGCTGATTTCTCGCCGCCCGATGCCGCCATGTGTTTTTGCTGTTCGGTGAATTGCTGCAATTTTTTCTGCACCCGCTCGTTGACCGTTCCCTCGACATAATTACCCGCCGAGTCGCGCGCCCCGGCGGGCACGCCGGTCAACACTTCAATGCCTTCATCGATGGTGCCGACCGCGTAGATATGAAACTTATTCGCTTTAACCGCGTCGACCACGTCCGGTCGCAACATCAAATGGCGCAGGTTGGCGCGCGGAATCATCACGCCTTGGGCGCCCGTCAGTCCTTTCAGCCGGCACACGTCATAATGACCTTCGATTTTTTGATTGACGCCGCCGATCGCCTGAACCTCGCCGTTTTGATTGACCGAGCCGGTGACGGCGATGCCTTGTTGGATGGGGATTTCCGATAAGCTCGACAGGAGTGCGTAAAGCTCGGTAGATGACGCGCTGTCGCCGTCGACGCCGTCGTAGGATTGCTCGAAACAAACCGTGCTCGATAACGAGAGCGGCGTCTGCTGCGCATATTTACCGCCCAAGTAGCCGCCGAGAATCAGCACGCCCTTGTCGTGGCTCTTGCCGCTCATCTTCGATTCGCGCTCGATATTGACGATGCCGCCGCGCCCCATAAAAGTCTTGGCGGTGATGCGCGACGGCTTGCCGAAGCTGAAATCGCCCATTTGATAAACGGCCAGTCCGTTGACCTGGCCGATCGCCGCGCCCTCGACGTCGACCAGAATGGTTCCCTCGGTGATCAACTCTTGGAGACGCTTCTCGATCAAATTGAGACGAAAGTTTTTTTCGACGATCGCGCGCTCGACGTGCTTTCCGGAAACCAGTTCGGCCTGATCTTTTCCTGCCCAATAATTCGACTCGATCAGCAGATCGACCATATCGCTGAAGCGGGTCGAAAGCTTGTTCTGATCCTCGATCTGTCGAGCCGCTTGTTCGATGACACGCGCTACGGCTTCGGAATCTAAGTGGCGCAAGCCCTCGCGGTTACAATAATCGCTGATGAAGCAGGCGAACGCCGTGATATTTTCTTGCGTGCGATCGACTTCGAAATTGAAATCGGCCTTCACTTTAAATGTCTCGCGGAAATCCGGATCGGCGGCGGCCAAGCTTCGATACAACGTCGGGTCGCCGATCATGATAATTTTGGTATCGGTCGGAATCGGCTCGGGGCGCAGCCCCTGGGGCGGCACAAAGCCGAAAAACGCGCTCGGCTCCTCGATCCTGAGCTCGCGGTTTTTTATCACGCGCTGTAGCGCCTCCCAGACTCCCGCGTTCGACAACACGTCGCGGTCGTAGAGGACCAAATAACCGCCGTTGGCCTTGCTGATCGAACCGGCCTTGATCATCGTGAAATCGGTCACGTAACCGCCGACCATAGGTTTCTTTTCAATGACGCCGAACACGTTGTGATAAGTCGGATTGGTTTCAACGATGATCGGCGGGCCGTGAGTGTCGCTGTTGTCGACGAATACGTTGATTCGATAGGGCAAAAACGGATCGGTGGGCGGCTCACCGAATTGCATCGGTCCCAGCGCCGCCGCACTGGGCGCGCCCTCGGCGCCTTTGAAGCGTCCGAGATTTTTGAGAATATGATCGCGCACACCGTCGAGATAGGCGACGACTTTGGGATATTCGCGGTATTTTTCTTTGAGATCGGCAAGCGGCATGCGCACGAGATAGTCCGCCGCCCGGGTTTCCGCTTCTTCGAGCTTCTCGCCGATCTCCCGTTCGAGTTTTCTTCCTTCGCGCATCGCATCTTCGACTTTTTTTTCGATCTCGCCGCGCGTTTCCTCCAGCCGTTTCTTTTCCGCCGTCGGCAAAGCGAGATAGTCCGCCTCCTGCATCGGCTTGCCGTCCTTCGTCGGCAGCAGCACGATGCCCGATGGCGTCATGCGCAAAGTAAATCCACCCCTGTTGGCTTCCTCGATCAGCCCTTCCATCGTCTGCTGTTGTTTTTTCTGGATTTGCTCGACCATTTCCTGGCGTTGATGCGCGTATTCATCGCTCTCGAACATTTTTTTGGCTTCGCGCTGCACGCTTTGGACGAATTGTTCCATATCGGCTTTGAGCACTTTCCCCCAACCTCGACGGATTCTCAGCGCCAGCGGCCGATCGGCATCGGTAAAATTGTACACGTAACACCAATCTTCAGGCACCGGCGAATCAGCCACGGAAACCATTTGCCGGTTGGTAATTTTCTTGAGAAAGGCTTTGATGATACTGGTTTTGCCGGTGCCGGTAAGTCCGGTGACAAAAATATTGAAACCGGGCTTGTTCACGCCCAGACCGAATTCGATCGCGCGGATCGCGCGGTCCTGGCCGATAAAATCTTCCAGCGGCGTCATCTCCGCGGTACAGCTGTACGGCAGAAAAGACAAATCGCAGCGCCAGGCGAGTTTCTCTGCTGGAACTTCGAAGCGTGTGGACATGATGAGCTCCTTGGAGTCGTAATCGAGTCGAGAATAGGGACTCGGTCGGCGCTCGTCAACTGCTTGCCATTGCTACGGCCGAGCATAATTCCTATAATCCGTCGATGATTGGCCAAGGCGTCACGCGCCGGCCATGGCACGGCCATTGTGCATGGTTGCTTTCAGTCGCTCTACTGCTCAGCAGTTGCAGTTCCGGGTTGGCCCCGGTTATTCCTTCAGTCAGTCCGCCAAGTGAAGACGAAGAGAGCAAAATCAGCCGCGAGTTTCGCCGCGAAGCAAAAAAATTTTTGAAATTCCCTAGCAATCCGGAAGTCGAGCGTTACATCGATCGCATTGGCCGGCGCATCCTTGCCGCCACCGGACCGCTGTCGTTTGACTATCGATTCTTTGTCGTCGAAGACGACCAGCTCAACGCATTTTCCGTTCCCGGCGGATCGATCTACGTATACACCGGACTGATCGAACGGGCGAAGAGCACGGATGAACTAGCCGGAGTATTGGGACACGAAATAACGCATGCCAAAGGGCACCACATGGCACGCTCGTCGGGGCCCGACGCAATTTCGATTCTGAGCCTGCTGGCGATGGTAGCGCTGGCAAGAAGTGGCAGCGGTGGGCAAGCAGCAGGCATAGTCGGGCAAGCCGTCTCGGCGACGCGCCAGTTGGCCTTCAGTCGCCAACTCGAAATGGAAGCCGATACCCTGGGGACACGATACATGGCGGCGGCCGGTTACGATCCGAAAGGGACGATCGCGTTTCTTAAAATGCTGGACCAAGAACGGGCGCTGAACCCGATCGACGTTCCGGCCTATGTTATGAGTCATCCGATTACCCAGGAACGAGTCGCTAACGCCGAACTGGTGGTCAAATCACTGACACCGCGCGAATTGCGTTCCGAAAGTCCTGAGGCGTTGAAGAAAGTCCAGATCGTGATCCGCATGGATCGCCCTGGCCGCGAGGCTGTGGTGAACGAGTATGAAAAGCTGGTGCAAAAAAATCCGCAGGATGCCCAACTCCGCCATCTCTTAGGATTTGCCGAACAGCTGCAAGGGCAGTTGCCACAGGCGCGGCAAAATTATGAAAAGTCCCGGCAACTGCAGCCTGAGAATCCAGGCTTGGAACGTGACTTGGGCCGTTTGTATGGCGAAATCGGCGACTTTAACGAGTCGCGAAATGCTTTTGACCGTGCTCTAGCGCTCGAGCCCAACGAATCTCTGACCTACCTTTACTTAGGAGATATGCTGGAAAAATCAGGGGATTTGCGCGGCGCCGCCGGCGCTTTTCTGAACGCGCAAAACCTTGCGCCGTTCTGGGACCGACCGCCGAATCGGCTCGGTATGGTGTATGGAAAACTCGATCGGCCGGGGGATGGTTATTATTACATCGGCCGATCGTTTATGCTCCAGGACGAAGATGAAAAAGCAATCTCCAGCCTTGAGCGAGCAGTCAAAATCATCGGCGCCGATACGCCGCGCGGCAAAATCATTCAGGATGAGCTAAATAACTTAAAAACCAGAAGAAGATAGGCTACGGCTGCCCGCCCATAGCAGCCAGGGAAAACACTCTCTGGCCGAGCGGCTTGACGTATTTATTTTCTCGCTTAAGCAGCACATCGCGCAGGTATTGCGGGTCAAAGCCCAATAAATCGCAGATGTTGGTAAAGGAAAATAGCCAATCGGTACCGTTATCCATCACCCATTCAATCGCGTTTTCATAATTGCTCCGCGCTACACTGTTCCTCGACCCGCGGTATTTTTCCAAACATTCGACCGCATCCTTTAAAACCGCGATCATGAGGCGTTTTTCACCTTCCAGTTTACGTGACAAACCTCCCGAACCGTAAAACTGCGAAGGTAAAAAAATATCGGGTTCAAGAATCCTTGCTAAAAAATCATCGTACATTGCAACCAGTCTCCTCGTTAATTTGAAACGCATTCTATAACATACACGCTAATAGCGTGCAAGAATAAAATCCACCCAACCTGTGGTGTAAGAGAATTCCTATCTAGCCAGCAAATTTAGCTACTTAACGACCTGTTGATAAAATCCCTACCGTGAGCTGGATCGGAAGAATAGGCGTGGCCCGAAGAAGCCTCAAAGCCAGCAGGCCGAGATCCATTTGGTAGAGGTAGTTAAGGAAGCTCTATGGCTAAATATCGTCCATCAACCCGGCCAGCTTGGTTTTGGCGGCGTTGTGGTCCCAAACCTTTTGCACGACGGAATCTTTGCGCCGCTGTTTCATCACCCGCTGCGTTTCATCCTCGCTGTAAACCAAAACCGGACCGAGCAAAGAAGCTTTATAAAACCGTGCTGCGGCTTCTTCCAAGTCGACACAGCCGGCAAATACCCATTCGATCGAATGCGCCACGACCATTGAGCCATGCCCACGCAGCATAACCGCGTCGGCATTGCCCAGAGCTTTTGCCACCGCGTCGCCTTGCTCGATCGTATGGATAAGCGCCGGATCCATATATTTCGGTAACGGCCCCGGCCCGAAAAAGGCGCCAGGATTAGAAGTTGCCGGGTAAAAGGGCTTATCGACCATCGATAAGGTAGCCACCATATGGTTATGAAGGTGGGCCACGCTCTGGATGTCGCTGCGCGCTTTATACGCCCGCGCGTGCATATTGACCTCCGACGGCGCTTTGTATTTGCCTTCGATCACTTTACCTTCAAAATCAGTGATCACCATATCGTCGGGCTTAACTGTCGCGCGGCTCACCGGATGAGGCAAGATCAGCAGGTGATCTGAACCAGGGATGCGCACGCTGATATGCCCGCTGTAATCTACCAATCCGGCATTAAATAACATGCGCGAAGACATGGCGAGTTTGGTTTTAAGTTCTGATAAATCCGACACAAAAATTCTCCTCTCTCTGGTAGGCTAATATTTTCGTGCTATATCTTTCATCGCGTCAGAGTTCAACCGCGGCCCGCAGTCTGTGTCAGTCGACGGCTCAAATAACTTGATTATCGCGAGTATAAACCGCGCCGGAAAAAGACTCCGTGGCCCTACCCGCCGCTCAAAAGCGGCGGCCTTGGAAGGAATGCAAGGGCAATGACTACAAATAGCGCCGAAGGCATCCGATGGGATCTAAGCGATCTTTACGCAGCGCACGACGATCCGCGCATCGACCTGACGATTAAGGATTGTTATGCCCGCGCCGAGAGATTTGCCGATCGTTTCCGCGCCTTGATGCAAGACCATGAAACGCTCACGGCCGAGTCCCTTCTTCAGGCACTCAGGGAATTGGAAGTCATTTATGAATCCTTGGGCCGCGTCGGCAGTTACGCCGGACTGCTCTACGCGGCCGATACGGCAAAGCCGGAATATCAAGATTTGACGCAACGAGTCGAGCAGCGCTCGACTGAGGTTCGCAACCTGCTGCTATTTTTCGAGCTGGAATGGCTCAAATTCGATGACACGATCGCGAGTCGGCTCATGGCGGACCCTACATTAGAAGCTTACCGTCATTATCTCATAAGCCTGCGCCGCTACCGGCCGCATACGCTCACCGAGTTGGAAGAAAAGGTCATCAACGACAGAGACAACACCGGGCGCAATGCCTTCGGCCGGCTTTTTTCCGAGATCACGTCGTCGCTGACATTCGCCTTCGAAAAGCCAGGCGAAAAAGCAGACCTCAATCTCAGTCAGATTCTCTCACTGCTCCACGAATCCGACCGCGCGCTGCGGCAGAGCGCCATGGAGACGCTCTATCAAGGTTTGTCTCAGCAGGGCCAAGTGCTGACGTTCATCTATGACACGCTCATCCAAGATCAGTTGACCATGGACCGCCTGCGCAGTTATCCCGATCCCATGGCCCAGCGCCATCTGTTCAATGAAATCGACGGCGCGGCCGTGAAAACGATGATGGCGGTGGTGGAGGAAAACTACGGTTTGGCGCAGGACTACTTTCGTCTAAAAGCCAAACTGCTTAAGCTTCCGCGTCTTGCGCTCTATGACCAGTACGCGCCAGTGGGTAAAGAAGTTAAACCATTTCCGTACCATCAAGCGCGCCAAGTGATTCTCGCAGCGTTCGACGCTTTCGATCCGAAGTTTCGTCAAATCGCCGCGGAATTTTTTGATAAAAATTGGATCGATGCCGAGATTCGCAAAGGCAAACGCGGCGGCGCCTTCTGCGCTTCGCCTTCGCCGCAGTTACATCCGTACATTCTGTGCAACTACGATGACAACCTGCGTGACGTCATGACCGTCGCCCACGAGCTCGGCCACGGTCTGCATGGCTGCTTAAGCCGTAAGCAAAGTTATTTCAATTACGACACGCCGCTCACCACCGCCGAGACCGCTTCGGTGTTCGGCGAAATGCTCGTCTTCGATTACTTGCTGGAGCATCAAACCGATCCGGAAGTGCAAATCGCGCTGCTCGCCGGCAAAATCGAAGACATCTTCGCCACCGTATTCCGTCAAAACGTGCTCACCCGATTCGAGGAAAAGGCGTTTGCCGCAAGAACCGAAAAACGCCTTACGCCCGACGCGCTCGGAACTCTTTGGCTCGAAGCCAACGGAAAATACTACGGCGATGCGGTTGAGATACCGGATGGCTACCGTTGGGGCTGGTCGTATATCCCGCACTTCATCCATTCACGGTTTTACTGCTACAGCTATGTCTTCGGCCAGCTCTTGGTCCTCGCGCTTTATCGAATGTACAAAGACGAAGGAAAGAGTTTCGTGCCGAAATATCTCGCGTTGCTCGAAGCGGGCGGTTCGGATACACCCGAAGCACTGCTCAAGCCGCTTGGTGTGAACACTCGCGCCGCAGAATTTTGGCAGAAAGGGTTTGAAGAGATCCGTGCACTAACTGCTAAACTACAAACATTGATATAGGTTCGATAGCGAATAATCTGATCGGCAAGGCAAGCCGACAGCCGTCTTTTCTTTGATTTCACTTCATCCTAAAACTCGGCGGCACGACTTCGTCAATTCCCTTTCCCGTCCAATGCCATTTGGGTACGCTGTCCCAGACTTGTTCGCCCTTGGCTTGGACTTTGTCGAGCAGCTCTTGCTCGTCGAGACGGAGATACTTGCCGTTATCGACCAGCGTTTCGCCGTCGACGATAACCGTGCGCACGTCGCGGCTCACCGCAGTTTCCATGAGCGAGCGGATCGGATCACGCACCGCGCCGAAGGCGATGTCTCGCAGGTTGACGATCGTGATGTCGGCCTTGGCGCCTCTTTGCAGCCGGCCTAGGTCGTCACGCCCGAGCATCTTCGCGCCACCTAAAGTGATCGCGTTGAAAACATCGCGCGGGTGGCCGGCGAGAAAATTCTTATCAGCGACGCGCGACGCGATCGCCGCGTAGCGCATGTCGGAGAGAATGTCTTTGGGAAAGGTATCCGTGCCGATACCCATGTTGATGCCCGCTTGACGATATCTATCGAAGGACTCCATGACGATGCCGAGCTTTAAATACTTTAGCGGGCTGTAAGCCACCGACGCGCCGGAGTCGGCGATAATTTTGAGATCATCGCCGTAGGGATAGGCGAGCCAACTATGGCCGCTGATAAAGATGCAGTGCGACAGCGATACTTCCGGATCGAGAAAGCCAATCTTTTTCAGCAACTCGATCGGTGTGCAACGTTCGCGCTGCAGCACCGTGTGAAACTCGAAAAGATTGATCGTTGCGTGGATTTGAATTCTCACTCCCGCGTCCTTTGCCGCTTTCTTGGTGTCTTTCAACAACGCCGGCGTGCACGAATCCACATGGCCCGGATAGAGCAACGCGCTCATGCGGCCGCTGCATGCGCCGTCAAATTTCTTGGCGAAGTCGACGGCGGTCTTTAGTCCTTTACTGCCGCGCTCGTCGTCCCAGTCGTACTCGAGCCGACCTTCGCGATCATGAAAGAAAGATACGTTCTTATAACTCGGACCGGCGGCGCAACGAATGCCGACTTGATCGACCATGTCGACGTACCGCTCCGGCTCGCCGCCGGCACCGCCGATGTCGAACGTCGTCGTCACGCCGCTCTTCAAAACATGGACGAGCGAATACCGCTGGCCGATGTCGACATCTTTTAAATGCGCCGAGTGCGCGCCCTCGCGAGTCGGGCCACCGTGGGCCAAATAGTTGGAAGCAAAAAAATCGGTCTTGGTCGAATCGTTAAGAATGTAATCGCTGGCATTGATGCCCGAGTGAAAGTGCGTGTCGATGAAGCCCGGCGAAACCAGGCAACCTTTGGCGTCGATCTTTTTGTCGACGGCTTGTGCATAATCCTTGCCGACGAACTCAACCCGATTACTGTCGAAGACGACCACGCCATCTTTGATAATTTCATGTTCTTTGCCGTCGAAGCCGACCACGTAGCCGCCCTGGATCAGTGTTTTCATCGCTGAGACCTTTCAGAATTGGAATAGAGCTGGTTTCACTCGGATTAACGAACGGGCCGCGCACGGTTTCAGCATGGTTGGCTAGCGCTCCTCACTTGCCCCAAAGCTCTCTCAGAAAACCGCTCTTGTCGAGATTGTTCACAAAGGAATTGTCGTAAAGGTCGTCCGCCTTTCGTTTGATCGGCGTGCCCAAGCTCCGCTGCAGTTCCACAGACTCGGCAACCACTTGCGCCGGCACGATCATGTGCCGATCGACGATGTCTTTGGTGTAGACGCTATAGGCAACTTGCAGTGCTTCTTCGTCCTTCACGCGCATGACTTTGGCGATGGCCGCTTTGGCTTTGGCGGGATTTCGATCGGAGAAACTGATCGCTTCAGCGAACGCCGCAACCATGCGTTGCACCGTTTCCGGATATTCGCGAATCGTCCGCGAACTGGCATGCAGCGAGCTGTAGATGAAGGGAATATCCAGATCGATCAATCGGTAGGCGACATTATAACCGTCGTTTTTTGCGCGCACGTCGAGCGGCGGGGTGATGACGACGCCCTGAACGACGTTGGCGATCATCGCTTGATAGCGTTCGGTCTGGCTGCCGCCGATCGGCCGCATGGTAACGTCAGGAACATTAAGTTTTTTTACGAGCAAACGCGACAGCCGATCGCTCAGATCGCCGGCGCGGGCCACGCCCAACGACTTCCCCTTCAAATCCTCGACGCGGCGGATTTCTTTCCGGGTGACAAGCACATAAGGGAGCTTGATTAGCGGCGCCGCGACCAGCTTCACGTCGACGCCGGCCGCCAGCGCCGGCAGCGTGGCGTCCGCGGCGCAGTAAAGAAATTGAATCTCGTCCGCCATCAGCGCCGCCAGCGAGGCGCTGCTGCCGCGGATAAAAACATGCTCCATCTTGAAACCGTACTTGTCGAAAAGATGATTTTCCAAAGCGGTGTAAAGGTGCGCGAAGCCGCCGGAGACGGCGCACGTCGCGATGCGGATATGGGTCGAGCGCTCGCCGGGTTTCGCAAGATAAGGATTGGCAAGGACGGGAGAATAATTTGCGCCGAGGAAAATCGCCGCGAGCAACCAGATCCTGATCAATGCCCACGCTAATGGCGCGCGACCCTGTTGCGCTGGGAAAAGCCCGTTTTGCCTCATGAGAAGATCCTTCGAATCTCAAGCCGCGCGGATAATAGTCTATTTCATTCGGCCACTCAAACGCGCCACCGAACTAGCTCATGGGGACAATTCCATGGGAACAAGAGTTAGACGGCGAAGCGAAAGTGGATGATGTCGGCATCCTTGACGAGATACTCTTTGCCTTCGAGCCGGAGTTTGCCGGCTTCCTTGCATTTTGCTTCGCTGCCGTAAACGATGAAATCCTCGTAGGCGACCACCTCGGCGCGAATAAAGCCGCGCTCGATGTCGCTATGTATTTTGCCGGCGGCTTTTTTGGCGACGGTGCCTTGGGTGATCGTCCAGGCGCGCACTTCGTCTTCGCCGGCGGTAAAAAAACTGATCAGATTGAGCAAGGCGTAAGAGGCGCGGATAAAGCGCTCGCGCGCCGGCTCATCGATGCCGATCTCCTTCAAAAACCCCGCCCGGTCATTTTCATCGAGCTGGGCGATTTCCATTTCCACCTTGCCGGCGAGAGCGAGCCCCTGCAGGCCGCGGCGATTCAACTCCTGCTGGTAAGCAGGATCGAGCGGCTTGCCGGCCTGTTCTTCGGGCTCATTGAAAATCACCAGTAAAGGCTTGCGGCTGAGAAATCCGAATCCGGACGCGAGACTCTCTTCATCCGCGCTGAAGCTCAACGCGCGCAGGCTTTGCTCGCTTTCCAGCGCTTCGAGCGCAGCGCGCGAGCAATGCCTCTTCTTGAGGGCGCGCCTTTTCTTTTTTTAGACGGCTGCGCCGGTTCTCGACCACGGCGAGATCTGCGAGGATCATCTCCGTCATCAGGTCCGTTAGCTCTTTGATCGGCTTGGCGCCGGCGCCGAAATCGCGCAGTACGAGAGTGATGGCGTCGACTTCGCGCATTTGCGTCACCAGCGCCTGATTCGACTTGAGGTTTTCCTCTCCCTCGCTCGGCGGAAAATCGGTGAAGCGGATTTCAGCGTAGGTGGTTTTCTTCGGTTTGAAGATCGCCGACAGCTTGTCGATCCGCGCATCGGGAACCTTGATGACGCCCAGGTGAATCTCTTCTTTGCCGCCAAAGCCGCCGGTCTGGGCCTGAAGGCCGGTCAGCATGTTGAAAATCGTCGTCTTCCCCGCGCCCCGATGGCCGATCAATCCCACTTTCATCTTTGGTACATTCTCCTCACGCAGCAACTCAGGGAAAGCAATCTAGCAGGAAACACCGAGCGAATAAATCTTTGGCGCGCGCTAGAATGGCGGGATTGCCGTGATGAAAACATCATCGCCCAGCTCCCGACACCGTAAGGCGCCGAAGCTGGGCGATGTTTGGAAGCATTAGAAAAGCGCGGCTATTTTTTTAACGCGAGAAACACGCTCTCCTGGCCGCGCTTGACGAGTAACAAGACTGATTTACCTTTCTCGCTGCCTGCCATTTCACGGTTGTAGTCCGCTAGGTTTTTCACCGGGTGGCGGTTGATCTGAGAAATCAAATCGCCCGCGCGCAACCCCGCTTCGTCCGCGGCACTGCCCGGCGTGACCTCCGTGATCACCAAACCCTCGGCGCGTTCTAACCCTAAGCTTTGGGCTATTTCCGGCGTCACCGGTTGCACGGCCAGACCTAAACCGCCCTCCGCACTCGAGGCCGCGACTTCGTTCTCTTTCATTTCGCCCACCCCGATCGGCAGCGAAATCTCTTTGCCGTCGCGCATCACCTTAAGCGGCACGGTCGTTCCCGGCGCAACCCGCGCCACCAATGCCGGCAAGTCACTCGAGTCTTTGATATCTTTGTTATTGAATGCAACGATCACGTCGCCGGTTTTGATCCCCGCGCGTTCGGCCGGGCTGCCCTTCATGACATCGGCGACCAAAGCGCCGCGCCCTTCTTTTAGACCCAGCGAGTCGGCGATTTCAGGGGTAATTTTTTGCACCGTGGTGCCGAGATAACCGCGCACAACCTTGCCCTTGTCTTTGAGTTGCGGCAGCACTTCTGTGATCGAATTCGTCGGAATGGCAAAGCCAATGCCGATATTGCCGCCTGACTGGCTAAAGATCGCGGTGTTGATGCCGACGACTTCGCCGCGCAAATTGATCAACGGGCCACCCGAGTTGCCTGGATTGATCGAGGCGTCGGTTTGAATGAAATTATCATAGGGACCCGGCGCCGATCTGTCTGCCTTTAGCGCTGACGATCCCCGAAGTGACCGTGTGATCGAGACCGAAAGGATTGCCGATCGCCATGACCCATTCGCCCACTTCGAGTCGATCGGAATCGCCGAGGGTGACCGCAGGCAGATCGTGCCCCGCATCGATTTTTACCATCGCGATATCGGTTTTTTGATCTTTGCCGATCACTTTGGCGTCGTAACTTTTTCCGTCCGATAACGTGACCGAGATTTTTTGCGCGCCATCGACCACATGATAGTTGGTGAGAATCGTGCCATTGCGGTCGATGATAAATCCGGAGCCGAGCCCGTTTTGCCGTTGCGGCCCACGCGGCCCGCGCCCGCCAAAAAATCTTTGCCAGAACTGGCTCATCGGATCGTCATCATCAAAAGGCGACGGGCCGCCTTGGGCGGCCTTGCGAATCTGAGTCGTCGAGACGTTAACAACCGATGGGCCTACTCGCTTCGCCAGAGTGGCAAAGTCCGGAAGACCTTGCGCAACGACGGGTGTCCCGGCAGCGCCGACAGGCACGATCCGCCCGGCCGTAGAGTAGCGCTCGATGGCACCGCTGATACCGGCCCCCGCCAGCAAACAAAGGATGCTACCGAAAATTAGCGAATAAACCGCTATGTTTTTTTTCTTGGTTAAATCGTTGATCATTTTTCTCACCTCCACCATTTAGACATGGCGGCCCACTTTTCCGTTCACGTTTATTTTTATAAAAGATCAAACTAGTTGGCCCACGACTTTTTACTTTCCCTTTTCCCCTGGTTTTCCAAGACCGCTTCCTTCCACCGCAATAGTCCCTGTCTCATATAGCTGGCATCATAGCCCAAGGCTTCGCAGATGTTCTCGAAAGAGAAAGGATAAGAACGGTCGTCGTTAGTAATCCATTCGGCGGCATCGAGATGCATTGTTTGTTTGCGTTTGCACGTAGCCTTTACGTTATCTTGGAAGCAAACCACGGCGTCTTGTAACACCGCAAGCATCAGCACACGTTCGGGATCGAGGTGAAAACGTCGACGATAAGTAGATTGATATTGATGTTCGATCAAAATGTCGGGTTGAAACACCGAAAGAGCCCGCTCTTCAATCGGCGCTCGCGGCTGACCGTTGTTTTTCACCCAAAACGGCGAGCGCCCCCGGAGCCGGGACTCGCGGACTGTAGCTAATTTTTTTTCGACCATGGAACTACCTCCCTTTGGATTAGACAAGCCATCGACTGGCATTGTTCCAAATTTTTGGCGCGACGCGCGCCGGCCCCCGTGATGGGCATAGAATTCTAAAAAAGTCGGTCATGCCCAGGGCCCTGGTGATGCAACCCCGGGATTGGTGTAAACAAAATTAACTGGCGCGGGAGCTTTAGATCAAAAGAATCGAATCGAGCATGTGGCGAGAAATTTTGGGCACATAGGGGCCGCCGTAGGCGGCGAACACACCGGCACGAATCGCGGGTGGCGCTGCAAAAAGACGACCCGCCTCCGGAGTTTTTGCTGAGGGAGTTGGTACATCGCATGTTTCCCAGTCCAAGCTGACCCAGCGTGACTGAGGCGCGACATGGGCAATTTTGTTCGATCCCTCAAGATCTACTTTGACGCTGTAGACAAATTTGCCCGGGACGGTTTCATGAGCCAAACCAACCGCAAGGCTGCCGAAGAAAAAAAACAGTATCAGCCCGCCGACGAACAAGGCGGTCTTGAATTGGTTTAGCATTATAAATCCAAAAAATACGCTAACACCGAGGGACCGAAAGTCAACAAGAGCGAAACCGGCCACGATTCTGTACATCCCTGCTAGGGAATGTCTCGCCGGGATAAATGCTCGATGTCGGCTCAAGCAAGACTCGGGCGCGCGCTTTGACTCGCCAGTTGACGACACGGGTCAAGATGGTAGATTACCTGGCCATGCCACTAGCAACTATCGAAGCGGCGATCGCCGATATTCGCCGCGGTCAAATGATCATTCTGATGGATGATAAAGACCGCGAGAACGAAGGCGATCTCTGCATGGCTGCCGAGAAAGTCACTCCGGAAGCAATTAATTTTATGGCGACCCATGGCCGTGGGTTGATCTGTTTGCCGCTCACCGAAGAGCGCGTCCGACAGTTGGGTATCTCGATGATGGTGTCGGACAACACCTCTCCCTTCGGCACTGCGTTTACGGTATCGGTGGACTCCGCCACCGGCATTAGCACCGGCATTTCCGCCGCCGATCGAGCTAAGACCATTCTCGATGCAATTGCAGATGAAGCCAAACCACAGGATCTGGTTACCCCCGGCCACATATTTCCGCTGCGCGCCCGCAATGGCGGCGTCCTGGTGCGCGCGGGACAAACCGAAGGCTCGGTCGACTTGGCCCGTTTGGCGGGGCTCAAGCCGGCCGGGGTTATCTGCGAAATTATGAAAGACGACGGCACGATGGCGCGACTGCCCGACCTCATGCGCTTCGCCAAAAAGCACAAATTGAAAGTGGTGACAATCGCTGATTTGATCCAACACCGATTGAATTATGACCTTTTGGTCTACAAAGCGGCGTCCGCGCCCCTGCCGACCCGAGTTGGCGGTCTCTTCCAAGCCATCGTCTACAACACCCATGTCGATCAGAGCGAGCACCTCGCTTTGATCAAGGGCGATATTTCGCCTAAGCAAGAGACTCTGGTGCGGGTCCACACCAAATATGTCCCCGGCGATGTCTTTGGTTTCGAATTGCTGAACACCAATGCGGTGATCCAGCGTTCCATGGAAATCATCGCCAAAGAAGGCAAGGGCGTGATTCTTTATCTGCAACCGAAGCGCAAAGGACTGCACCCGGCAATGGTCACCTACCCGAGACTGGAAGGAAAGCAGCAAAAGGAGATGAACCGCTCGTTCGTTTACCAGGCCGATTTCAAAGAATACGGCATCGGCGCGCAAATTCTGCGCGACCTAGGCGTGCGCAAAATGCGCCTGCTCAGCAATAACAAGAAACATCTGGTTGGACTGCGCGGTTACGGCTTGGAAATCACTGCCCTCGAACCAATCGCACGGGATAATCCGCTGCGCGACGCGGTTAAACAAAAAAAGCCTAAAGCGCAAGGCGCTTGATTTAAATCAAAGCACGGTTCGTATAATTCCGCGCTCAGGTAACGCCGAGGATCTATGCCAATATTTGAATATCGCTGCCGCGGCTGCAACGCTTATTTTGAAACCATCGTGCTTTCGCCGCGCGAGAAAATCACTTGCCCGCACTGCCAGGGCGGCGCCGTGGACAAACAGCTCTCGGTTTTCAGCGCGCCGGCGGCCGCGAAGGACGCCAGCGCACCAGCCGGGGGCTGCGGCTGCACGCCGCAAACTTGTGGCTGCCATTAAGACTTTTCAGGCGGGCTAAAATAGCGCGGCAATTCGGCGCGAATGCGTTTCAGAGCCTCGCCGACATTGCCGTAAACGCGCTCTTCCACCAATTGGCCGTGGACCCAGCAGTCCAACGACGGCGCGTCGGTAAAATTAATATCGACGTAGCGTTCGCCGATCGGCTCGCCGGTGATGATCACGCGAACTGAATAGCCGGCATCGACGACAATCCCTCGGGCGCCGGGCGGGAGCGGTAACCCGCTTTTGATCTTGGCCAGCTTTTCCTGCGGATACTTGCCGATTTCCAGTGAGTAATAACCCCAGTCGCCGGGGCCGACGGATAAACCGTTGAGGAGTTTGGTGTTGATGTCGACAAGGTTTTTGGCCGCTTGATCTTGATTATAGTTTTTGAGCAGTTCGTAAGCCCATTTCTCGATGATACCCTTGATCGGCTCCGCGGCTTTTTCCCGCTCCTTGACCGGGCCACGATCAATCCACCACTTGGTCTCTTCGAATGTGGAGGTTTTTTCTTCCGCCATAATGACAAATACTACGAAGCAGCGTTGAGTCCGCGTTGTTTAAATTTTGAATTCCTCCAGCGTGCTTTTCGCGAACAGCGAATCAACTTCGGGACGCTTGCTGATCAGACCCTGCTCATGGGTGTACTGCACCAACGTCTCCAGCACGTGACGGTTCGCTTCCAAGCCGTAAGCCCATGGGTCCGGGCCGAGAACTTCACGCTCTTTTTCCATCTCATCGATCGACCAAGCGAGCATATACTTGAGCGCCGAGAACTCATACATCGCTTCCTGGCAAAGGCGCTTCGATTCATCGAACGCCTTAAACAGACTTTGAGCAATCCAGGGATGCTTCTCGTAGACTTCTTCGCGGATCACGATCGTGTGCATGATGGGAAAAATTTTCGTGCGGCGAAAATAATCCTGCTCCACTTCGCGGAAATTGGCAATCAACCGTTGAACCTTGGGGTGGCGGTGCTTGAACGGCGACGGCATGTGCGCCGAGATCATCGCGTCGATCTCGCCGCTTGCGAGCATGGCGGAAAGAGTTTGATCGTCGGGAATCGGCTGAATATTGATATTGGGCGGCAAATTATGTTTGACCTTGTCCTGGCGCCCGGGATGTTCTTCGCCGCCGGTGAACCACTTCATTTGTTCCGGCAATACGCCGTATTCATGCTGTAAGATACCGCGCGCCCAAGTCGCCATGGTGATTTGATATTCAGGTACGCCGACACGTTTACCCGCCATGTCGGCCGGTTTTTTAATGCCCGAGTCGGTATTGATGTAGATACAGGAATGGCGAAAAGTCTTGGACGGAAACACCGGGATGCCGATCAGCCGCGGCGCGCCTTTGTCGCGCGACATGAGGAAAGAGCCCGTCGACATCTCGGCGACGTCGAACTCGCCGTAGCGCAGCATGCGCCAAAAAGTCTCCTCTACGCGCAACGGCAAATAGGTGAGATCCACGCCCTCGACTTCGACCCTGCCGTCTTGCAGCGCGCGCGTACGGTCGTAATCCCAGCACGCCAAAGTCAAACGAATTCTCCCCATCATGGACTCCCCTAGACCTGACGAAATTGTTCTCGGCGAGTCAGTTAAGCCTGCACGCCGGCAAGAAATTGATTAGCGCCGATGACGAACTGTTCCTTTTCGCTCTGCAAGACAACGGCCGCCTCGCCGGAGGCGAGCGTCGTGCGCCGTTGTAGGCTATACGGTTTGCCCTTGAACGTGACCCGCTGACCGAGAGCAAACCGGCTTAGTTTTTCGTGATCGCTCTGTGGATCAATTTTTTCCATCGCCTGGTTTAATACCATATCGGCGCTTAAAGCTTAAACCGCCGTCAAATTGACATCACCGACACCCGAGAATAAAGTACCGCGAAACGGCACAAACATCATGCGTATCGCGGTCATCGGCACGGGCGCCGTGGGCGGCTATTTCGGAGCGAAGCTGGCTGCGGCCGGACATGAGCTGGTTTTCATCGCCCGCGGCAAGCATCTCGATGCCCTGCGCCGCGACGGTTTGCACATCGTCAGTTCGAGCGGCAATCGGCACGTGCGCAATGCCGTGTTTACCGCCAGCGCCGCCGCGATCGAGAGTGTCGAGCTTGTGCTATTTTGCGTCAAGTCCTACGACACCGAAACGGCGGCAAAAGCTTTCGCGCCGCTGATCGGCGCGCACACAACGATTCTCTCACTCCAAAACGGCATCGATAATTCGGAAAAGCTCGCCGGATTGTGGGGCGATGATCGCACCCTCGCCGGCGTGGTTTATATCGGCGCGCAAATCGATGCTCCGGGCGTAATCCACCACGCCAACGGCGGCAAAATTGTCTTCGGTCGACTCGACGGTAAAACTAAAGAAGGCGCAAAAACCGTCGAGCACGTACTAGCGGCGGCGGAAATCCCGTGCGAGCTCAGTGACAACATTCAAAAGATCCAATGGGCCAAGCTCCTTTGGAACGCGCCTTTTTGCGCCATCAGTTGCCTCGCTCGCGCCAACGTCAAACAAATCGTCGAGTCCGAAGCACTGACCGATCTCGCCATCGCCTGCATGATGGAAGTGCATGGCGCTGCGCTCACGCGCGGCATCGATTTGCACCGCTCCCTTTTCGACGACACCATCGCTTTTTCGCGCGGCTTGGGCGAGTTCAAGCCTTCCATGCTGCAGGATCTGGAAGCGCGTAAGCCCCTCGAATACGAAGCCTTCAACGGCATCGTCATCAGGGTCTTGCGCCAAGCCGGCCAAACGGCGCCGGTCAACCAAACCTTTTACGCTCTACTCCAGCACTTGGACAGAAAATCTCGCGAGGAGGCCGCGCCCTAAATCATGTCGCTCTTAAATTCAATTCGCGCATCGATCATCGGCTCGATCAGTCTTGTCGGAGCGATCGTGCTGTTGCAAAGCTTCGCCCACGCCCAAACCGGTAATAAAGAACAGATCGCCAAGGGCCAATACATTTTCGCTTTGGCCGGCGGGTGCGCCTGCCATACCGTGCCGAAAGGAACGCCGCACGCAGGCGGGCGCGCTTTTCCGATCCCATTCGGAACGGTTTACAGCACCAACATTACTCAGGATAAAGAGACCGGCTTGGGCGATTGGACGGATCAGCAAATTCACGATGCCATGACGAAAGGGATCCGGCGCGACGGCAGCCGAATTTTGCCGGTAATGCCTTACGAGAAATACTCCGGCATGGCGCAAGCGGATCTGCAAGCGCTGATCGCTTATTTGAGAACGATAAAGCCGGTCAAAAAAGCGACGCCGGAGTTAAAAACCTGGGCGCCGTTTGCGCGCAGCCTCGGTACGCCGATTTTTTTAAAAATCTTTGGCCGTTTCAGCAACGCGTCGAGCGCGGCGCCGCAAAGTGGCGTCGAGCGCGGCCGTTACTTGGTTGATCATGTTTCCTTGTGCGGCGATTGTCATACGCCGCGCAATTCGATCGGCGTGCCGAAACAGTCTTACTACTTGGCCGGGGCGAGCGAAAAGGCCGGACCTCTCGGCCAAGCGGTGGCGAATATTACGCCCGACAAAGAAACCGGCATCGGCGAATGGAAACGCGAAGACATAGTCGAGTTGTTACACTCCGGAACCAAGCCCGACCTCGATAACGTGCAAGGGCTCATGTACGAAGTGATTCAAGGAATTTCCTACGGCTATAAAGACATGACAAAGCAAGACGCCCTGGCGATCGCCGATTATTTGAAATCTACCCCGCCAATCAAAAATAAGGTCAAATAGTTTTACGCCGCTAATTTCGCGGCACTTTTTTGATGACGTCGCCGAGCACCTGGTCGGCGCTGATGTTCTCAGCTTCGGCTTGAAAGTTGAGGATGAGCCGATGGCGCAGCGCCGGGAAAATAACTTTCTCGACGTCTTCGTAGCTCACATGAACCCGGCCCTCGGCGAGGGCGTTGCCTTTCGCGCCGAGGATGATCGATTGGGCGCCGCGCGGGCTCGAGCCAAAGCGAATGTATTGCTTGACCGATGTTTGCACCGGACCGCCGTTTTGCGCTTCGGCTTGAGTCGCATGAACCAATCGAACCACGTAGTCTTCGATCGGCGGCGCGATCATCACTTGGCGCAGTAAATATTTCATTTCGTTAACCGTTCCGCTATCGTCATCCGGCAGCACTTTGGTCGCATCGCCGCTTTCTATGCCCGTTGTCCGTTTGAGTATTTCGCGCAACTCCGCGGGCGCCGGCGGCGCCACCAAGAGCTTGAAGAAAAACCGATCGAGCTGCGCCTCCGGCAACGGGTAGGTGCCCTCGAGCTCGATGGGATTTTGCGTGGCAAGCACGATGAAGGGAGAGGCGAGAATATGCGACTCGCCGAATACCGTGACTTGCTTTTCTTCCATCGCTTCGAGCACTGCCGATTGGGTCTTAGGCGTGGCTCGGTTGATCTCGTCGGCGAGAACGACATGAGCGAAGATCGGGCCCTGCTTGAATTGAAATTCCCGCCGGCCGTTGGTGTCGGTCAGCACTTCGGTGCCGACGATATCCGATGGCATCAAGTCGGGAGTGAACTGAATCCGTTTGAATGACATGCCGAGAGCGCGGCTCAAGGACTTCACCAGCAGCGTCTTGCCTAAACCCGGCACGCCCTCGAGTAAAACATGTCCACCCGCAAAAAAGGCGATCAGGACTTTTCTAATCAGATCGTCGTGACCGACGATCACTTTTTGCACCTCGGTTTGCAGGCGCTTAAAAATTTCGCGAAACTGCTCCGGCTCCATCACTTCCCCTTTCCCCATCAACGGATCATGCCGCGATATTCAATCGGCACCTGCTGCTTTTCGCTCGGCGCATTAGGAACATGGGCGGGCAGCGGAACATTACTGACGGGCACCTGGGTTCGCGCTCGGCTGCCTTTGGATTCTTTGGTGGCCCGGCTTTCGCCTTTGCCGTCGGCCGCAATTTCCTCGGGTAATTGTACCGTCACATAGCGCGCGTTTTTGATGCCTTCCTTACCTTCGCCACCCTTGTAAAACCGTTCTGCGGGAGACACGCCTTGAGGCGGCGGCTCCTCCGATGATTTTTCTTTGCCGGCACCATCTTTCGAACCGCCCTCGGTCTTGCCCATTTGCTCTTTGTTCTGTTCTTTGCCGGACCGACTCGGGTCGGGTTGATTATCTTGCTTGGCGTCGCCCGGCTGCTGATTTTTTTCCGAACCCGGTTCCTTCGGATTTCCCTGGGCGGTCTTTCCTTGCTGCAATTCCGTGCTCAATTGCGCGCTCGAATCTCCTTTGCTGTCACCACTACCACCTTGGCTTTGCTCGCTTTTCCCTTGTCCTTGTTGGCGCACATCGCTTTGAATGCCGCCGCCGCCTTTTTGTTCGTCCTTTCGCTCCTGGCCGCCTGCTTGTTGCTGTTCCACGCCCTCAAGCGCGCTCGCTGCCTGGCCGAGCAAGTCGCGATTGTCCTTTTGTTCTTCCTTCTTTTGCTGTTCCTCGATTTCTTTTTTTAACTCCTGGGCCTGTGCCTGTTTTTCTTCGCGCGGGATTTTTGGCTCGTCGAGCTTTGCCGCGAGCGCTAGGAGATCTTTACCGACTTTCTTGAGTCCCGGTTTTAGCGCCATCTCTTGGCCTAAGGCACGAAGCCGATCTTGAAGCACGCCGGGGCGAGCCACAGACGCGGTCAAAGGCAATAAAAAACTGATGAGTATCGCTGCGAGCAACGACAAGCCGAACGACCAGTAAGCAGAGGATTTGAGCCGATAGGGAAAGTCGCGTTTGAGCTCGACTCTGTGACTGAAGCCGCTGGTTTCGCGCCGCAGCCGAGACAAGAACGATGCCGGCCAATCCGCCGGCTTTACGGTCGCTAAGGTGAGAAAATGATCTTTCGCAGCCGCCTGCCGATCGAGCAATTGCGCCGCAGCCGAGACACTTGGAGCTGCAGGCCGGTAACGCAAAACTACGGCGAAGCAACCTAAAACCATCACGAGCGCGGCGCTCACGAGCATGGGAATCTGGCCCAGCCAAGCCGCGCCGAACAGCACAGCGATGATATAAATTGCCGCGCCTACCGGCGGGCTAAAAATAAGTAATGAATCCAAAAGCGCCTGGTGGCGCAGTTTTGCCGCCAAACGATAGATTAGTTTTTCCGGGCGCTCCCCTTCATCCGGCTCGGATTGCATGGCAGCAAACTATAACATGTCGGCGCTGACGGCTTAAGCGGATAAAGTCCTAACGCGGCACCGGGGACTTGCCGCGGGTCGCGGGCTCGCGAACCGGTTGGTAGACTTTCACGGCGTGGTTGTGGGCCTCGATGGTAGCGGAAAACAGATGGGTGCCATCGTTTTTTGACACGAAGTAAAGATACGGCACATCCGCGGGCTGAAGCGCAGCGCGAATCGAAGATAGACTCGGATTGCAAATAGGGCCGGGAGGCAGCGCGGCAATGCGATAGGTATTATAGGGGTTGGGGTCATTCAAGTCTTTGCGCGTCAAATTGCCGTTAAAATCTTTAAGTCCGTAGATGACCGTCGGATCGCTTTGCAGCGCCATTTGGCGCTGCAATCGGTTATGAAAAACCGCAGAGACGAGTGGACGTTCACTTTCGACACCGGTTTCTTTTTCGATGATCGAGGCTAGGGTGAGAATTTCGTGGGCAGTCAATTTGCTGTTCCCTTCGCGCTGGGCCAACAGCGGTAGTGAAACCTTACGAAACTGCTCGGCCATCGTCAGAATGATGTCCCGTTCCGGCGTCGAGGGAACGAAATGATAGGTGCTCGGAAACAAGTAGCCTTCAATCCCCTTGTCTTGCAAGCCGAGACCGGCCAGTAAATTCGGATCGGCAGCCGCCGCAAGAAATTTTTCTTTGTTGGCAATCTGCATATTTTCCAGCAACACGGCGATTTCGCGCACGGTCAGCCCTTCGGGAATCGTCACGGTTTGGAAGATCCCCTTGCCCATAACCAAGCGCTCTAAAACATCGCGCGGCGCGACCCTCGTTTCAAAACGATAGAGCCCCGGATGGATCTTCTTTTCAGCGCCGCTCAAGCGCGCCAAGAGCGAAAACAGAAAGCCGTTCGAGACGATCTTTTGATCGCCTAGTTTGCGCGCGACGGTGGCCAAAGATTCGCCCTGCTCGACGCGGATTTCTGCCGGCAGCGGTCCTTCGCCAGGCAGCGCATAAAAAATGTAATAGAGAAATAGGCCGGCCGAGAGCGCGATCCCCATGACCCCGACGAGGAGAATAGTGCGTAAAGCTTTCACGATCGCGCGTCGGAAGAGGAATAGAAGGATGAGCGAGCGCGGGTTTCAGAAGGGAGCGGCAAGCTAGTTTTCCGTGATATTGACCTTGATCCAGCCTTCGACTTGACGCATGAATCCGGCAAACGGATCTTCTCCGGGAGCCGATGCAAAATAAGCCTTGCGCGTGTAATCGAGCGCACCGGAATAATATTCGAACTTCTTCGAAAGTTCCTGGTAGAGAAAGTACCCCGTACGGTAGAGCGAGAGGTCGAGCTCGGAGACAGTCCAGTAGGAGCGGCTGCCTTCCTGGATATAGTAATCGAGCGAGCCGCTTCCCTCGACGTGCTTGCGAAAAATGCCGCTCATGAACAAAGCGTAATCGCCGACGTACTTGCGCAAGGATCGTTCTTTGAGAACGTCGCTTTCGGCCGCTCCAGCGGCCGGTTGGCGCGCCAGCATTTCGACCACGCTATCTTCTTTGCGACCGGCGCGGCCGCGAAATTTGTAAAGTGCATCACTGCGGGCAAATTCCGCAAGGACATCGGCCACATATCCAGCAACCGTGGCGTCGTAGATACCCAGTTGCCAGAAGCTTTCCCGCACTATTTTGAGAAAATAGCTTTGTAACTTGTTGTCGGGACCGCGGGTTTCCATCGTTACGTTCAAATGATAGCAAAGTTGCCATGGCGTGAAAAGGTTCTTTTTCAGATTTGCCGCGAAGCACATGTGGATCGGCGCGCCGCGTCTGGCGAATTTTCCCACCGCGGCTATATCGCCACGGTTGGTAAAGAAGCTCTGGTTTGGAGGTGCCAAGATGGCAAGACAGCTGAAGGAAGATTTTGTCACCTGATGGCGCCTGGGCGTCTTTTGAGCTCATGACGATCCGCAAGCATGACGATTATCTCAAGTCGTTCCGGGTGCGCCGAGGACGCCGTAGAAGGCGTTGCGCCGAATGGTAGTCCACATCACGCTAGGTTGGCCTGCTTTTTGGCTTACGGCAATCTCCCTGATGGCTGTCTCTTGCCGATTTGAAGATCGAGTGATTTTCCAACCCAGCGTCACGATCGACCAATCGCCTCGAGATGTCGACCTCGACTTCGAGAATCTGGATTTCAACGCGCGCGGCGGTGTTGTTCTAAACGGTTGGTTTATTCGCCATCGCGAAGCGCGCTCCACGCTGGTTTAGTTTCACGGCAACGCAGGCGACATCGGCCATCGCGCGGGAACATCAAGCTGCTCCATGAAAAAACCCGAGTCGATATTTTCATCCTGACTACCGAGGCTATGGGCGCAGCGCCAGGCGCGCCCTCGGAGGAAGGCACTTATCTCGACGGTGAAGCGGCGCTCGACTTTGCGCGCAATCCGTTGGGCATCGATCCGGCGCAAACGGTTCTCTTCGGCCGCTCCCTCGGCGCCGCCGTTGCTGCAGAGATGGCAACCCAGTTCGACAGTCAGGCGTTGATTTTGGAAAGCCCGTTCGCATCCATTCGCGCCATCGCCTAGCCATGTTTTCATTTCTGCCGATCGGACCGCTCCTCGGCACCCGTTACGATGTTCTGGAAAAAATCCGCGCCGTTAAAACACCGCTATTGGAGTTGCACGGCGATCGCGACGAAGTCGTGCCCTTCGACCAAGGCAAGCTGGTTTTCGCTGCGGCACCGCAACCAAGAAATTTATCACGCTCGCTGGCGCGGGCCACAACGATACCTATCTGGTCGGCAGCGACCGGTATTTTGAACAATTGAGACAATTGATCGAGGAAACGGCGCCGCCGCGCCGCTGATCGCCTTGAAAAGGCCGAGACCAGGAGTTCGGCTCAGAGAGGCTAAGCTAAAGTTTACCCGGCCCGCGCGCTGGCGTCGGCGTAGGCGTTTTTGACGTATTGGCAGAGCATGCGCTGGGTGTTGAAATAGGAACCGTTGAAGGCGATGGCGGAGCGCATCACTTGGGCAAAACGGTCAGGCTCTCTGTAATAGAGTGGCAGGATGACATTTTCGAGCTTTGTGTAAAGCGACAATGCTTCGCTGGCGGTATCGTTCTCGTTCGCGTCACCGATCGACCAACCGGTCACTCCTTCAACATGGCCTTCGACCCACCAACCGTCGAGCACGCTGAAACTTGGCACACCGTTGAGCGCCGCCTTCATGCCGCTGGTGCCGGAAGCTTCTTGCGGCCTTAGCGGGGTATTGAGCCAAACATCGACACCTGAACAGAGCAGCTTGCCCAAGGCCATATCGTAGTTTTCCAAATAAATTACCCGCACGTCGTCAGCCAGGGCCGCCGCTGCTTCGAAGATGTGGCGAATGATCGCCTTGCCGCTTTCATCGCGTGGATGGGCTTTGCCGGCGTAGATAAGTTGTATCGGTCCGACTTGTCGGGCGATCTGCTGGATGCGCTCGCGGTCGGTGAAAATCAAGTCGCCGCGCTTGTATCCCGTGGCGCGACGCGCAAAGCCGAGAGTGAAGACTTTCTCGTCCAGTCGCGTCCCGGTGAGCCAACGAACTTGCTGGAATAACTCTTTCTTGGCGTTCCCATGTGCTTGGCGAATCTCGGCCAGGGGGATGCCCACCGCATAACGCAGATAACAATTGTCACGACGCCACCCGGGCGCAAACCGGTCGTACAGAGACGCAAACGGCGCGCTCGTCCAAGTCGTCGCGTGCACGCCGTTTGTGATCGCTTGAATGTTGTGGTTCGGGAACATCGCGCGCGATATGTCGCGGTGGCGCATGGACACGGCATTGACGAAGCCGGACAGCCGCAGCGCCAGCTCGGTCATATTGAGGAATCCGTTCAGGAGCTGCATTTGCGCCAAAGCCGTCGCCCGGCCGTTGCCGAGGATTCGGTAGACCAACTCGGCATTGAAACGATCATGGCCGGCCGGCACCGGCGTATGCGTGGTAAAAGCGCACCGGTGTCGAACCGTTTCGATCTCCACCTCCGAAAATTCCCGCTCCGGCGAAGATCGCGATTGCTCTTCTAGAAGAGCGAGAGTTGCGAAGGCCGAGTGACCCTCGTTCATGTGAAACATGCCGATATCGTCGTAGCCGAGCGCGCGCAGCATCGCCACGCCGGCCAATCCCAATATTACTTCTTGGCACAGGCGGTAGCGTTCATCGCCGCCATAGAGAAAATCCGTCAGACCGCGATCGGCGGCGGTATTCTCCGGCAGATCTGCGTCGAGAAAAAACAGCGGCACCGTGTGGCCGGTGATGCCCTGAAACAAGTACTTCCAGGCGCCCACGCGCACTTCTCGATTTTCAATTGAAACCGTCACTTTGGTCGGCAGACGCACGAGATATTCTTCGGGTGTCCACTTGGCCGGACTTTCCAACTGGTTGCCGCGTGAGTCAAGGTGCTGATCGAAGTAACCTTTTCGGTGGATTAGAGAAACGGCGACCATGGGCAGCTCCAGATCGGCCGCCGAGCGCAACATGTCTCCAGCCAAAACACCTAAGCCGCCGCTGTAAGTTGGAATTTTAGAATCGACGGCGATGTCCATGGAAAAATAGGCGACGGTCCCGATAGGGGGCGATGCATTCTGCATAACGGCTCTTGTTAGACGAAGTTTAGAATCAAGCGCTTTAGCGGATTACCGAAGAGATCGAATGGACGAGCGAGCATTCTGAAGTCGTGCGAATCTTGAGTAGCCATAGCATAACGTCGGCTCCCGGGCAATTAATCGACATAGAGAATTTCACCTTATGGCAAGGACGATGCCACTTACAAAATCGAAGAATTTGGCAAATTATAGGATTGGTTGGCAGCTCGGCGCGGCGTTGTTGATGCCATTACGTTAGCGCAAGTCAAAAGCGTCACGCAATTCCTCCCAGGTTCGGTGCGCGCTCAGATTGCGCAATACCATCAACGTCGGCGGCATCATAGGAAAATTACCCGCTTGGTGGCGCTCGAGAGCCCGTTCGGGAGAAATCCAGAGACTTTCCGAGACTTCTTCCACCGCATCGAAGGGGCTCTGATCGGGCGGCAAAGCGGCGAGATAAAAGCGGGTATCGAAGCGGACGCGATAATGTTCCGGTGTGATCCGGTGAAAGATATAGTGAAGTCGCGCCAAATCACAATAAAGCCGCTCGCGATAAAAGAAAATCGGCAAAAGCGATCTCGCCGCGTTGTAAGGCCGCTCGCTCAGCGGCTACTCGATTAAGAAATGTCTGCTGCGGTTGCGCCCCATCCGTTTCGCTCTCAGAGAGGAAAAAATGAATTCCCACTTCTTCAAATAATTCTCGGACCGCGGCGACCCAGTAGCCTAGACAGAGTTCCGGTCGAAGATCTACGCCAAGTTTTTTTTGCGCCTCGTCTGGCGTGATGCCGCGGGTTAAGCTAATCATCGCCGTCGACCAGTCGCTGGCTTCAACTCTTCCTCCGGGGAAGACATAGACGCCGGCGTAGGTATCCATCTGTTCCGGACGACGGTTCAGGTAAATTTCAAACCTGCGCGCGGCGTCCGGTCGCACGAGCACGACGGTCGAGGCGGGAAGCGGAATAGCCGGCATAAATCAGTTCGCCTTTCTCTTTGGCACACTAAATACGTGACTATTTCGCGCGGCCGCGGTTTTTGCTCTCCATCCAAGCCGCCGTCAGTTTCGCGACGACGGTTTGCCGATGTGAATATGGGCTCCCGTCGCAGCTCCCGGAACCGCGTTTCTAAACGCGATAAATGGAATCCCCGCTTGGCGTAGATAATTAAGCAACGATCGTCCTTCCGCACTATCCGGATGAAGCGCCACATCCATGGCGTTACGATGATCGAAGTGCAGACGGTCGTGGGTTGGGGTTTGGCCTAAGGCACTGATCGGCAGCGGGCGACCGAAGGTTTCGAAATAAAACTTTTCGATTTTTGGTGCGAAGGCGAGGGACCACAACGCGCCGCCATTAAAGCGCAGGAGGGCGGCAGTCTCGCTGTAGCCGCCCACTGCTAAACCGGGGAGACGAAGAAGTTCGTCGCGCATCGTCGCCTCGGTAATCACCATGTCGGTTTCCGCCAGCCAACGTTTGTCCTCATTAATGCGTACTATGGCTTGTGCCAAAGCATCCTCGGCCTTGAGAACGTCGTTGCGCGCGATCAGGCCCTGATAGTAGAGCTCTCGCTGTTGTTCATATCTCTCCAAGGCGCGCTGCCGTTCGGATTCGTGCAGCGTGAGCAGTTTCTCGGCGCCGGCGCGGGTCTCTTTGATTTTTTGAATAACATCGCTGCGTGCGCGCGTCAGCTCCGACTCAGTCGGACCAACTTGGCGATTGGTAGAGGGACGAGCCGGCCTATTCTTGAGATTGTCCTGAGCGATTCCCGCATCGACAAAAAAGGGCAAGGCCATGTGGAGCGTAGCCATGCCGATAAGCGTGAAAAACAAGGATCGCTTCATTGCTTCTTTAGCACGCCCTTGAGTCTAGGGACTACGCTACCTCGGGTCAACACCACAAATGAGAGGCTGGAAGGATTGATAAGGAAATGGTTGTTACCCAGGTGAGCGCGCGGTACTATCGCGCCTTGCGGTTGTGAATGCTTTTTGCCCGTTTACCGGAAGTAAATGAAAATTTCTCATCCTCGGGTTTGGCTTGGGTTAGGCTGTATCGCCGGTCTGCTTGGGCTGGCTGTGCCATCCGCGCAAGCGCAAAATCTGGCTGACACCATCGAAAAAATCAAGCCGTCGATCGTAGCCATCGGGACTTTCCAGAAAACCCGCAGACCACCATCGATCTTTCGTGGCACCGGCTTCATTGTCGCGGATGGCCTGCACGTTGTCACCAACGCCCATGTCTTGCAGGAAAAAATAGATACGGAAAAAAAAGAAACGCTCACGATATTTAGCGGCAAATCCGACAGGATTGAGATACGCGAAGCGACCAAGCTCGTTGAAGACCTCGATCATGACCTCGTGATCCTGAAAATTTCCGGCCGACCGCTAACCGCTTTGACAATCGGTGACTCCAGCCGCGTGCGCGAGGGCGAAACCTACGCCTTTACCGGCTTTCCGATCGGAATGGTTTTAGGTCTGAATGCGGTGACGCACAAAGCCATGATCTCAGCGGTAACGCCGGTCGTAATTCCACAGCTCTCCGGCCAGCAACTGGACAAGAAAGTCTTAATCCGGCTTACCGCGCCCTATGATGTCTTCCAACTCGACGCCACAGCCTACCCCGGTAACAGTGGCAGCCCGCTTTACCAACTCGACAGCGGACAAGTGGTGGGCATTATCAACAAAGTGTTCATCCAAGAAACCAAGGAAACCGTCTTGCAAAAACCCAGCGGCATCTCCTACGCAATCCCGATTAATCACTTGCAAGAACTGCTAAAAAAAATCCGTCCTGAGTAAGCGAGCTTTGGCATAGCGATCCGCGTCGAAACATCGGCTAAGCTAACGTCAAAAAATGACGAGCGTCAGGAATCCCCTCACGCTCAATCATAGGGGACGCAAAGTCTGAGCAAGAACTCGCCGACTTGGCGGAGCACGAAAACGGCGCGGAGCAGCCCGACTAACCGTGAGGTTGTGGGCTAATGAAACAACGGCAAATTATTAATACGGGTCACACCGGAAGGTTTAGCCGCACCGGTCTTAGCGAATCAGCGAGAGCAAAGTCGCGGCGAAGACGAATCCGAAAATCGCCAGCCAGATGATCGATTTGGTCGAGGCCAACCCGTCGGGGATGCCGCTTGGCTCATCACGACCTTCTCTCCTCGCCACATCTAAAAGTGTATCTCGTAAAAGTGTATCTCGAACCATGATCAGTTGCTCCTGTAGTTCCTTTTGTCTCTGTTCGCTCAACCGGCACCATTGAACGCTATCGAACTGCGCGGCACCGCCAAGCACAGCAGCGCGCACTTTATCTAATTTACTGTCTTCGAGCCGGCTTGACCTGGAGCCCATGAAATCAATGATCGTTTTTCTGAGCCGTTCAATATCATCAAGAAGAGTTTGTATGACGCTGGGGTCGACGTTGGCCACGTTGTTGTGATCCTTCTCTCGCGCTGTTGAATCAAACTCTCTTCGATCAGTAAGACCAAGCTGCATAAATTTTTGGACCTTTGCCTTGGCCAGCTAAAAAGATCAGCGACTTTTACTGCGACGTAAGTCGCCTAACGCAACGCAAATGCCACTTGCGCGAGATTGATAAATACTCAATTACATGAAGGTTTACGGATGACGGAGAAAATTTTCGGGGCGCGACGTGACCTCAGCGTTGACAGCACGCACACGCGATCAGCACAGAATGAATAAGGAAACGTGGGGGTTAGCGCTGTGTAAACACTGGTTCACAGACTAACTACGGAAGTTTACAGGGAAGGATAGCGTCGCATACCAGGCGAGTGGATCGAAAACCGTAGAATGATGTGGAAGCAGAATTGGATTTCAGTCGTGATGGAGTCGTCCCGAAGGTCTGCCGACGTGGATGTGCGGACCGGTAGAAGCGCCCGGCACGGAGCTGCGAAAGGCAATAAACGGAACGCCCGATCTACGCAGATAATCCATGAGCGCTTTGCCTTCGGCACTGTCGGGATGGAGCGCCACGTCCATGGAATCGCGATGATCGAAACCTAAGCGATTGTGCGTCTCTGACTGGCCCAACGCTGTGACAGGCAAGCGCCGGCCGAAGGTTTGCGTGAAATATCTTTCAAGCCGCGGCGCCTCCCTTAACGACCATTTAAAGCCACCGTTAAAACGGGCCACGTCCTTTGTTTCACTGAAGCCGTTTACCGGCAGCGCCGGCATGCGCTCCACCTTTTCTCCTAAAACAGCCTCGGTGATCGCGATGTCCGTCTCAAGCACGGAATGGCGCATTTCATGAACTCGATTGAGCGCTGCAACAAAAGCTTGCTCCGCTTCTTTGACTTGATCCTGCGAGATTCGGCCCTCCTGATAGAGCTTTCGCCTTTTGATGACTTCCGCCCTTAACTTGGTTTGTTTCTGTTCGTAATCAACCAAAAGGGCTCGGTCAGTATCGAGGGTCGCTCTCATCTTGGCGATCGCGTCGACGCCACTCATTTCACTCGATCCGCGGAGAGTCCAAGACTGATTCCGGGAACCAGTTGTTTTAAGCGCAAATAATCCTATACCGGCAAGCGGTAGGACTATCACAGCGATTTGGAAACTTCGCGATTTTGCCAGGTCGGAAAACATGAGCCTGTGAGTCTAAGGGCTTATGGCCGGAGCGTCAAGCCAAAACAAAGCCCGTAACGAACCGGGCCGTACGGGCTTTGTTTGAACATGGAACACGGCGCAGCGCAGCGGTCAGCCGATATTCGCTCCAACGGAATTGGCTAAACCGACGCGAGCAGGCCACGCTGAATTAGGTCTTGCGCCAGCTTCACCTTGTAAATGTTGTCTTTTAGCGGTTTAGCGCCTTCGAGGGCAATCTCGCCGGCCTGTTTCGCCGTTGCTTGATCGAGTCTTTTTGCCACGCAAAAATTCTTCGGCTTTTGCCGCTCGCCAGGGAATCGGCGCGACGCCGCCCATGACAACGCGCGCTTCGCGCACTGAGCCGCCGCTGTTCTCGACAATCGTGGCGACGGCAACGATGGCATGGTCCCACGCCAGTCGCTCGCGCACTTTATGATAGAAGCCCTTGCTGCCGGCTTTGGGTGTCGGCACGAACAGTTCGGTGACGACCTCGCCGGGGCCGAGGATATTTTCTCGCTTGTAGTCCACCGAAGGCGGCACGAAAAATTTCTCTAACGGAATCGTCTTGTCGCCGGCCGGTCCGGCGATCTTGATTTGCGCATTGAGAGCCACCAGCGCGGGCGCGGTATCGGATGGATGCACGATGTAGCTCGGCCCGGCGCCGAGGATCGCATGAAAACGGCTATCGCCTGTCACCGTGTAGCAAACCTGACCGCCTTTGCGCAGACAGGTGAAATTCGACGAACGAAAATACCAACAGAAGGGCCGCTGACAAATGTTGCCGGCGATCGTGCCGGCGTTGCGGATCTGCGGCGACGCCGCTTCGCCCGCCGCGTCGGAAAGTATCAGCAGTTTTTCCCGAATCGCCGGGTGTTCTTCGATGTCCGCGAGCTTGGCCAGTGCTCCGATGCGAAACCCACCGCGCTCTTCTTTGATATAGTCAAGGCCAGGGATCGTCTTCAAATTAATCAGATAATCGGGCTCGACGACGTGATCCTTCATCAACTGCAAATACTCGCTGCCGCCGCCGACCACCGCCGCGGTTTTTTTCTGCTGGTGAAATTTTTGCAGCAGACCGACCGCTTCTTTGACGCTTTTCACATCGATATTTTCGAAGCTCTTCATGACGGCTCCCTTCTCATTTAAACCTGAACCGCGCGGACGATCTTGTCGGGCGTGATCGGCAGCTCTTTGAACCGTTTGCCGGTGGCGTTGAAAATCGCGTTGGCGATGGTTGCCACGGCCGCCGTGATCGGCGGCTCGCCGACTACTTTGCCACCAAAGACGCCGTAGGGATCAAAATGCTCGACAAAGATGACTTCGACTTCGGGCGCTTCCAAATGCGTCGGTACCTTGGCGTCACGGTAGTTCGGATTGATCGGAATCCCGGTCACCCGATCGATCAATAGCTCTTCGGAAAACGCCATGCCGATACCCTGCACGACGCCGCCTTTGATCTGGCTTTCCGCGGTCAGGCGATTGAGGATCGTGCCGCTGTCGTGCGCCGCGACGTATCGGGTGATGCGCACATGCCCCGTCCAGGTGTCGACTTCGACCTCGGCGAAGTGGGCTGAAAAGCATTTACCGTCCATCTCTTTGGGAAAATTCGGATTGGTCGTGGCGCGGCCGATGAGATCGCCGCTGTCTTTTACGATTTGTTCCAGAGGCGTCTTCTCGGCAGGATCGCTTTTGAGAAAAACCTGACTATCGCGGAGGTCAAGATCTTCGAGTTTGGCTTTTAGCTTTGGCGCGGCTAGGGCAAAAATTTGCTTGCGCACATCTTCTGCCGCCGCCACGACCGCCGGTCCGGTAAACGCGGTCGTGCGGCTGCCCGACTCACCGACCGAATAAGGCGTCACATCGGTATCACCGTTAGTGAGCTGAATTTGATTGAGTGGAATCCCCAGCGCTTCCGAAGCGATGATCGCCATCGTCGATTTCGCTCCGGTGCCGATGTCGGTGACGCCGACCAAAACATGCGCGGTGCCGTCCGGATTGATGCGGATCGTCGCGGCGCCGAGACCCGGGCGAAATGGATAGCCGCCGAGCGCCATGCCAATGCCATGTTTGTTCGGACCGGCCATGGCGCCGGGCTTGTGCCATTTGTCACTAAAGCCGATTCGCTTCGAGCCTTCGAGGATGCACTGCTCTAAATAGTTCGAAGTGAAGGCAAGCTTGCCTTTGGATTTTTGCGCGCGGTTGCGCATGAACATATCGAGCGGATTGATGCCCAACTCAAAGGCGATCTGATCGAGAAACGACGCGAAACCGAACACCGATTGCGGATAAGCCGGTGCGCGATAGTTGGCGGCCACCACCGTGTTGGTGTGCACCGGCTTGATGACTTTTTTAAAGTTCGGGATGTTGTAGAAATCGGTGCCGCTTAAATTGCCGCTCTGCTTTCGGTACGCGCCCATATTGGTTACAGCGTCAAGCGTGACAGCGGTAATCGTGCCGTCGTTTTTAACGCCGGCTTTGTAGTGCTGCTCCGACGACCAGCGTCCGTGCATGCCGATGAAATCGTCTTCGCGGGTGAATTCGAGCTTGACCGGCTGCGCGGCAGCTTTAGCAAGCATCGCCGCCATGTAGTCGTAGTCCTGCGCCTGATTCTTGTTGCCGAAGCCGCCGCCCATGTATTTGCACACCACCCGCACTTTGCTCAGCGGCAGACCAAAATCCTTGGCGATATCCGTGCGCGCGTTGGAAACCCCTTGGGTCGAAGCGTAAACGGTGAGCTTACCCGCGTCCCATTTGGCGATGCTGACGCGCCGCTCCATCTGCGCGTTGTTGACATGCTTGCTGATGTACGTGTCTTCGAATACCCGGTCAGCTTCCTTAAATCCCTGCTCTACATTTCCCCAGGATTCTTCGATCGGCGCGCTGAACGCTCCCTTGCCGACGGAAAGATTGCCGTTGGGCGCGATCTTCGGCGCGTCGGGTTTGAGCGCTTCGTTGGCGTCCAGCACGTAGGGGATCTTTTCGTACTTGACGTCGATCAATTTCAAGGCATCTTCGGCGATATGCCGGTCGGTGGCGGCCACCGCCGCCACCGGATCGCCGACATAACGCACCGGATTGTTGAAAATATAGCGGCTGATGGGTGAGCCCGCCGCTCGACCACGGCACCTGCGCGTTGCCGTGATGAATAATCGCCTTCACGCCCGGGAGTTTATCCGCTTTGGAAGTATCGATCCCGATAATCTTTGCATGCGGCACGTTGCTGCGCAGGACACGCGCGTAGAGCATACCAGGAAGCTGAAGATCGCCGGTGTACTGCGCTTGCCCGGTCACGCGCTCGTAGGCATCGATGCGCGGAGTCTTCTTGCCGACGACGGAAAATTCTTTTTGTGCTTGTGCCATAACGACCTCCCTTAACTCGCCTTCGCCGCGGCGGCGAGCACGGCGGCGACCTCGCGATTGTAGTTGCCGCAGCGGCAGAGATTGCCGGACAAACCGCGGCGCGCTTGGGCTTCCGTCGGTTTAGGATTCTTCATCAGCAGCGCCTTGCCGGACATGATCTGTCCGGAAGTGCAAAAGCCGCATTGCGGCCCGTCGTGTTCGATAAATGCTTCCTGCACCGGATCGAGCTTGTCGCCCTTTACCAGCCCCTCGACGGTGACGATTGCCTTGCCCTGCATCCATACCGCTAATTGGCTGCACGAATACATGTTGCGGCCGTCGATGATCACCGTGCAAGCGCCGCACTCGCCGCGGTCGCAGCCGATCTTGGTACCCGTGAGTCCCAGCTCGTCGCGCAATACTTCGGCGAGGGTTTGACGGTGCTCGACTTCGACGCGGTAGCTCTTGCCGTTGACTTTAAGCGCCACCGCGGTCTTGCCGAGCGCCGTGCCCGTGCTTTCGGCGATGTACGCTTGCGCCGGATCGACTTTCACCAGTCCGGTCGAGACCACCGCCGTACCGATGGCGCCGCCGCCGATACCTTTGAGAAACGAGCGTCGGGAGAATTTCTGCTTTTCTTTTTCCATGGCTGGTCACCTCCTGATTGGAAACTAATACATGGCCGGTCGTGACAACTAAGGGGTAATATGGCCAATCACGCCTGTCAATGCCAAAAACTGTGCCTTGCCGCGCGAAAACAAAATCGCTAGGCTGCGCTCCGAAGCATGGCGAAAGAACCGATCATAGAATCCGAAGGCGCCGCCCTTGACGCGGTCTTGGGAGAACTGCAAAGCGAGCACGCGGTAAAGGAAATCAGCGGCTGGGAAACTGGCTTTGTGAACTTGAGCCGCGCCTTGGACGGCATGCGGCCGGGGCTTTACCTATTCATCGGACCACCCGCAAGCGGCAAAACCGCCTTCGCCAAACAGCTCCTCGATCAAACCGCCATGCACAGCCGGGTGACGGGAATGTATTTTAGCTTCGCGGAAACCAAGAAAGAATTGCGCATAAGAACGCTCGCGCGCTTGAGCGGGCTGGATCAACGCGAGATCCGTCGCGGCAGCGCTTATCTGCTGCACTGGTACGGTGTGCCGCGATTAGCCGGCAGTGAAGCTAGCGACCTGCCGCCGAGTTGGGAAAAACTGAAACGCTCGGCCGAAGACGCCAAGAGCTGGCTCGACTTGAGCTACCTGATCGAGTGTCAACGCGGCACGACCGTGCAGGCGATCGAAGCGCAAATTACCCACAATCGCGCGCGCAGCGGCTCAGAGCAAATGATGATTGTTATCGACGATTGCCAGCGGCTCGGTGGCGCCGATCAACCGTTGGACATGCGCTTGCCGCTTGTCGCCGAGCAGCTACAAGAAATCGCCGTGAGCCTCAACATGCCTGTGTGGGCCGTGTGGCCGAGTCTTGACGCCGGAGGCATGGCTGGGGAAGCGTGGCGCGAGAAAGTCGCGAGCCCGGACGTAATCTTGGTGCTGGAACAAGACCGTGAACGCACCAGGAAACTGACCGAACCCAATCAGGCGATCATTTTGCACGTCGTAAAAAACCGCGGCGGTGAAAAAGGTCGACTTGCTTTCGATTTTTTTCCGGCGTTTTCAAGATTCACTGAAGCACCATAGCGGCTAAGATTCCCAGCGATAGAGTTGGATTGTAGCGGGCTCGACCCTCGTATACCAACGCTCCCTCATAATCGGCGACGACGTTCAATTCGATCAATGACCAGCCCGGTACGTTGGCGTCGATCCGCGCCTGTTCGCCGGCTTGCGGCGAGGCCTATGTTTACCTCATCCAAGTCGCCCGATAGGCCGGTGCCCTTCGCTTTAAGGAACGCTTCCTTGCTCGTCCAACATTTATAAAACGCTTGGCGGCGCAGGTGCGCCGGCAGGGCGCGCAGCGCGGCTACCTCGCCGGCGGTAAAAAATCGCTCGGCGACTTCATCGAAGGCAAAATCCGCGTTGACAAACTCGACGTCGATACCGACTTCACGAGAACGAGCTACGGCCAGTAAGGCCACGCCGTGAGAATGAGAAAGGTTGAAGGCAACTCGGCTTTCCGCCTGGGGTGCGCCTAGTTTTGGTTTGCCGTGGCCGCCGAGGTCGAACTGCAAGTTTCCGGGGAGAGTCTCTGTATATTGCGCCAAGATCGAGCGCAAAGCGGCGTGTGCGACCGTGAATAGCAAACGATCTTTGGCAAACTTGAACCTATCGGCGCGAGCCTGTTCTGCAGCCGATAGCAGAGCGGCGTATGCGCCTAAGTTGTCGGCGGCGGTTTCCGCCGCCTCAATCAGCCAAACATGGATTTCGTTTGCATCCAAAAGGAGACCGGCAGGGGGCGAGCGCCAAACGGATTTGAAAGATTGGTTCGGCACGGTTCTTCGCAGTACTTTGCTCCGAACGAGCTAAAGATCAAGTTCCCGTCGCAGTCTCTGCCCGACCGCAAGCGACCCGAGATCATTGACTTCCATCAACGCACCCCCCGGCGGATATCGAAAACCAGCTATCCATCGACAAGCTCTTCAATGACGACAGCGTCGAGCTCTTGGCCAAACTCCGCAGCGGCAGCGCGTGGCGGTTCAATCCTCACAGTTATGCTATCGGCAGCAGAGCGCCGAAGGTTTACCCGGAATTCAGGATTTGTGGAGCATTATGGGCAATCAGGCGAAATCTTGGTGTGGCGCGATCCCTGTCACAATCACTTTATCGCCTTCCCGAATGATTTGAAGATCGCACGGGCCGTGGAACAAAATCATCGTGCGGGGATGTTCGTAAACGGTTGTTTTATGGGGAATCTCTTCGATGTAAACGTCGAACATGCGGCCTGCCGGCAAATTGACGGTCTGAGTGTGCATTAAATCGCCTTCGAAGAAAACTTCGATCCAGTTGCGATTCTCGGTAACCGCGAGAATGAGACCGGCGGCGTTCTTAATCGTCGCGATCAACTCCTCGCCTTCGATCGTTTGCGCCGCCACGGCTAGAATCCGTTAATTCGCCAGCAAGGTTTGCGCGTCGCGAATCGATTTGCCGGACGAAGTGCGCGGCAGTGAATCGCGCACGACGATTTTATCCGGCACTTTGAAATTGGCCAAATTAGCGCGCAAAAACGCCAACAACTCTTTTTCACTGAGGTGCGCGCCGGGACGGGGCACGACGGCGGCACCGATCACCTGGCCGCGTTTGCCATCCGGTATTGCGAAGACGATATTTTCCTGCACGCCTGGATAAGTATAGATCAGGTTTTCCACTTCAGCGGGGTAAACGTTGAGCCCGCCGGTGATGATCATGTCGTCGCGCCTGCCGAGATGGTAATAGTAGCCGTCCGTGCCGCGTTTGCCGACGTCGCCGGTATAAAGCCAGCCGTCGCGAACCCGCTCGGCGGTGGCGTCGGGCCGGCGAAAATAACCTTTCATCACGTGAGGACCGCGGGTGATGATCTCGCCGGGCTCATCGACGCCCAGCTCATTGCCTGCCTGGTCGATGATCTTAACTTCGACACCCGGCACGGCCCGGCCGATGCTGCCCACTTTTGCTTCGGCCTGGTTCGGCTCTACCAAAGTGATTAGCGGAGAGGTCTCCGTCAAGCCGTAACCTTGAATGACTTTGATATGCGGCTGGGCAGATTGAAAGGCACGCAAGAGCGGCAGCGGAATGCTGGTGCCCATCATCGCGGCGATTTTCACGCTGCTGGTATCATAGCTCGCCAGATTTTTTACTCCCATCAAGAGCTGGAAGACGATCGGCACGCTTTCAAAAACACTGACCCGGTATTTTTGGATGCCCTCCAAAAGCGTGATCGGATTGATCTGATCGAAGATCACCAGCGTGTAACCGCGCTCGGCTAGTTCGTTGCAGACGACTGGCCCGACGATATGCGACATCGGCAAGATACAGCCGCGGATCGTCGATGTGTCGGTGATGCCGAACTCGCCCATCACGCGCGGATACTGGTTGAGATTGCGATAACTCAACACCACGCCTTTGGGCTCGCCGGTGGTGCCCGATGTGTAGAGAATCAATGCGTCGTCGTCGGCTTGCAAGTTTGGCGCAGACACCGTCCCGGCCGATGTCGCGCGCCGGCTTTCAAAGCTGCGCGTGCCGGTGCCGTTGACAATCCAGGTCGGGATCGACGTGAGTGTTTTAAAATTTTCTTCGACTTCCGAAAATAACTGGCTGTGCACGATCAGCAAACTCAGATCGGCATCGCTTAAAACCCCTTGCAGCTCTTTTCCCTTGAGCCGGGCGTCGAGGATGACCGTCACCGCGCCGATTTTCTGCGTCGCGTAATAACTGAGCGGTATCGCCGTGGAATTGGGTAGCAAAAGGCCGACCCGGTCGCCCCGGCGGATGCCTTCCCTTTGCAGATGCGAGGCCAACGCCTGCGCCTGGTGATTCAACTCGCCAAACGTTAGTTGCTCCTCCTTCGCGATAATCGCGGTTTTTTGCGCTTGACGAGCGGCGGTTTTTTCCAGAACTTCAGCCGCAAAAAAACCTACTGAATCGGTATGGTTTGCCATATTGCAAATGCCCTCTGAAACGGTTTGTACCAGCGCGACAATTGCGCCAGCTCGCCTCGCTGTAATTTTAATTTTCCTTGCTGGGTCGCCATGAACGCGTCGATGCGATTGTTAAACACCGCGCGCCACCACTCCGCTTGACCGCCGATCAAGAACTCACCGCCGTCACCGGGATTGAGTTCGGTAATCGTGCCATCGCGAAATTGCACCGTCCAAGTCTTGCCGCCCTCTTCGAGTAAGAGCGTCAACGAGGTCGTCAAACTCGTGGCGGCGCCATCGGCACGAAATTGCGAATCCTGATTGGCGCTATCGACCAATGCTTGCATGTGTTCTTGGGAGAATAGCGCATAGCCTTTTCCCGATTGCACCCCCACCCCAGTCGGCTTTTCTGTCGAATCAGCCGGCGGCGCCCCGCCTTTGCCTACCCGCTCTTTAAAAAATTGGCAATGCACCGCCTCTTCGAGCAAATCGGTGATCAGAAAGGCTTCCTGAAAATCCTTGCCGATAGCGACGGTGCCGTGTCCTTTGATAATCACCACCGGATGGTATTTGAGCGCTTCGACGACCGCCTGCGGCCGAGTCACCGTCGGCGTGTCCTGGGGAATGATCGGCACCTCGCCGATCGTATATTTCTCTTCATAGCTAAGCGGCACGAAGCTTTCATGCGTCAGCGAAAAAGCGAGCACCATGGGCGGGTGGACGTGGACGATCGCCTGCGCGTCGGTGCCGGCGTACACGGCCAGATGCATCGGCGTTTCACTCGACGCCCGCTGCGCCGTGTTGATCGGTTTGCCGTTCTGATCGAGCGCCACCAAATCCTTGGGCGAAAGAAAACCGAGCGGCGCATGCTGTCCGGTAATCATGAAACATTTCTTGTCGAGCCGGCAGCTTAGATTACCGCCCCAGCCGCTGACCAGCCGACGCTCAAAGAGCAGCTTGCCCCAGCCGAATCATTTCGCGTTCGAGGGTAGTCATCGATTAATTCTTGAACAGCGACCAGGGCACTACTTCCGATTCAAGCGGACGAACGGCAACACCCGCAGGGCAGATATCCTTGCCCAAGAAGGTCGAAACATCGTTGTCGGGAGTCGAAGCTTTGCATGCGTCGCCGTTGAAAAGCTCAATGGCAACGCCGTGCAGGCGCGCCAACTGAACGGCGAGCAACGACCCGCAAATCCCGCTTGGCCCCTCCGCCGCTAGGTTTTCGTAAAACAGACACAGCTTGCGAATCTCGCCTTGGGCGAAAAGCGTTCCCATGACATTGTCGGAGATCAGGGTCGTCGGCGCGCGACGCTTCAATAGCTCGCGCGCGACCACCTGCGCGCCCCAGAGCTGCGGCCGCATCTCGGGCACGAGAATGCTTGCGGCTTGCTCCGCCTTCAGGGCGCTCAGCAAAAAGGCATATTGATTCTTCGGCGGCACGCCGTAAATCAGAATATATTTTCCGTCTTCGCTTGCCTTTTCCGGATCGGGCGTTGCCGCGATCTGATACTTGCGGCGAAAAGTTTCCGGCGTGTAGAGATCATCGAAGCCGATCAGATGGGTAACCAGTCGTGCCGGCGTGACATCGAACGACGGATAACGCGCGTTGAGAACGGGATCGTCAACGACGGTGATCGGCTGTCCCTGAAACTTCAGCAACTCTGCTACTGGGCGTTCCTCAATCGGCACATCGATGCCTCGTTCCAACGAGCGCGGATCCTGCACCAATGCATGAAACGGTACGCCGTACTCGCGCGCCATGAGCGCCAGCGGATAGGTGCCGACCTTATTGATGATATCGCCGTTTTGCGCCACGCGATCGGCGCCGACGATCACCGCGTTGACTTCACCCGCAGCCATTACCTGTGCCACCGCGGCATCGGGAATCAGCGACACCGCAACGCCCGCTTGAGCAAGCTCCCAAGCAGTCAAGCGCGCGCCCTGCAGGTAGGGCCGCGTTTCCGTGGCGACCACGGAAAACTCTTTGCTCAACTCGCGACAACACTGAGCGACGGCAACCAGCTCACCGCTCACGTTGCAATGCGTCAGCACGCGCGCCGGATTCGGCAATATGGCTGCCGCCCGGCGCGCCCGGGCTTGCCGCGCGTGCATGATCTGCTGGCCGAATTCGCGCGCCTGCCTGCCGATAGTCTCGCCGGCGGCGGCGCCGGCAGGCAATCGGACGAACCATTCGTCAAAGAAACACTCGAGGCCGCGAAAATCGAAGGTCGGCCGGGCGGCGCAAAATTGCTGCGTCATTTCTGCGATGCGCGCCCGCAGCGCGGCGGCATCGCTGTGCGTATCACGTTGCGCCAACAGCGCGCCGCTATAAAGAAAGGCCAGCACCTGCCCGAAGGCGCGGGTTTTCATTTCGCGCACGGCGTCGAGCGCTTGCTCGACTTCGCTGATTTGGATGTAGTGGATTTCCTCGGGCACGAGGGTCTCGTCGAGAATCTTAAACCCGTCGCCATCCCACAACACCGGTTCGAACAACGGACTCGGATTGACATTCATAACTTTAACGGGACGCGCGTGGTGGTTTACAGATATTGCAACGCCTTGCGCGCCACATCGATGGTTTTTTTCTCCGCCTCGAAGAACTGCGGATCGCGAAAACCAAACTTGCCGTGGAGACATTCATCGGAGACCGCTAGCACGGCACCGGCCTTCTTGCCGCGCACCTGCGCGATCGTCAGAAAGGTCGACGTCACCATGTCGATGCTCGAGAGGTTTTGCTCGCTCAATTGCTGAATCAGCTCCGGAGTTTCCTGAAACAGCGCGTCGGTGGTGAAGATCCAGCCGAGATGATAGCGCACGTTCAAACTGTCGGCGGCCTTCTTGAGAGCGTCGACAATCTCCGGGTGAGCAATAGTGGAAAAATTCTCCGCGACATAGTAGCGCGAGGTGCCTTCGCCGCGCAGCGCCCCAGTAACGATCACCAGATCGCCGATGCTTACGTTTTCCTGCAGCGAGCCGCAACTGCCGACGCGGATCAATGCCTCAGCGCCGGCGCCGCAGAGAATTTCAGTGGTGATCGCCGTATCCGGCGCGTAACGGCCGCCATTGCCGACCGTGACGCGCTTGCCGTCGAGCGCCCCCGTGTACATCTCGTAATCGAGAAAAGTGAAATTCTTTTGCGGATTTTCCAGCAATCGTAAAATCGCTTCGCTGCGTTCTTTAGGACCGGGGATCAGCGCGTAAGCGCCGAGGGAGTCCGGCTTGAGACCGAGCATCGACAGCATGCGTTGCGGCGTAAAGTGTGCTTCTTTAAGCATGATCAGAGCGCCTGATCGATAAATTCGAGCAAATCTTGCGTCGGCAACGCAGGTTCTTTGAGGTCAGCGAAAGACCGCCCGCAGAGCGCGCTCGAGGTGAGCACGACTTCGGCGCCGGTGGCCGCGGCCTCACGCAAGCGATCGGCGGCGTTCCACTGCGCCAGCTCGGGATCCGCTTCGGGCACTCCACCCCCGCCGCCGCAGCACCAGCTCCAGCGTCGATTACGTTCCATCTCGACTAGCTCGAGGCCGGGAATCGCGCGAAGAATTCTTCGCGGCGGCTCATAAACGCCGCAGCCGCGGCCGAGATGGCAGGAGTCGTGGTAGGTGACTTTCTTCTTTATCGGCTTGGTAAATTTTAGAGAACCCGAATCGAGCAGCCGGGCGACATATTCAATGCCATGCAGCGCTTCAAATTGGCCAGCGCCGGTCTTGGCGTATTCGCGCCAGATTCGTTGACAACTGCCGCAGGCGACAACCACTTGGGTAATACCGCCGGCAGCGATTGTCGCCAGATTATTTTCTTTCAAGCGTTCGTACTCGCGACGGAAGCCGAGGTCGAAGGCATAAAGGCCGCAGCATTTTTCCTCGCTGCCGAGAAAGACAAAATCTTCGCCCGCCTTTTGCATGATCTTGGCGAGCGCGACCGCGCCGCTCCGGCCACTCGAACGATCCGCCGAACAGCCGGCGAAAAGCAAGGTGCGCGCGTTGGACTCGCCCAGTTTCTTGAGCCCAAGCCCCTCGGCCCAAGCGCCCCGGTCGACCTTTGGCTGCGCCCACGGGTTGTCATGTTGGCGCAAGCCTTCGTAAATCGGTCGATGCGGCTCGATCGGACCTTCCTTCTCGGTGATCTCCTCGCGCATGGCCACGGTGATATCCCAGGGTCCATAACCGTCGTCGCGCACGCCGCAAAGTTCCTGGCACATCAGGCAATTCGTGCAGGCGTAGATGACTTCTTTGAGCTCAGGCGTAATCGGATCCAGACCGTGAAAAACCCGCTGCGCCATCAGCCAGCGCGACTTCGGCGTGTGACGCTGGAAGCGATAAAACTCATAGGGTGGACACTTCTCTTTCGGTCCCACCACATCTTCCATTGGATTGGCCGGACCATGGCCGTAACAGGAGCCGCACAGAACGCAGCCGCTGCTGCGCTCGCTCAAATCTTTGGCGTAGAGCCATCTTTTGACCCGTTCGAGCCCGAGCAATTTTTTCTCTTCGTTTTTCATCGAACCGCGTTCAAGCAAAATTAGTTAAAGCCTTAACCTTTATAGCTCGCCATTTCGAACTGTCAATAATTGTCGTTCAAGCGCGCTGCCAGATTGCAAGTCGGCGAAGCGGCGCGAACGGGGTGGTTTAGGCTCGATCCGCTGGAAGTCAGTCGGAAAACGCCGTCGGCGCTTTAATCAATTCGTCAACGATTCTTGATTGAGCTTGCGCAACAGCGCGGAGAGTTCTTTCTGTTCTGGACCAGCGAGTATTGTGAAGATTTTCGAGACGCTCGATTCAAAAAGGGGAATCGTACTCTTGTACACCTTGGCCCCTTTGTCGGTCAGCACCACATGCACGACGCGGCGGTCATTTTCGTCGCGCTTGCGCGTGACCAGCTTTTTCTCTTCGAGACGGTCGACAATGCCGGTGAGATTGCTGACGGTGACCATCATTTTTGCGCCGATCTCGCCGAAGGGCAGTCCACCGGCGTAGCCGATCGTCGCCAACACGTAAAACTGTGGCGACGTGAGGCCAACTTTGTCTAAATCAGCTTCCAGTTTTTTGTGCGATTGCAGGCTGAAGCGAAGAAAACGGATCCAAAGGCTAGTTGCATAAGATGTGAAGAACGGACGTTTGTAAACTCTCACGCTTTGCACTTTATTCGCACGGCCACTAAAAAGCAACTTCGTTGGCGCGAGCGCGCGTTCAATAATTATGGACCGGCCCATTTCATTGCAAGCCGTGCGACCGAGTGTTAATGAGTGCAAAAAGAGATCGCTGGCGAGGAACTGATAAAGCGCGATGAGACTGCATATTCTCGGTTGCGGCGACGCCTTCGGCAGCGGCGGACGCAACCAAAGTGGCTACCTGATCGAGGCCGCTGACCGGTTGTTTCTCTTGGACTGCGGTCCAACTACGTTGCCGGCGATGAAGCGCGCCGCCATCGAACCGCGCCGTCTGGATGCGATCCTGCTAAGCCATCTGCACGGCGATCACTTCGGCGGCGTGCCATTTTTTTTAATCGAATATCTTTATCACAAACCACCGCACAGCCCACTAACGATCGCCGGTCCGCCCGGAACAGAAGAACGGGTCCGCCAACTGTTCGACCTGATGTACGGCGGCGCCAAGGAAACGCCGTTCCTCCGTTTCCAAGTTTTGACTCCCGAAAAACTGCAGAGCGTCAAGGACATCGAGGTTTTTCCATTTCGCGTGCCGCATCAAATGAATGACATTTCACTCGGGCTGAAGGTCGCTTACCAAGGCAAGCAGATCCTTTTTTCCGGCGATTCGGCATGGACCGATTTGTTCATCGAGCACGCACGCGACACCGATCTGTTTCTGTGCGAGTGTTCTTTTTATCACGAGGAGCCGGGCATGCACGTGAATTACCAGATCCTGCGGTCAAACCTGGCGCGCTTGGCATGCAAGAAGCTTGTGCTCACCCATCTCGGCGAGGACATGCTCGCGCGCGCCGAGAATTTGGACGCAAGGCTGACCGTGGCAAAAGATGGAATGGTGATCGAGGTCTAAGGGACTTAACTTGGATCGCCGCGCGACGATGGCGCCGCCTGAACCGGCAGGATCATGACCCGATGTCCGCTTTTGCTGAGAATCTCTTGAGCCGTTTCCTGCGCCGCGACTAATTCTCGGTAGGGACCCAGGCGCACCCGGTAGGCGGTTTCGCTGGGTTTGACTAGAGTCTGTTCGACAAAAGCGTCAAAGCCTTTTTCATTTATCTGCCGTAACAAGATCTCCGCCCGAGCTCTCTCGCGGAACGATCCCACCTGTAAGATGAAACCGTCGGTTGGTTGGGCCAGATCTTTTTCCGTTGACGGCGCGCCGAGCGCTGACAGACGATCGCCCCGGACGCCTACCTGCTGCTCGCTCGACGTTGCCTTGCCGGCGGGCAGCGATGGCGCTTTCAAGCTATCAAAATTATCGAAGCCGTACTCTAAAAGGTGCTTGGTGTCGCCCCACTGATCGCGCGCGCCTAGAATGGCGACGATCAATGTCGTGCCATTCCGTTGCACGGCGCCGACGAAGCATTTTTGTGCGGCGTGGGTATAGCCGGTTTTGCCGCCGAGGGCGCCGTCAAAATTCCACAACAAGCGATTATGGTTGCGCACGGAAATCCTCCGCGGCACGACTTTCTTGCGCACCACGGCCGTGGTGCTAACGGAGCTGAACTTAGTTTGGACGATCTCGCGAAAAGTCGCGTTTTTCATCGCGTAGCGAAATATGATGGCCAGATCTTTCGCGCTCGAATAGTGATCCGCCGCCGTGAGGCCGTGGGGATTGGTAAAATTGCTGTTGGTGGCGCCGATGTCGTGCGCTTTCTTGGTCATCAGCTCGGCAAATCGCTCCACAGAGCCGGCAATGCCTTCAGCCAAGACCATGCTGGCATCATTGGCCGATGCCAGCATAATTCCATAAAGCAATTCTTGAATGCTTAAGGATTGACCGGGCTGCAAATAAAGCTTTGACGCGGGAACGCGGGTCGCTTCTTTGGAAACCGGCAAGGTTTCTTGGAAACTTCGACCGCTTTCCAAGGTCAGGATCGCCGTCATAACTTTAGTTGTACTCGCCGGCGGTAGGCGAAGATCGGGCTCTTTTTGATAGAGGATTTTACCCGTGGCCGCGTCCATCAAGACCGCGGCGCGGGCTGTTAGATCTTCATCGGGGGCAAAAGCCCAAGTTGAATCGACAGGCGTGGTAAAAAAGAGAATGGTGAGAACCAAACCAAACGAAATCGAATCCGGAAAACCCAGCCGAATTGCCAGTCTCTGTAACATTCTAAATAAAGTCACCCAACGTCAAATTTAGAAAAATAAAATTGCTGGAATTCTAACACGCTTTTATATTTAAGAATAGTATTACTTGATTTAATTCGCTTTGAGCGGCCCATTTTGCGTTCAAGTGTGGGGGAACTTCGTGCCGAAAGTAAACCACTCTCGATTATCCAATGAGAAGGCCGACAGGCGACATCGGGTGGAGTAAAGTGGCTAACGACTTTTCCCAACCAGTCCGCTATTTCTTTGTCGGAGTCACGCCTTGGCGCGAAAGCTCACGGTCGGCGCCGGCACTGGTGCGCGCCTGTTCACCCAGCGCTTCGCGGCGGATTCGGTCTTGGCAAACTTCACAGATGCCGCCTTTCAAATTCTCACTCTCCTTAGCGCACACCATGCATCTTTTTTTCGTTTCAGTCATAAGCGTTGCCTTTCCGCACTTGCTCCGTTCGCCTCAATCGACCAGCTTAATCTGCTTGGGATGTTCGAGGATCACCTCCAGGCCATATTGCGGGTGATCTTTAATAAATCCGGTCAATTCCACTTCGCGGTTTTCAAAATTCTTTGGCTGCTGCTTACTTTTTTCGAAAAGCTCGGTGACGGAGCCAAAAATCACCGCCGTCAGGGCTTCGCGTGAAGGTCCGAAATTAAGAAAATAGGTGTTGCTCTTGGCCGAATGGCCGACGCGAAATACTCGGCCGCGGATGCGTGCTTGTCGGCCCGTCAAGCCGCGAATTTTTTCCACCTCGCGCGCCGCGAGCAGCGGCAAGTCGGCGAGAGTGTCCTCGGGGACGGCAGCGAAGGGAACAAAGCTCACTCGATGGATGGCCGACGCGCCGTCGTTCGTCGGAGCGGAAATGTCCGCATTCGTTATCGATTGCTGTATTTCGGAGGCCGGGTTCCAACGTTGATAGAGCACGTGGGTCAAAAAGCCGGCAAAAAATGCCAGCAGGACGACGCCAGCGCTAGCGGAAGTGGATCGTTTCACGGCTTCCGCTCCCAGAGCTGCACGAACGCCTTGCGATATTCCTCGGCGAGCGGACCGGCGTCGCGAAAGAGCAGCAGATTTTCATCGTTGGAACTTTCCGCGGCGTAAGTCCAATTATAGGAGCCGGCAAAGACGATCTTTCGGTCGATGACGGCGAATTTCTGGTGCATCAGACCCGCGTCTTTTTCTCGGTTATTGGCTTTGTTGCCGGAGATTCGCCGCAGCGGGATTTTCTGCGCATCGAGAAACTTGCCTTTGGATTTTTCATTGGCGAGATCGAATTCCCGATCGATCACGACTTGGACGCCGACCCCGCGCTTTTTTGCCTGCACCAGGGCGCTTGCCAAATCATCGCTGGTAAAAGCGTAGACCGCGACCAGCAATTCTTTCTTGGCGGCTTCGATTTCGCGCAGAATATGCGCCGCACATTTACCCTGCGGACTGAAGCAGGCTTGTACGACCATGTCGGCGCCGGCCGTGTGATCAAAGAGCACCGCGCCGTAAAGCCAAAGCGCCACCGCGAAGATCGTTTTTTTCATGTCCCGGTCGGCGCTTGGTTTCGCTCGCCGGCTTTGCGTGCCCGCAGGCACATGCCGAGGATCAATCGCTCGAGCACCAGCCGCGGCTGATTGCCGCTCGATTTGAGCCGGTAGTCCGCGGCAAACAATTGTTCCATGTGAGAACGCAACTCGCCGAGCGAGAACCGCTCCGCCCGCTGAAAACACATGTAATCCGCGTAGGGGTTACGGGTGATGAGGGGAGAGCCCTGTTTTAACACCGTTTGCTGAAACTGCTGATAGCTCATGCCGCGCTTCCAAAGCTTCGTCAGCTCCGTCGTCTGAAGTTGGCGCGCTGCCAGCAAGCGCCGCGTTTCGCTTGCGATCGTGCCCAAAATTTTCAGCGCCGGTTCTCCCTGAGCCAGCAAACGCGCCAGCTGCGAAAGCGCCGTCGCCGCATTGCGCTCGCCGAGGGCGCGGGTGAGATCAAAAATCCACCCTTCACCGTGATCCGCGACGACCGCCTCTACGTCCTCGACTCGAATCGTCGGTCGCTCGCCGACAAACAGCAACAGTTTCTCGATCTCCTGGCGCAGCTCACGCAGGTCTTCGCCGGCCCTCGCAAGAATCGTTTCGCGCGCTTGAGGATCGAGCGCTTTGTCCGCCTGGGCGATGCGTTGGCCGACAAAGTCTATCAAACTCTCGCGGCTCACTTTGCCGGTGCGGTCGCGCTCGAGACCGAGAAAAAGCACCGCGCCAAGCTCTTCGAAACGCTTATAGAGCCGGGTGCGCCGATCGACCTGCACCGCCGTGAGCAATAAAAAACTCCACTCGGGCGGTGCCTCATCCAAAAGCGCCCCGAGTCTGTGGTCTTCGGCGCTTTTGCGCTTGGTCAAATCATAGTCGCAGGATTTGCAGTACGCTACCAAGGCTCCGACGGCTTCGCTGCCGTCGTCGGCGTCGAACAAATCCAAAAGCGGCTTGGGCGACTCCAGGCGCGCCCATTGCTCTTGAGTCCAGCCCTCGATAGTCAATAGGTCGATCAGTAGCTTGGCGGCCCCATCTCTCTTGCCATCGCGCCAGAGTTCGAGAATTTTTTCGCTGAGCTCGCCCTTTTGCTCCCGCGAAAAAAAATAGGGCGCGTTTTCGATCCACAGGAGCTTCTTTCCCGGAAAAAACGGCGGCGTCATCAGCGAAGCTTCGATTTGTTCCCAACTCGCCGTGCGGCCGTCGAAGCGCTCGAGGTTAAATCCCCTCTGTTCTACCGGGACCAGTTGATCGAGAATTGCTTTGCAGGTCTCTTCGACTTGCAGATCATCGCCGAAAACAAGCAAGAGCCGCGGCGCTTTATCGGTCCGCAAATTCGCAAGGAAGGTTTTTAAGTCGGGTTTCACGATCGGTAGAAAACTTGCCAGCGCGTCATTCCGTTTTTATCGAGGAAACGCTCATGGCAGAACGGCCCGAAAGAACGCGTCATGATTGATATTTCGCTACCCACATTTGATTTTTTTCGTTCCAGGCATAGTCCGATCTCCAAACCTTCAACCCGATGGTATACTTGCCGCCGGACTTAGTAACAAAGATCCTCTCGTTCGAATGAGGAATCTCGGTGCGGGCAATGATCATGACTTTTTTCGAGATTCCCTTGTTGATGAGAATCCGATCGCCCTCGCGCATGGTCACGCGATTTTCCCTTTTCCGCTTTGGGTTCATGCGCCAAAACTACCACTGCCGAATTCATCAGGCAAATAACTTTCCTCGTGCTCGAATGGCGCGACATCGCCGTGCACTAGCTTTGGCTACTCCGATCGCCAAAGCACCCGCTCAGCTTGACATTCCGTCGTACCTCCGATAGCTCTCCGTAAAATCCCCGGTCGCCGGCGATCCGCGATGAATATCGATGTCCATGCTCACTATGTGCCGTCGGACAGCTTGAAGATGGCCGCCGAAATCGGCGCGCGCCATGGTCTGAAGCTTTCCAAGAACGAGCGCGGCCGTGATGTGCTGACCCGTGACGGCAAAGCCTTCTTGAGCCAACTCAAAGCCGAGTTTTCCGATCTCGATCTGCGGCTTTCGATTATGGATCAACAAGGCGTGGACATGCAGGTTTTGTCGCCCGCCGGTTCATATTTTTTCTACTGGATGGCGGCCGCCGAGTCACTCGAATATGCCCGTTGGTTCAATGACCGCTCCGCCGAGGCCGTCGCCAAACATCCGCGCCGCTTTGTGGCTCTGGCCTCGGTGCCGCTGCAAGACAGCGCGCGCGCCGCGGCGGAGTTGGAACGGGCGATGACCCAACTGGGACTGCGCGGCGCTGAGATCGCTTCGAACATCAATGGCCGTTATCTCGACGATCCCGCCTTCGATCCATTCTGGGAAGCGGCGCAAGCGCTTGACGCCGTGCTTTTTGTCCATCCGAACCAGGTGGTCGGGGCCGAGCGCATGAGGGATTACAATCTGGCCAATCTGATCGGCAATCCGACCGACACCTCGTTGGCCTTTGCCAAGTTGATCTTCGGCGGTGTCTTGGAGCGCTTTCCCCGCCTCAAGTTTTTGCTGGCCCACGGCGGCGGGTTTTTGCCTTATACCTGGGGCCGGCTTGACCGCGGCTATCGCATTCAGAACTCGTCGAGCGCGAGAATTTCCAAACCGCCGTCGGAGTATGTTAAGTTACTGTACTTCGACACAATCACGCATAGCCCGATGGCTCTGGAATATTTGATCACGAACTTCGGCGCCGAGCATGTGCTGCTCGGCAGCGACTACCCCTATGACATGGGCGATCCCGAGCCGGTCGGATCGCTGGCCGCGGCGAGAATCGAGCGCGCGCAAATAACCGAAGTGGCCGGCGCCAACGCTTGTCAACTTTTCCGCATCGGTATTTAAGCAAAACTCTTCTACCCGGAGGCACGCATGCGATTTGTCACCTTCTCGCGCAAGAACCAACAGCGACTCGGACTGATGGGCCCGCAAGAGCAGATCATCGATCTTGCCGAGGTCAACCGGCGTTACCTAAAGGGCGGCAATGCGCCTTTTCTCGCCAGCATGCAGGCATTTATCGAAGCCGGCGCCAAAGCGGTGCAAGTCGCGCGTAAAGCCGAAAAGTACGTCGCTGGCAAGAACAGCGACGAGCAGAAAAAACTCGTCGGTGTCGGCGCGCTGGTGAAGCCGACCCAAGCAAAGATCATCGCGCCAATTCCTCAGCCTAAGAAAAATTGCGTCATGCTCGGGATCAACTATAAAGAGCACGTCGATGAAGGCGCGCGCGCGCGTTCACTGGAAATCAAATATCCCGAGTGGCCGGTTTTTTTCACCAAGCCGGCGACCTCCGTAATCGGCCAGCAGGGCAAAGTGATCAATCATAAATGCACGACCAAACTCGACTGGGAGGTCGAGCTGGCCGTCGTGATGGGCCGAAGAGGCCGCGATATAGCGAAAGACAAAGCCTACGATTACGTATTCGGTTATACGGTCTGTCTCGACATGACCGCGCGCGAGCTACAACGTCAGCACGGCCAGTGGTTCAAGGGAAAATCGCTCGACACTTTCTGTCCTCTCGGTCCCTGGATCGTGCACAAGAGTGCTCTGCCCGACCCGCAGCAAGTCCGTCTCATCTGCCGCGTGAACGGCGAAGTCATGCAAGATGGCAACACGCGTGACATGATTTTTGATATTCCGACGATCATCGAGAGCTTGTCCTCGGGCATGACGCTCGAGCCCGGCGATATCATCAGCACCGGCACGCCCTCGGGCGTTGGTTTTGCGCGGGTGCCGCCGGTATTTCTCAAACCCGGCGATAAAGTCGAGGGCGACGTCGAAGGCATCGGCAACTTGCAAGTGGAAATCGTCGCTCCATAGCCAAAAAATCGGGTGTCCTATGACCTCGATCAGGCCCGCCGCCGTGGCCGGATCGTTCTATCCTGCCGGCGCTGACGAACTGAGCGCGTTGCTCGGTGACTGCTTCAACAAAAGTCCTCTGGGACCGCGCGGTGCTAAGGAGCCCGAAGCGTCGATTATCGCCGGCTTGGTTCCCCACGCCGGCCCAATCTACTCAGGTCCTTGCGCGGCGCATTTGTACAGTTGCCTCCCTTCTTCCGTGCAGCGGATTATTTTGCTCGGCGTCAACCATCACGCGCGCGGCCACAAAGCGGCGCTGAGCCCTTGGTCACGCTGGCAAAGCCCGGCCAACGAGACTGTCGTCGACGATCGACTAGGCGATGATCTGCTCGCACGAGTGAAATTCCTGGCGCGCGACGCGGATGCTCACGCAGAAGAGCACAGCATCGAAATACAATTGCCGTTTCTCCATCGCGTGCTTGGAAAATTCGAGCTCGTGCCAATTTCGCTCTCGTATTTATCCATCGACGAATGCGCCGAGTTGGGCGGCGCGATTGCAGCAGCCTGCAAAGCTCAGGCGCCGGCAAATATTAAAACCACTATCTTGGCCAGCAGCGATCTGAGCCACTATCTTTCCCCAAGTAAAACCGACGAGCTCGATCGCTTGGCCCTGGATCAGGTTCTGCAAATGAACCCCGAAGGTCTGATGCGCGTCGTCGAAGACAACGACATTACCATGTGCGGCGTCCTGCCGACGGCGGTGATGCTTTTTGCCGCCCGTGGCCTCGGCGCCACTCAGGCGCGGTTGTTAAAACATTGCCACTCGGGCGAAGTAACGCCAATGCGCAAAGTCGTCGGCTATGCCAGCGTGGCGATAAATCTTTGACCGACTCGTGGACCGCTCTCCCATAAAGTCAGCCGCGCGACGAATTCGGCTTTTCCGAGGCGTAAAAGCTCGCGTGCAATTTGACTTGCCAGAATCGCTCTGTTAAGGGTGCTTTCGATGCTAGGGGTGTCTGTCGTAGGCAGACTGAGAGCCTGACAAATCGCAGGTAACCCTTCGAACCTGATCCGGGTCGCACCGGCGTAGGGAAGCGTGAAAGTCAAAGTCCGGCGGTTTTACTACGGCCTGGACAAACTTAAACCGTATTCCCTGACCACTCACGCGTGGTCGCTGCGAATACGGTTTTTTTATTGACGTGAAAATCAAAATCAACGGCGAAGAAAAAGAGATCGAGGACGGCCTAAGTATCGCGGGCCTGCTGGAAGAGCTGCAAATTCGCCCGGCTCGAGTCGTCGTGGAACACAATCGCCACATCGTTGCGCGTGACGCTTATGGCGCAACCCTGCTGGCGGAAGGCGATGCATTGGAAGTCGTCCACTTCGTCGGCGGAGGATAGATCATGGAAGACTGGCTCGAAATCGCGGGCAATAAGTATCGCTCTCGGCTGATCGTCGGCACCGGCAAATACAAGGATTTCGCGGAGACCAAGCGGGCCATCGAAGTCTCCGGCGCGGAAATCGTCACCGTGGCCGTGCGCCGCGTCAACATCACGGATCCGAACAAAGAAAATTTGCTCGATTATCTCGATCCGAAAAAATACACGATCCTGCCGAACACGGCCGGTTGCTACAATGCCGACGACGCGGTGCGAACTTGCCGTCTGGCGCGCGAAGCCGGCGTGGGAAAATTGGTCAAGCTGGAAGTCATCGGCGACGATAAGACTCTCTTCCCCGATGTGCCGGCGACGCTTGAAGCCGCGAAAATACTGGTCAAAGAAGGTTTCGACGTTCTGCCTTACATCACCGACGATCCGATTACCGCAAAAAAGCTGCAAGACATCGGTTGCGCCGCGGTCATGCCATTGGCCGCGCCTATCGGCTCGGGGCTGGGCATTCGTAACCCCTATAATATTCGTATCATCCTCGAATATGCCACGGTTCCGGTGATCGTCGACGCCGGCGTCGGCACGGCATCCGATGCCGCGATGGCGATGGAGATGGGCTGCCACGGCGTGCTCATGAACACAGCGATCGCCGGCGCCAAGGATCCGATCCTCATGGCCGAAGCCATGCGCCAAGGAGTCGAAGCCGGCCGCAAGGCTTTCCTCGCCGGAAGAATTCCCAAAAAGCTCTACGCCACCGCCTCCAGCCCGCTGGATGGAATGCTGAATTGATCAGCGCAAGTGGCGACACCCAATTTTGATCTTTATCTCGTCACAGATCGGACCCAAACACGGGGACGAGATCTGCTCTCGGTGCTGGAGCAAGCGCTGGAGGGCGGCGTCCAAGCGATCCAGCTTCGGGAAAAGGATCTTGGCGGCAAAGCGCTGTTCGATCTCGCTGAGAAGACGCGCGAGCTGTGCGACCGCTACGATGCGCTGCTGCTGATCAACGATCGCATCGACGTCGCCCTTGCCGTCGACGCCGCGGGCGTGCAATTGAATAAAACCTCGCTTCCGATCAGCGCCGCCCGAACGCTTCTTGGCGCGCAAAAACTGATCGGCGCCTCGACCCATTCACTCGATGAAGCCCGCCAGGCTCAAAGCAGCGGCGCCGATTTCGTCCTCTTCGGTCCGGTTTACTTCTACGCCGTCCAAAGCCAGTTTTGGCGCGCCCCAAGGTCTCGACGCGCTAAAGAAAATAGTGGCAAACTTGCGCGTGCCCGTCTATGCTATCGGCGGCATCAAGCCTGAGAATATCATTGATGTTCATAGTGTAGGCGTCCGCGGCGTTGCGCTCATCTCGGCGATTATCGGCGCGGACCGACCGAAAGAGGCTGCAACCACGATGGCGCAAATGCTACGGAGGTGAGTGCTTGGGAGAGGCCCTCGAGAAAGTTGCGACCTATCTACAACCCAATCCGTTCTTGGCTTTGGGCATAGCCTTCGTTGCCGGGTTTGCAGCTATTAAAACCGTCGCTCACGACCGAAGGGCTGGCTTTGTCCTCTTCCTGCTCATCGGCGTGATTGGTTTATTCCTGGGCGAGTTCGTGTTAATTTACTTCCAGCTTGACGAGTACTTGGAAACCATCAGCCAATTCCGGCTATTGTTTGATTTCATCGCTGCTTATATCGGCTCTTTCGTCGTCGCGGCGATCATCCACTTCATAAGACCCACCTGAGCCACCCTAGCTCAGTCGGTAGAGCAACTGATTCGTAATCAGTAGGTCGCCGGTTCGACTCCGGCGGGTGGCTCCAGTTTTTCAATAACTTGGAAGGCGGCTTTCTCTTCCGGAGCCTGATTTTCGCCAAAATGTTTCCATTTTGTTTCCATACAAAATTGGTCAGGAACTTCGGATGCGTCATCGAGTCTATCAACGGCCTGGCGATTACCGCCCGGAACGAGATGGCCATAGATATCGACTGTGACGTCAATTGACGAGTGCCCCATCTGCTCCTTCACATAGGCAACACTCTCCCCTTGCTGAATGAGCAGGCTCGCAAACGTGTGCCTCAGAAAATGGAGATTGCGCGTCAGACCGGGAAGTGAACGCCCCAGAAGAGACGCACCTCGAGGTCGTCCGCCATGTTGCTGCCGTGCGTCCCACGCCCCGTCGACGGATCGATGTGCGTGCCGTGATCTGACACGAATGCAACGGCGTGTGACGTGGTTGCCCACCGGTCGCGCGCCGCGCGAGCGACGCGATCGAAGTTGCGTACGTGGTTGGCCATCGCGCGCAGGGCCTCTGGACTCCGTGGTACCGTGGCGTGCATCTTGTCGTCGTACTCCTGCTGGTACGCCAGAATGAAGTCATGCTGGTCCGCTGCGACGAGATTGAGCGTCCGCTCAATAACCTCCTCGTCGTAGGTCTCGGTGAAGTAGTCAATCCTCCGACTCCGGAAGATCAGATCGATTGAGGAGTTCTCCACGGCCACGATGGCGACACGGCGGCCGGCCCGCGAGAGCGCGTCGAAGAGGGTGTCGCAGGTCAGCGTCGGCCTTTCGGACTTGCGGATGCCATGGGTGTCCGGAGGGGCGCCCGTGAACATCGATGCGAAGCAGACGGGTGTGACCGAGGGCATCACGGCGCATGCTTCAACCGATGTTGGTGCGTGGCGCGCGACCGGCTCAAAGGCCTCCGCGTATGAGCGGACCAGGTGCGCACCGATCGCGTCGGCTGCGAACACGAGTGCCTTCGTCACGGTTCGACGCGCCGCGAACGCAGCGACCTCGCTGAATGGGGGCGCGACGCAATCGGCCGGTCTGGGAATCCCGAAGAGGTCACATACAGTGCTCGTCACCGACGCCACGTCAAGCATGCCTCGCATCATCTCGGATTCCGGCGGAGGGAGCAAGGGGTCCCGGCACCCGGGTCGACGTCGCCCGTCGCTCCGAAGCGCGCTAACCCATGCACACGAGGTATGCTGGGCGCCACTGGCAACCTAACTAACGTGGAATATACATCTTGCTACAGCCGACGAACAGGCTACCTTGTGAGACCAGCCGACCACGCTGTTACTTCAATAGAGGGGCCGATGTCCAGCTCTGTCCGCAGTTCGGTGCCGAAGTTGACATAAGACCCCATGTCGGATACGCCCCGCCCAAAAATACAGCTGTGAGGTTGGTTCGCTCTTTGCGGCGGCGCGTTTCGGCTCTTAAGGCCGGGGTGGCGGGCGATCGTCGTCGGAATTTTTAAATTCTTGGTGGCGGACCTTCAAAAGCAAATTCCTATCAGTAATTTCTATCAGTTTGAATCGTCTAATCGAAAGGTTGGTATGAGAGCGCGATTGTTAACAATCACGGGACTGGTGATATTATCTTTGCTCACCGCGATTTCCGAGGCGGATCAACCGTCAAGCAAAGCTTCAAACGTAGTTCCGGTTTATCAACCCAAGCATTATCCTTTTGACGGGGGCGAGAGATTGGTTTATCACGCCAGTTGGAATGGGCTGTTCTCCGTGGCAACCGCCACGGTTCATACAACGTCGGAATGGGTCGATGGCCAAAAATTTTACAACGTTCGCGTCGAAGCGAGTTCATCAAAGCTCTTGGACTTCATCTGGAAAATGCGGGACACGATCACATCAAAAATAAATGCCAATGGCCTTACGCCGACGCATTTCACGTTCAGCCAGAGAGAAAATCGCAAAGTCATTGATACCGTCGCGAGTTTTGACCGGACCACGAAAACATGGTCGGTGCAATCGAGATGAGCGAGAGAAGGTTAAACGCTATCAGTTCGATCAACCGAACAATACGCTCGACGTGATCACGGCCGTTTACCTTGCCAGAAGCCTAGACTTCAAAGTGGGCGACCATCTTTATTTTCATATCTTCGGCGGAAAGTACCGCTATCTGTTGGATTTACAAGTGGAATGTAAGGAAACTATCCGACTCAAGTCCGGCAATATCGAAGCGTTTAAGTTCGTTCCGAGGATTGAGGATGTTCTGCAAGAGGGATACGCAACAAGATTGAATGAAGCGGCTGTTTGGATATCCGCCGATGAGCGTCGCCTGCCGGTCATGCTCAAAGGCAAGATTATTTTCGGCAGCGTCTACATTGAAATCTCGGATGATAGCGCTCCGATCCAGACATTTTCGGAAAAGAACTCCCGATCTTCGTAACTCTGCCCGTTTCAACACTATTCCCGCCCTTCGCGGTATTAAAATGAACCCGGTCCTAAAGAAAAATTTCGCGGTCTTCCCCGTCCTGGATTGGATTGCGACTCTCGCCGCGCACATCCCCGACAAAGGCGAGCAACTGCTCCGGTACTATGGCTACTACAGCAATGTGTCGCGGGGAAAAAGAAAAAAGCAAAAGCCCGAAGAGAAAACCGAGATTCGTCCGATCGACGCGCCGCCGATCTACTGGGCACCTCGTGTTTCAGCCCACACGCTGTACTTTACCCCTTTTAGCTCGCCGGTATCTCTGGTTGCCGTGAATCATAGCGAACCCAACGACTAAATGGGCTGATTTCCTTGTCAAAGATAAATTTGAGCACGAGTCGCGTATAGGACTGGTAGGCAAATAAGGTCCGGTAAAATTCAGGAGCCATGCGGTAAAGCTGCGGCAGTCTGCTCCACGCGACCATGGGAAAGTCATGATGTTCATTATGAAATCCCATATTGAACATCACCCAATTGAGCGGGCCATAATACGAATAGGTCTCTTGCTGTTTGCCCATAACATCATAGTGCTCTTGAATCCAGCGGCCGCCTAACGGATGCAACCCCAAAGCAAAGAATGTCGAGAGGAGCAAATACATCAGTCCACCCCACCCTACATACAACCAGAGCCAGTAACTCACCCCTAACTGCAAGGCGATATTGGTAAACACCCACGGGTCGACAAACGATTGGCCCGGAACCTTTAGTGGCCGCAAGGCTTGCGAGACAGACAACAAAGCGAGCCACAGCGACTTGCGCAGAGGACCATGACCAATCAGCCGGCCTTCAAATTGGCTCACCACGTCCGGATCCATCGTTATTTTATTTAGGTGTTGGTGATGCAAAAGATGATACTTTCTGAAACTCATAGCGCTGGGGATAATTAAGGCAAAATCACAACTGAGGCCGGCAAGCTTGTTTAACACTGGTATTGCGAAAATTAAGTTGTGCGTTGCCTCATGCATTAACACATACAACCCATGATTGAGAACCGCGCCAGCAAGATAAGCCACAGGCAAAATCACGTACCACGGCTGATCGCAAAGCAGCCAGGCCACTGTCCATTGCAGAGCGACCAGCCCGACAATGAGGAGGGCTGACAGAGGATAAGGGCCAAACAATACCTTCACCTCGGGATAATGTTTAATGATGTCTTTACGGCGTTGGGTGTGAACCTGCTCAGACTGTCCGTTGATGGTGAAGGAATCCATAGGAATAGGAATTTTATACCCCTTTTTTCTGAGCTGAGATATAGCGCCAGTGCGCCGAGCCCGTCAAGCACAGCCGAGAACGCTATAAAAAAGGTAAAAAAACCAGCGTATTTTATCGAAGGTCTTCAGGCAGGTAAACGGAACGCTTCATGATCGGCGTTCTTTAACCTCTTTCAGCTTGAGTCCCGGCTGCACAAAATCAGGAAACATCGGCCGGAGATTTTTGCTCGGCGGTCCTTGCGGTGAAAGCCGACACCACTGATCGGGATAGCGCCGCACCATGTCTTCCAAATGACGAGTAAACAGGGCCAGATTTGCAGCAACATCCTCCTGCAGGTCTCCTGTCTTGACGAGATCGATTTCAGGGCTGATACGAAGGGTCAGACGATCCTCAGCGTCCCGCGTGACACACATAGGAACAACCGCCGCGCCCGCGCGTAAAGCCAGGGTCACGGGACCACGGCGAACATAGACAGCGGAACCCAAAAACTGCGTGTTTACTTTCCCAGATTTAAACACATCCGGGAGGAGAAGAACCACTTCGTTCCGCCTTAATGCGCCGAGGATTTGTCGGGCCGCCTGCCTGCGCGGCTTAGCCGATATCGTTTTTACCCCAGCCTTCGCTCTGTAGCCGTCAAGCAAACGGGCTAATCTTTGGTCTGGCGGGTGCTTGACTAAAATGCTGAAGGGGTATCCCGCCGCGGCAAGACGGGGACCAATCATAGTAAAATTTCCTAAATGAGCGCCGAGCGCGATCACCCCCTTGCCCTTTTCCAAAGCCCGTTTCAAATACTCCTCGCCCTCAATAGCAACGCTGGCACATATCATGTCTCTGGAGGTATAAAGCGTGCAGGCAGTCTCATAAAGTCCCTGGACAAAATTCCTCCAGGCCATACGAGCCAGAGTCTTTCTCCTCTCCACCGGTAAGAATTCGTCGCTCAAAGCCATGGAGACATTCTCTTCCATCAGTTTTCGGTATGTCCATAAAATAGCGAAAGTCAGGCGGACGGTCGCCGACGTCATGAGGACGAGCAGGCGGTGAGGGATCCTCGGAACGAGGAAGATAATTGCCCTCAGGCAATATTCCGCTGTTCGGTACAGTAACCAATAGAGAAATTTCTTGAAGGGAAAACGGTCCTTCATCTCGGCCGGACTATCTGTGAGCCTTTCGACACTTTTTGACACATTTGACGATTGTTCGTCAACGACACGACGCGTGATTTCTAAACAAATGGCTCTGTCGAATTATCGATGGCGCGAGACATTGTGTGCCTGATGAGCGCGAGGATATCTAACGTAAATCTTTTATGACCACTGAGTGGAATTGGGATACGTCTGTCTCAATATTTCCAGCGTCGCCGCCCAAAATTGGGACCTTACTTGGGTTTATCGTTTACCAGGTTTACTTGAATGAAGATGAAGACGATGTTACAAGGAAAAAATTTGCCGGATGTGGAGGTTGTAATTTCGCTCATCGGAAGGAGCTGTGGGTTGTAATCCCGGTTGCGTCTCAGCGCTTCCCGGCTTGGGTTTCCGGCGAGTAAGCTCCTGCCGTGCGTACCGCTGCCGAATCCGTAAGAATCGTCCCGGTAAGTGACTCGCGCGACATGCGCCGGTTCATTCGCGTGCCTTGGTCGGTCTATGCCGACGACCCAACATGGGTCCCGCATTTGTTGCTAGAGCGACGCGAGCAGTTTTCTCCCCGCAACCCATACTTCGCGCACGCGCGCTGCTGTTTTTGGCTTGCCTACCGTGGGACCAGGCCAGTCGGTCGGATCAGCGCCCAGATTGATGAATTACACGAAGAGCGGTATCGGGATGCCACCGGATTTTTCGGGTTCCTCGAGGCCGAGAATGAGGCGGGGACGTTTCACGAACTGTTGAGTACGGCTGAAGTCTGGCTGCGTGACCAGGGCATGTTGCGAATCCGCGGCCCGTTCAACTTTTCCATCAACCAGGAGTGCGGGCTTCTTGTGGACGGTTACGACACGCCCCCAATGATTATGATGGGTCACTCCCGCCCGTACTATGCCGCTCGGCTGACAGCCGAGGGATACCAGGGCGTAAAGGACTTGTTGGCCTATCGTCTCTCCACCCATTTCACTCCCCCCGAGTTCATGAAGGCCGTTTTGAACAAAGCCGCTGGCCGTGCACGGGTCAGGCCGCTGCACAAATCACAGTTGAATGAGGACCTCGAAATTATCAAGGACATTTTCGAGGATGCCTGGTCCACAAACTGGGGATTCATTCCATTCACCAAAGACGAGGTTCGGCATCTAGGCTACAACTTGCGACTGCTAGTCGATGACGATGCCGTGCAAATTGCGGAAGTGGACGGGCTGCCGGCCGCGATGATCGTAGCCTTGCCGAACTTAAATGAAGTGATACGAGACCTGCAGGGACGTTTGCTTCCATTTGGCTGGCTCAAGCTCTTGTGGCGGCTGAAAGTGAAATCTCCGAAGACGGCTCGCGTTGTCCTGATGGGAGTGCGCAAACGTTTTCAACGAAGCCCGCTTGGAGCCGCGCTGGTTTTCCTGCTTATTGATGCCGTGCGCGGTTATGGAATTAGGCGCGGAGTTCAGGAAGTTGAACTGTCCTGGATTCTGGAAGATAACATGCCGATGCGGAATATACTCACAATGGTCGGAGGCGTCCCGTACAAACGCTACCGTATTTATGAAAAGGCACTCAGATGAGTAGCGGACTGTTGTTGTAAGAAAAAAAGCGGCTGAGCTACTCAATTTGTGAATAAAAAGAGAACGCAGATGGATACCTCCAAGACAGCCGACGTACGTGTCAATGATAGTTTTTTAGCGCCGCTGGAACGACCGGCGCTGCAATGGCTATGTAAACACATGCCTGCATGGATGACTCCCGACATCCTCACTGTGATTGGCGTCATTGGCGGGGTAGTCATGGCGGCTGCGTACTGGTTGTGTAACGTGAATAAAAATTTCTTATGGATCGTCGATCTTGGCCTTGTGATCAATTGGTTCGGAGATAGTCTCGATGGCTCTTTGGCACGATACCGCAAAATCGAACGTTTCAAGTACGGCTATTTTGTCGATCATACTGTCGATATCACGACGCAAACCATAGTCCTGCTTGGCTTGGGAGCATCTCCCTTTGTTCACTTCAGTTACGCGCTGCTAGCGCTCGTTGGTTATTTGCTCCTCGGGATTTTAACGTATATCAACACCGCCGTATCCGGAGTGTACAAAATTTCCTACGGCAAGATCGGCCCCACAGAAGTTCGCGTGTTCCTCGTCGGCCTGAATGCCATATTCTATTTCGCCAGTAATCCGCTGATTCATATGGGCAGTGTGAGCATTTTCTTTTTTGATGCTATCGTGTTGTGTGTTGCCATAGCCTTTTTTCTCAATTTCCTGGGCTTTACCTTGCGGAGGATGAGGGAACTCAATGTTCAAGATCCTCCCAAAGTGAACCCCTTGCAGTCGCAATCTTACCAACCTGGCGTTTCAAGAAAAGTGGTGTGACACAACGGAGCGTTTCGCGGATGGGAGTGGCAGGTATCACAAGGGCCGTTCTTTTGGCTGTGAATACGGCCCCTACTGAGGCAACGTATGACGCCGTCTACGGTGGGGAACCGCTATTGACCCGCGCTTTGGTTGCTCTGTCGAAGGCAGGGATACGATCCGTATGGATAATTTGTCATGAAGGACACCGTGAAAAGATTGCTACGCTAATCGGGAAGGCACGAACCCGCGTTGCGCTGGATTATGACATTTCTCCGATCCGTACTGGTGAGACACTTTCTGAGGTAGTGTCCGGTCTCGTCGAACAGTGGGATACGTCTTTTTTGCTCTTCGAAACTAATAAAGTTGTCCATCCGACATTTTTTGCGCAGGTGGCCCAATTTGCCGCATCACCAAAACCGGTGCTCGTTGTCTATAAACATGTATGGTTGAATGAAGGTAAGGTCGCTTTCGAGAGTGCATTCCCGGACAAATTCAAAGTGATATTTGCCCACCCGGAGTCCTTTACCAAGATTGCGCTTGATAAAAGCGTTTTCCAGAGCAACACCTTCGATGTCGCACCACCTCATCCGGTAGAAGTCTCTCCCACCCTCTCCAATGGCATCTTCAGTACCGATGTGGTTGTTTGTCATCGCGTTCATTTGCAACACCTTTCATGCAGCAATGTTGCTGATCTGATCCAGCACTGGCACAAGCAGCAACTCCTCAGGCTGGGGTTCGTCGAAAATGTTTGGTGGCTGCCGGTTACTGGAAGAGAATCGCAAGAGGACCGGACTGAATTTTTTTGGCGTATTGCCTTCAAAGAAATTAGTGGGGAATTTTCCAAACTGGTCAACTCCCACCTCTCCAAACCCTTGACGTTCTTGTTTGTGCGTTTTGGCTTCAGCCCAAACGCTATTAGCATCCTGGAACTCAGCTTATTCCTCGTCTCCTCTGCTTTTCTGCTCATACCGCAGTACTGGGCAATGCTGGTGTTTGCCGTTGTGTGGCAGTTTTCTGCCGGGGTGTTAGACCGGTGTGATGGTGAGGTCGCGCGCATCCGCAATTATGAATCGGAAGCCGGAGCACGGTTCGATATGCTCATTGACGACCTCCGCTTTGCGCTTCCGTTGGTATTTTTGACCATCGCGTGTTATCGCGAATCGCATCGCGATCTGACGTATCTTGTCGTCGCGGTGGCAACGGCCGCGTGGTATAGCACTGCCGTCTTTTATCAAAATCGCTTTTTGCGGCGAGCCGGATACGTGAGCATCCAAACTATGGGCGTCGACTTTTTGAAAACGCAGGCGGAGACCCGTTGGTTCTCTGTGTTTCGGAGAATTCAGCCGTTTACGAAAGGCGACATTCGTACGTTTTATATCTTTCTGGCAACCTTCCTGGGCAACAAATCGGTCCTCTTCTGGATGCTGGTTGCCTATGCGTGGCCGTTGGGCGCGTCGTATTTTTTTACCGTTGTAAAATTTCGTCACTCATCCGCCAGCGCTCCAGCCAGCATCGCCTGAAGCGGCTGTTGTCTGACGGCGACCGTATACACTATGGCCTTGCTAGACAGAGCTCGTAGACTCGCAGACCTTCTCCCATTTGTGGGCAACGCCCGCCCACCGGGCACACGTGCACAGCCTGAGTGTGTTGTGTTAGGCGTACGGGAGGGTGTACCCCCGAGTCCAAAACCGCCGGTCCGTATCTTTCTCGGTAGCGAACCCGCCCAGTATCGCGCCGAGCGGGTCTTCTTCTGGTCGATCGAACAGGTCCGCGACCCAGGTCGGATCTATGAGATCCATCTCATGAAAGAGTTGGTCGGATTCGACCGACGAGGGTGGCTCACGGGCTTCACCAATTATCGGTTCGCCATTCCCCATTTTGCCGCGGGTTCCGGGAAAGCCATCTATAACGATGTTGACCAAGTGTATCTTGGCGACCCGGGAGAATTATTTGATGTTGATCTTGGAGAGCATGGTTTTTTGGCGCTCTCCGATCGAGATACAGCAGTCACGTTGATCGATTGTGCCCGGATGGCTTCTGTATGGACTCTAGGGGAAGCCCAACGCCAGCACAGAAGCTTCATGGAGGCGAAGGCACGGACAATACCTGGCTTGTGTGGACGACTCGACCCAGTGTGGCACGCACGTGATACAGAATATGTCCCTCATCACTCGAAGCTCTTGCATTACACCGCCATCCATATGCAACCCTGGCAACCAACGCCGCACCGTTATGCTTACCAGCACAACCCCGTCGGCCAGGTATGGCTTGCCCTGGAGCGTGCTGCAGATGCCGCCGCGTATCAAGTCTTCACTGCCGCGCACCCAAGCCAACAGTACAAAATGTTATGCACGCAGATCCGTCAGGCCTGCGAATCCACGTATACGCCAGAGGAACTCCCAGCCAAGGAGCATCTGTCGCCGCCTGAGCAGCAAACCGTTTCCTGGTATGACCTTGTTTTGCTCTCGGAGACAGGCCGTTCCAAGAAACCGATTACCGACGTCGTCTCCACCGAGGTCTTAGATTATTTGCCAGACGAGGATGTACCGTGGGTGCTTGATGAGTTGTTCCGCTCTGCGCGCCGCAAGGTGGCGGTAACCGTCACAACGGCTACAAGGGCGAGCGTGTTAGGTCACGGAATACACGTGTCTCATCGCCCGCGTCCCGAGTCCTGGTGGGTGGCACAGCTTGAAGCTGCGAGTTGCCGTTACCCAGAGAGACACTGGCAGCTAATCGTGCATACGCGCAATGCCTGGGGGCGACAAGTCACTCAGTCATGCGAAGGAGGCCGTCGCTTTAACAGCAATCCCACTGTGTGGGTACTGACTGACGATCACCCAGGAAACACCACACAATCTCTCGGCCTCGCAAAAGCCTTGGGTTGGCCATACGAAGTGAAAGCACTGCGTTTCACCTCGCTTGTTCATCTTCACGACGTGCTGTTGGGAATGTTTGGCGCAACGCGCCTTGGTCTGCAACGAACGCAGTCGGCTGTACTCACTCGACCCTGGCCTGACCTGGTTATTACCACCGGCTGGCGTACCGCCCACATCGCACGTTGGATCAAAAAACAAAGCCACGGTCATACCCGGCTTGTGCAAATGGGGCGCAAAGGCACTCATGTCGCGCACCTTTACGATCTTGCGATTAGTTGCCGGTACTTTCGCTTGCCGCCTCATTCTCGGCGGATTGAAACGCTCGTCCCACTTACTGCAGTCTCTTCAGAACAACTCAGGCAGGCTGCCGAGCGCTGGCAAAACTTATTCGCGAATACGCCACGCCCGCGTATTGCTCTGTTGGTTGGCGGAACATCGTATGCTTGCCGTTTCGATGAGGAAACGGCGTATCGTCTGGGTGTAGAGGTACGCAGCTTCGCCGAGGCTATGGGAGGCACGGTCTTTGCCACCACGAGCCGCCGCACTGGACCACAAGCCACGGTGGCGTTGAAGAAAGGACTTGGCCATTGTTGTTATCTGCACGAGTGGCAACCGGACCAGTCAGAGAATCCCTATCTCGCGTATCTGGCGTTAGCAGACATCCTGATTGTGACAGGGGAGAGTGAATCGATGCTAGCGGAAGCGGCAGCCACTGGGAAACCAGTCTATATTTACCCCCTTCCCAAACAACAACTCGATCTGTGGACCCAACTGAAAGAATGGATCGTGGCTCGCGGTGAGAAACAGCGCTTGGGACATCGGGGGACTATAAAGCCTCAAAGGGGTTTGCAATATCTGTGCGCGCGACTTGTCGAACGAGGGATCATCCTGCCACAACCAGATTTACACATCCTGCATGAGACACTGGTGGGAAGCGGAATCGCCCAGTTCTTCGGCTCTAGCCTGAGCCCAACTAGCAGTGCCGGCGTTGCGAGAAGTCGATGATATTGCCCGGCGCGTGCGAATGCTCATGGGAATGGCTCCAGAAGCGAGCGTGGTAACGCGGACTGAGAGAATAGTCAAAGCTGCAAATGCAGGGAGATAAGGAGTAGATGGCGTACGTCGCTTTTTCGGTGAGCCCAGGGGGCTATAAGCGAGAACGGCAGGAGTTCTGCCACAGCGCGAATGGGCGCTCTGTCGCTACGACACCAGCCATCGCTATGTTGACGGTACCAAAGGTTTGGTTCTTACTAGGAGACAAGGCTGATGGCTGACATGAGCGCGGTCACGCGCATTCGTCGGCTCTGCGGTGGTCAGCGAGTGTCTCTGAATTAATGGAATTTATCCTTCGTCTAAGTGTTAATAAGTTTGAGGAGGAGAGTTCCATGCGAGTAGCGCAACCGATTGAACTTACGGAAAGTGAAATCAAGACGTTGAGCAGTTGGTCTCGCGGGCGTCGAACGCCGACGCGCTTGATGAAGCGAGCCAAGATCATCTTGATGACGGCAGAGGGAGAACAAAACAAAACCATTGCGGGATTTTGGGAATTGACCCGCGCCAAGTGGCGCGATGGCGCCAGCGGTTTGTTCACAAGCGATTGGCGGGAATCGAGAAAGATCTTCCCCGGGGTGGCCGAAAGGCGACCAAGCGAGAACAGATGGCCCCTGTGATTATTGAGAGAACCACCCAAACCAAGCCTTCTCACGCCACGCACTGGAGCGTACGGACGTTGGCCGATACGCTGGGCATCGACAAATCGATGGTCCAACGGGTGTGGCACGCCAGCGGACTCAAGCCCCGCATTTGGCCAAGACGTTCAAAGTGAGCCGGGACAAAAAGTTTGTTGAAAAAGTCATCGATGTGGTGGGCTTGTACCTCAACCCTCCCGAACACGCGCTGGTGTTGTGCGCCGATGAGAAAACATCGGTTCAAGCGTTGGACCGAACCCAACCCGGATTGCCCTTGGTCAAGGGACGATTGGGAACCATGACCCACGACTACAAACGCAACGGGACCACGACCCTGTTCGCTGCTCTGGAGATGACCGAAGGGAGCATCATTGGGACCTGCATGGATCGTCACCGCCATCAGGAGTGGATCAAGTTTTTGAAACTGATTGATCACCAAACCCCGCCAGAGTTGGACTTACATTTGATCGTGGACAATTACTCTACCCACAAGCATCCCAAGGTCAAAGCGTGGCTTAAACGCCATCCCCGATTCCATCTGCATTTTGTGCCGACTTCGAGCTCCTGGCTCAACATGGTCGAGCGTTGGTTTCGCGATCTCACGGACAAACAAATTCGACGCGGGGTTTTTAAGTCGGTCGCTGATTTGATCGCAGCGATCCAAGGTTATATTGAGCATCACAACCAAAATCCCAAACCCTTTGTTTGGACCGCCAAAGCCGAGGACATCATCGCTAAGTATCGTCGCGCTAAGGCCGTCTTGGATAAACTACAAACAGCGTGAGACACTACACTAGCCACTCTCTTTATCCAATTAGCCTTTAGTTTAGCCGACAACTTTGCTCTGGCTGCCGTGCACATTGTCTTTTTCTTTTGCCGATTTGATCGAAAGCGCCGCCTGTTTAGCTTGCCTAAACTTCGCCCATGTCGCCTTGTGAGTGGCAGCAATCATCTTTTCACAAAAGTGGAAAGCCATACATGTCCACTATGCGTCAAAGATGGCTCCTGTATTCTTAAAAATACCACACTATTTGTCAAAATTGTCATTGTAATGTCAATATTAGCTAAAATGACAGCGAATTTAACTGAACTTATAATAAAATTGCGTTCTTTTCCTATTACTGCTATAAAGGCACCTGGTTTGCGTCGTGACATATCTAAAACCTTGCGCAAAATAATAGCGAAACCCAGGTGGCCGCGAAGAAGCGGGACAGGGCCTCTAAAATAGTTGGTCTGTGGCCTGACACTTTATTCCCGGCGCACGATGGCGCAATCAAAAGGAGAGAGGTGGAATGGACCGATGGCTAAACGGTGCGCCGGCATTGGCATACGTCAAAGAACTAGGAATTTGGGTCGTACTGAACAATAACGGCAAGATAATGGTGTGGACAGCCGACGCAGCGGAAGTCGACTGGTTATCGCTCTGGCTGTTGGAGTACAAGAAAAAGGCGGACTTGAAGATCACGTCGAATGCCGGTGGTCGCAAGCTAAGTCGTGTTTCTATACGTCGAAGAAAGCCGCAACAGCAATGGAATCACATCGATTCAGGAAGCAAAAATTCGGATAGGCACAATGATGTTCGGAAAGAAAATTCAAACCAGACAATACCAGTGATAAGATCCTCGTCGGAAAAGATGATCGCTCTTTTGCGAACTCCAGTCGGGGGTTGGAGGCTTGCGGGCCCACGCCGACGCGGTCGTTAGACCTAAGCAACTCACAAATTTCTGGTGAGTAGCTTATACACGGCTTTTAAATCGCAGAGCCCATAAGATCGTTATTCTGAATCTCGAAGCGGCTCGCATTTACCCGGCCTGTTTTCCGACTGGCACAGTACGGTGCCCAACGTTCTCCCCGAACGGTCCAGTCACAACGAGACTGTCCGTCATCGCGACAAACCCCCGCACGACGGCGTGGGCATCTCCCGATTACATTCAGCGACTCGGTTGTGGAATGTGCGTGAGTCTTCCGCAGCAATCACACTGATCTCTCAAGCGATCTCATCTGGGCGCGGTTGCGCCGAGTCGCTCGCAGATATCGCAATGCTCCGTTTCCACTTCCGACGGCGGTATATGAACTACCCATTCTAAGTCAAAGAAAAGGCCTTCTGCTGCTAGAAAATTGGCGGACACGCAAAGTACCAACAGCAATCCGATAATACTGACGATTGCTTTCAAAGCCTTAGACTTCATCTGTTGCCTCTTCTACAGCGGCTAAACTTCCTCTTAGGCAATCACGCAACATTTCCTCATTAGCGGCTAAAACTGCCCAGTTGACGTGCAGAAACTTTTCCAAATTTCCTAATTCGCGGTTGATTTTGCAATACGCGGACACGGTATATGCCTTGCGTCAGTTTGACTCGCTTGCAACAAAATTAGAGCTAGTAAACCAAGAGCAAACCGCGAAGAGGAAATCACAGTACAACTATGAAAATAAATAGCTTTGTCGCATTCACGGCTTTGACATTAGTTCTACTTTCACCACTCCCAGCGCAAACCGAGCCTGGGCCAATCGGCGAAACACGAACTCAGGAATTAGTCGATCAATTGAAGGACGTGATCCGCGGTGCAGAACAGCAGCGTGGGTCAAACCAACCGCTCGTCAGACAACTCCGTGATCTGGTGCGCCGTTATGATTGGCCATGGCGAGCATCACTTCTTTACGATGATTTTCGTGATGGTGACTATACACACAATCCACGCTGGGTTGTTAATCAGGGAGAATTTTGGGTGACGCGAGGAACAGGACTCAGATCTAACTTTGATCCTGCAGCGTACAAAACGCGCCGCACATCCGATCGGAGAAGCGACGGTTCCGCGTTGGATATTTTGGGTGAGATATTACTGGGTGGTCGAGAGCGAGACATGAAGTCCGACTCAAGCGAGCCTGAAGTCGGAAATCGAAATTTTTACGCGGGTTGGAATCAGCAACGCCTTTGCCGTTAAGGTTCAGCTGAATCTAAGAAATTACACAGACCGCAATAACAGGATGGAGTTTGGTCCATTTCAAGGTGAGGATCGCAGCTCGGGATACCGGATCGCTTATGAATCTAGGAAGAATCCGAGCTCTATCGCTGCTACGCTTTGGACCCAACCGTTCGGGAATCATTGAAACAGATGATCGGGTAATCGGCCTAGAAGACGGAAATACACACACCATTGAGTGGCGCAGAGGCAACGACGGCGAAATGGTCGTGCTATTAGACGACAAAGAAGTCATCCGAACGGTTGATCGAGCCTACGATGAGCCTTCGATGGGTTCAACATCGTCAATAAAGGTGGAGACTTTGAAATAAAGCAAGTGTCTATCTTTGGCGCGCAGCGATAATTTTTAGAATTTCTCGCTCGAGTTAATAAAAGTCTTTCAGGTAGCCTCAATGAAAGGAGATACATTATGAACGGCAGAAAAACATGACAATCGTCCTGTTCGCAATTTTTCTTAGCGCAGCAACGTCGGGCTGCTCCGCGGGCATTGTCAACTAGGGAAAAGGGAGCAGGTATCGGGGCACTCGGCGGCGCTGCGGCTGGAGGCCTGATCGGTACTGCGGTTGGCCGTCCCGGCCATTGGGGCAGCAATTGGCGGTGCGCTGGGGTTGGGTGCCGGAGCCCTCATCGGCGACCAACTCCAAGGACAACAACAAACACAATATCAACAGCAGCAGCAGATAGATCAGAATCAGGCCGAAATTCAACGCCAACGCCAACAGATAGACCAGCTAAGACGACGGCAGGAATAATAGACCTCTACTCTCAGCGGAAAGTGAAGCTCAATGACAGAGAATTTGGGATCCTCCCGCGCAGCCGATGACTGGAAATGTTGCTTCCGGTACACTTGATTTCGAGATCGCCGAAGCTGGTTCTATGATCATCAACTGGAGGAACCCAACAGAAACTCTATATCTCTCCCTGTCTACAATTGCTGGTGTCTGTCGATGGAACCAGCACAGAAATAGCACACCTCTAGAGCCGCTGATTAAAGAGTCTTGATTGACTGCACACCAGGACAGAACATCAACAAGAACTCCAATCTTTTCAAGGTGCGCTTGCTTTGTGTAAGAGGTGTTATGTTCTGCCCAGGTTCAGGCACAAACCAAGCAGCCGCGCGTGCGTGACGTGAAACTCGCGATCTCGTTTTACATTAGCAACTATTACCGGGCCCCAACTGGCGCATAGAGTCCATCCGGCCGCTCCTTGCTCAGCGCAGCAAGAACTTCCTCGAAAGCCACCTACGTGGACAAAATCCTCAGGGCGACAGTAACCGGCTCTTTAACGCAAAGCCCGCGATGCGCTTCAGGTTAGCATTAATTAACTGGCCGCCGCCGGTTACATAGAGTCCATCCGGGCGCTGTTTGTTTAATTCAGCGAACACTCTGTCGAAATCGTCCGCATCTCGTACCTCCCAAGTTCGAACAGTCAACTGCAGCGCCTGGAAGCCGAGAAAAGCGTTATTTACGGCAGAAGGAGAACCAGATTCGTTGAGGAGAAAAACGGCTAATTTTCACTTAGGATTGAATTGAACGAATAGGTTTTAACTCGAATGCGAGCACAGAACGATCGGTGATAACAGTGAAGATCGGGCGCATTCGGGTTAAAGCCCGTTGGACTAAAGCGTTGGGAGAGGCAGAAAGCGTTGCCTATGGGGAATGGAACGGCAACATCGAGGCGATCTGACCATTTTGAACGGGGGATTGTCGGATGATCGAGGAGTGTTTACAGAAATTGGTTTCGGCAAGTAGACAGCCAAATACCACTGAGCATGGGCTAAAAGCAGGCAAAATGATACCACCGGACACAGCTCTGCGTTGGCTCTGGCACAGAGCAGGGGAAAGACCGTCGCATTGATTGATAGATCCGTTCTCACGATGAATCCCACGGCAGGGACACTGCCAGTTCGCAAACCCACACCAGAGTTCCGTTCTGGCAAAGCGGGCAGCGCTGGATATCGATGCCGGTCAAGGCCAGCATCAACTCCTCGATGGAGCGTTGGGGAGATGGAGGCGGTGCGGGCGTGAGGCCTATGAGTTGACGACACTTCGACAGAGCATCTTTGCAGTGGTTGGCTAAAAAGCCGTAGTGACGCACCCGCATGAAACCTTTGGGGATGACGTGGAGTAAAAAGCGGCGGATGAACTCCTCGGCACCGAGCGTCATCAGTTTGCGCCGATCTTGGTTTTTTCGATCGCGGTAAGCGAAGGTGACTTCTCCGTTAGAGCTGGAAACAATCCGATCATTGGAGAGCGCCACACGGTGGGTGTAACGACCGAGGTAGTCCAGCACATGGGCGGCAGAGCCGAACGGTTTTTTGGCATAGACGACCCACGGTTTTTTTCGCAATCCTTTCAGCAACACGTTAAAGCTTTGAGCATCGGCTAAGTGTGCGATGTGTCCGAGCAAGAGCAACTTGTTCTGATCGAAGCTCTTTTTGAGCGAGTCGAGGAACTTAGCGCGGAAGACCAGGCTCAGGGCTTTAACCGGGAAGAGAAAGTCTTGACGGGCTGAGACCCAGCGGTTTCGATCAAAAGACAGAGCGCCGGCGGGAACCAGACAATGCAGATGAAAATGATCCAACAGGGTCTGATCCCAGGTGTGCAGAACCGCAGTGATCCCCAGTATCCCGCCCAAACGACGCTGAGCAAATTGGGCTAAGGTCTGCCAGACCGATTGAAACAAAATATGGATCAGGGCTTTCTTATTGATGAGGATCAGGGGGTTGAGCTCGTGGGGCAAGGTAAAAACTAGATGAAAATATCCGCTCGGCAACAGTTCTGATTTTTGTTTGTCGAGCCATTTTACCTTGGCCAAAGATTGGCATTTAGGGCAGTGCCGATTGCGGCAGGAGTTGTAGGCCGGCCGCTCAAAGCCACAGGAGTCACACTGCTGGAGATGCCCACCGAGAGCCGCAGTGCGACAGCGCTCCACGGCCTCGATGACTTTGAGATGGGAAACCGGCAACCGATGGTTGCGGTCTCGACTTTTACTGCAACAAGCTCGGCCTCAAGGAGGTGCGCCGCCGGGTGGACGACAAGAACCGCTACACGCTCGTGTTCCTGGCCGCGCCCGAAGACGAGACGCTGGTCGAGAAAGAGCAAGCGCAACGGCCGCGACGCTCCGCTGGTCGAGCTCACCTATAACTGGGACACCGAGGACTACGGCGAGGCGCGCTATTTCGGCCACCTCGCCTACGAGGTCGACGATATTTATGCGGCCTGCGACCAGCTGATGAAGGCCGGCGTGACCATCAACCGGCCGCCGCGCGACGGCGTACATGGCGTTCGTACGCTCGCCCGACAAGCACTCGATCGAGCTGCTGCAGAAGGGCGCGCCGCTGCCGCCCAAGGAGCCGTGGGCGTCGATGCCGAATACCGGGAAGTGGTGAGGCGCATGCCCGGTCTCGTTGCGCCGCCGCTTGCTTGCCGGTTCGTGGAAAACGGCTCTATATGTCGCGCGCGCCTCACGCGCCCTTCGTCTAGCGGTCTAGGACGCCGCCCTTTCACGGCGGAAACACGGGTTCGATTCCCGTAGGGCGCGCCAATGATTTCAATGAGTTAGGCAACACGGCTCGGGCGTACGGCAAATATACGGCAAATAGAAAGCCGCCTATTGGCCCTCGCTCCTGCCCGCTGTCAGGCAGCGGCCCGGCCGGGTGCCGCTTCATTCGATCACCTCGTCGGCGAGCGCAAGCAATGTTCCGCGGCACTTCGAGGCCGGATGCGTTCGCATCCTGGTCCGGTGCGGATGGTCTCGCTATTTCTTTGCCGTGATCATCCTGTAGGCCGCCTCGATGTTGGTGGGCATGCGATCCTGGCTGGCCCAGTTCGCGTATTCCGGCATCTTGACGTCTTTCTTGATGTCGTCGAGTGACTTGCCCTCTTTCACCTTTTCGGCGACTCGCTCGACGAGGAGCGCATAATACTTTTCGCCGTCGTCGAACAGCTTGGTTGTGGTCGGAGGGCCATGGCCGGGAATCACGTGATCCGGGTTTAACGCCTTCATCATCTTCCCGGCGGCCAGGATGTCGGAGATATTGACGAATGGACGAAAGATGTTGACCTGCTCGGACACGAACGCCGATGCCGAGAACAGCACGCGCTCCTTCGGCAGCCAGATGGCAGTGTCGGCTTCGCTGTGAACGCCTTTCATGTACCGCAGTTCGAGGGTCCGCTCGCCGACATACAATGTCATCTTGTCGCTGTACTCGACCTGCGGTGGGATGAACTTGTAGCCTTCCAGCGCCGCCTTCATTTCCGGCGACGTGGACGCGAGCTTTTCAATCCGATCCGGCGTCTGGCGTTCGCGGTTTCGCATCGACTCACCGGCGCCGGCCGCGGCGATGATGGTCGCGGTCGATGCGAAGACGAAATGACCGGTCGTATGATCGGGATGCGGTTCCGTGTCGATGAGAAAGCGCACCGGCATCGGGGTGAGCTTCTTGACGGCCTCCATGACCGCGCGTGAATCGGTCGGCTCATGCCCGCTATCGATCAGCACCACCCCGTCCTGCGTGAGAATAATGCCGGTGTTGGATTTGAAGTTCTTTCCGACATAGGCGTAAATGCCGTCGCCGAACTTCATGAACTGTGGCCCGAGATCCTGCGCACCTGCGGGCGCGCCCCCGACACACCCCACAACCGTAATCCATGCTGCCGCGACTTTGATCCTCATGAAGGTTCTCCTGACAAACGGCATTCTGCGACGCAACGCCCGAGCTTAGCCGGGATCCCAAAGAAGTCCCACCTCCGAAATGGATCAAACCGGCTGGCTGGACCTTCGTGAGGCGTGACACCAACGTCGAACCACTCTTTATTTCGAACCAAGTCTCTGGCATCAAAGCGCTGGATATTGACAATTCGCGACCAGAGACTGGCGCGAAAATTGAGTTTTCCCGGCGAAGGTCCGAGAGGAACCGCCACCCAAGATGCCACCGAGTGTGCCGGAAGCACGCTGCCGATGCGTAGCCGCTAACGCGACCTTGGCCCTAATTTAAATTCAGCCTGTGTGTGAAGTGCTTCACACTGGATCGGCGGCAGCAATGCCAATGCCGTGCGCAGTTCATCGTCCACAAAGGAGATGACAAATGCGCAATCGCATTATTCTGGCCGCAATAGCCGTGGTAGTCGGTGTAACCGCCGTCGCCGCTATCGCAAGCGCGTGGTCCATGTCCAGGAAAACTGCGGGCACGGGCGCTACCGATGCGTCAACCTCGATTTCACCCCACGACGTCACAGTCAAGCAGGGCAACGTCCTGCCGGTCGAGTACTGGGCTCATCCGTTCTGACATTCATCGCGTGGCTAGCTAGGTCTCTAGTGCGCCCATCTGCCGGTGAGAGCGTGGCAGTGAGGCTAGGGCATCAACTCAGCATCGAGTTGATGGACGCCGCCGAGAACGGCTGCCCGCGATCGTTGAGATGGCCGCGCTGCGAGCACCTGAAACATCATCTTGCCCGCAGGGGTCGTGGTATCGAGCCCCTGCTGATGCAGGAACAGATCGATCTTGCGCGACCCGGCGCGATTTCGGGCGGCGGCCGTGGGTGGGCTTCAAGAGGGGGAGGCCAGCACTGGGGGCGATGGGTCTCAGCGCTGACGGCGCCGACCTGCGTGATTGTGCATCCTCCGCATCTATCGCGGCGACAACTTCTCGGCAGCACGCTGAGATGGCGCGCCGAGTGTTTCGTTGGCCTGCGATCGCATCACCGTGGATGGAGGCGACGCATGTTGATCAAAGTGCAACGCACGGGGATCGTCGGTATCGCCGTCGTGGTCGCGATTGGCCTGCTCTGGTCGGTCGCCGTGATGTCCAAGTGGCCCCCGTGACCAGCGCGGAAATGAGGTCTGCGGCAGTTACCCACCTCTACGAAGCTGGGCGGCACAAAGCGGTAGCGCAGTAGATGAGCGAGGTCGCTTGCTCAATCAAAGGTGATGACTGCCCGTCACGTCCTCACGCGCGCCGACCCCGCTTGCCCCGAAAGGGCCGGGCGCAGCAAGCCTCCTGATCGTTGCCTGCGACACGCCATAAGTGCGGGCGATAGCAGCCTGCGGAACGCCCTCCGCAAATCGTTGGACGGCTGCAAGTTCTTCACTGCACGATCATCCAGGTAAAGACATAAGCCTGCAGCATGACGAGCACGCCGACGAGACAGGCGAGTGCGATCGAGTGCCAGAACACGAAACGCAGGATCGTGCCCTCGTGACCGAACCAGTTGGTGGCGGTCGAGGCGACGACGATCGACTGCGCGTCGATCATCTTGCCCATGACACCGCCCGAGGAGTTGGCGGCGCCCATCAGAATCGGCGACAACCCCAACTGCTCCGACGTGATCTTTTGCAGGTTTCCGAACAGGATGTTCGACGCCGTGTCGGAGCCGGTGAGCGCGACACCGAGCCAGCCGAGCAGCGTACCAAAGAACGGGTAGAGCACGCCGGCACCGGCGAATGCGAGACCGAGCGTCGCGTCGACGCCGGAAGCCGGGTGAGCGTTCCGATCGCGAGCATCGCCGAGATCGTGATGAGCGAATAGAAGCACACCTTGATCGTCTCGCCATAGGCCTTGACCAGCCGGACCGGTGAGAACCCCATGATGAAGCCGGCGATGATGGCAGCGATCAACATCCCAGAGCCGGTGTAGGACAGCCAGGTGAAGGCGAACACCGCGCTTTCCGGCTTCGGTTGCGCGGCGACCGGCGGCACCTGATTAATCATGTTGTGGAGCGCCGGAACCGGATAATTCCAGGTGGCAAATGGGGTTCACTAACGCCTTGAATGCTCCGGTGCCCCAGATCAGCAGGATCGCACAGACGATGATCCACGGCAGGAATGCCGCCCATACCTCTGCGCTGCTCGGTTTCGGCCCCGGCGCCGGCGGCTTCGGCATGGTCGCCGCGGAGTTGTCGCGGCGGCGCAAGAGCCGGCGAGGTCCATATTTCCTTCGGCTGCCAGAACTTGAGGAAGCCGATCAGGCAGGCCATCGACACGAGCGACGCGCCGATGTCGACAATCCAGGGATTGATGAAGTTGGAGATCAGGAATTGCGGCACGGCGAACGACACGCCGCACACCAGCACCGCGGGCCAGACTGCGAGCATGCCGCGCCAGCCGGCGAAAACCCAGATCAGCCAGAACGGCACGATCAGCGAGAAGAACGGCAATTGTCGCCCGACCATCGCGCCGAGGAGATAAGGATCGAGGCCGGTCACGCTCGACAAACCGGCGATCGGCGTGCCCAGCGCGCCAAAGGCGACCGGCGCGGTATTGGCGATAAGGGACAGGCCGGAGGCCGCGAGCGGCGAGAAGCCGAGGCCAATCAGGATCGCGCCCGTTACCGCAACCGGCGTGCCGAAACCCGAGGCGCCCTCGAAGAAGGCGCCGAACGAGAAGGCGATGAGCAGAAGCTGCAGCCGACGATCCGTGGTGACGCCGCCGATCGTCGTTTGCAAGGTCTCGAAGGTGCCCTTCTCGACCGTCAGCCGATACAGGAAAATGACGTTGAGAACGATCCATCCGATCGGGAAAAAGCCGGTTACCGCGCCGAGCACGGTCGCACGCAACGCCAGACCCGACGGCATTGTGAAGATGAAGATCGCCACGAGATTGGCGACGATGAGCGCGACAATGGCGGCGATATGCGCCTTCACCTTGTTGGACGCGATGAGCACCAACAGTGTGACGACCGGCAAGGCCGCACAGAGCGTCGAAAAAATCCAATTATTGAAGGGATCGTAAACTTGATTCCACATTATACTGCTTCCTTCGACTGCGACATGCATCGACCGGACGCCGCCAATATATCGGGAGCGCCACGAGAAATACACCGAGCAGAATTGAAGCCTGGTCAATTTCTATTCAGCGGCCGTCGAGGCGTCGGCCAATCCATGACCACGCGCCAATGCCCGGCGAGAAGCGTCAAAAGCATTTGGACTTCACAAGGATTGTGAAAGGGTCCATCTGAAAATCGTGCTCCAGATCGTGACCAAATAAATGCAGCCAACTTTCCTGTGCCATATACGCAAGTTCTTCGCGTTCCTCCGGGCATGCAAATTTCAATTGCCCGACATTTTGAAGATGGTGGACCATTTCATGCACAAGAATGGATAGCTCGGCAGGTGTCTTGCCTTCCCATCCATTCAACAGGAAGATCGTTTTTGATTCATTGCTGTATAAAGAGACGATATCCGAACTGATTTCAGATGCTGAGATGTCCTTCCTCAGCAGCGGATATTTGTTTAGCGGTGCAATCATTTCCGCCGCGCTTACGAATTGGATGCGAGGATGGTCGAGGCTTACTGGCAGGGGGAAATTCGCCGAAAGCCACACCGCGATTGCGGTCAGCAGCGCTTCCATCCTGTTACCCTCCGACAGCGGATATTGAGGTTTTCCTTCTTACCGCAGCGCGACCATGCGGCGGTGTGACCCACCTCACACAGGTGAGCGGCCGATTTAGAAGCGTTTGCCATTCCGCCAATTCTGCATGTGACCCGCGCCCGGTGTCGGAAACAATCCCCCATATGGACCAGTACAAACGGACCAATGGGCGATCCAAGCGGAGGCACCGTCGCCACGCAGCGCGCGCTATAGAGGAACGTCTAAGAGATCGAAGCCGAGAGCTGCGCCCGTAAGAAATCAACGATAGCGGCCCGAAGTACTGTCGCTCCTAGCGCTTGCTTGCTCTGTGCGGTCAGCCAGTAAGCTGGCCGAATCTTATTCAAGCATCGGCAAGTCAGTGTCGCGGCCGCGTTCGGGTACGGGGACCGTTTTATGGGGGCCGAATAGACGAGATTACGCCGACCGTCTCGCCAATTCGATCGCCTCTCTTGCCTGTTCGACTGTCTCATTGAGCCCGATCTTATTTCTGGCAGGAACGCGTAGATTTTCGAATGCCGTGGCGACAACCGCAACGCACTTCCCGTCATACTGCTTGTCCACTTCTACGGCGGCAATTCCGTCTGCGTTCAAGAAGACCGGCATATCATTCGGTGCGTGGAGCGCAGCCAGTCGAATGTAGGTGCCGAATAATTTGACAACCTTTTCCAATTTTCCTTTTGCAAACGTGCCGCCGGACGCGAAGTCGATAAAAACCGTGTTCTTAGGCTCATCCAAGAGTCCCGTTGGGCGAATCTTAATTATCTTGCTTGGATCGATCCCGATCTGATTTCCGTGATAGTCGGTCACCTGAACAAACATGCGCTCCTCCTGTAATCGTGGCTTGTTTCGACTTCTGGCGGGAAATCTGTCACCCGGCGTTTTCAGACTTTTGCAACACAATC
>CAVWLW010000002.1:0-103344 GCA_963755715.1 uncultured delta proteobacterium
CACTGAACAATTCTCGGCTCCAAGCCGAGGGGTTCCGAATTTGTCGAGTGGAAGCCTACTCCGGTTCCCGTCATTCCGGCGGAAGCCAGGCCTTATCGTCACCTGGATACCGTTTTTCAACGGTATGACGGACGCTGTCTGTCACCTGGATGCCGCGTAAGTTTAGTACGCCGAAGGACCGGCATGACAAACTTTCACTTCATCTGAAGGCGGGGGATTTTAACCATCCCCGAGAAAGAAATTAATCGGCGTGAGGCGCGGAATAATTGCGGAATAATTTAAGTTACGATTGAGTGACGATTCGAGTGAAATACGAACGGCAGTGCTACCCCGCGCAGCAAAGCCGCAACCATACGAAAAGGCGCAAGAGGCGACCGGCCGGTCGCCCTTTGCATTCGATTTGACGGACACCAGAAAAGGGGGCAAGAAACCCCAGGCGCCTCGCTAGCTCTTCAAAAACGGCACGCCCAGGCGCATCAGGTCGTCGAAGGCATCCCAATGCACCATGTGCTTGCAGCCATTCACAATGTGAAGGTTGATCTGCGGTTGCTGTTTCTTCAGCAGTTCGGCGCGTTCACCGGCGTGGGCGCGGTCTTCGCGGCCAAAAATCATCAATAGCGGCATCTTCAGTTCGCTGAGCCTCTCCCATATCGGCTTGGACGGTTTCGCCGCTCCGCCTGCGGGAGCTTCCTGATTCTGGCGTTCCTGGTGCGCTTTGAAATTGCGGCCGACCATGCGGCTGTGGCGGATGGCGACATCTTCGTCCGAGATCAAGCTATGATTGAACGTGTCCGCCTGCAGGAGTTTGCGGGCATCTTCCAAGGTGGGTTCCTTTTCCGCCATCTCCTTGTCGACGCGCGCCTGTACCGCTTCGTACCTGCCGACCTGCGCTTCGGTCTGCAGCGGCAGCAGCGAGCCGGTGCCAAGAATGATCACGTGCGAATACCGGCTGGGATCTTCCAGTGCGAGTTGAACCGCGAAGCCGCCCGAGCGCGAATGCGCGATCAGCGCGGTCTTGCCTAGGCTCGCGGCATCGATGAATTTCGGAATGGAATTGCGTTGCTGCGGTACGCTTTGCTTCGCGGGTATGTCGGAGAGACCAAAACCGGGAAGGTCAAAGGCTACCGCGCGAAATCCGGCCTTGGCAAAAGGGCCGAGATTGCGCAAAAACACGTCCGCCGAGCTGCCGAGCGACGCACCGTGCAAAAACAGCACCGACGGCCCTGAACCTTCTTCGATATAACGAAGCTTCTGTCCATCGACATTAACGAATTTGTTTTCCGGTTTGATTCTTTCCTCGGTATCCATGACATTGTCTCCTATTAAGTTAAAGCAGAATAAAATTCGAATCCGCCTGCGCGTTGCTTGTGGCGGGCGCTTGCCGCGCCACTCAAGTTTATGGAAATCTTTATAGAAAATTTAACCAATCTTTGTTTCTGACGGAGCTATAACGCCGAACCGGCGAGGTGTCAATCGTGGTTTTGCTAAAGATTCAGCTCTACCATCGTAATTGGCAGTTAGGTGTAGCGCTGAATTTCTGGGGCAAGATTAGGGGGCAGACTCTTGTATCCATCGCGTTTTACTTTGTGAATTTTATCGCAACTCACGGCGGGCGCGTGCAGATAAGTGTTCATCCCCGGTCGCCGCCGCGTTTTATTGTTTGCGCAATCGAAATTCATTCCGTAGGATATCAACTTATCTTTTGGATTCGTCTTTCGCTATGTTTGGTTCTGCTCGAAGAGTTGTCGCACTATATTTTGGTTTTCTGCTGGTGCCGACCCTCGCGCCCTCGGCTGATCGAAATCCGGATAGTATGGTTCGTATCGCGGCAGGTGATTTTTTCATGGGGAGCGATAGCGGGCCGGAGGACGAGCGGCCGCGGCACAAAATTTATCTCGGAGAATTTTTTATCGATCGCAATCAGATAACCAATGGGCAATTCGCCGAATTTCTCAACGGCATTGGACCTCAAGGCCCGCGCGGGGAAAAATATTACGATGTAGAGGATGACGATGCTCGCGTGCATCGCCGTGACGGTAAGTGGCGCGCCGACACCGGTCACGAGAATCGCCCGGTCGTGGAAGCGTCGTGGTTCGGTGCGCTGGCATATTGCGCTCGGCTCGGAAAGCGCCTGCCGACCGAAGCGGAATGGGAGAAAGCCGCGCGCGGCGCCGATGCGCGCAAGTATCCCTGGGGTGATGAGCCGCCGGACGGAACTCGCGCTCATTTCAACGCAGGCTGGAATGATTTTCGCGACGTCGGCATTTTTTCCCAAGGCGCGAGCCCGTACGGAGTCCTGGACATGGCCGGCAACGGTTGGGAATGGGTGAGCAGCGCGTATCTGCCGTATCCGTACAGCGCGGCCGACGGCCGCGAAGACTTGACACGAGAGCAGGTGCGCGGCACAAGGGGAGGCGGCCAAGATTCGCGCGCGGAAGAATTGACGACGACGCATCGGGGCCGCCAGCTATCGCGCAACTTTCGCTCGGGGCATCATAATATCGGATTTCGTTGCGCCCGCTAGAAATTTCTAACCGCTGCACTTAATGACGATCTATCTCTTCATCGAGGGAATCTTAATCGGGCTGGTCGTTGCGGTGCCCGTCGGACCGCTCGGATTGTTGTGCATCAATCGCGCCTTGATGCTCGGACCGGTGTGTGGTTTTTTTTCCGGTTTGGGCGTAGCGACGGCCGACGCTCTGGCGGCGGGGATCGCCGCGCTCAGCATTTCTTTAATCTCGGGACTCTTCGTCGAGCATCAACTGGCGCTGCGCTTGGTCGGCGGTATATTTCTTTGTTTTCTGGGGTGCAAAATTTACCGTAGCGAACCGGCGTCGCAGGCGCCGGTGAATAACGTTAACGGGCTGCTGAGCGCTTACGTGACGACGTTTTTGCTGGCCTTCTCGAATCCCCTGACAATTCTCTCTTTCGTCGCGATTTACGCCGGGTGGCACGTGCCGAGCCTGGACGGGCGTTACGTCGCTGCGGCGATCCTTACCGGCGGTGTATTCACCGGTTCCGCTTTATGGTGGGTCGGATTGTTTATCGCGCTGACGACGTTTCACAATAAACTTAATCTGCGCTTTCTCCTCTGGGTGCATCGCGTCTCCGGCGCCATCATCGCCGGCTTCGGCGTCGTGGTGCTCTTGAGCTTGACACCTTTAAGGCAAGCGCTGGGGGTGCAATTTTGACCGCGCCGCCAACATCCATCGCCGATGTCAATCGCAGGGGCAGGATCCCCAGCGTAATCAACGTTGGTCTTGCGGGCTTTTACATGGCGTTGAATCTCTACCAATTTTTCATTCTGCCGTTCTGGTTGTTGCCGAAGAATCGCGCTTGGGCATGGACGCTTTTACCCGCGGCGCTTTTGACAAATCCGTTTTGGAGTCTGATTCACGAGGCCATTCACGATCTGTTTCATCCGCGCCGCCCAGTGAATGTTGTTTTCGGCCGTGTTCTCGCTATGCTGTTCGGCTCGCCGTTTCGCATTTTACGGATGAGCCATTTACTGCACCATAAACTGAACCGCTCGCCGGTCGAGGGCACGGAGTACTACGATCGCGCTAAGAGCACGCGTGGCGCCGCCGCGCCGGGTTATTACTTCCAGATTTTTCTCGGGCTTTACCTGGTCGAGATTCTCAGTCCGATTTTTTTTCTGTTGCCGCGCCGCTTGCTCCGGGGATTTAAAAATCGCTATATCGCCGCCACTAGCGTGAGTGCGCTGCTGCTGGAAAATTGGCTCGGCCGAGAGGCGCTGCGCGAGATCCGGCTCGACGGCGCGGCAACGCTGGCGTTGCTCGCGCTGGCGTTTTACGGCTACGGCGCGCACTGGCCGCTGCTTTTCTTGGCATTGCTCGCGCGTGGTTTTCTGATCTCGTTTCTCGATAATGTTTATCATTACGAAACCCCGGTGAGCGACGTTTTTTACGCCAAGAATCTACGGCTTGCGGCGCCGTTAGCTAAACTACTTTTGAATTTCAATTTTCACGGCATCCATCACGTGAACCCGGCGATTCCGTGGCTCCATCTGCCGCGCGCGTTCGAGGCTCAGGCGGGCCGCTATTACGGCGGCTACTTTGCCGCCGCGCTGCGCCAACTGCGCGGCCCCATCGCCCTCCAGGATTTGCCCCACGGCGCGGCAGCGGCGCGGATTCGCCCTGCCTAACTTTCTTTTTTGAACAGCAGGACGGAAAACCATTCGCGCGGGTCGGTGAAGTGCTCGACCGCGCCGAGGTCAAAGAAGCGGAGCTGCTCTTGCAGGCGGAGCGGATCGAATTTGCGGCTGATCTCGACGAGAATCTTTTCGTCTTTTTGCCATTGGAAAGCGGCGTCGATGTCGGCGAAGCGAATATCTTGCCGAGCGCGGGCGACGGCATACATTTCGATCCGTTGCCATTCGGGATTGTACCGGGAGTCGTAACGCATGTTGTCGCGCGCGAAATTGCCGTGCAGCAATCGATTGATATGATCGAACACATTGAGAATGAACTCAGCGGTAACACCGCGGCTGTCGTTGTAGGCATCTTCCAGGACTTTCACGTCCTTGACTCGATCGGCGCCGAGCAAGAGGAAATCGCCGGGTCCCATCGCCGCTGAAAGGGCCCGAAAGAAGCGCGGAAAGTCGCTGTGATTAAAGTTACCGATGGTGCTGCCCAAAAAGACGAACAGGGTCGGCAAGTTTTTATCGATGGCGCTGAAGCCTTCTTCGTAGCGCGCATGCAAACCATGAAATTGAATTTCCGGGAAGGCGGAGCGGACGGCAGCGCGCGACGCGCGCAAGCCGGCGGCGCTCACGTCGATCGGCGCGAAGATACTCGAGCCGCGTTGGCGGAGTTGTTCGGTCAACAAATGGACGGTTTTCTTGCTGTAGCCGGCGCCCAGTTCGACGATGCAGCGCACGGGCGCGCGGGCGATGATGTCGCGCGCGTGCGTTTCGAGAATAGCGTTTTCCGTGCGCGTCAGATAATACTCGGGCAGATCGCAGATTTGCTCGAAAAGCTCGGAGCCGCGCTGATCGTAAAGGTGATAGGCTTCCAACCAGCGCGGTTGATCCCACAAGGTCGTCAAGATCGATTGGGTGGGGACTGCGTCCAAGTCGGCGCCTTGAATCGACCAGATCTCCGGCTCGAGCGCGCGCCAATGAGCGCGCTTTTCGGCGGCAAAGATGGTTGGTGTTTTTTCTTGTGTCATTGCTTGAGGAACTATAAAAGAAAATCTTACCGGAATCGACCCGTTAGCCTCTTCGGGGATGATCGAACGCTCGCATTGTATCCAGTTCGGCTCGCCAGCAAAAATGGGATAAAGATGAATCCCGCGAAGGCGGGCGGGAATGCGGGATTTTGACGGCATTAGGAATCACCGATATGCAATGAATCGTGCCCATGGGAAATTAGATCAAGAAAAAAACGACGATGAGCGACCTTCAGAAAGCCATTGAATTTAGCGATGTCAGCTTTACCTTGCCGGACGGCAAGACGCTGCTGTCGGACTTAAATCTGAGCGTTGACCAGGGTGAGACGTTAGTGCTCCTTGGGCGCAGCGGCTCCGGCAAAACGACGACGATGAAGCTGATCAATCGGCTCATCGATCCGACCGCGGGCACCGTGCAAGTGGAGGGAAAGCGGACGGTCGACTGGGACCCGATCCGGCTGCGCCGGCGCATCGGTTACGTGATCCAAGAGATCGGCTTGTTCCCGCACCTGACGGTGGAAGAAAATATCGGCGTCGTGCCGCGTTTGGAGAATTGGCCGGCTGAGCGAATTAAAGAGCGAGCCCGCGCGTTGTTGACCTTGGTGGGACTCGACGCCGATCGTTTCGCGGCGCGATTCCCGCGCGAACTATCCGGGGGGCAACGCCAGCGCATCGGCGTGGCGCGGGCGCTCGCCGCCGATCCACCGGTGATCCTGCTCGACGAGCCTTTCGGCGCCCTCGATCCGATCACCCGGCGCGAGATTCAACGGGAGTTCAAGACGCTCCAGCAGGAATTAAAAAAGACGATGATTTTCGTCACCCACGATATTGCCGAAGCCTTCGTGCTCGGCACGCGCATCGCTTTGCTCAAAGACGGCCAACTGATTCTATTGGATGAGCCGCAAGCCTTGCTTCATTCGCAACATCCCGAAGCGCGCGCTTTTGCCGAGTGTTTCAACGACGCGCAGGGCAGTGGGAGTCGCGCGTGAGTTTAATCGAGTTCTTTTCGCACAATACGCGCGAGCTGCTAGCGCTGACTTTTGAGCATTTATTTCTCGTCGCAGTTTCTACCGGCATCGCGATTCTGATCGGCGTGCCCCTCGGCATCCTTTTGACTCGCAAGCCGGGCCTCAGTAAGCCAGTGCTCGGTTTCGCCAACATCATGCAGACCGTGCCGAGCCTCGCGCTGTTCGGATTTTTGATTCCGCTCAATATTTATCTGTTTCACGTCAAGATCGTCGGCGGCATCGGCGCGCGGACGGCGATCGTGGCATTGGTGTTGTACGCGCTCTTGCCGATTATTCGCAATACTTTTACCGGCATCAGCAACGTCGATCCGGCAATCCGCGACGCCGGCCGCGGCATGGGCATGACCGACCGACAGTTGTTGCTTCAAGTCGAGCTGCCGCTCGCCCTGGGTGTGATCATCGCCGGGGTGCGCGTCGCCACGGTGATTTGTGTCGGCACCGCGACGATTGCGGCGGCGATCGACGCCGGCGGGCTGGGACGCTATATCTTTCGCGGCTTGCGCGCCAACGACAATACACTGATCCTGGCCGGCGCGGTGCCGGCGGCGTTGATCGCCATGGGCGCGGATCTGGCGCTCGGCTACATTGAGCGCACGATTCAATTCGGCAAAACGATCGGCGCAAAGTCGAAAAAATTTCTCTGGTCTGGCGTCATCGCCGTCCTAGGGGGCATCATCGTGGCGTATTTCATCGCCGGTAAGGGCGCCGGTGCAATCGCGGTGGGCTCGAAGGATTTTACCGAGCAGGTGATTCTCGGCGAGATTCTCGCGCAAGCGATCGAAGGAAAGACCAGTCTCCAGGTTGTGCGCCGCTTCGATTTGGGCGGCAACCTGGCGCACGAAGCGCTGGCCGCGGGGGAGATCGATGTTTACGTCGAATACACCGGCACGGCGCTGTTAGCGATCTTAAAAAACCCGCCGGTCACCGACCCGCAGGAAGTCTTGCGTCGGGTTAAAGCCGAATACGCGCGCCGGTTCAAGCTGGAATGGACCGAGCCGCTCGGCTTCAATAATACGTTTGCGATTCTGGTGCGCGCCGACGACGCGCGGCGGTTGAACTTAAAAAGGATCACCGATGCGGCAAGAGTATCGGCTCAATGGCGCGCCGGTTTCGGCCAGGATTTCATGTCGCGGGCGGACGGTTATCCCGGCTTCGCGCAAACCTACGGTTTTCATTTCCAGGAAATCCGCGAGATGGATCTTTCGTTGACCTATCGCGCGCTGGCGGAGAAGCAGGTCGATCTGATCGCCGGTAATTCCACCGACGGTTTGATTTCGCGCTATGGCTTGATGCAATTGGAAGATGATCGCCACTACTTTCCACCCTATGACGGGGTGCCGGTGGCGCGCCAAGATACACTGGAGAAGCATCCAGAGGTCCGGCGCGTGCTGCAACAGCTTAGCGGTATCCTGACGGTCGACGAGATGAGAAAACTCAATTACGCCGTCGACGGCGAAAAGCGCCAGCCGCGCGAGGTGGCGCGAGAATTCCTCAAACTAAAAAATATCATCCAGTGATGCAGGTGCCACGACGGACTTCCTGAGAAAGCAGAGATTGAAGTTGAAAATCTTTCGCAGCGGCGGCGCGTTTCGCGCTTTGAGCTACCCTGATTATTTTTGGTTCTGGTCGAGCTATTTCGTTTCCAATGTTGGTTCGTGGATGCAGGGCATCGCGCAAGGCTGGCTGCTGTTCGAATTGACTTCTTCGCCGTTATACCTCGGCCTGTTCAGTTCACTGCGCATGGTGATGCTGGTAAGTTTCTTCATTCTCGGCGGCATCATGTCGGACCGTCTCGACCGACGCAAGGTCATCCTCTGGATTCAAGTCGTATCGGCGCTCACTGCGCTCGGTTTGGCGCTGTTGGTGACGACCCATACCATTCAAGTCTGGCACATCTTCGTGCTCGGCGCGATCACGTCGACCAGTTGGGCCTTCGAACAGCCGGTGCGCCAGTCGCTGCTTCCTCAGCTCGTTTCGCGCGCCGATCTGGTTAATGCGCTGGCCTTGAATGCCATCACCTGGAATGGCGCCGGATTGCTCGGCCCAAGCCTGGTGGGTCTGTCCGTTCCTTACATCGGTGTCGACGGTTGTTTCTACGTCAACGTGATCAGCTATCTGGCGGTCATCGGTGCCGTGTTGCGCATGAACGTGCCGCCGCTCGATCTTGGCAAGGGGCGCTCCAGCGTCATTCAAAGCCTGCGCGACGCCTTTAGCTATGTTCGGGGGGAAACGGTCATCATGACGTTTCTCATCGTTTCGGCGATCTTTAATATTTTCGGCCGCTCCTATGTGACGCTCTTGCCGGTGTTCGCCAAAGACGTCTTGCGGCTGGGCGCTTCGGGATTCGGATTTATTTCCGCCGGGCCTGGCCTTGGCACCATCATCGGTTCTTTTACGTTGGCAAGCCTCGGCCGTGTTGAGGCGAAACCCAATCGCATGGTGGCAATCCTCTTCGCTTTCTGCGCCTGTCTTTTCGCGTTTGCCGTAAGCGTCGACGCGCGCTTGGCGTTCGGCTTTCTCGTGCTCGGCGGCGCCTTGAGCACGGTTTTCGAGACGCTGCTGAGTACTTCGATCCAACTGCGTGTCGAGGAAGCTTTTCGCGGCCGTGTCTCCGGCTTTTACGGTTTGACGGGCGGAGGTTTGCGCGAGTTCGGTGGCATGCAAGCGGGTTTTATTGCCGAATGGACGAGTGCGCCTTTTGCGATCGCGGCCGGCACGGTAGTGCTGGTCATCGTCGGTTACCAATTTCTCGGTTCTCGGCTCAAAAAAGTCGGGCGTCTAGAGAGAAGTCTTTCCGCTGAAGAATAACTCACAGCTGGCTATTGCGTATTAGTTGAGCGTAAAAGCTCACGCAGCGCTCATAATCCTCGATCGCTATCCGCTCGTCGATGCCGTGATATCTCTTGGTATCGTCGGGACCGAGGGTGATCGGTAAAAAGCGAAAAATATTTTTAGTCAGGGCTTGGTAGTGCCGCGAATCGGTCGCCGCCACCAACAGAGCCGGCGCGACGAGAGCTTGCGGCGCCGTTTGGCGGATGGTTCGGTGGAGCGATGCGAAGCTTGTCGATTGAATATCGGACACGCTCGACGGTTCCAACTGCACGGGCAAGGGACGCACACTGATATTCGGGTCATCGATAGCGGCGCGCACGTGGGCGATCGCGCCGGCAACCGTTTCGCCCGGGGCGAGGCGCAAATTGATCACGGCGCTGGCTTTGGTCGGCAAAACATTTTCTTTCACCCCGGCGTTGATCATGGTCGGCGTCATGGTCGTGCGGACGAGCGCGTTGGTGAGCGGTGAACGGGTTAGCTGCTTTTTAAGCAGCGGATCGAAGAGCCAAAGATTGGCCAAAGCCAGTCTTTTCGTCCAGGACATTTCCGGGCCGAGGAATTCGAACATTTCGCGCGTCGGTTCGCTGAGTCGGGTTGGAAAAGGTCGCACTTCGAGTCTTTGGAGCGCGCGGCTCATCACGGTAATCGCTGTATGCGCGGGTGGCGCCGAGCTATGACCGCCCAGACTTTCCGCGGTCAGTTGCACGCTCAAGTAGCCTTTTTCGGCTATACCGATCAGCGCGACCGGCGCACTGACGCCGGCGATAATGCCGTTAAAAATATTCAGTCCTTCATCGAGAACGTATTCGAGCTCGACGCCGCGGGATTGTAAAAGACCGGCGATTTTTGCCGCGCCGTCGTTGCCGCCGATTTCTTCATCGTGTCCGAAAGCCAAATAGAGGGTTCTACTGGGCTCAAACCCACTCGCGAGCAAATATTCCACGGCTTCGAGTATGCCCAAAACGGCCGCCTTATCGTCCATGGCGCCGCGCCCCCAGATGAATCCGTCGGCGACTCGACCTGAAAAGGGCGGCTGATGCCAAGAAGATTCCGTCGCGGACTCTACCGGCACGACGTCCATGTGCGCCATCAACAGCAACGGTTTCAGTCGCTTGTCTTTCCCCGGCCAGGTGTAGAGCAGACTATAGCTGCCGACGGTTTCCTTGTTGAGGCTTTGGCGCAGCCGTGGAAACGATCTGTCGATAAACGCATGCAACTGGAGAAATTCGTCCAGGATTTGAATGCGCCGGTTCTTGGAGAGATAGGGTTTTGAACCGGATCGCTTCGGACAACCGCTTGACCAACGCGGCGCGATCGACGCCGATCGCTTGGAGCGGTTCACTCTGGATTTGACGCGAGTTGAAGCCCGCGGCGCGGATCAGGATAACCGTGGCGAGAATGCCGAAAAGGGCCAGGATGGTGATCGCAAATTTTTTCATTGCGGCCGGATGGTTTGACCGAAACAGGTAGCAAGTTCGTTGGTGGACTGCAAATCGCCACGCTATTCGGCGCTCAATTTGACAAGCTGGAAGCGGTCGGATAATTTTTTATGAAATTTACATATAGAAAAAACAGGAGGAAGAATGAGCGATTTTTACAGTGCCTGGTTAGAACGGTCCAAGAGCAATCAAAAGAAAGTCGACGAAGCGCCGCGGGTCACGCGGTCCAAAGACTTAAAGTGGGAGCGCACGCCCCAGGATCACAAAGCCGCCTTGATGATCGCCCCCGAGCTCGGGTTTCCCACCGGCGGGAGCTGTCTGATGCGCGCCGAGATTCCCGTCGGCTGGCACACCGGCAAGCACTTTCACGGCGAAGAAGCCATTTATGTCGAGAGCGGCGAAGGCTTCCTGGTTCTGGACGACAAACGCTACGACTTTTTTCCTGGAACCATCTTTCACGTTCCCTATCGCTCCACGCATCAGCTCTTCAACACGGGAAAAGCGCCGGTGGGATACCTATCCGGCTTGGCCTGGCACCTCGAAGCCGACACCTACATGGGCAAGCTCGAACAGCTCGAAGAGTGCGGCGAGAACGATCCCAAGGTTTTAGCGTCATTTCCCAAAGAAGAGTCCCAGTACTGGCCCGAAGACGGCCGGCGCATCGCGCTGCACCAAAAGCAGCACGAGAAGTCCGACGAGTCCAAGCACGGCGCGACTTACTTCTTAATGGGCCGCAGCGGCAAGCAGAACGGTTTCAAGGCCACCGGGGTCGCGATCAGCTCGATCTTTGTGGACTTGCCGCACACCAAGAGCCACAGCCACGCCCATCCGGAAGCCTATCTGTATGCGCTCGAAGGGGACGGTTACTCGGAGATCGGCGGCAAACGCTACGATTGGAACCAAGGCGACGCGGTGCACGTGCCTCCGGGGATGCTGCACCACCAGCACTTCAATCCGTTTGACAGAGACATGAAGGAGCTGCGCTTCGAGTTTGGCGTGCGCTACTGGTTCGTCGATCAGTGGAAAGGTTACGTCACCATCGATAAGCACTTGAAGGCGACCACGCATATGGTCGATTGAAAATTCGCCCAAAGTGATCGGCAAAAAGCGAGCCCGCTGTAAAGTTGGCTCGCTTTTTTCTAGGCCCCGCACTGCCTTTGCTTCAAGGGATAATTTTTGTTCAGTGAAGAAGCCAGGCTTAGTGGGGCGTTGGCGGATTCGCGGATTATTTGTTGCAACGGAAATGGATATCTTTTATAGAATCAGTTGATGGCCGAAGCGCGCAATCTCATTAATAGCGAAGCGAAGATGATGCTCGGATTTATCGTGCGCCGATGCGCCGCCGACATCGGTCATCCGCCTTCACCCGCCGAGTTCGCCACCTGGGCCAACGGGCAAGCGCAAAATGGCAAGCATCTTTGCCTTTTCGGCAAAGAGATCTCGCCGGCGATTGCCAAAGTGATGTTCAGCCAGCCGGGCCGTCTGGTGACCGTGAGCGCGGAAGGTCTGGCGCGAATCTGGCGGGGCAACGGACGCTGAGCGGCGCTCGTCCTGATCTTAATTCTTGCTAGTACCCCAAGCGCGCGTCCGATGGCGAATCGATCGCAGGTTTGACCATCACAAAATACAGGATCAGGATCAGAGCAGTCACCCACAAGAAAAAAATGGCGCCGGCCGCCCGCCAATTGCGCGGCAGTTGAAAATCAGCCGTCGCCGCACGCTCCCGACAATCTTGCAAAATTTCCGGCGGTATCATCCGGATCGCTAGCCAAATGCCGATGGGCAGCAGCACCAGGTCGTCGAGGTAGCCGAAGATCGGAATAAAATCGGGAATCAAGTCAATCGGGCTAAGAGCGTAGGCGACCACGGCGGCGATCATGGTCTTGGCATACCACGGCGTGCGCGGGTCGCGGCTAGCGAGATAGAGCGCGACGAGCTCGCGCTTGAGTTGGGTTGCTTTTGCCTTAATTTTTTCCAGCATCGCAGAGCTTACCTTAGAGCTTAACTTGCTACTTGCGCCGGCAGTTGTCGTTGCCCCGATCCGGTTGTCTTGTTATGCTTTCCCAGATTAGCACGATTTCGATTCCCAAAAGATTCTCAACGGAGGTTAGCAGGTGAAATCGGGTATTGCGTCGGTCGCCTTCGTCGCGCTGATTGTCACCGCTTGGCCCGTGAACACTGCGACGGCGCAAACCAAGCCGGATAAAATCCGCATCGGCTACGCGGCCCGCGCCGTCGCCCATTCGGTTCCGTTCGTCGCCAAGGAAGCGGGATTTTTCACAGAAGAAGGAATCGATGCGGAAATCGTCCGCACCGCCGGTCCGATTGCACCGATGGCGCTGGTCGCCAACGAAGTCGAGCTTGCCATCATGTCGGCGTACTTGATGATCCCGGTGGCGGTGCAAAACAAAGACGTGGTGATGCTCGGCGGCTTTTCGCGTTACGCTTCGATGGTGTTCGTCGCTCGGCCGGATGTGAAAGGCGCGCAGGACCTGAAAGGCAAGATCGTCGGCATCCAGCGTCCAGGCGACGCTTATGAAAAGAGCGCGCGCTTCGCTCTGCGGCATTTAGGGTTGGACGCGGACAGAGACGTGAAGATGCTGGCGCTTGGCACCAATGACGTCATGTGGAGCGCGCTGCAGACCGGACGGGTCACGGCGACGATCCTATCGCCGCCGGGAACTCTTTTCGCGCGCAAAGCGGGCATGAATTTCATGGTTGACCTCACGGATCTTAAATTGGAATACCAAGGCTCGACGATCGCGACCCGGCGTTCTTTCGTGCAAAAAAATCCGCAACTGGCGACGCGGGCGCTGCGCGCGATCGTACGCGGCGTGAATCTCTTTCAAAACTCGTAAAGAAGAGACGATGCGGATTTTGGCAAAATTTTTGGGCACGAAAGACCGCGAGGCGCTGGAAGAATCGTGGGACTATGCCGCCAAGATGCCGGCGAAACCCTATGCGGTGGAGAGCGCGGTGCAGGCGGTCCTCGAACATTTGACCGAAAGCCAGCCGCGCTTCGCGCAGCACCGGCCGGGGGAGTTCATCGACGCGCGCTTGCTGAGCGAGATCGATAAGAGCGGCTACATCGATCGGCTTTACGGCGGCCCGATAAAATAAGCGGGCGGAACCATTTCACGAAATCGTACTTGAATGGAAAAACTGCGCGATCGAGATAACGGACAGTTCCGGCTGGTTGCCGAGTTCGAACCCCAGGGAGATCAACCGAAGGCGATCGAGAAACTGGTCAGCGGCCTTGAGCAAAAGCGCCGCAATCAGGTGCTGCTCGGGGTGACCGGTTCCGGTAAAACTTTCACGATGGCCAACGTGATCGCCCGGGTCAATAAGCCAACCTTGGTGATCGCGCCGAACAAAACACTCGCGGCGCAGTTATATAACGAATTTCGCGAGCTGTTTCCGGAAAACGCGGTGCGTTATTTTGTCAGCTACTACGATTACTATCAGCCGGAAGCTTACGTGCCGTCGACCGATACTTATATTGAAAAAGACGCGTCGATCAATGATGAAATCGACAAGCTGCGCCATGCCGCCACGAAAGCCTTGCTCGAACGGCGCGATACGCTGATCGTCGCCAGTGTATCGTGCATTTACGGTCTCGGTTCGCCGGAAGCTTATTTTGAAATGATGGTCTATCTCGAAGAAGGAATGACGATCAATCGCGATCAGATGCTGCGCAAGCTGGTCGATATCCAGTACCAGCGTAGCGATTACGATTTTCATCGCGGCACTTTTCGCGTGCGCGGCGATATCGTGGAAATTTTTCCGGCCTATGAAGACCGCTCGGCGTTGCGGTTAGAGTTTTTCGACGAAACCATCGAATCGATCGGCGAGATCGATCCGATCCGCGGTAAGCTGCTGCGCCGCGTCGACAAAGCGACGATTTATCCGGCCAGCCACTATGTCACCGGCCAGGAGCGGATGAAGGAGGCGATCCGGGGCATTCGTCAGGAGCTCAAAGAGCGTCTCCCAGAACTGCGCAATCAACAGAAACTACTCGAGGCCCAGCGCTTGGAACAGCGCACGCTTTACGATCTCGAGTTATTGGACGAGATGGGCTTTTGTCCCGGCATTGAAAACTATTCGCGCCATTTGACCGGGCGCCAAACGGGCGAGCCGCCGCCGACCCTGCTCAATTATTTTCCGGGGGATTTTTTGCTCTTCATCGATGAAAGCCACGTTACCGTGCCGCAGATCGGCGGCATGTACCGCGGCGACCGTTCGCGCAAGGAAACTTTGGTCGAATATGGCTTTCGTTTGCCCTCGGCGCTAGACAACCGGCCGCTCAATTTTACCGAGTTCGAAGCGATGCTGAATCAAACTATCTACGTTTCGGCGACGCCGGCGGACTATGAGTTCGGCAAGAGTGAGGGCGCGGTGGTCGAGCAGTTGATTCGTCCAACCGGATTGACGGACCCGGCGATCATCGTCCGCCCGGCGCGCAGCCAGGTCGACGATCTGTTGGAAGAGATTCGCAAACGGGTCGAGCGCAAAGAGCGGGTGTTGGTGACGACGCTGACCAAACGCATGGCGGAAGATCTGACCGAATATTATCAAGACTTGAACGTCAAGGTTCGCTACCTGCATTCCGATATCGAGACGATCGAGCGGGTGGAGATTATTCGTCAACTGCGCGGCGGTCAATTCGACGTCTTAGTCGGCATCAATCTGCTGCGCGAGGGGCTCGATTTGCCGGAAGTTTCTCTCGTGGCGATTCTCGATGCGGACAAGGAAGGCTTCTTGCGCTCCGAACGATCGTTGATCCAGACGATCGGCCGGGCGGCGCGCAATGTGTTTGGAACAGTGATTCTCTACGCCGACTCGATGACCGATTCGATGAAGCGAGCGATCGACGAAACCGAGCGGCGGCGCCGGTTGCAAGCGGCGTTCAACAAAAAACACGGCATCACGCCGCAGTCGATCATCAAAGCTCTGGGCTCGCCGTTGATCAAAATCTACGAAGCGGATTATGTCGATATTCCCATCGCGGCGGAGAAGGCGGCCAAGTATGGCGCGGCGGAGTTGCCGCGCATGATCCGCAAGCTGCAAAAAGAAATGAAACAGGCGGCGGAACGGCTGGACTTTGAAGCCGCCGCGGAAATGCGCGATCGAATCCGCGAGCTGCAAAATCAAGAGCTGGCGTTGCGCGAAGCGGCGTTAGTGCCCAGCCCCGGCACGTAAGCTGGCCGAACGTGCGCGGCCCTTCAACGGGGCTCGTTATTCGCCGCTTGCGCGACATTCACGGGGATTTCGATGGGGTCACGGAGCCGGGAATTCGTTGTGTCGCCGTCAGCTTCGGGCGCAGCATAACGCACCCAACGTACTTTGGCGCTTTCCGGCTTTTCGGTGAAGATCGTGGCGACGAAGAAAACCGCGATGGCAACGCCGCTCAGCGAGTAGAGCACGAAGGGCTGCATCGATCCGGTGGAAGCAATGTAGTCACCCCACTGGACCATGAAGCCCAAGTAATAGGTAAAAAGGTAAGTGATCAACAGACAGATTTTCACTCGATTCAACAGCAGAAACGGCAGCAGGCTGGCAATGAAAAAGAAGATCTGCCAGATTGGAATCAGTTGGTTGAAAACCCCAAGCTTCATCAGATGATCGATATCAAACATTTCTTGTTCTCCAGTTTGGTTGGGCTGAGCGATATCTTACGAGTAGGATCGCGCGCTCAACGTTAAACCTCTCAAAACTCGTGCCACGGGCGAGCAGGTTGTTTGCGAGAATTTTGCGGAAAGATTTGCAGAATATTTAGCGCAAACTGCGAAAAATGTGCATTGAAGAGCAAAGATGTACCGGAGAAGTCGGCTGTCTTAATCCTTGATGGTAAGGCGACAATCGATGCCTGCGGCATATCAAATTAAACTGAGTTGTCGATGAGTGTCATGACGGAAAAATGGGTCAACCTGCCGTCGCGTCCCGGCGTCTACTTGATGCGCGACAAAGGCGGCAAAGTCATCTATGTCGGCAAAGCCAAAGACCTGCGCTCACGGGTGCGCGCTTATTTCAACAGTGCCGACGAACGATCGCAAATTCAGTTCCTGGTGCGCCGCGTCGAAGACATCGAAACCCTGGTTACCGCCAGCGACAAGGAAGCGCTGATCCTCGAAAACAATCTGATCAAGCAGTACAAGCCGCGCTACAACATTCGCCTCAAAGACGACAAGAGTTATCTCAGCATCAAAGTGACCACAGCGCATCCCTGGCCGCGCATTTTCACCACCCGCAAGATCGTCAAAGACGGCAGCCGCTACTTCGGACCCTTTTCGTCGGCGGTGGCGGCGCGCGAAACCATCGACATCATCGAAAAGCATTTTTTGCTGCGCAACTGCACCGATCACAATTTCCGCAATCGCAGCCGGCCTTGCCTGCAGTATCAAATCAAACGCTGCATGGCCCCCTGCGTGCTGCCGGTGTCCGAGGAACTCTACCGCGAGCAGGTCCGCCAGGCGATGCTGTTCATCGACGGCAAACGCCAGGAGCTGTTGAGCGAGTTGAAACAACGAATGCGGGAAAAGTCGGATACCCTGGAGTTCGAAGCGGCGGCGCGTATTCGCGATCAGATCCAGGCAGTGGAAAAGACGCTGGAGAAGCAGCGGATGGTGTCGCACTGGGGCGCCGATCAGGATATCTTCGGTCTTTATCGCGAAGGGGGATTTATCGAAGTGCAGGTGTTGTTGGTGCGCCAGGGCAAGCTGACGGACAATCACTCCTATTCTCTGGAGGATCTCGAATTTCCCGACGAGGAAATCGTCGCTTCCGTCCTTACCCAGTTTTATCAGGGACACCGCTTTATTCCCGACGAGATTCTGTTGCCGGTCGAGCTCGAAGATCGCGCCGCACGCGAAGAGTATCTGAGCGAGCGCAAGGACAAGCGAGTCGAGATCCTTTGCCCGCAACGGGGTGACAGGCGCCATTTGGTTCAAATGGCGCAAGAGAACGCGGCGCAAAGTTTTGCCGAACGGCATGACCAGGAAAAAGCTCGGGAGAAAATGCTTCGCGAGCTGCAGCAGCATCTGCGCCTGAAGGGTTATCCGCAGCGGATCGAATGCTTCGATATCTCGACCATTCACGGCGCGCACGCGGTCGGTTCCATGGTGACGTTTATTAACGGCGAGCCGGATAAGAACCTTTATCGCCATTTTCGTATCAAGACCATCGACGCCTCTTCGGGCGGTGACGACTTCGGCATGATGCTCGAGATGCTCAAGCGTCGCTTCGCGCGCGGCAAGGAGGAGGCCGATCTGCCGGATTTGATCGTTGTCGACGGCGGCAAGGGGCAGCTCGCGATGGCGCTCACGGCGATGGCGGAGCTCGGCATCGAAAACGTGGAAGCCGTCGGTCTCGCTAAGATGCGCGTGCAAGCGGCGGCACGCAGCACGGAGATCGAGAGAACCGAAGAGCGGGTGTTTTTACCGGGACAAAGTAACCCCGTGATCCTCAGGCGCAACTCCAATGCGCTTTTTCTGCTCCAACGCGTGCGCGACGAAGCGCATCGCTTCGCGATCACGCATCATCGCAAACTGCGCTCGAAACAAACGCTTTACTCCGCCCTTGACCGGATTCCCGGCGTCGGTGGCACGCGCAAGCGCGCCCTGCTGCGCGCCTTCGGCAGCGTCAAGCGCATCGAGGAAGCGAGTCTCGAAGAATTACTGAAAGTACCGTCGATGAACGAGCGGGTGGCGCAGGATATTCTGCAAGCCTTGCATGACGCGCCGCAGTGAGAATTGGCTATGCCTTCGGCCCAACCTCGATCGAGCGATGGAACAGATAGCGGTTTTCATCCCTCGGCTTGGTTGATCGTTCCGACGGTTTCTTTGCTTGCGGGTCAGGCGCTTGCCGCTGCGCCGTGGGCGATCTCGCCGTTCGCCGGCGCCGCATCATTATTGCCGCTGAGCTTTGTCATCTCGCCGCGTTGGCGCCGCTGGGCATTGCTCGTCTTCTTTGCCGCGCTGACCTTTGCCTTCGGCTACGTGCGCCATCGTCAACTGCTCTATCCGGAGTTTTCAGAAGATCATTTGCGTTCGGTGATGGCGCAGGAAGCGCGGCTTTATCTGGAGGGCACGCTGCGCCATGAACCGGAAAAACTCACAAGCCGCAGCCGTTGGCAGGTTCGCGCCGAGCGGATTTGGCAACCGACCGGGGCGCAAGAAATCACCGGGGACATTTTGCTCGGCGTGCGTGCCGTGCGCCGCGAGTGGCGTTACGGCGACCGGGTGCGGTTTTGGATTCGTCCTTCGATCCCGCAAGACAGCGGTAATCCGGGCGGCTTTAACTATGCGACTTACCTGGCGCAGCGGGATATTTACGTCACCGGCTTTCTCGACAGCGACGAAGAAGTTGAACTATTGGCGCGCCAACCGGGCGCGGCGCGGGATCTTATCGAAAGACTCCGGCGCCAAATCCGCCTTTTCATCGATCGCAGTTTTTCGCAAACCAACGGTGGGTTGCTCAAGGCGTTGGTCGTCGGCGATATGGGCGGCATCACCAAAGAGACGCGCGCCGCTTTTACCGCCGCGGGGGTCAACCACGTGCTGTCGATTTCCGGCCTGCATGTCGCCATGCTCGGTTTGGTGGTGTTTGGGCTGATTCGTCACATCGGTTCGCTGAGCGCCTTTTTATTGCTCCGCTGCAACTTGCTCAAGCTTGCCACTTTTGGCTCTTTTGTCGCCGTCGTGTTTTACACAGCCTTGGCCGGCGCGATGGTGCCGACGGTGCGCTCGGCGATCATGATCGGCGTTTATGAATTAGCCGTGCTGCTCGATCGTGAAGAAGAGGTCTTCGCGAGCCTGACGTTGGCAGCGCTGCTGATCGCTTTGATTTGGCCCGCAGTGATCGCCGACATTTCCTTTCAGCTCTCCTTTCTCGCGGTGCTCTTTATCGTCTGGGGGATGCGTAAAATCCATGAATGGTTTCCGATCAAGAAAAGCGACGAGTTGCCGCAGGAAAAAAGCTGGCTTTGGCCGCGCCTTAGACAAGGCGGCATGCACCTCGCGGTGCCGGTTTTGGCGACCCTCGGCACGGGGCCGTTGATCGCGCACTATTTCGGTCATCTATCGCTCGCCGGCTTTGTCGCCAACCCGTTGATCGTGCCGCTGGTCGGTTTTGTCGTCGTGCCGTTGGGTCTCGGCATCGGCTTCTTGTCGGTCATTGCGCCCGAACTTGGCCTATTTGTCGTTGGTGTTGCGGAGAAACTGTTGTCCCTCACCGGCTGGATGGTCGATATCTTCGCGCGCTTACCGCTGGCTAATTTTGCCGTGCCATCGCCGAATGCTTGGGAAGTCGCGCTTCTCTACGGACTTCTTCTCGGCACCCTCGCGCTCAGGAAAAGGATTCATTTAGGCGCGCTGCTTGCGCTCGCGCTGATCGCGCTCGGAACGAGCGGCGCCTATTGGTGGGGCGAGCGCCAGCAACGCCAAGAATTACGCGTGACCCATCTCAACGTCGGCCAAGGGGCCGCGGCGGTGATTGAGTTGCCCGGCTCGAAAGTATTCTTGATCGACGCCGGCGGCACCGCGACGTCGGATTTCGATACGGGGGAAGGAATCATTGCGCCGTTTCTGCGTTCGCGAAAGATTCTCAAGGTCGATTATCTTGTGGTGACGCACCCGCGAATCGACCACTACGGCGGCATGCGTACGATCGTCAACGAATTCGCGCCGAAAGAATTCTGGTCCGGCGCGGCCAAAGGCCAAACCCGCCGCTTCGAGGATCTGGAGGAGACGCTGGAAAAATCGCAAATCACGCGCGTTGCTTTGCACGACGGCGAAGCATGCCGAGTTGTCGAGCAGGTCAGGTTTTGCTCTCTTTATCCGCCGCGTGAGCGAGCCGCGGAAGGTTCGGTGGTGATCCGGATCGAGTACGGCAAGTTTAGCCACTTATTTTCCAGCGATATCGATAAGCGCGATGAAGCCCTATTGGCGGAAAATACTGGCGAGCTTCGCAGTGCGGTGACGACCGTACCGCGCCACGGTAGCGCGACGGCGAGCACCGAACAGTTCTTGACAGCGGTGCAGCCGAAACTTGCGATCCTATCCGCTGGCGCGCGCAACCGCTCTGAAGCGCAGCGCGAAGAAGTCGTCGAGCGCTATCAGAAAGCAGGCGCCGAGGTGCTGCGCACCTACGAAGACGGCGCAATTATCTTGGAGACGGACGGTAAGCAACTGCGGTATACGGGATTTAAAAGCGGTAAAAACGGCGAGGTAACTTTTTAGTCGACGGGAATTCTTACCACGAAGGCACGAAGCACACGAAGGTATTGGATATCAAGACTCTTAAACTTCGTGCTCTTTATGACCTTCGTGGTGAGGCCGTAGTTTCTTGGCATGCGCTGCTTCTCTGCGGTGAATCTTCCTTAATCATCCCAGCGCTTTGAGCTCTTCGATGTAATCTTTGAAGCCGGCTTCGATATCGAATTCGGGGCTCCAGCCGAGCACCTGCTTGGCCTTCTCGATCACCATCGGTTGTTTGGCTGAGCGCGGACGTTGGCCCGGAATGATTTCGACCTGGAGCTTCGGCAGTAGTTTTTCTGCCGTGGCGACGAGGTCGTCGAACTTGATCACCACGCCGGTGCCGATGTTGAGTGTTACCGGTTCTTTCAATGGCGTCGTGACCGCTTTATCGAGAGCGCGGCCCAAGTCTTTGTAGTAAACGTACTCGAAGTCGCGCGCGACTTCCTGGGCGATTTTCACCACACCGCCTTTGATACCGGTTTGCAGCATGTTCTGCACCATCTCGCCGCCGCCTGAGCCGCCGGCGAAGTGACCGACGCCATAGACGTTGGCGAGACGCAGCACGATCAATTCGAAGCCGAACATGCGTTGGTACGCCTCGACCATCAATTCTTTGGCGACTTTGGAGTTGCCGTAAGCCTCGCCGGGGCCGCGGCGAAAATTTTCGTCGATCGGGGTCGGCTCGCCCTGGCGCCGGTCGTAAATGCCGAAGGTGCTGATCTGGACGAGACGCTTCACGCCGGTCAGGCGCACCGCCTCGGCGACGTTGATTGTACCCATGACGTTGATCTGCAAGCCGGAATAGATCGGATTGGCGACTTTGCCGCCGATCAGCCCGGCGGTGTGAAGGACCGTGTCGCATTTGTATTTTTGCATCGTTTCGATCAGCGACGGCAAATCACGCACGTCGCGTTGCACGACGGTAATGTTGGCGCTGCCGAGCTTGTGCGCGAGAAAATCTTTGCGCGGCGCAAAATCATAAAACACCACGTTCTCGCCCCGTTTGAGCGCATGCTGCGCGTAGGAAGTGCCGACCAGTCCCAAGCCGGTTATTAATGTGGTTCCCATATGTGCCCCTTCCAATTGGAGTTAGCTCCCACTTACTTCAAGGTCGGCGAAATGTCCAGGCTGCCTTGGCAAGACTGTGGATCGAGGATAATGGATTTAAGATCGCGCGCAACACTCGCGCCTGAGCGACGGGCAGACTTGATTGCAAAGCGCGAATGCGGCGTTGTATACCGTGAAGAAATATCGTGCGCAGAAGAAGGAGAGGAACATGCAAGGTGTAGTCGATGCCGACACGCATATCGCTGAGCCGGAGGCGATGTGGAAATTGATCGATGAAAAGATGGCGCCGCGCCGGCCGGTTTTGGTCGGGTTGCCGGATGATACTTGGTTCGGCGATCGCAACGCTCTGTGGCTGATCGACGGCAATATTTTTCCCAAGCCGGCGGGGAAGGGGAGTTATCGACTGGTCACGCCGTCGGCGCAAAAGGCGGAGAAAGTGCGCGGCGACATCGCGATTGCCAGCCGCGAAGTTGCCGACGTTGGCGCGCGGGTTAAGGATATGGACCGGCTCGGCGTCGATGTCCAGGTGATCTACCCGACGCTATTTTTGGTTTACATCACCGACGATCCGGAATTGGATACGGCGTTTCAGCAAAGCCTACAACTCTTGGCTCGGCGACGGCTTGCGCAGAAATCGAATGGGCGATTGAAGTTCGTGGCGGTGTTGCCGCTGCGTTCGATCCCGGAGTCGCTCAAAGAGATGGAAGCGAGCGAAAGAACTCGGCGCTGTGGGCGTTTTCTTCCGCGGCATCGAAGGCGACAAGACCCTCGATCATCCCTATTTTCATCCGGTTTACGAGCAGGCCGTCAAGCTCGACATGGCGATCTGCATTCACACCGGATCGGGCGCGCCGTGGATGCTGCCGTACTTCGAGCACGCGCGCAACCACACTTTCGCCCATGGGCGCGCGCTGCCGATCTTCGCCTTCCGCGATCTCATCGCGAATCGGATTCCCGAAAAGTTTCCCGGTTTGCGCATCGGCTTCATCGAAGCCTCCGCCGGCTGGGCGCCGTTCATGATCCACATCCTGCGCCGGCTATTTAAAGACCGGCCCAAGTTCAAAAACAGCGCCGAGCTGTTCCGAGATTACAATCTGTTCATCGCTTGCGAGGCCGACGAAGACATCCCATACCTCGCCAAATGCATCGGCGAGGACAACATCGTCATCGGCTCCGACTACGGCCACAACGATCCGTCGGCCGAGGAGAAGCTTGTCGAGGCGTTGCAAAAACGCGAAGACATCCCCGAGCCATTCGCGAAAAAGATCCTTGTCCACAACCCGCGCAGGCTGTACGGGCTGCAGTAACGGTGATTGCCTATTATTGAACTTCGACGCGCCCAAGGGTTACGAAGTTGGGCGATAATAGCACGCGCTGATTTTTCGTTCTTTGTCATCTCGACCAGACGGAGAAATCTTCTTTCCCGAACGAAATTCATCCGCCGTGTTGGTGAAGCACGTGATATCGAACAACATAGAGAACTTCGTGGCGCCGACACGGAAGCGCAATTATCTAAATTCTGGCAGCGTCGTTGGAATAGGTTTGCTCTAGGACGGAACTAGGCGGCCAGCAAATGGGTCCGCAGGACATCACGTAGCATGGGCAATTGAAACGGCTTGTACAAAATCTCCGCGGCTCCGGCATTAAGCGCACGGTTTGCCCGCTCTTCAACGTTGCAGTCGGTGGTCCACCCGCTATTTAAGACCACCGGGATATTGCGGGTGGACGTATTTCTCTTTAATTGCACGGTTACTTCATCTCCATTTATTCCGGGCAAGCGTATGTCCATCATGATCAGATCAGGATGGATGCTGGAAGCCTTATCGAGGCCCTCTGGACCCGTGGCCGCTTCGAAGACTTCATGGCCCAAACCACTGAAAAATTCTCGAAGCGATTCCCGAAACTTTTCGTTGCTATCGACGATCAATATTTTCTTAGCCGTGTTCCGCATGGAAGGGAGTATGAGCACAAGCGATGCCAAGCCCTGCAAACGTCAGTATGCTGGAATTTTCTCGCCGATAGAGAACATCCTGAGATATTTCTCGGAACGAAAGATGACTGTCATTTTGTCATGATTCGCATTGACAGTCACCAAAGCCAAAGTAATGGCAAAGTTACAAAATTCTCTTGTGCTCTTAGGTAGGTGGTTACAGAAGCATCTAATATCCTCTTGTCGTTTGGGTCGTTTAAGCACCCTGCGAAGACAGTCCATCACTGACTAAGCAGCGAAAACAGTGACAAGACGGTCAAAACAGTGTCACCATCGGTTGGCAGACTGGCGTGCGTAGAATGCGATAGACCTGTAGACGTTCCTCGCGCCGACCGAACGGACTAGCTGAACTTGTAAGACATTTTTCACTAGGATCGCGATTTCTCGGCCCTTCAGGCACTTCCACAAGGTACGGTTTTTAAGAGTGGCATCTTTTATGCTTTGGGTTTGGCTTGGAGCATCCATGAACGTACTGCCCATCGCCGTAACGCCTAGCTAAAGGAACTTGATTAGATGTCCGTCAGTTTTTGTCCAGAAGCCTTACGCACAATCGGCCACGATCTAGACTGGCGCGGTATTAAAACCTTTCTCATACGATGCGAAGGTAACCTTTTCGTTGTCGATGCTGGTTATCAATCGCCTCCGGCTGTTACTCCGGTCACTTTGCATTATACATTGAGTGACATCCAGCGCTTGGATCGCGAGGCACAAGAAAGAAATGATCACGTCTCGCCGGTCAAGGACTTTCTAAGCTTGTCCCAAATCTTCTGGGCGATCGGTACCTATGTGAGCGGTAAGCAGGCTCGCTTACTGCATGTTTCCAATACAGCCTCGACTGGGACAAGGCCCGTCCTAAAGATTGAATATGAGACGGTCCAGGGCGACCGAGTCGTCGACGACCTAACCGGCTCGGCCATTTACGAGCTGTGTATCAGCATGTACAAACTGAGAGGAACATCAAGCATTACTAGTAGCCGGTACACTCGTTTCAGCGGCTTAGGCGAAAGTAATCAGGCCCGGCATTGAGTGGCGGCTGTATGGGCAGTGGGGCTTGCCAGTCCATTTCCGTTACCGCCGAAATCATTTCTTCGTGGTTTCGGTTTAAGCGTCTGCGGTAATAAATTAATGAATATAGCCGCCGCCCGGCAACTTTTCGACGAATTGCAGGGCTATCAACTGGGCGGGATCGCCTGTCTTTGGAGCGCTGCGTGGAGGCTATGCTTCATCGCGAGCGGCATTTAAAGTTGGCGATTAATTGACCAGGACGACCTTTGCGCCGTGCTGTCTTCCAACGCAGGAGCCCTTGGCGCAGATAGTTGGAGTTTATCTGTAAATATTCACAGATATTCTCGAACGAAAATAGCGAGTCATTGTCTGCAGCCAAAAACCACTCTTCGGCTTCTTGGAACAATTCTTTTCCCGCCTTATCGTTGGCGAGCGCATACTTCTGAAAGTCTTCAATGGCATTTTCCAGGAGCGCGAGCATCAGTCTTTTCTCTCCCTCGCGGATGTTCGTCTTCAATAAGTCCTCGATAATTCCATCGTCCGTGGGTTCTGCTATAAGCGATACTAAATCCATAATCGTCGCTCCTCAGTGCTGGTACGCAGTTTGCCGGGCCAGGGTGGTACACTGACTCCTCTGAAAACGCAAAGGACAAGCCATCGGAGATGAGACGAAAAAACCGTAGTCGAGGGAAGTAGCGGGAAGGGTTAATGACAAAGAGTGGGGGCTATAGATGCCAATTGAGGTATCGCGTTTGGCTCGCCGACCCGATCTGCTCGTCCAGTCAATATCGATTCATGGCAGTACCGTTTTTATGAACCAAGTTTCGGAAATTCTCTTGCGCGTGACCACCGATCACAATTTGGTGCGGGAGTGGGAGCTTGTGCTTCTCGCTCAGGGTCTATCGCCGAGCGTGCGTCCGAACGCTGGCGGTGTTGTTCTTAGCGTACCGGAAGCAGAAGCAGACAGGGCACGTGCAGCTCTTTTGGCTTATGACAATGAGAACGCAGTTAAAGGCGCCGACCGGCATGAGCCGGCAAGTTCTGCGAGTCTGCTGGCGGGAGGTATGGTTTCGGGAATATTTATTCTGGTCATGTTTTGTGTCACTACGGTCTGGTTCCCGACCGTCTCTTGGTTCGAGCGCGGCGGCGCGGACGCTGATCGGATACTTCACGGGGAGCTTTGGCGTACGATGACCGCTCTCACTCTGCATGCAGATTTTGGCCATGCTGTGAGCAATGCGGTGGCCGCCGCCATATTCCTGGGTATGGTATGTAGCCTTTTAGGGTTGGGCTTAGGTTGCGCTCTGGTGCTGCTCGCTGGAGCGGGCGGGAATCTTGCCAACGCGTTTTTACACGGCTCTCCGCATGTTGCGGTAGGAGCATCGACGGCGGTTTTTGGTGCGGTCGGAGTGATCGGAGGTTTAAGCATGGCTAAGCACCGGCGCAGCGCGTCGAGCAGACGCCGCGCCTGGCTATCCTTTGCCGCGGCTCTCGCCCTGCTTGCGATGCTAGGAACCGGCGGAGCGCGCGTCGATGTCTGGGCTCATCTCTGTGGTCTTTTGGTTGGCGGGGTTCTAGGAATCGCCGCCGCGTACATCACGCCGCGTCCACCGGGTTTACGCGTCCAGTGGGCCTGCGGTAGTGTTGCGGTTGGCGTGCTGATCTACAGCTGGACGCTTGCGCTTCGTTGAAGCGATCGGCGAAACCGCGGACAGTTAGGTAAGGGCGCACACCACCGCGGATCTAAACGAGGAGGGGGATCAATGAAGATCAGAATATCGATTCTTGGGTTGATTGTTAGTCAGAAGCTTACTGGTAAAAAAATTGGTTTGTTTGTTGTGTTGCTGCTTATTACTTTTGCCTCCGGTTGTTCGTCGGTCTGCAGTAACAGCGAAGGCTTTTATAAGGATATCCCGCGCCGGCCGATGAATTATCGCGAGTATATGTCAGATTGAATTATCGCCGCGTATGAACGGAATTCAGCAGGAGATCACTCTTTTCGTGTTGCCGCGCGCTTTTGATAGTTCCAGGTGCCGTCGCGTTGGGGTTCGCGGCCTTTGAGAACATCCTTGAAGTGCGGCTGCTCAGACAGCGGTGTGCGATTTAACATCTCATCCAGTACGTCGTCCTTCAGATACGTGTAGTCCTTGCCCTGGGCGCAGTAGGCGAGATAGTTCATCTGCGCCTGCTCCTCTAGATGGGCCATGCTCATGACCGCTTCTGAGAGGGTTTTTCCAGTGGTCACGGCGCCGTGGCCGCGCAGCAGCATTGCTTGGCTCTCGCCCAACAGATTTGCGACCTCCATGCCTTCGGCGTTGCTCTGGATAGTTTTTACATGCGGATATACGGGAAGTGGATGGCGCAGGAGCTGTGCGCCTTCTTGACGCATCGGTTTCAAGGAGCCAGTGAGCACGCTCATGAGGATAGTGTAGCGCGGATGGACGTGCACAATGGCCTGGATCTGCGGGTGAGTTTTGTAAATGCAGGCGTGTATCTTCACTTCGGAGCACTGGGTCAGTCCCGTTCGTCCCGCGATGAGAAATCCCTCGGTGTCGCACATCACCATATCGTCCGGCTCCATGATCGCCAAGGCGTCGAACTCATACTCTCGGCCCTTGACGAAAAAATGGTCAGGCTCTGAGGGGACGCGCATGCTGGCGTGGCCGAGGGCGGCGGTCAGCCCGGTCGCCAGGCCGAGATTGGCGAGCACGCGGTTCGCAGCCGCCACGTCGCGCTTTACATCTTCGAGATCTGAGTTCATGTCTGGATACTCCTTGCGAGGCAGAAAGTATCCGATAACGAAGGTTTACTCAATGCTTTTGGCTTTTCTCAAACAAAAAAGCTCATGACACGCGCCGGCTCGCGCTTTTGAAGCACTGCTGAGATTGGCCGTTCTGTCTGGCGGCCTTCCAATGCATCAACCCGTGGCGCATGTAGGCGGGGTCTAGCTCCAAGTGCTCACAGATAGTGTCGAATGAAAATAACGAGGAGGTGTCGGTATCTAAAATCCATTCCTCGGCGTCCTGAAACAATTGTTTTCCGCGTTGATCGGTCGCCAGGACGTATTTCTGAAAATCTTCGGTGGCGTTTTCCAGTACAGCCAGCATCAGTCTTTTCTCGCCGTCGCGTGTAATCTTCTTAAACAGATCTTCCAAAATTCCGCTGTCCGTCGGCTCGACTAGTCCCAATGCCCTGTTCATAATGGTTTCTCCTGAGTTTTGATGGTGATCTCCGTGCGCTGCGCCGGCTCCTCTGAAACGCAAAGTGCAAGCCATTGGAGATGAAACGAAGGGACAGCACTCTGGGGAATTAGCAAGGAAGGGTTACGTCAAATGAAGAGGGTGAAGATGCCCGTTGATCGACCGATGCTTAGCGCGCCGGGCCGCTCCACTTGTCCGTGCTCGCCACATTCTATTTCATCGTATTGAAACGGGCCGTAAGGAAGTGCGGCGGCCGCGTGCCGAACGTTCGCGAAGCTTAAAGCGGCAACGATCGTATCAAAGCCGAAATTATTGGCAATAATGTTATGACCTGTCTATAATCCGACTCGCATGGCTAACCTCTATCATAACGATCGCCTGATCATCGCCTTTGCGTCGCTCAACCAAAGCGACAAGCAGTGGAGCGCGGGCGCAGAAATCACTTGGAAGGTCGATGGCCAGCGGCGCTCGCACAGCATCAGCGGCTTATCGGACCGATTCAAGACCAGCACGGATGCGGAGAAGTTTGTCATCAATCTCGCCAAGGCCTGGATCGATGCGAATCCGTGATTTTCAAAGCGCGAGGTAAGAGGCATGAGGCGTGAAAGAGTGAAGGGTGCCTTTATTTTTGCAGGACCGTAGGGGCAGACCTATGTGTCTGCCCTTTCGGATCACGTGCGCTGGAAATATTCGCCGAAGCAGGCACAATAGAAAGCCATGGCAGAGCAGGTTTGGGAGAGCAGAGGTTGATATATTTCGCATGTTCGGGGAAGGTATTTTTCCATGAGCTATAATGCCTGGTTTCAGTGCATCAACGGTTGCCCGGGGCAGTACAGTCTTTTAGAGATCATTTATCGCTGCCCGACGTGCAGCGACTTACTCGAAGTGCGCCACGACATGGAGGCCTTGAAAGCTCGGGCGGCGGGAGCCTGGATCAAACTCTTCGACGATCGCGTTGGACAAAATGTTTACCCCTACGGCTCCGGAGTATGGGCGAAAAAAGAGTGGGTCGTGCCGTTTATCGATAACGAGAACGTGGTTTCGACCTGTGAAGGCCACACCAATCTCTTCTGGGCGAATCGCTACGGCAAGCAGCTTCACGTCGAGGATCTTTGGGTCAAGCAATGCGGCAACTCGCACACCGGTTCTTTCAAAGACCTCGGCATGACCGTCTTGGTCTCTGTGGTGAATCAGATGATCGCCAACGGCGAGCCCATCGACGCGGTGGCGTGTGCATCGACGGGCGATACATCGGCGGCATTGGCGGCCTACGGCGCGGCGGCGGGAATTCCAACCGTAGTGTTTTTGCCGCGCGATAAAGTGTCGCCGGCGCAGTTGGTCCAACCGCTAGCCAACGGCGCGCTGGTATTATCGCTCGACACCGATTTCGATGGTTGTATGGCGGCGGTCCAGGAAGTGACCAAGCACAAGCATATTTATTTGGCCAACTCGATGAACAGCCTGCGTATCGAAGGCCAGAAGACAATCTCAATCGAGATCGTCCAACAATTCGATTGGGAAGTGCCGGATTGGGTGATCTTGCCGGGCGGCAACCTCGGCAACGTCAGCGCCTTCGGCAAGGGCTTTTTGATGATGTACGATCTCGGCTTGATCTCGAAATTGCCGCGCATCTGCGTCGCGCAAGCGGAAAACGCCAATCCGCTTTATCTTTCTTATCTGACAAACTTCGAGCATTTCGAAGCCATGACGGCGCGCAAGACTCTGGCGAGCGCCATTCAGATCGGCAATCCGGTGAGTGTCCGCAAAGCGATCGCGACGCTGCAGCGCTTCAACGGCGTCGTCGAGCAAGCCTCGGAGTCGGAGCTGGCAGAGGAGGTCGCGCGCGCCGACCGCACCGGTATGTTCAATTGCCCGCATACGGGAGTTGCGCTGGCAGCGCTCAGAAAACTGGTGGAGAAAAAAGTGATTCGCGGCCACGAGCGAGTGGTCGTGATCTCGACTGCCAACGGCCTTAAATTCGCCGATCAGAAGATCGCGTACCACGCCAGCGCGCTCCCCGGTATCCAGGGAACTTTACAAAACCGGCCCGTTGAAGTTGTCGCCGACCCCAAGCATATCAACGACGCGATTGCACGTTACGTCGAGCGCGTGCGCTTGCTAGACGGCTGATGAGCGACCGACAGAGCAAGAGCACCGGTACGGCATCAGAGAAGCCGGAGGATGCGGCCAGGCGCTTGTCCGGTCCTGACGGCAAAGGCCCGGGATTCAGCACTCTAGCCGTGCATGGCGGTGAGCCCCGGCCGAAGCTCGGCAATTCTCTCGCCACACCGATCGTTCAAACGGCTACATACACCTTTGCGGATACCCAGGAACTGCACGATCACTTTCAACACCGCATCGAGCGCGAAGAGTATGGACGCTATGGTAATCCGACCCAGCGCGTCGCGGAGCAGAAACTCGCGGCCCTCGAAGGCGCTGAAGATTGCTTGCTGTTTTCGAGCGGCATGGCGGCGGTGACCACGGCGATGTATGCGGTTCTTTCGCATAACGCTCATGTGGTCGTGACCGACGATTCGTACCGGCGCACCCGCCAGTTCCTGACGCAAACTCTGCATCGGTACGGTATCGAAGTTTCGGTGGTTCCCGCGGGCGATTACCAGGCGATCACGGAGGCGATCCGGCCGACGACCCGTCTGCTCGTCAGCGAATCACCGACCAATCCTTACAACCGCATCGTCGACATGGAACGCTTCGCCGGCATCGGCCGGCGCCATCGAGTGAAGACTCTTATCGACGCGACTTTTGCAACGCCCTACAATCAGCGTCCGCTGGAGTTCGGCATCGATCTCGTGCTCCACTCGGCGACGAAATATCTGGGTGGACACAACGACCTTCTCGCCGGTGCGGTGTTGGGCTGCGCCGAGCTCGTCGATGGGATTCGCTCTCTGCAGCATGTCACCGGCGCGATCATCGATCCGCTGGCTGCTTATCTGTTGGTGCGTGGATTAAAAACATTCGCGCTGCGTATCGAACGGCAGAATGCCAACGCGCAAGCGCTAGCGGAGTTTTTAGCGGCCCATCCGAAGGTCAACGCGGTGCATTACGCCGGCCTGCCGAGCCATCCACAACATGAAGTGGCGTGCCGTCAAATGCGCGGTTTCGGCGGCGTCGTGTCGTTTGAAATCGCCGGCGACTTGGAAGCGACTTCGCGAGTCGTCGATGCCTGCCGCATCCCGCAGATCGCGCCGTCGCTTGGCGGGGTCGAGAGCTTGATCGAGCAACCGGCGCTGATGAGCTTCTATGAGCTAACTACCGAAGAACGCTTGATGGTCGGGATCAAAGACAATCTCATCCGCTACTCTGTCGGCATCGAAGACGCCGACGATCTCATTGCCGATCTTGCCACTGCCCTGGAGAAGATCTAGACGGACCTTTCGTTTGGCATGACGGGAAGTATTTACACGAAGCGACACGAAGGATTTGGATCCTTCGTGGTGAATAACAAGACTCGCTGAAATAGGTTTAACCCATGATGCTGTACGGGATGTTTGTCGGCCCTTCGATCTGCCGATAAAGATTACCTTCCATGCTGTAGCTGCCCTGCGGCACTTTGCCGGCGACTCGTTCGGAACGGAGGATAATCGCAACCGATCGCGTCGGGCCGCCTTGCTCGGCATGGATATCGAAGGGCGGAACTAGATCCACTTTGCCCGGAGTGCCTTGTGTGACGCTTTCCAATTCCAGCTCGGCGTGGCCTTCTTGGCTGCGGTCATCGATGCGGCGAAAGCGCTCTAAGCTCTCCGTGCCGTCGAGTAGGCCGTAAGCCGTCCAGGCGTGGGCGTGATCATGAATGCTGCCTTTGCGGCCGGGAATTCGTACGACGCCGTTGACCGCAAAGCCGTAATCCGGGTCTTCGTAGAAAAGTAGATTCTTACGCCCTTCGGTGGACGGCCAGGACTTCGACGCTTGGCGCAAGCCTTCGTCTTTTACCAGTGCTTCGAGCAGCTGCTGGCCTTTCTTCATGCGCGCTTCCATGTCGGGGAGCTTCCGACCATGCGGCGCGCAGATCCTGAATAAATTTTTCGAAGACGGGAAGTTGTTTGGTGTCTGACATCGGTTCCTCCGTTGAACTTTTCTTATTTAAGCATCTCTCGCCTGATTTCTTCAAGCAATCTGAAGTCGACAACTTTGTTTAGCGGAATATCGCCGACGCCCTTATCCAGCTTTTGAATTTGTTGCAGGTGAAATTTGATTCCAGCGTCGCTTGCCGTTCCGTCGCGGCTAAACGACTTGGCCAGTGATGCATAAGATTCGCGGGCCGCGGCGTTGTCAACTTTCCATTCGCGCTCGATGATCTTGTATCGAATCGTCAGGACGCTCCCGAGCGAAGGTGAGGCCTCGATAGAGCGCGCGCAGGGTTCGCTTGGTCAAGTCTCGTTTTTCGCCTAATTGGCGGTCGGTCGTGGCGAAGCCGTTGCTCGGAAATTCCACCGCGTCGCCCAAGAATAGCAATTCGCGAAAACCTTTCTGCCGCAGCAAGACATTGTCCGGCGGCACGGCGATGGTGGCGTCGATGGAACCCGCGGCAAGGGCGGCGATTCGGGTCGTCGGCAGGCCGATCATGATTGGGATCACGTCTTTTTGCGGATCGAGGCCTTCGCGGCTGAGGGCGATGCGAGTGGCTAGTTCGACGGTGTCACCGAAGCGAACCATGCCGATCAATTTGCCGCGTAGCTCGGCGACGGATTTCACTTGAGGTTTGGCCATCAAAAAATAGTTGGGCCGCATGGCGCCGAAAAAGATCGCCTTGAGCGGCGCCCCTTTAGCGGCCAAGCGTAAAGCCGAGTCCGCGACGCCGTGATAATCGACCTCGCCGGACATCAGCGCATTATGCGCGAGCTGGGGCAACATCATCGGAATTTCAATGTCGATGCCTTCGTCTTTGAAAAAGCCGCGGTGCAGGGCGATAAAGAGCGGCAAGTAGCCCATCGACTTGGCGGGCAGCGCTAACTTGACGCGGTCGGCTGCCATCGCCACGGGCAGCGAGCCGGTGGCGAATATAAATCCGATCAGAAAAACTAAATTGAGCATCTCAACGATGCCGCGGTTAAGATTCAGCCCGGGCTCTGGCTTTCTTGTCTTCCGGCGCTTTGATCTTGTCCAGATTCTTTTTGGCAAAATCGCCGTGGCCGACTTCTCTATCCGTCGCGCTGAATCTTGGATTGCCGGCCGGTTCGGCGCGTGCGCCGAGCAGAATCATGTATTCGCTGCCGGTGTTGTCGAGCTGGTAAAGTTGCCCCGCGGGTATTGTTACCAGCATGCCAGGATTGAGCGCGCGCGCCGGCGCGTCGGGAAAGTGAAACGTGCACTGCCCTTGGACACAATAAAACTGCTGGTCAGCGGTGTGCTTGTGCATGGGCCCCTTGGTGCCCGGATAATCGCCGTGCACCCAGGTGTGAAAGTGATCCGAGGTGAATAGAACTTTCTTACTGTGGCCGATGTCGAGTTCCGGCTCTTTTAGAATGTCGATAAATTCTGCCGCCATATGTTGTCCTCCTCGTGATAATTTAGATCCCTTTCAGAGTATGTGCACATCGAAAAGTCTCAGCGTTTGCTCTGGCGATATTTTTCCCAGGCGGCAATGCCGGCTTGCACCGCGCGCACGTCGCCGTCGCCGCGGTGGCCGGCGCTGCCGACCGCGCCAACGATAACATTGTCGACGATCAGCGGGAAGCCGCCGGGTATCAGAATGATCTGGCCTTCCATCAAGCTCAGCGCGCTGTGAAAGCGCTGGGGATTGGTTTTCAACTGGTCGCCAGATTCAGCGGTGCTCTGTTGCAGCGTTACCGCGCCCATCGCCTTGCCAATGGCGAACTTTACCCAGAAGCCCGAGGTGCCGTCCATGGAGTCCAGACGATATCAGATTGCCGTTGAAGTCGACCACAGCGATGGCGGCGCGGCCGTTTTCAGCTTTGACCACGGCTTTCGCCGCCTCAACGATGACCCGCGCTTCTTCAAGTGTGAGCGCTGTCGGTACGCGGATCACCGGGCGCGCGGCGCGGTCCGCAGGCGCGGGCTTGTCTTGTGCTATGGCGACGCCAACATGACCGCCACTATTGGTAAGCAATTGGATAACGATCAATGTCGCGATCACGCTTGGGAGAGTAAGTGTTTGGTCTCGCATAGATTCATTCCTTCCTTGACTGGATTCAACTCGAGCGACGACGATGGCCCTAGCGCGCTCCGCCTTGGGCAGCGGCGCGCGCCGCTTGGATGGGCGCGCTGTCGCCGTGTATGCCGACAATCGTGGCGACATCGAGATTCAGTTGGTCGAGGCCGGCGACCAATTCCTTTACTGCGGGCGCAGCCCGGACTTGGCCGTTGCGCGGGCTGATATGATCCGCTTCGATGACGATCTTTTCGGCCGGAAGATAAACGACGACCAGATCCTCGGCGTGAGAGGTCGGCAGGGGATAGATCTCGACTCGCCGGGTGCCGTCCGTCAGCACGCGCGGACCGCCGCCGAAGGATTCAATTACGACCGGCGTTCGAGCTTTTTCCAGGCTGTCGGGCTGGCGCGTGTGCGGCGCCTTGGCCACGCGAGCGTAAAAATCTCGCGCGGAGAACGGGCTGACAACGATGGCGCCTTCGGCCATGAAGGCGCGAATGCCGCCAGCGTGATCGAGGTGATGGTGCGTTGGAATCACGTAGCGGATCGGTTTACCGGGAAACCGCTCTTTGATCGCCTTCACGACCGGCGCGGTGCGCGCTTCGTACAAAGGGCCTTCGACGGCGATCAAATGATCGCGCATTTCGACGACGATCGTCGCGTGAGAGCTGCCGCCGATCTTGTGCACGCCATTGGCGAGTTGAGTCCATTCGATCGACGGCGGACGGCCGAGATCCTGGTAGCTGACGTTGCCTGCCACCCGGCGCAGTATCCACTGCGAAGCGATCGGGGTGACGTCGGTCTTTCCAGTTCGAATCTCCTGCGGGACATTAAACGGATCGGTGACGAACGCAACATTGTTCTGCACGGATTTGATCTGCTCTTCTTGCAACGCGCGACCGTTGAGCTCGTAGCGCAGACTAAAAGGCATCACGATTTGGTCGACTTTGCGCCAGTCGGCGTAGCGGAGAAGATAGCTGCTGTCGCCTTCCAAAGGATCGTCTTCCAGGATGTCGGTCTGAGCGGGCAAATGAGATTTCGGATCGAGATAGACACGGAACTCATCGCCGCCGTCCTTGAAAGAGACGACTTGATATTTGACTCCATCCAACTCGGCGTCGGCCAGGCGCCGCAAAGTTTTGTTCGCCTTCGCTGCTAGAATCAAATTAACCGGCGCGCGTTTCTCTTCGCGCAGACGCGTCGCGAGCCGTCCAGGATGCAAGCGGGTCTGCTTGGCGGTCTTGGCTTCGCCTTCTTGCAGCAGGCCGGCGGACCCATCGATGACCTCGACAAAGCGAATAGTCTCGCCGCGCGCCGAATTGCGGCTCTCCCATTCGAGTCTCAGCCGAGGCTGGGTCAGATCCCGCGTCAGCGAGGAGCGAAAGGTGCTGATTTGCCGCGTCGGACCGAGCGGGCGCGGCGTCGATGACGAATCGAACTGTTTGCCCTCGCTTTCGACGACTTGATTCTTGATCGCGCGAAGCGCGGCGATGCCGCCCATGGCTTTGGCGGTCTCGGCGATCAGCGCCTGGGCGGATTGGGCGCGCGCAGCGGTCGCTGACAGTAAAGAAAACAAAAACAGGATTGAACCAAAGATCGTGTAACGATGCTGTTTGCTCATGACGAGCCTCCATTTCGGTTTCGGATAGGAGCCGGTCAGTCCGGGAAATATCTAAAAAGAGGTACGCGTTGCGCAAGAGTCGAAATGCTCCGCGAATCGATCGGTCAACTTTCACAGTAGGAGTCGGAACGCAGTTCCAATCGGGGATGATTTCCTGGCAGATTAGATCAATTGCTTCGTTCCAGTCGGGTCCAAGGGGCGAGGCGATATCGATGATATCGAAGCCATACGGTTTGGCTGCGCGCAGCATTTCATCGATTCCGACAATACATTCGGTCGGAGTGCCCGCTATGACTGTGCCGACCTGCGTCAGCAGATCGTCACTGATCAGTTCGACCATATCATCGACGCTCTTGCCATGGCGCTGGGCTGCCAAGATCGCATTTTCGGTATCCGGCGGGACCGGGAGCTTGAGCATTCTTTGTTTCAATAAATGTCCTTGAATCAGCGCGCCGGCGCCCATTCGCTTGGCGCAGCGTTTCGCTGCCGCACCATCGCGCGATACCGACACGTGCAGGTGCAAAACTTTGGTGAAACGGCGGTCGTCGTTGCGTGCATGGCGCGCTTGCGCGAGTTTCGTCATGGCGAGATCGAGCGCGCCTTGGCGCACCAAGGCGGTGGGAAAGGACAAGTTGCTGACGATCAAGCCATCGCCGATGTTCCAGGCCAGCTCGAGCATTTTCGGTCCGGCGGCGGCGACGAAAATATCCGGCGATTTTGCCGGCGGCAGGCGCAGGAAGGCTTGCGCCAATGGATCGAGGTGAAAAAATTCCGCGAGCGTCGGAAATTGCCCGAGGGCGATTTTCCGTCCCGCGAACATTTCACGCAAAAACAAGATCATCTCGCGAGTCATACCGACGCGGTTGTGCTTGCGGATCATATTCGAAGACGGTGACCCGGCGCCGATGCCGACGGTGACGCCGCGCTCGCCGGCTAGATGCGCGAGCGCGGCGAAGCTCGATGCCAGGTCGACCGGCGTCCGGCTGAAGGGCTGCACCACCGAGGTGCCAACGTGGGCGTTGGTTTGGCCGATGATCGCGGCCAAGATCACGAAGACATTTTCATAGGTCAGATGATCGGGCACCCAAACTTTGTCGAAAGCGTATTGCGCCATCGCTCGCTTCGCATAAGCGGCCATTTCGGGCGCGGTGCAAGGCGGGAAAAGTTGAATGCCGAAACGCATGTGGAATTCCAGGCCTTCGGATTGATTATCCCGACTACGGTGCGCTCAACGTTGTTTCGAATTTGCGTTTTTGATTGGACAAGGTCGGGAACCCGGCGCCCTGATCGATCTTGAGGACTTTGTAATCTGTGGCCGCGGTGCCTTCGAGCGTCACGCGGTAGTTGACTTGTTCGTCGCCATTCTGTGCCCTGAGGAAAATATAGATCGCTTTTTCGCCTGCCATCGGTTCGTACTCTGTCGCGGTAACTCTGCTCGGGTAGCCGCGCGCATTCATCGACAGGATGGTTTGTTTGAACTTGTCGAGGGGGACATGCCTTTTGCCGCCATCGGAGAGAAGTTCGTAACCTCTCTCAAGGTTCTTGTCGATCAACACGACTCTAGCGAATTCGACAGCGCGCTTGGCCGCCATGTTTTCGTCGTGTTGGATCGGCTTGGCGCAGCCAATCGCCCAAACCGCTAAAAAAGAAAGCCAACCGTAACGCGCCAACAGTGGGCAAAGATTTATAGTTCTACGGTTTTTTCCGGTTGTCTGTGGGTACATCCCTAGTGCCTTTTCAGTTTCCGGTCTTCTAATATGTTTTGGCGCCGATCCGCCGCTTTGCTGCCTTATAGAGAGTTCGTGCACACATTGCGTATCGCACCCGGCGCGTGTTCGATTAAGCGGCGGATTTGACCCGAGGCGTCATAGCAACATCACAAGGTGTACATCAATAGCCAAATGATTCCTAGTTTTGCCGAACAAACTCTGCACCTGGTGCCGGCTGATGCTTAAGCCGGCACGATGCGATTGGATATATTTGAGCGGATCTAGTCCATCTGGAGAACGGCACCGGGCTTGCTAATCAGAATGCGGTTTGTGAAAGAGAGGAGACGGCTCGTGAACAAGTTCAATTTACTGATCGCCGGATGGCTTTTTGTCGCTTCGGGTTGCGCGCTCTTGGAGAGTCCACCCAACGAAACAGAAACCAGCGCGGTTGCGCCGACAGCAGAAGCGCAAAATTTATCCGTGCCCGCATCCATAGAAGCACCAAAAATAGCAACAGCGCCGGCCCGCAGTTTGACCGCGGATGACGTACGCCGCATACAGATGCGCTTGAAAGAAGCCGGCTTCGATCCGGGCCCTGCTGACGGGGTTGCTGGCGCGCGAACGAAAATCACTTTTAACCGTTACCAAGCCGGCTGTGCCAAGACGAAGACGTTGATCGACGATTTCGACGATGCTGGCGCGCCGAGCAAGAACACGCTGAGCCGACAGGATAACCAGATGATACAGGTTCAGTTGCGCCGCGCCGGATTCGATCCCGGACCGGCCGACGGAATTTTTGGCGCTAAAACACGCAAGATAATTGTCCATCTCAAAACCAATTGTCCGGTATTCAATGAATTCGCGGCGCTTCTGAGTGATCAGTCGCTAGCCATCGAGCAAAAGCGCGCCAGCGACCAGGCCTCGGCGCCCGCGGCTGCTTCGATTAAGGCTCGTGCGGTTTCTGCACCCGCTACGGGTGAGATTCTCAATCAACCGGTCGCGGCGCGGGGACAAGAAGAGATTCGAGTCCTGCAGCTCAGGTTGCGCGACGCGGGCTTCGACCCCGGTCCCTTCGACGGCGTGATGGGTCCGAAAACTATCACGGCGCTACAGCAGTACGAAGCCAGCGATCGCGGCAAGAAGAGTAGAGTAAGCTTGAAGACGACGAGTATCAGAGGCCAATATTGAGTTGAAACGCCAGAAATAGAAAAGAGGATTCAGAGTCGGTCTGAGTCCTCTTTTTTTGGATACAGCGGAGGGGCCGTTCAGTATTCGGTTTGGCGGCGCTGAATTTGTTGATTGTTACGGTCGATGGTGCGTTGATTCTGCTGAATCTGTTGTTGATTGGACTGATACTGCTGCTGTTCCTGACCTTGCATGTAGTCGCCGACCAGCGCGCCGGCTCCTAGACCGGCGGCTCCGCCGATAGCTGCGCCAGCGCCGGGGTGCCCGACTGTGGCGCCGATGATGCCGCCAGCAGCGGCGCCGCCGAGTGCGCCAATGCCCGCGCCTTTCTCTCGGGTCGTCATCGGCCCACCGGAACAACCCGCAAAGAGTGCGCCGACAAGCGCGACCCTGGCTAACTGTAATGAAATACTCTTGGTCATTTTCTGCCTCCTAAATTAATTTGCTCGCCGTCGCGGGTTGTTGATTCAATAGGAGCAATGGAGGAGCAATGGCGATGCCAGTTGGCACAAGGTTCCACAGCACGCCGATATTCTCCGGTTTACCAAGAAATACGCTCGTGGGACTCGAAGAGATCTTGTGCCGGCTAATCATACAGTGAGTCAAGAACACAAATGTCAGCGCTTTACTTAGGCTCCGCCATCTTTTCCACATCGGCGATGGTCGGGCCGTCCAGACCAAAGGCGCGATGAGCGCGCCATTCCAAAACCTCCATTTGACGGATGCCACGGGCATGGTGCGGATCGCGCGCCGCGAGCGCTTTAGCTTCATCTAGACTCGTTGCTAACATGACGTAGATGCCGTAAGCGCCGTCGGTGGTCGGTCCCGAGAAGAGCAGGCGGCCGGCCCGATGCTGATCATCGAGCCATTGCCGGTGCGCTTCATAATTGCTCTGTTTGTCCGCTTCCTTTTCCGCCAATGAACGTGACATGACGAGGTACCACATGGTTTATCTCCTTGTTGAATTTACCGCCGCTAAATTTATGCGCCCATCGTATCGGGTGCGGCACAAATTTGCCACTTGCGCAGCGGCTTGGCCGGCGATACAAGCTTGGGCAAATGGCGTCCACTTCGTCCCTGACAAACGATAAAAGATCGATCATAGATGCTTAGTCGCGCAGAGAACGAGCTCTTGACCCAAGTTGGATCGGGCACGCCGATGGGCGCGCTGATGCGCTATTATTGGCTTCCCGCGCTTTTGTCAGAGGAAATCGCGACGCCCGATTGTCCGCCTGTTCGGGTGCGTCTTTTGGGCGAAGATCTAATTGCCTTTCGAGATTCCCAGGGCCGGGTGGGTTTGCTCGGCGAACACTGCGCCCATCGCGGCACGTCGTTGTTTTACGGCCGTAACGAAGAGTGCGGCTTAACTTGCATTTATCACGGTTGGAAATATGACGTGGACGGCAACGTCTTGGAGACGCCCGCCGAGCCGCGCGATCGCGATTTCAAGAAAAAGCTCCGTCATACCGCCTACCCATGCAAAGAAATCGCCGGCATCGTTTTCACTTACATGGGGCCGGCGGAAAAGCTGCCGTTGTTGCCACGCTACGAGTGGGTCGGTCTGGCACCCGAACAGGTTTGCCCGGTCAAATCCTATCTCGAGTGCAATTATCTCCAGGGCATCGAGGGTGACTTCGATTCATCGCACACGTCATTTCTGCACAAAAATGATTTGCAAAATGCCGCGCGCTTGAAGCGCGACGGCGCGCCGATGTTGGATGCAGAGGAGACCCCTTACGGTATGCGCGCGATCTCGATTCGAAAAGTTGGCACAGAGCAGATTTATATTCGTACCAGCCCTTACATTCTGCCGTGTTTCAGCATCGTGCCCGGACCGCCGACGGCGAAATTCGAAGACGATGATATTCGCGGCTTCAGATTCTGGGTGCCGATCGACGACCGGACGACTTGGCTTTATATCTTGAACATGCGCAATAAGGCGTTTACAGCGGAGGAGCGAAAAAGCCTGCGCAGTTGGATTGGCGCCGACTACCGAAGAATTCGCAACGCGGCAAACAATTATCTGCGGAACCCCGAACTGCAAAGAACGACGAGTTATACCGGTATCGAGGCGGTCAACCCGGCGGAGCAGGACGGTTGCGCAACGGAGAGCATGGGCGTGATTTGCGATCGCAGCAAAGAACACCTCGGTTACAGCGACAAGACAATCATCGCGCTGCGTAAGATGCTTTTGGCTGCGGTAAACGATTTGCAGCAGGGGAAGGAGCCGCGGCACATCGTGCGCGATCCGGCGATGAATGATTTTTCCCGCTTGCGCTCGATCAAGGGCGTCTTGCCGGCGGAGACGGACTGGCGGAAGCTCATGGAAGGGTTGGGGCCGAACGAGGGGTAATAAATCATATCCGGGTTCCAGCCGTTCAAAATGTTCAAATAGTTCAAATCGTTGTACGGAAGTATTACCGATTGATGGAAAGAAGAAGTTTAGTGACACCGTGAAACAGGGGAAAACTAAGATTCGTCGTGCGATCGTCATTGTGGCTTTTGTGGCGCTGTTCGGTAGCGGTGCGCCTTCGGTGACCGCCCAGCCGCTGCACAAAACGGTGGCGATGATCGGGGCGCGAAGCGGCGCTTCGTGGCCGTTGTGGATCGCCAAGGAATCGCGTCTCTACGCCAAGTACGGTCTTGACGTCGAGCTAGTTTACGCGGTTCATCCGGCGCCGATCGCGGCTGTTATTACCGGCCAGGCGGCGATGACTTCTTCGGGCAGCGATCCAGCCTTGCTCGCAGTCGCGAAAGATCCTTCTCTCGTCGTGCTCGGCGGATTTATGAACAAAGGCTCCTTCGCGCTGATCGGGTCAAAGAGCGCCACTGATATGAAACAGCTGGCGGGGAAGAAGATCGGCATCGGCCGGGTCGGCGATCCGCCGTACCACATGGCGGTGAGTTTGCTGCGAAAGCACGGCTATACGGCGCGCGACGTGCAGTGGGTTTCCGTGGGTGTCGATGCCGCGACACGCGCGGCTGCGCTGCAAAGCGGCCAGATCGACGCGGCTTTGATCACCGCGCCGGCCTATTTTCGGCTCCAGGCCGCCGGCTTGCCGGTGTTGGCCACGTTGATGGATTACGACGACATCTACGTCTCGACGTATTATCTGTTCCGGCGCGATGCCCTGACCAAAGAGCGCCCGACCGCGATCGCGTTTATCAAGGCTCACGCCGAAGCGATCAAAAGATTCTACGACGACAGAGCTTTTGCGACCGAGACCATGATCAAATACGGCGGTACTCGCAATATCGACGATGCCAATCGAGTATACGAACTCTTTCGCAAGGCGCGCGTGCTGGAGCCGATCCCGTTTGCGCTCAAAGGTTCGGTGGACGCCGTTGTCGAGCGGCAGGGCCAAGAGCTCAAAGGGGTCGATTTCAGTAAAATGATCGACAACAGTTTGGTCGACCAGTTGGTCAAAGAAAAATATTTCGAAACTGTTTTCGGACCGCCGATACGCGACGAGCAGCTGCGCAAACAGGCTCAGGCGTTCGGCAAGTAATCGTGAATTGTCGACGTCCGACAACGCGGCGGCTCGGCGAATTCCTTGATTCTACCCTTTACTTTTTCTGCAGCGACTTGAAGAATCCCTGCTTATCCAGCTCGCGCAAGATATCTTCATTGACGAACTCCTGCGCCTTTTTTCCTTTCGCGTCGGCGCGACTGTTCGCCAGGTCGTCGACGGCGACTTGGACGCCGGACAGTTCGGTATAGGGCGGAAAGGAAATCCGCGGCGCGTAACTCCGGTAAGCGCTTTCGAGCAGACCTTTGTCCTGCGTGCGCATCCACTTCGACAGGCTCTTTTGTCCGAGCACGGGATCGCTTTTGAAAATATAAATCGCCTCGCTGATCCCCTGGAGAAAACCGCGCACAACACTGCGCTTGGTGTTTTGCAAGGTCCTGGACGTCAGCAAGCTTACCGTCGCAAACGAATCCTCCAGATCGCCAAGGTCGAGCAAGACCGGCATGCCCGCCGCTTTCGCCCGGTCGACGAAAGCGCCGGTAAGCACCGTCGCGTCGATCAGGCCGTTTTGCAGCGCGGTGAAGCGATCGCGGCTGCCGCCGCTGCGCACCAGCATGATACTTTTCTCGTCGATGCCCCAGTGCCTGAGCGCGGTGGCAACGACGATCTGATTCAATCCGATGACGGACAGGACGCCGATCTTTTTGCCGCGCAATTCCTGTGGCGAGCGGATGCCTGGCCGAGCGACGACGCTGTAAGTGTGTTTGTTGAAATAAGTGCCGATAATGATGATATCGGCGCCGGAAAGATCCGCGGCGATATGCGGCTGCGGCGCGACGACGTCGAACTGTATCTCGCCGCCGGTCAGCGCGTTGGCCGATTCCGCGCCACCGCGGAAAAGAATCGGCTCTAGATTCACACCGTATTTCTTGAATAGACCGAGATCGACGCCGAGCCAGAGGGGCACTTGGTAGCCGGAAATGCCGCTGTAACCGGCGCGCACTCGCTCCTGTGCATGGGTCGGTGCAGCGCTGTAGAACGCGGCGACTAGCAGCAAACTTGGCAATAGAAATCTAGTAGTTAGTAATCGACTCATCTGCGCTCGCGGATCTGAGCCCAATCCCTCCAGCTTATTCAGCCAGCGGCCAGCGCAGCCAGTTCGCGAGAGCTCGGCCCATGATCCACTCTTTGTCTTGCGCGGAAAGAAAATCCAGCTCTTCGGTGAACAATGTGACGGCTTGACGGTAGCTGCAGGGCATCTGCGACAGGTCGGTGCCCCAGAAAATTCTTTGCGGACCGAACGCGTCGACAACGCGACGGATCTGCGGATGCAGTGTTGGAAACGGATAGGGCTCGGCGACATAGCAGGGTAGGCAGGAAGCTTTGACTCCGACATTTTTCATGCGCGCGAAATTGAGCAAGACATCGATGCCGGGCCCTAAGTCTTTGCCCTTCCACTGAACGTTCAGTCCCATGTGGTCGACGATCACGCGCAGGCCGGGATGGCGCTCCGCGATCGCGCCGATCTTGGCTACCGCGAAAGGCGCGAAGATCATGACCGGGATATCGTAACGCTCGCAGTCGGCCCAGAACCAATCCGCCGTGCCATCGTCGAGAAACGAGTGCGTGCCGCTGTGGCGAAAGCTGATGCGGAAGCCGAGCATGCCCGGCTGCTGGAGCCATGACGCGATTCGATCCTTGCTCGCTGGATCGTTGAGCGGCACTTTCCCCATGACCGCGAAGCGGTCGGGATATTTCTGCGCTGCTTCGAGCGCGTAATCGTTGCGGTAACCTTCCCATGACGGAGGTACGAGGATCACGCGATCGACGCCGGCGATTTTCATTTCTTCCAACAAACGATCGTAGGTCAGTGGGATCGGATCGGTGCGGTTTGGAAGCGTCTTCTTTGATGTAAGGTCGTTCCGCTGTCTCCGGCGGCCAGATGTGGACTTGGGCGTCAATGATGGTCATGAGAAGGCATTAGTCAATAGGCATCAGGCAATAGTCAATCCGGGATTTCGAAACAAGGATCGGCTTGTTATTTGCCGCTGTTGACCTGGCGCACAAAACGGTCGTCGAAAAATTGCGCGGGTTTGGCGGTTTTCGCTTCCGGTATCGATTCGGAGAGAAAATCCAAGATTCCTTGAAGACCCGGTTCAGACGTCACGAGCTCGCGGCGGAAGCCGGCTTTCTTATAAAACTCATAACTGCGGTCGAGCACATCGTGATCGGTCTCTTTAGCGTATTTGCCGATCACTTTCATGGCAAAAGCTTTGTCGGCGTAGTAGCGCTCGACACCCGCGCGGACTGCGCGCAGCAGCGGGACGAGGCGAGATCCGAGCTCGTCCATGCGACCTCGCCGGACGACAAGGCCGACGTTTTGATAGGGCACATCCAGCAGGCTCACAAGTGAATGAAATCCATCACGCTCCAATTTAAAGCTGGCGGGCGGCGAGCCGACGCCGCCGGCGATTTGACCGGCGTAAAACGCCGCGACGATTTGCGGACTGCTGCCGAGCGGGCGCAGTTGAACGTCCTTGGGGGTGAGGCCCATTTTCTTCAGTGCGACAAGCGTTCCGTAGGCGACCGGGGTTGCCGGGCGATCGGTGCCGATGATTTTGCCTTTGAGCTGCTCGACGTTCTTGATTTCCGGGCGCGCGTAAAAATCCCAGATCATCGTGTTCAACAGACCGGCGACGAACACGACGTCGATGCCGCGTAGAGATGCGGTGAGCACCGGTGCCGCGGAGACCTCGACGACGTCAATTTCGTTGGCAATCAGTGCAGGGATGGCACTGCTGGAAGACATGGAAAGAACTTCCGTGTCCAGCGCTTCTCTTGCGAACCCGCCGCTATCCTTGGCCATCCAAACCGGCGCCATGGTTGCCGAAGTGCTCAGATAAGCGACGCGCAGAGGCCGGGCGCCACGCGTGGTCGCTTGCGCCTGGCTTGCGCTTGGCGCGATTAAGAACATAACCGTAAACAGGAGGCCTGCGTGAAGCCAGGCCGCGCCGAGGTAATCGGTGGAGACGTTAAACCGCATTGGAGCACCTCGCGATAGACAGACCCGATCTCAATCAATTCAATTGCGGGTAAAATAGGCAGATCATTCGGTAGCGTCAAGGCAAAATCCACTGTCAAGGCGAATGAACCGCCCTCTTGATAGGACGCTCAAAGTGCACAGGGGACAATAATGTGCGGATTTTTGGTCAGAATAACGGTGAAAACGCCCCCAGCGATCGAGTTTTTCGCTGCGGGCGCGGCGGTTCGGACCTTGCTGTTCTATCGAGAAGAAAATGATTGGATCGATCCGAGGAAAAACATTAGTAAACGAATCTGCACTTCATACGTCTACTCATCATGTCTGCCGCGGCGTTTAAAATTTAGTTAGGAGGCAGCTTATGAAGGGGTTACCGGCTACATTATTGGCATTGGTTTTCGCGTTCTTCTCGTTACTCTCGCTGCTCATGACGCCACAAGATTCGGACAGGAGGATAGCGCTCTCGCCGGACAGCTCCGCGAGGGTTTCTGAGATCGGTCTTCGCGTCACGTTTCAGCGATAATTCTTGAACTCGCGGTTTGACACCAGGCTCTGGTTCGATCTCCGGCCCATCAACAACACTGGCCGCGAACACTTTTCTTACGGCGTCGCTCGCACGGCCGGGCGGTCGAGCAGACGTTGCATCCAGGCTTTCACGTGCGGCAGATCGCTGCCGATCGTCGTTTGGTAGCGCTGCAAGCGGCAGAAGAACGGGATGTAAGTAATATCCGCTAAAGAATACTCGCCGGCGAGGTATTCCCTCTCGCGCATTTCTTGATTCAAGGTCGTGAGATAACCGCGCACCTTTTCTTTCGACTTCTCCACCTCATGATCGTGAGCAATATATCCGCCGGCTTGCTGTAAGCGCGTATTGCAGTAATCGATCCAGATGCGCGCTCGCGCCCGTTGCAGAGGGTCGCGTGGCAAGAGCGGAACCTGCGGATATTTTTCTTCCAGATATTCGTCGATGATCGCCGATTCGTAGATGACGCCGTCGCCATCGACCAGCACCGGCACTTTAGCGTATGGATTCAGTCTCAGGAGGTCTTCCGGTTTGTTGCTGAGGTCGCACTCGATGAGTTCGTAGGAGAGTTTTTTCTCGGCCAGGACAAGCCTTGTCCTGTGGGCGTAGGGTCAAGGCTGGTAGGAATAAAGTTTCATGGCTTGCTCCTTTTCATTTTACTTGTCGTTGGCGAAACGTTTGGTGTTAATGACCGCACGTCTATGATTACCGGCGCCGATCTTGATCCCCTGGTCGTTAATCGCTGAGACGGAGTAGCGTATTTTGTTGTCCTTGACTTCAGTCAACTCGGCCGTGATTGTAACGCTCTGGCCAATTCTTGTCGGCGCCAAATGGTAGACGTCCACGTGGATGCCGACAGTTTGCTCGTTTTCATCGAGATGCGGTTCCGTGAGATCGACGCAGGTCCGCTCCATGAGTCCGATCATCGCCGGTGTCGAGAAGACGTCGTTCTCGAGCTGGCTCGCGCGCATCGCCATAGTCGTGACGTAAGTCGCGGTTCGAGTGAGGCCGGATGCCAGACTGCTTTTCATGAAAAGAATATACGGGAGAGCGGAGGCCTGGCGCAACTCCGAGCAATGCACGGGGTCTGTTACGTGGGGTCTGGCGCTTGATTTTCACCTCTTGCTTCTGCCTTTTGAATTCCTGGCTAGGATTATATTAGCGCCGAGTCAAATCAGTACAAACCGGGAATCAATCGATAACGTACCGCAGCCATGTAGTTACGATAGATCTCATCCTGAGCGAGTAATCGCTCTTCGAATCTGATGCGCCACATCATCAAAACGACGCCGGCGAGAACCACGCTGCTATTGTAAAGGCTCGGATGGCGCATGAGGGTGCCAAGCGCCGCGACTATGTAGGAAAGATAAATAGGATGACGCACGAAGCGATACACGCCGGAGGTTCGGATATCTCGAAGAGAGGGCAGCACAGCGAAGCTGCGGCCCAAGCACTGGATGGAAATGATCGTTGTTATTGAGCCGATGGCAGTGACCACGCCACCCACGAAACCAAGCACGGCCGAAGACGTCGGCTTGACATCGAAGGCGAGAAAGTAAATCAGCGATAACAACGTGACCAGGATTTCCAGCGGGCGTTTGGTTGAGTACCGCGCCGGTTGACGGATGGCGAAGATGTAAGCGCATTGGATGTGAAGAGCCACGAACAACCATATCGGGGTATACGCATCGGGTATGGCATAGCGCCAGGTAAAGACGGCCAATACCAGCGATAGGGCGACCCAGAGCAAATCGAGCTTGCGATGCTTAATTTCAAGCGATCTCGACATTGTCAATGATTGTGTAGGCATGGCGGTCCCAATCCCGGATCTGAAACAATTTTACACTGTCACCCGGTTAGGGAGAAGAATAAAGTAGTCAAGCGAAATCGGCAGGCTTGAATCGCCATCGTTCGTTCAAGCCCTCAGCCTCGTTGAAGTTTAAGCATTGGATTCGGGGCGAGGAATCTAGCAATCGGATCTGGTCTCTTTAAACTCCGCGCTAGCTCACTATGACCCGGAAATCAATTCATGTTATGACATGAGAAAAATCCTTAGGAGTGAGCGAAATGTTATTACCCTTTCGTGAACATCTCGATTTCGGTCCGACGCCGTACGACCAATTGCAGGCAAAAGAAGGAATTCCGATCATCAAGGGCAACGTCGTCGCCGATGTGACGGCCTTGGAGCTCGGCAGATGGGAGCGCACGGGCGCGATGGGTTGCTATCTCAATCTTTCCAATCAGCAACTGACAGACGCCTATGTGTGCGAGATTGCTCCCGGCGGCCAGACGTTGCCGCAGCGGCATCTGTTCGAGGAAATCATTTATGTCGCCAAGGGGCGCGGCGCGACTTCGGTTTGGCAGGAAGGCGCCGGCAAAGTCACCTTTGAATGGGCGCAGGGCGCGATCTTCGCGATTCCGCTGAACGCCTCGTACATTCACTACAACGGTTCGCGCGACGAACCAGTCCGCCTGTTTGCCGGCACGACTTGCCCGCGCATGATCAATATTTTTCACAACGAGGATTTCATCTTTCGCAATCCATTTAATTTTCGCGATCGCTTCCACGAAGGCGACGAGTTTTTGCGCTACAACAAGCACATGGCAGAGCGCTACTGGGAAACCAATTTGGTGCCGGACGTCAATCAATTCGCCCTCGACGATTTTCCCATGAAAGGCAAAGGCGTTAAGCACATGCGCTTTACGCTCGCCGACACCACCTACGGCTGTCACGTCTCGGAGTTTCCGCCGGGCTGCCGCAGCACTTTTCATCGCCACGGCCCGGGCGCGGTGATCATCATTACGCAAGGCGAAGGTTACGTCGTGCTGTGGAAAGACGGCGAAGAACGGCAGCTCCATCAGTTTAAAGTCGGCACCGTCTATTCGCCAGACGATCTCATGTGGCACGGCCACTTCAATACCGGCAGCGGTGCCATGCGCCACTTTGCCATGCGCGGCGACAGCCCGAAGTACAGCCATGACCGCTTTCGCAATCCGTTGTGGACGATGATCCCGATGGATGAAGAGCCGCCCGATATTCACCGCGAGTACGTCGATGTGCTCAAGGAAAAAGGCGTAAAAGCCGCGGTGTCGGTGGTGGAAGATTAAGCAGGCAATAGGACAATAGCCAATAGGCAACAGGGAAGAGGCAATACAAGAAAAATCATCGCCATAGACCAAGAGCGACGTAATTCTATGGTCAACGCAGCTTCAGCTCCTTTTGCACTTCGCGCAGGGGCGCAAAGTCGCGTAGTTGATCGAGTGACGCCGGCTTTGGCAAACCGAGGGTCTGCACGCGCAAGTCAACGATGGCCTGCATCGTGGCGTCGCTGATACCGCCGTCGCTACTGAAACCCGGCAGGACCAGGTCGTAGGACTTGGAAGCGACGTCAGGTTTTTGACCGAGCCACTGCGCCATAATCGCGACAGTGTCATCGCGCCGATCGCGCACAAAACGCAACCCGCGCACCAGCGCGCGAATCACTCTTTTGACTTCAGACCGCCTTTCCGCGAGCCTCTGGTTCGAAGCGCTCAAACCCATCGTCGGGCTGCCGACTTTAACATCATTGGGCCCGGCGATGATCCGGTAGCCGTCGCGTTCGAGCAGGACGGGGCCCGGCGGCAGCAGGCAAACCGCATCGGCAAGGCCGCTGGTCAGCACGCTCATGCGCACCGGCAGGTCGCCGCTGATCGTGACAAACTGAACGTCCTTGAGGTCGACGCCTTTGGATTCGAGAATCGCTTCAGCGGCAATGCGGTCCGATAAGCCGCGCGGCTGGGCGGCGAGTTTTTTGCCGCGCAGCTCGGCGACGCTTTTTATGCCGGGACGCGCAACGATATAGTAAGGCGGCTTTTCGGTGATCACCGCCAGCAGCTTAGCGGGCACGCCTTGCATGATCGCGTTTAAAATACTGCCGAAGGTTGTCGTGTATTGGATCTCATTGTTGATCAGCGCCGGCGCGGCCACGGGCGGCCGCATTTGAACCATTACCGGCTCGAAGCCTTCGTCGCGAAAAAATCCTTTGGTCGCCGCCACGTGGGCCGGAAGAAATGCGAAGTCTCTGCTGGAGTAGGAAATAATTATTTTTTCTTCTTGGGCGGCATGAGTCGTGGTTGGTCCCAGAGCCAGAGCCACACTGATAAGAAGCGAACCGACAATTGGGCAATCCAGACTGCGCTTGAACATTGTTTTCTCCTTGGTGATTAGCGACGTGATCGACTCGAACATAAGTGAAGCGACACAAATCTGTCAACGTGAAAGGGGTTTTTGGCTTCCGCTTGGTTTTTCACGCGGCCTGGTAGGCATTGTTCCTTGACAGCGGTCGAATGCTGTAACTATATCGTAAGTACCAGCAAGGAGGTCGTCATGATGAATGGTCCGGTGATCGACGCCGATGGGCATGTTTTGGAAAAAGAACGTTACATCCGCAAGTATCTCGAAGCGCCCTGGGACAAGCGGTCGACGTCGCTGCGCACGCGGGATCAGCCCTGGGACGCGAATCTGTTCGATAGCTTCGAAATGGCGGTGCGCTGGGAAGATCTCAGTCCCAAGGAACAGATCGACGAATGGCATGCGGTGATGGAGCGCGAGGGGATGGTTCATGCGATTTGTTTTCCCACCGGCTCGGGCAATGTCTCGAAAATCCAAGAGTTGGATTTCGCTCTTGCGGTGGCGCGCGCGTGCAACACCCACTTTGCCAAAGAATTTAACGCCCTGTCCAATCGCGTGAGCTGTGTCGGCGTGCTGCCGTTGCGTGATCCGAAGGCCGCCGCTGAAGAGCTGCGGCGTGGCGTGACGGAGTTGGGCTTGAAGGGGTTCGAGATCTTGCCAATGGGCTTGCCCATGGCGCTGGGCAGCACATTTTACGATCCGGTCTACGCCGAAGCGGAAAAGTTGGGCGCGGTGATCGGTATCCACGGCTCGCGCAGTAATTCCCATGAGATCGGCGCGGCGAATCTGTCGACTTTCGCAGAGGTGCATTCGTACGCCTTTACTGTCGGCTTGTTGTTGCAGTTTACGCATGTCGTTTGCCAGGGTTTGCCGGTGCGTTTTCCAAACTTGAAATTAGCTTTCTTGGAGATCGGCGCAACTTGGCTGCCGTATTATTTGGACCGGCTGGACGAGCACTGGGAGAAGCGCGCCAAGCATGAAATGCCGCTGCTCAAGGACAAGCCGAGCGATTTGGTGCGAAAGTCGAAAATGTATTTCAGCCTCGAGTCGGGCGAGTCGTTGCTGCCCGAGTCGATCCATTACCTCGGCGCGGAGCATTTTCTTTATGCGTCGGATATTCCGCACTGGGACAATGAATTTCCCGGCAATCTTCACGCGCTGCGCAATCATCCGCGCATCTCGGATGCCGACAAGGAGAAAATTCTGTACAGCAACGCCAAGCGGCTTTTTAACCTGTAGCTTTTATGCTCCTCCGTGAGGTCTTCCATGTTTAGTCGCAGACTAAATATCGTTCGCTTTTTGCTTTTTGTCATCCTCTGCGCGCCGTCTCCGCTCGCACAGGCGGCCGACAAAATTGTCGCGCTTTATTCTTCGCATGCGGTCCCCTATGTGATGCCGTGGGTCGCTGAGGAGCTGGGAGCGCTCAAAAAATACGATATAGAGCTGGAGTTCGTCTACATACCGTCATCGTCAGCGGCGACGGCGGCGATCCTCGGCGGCAATGTCGAAATTGGTTTGCTCGGGGGCGTCGGTATCGTCAATGCTTACTCCAGCGGCGCCACGGACGTAGTCTTTATCGGCAGTATCAAGAACATCATGACGCAAAGCATTCTCGCCAAGCCGGAAATCACCCGGCTGGAGCAGCTTCGCGGTAAACGGATCGGCGTGACGCGCATCGGCAGCAACACGCATTTTTTCACGGTACAGGCGTTTCGCCGGGCCGGCATGAACCCGGACAAGGATTTTATTTTTATTCAGACCGGGGGTGACAACGAAACCTTGGGTGCGCTCGCATCGGGTCGGATCGACGCCGCGACGATGCTGCCTCCCACCGACGGCCGGGCGATTGCGCTGGGGTTTCGTTACGTAGTCTTCGGACCGGACATCGCAATTCCCTATGCCGCTTCGACCATCACCTCACGGCGGTCGGTCATCGCGCGGCGCGGGCCGGTGATCGGCCGCTTCATGCGCGCCATGGCCGAAGCCTCAAAGGCGATGCACCGTGACCGAGAGCTGGTTTATCGCGTGATGGAAAAGAAACTGCGCATTAAAGATCGCTCGATCCTCGAGGCCAGCTACAACATCGAGATGAAAGTGATGGAGCCGCGCCTGGAGCTCAAAGCGCCGGCGATCCAACCGATGATCGAGGAAGTCGCCAAAACCAATCCGCGCGCCAACGACGTCAAGCCGCAGGATCTGATGGATCGGCGCTATTTAGCGGAAATGGAAAGCAGCGGCTTCTTTAGTCAACTGTGGGGTGAAAAGCGTTAACATCTTCGAGGATGGAGAATGGGGAGGATCGAAGATAGAGCACACAGTCCTCCTCTATGCTCGGTTTCTCTGTCGCCGTGCTTCTGTTTATCTCGCGGGCAAATCTTCGTTTTCAGATTGAACCAATTGCGTGCATTCTCGCCGAGGACGTGACGGAGCTTGTCTTCGGTCATGCCGGGAATTTTCTTCACTTCTTTAACCGAGTCGGGAAACTCCGAGTCCCAGTGGCGATAATCGGAGGCATACATCACTTGCGTGATGCCGATATCGTCGAGCACATAAGGCAAAATAGTTTCTTCCGGCTCGCAGGTGAAAGCGACTTGGGAACTCTTGATGATTTCCGACGGTTTCCGTTTCAGCAACGGCCACTGCGGCCGCAGCTTGTGAAAGTGTTCGTCCATGCGTTCCGACCAGAAGGGCAGCCAGCCGCAGGCGCCTTCCATGAAGCCGACTTTGAGCTTGGGATAGCGGTCGAAGACGCCTTCGCCGATCATGTGCATGAGCGCGATCATCAGCTCGAAGGGAAACGACGTCATATGCACATAGCTGTATTTTTCCATGCGCTCGCTGCCGGCGCCCATGACGCCCCACACGCCATACTGGCCGTCATGTTCGGTTTGCGGATGAACCGAGAGCGCCATGCCGATTTCCTGCGCCGCGGCGTAAACCGGGTCGAACATGCGATGTCCGAGATTGATGCCATAAACATTGGTCGGCAGCATGGCGCTGACGATGGCGCGATGCTGCGCGAGGTATGCCAATTCTTTAACGGCGGCCTGCGGATCTTGCACGGGAAGCAGCCCGACGCCTTTCAAACGTTTCGGATCGGGCGCGAGATATTCTTCGACGAGCCAGCGGTTGACCGCATGGCAGATCGCCGCGGCCAACGGTTTGTCGGCCATGCCGTTGACCGACAACGCGATGGAAGTGCCGAAGATGATCGCGACGTCGATGCCTTCTTCGTCCATGTCGGGCAGCCGCTTGAGCGGATCAGTCATGCCGGGTCGGGCGCGCTCGATGTGCGGCGCGAAAACCTCGGCACGGTCCGGTCCACCCCCCCAGCGCCGGCGGCTGGAGAGCCTGCCTTCGATCATCAAGTGCGAATAACCGGAGCTGTCGGTGACTCGATTGGGCGCTCGTTTGGCAAACTCCGCGGGCATCCACTTCGCCAGATCGTTGTCCGGTTCGTAACAATGGCCGTCGGCATCAATCACTAGATGGGTCGCCATAACACCTCCAAGAGCGTTTGATAGGGATGGATTTTTACCTATTCGGGTTGGCGGTGAATTGCAAACGGGCAACGAAACTCCCGGCTTTCACCCGTTGCCCGAGTCGATATCATTGCACGCCCTCGTGCGCGTCGATTTCCGCCGGCGCGAAAAAGGCGGCAGAGCCTCGGGCAAAATCATGCAGCTTTACTTCGAGTATACGTTCTGGTGTCTGCCGGCCGGGGTCGATCCCGAAGTGGCCGCGGCCTTAAATTGGCAAGAAATAATTTTCTAAGTGGCTAACCGGCGGCAATTTCGGCGACTATTTCAGGGAGGGAAAAGCCGCAGCGGGCGATGAGTAAGCGCTCGAAGTCGGCGTCGGTAGAAAACTTAAAGCGGACCGCGCCGGTCTGGTCCCAAAGCTCCTTAGACGGTATCTGACACTGATTGCAGGAAGCTCCCTTGTCGCAACTCGACAGTTTAGCGCCGCTCGTGACGGTGGCGGTTGTGCCGATGCGCGGGTCCACGCCGCGCGAGTTTACGCGCACGACGACGCCGCTGCCGCGGTAATCGATCCCAGGGAATTGACGCGCTTGGCGGTTCGGATTGAGATCCACCGGGGTTTCCGAAAGCACGCCGCGGCGGATCTCGTGGGTCTCGGCGTCGAATTCGACTTCTTCTCCGGTCGGCAACGTAACGATGTTTCGGCCGCCTGAGTTGACGATGGCGGGCAGAAATTTGCGCGGAAAAAATAACATGAGGGTGTTCATGATTTCGCTCAAACGAAAGACCCGGTCGCGCGCAGGGGCCCAGTCCGAGACCATCAGATAGATGTCTTGGCGGGCGCGCTCATCGAAGCGGAATTGAAAATCACGGGTGAACAACTGATTTTTTACCGCGTCGTGGCGGGGCGCGAGGATCGGGTTGCCGCCCTGATTGGAAAATTCAAAGCCGACGATCTCGCCGCGCCGATTCATGCGATACTGCCAAGCGACCTTGCGTGAAGGTTCGCTTGACCGGCTGTTGATCGTCGTATTGTACTCGACTCGGCGCGACACCGTCTCTTTTGTCGGCGCGCCGATGAGCGATTCCGGCAGCAGTCTGGGGATGATTTCCTTGTTTTGTTTGAGTGCCGTATCGACGCCGCTTTCCGGCAGCTTGGCGCTTTCGAGCGGGACGTCGGTTTTCGTTGGCTCGACTTCCTGGACGCCAGTAGTCGGCGGCGTCGAAATCGGCGTCGATCGGCAGGCGCCTAAGAAAAACGGCGTGAAGACGCAAAGCAGCAGGGCCATAGTTTTGCGCCGCATCGGATTTCCTAGAACTGGCTTCATCGGTCGCTAAGCTTCTCCATAATAGCTAACAATTGAACGTTGTTCTGCGCAACGTTTGTGCCTTGCCCGCCGTCCGAACGGAATGTGAATCGCGCGCAAGGCTTAACCGTAAAACGCATTTGCCGGCGCCGACTGCGCGGGGAGCACGCCATTTTTGCTCATGACTTTGGACAAAATAGACGACCTTATCGTGGCTGGTTAAGCTTGCCGATCTGTTCGGCGAGCTGACCCGCTGTGATCACATAACTGGGCGCGATCGGCAGGCCCGCTGACTCGAGCGCTTCGGCAACCCAGCCGTTGCAGGTCCTCAGAAGGCTGAACCTGCGCGTGGCGGGATAGAAATAGCTGTGGACAAAAAGGCCAGGGTAGGATTGAGCGCGATACCCCGGCGCCGGGCGTGAAAAAGTTTTTGAGACAAAATCCAGCAAACGTCCATAAGCGGCGGGCATTAAACGCAGCTCGATGATTGCCGCGCCAGCATAGAAAGCTTGCCAGTCGCCGCTCAACCCGACAACGTGGACTACGCTGCCGCTCGACCAAAATGCCGCCTTGAGCCCCGCAAATACGCCGGCGTCCGGGTTGGGAAAATAATCCTTGTCGCCCCAGCTGAATTCGACGAATTGCGCGCTCGGGAAAATCAACGAGCTCCGGCACACCTCGGAAGCGATATCGCCCTTGCGCAGAACGATCGCGGCATGCCAAGCGCTATGCACGATGAAGACGGACCGGCAACTTGGTGGCGGCGCCGTGCACTCCCATTCCATGCGCTTGCGTGCGCCGGCGGGGCGAGCAGCAACAGGCAAAGCAGAACAGCTCGGCAGACCATAGACGTAAGAAAGTGCGAAAGCGCGACGTCGTTTCCAGCCGAACATAGCAAATGGGATCGTTACAATTTTAGCGATCCGACCAGTGGGGCTTACGGCACCGATCAGTGTCGTTCCATGCGCAAGACGAAGCCGTTGCGTTTGATAGAAACTCGTACAGGGGCTTTGCGTTTGCTGATTTGTTCGATCAGAGTAACCAGCGGCGTCGACGCGGTCGGATAATCTTTCGGTGCGCCGGCGGCTTTCATCGCGGCGACGGCCTCCTCGCCGGCAAAATAGTGGAGCAGCTTATCATCATCGCTCACCGATGCGCCGCCGAATTTGCGGCGAAATTCTTTGAGCGACATTTCCGGCGCTTTTAGTTTGGCCAACTCCCGGCCGCGCGGACTATAGAGAAGGCGGTCTTTCAAATCGGCGTCGATGGCCTGCGCTTCTTCTTCGCCCCAAAATCCCAGCGCATAAAGCAGCACTTCGTCGGTGACTTCCTTGTAACGCGCGCCGACCATGACGTTGATCGCGGCTTGAACGCCGAAGAATTGCGAATAGGGTGTCACCATAATCGGATAACCGAACTCGGCACGGACGCGCGAAACTTCTTCCAGCACCGCGGGCAACTGGTCGAGCTTGCCTAGATTGGCAAGCTGAAAACGGAAGTTGGAAATCATGCCGCCCGGCACTTGATGCAGCGGGTGATAGGCGTCGTATTCGAGCGGCTTGCCCACGGGCAGATTTTCTTGTTTGGCAATGGCGGTGAAATAATCGCGCACCGGCTTGAGCGATTCTTCGTCGACGTGGGTCTTGTAGCCGAGCGCCCGTGCGTTCATGGCGACGTTGAAGATCGACGGGTTGGACGAGCCATCGGCGAGCGGCGGAATCGCCGTATTGATCGAGGTGATGCCGAGCTTGATCGCTTCGAGACAACACAGCGCGCCGAGTCCGGTGTTGCAGTGGGTATGAAATTCGACCGGTTTGTCCTTCGCTTCGCGCCGGATCAACGGCACCAACCGGCGCGTGGTTTCAGGGGTGAGCAATCCGCCCGGGTCTTTGAAGCAGATACGCTCGACGTCGAGCTTGGCGGCCGCGCGCGCTCGCTCGATGAAATACTCGTCGGTATGCTTCGGCGAAATCGAATAGATGATGTTCAAAATAGTTTTGAGACCGGCCCGTTTGGCGGCCTCGACCGCTTGCCGCCAATAGGCCGGCGTGTTCGAAGGGTCCGAAGTGCGCAGCTCGTCGATGCCGTTGGCGGCGAGCCGTTCGAGCCAGAGATCGGCTACGGCCGGCGGCGTGATCTGAAACGCCAACATCGAGCGGCTGCGGATCGAACGCAGCGGTGTTTTTCTCAAGCGTTGCTTGAGCAAGCGAACGCGCTCCCAAGGATCTTCCTTGAGATCGCGCACGCATTTTTTATAAAACGCGGAGGACATGACCTCGACGGCCTCGAAGCCGGCGCGATCGAGCCGCTCAGCGACCGGCAGCATCATTCCCGTGCGCATATTGGACGCCCACAAGCTCAAGTGGCCATCGCGCAGGGTGGTGTCGACGAAGAAGATCGTACCGGAGTTTACTTGATCGCTCACGTTAGAGCGTCCGACGGATTTGCCATTTGGCAAGGAACTCATTGGGGGTGGCGTGAGGAAGTACGGCTGAATCGGGACGCAAACTCCAATACTTCATCTCTCTCAGTATCCTTGTTTGCGCAGTTTGTCGAGAATACTGCTATCGAAGAAATCGTCTTTCTTGATCTTGGCGCTTGCTGCATTGGCCTTGCGTTCCTGTTCGAGAAATATTTCGACGCCGTTATCGTCGGGGTATAAGTCGCGATCGATCTGGCCCAATAATACTTTCTGATAATAATGTTTCAGAAAAGCGTCATCTTTCAGCTTGAGTTGGCTGGCAAGAAAGTTGATGGTGCCGTGGGCATTGGAAAACACGTATCGAGTGGCGTCGAGGAGCGCTCTGACGGTATTTTCCATGATCCGCGGATTGTCTCGGATATACTCGCGGCGGGTGAAGTAGCCGGAAGAGAAGTAATGAGGAATCACGGAGGCGTATTCCAGCACGGGGCGGAAGCCTAAACGCTCCGCTTCCATGGTATAGGGAGGGGCCAGAACGACGGCGTCGACATTTCCCGATTGCAGCATGGCAAGACGGGTTGGTTGTCCCCCCACGGTCTGAACAAACACGACGTCCGTGCCGACACGCATGCCTAGTTTTTCAAACACAACCCGGCCCCGGTAGTCCGGACCGGCGCCCGCCGTGCCGACGGCGATTTTCTTGCCGCGAAGTTGCTGTACTGATTTGATGCTCTTATCGGCGAACACGACGAGATCCATACGGTTGCTGATAGCCCCGAAATAGATGAAATCTGTGCCGCGCAGATTGGATTGGAGCACCGCGCCCGGCGCCGAGATGGCCATTTGCAAGCGGCCGGTTAACATTTCCTGGATAACGCTATGTCCGCCGGGCATGTACACGACATTGGCATCGATCTTATGTTTCTTAAAAAACCCCGCATCTCTGGCGATCCACAAGGGCGATTGAATGCCGATGAGCGAGCTGTAGGAAAAGGTGATGCTTTGACAGAAGCCTTCACCGTAAAGCGAGATGAAACTCAAAATCGCCAAGATCGCGATAAAAAGTCGGCCCATTGCTATCGCTCCGTTGCGTTATAAATCGCAGATGAGAAATCTCGAAAGGAAATGTCTCCAACGAATGATGTCAATCAAGATTCACATAGGCTCGCACCCATTCGTGCGGCGTCGCGGTGTGTCCTTGACCGCTGGTATCCTCGGCGAGGAAGACGTCGCCGGGATAAAAGCTCGTGACTGTGCCGTCGCCGAGTCCGATATCGACGTGGCCGGAAAGCGTAATTACCCAGCGCCGGCGCGGCGCCCTGTGAAAATTGACAATATGCGGCGCAAAATCGTTGCGCAACAGCAATCCGGTTGCCGGTCGTGTCGCGTTGAAAAACTCGGACTGAGCGCCCGCGTCCAACGGCTCGAAATGCGATTGCTCGTCGGGTCCGGTGAATAAGCGATAAAACTTCATGCCCAATTCGTTCGCAGGTCAATCTAGAGCTTTCGATCGACTCTTCACGGCTTTGTCTGCCACGACTATTTCTCTGCCGGATAATATAGCAAACTTATCGGCTTTGAGGCGAGGAAAAATTGGCGAAAATCGTGGCCGTTATGAATATGAGGCGGCGCCAGGAGGATCGCATGCCGTTGCGAATCCTCCTGGCCAAAAGCGAGCTTAGGACTGGAGATATGAATGAAGCATACCCCAGATTGAATAAATCACGGTCAGGCCGATGGTTCCCCAGATGATAAGCTTTAGCCAAATAGGAAAATCTTCCATTTTATTCTCTCCTCAGAAGCGCCGAATGCTGTCGGGCTTCGCTCGATCGTTTGCCCTGTTTTCCGGCGACAAGGCAACGTAATCCTTGTGCGCTTGCCGGATGCGGATCAGCGGCGTGGATGGCAGCGATGATTTAAATGAGGAAGACAGACTTTCTTTTATAGAGGGGGCGCGCAGCCGGAGCGGGCGGCGCTTTATCGATGGCGTTGTCTGTTCGGCTTGGCGACGCTAACGACGAGGAAATTTCGATACAAAAGCATGTCGATGCCGGGGCATGACGGTGCTCGTCGTCGATGTCGATCGGTGCGATGAGCGAAGCAGCGGTATTTGGAACGGCAATTGAAAGTTCGCTTCGGTCCGTCGCAAGATTGAAAGACCAGCTCTGACTGAGCAGCGGCGGGATCAGGACCAGTATGAGAAGAATTCTTGCGATCACATGCGCTCACCGAGAGACGATATCAGACCTCGCGCGAAAATCGCTGCATCGCGCGGTCGCTCAAAGCGGCGTTACGCTCGCAGGTGGTTTGCGATGCCGCGTTGCTTGTTCGTAGCCATAAGCATACTGAATCATCTTACCGTCATCGTAGGGTCTTCCCAGGAACGTAATCCCGGCCGGTAACTGATCCCGGGTAAATCCTGCGGGCACGACGATCGACGGCACGTAGACCAAAAATGTGTTGATGTGCGGCGCGCCTTTTTGATCGACATAGGGCGGGTTGACGCCGTCCTTGATCAGAGTCGGTTGGTGTTCGACCGCCTTATGAACGATGGCGTCGAGGCGCCGATCGGCCATTACTTTCAATAAATTATTCATCAACTGCTCGCGCGCTTTCAGATATTCATAATGGGCTTCTTCGCTGGCTCGCCGCATCCAGCGTTCACGCGCGCGCTTGACGACCTTTTCGAACACAGGCGCGTTCATCGCCTCCGCCCGCGATTTGTAGGGCGCCTGCTTGCTACGGCTCATGTAGGTCTTAAATGATTCCTCTTCATCGGTGAAGCTGCCGGCTCGTTTGGCCAAGAGCACTTTAAGGTCCGGAATCTCGACCGGGTCGACAATTTCCGCGCCGGCGGCTCTTAAATCTGCCACTGCTTTATCGAAGACTTCTGAGATTTTGTTGAAGTCCTCCGACCCTGGCTCGGCGTCATAGCCCATCGACTCGCGCAGTATTCCAAAGCGCGCGCCGTGCAGGCCTTGCTTATCAAGGAACGCGGTGAAGCTTTGGCGAATCCGGCCGACGCCGTGTGCGGTGACAGGATCGTCAGGATCGTAGCCGGCCATCACGTCCAACAGTTTCGTCAAGTCGGTAACCGTGCGCGCCATCGGGCCGAGCGAGCCGTTAACCGAGGGCCAGCCGGCGAACACACCGGAGCGACTCACCAGGCCCGCGGTGGGGCGCATGCCGACGACACAGTTCCAGGTCGAAGGACGACGGATCGAAGCGAACCCTTCCTGACCGACCGCGACGGTGCAGAAGTTGGCGGACACGCTCGCGCCTGACCCGCCGGAAGAGCCGCCCGCCGTGCGCGCCAGATCGTAAGGATTTTTCGTCGAGCCGAACAGCGAGCCGTGCGTATCACCGCCGCCAAGCTCGCCAAGCGTCGCTTTGGCGAGAATGATCGCGCCGGCTTTTTTGAGCTTATCGACGACAAAGGCGTCGCGGTCGGGATAATAGTCTTTGAACAGCACGGAGCCGAGCGTGGTCGGCATGCCCACCGCATCGCCTTGGTCTTTCATGATGATCGGAACGCCGTGCAAGGGCCCGACGAATGCACCGGCTTTGAATGCCGCATCTAGGCGGTCCGCTTCTTTTAGCGCTGCGGGATTGATGGTAATGATCGCATTAATTGCCGGGCCTTGACGATCGTAATTTTCGATGCGGTCGAGATAGCTCTGCACGAGTTGCCGGCAAGTCAATTGGCCGGACCGATACGCGGCATGCACGTCAGCGATGGTGGTTTCCAGGACGTCAAAGCTCATGGGGCGATCCTTCCCTGTGTCGATAATGTCTAACTACTGCACCGGTTTAAAAATGTCTAGCGACGGCACTGACGGAGAGTCCCAGTTTTAACTTCCACGGATGCCGCCGAGTTTCGGCGCGCTCTCGCTGGCGCGCCGGCAGCCGTGTCCTCATGGGTAGTCTTATCTCTATCTGATGGACTTGATAACGACGAAAGATGTCGGCCAACCGCGCAGTGGACCGCGCCGCTTGGCTGGCCATTCACGAGACCTGTTGCCGCACCGGCGACAACGGCCGGCCGATGCGCAGCGTTCTACAATACGACCCCGCCCACGAGGGCGCCAAAAGAAATATCGAGCAAGCCGAGCGGATGCTCAAAGGTTTGCAGGTGCGCCAACAAAAGCAGGGACGCTAAAGTCCCGGCCCTCGCCGCCGCTATTCAGAAATGTCAATTGGGTTTGAACTTGCCCGCGACAACATCGTTGTGCGCATCATCCGAATTAGCTAGACCTTGTCTGTTTGGACGGCCATAAATTGCCGTTCGATCTTTTGCCAGTCATCCAGGGCGACGACGCGGTCGCGCTCTTTGAAAGTCGTGAGCATTGCATCGATCGATTCGGTCGTGCCTTCGCGTTTGAGCGTGGCAAGCGTTGTGCGCATGGCGTGAATCGCCGCGCGTTGCGTCTCCGAAGGATAGATTGCGATCCGGTAGCCCATTTGTTCGAGGCGCTGCATGGGCAGCATCGGCGTCTTGCCGCCTTTGAAGACGTTTACGAGCAGCGGGACATCGGGAATCCGGCGCGGAATTTCGGCCAGCTCTTCTTCCGATTGCGGCGCTTCGACAAAGATCGCGTCGACGCCGAGCTTGGCGAAGGCTCGCGCTCTTTGGATCGCGTCGTCGAAGCCGTTGACGCCGCGCGCGTCGGTGCGAGCGATGATGCAGAAATCCGGATCGGTACGGGTCTTCAGCGCGGCTGCTAATTTCATTTCCATCTCGCTAAGAGGAATCACTTCTTTGCCGTCCAAGTGGCCGCAGCGCTTGGGCGTGATCTGGTCTTCGATATGGATCGCCGCCACGCCGGCCCGCTCAAATTCTCGCACGCTACGCACGAGATTCACCGCGTTGCCATAACCGGTGTCGGCATCGGCGATGATCGGAATCTTTATCGCCGAGACTACCTGTACGGCTCGCTCGATCGATTCCGACATGGTGACGAGGCCGATGTCAGGGATGCCCATGCTGCGCGCGACCGCGCCGCCGCTCAGATAGGCGGCTTCAAAACCGGCTTCCTCGACGAGTCGGGCCGAAAGACCGTTGAAACAGCCGGGCGCGACCAATAATGTTGTTGCGTTGCAGCAGTTGCTTGAGTACTTGCCGTGGGTTCATGTATCACCTCAGAATAGTTAAAGCTGTTTCGAGTCTATGGTCTAGAGTCTCGTGTCTCGATTTTCGACTCAATGCTAGCCACGAGACTCTAGACAGCTTTCACGAACATGTCAGTAAACTCATCGACGGGCGTTGCGTCGAGCGTCTTGGCATCCTTACAAACGCGCATAATCGCGTCGCATTGCTCCGGCGCGAAGCGCGACGCCAGATTGGCTGCGAATTTTTTCACCAGCAGCGGCATGCCTTCGGCGCGGCGGCGGCGGTGGCCGATCGGATATTCGACGGCAACTTTCTCGGTGCTCGACCCATCTTTGAAAAAAACTTGAACGGCGTTGGCGATGGAGCGCTTCTCGGGGTCGAGATAGTCTTTCGAATACTGGGGATCTTCGACGCAGATCATTTTGTCGCGCAAGGCATCGATGCGCGGATCACGCGCAATCGTATCTTCGTAATGATCGGCGGTGAGTTCGCCGAAGATCAAACCAACGGCGGTCATATACTGAATGCAATGGTCGCGGTCGGCGGGATTGTGCAACGGTCCGGACTTATCGATGATGCGGATCGCCGATTCCTGGGTGGTGATAATGACCCTTTCGATTTGCTCAAGCCGATCCTTCACCCTGTCGTGCAAGTTGAAGCGCGCACTCCACCGCGGTCTGCGCATGAAACTCGGCAGGAAAGGAGATTTTGAACAGCACATTTTCCATCACGTACGATCCGAGCGGCCGGCCGAGGATGAACGGCTTTCCTTTGAAAAGCACGTCGTAAAATCCCCATTGCTTGGCCGTAAGCGCCGACGGATAACCCATCTCGCCTTGCATGGCCATGAGGGCCAAACGCACACCGCGGCTGGTGGCGTCGCCCGCCGCCCATGATTTGCGCGGGCCGGTGTTGGGCGTGTGGCGGTAAAGGCGCAACGCGCCGCCGTCGGTCCAGGCGTTGGAGAGAGCGCTGATGATCTGATTTTTGTTGCCACCGAGCATCGCTGTCGCGACGGCGGCGGTGGCGACTCGGACGAGCAGCACATGATCGAGCCCGACTCGGTTGTAACTATTCTCCAGTGCCAGGATTCCCTGGATCTCGTGCGCTTTGATCATCGCTGCCAGGACGTCAGCCACGGTAAAGGTTTTCTGCTTGACGCGGCTGAGGTAGTCGGCGAGGGCAAGAATGCCGCCGAGATTGTCCGATGGATGGCCCCATTCGGCGGCGAGCCAGGTGTCGTTGAAATCGAGCCAGCGGATCATCGCGCCGATGTTGAACGCCGCCTGCACCGGATCGAGCTGCCACGCGGTGCCCGGGACGCGCGCGCCGTCGATTAAAGTCGCGCCGGGCACAACCGGTCCTAAATGTTTCACGCATTCGGGATAGCGCAGCGCGAGCAAGCCGCAGCCGAGCGTGTCGATGAGATTGTAGCGGGCGGTGTCGATCGCTTCGCGGCTGTCGACAACGTAGTTCGCGGCGTATTCTGCGAGCTCGACGATCAGCTCATCCGGCGCAGGACGAATATTTGAAACCGTGTCGCTCATTATCGCTTACCAATCGGCACAAAAACGCGCGGGTCGGGACCGATGTAATCGGCATTGGGTCGAATGAGCCGATTGTCCGCGCGCTGCTCGATGATATGCGCCGCCCAGCCGGTGATGCGGGAAATGACAAACAGCGGCGTAAACATGGCGGTCGGGATGCCGCAGAAGTGATAGGCGCTGGCGCTGTAAAAATCCAAGTTCGGAAACATCTTCTTTTCGCGCCGCATGACTTGTTCGAGCCGCTCGGAAACCGGAAAGAGGCGGTGATCACCATTGGCCTCGCCGAGCTTTTTCGCCCAAGCCTTGATGACATCCGAGCGCGGGTCGGAGATTTTGTAAACGCGATGGCCGAAGCCCATGATGAGCTTTTTGGCGGCGAGCATGTCCATCAGTCCTTTTTCCGCCTCGTCGGGCGTCGCGAACTTTTCGATCAACTCCATGGCCGCTTCATTGGCCCCGCCATGCAACGGCCCGCGCAGCGCGCCGATTCCGCCGGTGACCGCGGAATAAAAATCGGGCAGGGTCGAAACAATGGTCCGCGCCGTGAAAGTCGAGGCGTTGAACTCATGTTCGGCATAAAGGATCAGCGATACATCGATGGCGCGGCGGTGCAGCTCATCGGGCTTTTTGCCGTGGAGCAAATGCAGCAAGTGGCCGGCGGTGCTGTCGTCGTCCGTTTCGGTATCGAGGCGCGTGCCGTTTTCATGAAACTGGTGCCAGTAGAAAAGCATCGCGCTGAAGCAAGCGGTAAGACGATTGGCGACGGCGATTTGATCGTGGCCGGGCCCTTCGGGCTCGAGCGTGCCGAGCATCGAGCATCCGGTGCGCATCACATCCATCGGATGGGTGCTGCGCGGGATAAGCTCTAAAACGGTTTTCAGCGCCGCCGGCAAGCCGCGCAGCCCACGCAGCTTCGCTTTGTATTCATCGAGCTCGGCGCGCTTGGGCAGTTGTCCATAAATCAGCAAGTAAGCGACTTCTTCGAAAGTCGAATGCTCGGCCAGATCGTAGATGGAATAGCCGCGATAGGTAAGCCCCTTGCCTTCTTTTCCCACCGTCGCGATTGCGGTGTGGCCGGCGACAATGCCGGCGAGTCCTGCTCCTGGTTCCATTGCCATACATTTTCCCTCCAAGTCCTATTTGCACCGAAGATCGAGTCCATTTCAAGTTGTCTAATTCTTTTCTGCGGCTCTTGACAGTTTGCCTCTACATTCGGTACCGCTTGAGAGAAGAATTTATCAGAGATTAGGAGTGGACGCATGGCTTTACCGCAGACATTTAAAGCGATGGTCGTTTCCGAGACCGCAGAAAAAACTTTCTCGCGGGAGGTCCGCGAGCGTGCGCTGGGCGATTTGCCGGCGGGAGAGCTGATCATCGAAGTCAAATATTCTTCCTTGAATTACAAAGACGCGCTGTCCGCCACTGGCAATAAGGGCGTCACCAGAAAATATCCGCACACGCCCGGCATCGATGCCGCGGGCGTCGTGGCCGACTCGACGACCAAACTTTTCACCGTCGGTGATCAAGTGACAGTGACGGGTTTCGACCTCGGCATGAACACATCCGGCGGCTTCGCCCGGTACATCAGCGTGCCGGCCCTTTGGGCGACTAAATTGCCGCAAGGATTATCGCTGAAAGATAGCATGAGCCACGGCACCGCCGGCCTCACCGCGGCGCTGTGCATCATTCGTTTGATGGCAAGCGGATTGACCAAAGAATCAGGCGAAGTGCTGGTGACCGGCGCGAGCGGCGGCGTCGGCAGCGTGGCGGTCGCGATTCTCGCCAAGTTAGGTTTCAATGTCGTCGCCGCGACTGGAAAAGCGAGCGAGCATGATTTTCTGAGTGGCTTGGGCGCCAAAGCGATTATTTCCCGTGAAGAAGCGAACGATACGTCCGGCCGCCCGTTGCAAAAACCGCGATGGGCCGGTGTCGTCGATACCGTCGGCGGCAATATTCTTGCGACCGCGCTTAAGACGACAAAGTACGCTGGCCTGGTCGCCGCCTGCGGCAACGCCATGTCCGCCGAGCTCAACGTCAACGTTTTCCCATTCATCTTGCGCGGCGTCAGTTTGCTCGGCGTCGACTCGGTCGAGATTCCCATGCGCGCGCGGCAGATGGCGTGGAACAAGCTCGCCGGCGAGTGGAGTATCGATGTGGGCAGCCTTGTAACCGAGGTTTCGCTTGAAGAATTGAATCCGAAGATCGATGAGATTCTCAAAGGCGGTATCCGCGGCCGGGTGCTGATCAATCTCAGCAAATAAACCCTAAAAGATATCTCACCACGAAGGACCGAGTGCACGAAATTAGAAAGTTCGTATTCGAACTCGTATTCTAAGTCAAAAATTTGCGCGGCCTGGCATAATCGGCATCGAAAGTCTCGGAGTCGAATTCCTCCGCCAAGGCGCCAAGGTATGGGGAGGACAAAGACTCTTATCAAGATTTTCACCCAATCCCGAACTTTGCGCCTTGCGTCTTGCGAGATACTCCGAGTTCGGTTGCGACTCAGCCGCACTGGGTTCTTCGTGGTGAACGAATATTTTTCGGATCATGCAGAACGGTAATCACTTGGCAGAAACAAACATCGACGAGTCCGCTTTAGGCCATCTTCGCGTCGTCGAGCTCGGCGATATTCCCGCATCCTACGCGGCGCGCTGGCTCGCCGACCTCGGCGCCGACGTCATTAAAATCGAACCGCCCGGTGGCGATCCGAATCGTCTGCTGCCGCCGTTCGCCGGCAATATCGAACATCCCGAGCGCAGCCTGACGTTTATTCACGCCAACACCAACAAGCGCAGCATCGTTCTCGATCTCGAACGCGAAAGCGACCGCGAGACTTTCACCAAGCTGCTGGCGTCGGCAAATCTATTTATTGAAGCGACGCCGCTCGGTTATCTAGAGGAATTCGGTTTCGACGACACGTGTTTCAAAGAGAAATTTCCAAACTTGGTTGTCGTTTCGCTGACGCCTTTCGGCCGCACGGGGCCCTATCGCCATTACAAAGGCAGTGATGCCATCACCAACGCCACCGGCGGGTTTCTGTTTGGCCAAGGCGACAACACCAAAGGGCAATGCACGGCGCCGAGCCATCTCGCATATCAAGTGGCCGGCGCGATGGCGGCGATGTTGGGGCTTGCCGGCATTCGCCACGCGCGCGAAACCGGCGCCGGCCAGCGCATCGATATGTCGCTCCAGGAAGCGCTGACTTTCACCAACAGCAGCTCCATCGCGCGCTACAGCCGCGAGAATCGGCTCGAGCGCCGTCCCGGCGGAAAATCCTACGGCGGCGCGGGAACGAACATTTATCGCTGCAAAGACGGCCGCTACGTTCACTTCACCACGAACATGCCGCACATGTGGAAGGAGTTTGCGCAGAACTGGATGACCGATAAGTCCCTCGCCGGACCCGAATGGGAAAATCCGCGCTATCGCGACGAACACTCCAATGAAGTCTCCCGGGCGTTTGCCGCTTTCATCGGTCAATTCGGCGCCGATGAATTCGCCAACCAAGCGCAGGCGCGCCATCTTGCCGCGGCGCCGCTCAATACCATCGGCCAGTTCGTCGACTGCGAACAGAATCGCGCGCGCGAGTGGCTGCAAGAGATCGAGCATCCGGTGATCGGTAAATACCGCGCGCCGGGCGCACCGATGCGTCTGTCGCTCACGCCCATGCGCGTGCGTCGCGCCGCGCCGTTGCTCGATCAGCATCGAAAAGAGATTCTTGCGGAACTTGAGAAACTATCACCGAGCTCTCAGGAAAAAAGAGTCGATGAAGTACAGAGCGCGGCGGCCGATGCTCACTGGCCTGCGTATGGCCGACTTGACCCAGCAGTACGCGGGACCGCTGGGAACTGCATTGCTGGCGTATTACGGCATGGAAGTAGTCAAGATCGAGACCGGCACGATTCCAAGCAAAGAACGGGAAGCGGCGGTGCACGCTTGCATGAACCGGGCGAAGGTCGGCTGCACGCTCAACTTGCGTAATCCCGAAGGAAAAGAATTATTCAAACAGCTGGTCGCGAAATCTGATGTGGTCGTCGATAACTTCAGCTCCGGCGTGTTGGAAAGGCTGGGTTTTGGTTTCGACGTTTTGCAGCAAATCAATCCCGGCATCGTGCAAGCGGTCATGCCCGGCTGGGGATTGACGGGCCCGCTGAAATCCTGGGTTGCCTGGGGCTGGCAGTTGCTCGCTTACACCGGAATCATGCGGCTTTGGGGTTATCCCGACTCGCCGATGGAAACCCGCTGCAAGATTGCCTGGCCGGACCGCGTCGGGTCGGTGACGATGGCGCTCGGCGTACTCGCCGCGTTGGAATATCAAGCGCGCACGGGAAAGGGCCAGTTCATCGAAGCCGGCATGCTCGAAGCTCAAGGCTCGATGATGGGACCGGCGATTCTCGACTACACGGTTAACGGCAATGAATGGGACGCGTTGGGTTACCGAGAAATTCTCGGCGAACCCTACGCGCCGTACGGCTGTTATCCGTGTTACGGCGAAGATAACTGGATCATCATCGCCTGCGCCGGCGACGAAGAATGGCAAAGCATGGTGAAAATCATCGGTAAGTCATCGTGGGCCGCCGACGCGAAGTTCGCGACCAAAGCAGGACGAAAAGCGAGCCAAGAAGAGCTTGATCGAAAACTTTCCGAGTGGACACGCAAATACACGGCAAAACAAGTTTTTCGTTTACTGCAGGAAAGCGGGCGTGGCCGCCGGTATTCCATCGTCCGGAGAAGATCTTTTTCACGACATCCATCTGCGCGCGCGCGGCCACGTCGTCGAAACCGACGGGCAGCCTTGGGGTAAAATGATGCATCACGGTTTGCCGGGCATTCCGTCTATTTCGGCCGCCAACGCCGCGCGCCCGGCGCCGTGGATCGGCGCGCACAATGATCACGTGTTCGGTGAGATTCTGGGTTTGAGCAAAGAGAAGATTGAGGAACTCAAGAAAGCAGAGGCGATCAAGTAATTCAGCTGCCGCTTGCTTACCTACGGTGTCATTTCGACCAAAGGGAGAAATCTTTCTTCTCTCCTTCCCGCCAGGACAATGCCCACTGAAAATCGCTATTACGTTTATCTTCTGACTAACTGGAATCACCGAGTCATGTACGTCGGAGTCACCAACGATTTGGTGCGGCGCCTCTACGAACACAAAAACAAACTCGTCAGAGGATTCACCGAAGAAGTACAACGTGAGCAAACTTGTCTACTTCGAGGAAACCAAGGATGTGCATAGCGCTCTCGCGCGCGAAAAGGAAATCAAGAAATGGCGCCGGGAGAAGAAGGATGCTTTAGTGGTCAGCATGAATCCGGAGTGGAAGGAGCTTTCGGAAGAGGGGAAGGATTTCTCCCTGCGGTCGAAATGACAGAATGGGACGGACATCGCGCTGTTCCGAAATATGCCGTGTCGAGTGATCTGCTTCGAATTTCTGTCGGCGATACTAACTCGACGGCACTCTCCACAGGTTTGTCATTTCGACCAACGGGAGAAATCTTTCCGAAATTTCGCGGCGCTCTACGCCGGCCGAAACTTCGGCAGCGTGTACTCCTCGTTGTCCTCGTAGACCACTTCCACCGTCATGCCGATCTTTACCTGATCGGGCGGACAGCCGATGACGTTGCTGATCAGGCGCGGGCCTTCGTCGAGATCGACGAGCGAAACATTGTAAGGTGTCTTGCCTTCATAGGACGGGTGCCAAGCGCGGTGATAGCTCACGAACGAGTAGACTTTGCCTTTACCGCTGAGCTGCGTCCATTCATAATCCGTCGACAGGCAGTGCGGACAGGAGCCTTGCGGCGGGTAGGTGAAAAACTTGCCGCAGGCTTTGCAGCGCTGAGCCGTGAGTTTGTGCTCGCGTAGATTCGCCCAAAAAGGTTTGGCTTCGAGCTCTTCGAGAAAAGGTTTAACTCTTGCGATTGCTCTGCCGCGGCTGTCACTGGTTTCGCTCATAAGGCCCCCAAAATTAAACTTGCGTGCATGCACAGGCTGCCGCCGTGGCCGCTGACGATGCCGGCTTTGGCATTCTTCACCTGGCGCTCCGGTTCGACTTCATTGCCGCGCAGTTGGCGCGCCGCTTCGGTCACGTGCAGCATGCCTTCGATATGCGCTTGCGAGAGCAAGCCGCCGTGCGTGTTGACCGGCAATTCGCCGCCGACCTCGATACGGCCGTTCTTGACGAAATCTTTGCCTTCGCCTTTTTTGCAAAAGCCGTAATCTTCCAAGGTGATCATCGTCGTGATCGTGAAGCAGTCGTAAATCTCGGCGAAGTCCATGTCTTTCGGACTCAGTCCGGCCATTTTGTAGGCAAGCGCCGATGAATTTTTGCCGCCCAATGTCGTCAGGCTCGGCGCGTCCATCAAACTGAAATGGGGATGGTGCTGGCCCATGCCGAGAATCGCCACCGGTTTTTTCGGAAAATCGCGGGCGCGCTCGGCGCTGGTGACGATGACAGCGCCGCCGCCGTCGGATTCCAAGGCGCAATCGAACAGCCGCAAAGGCTCGCAGATAAAGCGCGAAGCTTGGTGATCGGCGACGGTCATCGGCTTGCGCATGGTGGCGTTGCCGTTCATGCAGGCATGTTTCCGCGTCGCGACCGCGACGTGGGCAAGATCTTCGCTGGTGGTGCCGAAGTCGTGCATATGGCGCTGCGCGGCAAAAGCATGATTGGCCACGGCGGAAAAATGGCCCCAGGGTTCTTCCCAATGCTCGTCGCCGTGGCGGATCGGATTGCCCGGCGAAGGATCGGGGGTGCCGCGCTTGCGCGCGTGCACGCACAGGACGGTGTTCGCCATGCCGGCTTCGATGGCCATGACCGCGTTCTGCACCATGGCGATCGGCGTGGCGCCGCCGAGCGCCAAATCGGTGGCGTAGTTCGGCCGCATGCGCGCCATGTTCGACATCCTGACGGCGTAACTTCGGTGCGCGTCGTTGAGCGGTTGGTTGGTGATAAAGCCGTCCACGTCGGATGCTTTGAGGCCGGCGTCATCGAGGCAGGCTTTGATGCACTCGAGATGCAACGAATGCGTCGAGGCGTCGGGCCGCTTGCCGACTTTGGTTTCGGCGACGCCGACGATGGCGTACTTGCCGGTGATATTGCTCATGAATCCTCCGGATCATAATTGGAGTAATGGAGTGTTGGAGTGATGGGTGCGGATAAGATGCCAGCACTCCAATACTCCATCACTCCATCGTTCCATTCTGCTTACTCTGTTGGTAAATTATTTTCCAGCTCAACGGGATAGATTCTTGATGAAGCCGCGTCTTTTCCAGTTCGGCGATGAAGCTTGAGTCCATGAACGCCTCGGGCTTTTGATTCCAGATCTCCGGCCGCTGCGCCGCGACGTATTCGTAGGTCGGCTGCAGTCCTTGCGTGATCGGGTAGGGAATGGAGATGAAGTCTTTGCGGTAAATCTCGTAGGAGCTTTCGAGCAATTCTCGATCGTTGGTTTTTAGATACTTGCCCAAGACCTTCATGCTGAACTCCTTGTTGGCCTTCAAGTAGTGGATTGCTTCGACGTGCGCCTTGACCATACGCATCACGGTGTCGCGGTCTTCGGCAACCCATTTGCGCCGCGTGACAATCGACATGGACGGATAGGCGACTTCCTGCTTAGCGTCCCACAGGATTCTAAATCCTTTGCGTTCGGCTTGGGTGTCGGCGGGATGAGAGAGGTCGGCGGCGTCGACTACGCCGTTTATCAATGCCTGAATCCGGTCGGGCTGGGTTCCGATGGAGAGCATCACGACATCCCGCCCAGGTTCGAGGCCGTATTTCTTTAGGATGTAGCGCTCAAGAAAATCTCCCAAAGAGCCAAAGCCCGAAACCGCAATTCTTTTGCCGCGCAGATCCTCCGGCTTTTTGATCTCCGGCCGCACCAGCAACTTGCTTTGCACGCCGGCCACGGTGTGCGCCACGGTGACGAGATCGGCGCCGCTCAAGTCCGCGCTCATCACCGTCGTCAGCGTGCACGGAGCGCCGAGAATGCTGTTGCCGATGATCGCCTGCGCCGACTGCCCCGATCCGCGCAGCAAGACGAGCTCGGCTTCCAAGCCGTATTTTTCGTAAAGCTTTGCGTCCTTGGCGATCCACGGTATCCACTGCGACGCCGAAAGCGAGGTGACGCCCCAGCGAAATTTCTTAAGGCCTTTCTCCTGTGCGTCAGACTTGCCGAAAGTCAGCCATAAAAAGACAACGGTCAAACAAAAAAGTTTTTGCGTTTTCATTGACACGTTCGCCTCGGAGGGCGGACACATAGGTCCGCCCCTACAAAACACCCGGTTTCACTATTGCCTAGCGCCTGATGCCTATTGCCTTTCATATGTTATACAGCCGCGCCGCGTTGTCGCACATGAGTTTCTGCAGCTGACTTGCGCTCAGATTTTTGCGCTCGGTAACCGATTTCACCGTATGAGGAAACTTGCTGTCGCCGTGATTGTAATCCGAGGCAAATATGAGACGGTCTTCGCCGACGTAATCCATGACAAAGTTCAAAGTGTGTTCGTCGGGCTCGAAAGAATAATAGACCTGCTCGCTGCGCATATATTCGCTCGGCGGCTTTTTTATCAGCGGCACGGTTGGCTGGAGGTACTCGTAGTGCTCATCCAAACGCTCCATCCAGTAGGGCACCCAACCGGCGCCGGCTTCGAGAAAGGCAACTTTCAATTTCGGATAAAGCTCGAGAATACCGCCGCCGACGATGCACATGACGCCGATCATCTGTTCGAAGGCGTGCGTGGTCGCGTGCACAAAAAAAGCGTTATCGAAGCGATCGGCCGCAGCCGCCGGCCTGCCGGAACCGACATGGACGCACACGGGAACGCCGAGCTCCTCGGCCTTGGCGTAGAAAGGATAGAGATCCGGATGGTCCAAGTTGCGGCCCGCTGAATGCGCGGCAGTGGCGACGGCGACAAAGCCCAGCTCTTTGACGCAGCGTTCGAGCTCCTTGACGGCTTCCTTGGGCTCCTGCATGGCGACCAGCGCCACGCCTTTCAAACGCTTCGGGTTGGTCTTGCAATAGCCGTCGAGCCAAGTGTTGTAGGCATGGGCGATGGCACAGGCGAGATCGTGGTTTTCGAGGAACGGCAGGCTAAGAAACACAGTGGTGCCGAAGTTGACCGCGGTGTCGATATTTTCGAGATCCATGTCTTTGATACGCTGAATCGGGTCGAACATGCCCGTGGTTTTCTGCGGCCTGCGGCTGTAGGGCGCGGTGCCGATGCCGAGGCCGGTGCCCGAGGGCTTCGCCCAGATTTTTCCCTCCAACAGCAGTTGCTCCTTGCCGTCGGGACCGGCGATCATTTTGGGCGCATGCTTTCGGTAGGGCGCTTCTAACAGTTCTTGCCAGTTGGCGTCCCGCTCTTGGACGTGTCCGTCGGCGTCGATGATGCGTAAGATTATCCATTTCGTTCCTCCATCTCGTGTTTCCTCAAATCCGCATAATCACATTTATTTACGTGTGATCGAATGCAGAAGCTTGTCCCAACGCTCCAGCTCTTTTTCGTACTGATCGGTTGTCAGTCCGTGCTCGGGGCGCCATTTCTTAAATCCATAATCCTTTGCGCCGCTGCCGTAGTAGTATTTTTCCAGCACCTGCTGTCCGTCGGCGCTTAGCAGAAAATCCGCCATTAGCAGCGCCGCATGAGGATGAGGCGGATTTGCGGCGATCGCCGCGCTGCCGACATTGGTCGGCACCAAGTCCATGGGAACCCACTCCACCGGCGCGCCTTTTGATGCCGCGAGCAACGTGTGAGTCTGAAATATCGCCGGAGAGGCGGCGATCTCTCCGGCCGCGATGTTGTTGACCAGCGCCGGCGCATCGATGGAATAAAGCTTGATCTCCTGCGCTTTGAGTTTCTTGACGAATTCCTCGCTTCGGGTCTTGAGCATGGCGCCGATAACCTTGTCGCTCGTCTGGCCGATACTGATGCCCATTTTTCCTTTGAGCTGCGGGTGCAACAAGCCATCGAAATTTTTCGGCACGGCTTCTTTGGGCACGAGCGTCTTGTTGTAAGTCAACCCGATGTACGACTCCCTGGCGAGCGCCCAATACACGAGATTTTTGTCGGCTCGTTCCTTGCCGTCTTCCGGATATCTATCCAGATGCGGAGAATCATAAGGGCGAAGCAGTTTTTCATCGCGCAAGAAGATCAGGCTTCCTTCGGTGGTCTCGATGGTATCCGCGATGTTGCGGCGCGCTTTGCCTTCCTCCTCTAAGCGCACGACCAATTCCGCGCCGGCGGCACGGTACGATTCGACTCTGACGCCTTGATACTTGGTTTCGAAGGCTTTGACCAGCTCCTTATAAGAGTCGCCGGCGAGCGAAGTATACCAAATGATTTTGCCTTCGGTTTTTGCGCCGGCGTAAAGCAGCGCTTCGCGATCGGCGCCGCGGTAGGTTACCAGCTCGGCGATCGTTGAGGGTTTGCGAGCTTGTGCCCACGCTGGTGGCGCGACGAATAAGAGAGCCAAAAATAGGAAACTTCGGCGCTTCATCGTTCGGACTCCTTTTCTCTCGGACTGGCATCCGAGCAAGGTCAATCGCCGCAGCTTCCTTAATTGCTCTTCCAAAAGATCTCTCGATAAATTTTGTTGTGCTCTTCGTAGCTGTCGGACAACGTCCAGTCGGCGGGAAAAATTTGACTCCACGCAGATAGTCGGGCTGAAACTTGGGCAGCGCCGGCGGCTTGTCGATGTTCAGAACTTCCTTTTGACCTTCGTCCGATGCGAGATAATTCATAAATAAGCGAGCGGCGGCCGGGTGTTTCGCCTCGCGAGTAATCGCCGCGGATACCAAAACGGTGATATGAGGCTCGGCTCGTACCCAGTCGATCGGCGCGCCTTTTCTTTTCAATTCTTCGGTTCTGGCGATGTCGCTGTAGATGATGACTGGAAATTCGCCGGCGGTGAGCAGCATCGCCTGATTGCTATGGCCGTTCACCATCAGCAGGTCTTGCTGCGCCAGCTTTTTAAAATATTCGATCCCTTTCTGCTGCCCAAGATATTGCATGTGCGCCTGAGTCACCAGATATTCTTCTCGTTCCAGGGAAATGCGGCCTTTCCAGCGTGGATTCAAAAGGTCGTCGAAAGATTTGGGCGCGTCACTCTTCGGCACCAGTTTGGTGTTGTAGGTGATCGCGTACGGGACCAGGTAGAATCCGACCCAATAACCTTGCTTGTCGATGAAGCCCGCGGGAAAATTGCCCGCCGCCGGCGGCGAGTACGCGGTAATGATGTTCCTCTTCATGAAGATCCGGTGGGTGTAATTGTTGATCAGAACGACGTCGGCGCTGAGCTGTTTGGCGGCAACCTCGCGCAAGATCTTCGAAGTCAGCGCTTCGCCGGTGGTGCGGGAGTATTGGGTTTTGATGAAAGGATAACGCCGTCTAAACGGCTCCGCGAATTTATCGAATTGAGCAGCAAGCGCGGTCCCGTAGACGACCAACTCACGCTCGTTCTGTGCTTTGGCCGCGAAGTCCTCTTGCGCGCGCGCCAAAGGAACGGCCCATGCCAAAAGTGTTATCAAAAATGCTGTGAATGTTGGAAAAGCGGATCTCATGAAATCTCGCCCCTTCTCCTCATCGGTTGCGCCGCGGTCGCAAAATTAAACGAGATGGTGTCCTTCGCGAATCGTATTTTGGCTATAGTCCGATTGACGCCGATGTGTCAACGTTTACTCTCCGCTATGAATGTTTTGGCGTCGATTGCCGCCGCCGCGCCATTCGTGAGATATTCGTATTCGCGTGCCAACGAGTTTCGAACACCATTCTCAAAGGAGCAAAATGAAAAAGTCCAGCCTTACTTTGCTGTTGCTTGTGTTAATGGTTTCGTCGAGCTGGGGACAAGGCAGGAAACCGAGGACGCTCGATGAACTAGCCGTCTATACGGGACCGGACCGACATCAGATTCTTCTGGAAGGGGCTAGAGCAGAGGGAAAAATTGTTTGGTACACTTCGCTTTCCGGGGTTTATCGCGAGCTCGTGGACGCGTTCAAGAAGAAATATCCCGACATCGCGATTGACGTGTACCGCGGCGGCAGCACGGATTTGGGGCCGCGCTTGTTAAATGAGGCGCAAGCCGGACGTTTCGTTGCCGATGCTTTGGAAAGCACGCCGGGACTGTTGATGCTGCTCCGGGAGCGCGGCATTCTCAAACCTTATGTATCACCTGAGCTCTCCAGATATCCCGACGAAGCGAAGACCAAATCAGACGGCGCGCGGGTTTACTGGGTGACCGATCGCGAGGCGTATTTAGGATTCGGTTACAATACGAAAATGATACCGGCAGCGGACGTGCCGAAGAACTTCCAGGATCTTTTGCGGCCGGAGCTCAAAGGCAAATTAGCGGTGACGACAGAGAGCTCCACCAGCCGAGTGATCGGCTCCATGATAAAAACCAAAGGCGAGGAATTCGTCAAGCGGCTGCAAGCACAAGAGATACGAATGTTTAAGGCATCGAGCGCCGGCTTTCTCGATCTTATCGCCGCCGGCGAAGTCGCTGGGTCCTTCGTGGTGTTTCGCAATCAAGTGGCGGTCATGAAAGAGCGCCGCGCGCCGGTCGAATGGGTTCCGCTCGACGTGGCGCCGGCCAACGCCGGCGGCTCGGCGATCATTGCCAATGCGCCCCATCCCCATGCGGCGCTGCTCTTCACCGATTTTGTCATCGGCGCCGACGGGCAAAAGCTAATGGAACAGTTTCGCTACGGCGTTGCTTGGAAAGATTATCCGTTCAAACGAGATTATCCCGAGCGCGGCATGACGAGCGCCGAGTACGAGAAAAACGAAGATAAGTGGCTGCAATTAACGCGAGCGATAACGAAACGGCAGGGTGGCGGCGATCGATTCTAATTTTCTCTCGGGATGGTTGAAATCCCACGCCACGTCATGCCGGTGAAAACCGGCATCCAGGTTCGGTTTCTCTTAAGTACAAAACCTGCCTGGATTCCGGCATGCGCCGGAATGACGGGAACTAGAGTCGGACTTCTAGTCACCACGCCGAAACCCCCTCGGTGGAGCTGAGGGTGGTTCAGGTGCTCTTCTTCACGCCTGCTGGCTGTGTCTCACTTCTTAGAGTTAGGTCCGAACGGTTCGGGCTGAAACGGCGCATCGCGTTCTTTTAGAAACGCTTCCAAGCCGCCTTTCTTCTTGGCATCTTCCAATTTTTTATTGAATTCTTCGCGCTTGCTCAGGCGCGCCATCGACGCCAGCTCCGCATTGAGCATCCAGGCTTTGCGCAGCCCCATCATTTCCAAGCCCTTGGGTCGAGATGTGCAGGTTGATTTTCACCGTTTCCGGCGGCACGTGCGCGATGCGTTCGACGAATTTAAAACAGGTCTCCAGCAGTTCGGCCTTGGGCACCACTTGATTGATGAGTCTGATGCGCAGCGCCTCTTGCGCGTCGACGTGGTCGCCGGTGAGTGCGTAGCGCAGAGCATTTTTGAATCCCACGAGCGCGACCCAGATAAAATCCGTATTGGCGGCATGGCGGACTTGAGGCTGGCCAAAAACAGCGTCATCGGCGGCGATGGTCACGTGGCAGGTGAGGGCGAGCGAAGCGCCCGCGCCGAGACACCAGCCGCTCACCGCCGCAATGATCGGTTTCGGGTACTGCCAGCGGTAGAGTTGGCGTTGGAGAATGTCTTTGCGGTCGGCGTCGCGAAATTTGTTGTAAGTCGCATTGAGCGAAGTTCCTTCGGGAACGCCGTAGGGCCAGGCCGTCGGCGGCTCCTCGCCGCTGACGTCTTCGCCGACCGAGAAAGCGCCGCCGGCGCCGGTGATAATGACCCCGCGAATCTCCGGATCGGTCTCGGCTTCGGCAAGCGCGCGGTCGAGCTCGCCCATCAGCTCTTCGTTCATCGCGTTTAACTCTTTGGGCCGGTTGAGCGTAATGAGCACGCCGCTGCGCTGCTTCTGATAAAGAATGGTTTTGTAATCTGCCATCGTGTCCTCCTGTGTTCTCTTGGCTTAACTGAGTTGGCTTCTGTTGCCATCCTGATGCCGTTCCATTCGCCTTCTTCTTCGCCCTCGGTCCGAACGGCTCGGGCTGGAACGGGCCGTCGCGCATCTGCAGATACTCTCTAATCCCTTTGTTCGCGCGCGCGTCGTCGAGCGGTTTGCGCAGCTCTTCGCGCAGCATGACGTGCGCCGGCGCGGACATTTGTTTGTCATAGGTGAGCGCGTCGCGTAACCCCATCATGTCGAGCCCCATGGTGGCGACATGCAGGTTAATCTTCACCGTTTCCGGCGGCACGTGGGCGATGCGCTCGACGATCTTGAAGCATTCGTCGATCAATTGATCCGGCTGGCACGACTTTGACGACCAGACCGATGCGCAATGCTTCTTGCGCATCGATGTGATCGCCGGTGAGACCGTAACGCAGGGCGTTCTTGTAGCCGCCGAGCAATGTCCACATGAAGCTCGTATTCGAGCCGTGGCGCACTTCGGGTTGCGAGAAGACGGCGTTTTCAGACGCGAGGGTGATGTGAGTGTAGAGCGAGAGCCACGAGCCCGCGCCCATGGCCCAGCCGTTGATCGCGCCGATGATCGGCTTGCCGAACTCCCACATGCGGCGAAAATTCCTCGGATCGACGCGCCACGAGTCGATGACTTCCGCGGCGGTTTGTCCGGTCACGATGCCGTACGGCCAGTGCATATCGCGGCGCCGGCCGGCTCGATTTCCCTGGTCCATGCCGGCGGAAAAGGCGCGCCCGGCGCCGGTGAGCACGACGGCGCGTACCTCGCTGTCTTCTTCCGCTTCGTCGAGCGCTTGCTGCATTTCTTTGATCATGCTGCGGCTGATCGCGTTCATCGCATCGGGCCGATTGAGCGTGATCAAGGCGCCGCCGCGCTGCTTCTCGTAAAGGATTTCTTTGTAGTCGGGCATCGAAACTCCTTGGGTTCAAATCGTTCAAGTCGTCCTGTTCTGGAAACGCTTTGAACGACTTGAACTATCTTTTAGCTTTTCTCTCTTCTTCCAACTGCTTTAGAAAAGACAGATCCATCACATCGGCGCCGTTGATATTCATCGTCGATAGCATGCGGTCGCTGGCGATCATGTTTTCCATCGCCTTCAACGTGACCACCGGCAAACCCGGCGTGACTTGGGTGTAGACGCGGCGGGTTTCCTCGAGTTCGTCCGTGTTGTTGGATTTGTAGAACTCGCCTAAATATTTATGCACGGCGTCTTTGTTTCTTTCATCGCGGTAAAAATCCATGCCGTCGGCCAGGCCGCGCATAAAGTTCATCACCGTCTCGCGATCGCTCTTGATGAAGGAGCGCAAGGTCACCGGTCCGGCGACAACGTATTCGTAGTCGCTCTTGGAGAAATCTACCCAAACGGGCAAACCCGCTTTGCGCGCGCGCAGAGTGATCGGCGGCTGAAACACCGACGCGTCGACGTGGCCGCCGGCCAGCGCCGCCCATCTCTCGCCTTGGGCGCCGATGCTAAGCAGAGTCACGTCTTTTTCATTGAGTCCGAGCTGGCGCACCGCCAGGCGGGCGATGAAATCGGTGCTCGCGCCCAACTGGCTGATCGCAACTTTCTTGCCTTTGAGATCCGCCGGCTTTTTGATGGCAGGAGTGCTGACGAACACATAGTCCAGCTTGTTTCCGGTGGCGCCGAGCACGACCAGGTCTTTCGCGCCCTGAGCCCACGCCAGGATGACTCCGGAACTCCCTTGTTGGAGCACCGTGACATCGCGCGAGATGAGCGCCTGGACGGCTTCGCGGCCGCCGCGCATGAAGATCGGCAAAACCTTCAGTCCATATTTTTCAAAGGAGCCGGAGCGCTGCGCCACCCAGAAAAAACTGGTCGAACCGCCGAGAGCGTAGGGCACGCGAATCTCTTTGAGCGGCTTGGGTTGGGCTGAGAGCGACCATGGCGAGAGCAAGCTTAAAACAATCGCAATGACTGAGAAGATTACGGCTTCAAGAACGCCACCAAGCGCGTAAGAGATTCTGAATCGAAATTTGTATTCTGTCATCCCCCTTTGAAAAAGGGGGAAAGAGGGGGATTTGAGTTTGCGACACTGCGAAATCCCCCCTTGCCCCCCTTTTTCAAAGGGGGGCACAACATAGAAATTGCGGGACGTGATCATTTTATCTCTACCAGCGCGTCGACGGCGACAACGCCTTGTCCTTTCGGCAAAACGATCATTGGATTGATGTCCAACCCGACGAGCTGATCGCCGAGCTCGATGGCGAGACGCGATACGCCGACCATCGCGTCGCACAGCGCATCGATATCCGCGGGCGGTTTGCCGCGGACTCCCTCGAGAATCGCAAAGCCGCGCAAGCGCTCCAGCGTGTCGCGCGCTTGGTCGCGTGTTAACGGCGGAATGCCGACGGCGACGTCTTTGAGCAGTTCAACCAGAATACCGCCGATGCCGCAGAGAACGACCGGCCCGAAGAGCGGATCGCGCTTGATGCCGAGAATCATCTCCACGCCGTCGCGCGCCATGCGCTGCACGACAACGCCGTCAATCTTGGCGTTAGGCGCGCGGCGGCTGACTTCACTCAACATGCGCGCGTGAGCCTCGCGAACTTCGCTGGCGTTAGACAACTTCAGCGCCACGCCGCCGACATCGCTCTTGTGCGTGATCTCGGCCGATTCGATTTTTAGCGCGACGGGAAAACCCATGCGTTCGGCAGCGGCCACCGCTTCATCGGCGCTCTGAGTCAGCACCGTCGGAACGACGGGTATGCCGAATTGCTCGATGAGATGAAAGGCGGCTTGCGCCGGCAAAATCCCGGAGGGGAGCTTCGCTGGAGGAGTGGGCGTGGCAGTCCTAACCGGCTCCGGCTTGCTGGTTTTTTTGAACTCGTGATAATCGGCTAAATTTCGGATGGTGGCGGTGGCGCACTCGGCGCCTTCCATGAGCGGCACACCGGCTTGGCGCAAGGGCAACAGAATCTCCGGATCCACCGGGCCGCCGACAACCGAGCTAAAGCAGACGATGGGTTTGGGGCTCGATGCCGCGGCTTTTTCGATGGCCGCCGAAAAGCGGTTCCCGCTCTTTAGCTCTTTCGGCCGCGGATCGTTGGCTTCGAGATTGATGGTCACCACGTCGATGTTGGCGTCGTCGATCAGCGCCTGAAGCAGGCGCGGAAAAATCTTATCGTCGTCGTACATGGCGCCGGTGCCGTCGAGCGGATTGTTCATGTTGCCGAAATCGGCGACGCTCTCTTGCAGTTGCGCTTTTGTTGTTTCGGTCAGCTCGGGAACTTCGATGCCGACGTTGGCCGCTGCATCGGACACCAACGTGCACTCGCCGCCCGAGCCGCTCAGCACGCCGATGCGGCGGCCGCCGTTGTAGCGCTTGACGAAAGTCTCGCAGGAAAAGACGCTGACGGCATCGATCAATTCATTGAGACTGCGCGACCGAAACAATGCCGCCCTGGCGAAAGGCGGCGTCGACGACTTCCGCCGAGCCGGCCAAGGAGCCGGAATGCGTTGCCGCCGCGCGTTTTGAAACTTCGGATCTTCCGCCTTTGAGAATGATCAGCGGCTTGTCGTGCTCGCGCGGCTTTGCGCGCGACGGCGAGTAGTTTTTCCGGCTGCTTGAAGCCCTCGACGAAGGCGGCGATCACGCGCGTGTTTTCGTCTTCGACGAAATAGTTGAAGTATTCCTCGAAGGTCGCGCCGGACTGGTTGCCGCAGGAAACGATGTGACTTAAGCCGACGCGGCGATTGAGCATCAAGGCATTGGCGATGGTCGTGCTGAGACCCCCGCTTTGGGAAACCAGCGCGACCGGGCCGGCCAAAAAGCCGGAAGGAATGGCGGAGGCAAAGAGCGGCGCCTTGCCGAATACATTCAATACGCCGTAGCAGTTGGGTCCGCAGATGAGAAAACCGCGCTCGCGCGACAAGGCTTCGAGGCGCGCTTGGCGCGCTTTTCCTTCGGCGCCGGTCTCGGCGAATCCCGCGGCGAAGACAACGGCGGCGCGAGTCCCGGCGGCTGCGGCGGATTCCAACAAGTCCGGCACATGCCGGTTGGGCACCGCGAGCACGACGCAATCGACAGGTTCCGGAATCGCGCCGATATCCGGATAGCAGGGGCAATCCATCACCTCGGAGTATTTTGGGTTAATGGCAACGATTCGGCCAGGATAGCCAAAGTTTTTCAAGTTACGGATGACCCGATTGCCGCGCGGCTCGCGATTGGGCAGGGCATCGCTGCGCTGCGACGCGCCGATGATCGCGACGGAACTGGGGTTCATCAGGGGAGAGAGGTCGCGCCAGACGACGGACTGTCAGGTTGTAGCTGTGTGTTCATAATATATTCGACATCGGGCGACCGCCGGTCGCCCCTACCGCTTTTTCGATCTCGGTCCAAACGGTTCCGGTTGAAACGGGCCGTCGCGCATTTGCAAATAAGCTTTCGTCCCCTGCGTCGCACGCGTTTCGTCGAGAGGGCGGCGAAATTCTTCGTTGAGCATCATGTGCGCGGGGATCGACAGGGTTTCATCCATGCGCAGGGCGTCGCGCAGGCCCATCATCTGCAATCCCATGGTAGAAATCTGCAGATTGATCTTCACGGTCTCGGGCGGCACATGGGCGATGCGCTCGACGATCTGAAAACATTCCTCGAGCAGTTGATCGACCGGGACAACTTTGTTGACCAAGCCGATGCGGAGCGCCTCTTGAGCGTCGACGTGATCGCCGACCAAGCCGTAGCGCAGGGCGTTTTTAAAGCCTGCGAGGAGCGTCCACATGAACGTCGTGTTGGAACCGTGGCGCACTTCGGGCTGCGCGAAGACGGCGTCTTCGGCGGCAATGGTGATATGCGTGTAAAGCGCGAGCCAGCAACCGCCGCCCATCGCCCAACCGCGCACGGCGCCGATAACCGGTTTGGTCATTTCGAAGATGCGAATCAGCTTGACGTCGTCGGCGCTCCAGTAATTCATCAGGTCCGCGGCGCTCATGCCGGTTTGAATGCCATAGGGCCAGTTGATATCGCGGCGCCGACCGCTGGTTGTCGCCTGATCGAATCCGGAGCTGAAAGCGCGTCCGGCGCCGGTGATGACGATGGCGCGGATCTCCGGATCAGCTTCGGCTTGATCGAGCGCGTGATGGATCTCCTTCAACATCGGCCGGGTGATCGCGTTCAAGGCTTCAGGGCGATTCAGCGTGAGCAGCACACCGCCGCGTTGTTTGTCATAGAGAATTTCTTTGTAGTCCGGCATTAGGGCTCCTTAGCGAAGGCTATTCAAGCCGTTCGAATCGTCAGATCGCTTACAATAAACGGTTTGAACTTATTGAACGTGTTGAACGGCTGGAACGAGTTCCCACCGTTTTCATCGATACTCCGTCTCGTAGAGATGTTTGATGAAACCGCTGGCCTCAACTTCTTTTACGATGCTTTCGTCAACGAACTGTTTGACATCAGCGCCGCGCGCCTTCGGTTCGGTTGCGGCGATGAATTCGAGAGAAGTTTCTACCGCCTTGGGTGTAGCATAGAGCGTGGGGTTGTAATATTTCGTCGCCAAAAGATTGTAGGACGCTTCAAGATATTTGATGTCTTTTTCCTGGGCCGACTGAATGCGCAGCTTTTTTTGCAACACTTCGAGACTCTCTTTCTTGTATTTTTTGAAATAAGCAACGCCTTCGATCAAACCTTTGGCGAAGCGGATGGCCTGGGCGCGATTGGCTTTTAGATAACTACGCGTGGTGTCGACGGAGTTTTGCAAGTAATAAATATCCATCTCGGCGGGGTCGGCGAGGGTGCGAAAACCTTTCTCCTCTGCGACGAAGAACGACGGCATCGTCAAAACCGCGGCTTCACAGCCGCCTTTTTCCAAGTTGGCAAACATCGCCGGTGAAGCCTCGAGTTGGATGAGCTGAAAATCTTCCGGGCGCATGCCCCATTTTTTGACGAAGAGTTGGAAAGCCCAATGGCCGGCGGAACCGAAGCGAGTGATCGCGACGCGCTTGCCTTTGAGCTCAGCCGGCGTTCGTATTTCGGGACGCGAGATCAAGCGCTGCAATCCCCGGTTCATCGGCGAGAACGCCAGCACGGTGTCGGCGCCGCGCAGAGCGGCGCGGATCACGGCGTCGCCGCCGCCAACGGAAAACTGAATTTCACCCGAAAGCAAAGCGCTCACGACCCGCGCCGCGCCGCCGCCAATGAAAATCAATTCGACGTTGACGCCGTGCTTTTTGAAGAGCCCCTTTTCCTCGGCAACCCAGATGCTGCCGGAAGTCGCGCTGATGGAGCTCAAGCCGACGCGGATTCGCTCTTGCGCGGCGCCGAATCGAACCCCCGCGAAAGCACTGACCATAATCGCCATGCACAGAATTAAAAGTGAACCCACCACGAACCTCCAACGCAAAGAAAGCTTCGATTCTTCTTACTATTAGAAAGCGAGGTTAGGCGTCAAGCACATGGCGTGAAAAAGACCAAACGGGGCAATGAGTCTGACGCCGCTATTTCCAAACACTATCGAGAAAGCCGCTCTGCTTCAGTTCCGCGACGTAACTATTGTCGAAGTAAGCGCTGGTCGGGGTCGATTGCGCGGATTTGGCGTCGATCATATTGACTTGAACCATGCGCTGTACCATCGATTGCATCGTGCTTTCCGGCACGAAAGGCTCGCGCACAAAAGTCTCGCCGATGTACTGATAGCTCTGGCGCTGAAGATCCGGATCGGTAATCCCAAGATATTTGGCGATCGCGCGCTTGGTAAAATCTTCGTTGCTCATGGCAAACTTCGTGGCCTCGACCGTCGATTTGATCAAGCGGACAACGATATCGCGATGCGTCGCGCCGAAGGACTTGCGCGCGACGATCCCTTGAGTCAGAAAACCGCTGCCCAAAGCGCGGAGATCTTTGGGCGCAGCCAGTTCGCGAAAACCTTCTTTGATCATGCGAAAGCTGTGAGGCGGCGATAAAACCGCGCCGTCGATCGCGCCGCGCGCCAGTCCCGCGACCGCTTCCGGGAAAGCCGCCCATTTGCAGGATGTTTACGTCCTTGATGTTGTGGCGTTCGAGGAGCGTCCTGATCGCGAAGTCGGTGACCGATCCAAAGCGCGTAATGCCGATCTTTTTTCCTTGCAAGCCCTTGAGATCGCGGATGTCGGAGCGCACGACCACGGACTGAGTAAAATAAGGCGCCATGGCGGCGACTTGAATGATATCGCCGCCGCGAAGCACGTTGGTGATGACCGCCGGACCGCCGAAGCCGGCAATATTGGCGGAGCCGGACAGCATCGACTGAACGATCACTGCGGAGGCGCCGATGTACACCATGTCGACGTCGAGGCCGTTTTTCTCGAATATGCGTGTTTGTTTTGCGATCACCCAGGGGAGGCTGTTGAGTCCCAATGGCCCGTAAGGGAATGCCACTTTGGTTAGCTCTTGAGAAAAGGATGGGGAGGGAATCAACAATAGAAGGAAAAAAGCGAGGGAGCGGAGAAACGGACCATGAACGTGATCCGAAGCTAGCTCAAAGAATCGTCTTATCCGTGTCTCCATGGTGTATTGATGACATAACGCGAGAAACAGTTTTCGGTCAAGCCATCCTTGATAAGTCGCGGAGGATAGCGCGGCCAGCCGTTGCTCCCTTGCGACAAACGGACGGTTGGTTTATGCAAGAAATGATTCGACAAACAGTTTACAAGCGCAACGAGGAAACGTGTATGCCCAAGGTCAAACTGAACGACGTTGAAATTTATTACGAAGAGCACGGCCAAGGCCGGCCGATGGTGTTTCTCAGCGAAACTGCGTGCGACGGCGAGGTCTGGAAAATCAATCAGGTCGGAGAGTTTTCCAGGGACCACCGCGTGATCATTCACGACTATCGCGGCACCGGGCAATCGAGCAAACCTTCGACCGACTACACGACACGGATGTTTGCCGAAGACGTGGTTGCGTTGATGGACCATCTCGGTGCCGAAGACGCGATTATTGTCGGCCATTCGATGGGGGGAAGAGTCGCGCAATTCCTCGCTCTCGATTATCCGAAGAAGGTCCATAGGCTGATCTTGGCTTCCACCGGCGCCCATTATCCCCAGACCAAAGGATTGCCGCTGAAGATCTGCAAGGAAATGATCGAGTGGGGCTATGAAAAGTACGAACGGGAACACACGATCCTGGTCGGTTGGACCGAGGAGTACGTTAAAAACAATCCGGAAAAAATCGAAAAGTATTTGAAAGTTAGAATGCACAACCTCTGCCCGGTGGAGTTCTATCTCCGCCATCTGATCGCGCGCCAGGGCCACGACACCAGCGAGCGATTGAAGGACATCAAGCAGCCGACGCTGATTATCGTCGGCGACGGCGACCGCAACATGACCAGCGAAATCAATCACCGAATGTCGTCCGAGATCCTGGCCAAGGGCATTCCCAATTCCAAGCTCGTGGTGTTGTCCAACGAGCGCCATAGCTATTTTTTTTCGAATCCCGACGAAGCACATCGGATAATTCGTGAGTTCATCAAAGACTAGTGTCGTGTCCAGAAGTTGACGAGAAAGAGCCAACGACTTGTTCAACAAACTTCTGGGTCAGGACACAAGAACCTGGAGGGCGCGATGCCGACGATACGAGTCAACGAAGTTGAAATCTATTATGAAGTGCACGGCGAGGGCCAGCCGTTTATCTTTTTTAGCGAGACAGCGTGCGACGGTGAGATTTGGAAACTTTATCAGGTCCCCGAGTTCTCTAAAGATCACAGGGTGATCACCCATGACTATCGCGGCACCGGAAAGTCGAGCAAGCCCTCGATCGATTACACGACCCGGATGTTTTGCGACGATGCGATGGCAATCCTGGATCATTTACAAGTCGACCAGGCAATTGTGCTAGGCCATTCCATGGGCGGGCGGGTAGCGCAACTGCTTGCGTTGGCATACCCGGAACGGGTCAAAAAACTCATTCTTGCGTCGACCGGCGCATCGTTTCCCGGCGCGACGGGTTTACCGCTCGCGATGTGCAAGGAAATGATCGAATGGGGTTACGAGAAATACGTCAAAGAACATACGATTCAAGTAGGGCTTTACCGACGAATTTGTCAAAGAGCATCCCGACCGTTTGGAAGCGTTCTTCCGCGTCCGGCTTGGTAATCTTTGTCCGGTGGAATTTTACTTGCGCCATGTTTTAGCGCGCCAAAGCCATGATACCAGCGCAAGACTAAAAGATATTCGCGTGCCGACGCTCGTCATGGTTGGTGAGCGTGAGGGCGATCCCGGCGCAGCCATGAGCCATCGCATGTCTTCCGAAATCCTCGCGCAAAATATCCCGCATGCGAAATTTGTCGTGCTGCCGAATCAAAAGCACAACTATTTCGCGAGCGATCCGGCAACGGCTCATAAAGTGATCCGCGATTTCTTAAGTGAATAGCCTCTCTAGCGGCCGTAAAGCGCTTTGGTGAAACCGCTATCTTCGATCTCCTTGATCAGGCTCTCATCGACGAACGAGCGGATATCTCGTTCTTTTACTTTCGGGTCCTCTTCGGCGATCTTGTCGACGATCGACTGAACGGCTTTGAGCGAGGGGTAGGGGACATCACTATAAGCGGCGGTCACGAAATTATAAGACATCTCCATATAGCGCACGTCGCGTTCCTGGGATGATTGGATGCGCAGTTTCTTACCCATGATGTCGAGACTTTCCTTTTTGTTCTTTTTGAAATAAGCGATCCCTTCGATGTAACCCCTCAGAAACTTAATCACCTGCTCGCGATTCTTGCGAACATAGCTGCGGGTGGTTTCCAAGGTATTCTGCAGATAGTAGATGTCCATGGTAGTGGGGTCGCCGACCACTCGATAACCTTTATCTTCGGCGAGAAAGAACGTGGGCAAGGTCAACACGGCCGCGTCGATGCCGCCTTTGTCGAGGCTGGCGAGGAGAGCCGGCGATGAGCCGACCTGGAGAATTTGCACCTGATCCGGGCGCATGTTCCATTTCTTGAGCATGAGCAGCAGCACGAGATGCGCCGCCGAGCCGTATTGCGTGATACCGATCTTGCGACCCTTGAGATCCTGATAGGTTTTTATCTCCGGCTTGGCGAGAATTCGCTGTAGACCTTTGCTCAGCGTCGATGACGCGATAACCGTTTCGGCGCCTCTCATCTGCGAACGCACGGAGCCTTCACCGCCGCCCACGGAAAACTGAATATCGCCGGCGAGCAGCGCGCTGAGGACCCGGGCGCCACCGCCGCCGAGAAAAATGACTTCGACGTCGACGCCGTTTTTCTTGAAGAGTCCTTTTTCTTCGGCAACCCAGATGCTGCCGTTGGTTGCGCCTATGGAGCTATGGCCAAGCCTGATTTTATCTTGTGCCGCGGCGCGCGGCGGTGGACAATAGGAAACAGTTGCAAGGTAAGCAAGTATCACAATGCGAACGTTCATCAATAATATCCATCCCTCTTTCACGGAACCGAAGTTTGCACCAAAATTGAATCCAGGAGTTTCGAAGACATCTGGATGCGGTTTTCCCCGGCATGACGGCACGGTGGCTGGGGTTTACGCAACGGACCTTGGTCCGCGACTTGCGATTACAGGTGAATAAACGCTCTGACCCAGTTGTTCGGCAACGCGGTGTGTCCTTGGCCTGTAAGATCTTCGGCAAGAAAGACATCGCCGGCACCGAAGGTTCTTGCGCTGCCGTCGCCGATACCGATCTCGACAGTGCCGGACAGCGTGATGCACCACTGGCGGCGCGGCGCGTTGTGCCAGCCATGCAGATCTTCACGATTCATATCGTTCTTAAAAACCAAAGTCTTGACGTCGAGACCGGTCAGAAAATGTTTCGCTCCCTGGTTTTGGTCGAAATCTTCGAAATGAGACTTGCCGTCCGCTCCGGTGTAGATTCGGCAGAATTGCATGCCACCTCCAAAGCCAAATTTTAATTATTCGCTTAGCAGCAATCGCAGGATTGTTTCAAGTCATCGCTCGTAGGATCGCGCCGGTAGTGGTTCAGTTAGCGCAAGATCTCTCACGGAGTTTACCCTGAGTATTCCCGAAGGGTTCGAGATGACAGGTTAGTTGTTTGTTGTCATTCCGAGCGAAAGCGAGGAATCTTTCTTTACGGTACGGCTCGCGGAAAATTCTAACTGAACCCATTACCATCGCGCCGATTGCGTTGACAGCCTCGCAGCGGTCGGCTAGCTATGAGAAATATTGGTTCGCGGAGGCAACATGGCAGAATCCAATTCAGTGTCGTCCATAACGGACGCTTCATGGCAACAGACTTGGGGCAGCCAGGAATTCATCGAGCACTGGGCCAGCAAAGGCGACTGGCAGGCGCCGATTCGCGAAGCGCAGACCGCGATGGTACTGCGCATGATTCCGCAACCGGTCGAAGCGCCGATCCGAATCCTCGATATCGGTGCGGGTTACGGCGCGTTGGCGATGGCGGTTTTACACGAGCGACCGAACGCGACCGCCGTTTGTCTCGACGCGTCCGAAGCGATGTTAAACCTGGGAAAAGAGCGCAACGCCGACCTCAGGGATCGCATTAGCTTTGTTCAAGCATCGCTTGAAAGTCCGGAATGGCTCAACTTTGTCGATGGAAAGTTCGACGCCGTGATTTCGGCGCGCGCGCTGCATCATTTCACCGACAACCAACGGCGTCGTTTTATTTTCAAGGAAGTATTCGGGTTGTTACGTCAAGGCGGCTGTTTTATCAACGCCGACAACGTGCGCGCACCGACAAAAGAATTGACTGAACGATATCGGAAAGCTAGGAATGAATACCTCGACTATTTCATCAGACGGTCGACTCATGGCAAAACCAATTTGGCGGAGGTGCGCGCGGCAACGCCGAGCACCTATCACGGGCCGCATAACAACGGCTATCTCGACGAGGAGCTTGCCTGGCTCAGTCAAGCTGGGTTTGTCGACGTGGATTGTTTCTGGAAGTTTGCCACGACCGTGGTGTACGGCGGATTTAAATCGTAGGCGCGATGCAAAACGTTCAAGACCGTTCATATCATCGAAACATTTGCAGCGGTTTATTCTCGCACCGCTTTGAAACGGAGGCGCACGTAATCGGCAAGCCAAGCGCCGTCCGGCCGTTGCAGTATTGGCGCCAATTCATTGCGAACTTCCTCGAGATATTTTCCCCGCTCCGTCTCGACGAGCGCTTTGAAAAACGGTTGAGCAAAAACTTCCAGCCAGGCAAGAATATCGCCGGGAAGCTTGGTCGGCCGCGGGATTAGCTCGATGGACTCGACCGTGAAAGCGAACTTGTTCAGCAACCGCGTGTATTCATCAGGCGACGGATAGTACCAAGGGTCAACTGTCCATGGATCGATACCGCGCTTGTCGAGCGCGGCGTGGAGCGCCGCGCGAATAATTTCGACGTTGCCTTTGCCACCGAACTCGCCGACGAAACGGCCGCCCGGCTTCAAGCAATTCGCCACGCCTTCAATAACTTTTTCGGGCTCCCTCATCCAATGCAGCGCGGCATTGGTAAACACGGCGTCGAAACGCGGCTTGAAGCTGAGCCGTTGCCCGTCCATCACCGCCACGAGCAGGCCGCTTTGCTGCGCCGCCAGGACTTGAGCCGCGCTGGCATCGACGCCGATCACGAAGCTGCCGAGAGCAGCGATTTTCTCGGTCAAAGCGCCATCGCCGCAGCCAAGATCCAAGATCCGCTCGTTCGCGCGCGGATCGAGCAGCTGCAACAAGGGCTCGCCCAGATCCGAGACGAAGCGCGCGTTTTGAGAATAGGTTTGCGGATTCCACGAGGTCGATGAGCTCATACATCGGCAAGTTAACATTTCGCTGTTGTCTTGCAAAAGCGCGAATTCTCCGTACCCTGGAATACTTTATGGCAACGACAGATTCGGATTTGTCATCCTTGCGGATCGATCGCTCGTCGCGCGGCGAGCAATCGTCGCGCCAGCGACGATCCGGCGGTCGGTGGATCGTTTGGACGATTGTCATCGTGGTTTTCCTCGCAGGCGCGCTCCTACTGAAAAACTGGTTCAGCTCCGGCGTCGAGGTGCAGCTCGCCACTGCGACGTTGACGTCTCCGTCTCAGGCCAATGCCGTTTTGACGGCGAGCGGTTACGTGGTCGCGCGGCGCAAAGCCGCGGTGGCGTCCAAGGGAACCGGCACCTTGGTGTTTCTCGCCGTGGACGAAGGCGATCGCGTTAAGAAGGGACAGCTCATTGCTCGCCTGGACGATTCCGACGTGGCGGCGAGTCTGCGGCGCGCGCGGGAAAATTTACGCGTCGCCGAAGCCGATCTCGATGATGCCAAGATAAACTTCGAGCGCATGCAGAAATTGGTCGGCACGCGCGCCATCGCGCAGGCCAATTATGACGCCGCTGACGCGCGCTACAAACGGGTGCTGGCCACCATCGAGGCGGCGAAGTTCGCCGTGCAAGAAGCGGAGGTCGCGGTGGAAAACACGCGCATCATCGCGCCGTTCGACGGCACGGTCTTGAAGAAGAATGCCGACGTCGGCGAAATCGTCGCGCCGCTGGCCGGCGCCGTAAGCTCGAGGGCGGCGGTGGTCACCATCGCCGATATGTCATCGTTGGAAGTCGATGCCGACGTTTCGGAGGCGAATATCACGCGCGTCAGCGCGAACCAGAATTGTGAAATCACCTTGGATGCCTATCCGCAGCAGCGTTATCCCGGCTACGTCAGCAATATCGTGCCCACCGCGGACCGGGCCAAGGCGACGGTGATGGTGAAAATTAGATTCAAGCAATACGACCAGCGGGTGCTGCCGGAGATGGGCGCGAAGATTACCTTTCTCGTTGCCGGTGCCAGCGCCGACGCCACCAACGTGAAGCCGGTACTGACCGTGCCGGCCGCCGCGGTGGCGACGCGCGACGGCCGCCAGGTCGTCTTTCAAATCAAAGAGGACCGGGCGGTGGAGGTACCCGTGACTACGGGGCGAAAGCTGGGAAACGCGATCGAGATCACCGGCGGGCTGAAAGAAGGCGATAAGGTGATCAGCAAAGCCGACGAGCAGATCCAGGCCGGCACGAAAGTGACTCTCGGTAAAAAATAAACATGAGCGGCTGATGGAAACTCTCATTCAAGTCGAGGAGCTGTACAAGTCCTATCGACGCGACAGCCTGGAAATACCGGTCTTGCAAAATATCAATCTGGAGATTGCTCAAGGTGAATTTATCGCGTTCATGGGGCCATCCGGCTCGGGCAAGACGACGCTGCTCAATCTCATCGCCGGCATCGATAAACCGACGTCGGGAAGAATTGTGATCGGCGGCGTCGATGTCGCCGAATTGAACGAGACCGAGCTCGCGGTCTGGCGCTCGCGCAACGTCGGTTTTATTTTTCAGTTTTATAATCTCATTCCCGTGCTGACCGCCTTGGAGAATGTCGAGCTGCCGCTGATCCTGACTCCTTTGCCGAAAAAAGAGCGGCGCGCTCACGCCGAAACAGCTCTGAGCGTGGTCGGATTGGCCGAGCGCATGGACCATTACCCGCGCCAGCTTTCCGGCGGCCAGGAGCAGCGGGTCGCCATCGCGCGCGCGATCGCGACCGATCCAGCGATCCTCGTCGCCGACGAGCCCACGGGCGATCTCGACAAGACATCGGCGGAAGAAGTGCTCGGTCTGATGGACCGGCTCAATCGCGAGCTCAACAAGACGATCCTCATGGTGACGCACGATCCGCGCGCGGCCGAGCGGGCGCGTGTGGTGCGTCACTTGGAAAAGGGCGAGCTCGCAACCGGCTGAAAAAGACTCATAGGCTTCGTTGCGCTCGATCGCTACTCGTCAACGTACCGCGGCAGTACGCCTCCTCGCATCGATCCTTCGCGCGCCTCGCCTCTGAGATCTTTTTGAGCCGGTTGCAATTGCTTACGTTCAATCTCTAAGTAGAGTCATGGAACTGTTGAGACTACTGTTGCGCAATACCTTGCGCCACAAACTTAGAAGCCTGCTCACGGTCGTCGGCGTCGGCGTGGCGGTGATGGCTTTCGCTCTGCTGCAAACAGTCGTCACGGCTTGGTATGCGGGGGTCGAGGCCTCGGCGGCGAACCGCTTGATCACGCGCCACGCGGTCTCGTTTGTTTTTCCGCTGCCGCTCGCTTATCGCGATCGCATTGCCCAAGTGCCGGGCGTGAATAAAGTCACTTATGCCATCTGGTTTTCCGGCGTGTATGTCGACAAGAACCAGTTTTTCGCGCGCTTGGCGGTCGATTCCGATACGTTTTTCGACGTCTATCCGGAATTTGTCATTCCGCCCGAGCAGTTCGAAGCGTTCAAGCGCGAGCGCAACGCCTGCGTCATCGGCATCGACATCGCCAACCGGTACAATCTCAAGATCGGCGACATCATGCCCGTGGAAGGCGACGTTTATCCGGGCCAATGGGAGTTCGTCGTGCGCGGCATTTATCAGCCGCGCGACCAGACGACCGATCCTTCGTCGATGATGTTTCACTACAACTATGTCGATGAAAGGGTGCGCCAGGAGGCGCCGCACCGGGCTGGGCAGATCGGCTGGTATATTGTCCGCATCGACGATCCGGACAGCTCGGCCAGGATCTCGCAAGATATCGATAATCTATTCGCCAACTCGCGGGCGGAGACCAAGACCGAAACCGAGCGCGCTTTTCAGCAGGGATTTCTGTCCTCCGCCAGCGCGGTCATTACGGCGATGAACATCATGTCGTTCGTGATTATCGGCATCATCTTGCTGGTCGTCGGCAATACCATGGTCATGTCGGCGCGCGAGCGCAGCCACGAATTCGCCGTGCTCAAGGCGCTCGGCTTTTCCGGCCGGCAGTTGTTCTTATTGCTCACCGGTGAATCGATGATCCTGTCGATCGCCGGCAGCGCGCTCGGGCTGTTGGTGACGATTCCGGCCGTCGAAGGTTTTCAAAGCGCCTTGCCGAAAGGCTGGTTTCCGGTATTTTACATCAAGCCGGAAACGATCGTCATCGGCGCCATCGCGGGGCTCGCCGTCGGTTTTATCGCGTCCTTGATTCCGCTGCGGCGGGTCTTGACGACGCGCATCGTCGAAGGGCTCCGCTATGTGGGATGAGGAAAGGGATTTCACCGCAGAGGCGCTGAGCCGATTCTACGGGACAATTCGAACTAACCACGAAGGTCACGAAGCGCACGAAGTTCGGAAATATTAATATCCTAACCCTTCGTGGTCTTCGTGTGCTTCGTGGTGAGATTGGCTCTTGCGGTGAATCATAGTCCAAGTTTCGGTTCGTGATGCAAATCCCGCTGAAATATATCGTGCGCAGCTCGATCTCGCGCCGTTTGACGACGGTGATCACCATGCTGGGTGTCGCTCTGGTCGTGTTCGTCTTTTCCGCCGTGCTGATGATGGCCAACGGCGTGCAAAAGACGCTGCGCTCGACCGGCTCCGACGACAACATGATCGTGGTGCGCAAAGCGGCGATGAGCGAGATCATGAGCATCCTCGACCGCGAGGCCGCGGGGATCATCGTGAACCTGCCGCAGGTGGCGCGTGACGCCGATGGCCGGCCGCTGAGCTCCAAGGAAGTCGTCGTGATCATCAATCTCAACAAGCTCGGCACCGCCGGGATCAGCAACGTCACCGTGCGCGGCGTCGAAGAAGCGGCGTTTCAGTTGCGGCCGCAGGTGCGGATCGTTCAGGGCCGCATGTTTCGTTGGGGCGCGCGCGAAGTGATCGCCGGCGCCGGGATCACGAATCGATTCGTCGGCGCGCAGATCGGCGAGCAGGTGAAGTTCGGCGGCGACCTTTGGACGGTGGTGGGGATCTTCGATGCGGAGGGCAGCGGCTTCGACTCCGAGCTCTGGGGCGATTTGAATCAGATCGCCGATGCTTTCAAACGGCACGTCTCTATCGACGGTCACACTGCGGCTAAAAAACCCGGATGAGTTCGCAGAAGTCATCTCCGCCTTCGAGGCCGACAACCGGCTGCAATATTTCGCGCCCAAGCGCGAGAAAAAATTCTTCGAGGAACAGTCCGAAATGATGGCGACGTTCATCCGCATCCTGGGGATCTTCATCACGGTTATTTTCAGCACGGGCGCGATGATCGGCGCGATGATCACCATGTACGGCGCCGTGGCCAATCGGACGGTCGAAATCGGCACCTTGCGCGCCCTCGGTTTTTACCGCCGGAGCATTCTGCTGGCGTTTTTACTCGAGTCTTTGTTCCTATCGCTCGGCGGCGGTTTGGTCGGCCTTGGGATCGCGTCGCTGCTGCAATTTTTCACGATCTCGACGCTCAACTTGGGCTCGTTTTCGGAGCTGGCGTTTTCTTTCGCTCTGTCGCCGTCGATCGTCGCGATCTCGCTGGGATTCTCACTGTTGATGGGCTTTATCGGCGGATTCCTACCAGCCGTCGGCGCGGCGCGGCTGAATATCATTCAGGCGCTGCGCGCGGTGTGAGAAACGGGATTCCGTTTACCAGAAGGACGCGATGAATCGCGCCCCTCCATGTACCTTCGGTCTATGGCGGCTTTTGAACGGACCCCGGACTTGATCCGGGGGATTGAACGGCTTGAACGATTGGAACGGGCTTCGGTATTAGAAGGGCCGAGTTGAAGAAGAAATACGACGCGCAGTTCAAGGTCGTCTTGGACGCCATCCGCCAGCTCATGGCGCCACCGGACGAAGAAACGGAAGATCGGATTTCTGGTAGAAGAGAAGGTCGCTTCGCACGGACGAAAGTAAAACGCTTCATTTTGACGTTTTGAGAATCGTCAAAACGTGCAAGTTCCCGCCCAGTGTTTCAATTCCCAAACGGTTTGAACGGAGCGGATAAGTTCTCTGAATTCGGTATTGCATCGAGTGCGGCACGTGTTATGATGCATCGTGCTGCAAGGTTGCAGCACAAGAGGAGTTTATGAAAGCGGTCACGTTGAGAAGTCTCCCGCCCAATGTCGCCGAAGCTATTCGCAAAGAGGCGCATCGGAAGGGCATGAGCCTTAACAAGGCCGTCATCAGTTTGCTTGAAAACCGAGTGGGGGCGCGGGAGAAGAAAAGCCGGCAAACCCGACACCATGATCTCGATGATCTAGCCGGATCATGGTCCAAACAAGAAGCGGCCGAGTTTGACAAGTCCCTGGCGGATCAGCGGACCATCGATCCCGATCTCTGGAAATAATGCGGCTGTTGGTCGACACCTCGGCTTATTCCGCGTTCATGCGCGGACATGGCGAAATCAAAGCGGCCCTACAGGAAGCTGATGAGATTTTCGTAAACTCGATTGTCCTTGGCGAGCTGAGGGCCGGATTCATAAAAGGCCGGCGGCGGCGCAAGAACGACGATGAGCTGAATACATTTCTCGCTTCACCCCGAGTGAAGCTTCTCGATGTAACCGAAGAAACCGCCGAAAGATACGCGGTCATTCTAAACTCCCTCTGGCAAGCAGGAACGCCGATTCCCACAAACGATATCTGGATTGCGGCCAGTTCCATGGAGCATGGGCTCGAGCTGTTGACCACTGATGAACACTACCAAAAAGTGCCTCAAGTCATAGTCAGTTATTTCCGAGTCTAGGCCACCATCCACGATTTTATCCCGCAGCCCTTAGCTCAGGGCGCCTTCGAAGCCGAAGAAACTGAAAATCGGCTTTCCGGTGGAAGAGAAGGCGTTGCGTACAGACGAAGGTAAACGCTTCACTTCGACTTTTCGAGAATTCCCGAAACGTGGAAGTTCCCACTCTAGGTTTTTGATCTCAAACGGATTGAACGAAAACGCAGTGGGAACACGAACACGTTCCACGTCTTTTCCTATCCTTTATCCTTTATCCATTTGCCTTTAGTATTGCGCCGCCCCAGCGAAATCATTTAAGTTCGAAGCACTCAGCTGGGGGAATCCCAAAGGGTTATCGCCATCCGGGTCACGATTGAAAAAGGGCCGTAAGCGGGAAACAAAATGAGCGCCATGAGACGGTACTCTCCTCTGACTGTGATCTTCCTGCTGGTTGGCTGGAATACATTCGCTGAAGCACAGCTCACCAAATTGACGGTCGGTTACAGTGCGATCAGCGAAGTCGACATGCCGGCGTGGGTGGCCAAAGAGACCAAGCTCTTCGAAAAAAATGGCCTGGATGTTCAATTGATCTATTTTACCGGAGGGACGACAGCCGTTCTGGCCCTCGTCTCCGGCGAAGTGCCGATCAGTCAGGTGGCAGGTCCTGCTGTCGTGAACGCCGCGCTGGCGGGTTCCGATGTCGTGATGATTGCCGGAGGCGCGACCTCCGCGGACTATTGGCTCATGAGCGGCCGAGAGATCAAAAAAGCCGACCAGCTCAAGGGCGGCTCCGTCGCGATTAGTAATTTTGGCGCAGGTTCGGATTTCATTGCGCGCTACGCGCTCGAGAAAATCGGTTTGATTCCCGGAAAGGATGTCTCGATCGTACAAGCGGGAGGCATCTCGGATCGGCTGTCGGCCGTTCTCGTGGGAAGAGTCCAGGCCACTGTGCTCAATCCTCCGGCCAGCTTCATCGGACAAAAGAAAGGGTTGAACGTTCTCGCCGATGTCGCCAAGCTGGGTCTCGCTTTTCAGAATACCGGCGTCGCCACCAGCCGAAGATTTAGGCGCGAGCAGCCCGATATGGTCAGGAGATATATTAGAGCGCAGGTGGAAGCCGTGCACCGGATCTACACGGACAAAGAAACCGCCCTCCAGGTCCTGACGAAATACTTCCGCGGCAATGTAGAACGGGACATCCTGGAAAAGACCTGGGAACTCCTGACGGAAGGCACTTTGCTTCCCAAGAAACAATATCCGACGCTTGAGGGTATCAAATTCATTTTAGCTCCCTTGGCAGAAAAGGACGCCAAGGCGAGGGCCGCCAAGCCTGAAGACTTTGCCGATTCGAGCTTGATAAAAGAGCTCGACGAAAGTGGCTATATCGATAACCTCTACAAGAAAAGGTGATCGATCCAACACGAACACGAATCACGAGCACGACGCAGGTTGAAAAGATAAAGGCTGAAGGATAAAGGATGAAATCCATCCACCATGTCCACCATCGATCTCAAAATCAGGACGAAAGACTATGCTCTTTCGGTGATCCGGCTTTTTGATGTCCCGCTCCGCTCGCGTAAGTGCTTCGCCATAATTTAACGCCAGTCGTTCCTTTTTAGTGCCGGACGGCAGAGGCAACGTCGACCACTTGGTGATGGGCCCCAATGGCCTGTTTGCGATCGAGACCAAAAACTATTCGACCTTCGTCAAATGCTCCGGCGACGACTGGTTCGTCAACGGCAAGAAGATTCGTAGCCTGAGCAAACAGGCTAAGCGCAATGCCATCGCCGTGAGAGAGACTGGCGGCCGTTTTTGCGGACCAAGGAAACCGCCTCCCATTCGTCACTGCCTTGCTTGTTTTCGTCAATGGGAACGGCCGGTTCTCGATTAAAAACCCCACGGTTCCTGTCCTGCGCTCATCAGAGCTCGCTGAATTTATCGCTCGGTACAACAGCGCGAGACCGCCATCGATTACGTCGCCGAAGTTAAGGCGTGCGATCGTCCACCATCTCCACCTTCTTCAGCAAAAGCCCGACAAATGGGTCGCGAACGGTTAGTCTTTTTCAAACCATGCCGTCAATACGTCCCGCCTCATTTCGACGTTTCGGGAATCTCGATACGTCGAAGCCAGCTTGACAGCGATAATGGTTTCGCCGTACACCGCGGCGATGGATGAAACCCAATATCGTGAATCGCGGATCTGTCGGCTCCTCGGTAATCCGGTGATCTACCAGCTCGTCGTTCTTCTCGATGACGGCGGGCCGATGACTCCTAGTCATCTTGCCAAGCTTGCCGGTCGCTCGGTGCAGACGGTCAGCGGTCATCTCGCCAAGCTACGCACGGCTGACATCGTCCGGTATGATACGGCCGGGAAAGAAGTTCGCTATTGGCTCAAGCACCGCGGCGAAACGCGCGCGCTATTGAAAGCTCTTGAGAAAATCATCCATGCGTCGAGCCAGCTTGCTTAGATCCTCATTTCGACGTTTCGAGAATTCTCGAAACGTGGAAGTTCCCCATAGGTTGGACCGGAATCTCGAGGACGCCTTTTCTCCTTTCGCACTGCCACGAACACGGCACTTCTCCCCACGCCGGATGAACTCGAATCCAGTGCCATTGTCCGCGCCATTACTTCAGAAACCAGTCATATCTACGCTGACATCCGTCATGATCTCCGCGTGGCCGGCCAGCCCATTTCCGGAGAACGATCTTTGGATCCCGCTTTGGCAAGGCAGCACGGACTGCCGGTTCTCACCAACGACGCGCACTTCGATCAAGTGTCCGGACTTGAACGGATCGGTTGGTGACGGCCTAAACAAATCGCTTTGATTTCGACATTTGCGCAATTCCGCACATGAAAGTCCCCTCCGACGCTGTGATTGAACCTTGAACTTTTGAACCGCCGAAGGCTTTGAGCGGGCCGCAGTATTAAATAGCGACGATCATAAAACACGATCACGGTAGTTCTCCGTTCACGTCCACGGTTTTATCCTTATCCGGCTGCTTCCCCCTTCATCCCTTATCCTTTTGCCCTTATCCTTATCTAAGACTGAGGTGAACCGATGAAAACAACCACGGCAACTTCGCTGGGAAACGTTTCGCTTGCCGTCTCCGTCGGGGGATTGATCGCCACGGGATTGGCATTGCGTCAGGGATGGATCGCGGCTCCCGGTTGGATGATTCTGCTGCAAACCTTCGAGGCGGCGACCGTCGGCGGACTGGCGGACTGGTTCGCGGTGAGCGCGTTGTTTCGCGAAGTGCCCGTGCCGCTGATACGGCGCCATACGAATATCATCATCAAAAATCGCCAGCGCATCGCCGCCGGCATCGCGGACATGGTGCAGAACCGCTGGCTTGCCCCTCACATCATCCGCGAGCACCTGGTGCATTTCTCGGCGTCCCACTATGTGCTGGATTTCTTCGCCAACGAGAAACATTTGGAAACTGTACTCGCGGTGGCCCGGGACCTCATCCGGCAATTGGCGCGCGGCATTACCGCCGACGAAGCCGCGGCGTTTCTCGAGCGCACGCTCAAAGACCGGCTGCAAAATATGCAGATCGCCGCGCCGCTCGGGCGCTGGTTGGGGCGGCGGCTGCGCAGCGGCGACCATCACGGTTTGTGGGATACGCTGCTCGCGTTCGGGGAAACGGCGGTTCAGGGGCCTGAGGCTAAGGCGATCGTCCAACGGACGATCGCGCGGGCGATCGAAATTTACGAAGAAGGCGGGCCGCTGAAGCGGCTGACCGTCGGTCTGGCGCGGGGACTCAAGCTCGTCGATGAGGAAAAGATGGTCGCAACGATCCTCGCCAAGATCAGCCGAGGCGCTGCACGCCGCCCGCGCCGATCCCGGCCATCCGCTGCGAGCGCGCATGGATGCCATCGCGCTTGAATTCGCGGATAAACTGGCAGCCGGCGACGCCGATGCGGCGGCCACGCTCGACCGGCTGCAAGCCGGGCTCATCGACGGCGCGGACCTAGAGGAGATGCTCCAGCGCGCGCTGCGCTGGCTCGGGGATTTCCTCGAGAAAGAATTTCACGAGCCGGGCTCCGCTTTCGACGCTCTCATGCGCCGCACGGTGCGCGATCGGCTCGAGCATTTTCGCGCCGACGGCGCCGCGCAGGCGAAAGTCGATCGCTGGGTGACGAACGCCGCCCTCGAACTGCTCGAGAAAAGGCATGAGATGATCGGTCAAATGGTCCGCGGTAGCCTCGATAGGCTGTCCGATCTCGACCTCGTCGGGCAGATAGAAGAGAAGGTCGGTCCGGACCTTCAGTACATTCGTCTCAACGGCGCCATCGTCGGCGGCCTCGCTGGAGCCGCGCTGGCGGCCATTAAATTGTTAACGTGACGGGCTTCTAAAGCCACGAACAGGGTCCGCTTGGCTTTGTGCTCGTGGCCGCGCCATTAGCCAGCGCTCATTTCGACGTTTCGAGAATTCTCGAAACGTGGAAGTTCCCTCCGAATCTAACGTTGAACCCTTCGACGGTGAGGGCAGACTCAACGCCCAGGAACATGAGCACGGCACCATCCCGCGCGCTCACGCATCATGAACAAGCGCGCTCCACTCCTTATCCTTTTCCTGGATTGACGTTCCTTGTCAAAGACAAGGCGGCGGCATATAGAGAACGATAGTCTTTCAGTTTAACGGGACATCGATGCCGACGATCAGTTTCTTTTACGGTATTGTCATCCAAATGTTCTGGCGTGACCATGGCCCGCCTCATTTCCATGCTTTATATGGCGATGATGAAGTACTTATTGACCTCAGAAACCTACGCGTGATGCGTGGTTCTTTACCGCGGCGGGCGATGGCGTTAGTATTGGAATGGGCCGACGAGAACCGCGTTGAGCTCATGGAGGATTGGAATTTATGCAGCCAACTGCAACCCCCCAAACCCATAAAACCCCTGATGTAGAGACGACAATCCGGCACACCGTTGCTTGGCGAGTAACGGCCGTCGCCGTGATTGCCGACGCTCGCTTGAGCGTTACGTTTGTGGATGGAACGACGGGTGATGTTGACCTCGGTGCGTTTCTAAGCGACGCAAAAATCAACGGCACCGTTTTCGAAGGGCTGCGCGATCCAGCGACTTTTAGCCAAGCCCAGGTTGTTCTCGGCGCGGTCCAGTGGCCCAATGGCGCCGATCTCGCCCCCGACACGATGTATGATGCTATCCGCGAGCGCGGTGTTTGGGTTGTGGAGTGAGCGGTCCGTCGAGTCTACTATCCATCACTTCTGGCTAGAGATTTTAACTCTGAACCATTAAACCGTCCGGTTGCTTACTATTGCTGTTGGCTCGTGCCTCACACCTGTTCGTAAACGTTTTGAACGGACCCCGGACTCTCGATCCCGGGGATCGAACGACTGGAACTTGGAACGGGCTTTAATATTATTTAGAAGCAGGAGAAATTCTATGGCCGAAAAAGTAAAAGTTTGGTTCGATCCCGAAGGGGACTTTTTAGAAGTGCGGTTCAGCGATGCGCCCGGGTTCATGCGCGAAACCGCCCATGACGCACTGATGGAGCGAGTCGATGAGCATGGACAGTTGGTCGGGTTCAGCATTCTCGGCGTCAGCCGCTTTCGCAAGGAGCGGCCTTTTGAAGCCGAGCTAACGGCTGGTAAGTAAACTACACCCAGCCAACGGCCGGTAGCGGTGAAACTGGAGCTGCGTTGCACGATCACGAATCACGAAGTGCCACGATCACGTCTTTTCCGTTTTCATCCCTTATCCCTTTGCCTTGATCCTCCCGCGGTCCTTCAGGCAAGCCGAACCATCCTAGCCGTTGGGACCCATTCCTACGCCGCCTTCGACGACTCTTCCAACTCGACTCTCAATCGCGCGCCGAGCGCCGCCGCCACCTTTTCGAGCGTTGTTAAGGAGTAGTTTCGGTAGTTGGGGTTTTCCAGCCGTGAAATTCCAGCTTGCGTTGTTCCAACCTTGTCGGCCAGCTGCGCCTGGGTTAACCCGCATTTTTCCCTCAGTTCAGTGATCCGATGCGCCAAACGCAAGCGGCCGAGTTCGTCATCGTAGGCTCTACGGAACTTCGCACTCTGAGCGCCGATTCGAAATCGATAAGGTGCAGTCCGTTTTTTTTTCATGTCAAACTTCCTCCATCCGTTTTTGGGCTATCTCCATTTCCCGGCGCGGTGTCTTCTGGCTTTTCTTGATGAAGCCATGAAGCAATACAATCACGCCGCCGGGCTTAAAACAGTAAAAAATCCGGCTGGCTTTCACTCGCAGTTCAAAGAGCCCGCCTCCCAGGCTTTTCGACAAGGGTTCGCAGGCACGATTGCCAATTTCCGCTAAGAAATCGATGCGGGCTCGAACACAGCACGATCGTGGACGGGGAGTGCCTCGATGAATTCTTCCACCGGATTGTTTTCCTTGCCATCGAGGTAGCATTCAATTCTCCAGGGCACGGCTAACATTACAAAATTGTGATGCAGGTGTCAATGCAAAGGGTTGTTGAGCCCGCCGGTGACAAATCACGATCAGGACTACGACGACGGTAGTATCCACAAATCCGGTTCACGGCACTTCTCCCCACCACGTGCACGGTTTTTATCCTTATCCCTTATCCTTTCCCCCGGCCCCGAGATTCTTTTCAAAATTCTAGGCTGTAATCCGTTTCGAGCCTGCTTAGGTTAGATTCTCGCGAGAAGTACGTGGCGGCGGAACTTACCTGGCGAGACCAGGAGGCAAACATCATGTCGAAGTGGATCGTCGCCCATCTTGGGCGTTAATTTACATTTCGACGTTTCGAGAATTCCCGAAACGTGGAAGTTCCCCGTTCGAGTTGTAATTGTCTTTAACGATTTGAACGGGCGCCAGTATTGATTGCCACGATCACGAATCACGAACACGGCCCTTATCCTTTATAAACTCGCCCTTGCCCGAAACCCGCCGAATCTAATAAACTACAAAAAACTTTTGGCCAAACCAGGAATGACGCTATAGCCAGATCTCCGCGCGGGATTACGCCGGGAATCACCGTTAAGCGTTGACCTTTGGCTCGACGGCTCATGAAGCTGCGAAAGTTCAAACCAAGGGATGCGCTTCACGTGGCGTGCGCCCAACACGGTGGATGCGACTTCTTCATTACCTGCGACGATACATTGATCCAACGCGCGTCGAGAGGTGGTCGTCAGTCGGTGCTTCAAGTGAAAGTCGTTAATCCGGTGGAATTCATACGAAACGAGGGCAGTCGTTATGGCAAAGGT
>CAVWLW010000003.1:0-137350 GCA_963755715.1 uncultured delta proteobacterium
TATGAAGGCAGAGCTTATGAGCCTTACTGCACCTTGTCCACTTGCGAGAGCTTCTTTAAGATAGCGAGCCAAAACAGAAAAGGAGTGAGAAACATGAGAAAACTTCTAGGGCGTTTGTTAGTTGAAGACAATGGGCAGGGTTTAGTTGAGTACACCTTGATCGTCGTACTGGTCGCGTTGGTCTTTTGGGTAGCTATTAAAAATACCAATATCGGCAGCGGGTTGGCTGCTGCTTGGAGCAAAGTCAGCGATTGCGTTTCGACTCCGTCAAGCTGTGATTCCGCCTCGTAGTTTCGATGCGGGACCACTGCCAGAGATGGCAGCGGTTTCCCTTTTCTAAGGAGGTGACGGTGAAGCGCGGACGATGCGCTGGGGGCTTGGTGCCTTTCTGGGCCAAGGATCAGACGATCGGCAACAAGATTATCAACGCGCGCCCCGAAACTCTGACGGATAGGCCGCCTTTCAAAGACCTTCTTTCCTCGCGCCGCTGCCTCGTACCGGCGGACGGCTTTTATGAGTGGTGCAAAGCGGGCAAGACCAAGCAGCCGATTCACTAGGGACTGGTAACGCTCATTCACGATTATGGTCAATGTTTGGGTGCGGCTCATCCTCTTGTTCGGACTAGCAGTTGCGGAATGCTACCGTATGGCGAAGACAGAGCACACATAGACTTGTCTCGCCCATACATAATAGGAATTCAGGGAGCAGCAATATCCAACACTGGTTTGTAGTCTCAGAAGGGGTCAAGTCCGCTGTTAGCTAGAAGCGGCGATGAGAGACCTCCATCATCCAGACTATTTTTCCTGCGTAGGCCGACCGGATCGGCAGCATCGGCGCTCACCTTGCCAGCGGCCTTTGTCAATATTAGTATCGCGAATGACCGACCTCAACATTTTCTCCAGTAGGATGAGCATGATCAAAACAAAACGCCTGAGCATGATCGTCGGCGTATTGTTTTTTCTTGTAATAGGTCTAACGCCTGTGGCTCGGAAATTCGTTTATGCCGGCGAAACTTTCTATAACGGTGGCGCGGGCGCAACTGGGGTTCGGGAATTGCCGCTGTTCGTTGCGAAGGATTTTAAGATCTTCGAAAAATACGGCCTCGATGTGGAGTTGATTTCCACAAACGGAGGTTCACCTTTGGTGCAGGCCCTGGTGGGGGGCAGTATGCAATCGGCAAGTCTTGCTGCCATGGCCCCGATAAGAGCGGTTCAAGCCGGCGCCAATTTGGCGATCGTCGCCGGGTTCCTGAATAAAAATATGTACTCCTTTGTCACCCGGCAAAACATTCAAAAGGCCTCTGATCTCAAAGGCAAAACCATAGGAATTGCCAGCTTCGGCGCAGCCAATGAGTTTAGTGTATTACTGGCATTGAAGGCGCTTGGCATTGCGCCCAATGAAGTAAATCTCCGGGTTGCGGGAGGAAGCTTGGCCCGATTGACCGGGATCGAACACGGCGGTATTGATGCCACAGTTGTTCCGCACAGCAATAATTCAGTCGTGATCGGGAGAGGAATGCGCGTTTTCGCCGACCTTGCGAAGCTCGTCAAGGAATTTCCTGACGGAACCGTGGTGATGAAACGCAATCTGTCCCAGCGCGAAAGGGCTGCGTCAAAACGATTCCTACAGGCTTTGAGTGAAGCTATCTACCGGTTGAAAACTGAGCCGGCCATGCGGGAGACCATCGTTGCGAGTATGCAGAAGCGCATGAGAGTCAATCGCAAGTATGCCGAGGACGTTTACGAAGAATACAATGAAGTATTTTCCTATCCGCCTCGGTTGGGGCGCGATGGACTGCAAGACGTTTTGGAAATCATGGCAAGGCAAGCGAATAAGCCTCAGGCAGAGTTCAAAATAGAGCGGTTTGTTGACGAGAGCATTATGGATGAGCTAGCCGCCGAAGGCTTTTTCAAGAAATTGGAAGCTCGCAGCAATTAGAATTCTCACAGCGGAAAAGGAGAGCCGTCATGACAACGAGAATCAAACATATCGGGATAATGAGCCAGACTCCGCCACGTCTTTTTAAGTTTTACGAATGTCTATTCGATTTCCGGACAACTGCACGCGATCCAGCCGCGGAGCGTGACCGCGCCAAAGCAACCGGTCATCGGATCCTGGCATCGGGACGCGTTGCCAGTGCCTTCGCTCGAACTGTTATAGCAAGCGATGGCAACATCGGTGTTGCTTTCAACCAGCGCCGTCCCGGGTATCCGGGCGGACTCGATCACTTCGGCATGATGGTCGATGACATCGGGGAAGCGCTCAAGAGAATCAAAGGAAAGTATCCAACCGTTGGGGCCGTGAAACGACCTCCTGGTCGGCCCTTCGTTGACTACAGCAGCCACGACCCTGAGGGAAACATATTCGATATTGTCGAGCCCGGAAAAAAACAATTAGTCGGTGTATGGACAGAGGCGGAAAACACAAGACCACGCCGCATCAAACATTTCACCATCCGCGCAATGAATCCCGCAGCCTTGGCGCAATTTTACGTCGACGTCTTTGAGTTCAAGCAGGAAGAAAAAGCGCTGGAAGATCCGAACTTTTATCTTACGGATGGTACCGTGACGATGATTCTAGCTCCCTATAAGATCGAGGACTACCTCGGCACGGAACATAAGCGACCGGGTTTTGATCATATAGGGTTTGAGGTGGAAAACTTGGAAGCCTTCAAAAACGATGTTGAAGCTCTGGCCCAGACCGATCCTGAATATCTGGCGCCAAAGGCTCCAAACGTCGAGTCCGAATATCAAGTCATCATGGATCTCCTCCGGGGCTGCCGGCATGGACAACACCAAATGTGTGACCCAGAGGGAAACCTGATGGATATTTCAAACAGCTAAGATAGAGACTAGCGCAAATAGCTAATACAGGAAATGATCTGGCGCAGAGGCTGAGAGCGGTGCCAGATTATTTCGCTGCGAGCCATCTTGTCGATTCTTCCCGATCGAGTTCCACCAGTTTGATTCCACACCTTTCTTCTGGCTATGATTCACGCATCGATGGCTCAGACATTTTTCAAAGTTCTGGCGCCGCAAGAGGCGCTGAAAATTTTGCTCGGCGTTACGCCGGTGGGCGAGGAGCAGATGGCTTCCGTCAAGGCGCGCGGGCGCGTTTTAGCGGAAGATCTTCACTCCGCGGTCGACCTGCCCCATTTTCATCGCGCGGCGATGGACGGCTATGCCGTCAGAGCCAAGGACACTTTTGGCGCCAGTCAAAGTTTGCCGGCTTATCTGAAACTGGCTGGCGTCGTGGAAATGGGCAAGGAGGCGGCGCAAGCGTTGGCGCCCGGGTCGGCGATGCGTATTTCCACCGGCGGCATGATGCCGCCCGAGGCCGATGCCGTGGTGATGGTCGAGTACACCGACGAGACCGATGCCGGTTTAGTCGAGATCCATCGCGGCGTGTCGCCGTGGCAAAACGTGATTCAGATCGGCGATGATATCAAAAAGGGCGAAGCGGTTTTTTCACGCGGGCGGCGGCTGCGCGCGCACGATCTTGGCGCTTTGACGGGCGTCGGTATTTCATCGATACCGGTTTATCAGCAGCCGCGCGTCGCTTTGATCTCCACCGGCGACGAGATCGTCGACGCCGATATCGAGCCACTGCCGGGACAGGTGCGCAACATCAATCAACATTCCCTCGCGGGACTGATCGAAGAGTGCGGCGGCGAACTCAAAGACTGGGGTGTGGTGCGCGACGATCGTAGCGCGCTGACCGAAGCAATCGGCGCGGCGCTCGAATGGGGCGATGTCGTGCTGCTTTCCGGCGGCAGCTCCATGGGCGCGAAAGATATCGCCTTGGAAACGATCTTATCTTTTCCTGATTCCGAATTTATTTTTCACGGCATCTCGATTGCGCCGGGCAAGCCAACGATTTTCGCCAAAGCTTGCGGCAAGCCGATCCTCGGTTTGCCCGGCTATCCGGTATCGGCGCTGGTGATTTTCGATTTGTTCGCCGCGCCGCTGATTCGCCGCCTCGGCGGTGAAAACATCGACGCGCTGCAACGCTTCTCGCGCACTGCGCGCGCCGTGTTAAAAACCAACGTCGCCTCGCAGATCGGCCGCGAGGATTACGTGCGCGTCACTTTGGAGCGCCAGTCGGAAAAACTGGTCGCAACCCCTTGCCAAGCAAATCCGGCGCGATCTTCACGCTGGTCAAAGCCGACGGCATGGTGCGCATCGATATGAATCAGGATGGTCTGGAGCAGGGGGAAGAGGTGGAGGTAATTCTATTTTAGTCTAGCGTCTAGGTTTCTAGCGTCTAGAGTTTTCGAACACCAGACCCTAGACTCCCAACGCTAGACTTTCTCAAGTCCATGGCCCGCAAACGTTACCTCAAGAAAACTCCCTTGATCGAGGCGCGCGAGTTGTTTCTTGCGACAGTGGATCCGAGCGAGTTAGCCGTCGAAGAAATTGCCGTCGACGATGGGCTCGATCGCATTACTGCGGAGCCCGTCTTTGCAAAAATTTCCTCGCCCCATTACCACGCCTCCGCGATGGACGGCATTTGCGTGCGTGCCGAAGACACTTTCGGCGCGACGGAATTCGTCGGCAAGACACTCACAATGGCGGATTCCGATTTGCCGGGATTGGCTTCATTCACATACGTCGACACCGGCAACGCGCTTCCTGGCTGGGCCAACGCCGTGATCATGATCGAGAAAGTGCATCAGATCGATGAGCACACGCTGGAGATCTTCGAGTCCGTGGCGCCGTGGAACCACGTGCGTCTGGTCGGCGAAGATGTCGTCGCCACGGAATTGCTTTTACCGCGCGCCCATCGGTTGCGTCCCTACGATTTAGGCGCGCTGCTGGCTGCCGGGCATACCACTGTGCGCGTCAAAGCCCGGCCGAAAGTCGGGATTATTCCGACGGGAGACGAGCTGATCCAGCCTGGCGAAGAAACTAAGCCGGGCGCAGTGATCGATTTCAATTCCACCGTTCTTGCGAGCTTCGTGCGCGAGTGGGGCGGGGCGCCGATCAAATATCCGCGCGCACGCGACGACATGGACGCGCTCATGCAGGCGGTGCGCAGGGCAACCGAAGAATGCGATGTCGTAACCATTATCGCCGGTTCGTCGGCGGGAGAACACGATCTGACGGCGGACGTCGTCGCCGAGGCGGGAGAACTGCTGGCGCACGGTATCGACGTCATGCCGGGAAAACCCGCTGTGTTGGGTAGCGTCGGCAACAAGCCATTACTCGGCGTGCCCGGCTATCCGGTCTCGGCGATCGTCATTGCGCGCGAGATTTTACGCCCGGCGTTAGAAAAATTTCTCGGCTCGGCGGCGCCGGCTTATCCGATTGTGCGCGCCATCTTGCCGAAAAAAATTGCCTCGCATCTCGGCTTGGAGGAATTTATTCGCGTTACTCTGGGCCGCGTCAACGAAAAGTTGGTCGCGGTGCCGCTGGGACGCGGCGCGGGCGTGATCACCACGATGGTGCATGCCGATGGCTTGATGCGCATACCGAGTCTCGTCGAAGGATTGAATGCAGGCGAGGAGGCCGAGGTCGAACTGCTGCGGCCGATCGCAGACATCGAAAATACGATTCTCTGCACCGGCAGTCATGATCTGGCGATCGGCGTGTTGGAAGATCAATTGAAACTGCGTCACCCGGAGCTCAAGATTGCCGCCACCAATGTCGGCAGCTTGGGCGGTTTGCTCGCGCTTCAACGCAGCGAAACGCACATGGCCGGAACCCATTTGCTCGATCCGGAGACCGGCGTCTACAATATTCCCGACATCAAGCGAACGATTCCAAAAGTGCCGGTCGTACTCGTCCACCTGGCCGAGCGTGAACAGGGAATTCTCGTCGCTCGTGGCAATCCACAATCGATCGGCAGCCTCAAAGATTTGACCCGGACCGGCGTTCGTTTCGTCAACCGCCAGCCGGGTTCGGGCACGCGGGTGTTGCTTGATTGTGAGCTGAAAAAACTCGGGATCGAGCCGTTGGTGATCGTCGGTTACGAGCGCGAAGAATTTACTCATATGGCTGTCGGCGTCGCCATTGCGAGCGGACTCGCCGACGCCGGCCTCGGTGTGCGCGCGGCGGCGACGGCGTTGAAACTCGATTTCATCCCCGTGGCCGACGAAGAATATGACTTGCTTATGTCGCGGCCGTTTTATGAATCCGCACGCGGCAGCGCCCTGGTGGCAATTATCCGTACCGCAGAATTTCGTCAGGCCGTAAGCGCGCTCGGCGGCTATGACGCCACCCGGGCTGGTGAGGTTCTCTACCGGCAATAGCTCATCTTATGCGTCGGCAGCGCGCGGATAGCGCAAGCAATGCCTGCGCGGTCTTTTATTCCGCGCCAGCAACTCATTAATCAGTGCTCGTTGAGTCGCGATATACACCGCGGAATTCGCTGCAAAGCGTGGCCGGAGTTTGGCCGTTCTGCGTTTGTTTCCGGGCTTCATGGTTTGTCCATTTCTGTACCGCGTCTTGTTCACCAAATCTTGTGCAAGCTTAATAAAAACAGCTGGTTAAGACGACTCGCTCGATGGCATCCGCATTGCTCGAAGAACTCGCGGACGGGTGTGATGAAGGATTCCCATGAATGACTCAATTGAGACGCTGCGCTTGCTCACCCTACCGCAGGCTGCAAAGCTACTGCATGTCTCCATACGAACTCTCCATCGGATGATTCACAAACAGGAACTCCCGGCGTTCAAGGTCGGTGGACAATGGCGCCTACATGAAAGTCGATTGACTGAATGGATTGAGCGCCGTGAGCAGTCAGCCAGTGTCGCGCTCAGACCCGAGGACGAGAGTCTACGCTTGCGGAACGACGCTGGGTAACGTGGCTCGACGTTAAGCCTCCGTCGAGTTCGATAGAAATTGCAAGGTTCCAAGGGCCCAATAAATTGACAGTTTCTATGTGCGAAGCTTGACCGGATCATACTTCAAGCCACCGGCGCGTTTTTGCGCAGACTACGCCGGAGGCTGCTCGTCATTATTTTGATCGCGGTCGTGCCGATTCTTGCGTTTATTTTGTGCCAGGCGAAGATCGCGCGCGACGTGCAGATTGCCGAGGCGCGGGAGGCGGCGTGGCAAATCGTCGAAAACGTCGCGCTTCGAGAATCCCGGTTTATAGACGCGGCGCAGCAGTTATTGGCCCTCTTGGCGGAAACGCCGGAAGCGGCACACGGAAGCAAGAGCGCTTGCAACCAATTCCTGCGACGATTTGCCGAGCATAACACGGTCTATGTCGATCTCGGAGTGGCCGATTCTAATGGCGACGTTATATGCCGCGCTCAGTTAGCTGATTCAAACAGCGAGAACATTGCCGCCACCAGCCATTTTCGCCAAGCGCTCAAAGAGAAGTCTTTCGCCATCGGCGATTATCAGGTTCAGGGAAGTGAGTCCCGGCGAAGCATCAATTTCGGTAATCCGATCCTGGATGACCATGGGCATGTGAAGTCGGTGATCTTCGCGGCTCTGGATGTCAATTGGATCAATCAGCTTGCCGCAGACCATACTTTGCCTGACGGTGTGGCGCTATCGATCGTCGACAGAAAAGGCACTCTCTTGGCGCGATTTCCAGATCCAGAAAAGTGGATCGGCAAGCATATTCCGGACGCCTCGCTCTTCGAGATGCTGCAATTGCGCAGCCGCATCAGCACCAGCGAGATGGTTGGTTTGGATGGCGTAGACCGGCTCTATGCATTGAAACCGATTCCCCGGCACGCTACGGCAGGCCAAATTTATGTGATGGTCGGAATCCCCAAGGAGGTGGCATTCGGCCAAGCCAACGAGGCCTTGACGCGCAGTTTGATCTGGCTCGGCATCGTTTCCCTGATGGCGACCGGCCTGGCTTGGTTGATCGGCAGCAAATTTGTCGTGGGGTATGTAAAAGTCCGCGCCGAGTCCGAAGAGGCGCGCGCTCAGCTCGCAGCGATCGTTGAATCCTCCCAGGATGCGATCATCGGCATGACCTTGGACGGCGTGGTAACGAGCTGGAATGAAGGCGCCCAGTCGATGTACGGCTTCGAAAGTCATGAGATTGTCGGTCAATCCGTTTACCGTCTCATTCCCGAAACGCACCAGGGTGAAGTGACCGAGCTCTTGAATATCGTTAAACGCGATCTTGGTATCAATCGCTATGAAAGCAAGCGCATGCGCCAGGATGGTCAACTGTTCGACGTGTCCGCGTCGCTCTCGCCGGTCCGCGACCTGCAAGGAAACGTGATCGGTGCTGCCACCATCACGCGGGATATCACCCTGCAGCGCAAAGGCGAAGAACAACTGCTCGCCTACACGGACCAGTTAGAGACGCTCAATCTGGTTTCTCAGGAAATCGCCGGCACGCTCTTGGTCCCCGACGTTATCGAACGGAGCTTGCGCCGGCTGGTTTCAGCCACTGGATTCGAAATCGCACTCGCACAGTGCGAGCAAGACTCCGCGGAGGGAAAATTCTACGGGGTTACTTCCGGTTCCCACTCGATTTCAGAACTGGCGCAGATCTGGAACGGATTGGGGCCTGAATTCGAGCAGTGTTTCTGGCAGTGTCGGAATGCCTGGTTTGTCGAAGATGTGGCGGAGGCGCCAGAGTTGGCTTCGGCCGCCGCCGACAGCCGGATCCGGGCCCTCGCGGTGTTGCCGCTCGCGCACGACACGCCGCTGCGCGCGGCGGTCGCATTGATGAGCACGCGCGTTCACCCGTTCGGCACCGACGAGAAACAGTTCCTGCAAGCAATGGCGCGGCAAATTGCCCTCGCGGTGGAAAACGCCCGGCTCTACGGCGCCACCCTGGAAGCCAACCAAGAACTGCGCCGCGAAATTGAAGAGCGTAAACGCGCAGAGCAAACCTTGGCCGATTTCACGGCGATGGTGGCGCACGACCTGCGCTCGCCGTTGTCGAATGTGGTATCGATCACGGATTCGATCCGGGATGGGTTGTTCGGCGCGGTGACGGAACTGCAACAGAAATGGCTCTGGAAGATTCAGTCGAGCTGCAAGAGTTTGATCACCCACGTCAGCGACTTTTTAGATATCTCGAAAGTCGACGCTGGCAACCTTCAACTTGTAAAGGCTCCGGTGGAGATCCGACCGCTGCTGCAAGACACTTTGATCGAATATTCCGTTGAGGCGGACAAGCGAAAAATCGCCCTCAAGACCGAGATCAGCGACTATCTACCGCAACTCTGCGTCGATCGCCGGCGCATGAATCAGGTGTTGAGTAATCTTTTGAGCAACGCTCTCAAATTCACTGAGATCGGCGGCGAGATCGAAGTCGCGGCGAGAACCTGGGGCGATTCAGAGATTATTCTGGCAGTCAAAGATTCGGGTATCGGCATTCCGCAAGACGAGCTGGAGCTGATTTTTGACAAGTACCGCCAAGGCGGCGGTGGACGGCACTCGACCCATACGGGAACTGGGCTCGGTCTAGCAATTTGCAAAAAAATCGTCGAAGCCCATGGCGGCCGGATCTGGGTCGAAAGCGAGCTGGGTCGGGGCAGCACTTTTTATGTTTCGCTGCCGCTTCAGCTCGCCGATTGGCGCTGCGCTACACCGGCATGAGCCCATGCTTCTTGTTCGGCCGCGATTCTTTTTTAAAGCGCAGAATCTCTAGGGATTGGATGAGCCGCTTGCGCGTCTCGTGCGGGCGGATCGCCGCGTGAGCGAATTGTTTCGCCAGCGCTTCGAACGGGCCGTTGAACCGTTCCTGATATTCGGCGATTTTCTCCGCGCGCGTTTTCGCCGGATCGGGCGATTGCTCGATTTCGCGCTTGTAAAGCACATTGACGGCGCCACCACCGCCCATAACCGCTAGTTCCACGCCGGGCCAAACGAACAATTGATCGGCACCCATTTCGCGCGTGCACAAGGCCTGCTTGGCGCCGCCATAGCCCTTGCGTAGCACGATCGTGATTTTGGGCACCGTCGCCTCGGCGTAGGCGTAGAGCATTTTCGCGCCGTGGCGGATGATGCCTTTCTCCTCTTGCTCCTTTCCAGGAAAGAAACCGGGGACGTCCATCAACGTAATCACGGGAATATTGAACGCGTCGCAAAAACGAATAAAACGCGCCGCTTTGTCCGAAGCATCGACGTCCAAGCTGCCGGCGAGAAACATCGGTTGGTTGGCGACGAAGCCAACCGGATAACCGTCGAGGCGGCCAAAACCGATAACGAGGTTGCGCGCGAATTTCGCCTTCAGCTCGAAAAACTCGCCGTCGTCGACAATCGTTTTGATAACTTGCAGGATATTGTACGCGCGCTTCATGTCCTCCGGGACGATGGTTTCCAACTTATCGAGCGAGCGCGCTGGATCATCGCTGTTTTCCTTGCGCGGTGGCAAGGACTCGAAGCTCGAGGGCAAAAAGCCGACGAGCTTTCTGATCGTGGCCAGGCATTCTTCATCGTTCTTGGCGACGAGATCGGTCACGCCGGAGACTTCGGAGTGAATTTTCGCGCCGCCCAACTCTTCCATCGTGACCGTTTCGCCGAGGACTTCTTTGATTACGGCGGGGCCGGTGATGAACATCTGGCTGGTGTTTTGCACTTGAATGATAAAATCCGTCAGGGCGGGTGAATAAGAACCCACGCCGATACAGGGCCCCATGATGGCTGAGATCTGCGGAATGCAGCCCGAGGCGATGCTGTTTTCGAAAAAGATTTTACCGATCGCTGAAGTGACCGAGAGACCTTCCTGGATGCGCGCCCCGGCCGAGTCGTTCAACCCGATGACCGGCACGCCGAGCTTGCGCGCCGTCTGAATCACATAGGCGATTTTTTCCGCGTGGGCGCTGCCGACGCTGCCCGCGAGCACGGCACGGTCCTGGGAATAAACATAGACCGGCCGGCCCTCGATCTTGCCAAAGCCGGTGACGACGCCGTCGGACGGCTGGCGTTTTTCCGCCATGCCGAAATCACTGCACGGCGTTTCCGCGAGCATGAATTCCTCGACGAAAGAGGCGGGATCGAGCAGTTTATCGATGCGCTCGCGGGCGGTGAGCTTGCCTTCGGCGCGCTGCCGGGCCGCCGCTTTCGGGTCGGCGTCGAGGGCGATTTGCTCGCGCTCGGAAAGCTTCTTTTCGAGATCTTGTCTGGAATGTGCCATGATTTGTTCTTTTAGCCGCCGACGATACCCATCCCTTGAAGCACGGAAAGCATGACCGCCGCGGCAATGACGGAGCCGATCTGGCCGCCGGCGTTGGCGCTCATGGCGTGCATCAAAAGATAGTTCTTCTTATTGTATTTCTGACCTTCGACTTGGACGACACGGGCCGACATCGGAAACGCCGAAATACCTGCGGCGCCGATTAACGGATTGATCTTGCCGCCCGTCAGAGCGCACATCAGCTTGCCGAAAAGCACGCCAACCGCGGTGTCCAAGCTGATGGCGATAAATCCAAGGCAGAGGATCAGCAGAGTTTCGCCGCGTAAAAAATTACTCGCCTCCATGGTCGCGCCGATGCAGAGTCCGAGCAAGAGCGTAACGATATTGGTGATTTCGTTCTCCGCGGCGTTTTTCAAGCGATCGACGACGCCGCTTTCTCGCAGCAAATTGCCGAGCATGACGGTGCCGATCAGCGGCGCGCCCTTGGGCGCCAAGATCGAGGCGAAAATCGTTACGACGATGGGGAAAACGATCTTAGTGGTTTTTGAGATCGGCTCACGCTTGGCTGCGCCCATGATGATCTGCCGTTCTTTTTCGCTGGTAAGCGCGCGCATGATCGGTGGCTGAATCAGCGGCACCAAAGACATGTACGAATAGGCGGCCACGGAAACCGCGCCCAGCATGTGCGGCGCAAATTTCGAGCTGACGTAGATTGCCGTCGGTCCATCGCAAGCGCCGATGATCGCCACCGCGACCGCGTCTAATTTGTCGAAGCCAAGCGCCAAAGCCAGCAGCAAAGTAAGAAAGATGCCGAATTGGCCGGCCGCGCCGAGCAAGATGATCTTGGGATTTTCCAGCAGCGGCTGAAAATCCGTCATGGCGCCGATGCCGACAAAAATCAGCAGAGGAAAAACTTCGGTGAGTACGCCATTGTCGTAAAAAAAACGCAGAAAGCCTTCGTTTCCCCATCATGTCCGCCAACGGAATATTCACGAGTATAGCGCCAAAGCCGATCGGCACGAGGAGCAACGGCTCGTAGCCTTTGTTGATTCCCAAGTAAAGAAGCAATGATCCGATAACGAGCATGACCACGTGGCCGAGGCCGAGATTTGCCACGCCGAGGAAAAGCCCCTGCAAGCCCGAGGCAAGTGCGGATTCCATGAAGTGAAACTATCCTTTCTTAAGGTCTGCTTCAGGGCGTTGATAGGGGAAGATTTTTTTTATCAGCAGAATAAGCAGGCTCAATAACCAGAGCACCAACATAGTTCCGACCATGCCGATCAGCGCCAGCGTCCAGCCGAATGTCCACGTGTCCATTGCTTCTCCTCGCAGTCGCTCAACAAGTTGTGAATTTGACTCGGCGGGGTTACTCGATAACGGCGAGCGCCTGCTCGGCTTCAACGGCTTGCCCCGGTGAAACCATGATTTCTTTCAACGTTCCGGCCACCGGCGCGACAATGGGAATTTCCATTTTCATCGCTTCCATGACGATCACGACTTCGTCTTCATCGACATGGTCGCCTACCTGTTTCTCGATTCTCAAAATCTTACCGACCATCGGTGCTTCGACGCTTGTGGCCAAGGATTCTCTCCTTCTTATTAATTCGATTTTGCTTTCGCCCGCGGGGCGCCATGCGGCGCCATGTGCAGCGTGACAACTTTGTGCCATTTAGTAGAGTTTCGCCTGTGTTGTCAATGACGTTCGAGGCTTTTACCGTTTGTAAATCACGAGCGCAAAAAGCTCATTCACGTCCTGCTATAAGCGCCCGTTCCACCTTGCTTTCAGCTGATGTATACGATAGTAATCGGATAGTTTATTTCGGAGGAATATTATGTCCAAACCCGCGACGCAACTAGAGAATGTGATGGATAACATTCCCTATTACGACAAATGGCAGCTCGATGAAGGGATCCCGGTCATCAAAACTTTTTTTGTGCAAGATCTAAAAAAAGTCGAGCTAAAATCCTGGAGCAGAACCGGCGGCAACGGTGCCTTTATTAATATGGAAGGCGCGGAGGGCGCCACGGGCGCTTATGTCAGTGAAATTCCAGCAGGGAAAAAACTGAATCCAGCCAGACATCTATACGAAGATTTGCATTTCGTGCTCAAGGGACGCGGCGGGACGACGATATGGAATGGCAAAGGGGCAAAGCAGAACTTTGAGTGGCAAGAGGGCAGCCTGTTTGCGTTACCGCTCAACTGCACCTATCAGCATTTCAACGGTTCGGGCGACGAGCCGGCAAGATTTTTTTCGGTCAACAGCATGCCGATCGTGTTCAACTTGTTTCACGATGCGGACTTCATTTTTAACACGCCGCGCGATTTCACGGATCGCTTTGACGGTGATCCGGAATACTTTAGCGGCAAAGGCAAGGCCTATCCCGGCCGGGTTTGGGACACCAACTTCATCGCCGACGCGCGCAACTTTGCGCTCGAAGATTGGAAAGAGCGCGGCGCAGCCGGCAAAAACGTGATGCTAGAAATGGCCAGCGGCTCGATGGCGGCGCATATTTCCGAGTTCCCGATCGGCACTTATAAAAAGGCCCATCGCCACGGTCCAGGGTTCAACGTCATTATTATCAAGGGCCAAGGCTTCTCGTTGTTCTGGCGCGAGGGCGAAGAGCCCAAGCGCTACGACTGGCAGGATGGCAGCGTCTTCACGCCGCCGGCAATGATGTGGCACCAGCATTTTAACACCGGCGCCACGGGAGCACGCTATCTGCCGCCGCGCCTCGGCGGGATCAAGTACAGCCTCGGCGAAAGCTTCGGTGATATCAGCAAGGTCGATAAGGACGTTAAAGCCGGCGGGAACCAAATCGAGTACTACGACGAAGCTCCGTGGATCCGCAAGATGTTCGAGGAAGAGCTCGCCAAATCCAGCACCTCTACTCGGATGAACCCGGACTTTTATAAAAAACCAGCCTAAAGCAAATTTGCTTACGAGTGAAAGCCCCGCCGGAAAACCACCGAGCGGGGCTTTTTTGTGTCTTGGTAAAATTATTGAGAGTTTTCTCAAGCCTGTGCTAGATTTAGCCGATGTCGGCTGCGCGATTAATCCCATTGGCCTCGTTTGTGATTAATATAATGATGCTGGGTCAAGTTTTGCTGGCGAGCGCCGCGGAAAAAAGAACGGTGGTTTTTGCGGCGCCGACGGTAGGTCTGTTTCCTCCAGGTGATTCCTCTCCGGTAGCCGGCACAATCGCGGCTCGACTGACGTTTGATGAGTCTACTTATTTCGTTCTCGCCGCGGCTGAAGAGCCGACCCAAAGTGCGGCAATTGTTTCGAGCGAGTCGAAAGCCAAAACCGTGGATGTAAATGTCAACGAGAAAAGTACGGTGAAAGCCGTCGAGTCCCCGGCGCGAGCGGCTGGTAGGAGTGACATCGCTCCTCAACCACAGTCGAAATCGATAGTGCCGATTCAAAATATGCAAAAAGAAAAAGCTCTCCCTGAGAAGCCCCGCTCGATTATGCAAATGTTAGAGGGACATGAAACGGAATTGCTGGTGGCCGCGGCGATCGCCGTGGCGTTCTTTTCGGTCGGTTGGGTTTGCGGCGGCAACTACTATCTGCGCCGCGACCGGCGGCGTCGGACCCAGCTCCGATTTTGATTAGGTCTGCTGCTTCGAACCTCCTTCATGGAAGTCATTGTCGCGCTCGTTGCTTATCTAGTTGGTTCCATCCCCACAGGATTTATCATCGGCAAACTCGCAGGGATCGATGTCAGAACGGCGGGGAGCGGAAATATCGGCGCCACTAACGTGGCCCGCGTGATGGGCAAGGGACGCGGCCTTCTGACTTTGCTCGCGGATATCGCCAAAGGATTTGTCCCGGTGTTCGCGGCGCAGCAAATGGCATTCAGCCACACGGCAGTGGCTGTGATCGCCGCCGCCGCCTTCTTGGGGCATCTCTACCCGATCTTTCTAAAATTTCGCGGCGGCAAAGGGGTGGCGACCGCGTTCGGAGCTTTACTGGCCTTGGCGCCCGAGGTGACTTTGATTTTGCTCGCGGTATTTATCTGCGCGGCTTTGCTGAGCCGAATCGTATCACTCGGCTCGATCGGCGCCGCGCTCGCGGCGCCGATCTTGTTTTGGGTTTTTTCTTATCCAACGCCGCTCGTGGCGCTAACGGTTTTTCTCGCGGCGATGATCGTTATCCGTCACCGCGCTAACATAAAGCGGTTGCTTAATGGCGCTGAACCGCGATTTGGCGCGCGGCCTAGTTCTCGATAATGACTTCGACTCGGCGGTTTTGCTGCCGTCCGCTCTCGGTGTCATTGGAAGCAACGGGCGCGCGCGTTCCGAGGCCTTGGGAGGAAACGTTTCTTCCGTTTACGCCGTTGCGTTCTAGGGAGTCGGCGACGGTGCTCGCGCGCCGTTCCGAGAGGCGTTGGTTGTACGCTTCCTGAGCGGCGCTTTCCCGACTGGCGTGGCCCTCGACGGTGATGCGTCGATTGGGCGCATCGCGCTTGATGATGTCGGCGATTTGATTGACTTTATTTCTGCCGTCGCGCGTCAAGTCCGCGCTGTCAAATTCAAAGTTCACATTGGGTAAATTGACCGCGACGCCGCGGCTCGTTTCTTTCGCCTCGATGTTTCTTTTTTTCAGCTCTTCGATCAGAGCACGGTTCTTTTCAATCTCGGCGCGCTGCTGATCGATCGACTGCTGCTGTTCCTTCTGCTTGTTCTCTTGCCCTAGCAATTGGTCCCCGACGAGCGCTCCGGTTCCCAACCCCAGCACGCCGCCGATCGCAGCCCCGGCGCCAGGATGACCCACCGCCGCGCCGATGGCGCCTCCCGCAGCGGCGCCACCTAGCGCGCCGATGCCTGCGCCCTTTTCACGCGTGGTGAAGTCGCCGCCAGCACACCCCGCGCCGATCGATGACGGCCAGCAATAGCGTGCAAATAGATGACTGAGGGGAAATTTTCATGGTGGTTCCTCCCACCGATGGGTGACCAATGATTGCGTTGGGTCCAATTGTTACTCAATGCCCGACTGCAATTTTTCAGCGCCGGCGATCACCCTAGCGTTCTTAATACTCACGCTGGCGACGGAGTTCCTCAAGTTCTTTGCGTTGTCGCTCGATTTCAGCCTGGTTGGCGTCCGTCTGGCGTTGTTGATCGGTCTGTCTGTTTTGCTGTCCCTGAAGTTGATCGCCAACTAGGGCGCCGCTCCCGAGCCCCAGCGCGCCGCCGATCGCGGCACCGGCACCCGGATGACCCACTGCTGCGCCGATGATCCCGCCGGCGGCAGCGCCGCCTAAAGCGCCGATGCCCGCGCCCTTTTCGCGCGTGCTCAAATCGCCGCCGGCACACCCAGCCATGGCAGTGAGGGTGAAAACAACTGCCACCATAGTCAATGCCCGTTTCATTGTACCTCCGAAAGTTATGGGGATGGAAACATCGAAGTTAAGTAATTGTAGCAAAGGCGTTTTTCCCCAGCAAGGTACAATAAATTTTCCAGCCGCAATCACCGAATAATCCTAAGCAGCTTGGACGCCGGGTGTACTTAATTGTTAATGCGTAGCCGTGCTGTTGACATCGTAGACCTTATAAGTCTAGAGTTTTTAAGAAAGGATTTTTGTGGAAAATCTGACTGAAGAACGTATTCTCGACGCATTGCGTAAAGTTCAAGATCCCGAGCTTCATCGCGATATTGTCAGCCTTGGCATGGTGAAGAACCTGGCCGTGACTAATGGCAATGTGAGTTTCACGGTGGAGCTTACGACACCGGCCTGTCCACTGCGCGAAACCATCGACAACGATTGTAAAAAAGCTTTGGGCGAGATCGCCGGCATCGATACCGTCCAGATAAATTTCGGCGCTCAGGTGCGCGGCAGCAAGGCCGGCGCCGGGCAGACCGATTTATTGCCCACAGTGAAAAACGTCGTGCTGGTCGCCGCGGGGAAAGGCGGCGTAGGAAAATCGACGGTGGCGGCGAATTTGGCGGTGGCGTTAAAAATGCATGGCGCCGCGACGGGATTGCTCGATGCCGATATTTACGGGCCGTCCGTGCCGATCATCATGGGCGTCAAAGGCGAGCCAAAGCAGATCGATGTCGACGGCAGTCGCAAAATCGAACCGACCATGGCTCATGGCTTGCCGGTCATGTCGATCGGCTTTTTCCTCGACCCGGATCAGGCCGTGATCTGGCGCGGCCCGATGCTCGGTAAGGCATTGCATCAATTGATGGCGGACGTGCATTGGGGTGATTTGGACTACCTCGTCGTCGATATGCCGCCGGGCACCGGCGATGTGCAAATCACTTTTTCGCAGCAGCTCAAGGTGAGCGGCGCCTTGTTGGTCGCAACGCCGCAGGAAGTAGCGCTCGCGGACGTGGTGCGCGCTAAATCAATGTTCGATAAAGTGATGATCCCGATCGTCGGCATCGTCGAGAACATGAGCTACTTTGTTTGCGACGGTTGCGGCAAGAAGCACGAGATATTTTCCCGCGGTGGCGCGCAACGCGTAGCGGAACGCTTCAAAATCCCTTATCTCGGTGAAATTCCCATCACGCCATCGCTGCGCGAAGGCGGCGATAAAGGCGTGCCGAGTCTGATTCAGGATCCAAAGAGTGAAGTCAGTCAAAGTTTTTTGGCGATCGCGGCAAAGTTGGCTGGACAGCTGTCGATCGTCTCGGAACAGGCAAAGAAAGCCCAAGGGCTCAAGATCGTGTCGAGCTAGGCAGGGCAGACGCCTAGCCGCGTTCCTAAGGAGCAAATCTCATGGTGACAAAAGAACAGGTCTACGAAGCGTTGCAAGAATGTTACGATCCGGAAATTCCGGTCAACATCGTCGATCTAGGTCTCATCTACGACGTCGAAATCAATAACGATAACGTCGCAGTGAAAATGACGTTGACAGCGCCGGGCTGCGGCATGGGCACCATGATCGCCGCGGATGCAAAGCAGAAAATTATGGCGCTCGAAGGCGTCGGCGACGCCACCGTCGATCTCGTCTGGGATCCACCCTGGAACCCGAGCATGATTCGCGAAGAGGCCAAACAGCGCCTCGGCATCGTTTGAGCGCGCATCCGCCGAGTCGAAGCATTCCGCAGTGAAAAAGATATTGCTTCAGCGGATCATCGTTGATCCCGGTCTTCGATAATGAACGACAAACCCAGGGTGCGTCCGGTTGAGGCCTTTCCAGTTCAACAAGACGGCAAGACATTGGTTTATCTGAAAGACCCTTTGAATTTCGCCACGCCGCTGGGAATCTCGCCGGCGGGATATTTCGTCCTGGCGCATTTCGACGGCCAACATTCCTTCACGGACGTTCAAGAAGCCTATTGCAAGCAGTTTGGCTCACTGCTGATGAGCGACGACTTGAAAAGCTTCGTCGACATGCTCGATCAGCATTACTATCTGGATAGCGAACGGTTCCGCGATTACAAAAACGCGGTGGTACTGGAATTTCGTAACCAAACGACGCGCGTGCCGGCGCATGTCGGTGGCGTTTACAAAGCCGATCCCGAAGAATTAAAAACTCAACTCGAAGGATTTTTTAGCGCCCCGAACGGTCCGGGACTGCCCAATAGCCAACTCGCCGGGTCGACACCGCGGGCGATCGTCGCGCCGCACATTGACTTTCATCGTGGCGGTCCCGCCTACGCGTGGGCTTACAAGCCGTTGGCTGAAAGCGACGGCGCGGATCTTTACATTCTCCTCGGCACCTCGCATTACAGCGGCCAGACGCCGTACATTTTGACGCTCAAGAATTTTGCAACTCCGCTCGGTCTCGTCGAAACGGATCGCGATTTCGTCCAGCGCTTGCAGGCGAAATGCGCCGAGGATTGTTTTACCGATGAGTACTTGCATCGGGGCGAGCACTCGCTCGAATTTCAGGTGGTTTTCCTAAAATACATCGCGCAACAGCGCGCCGCTTTAACCGGACGGCCGGAGAAGCCGTTTAAGATCGTGCCGATTCTCGTATCGTCGTTTCATTCCGCGGTCGTCAACCAGACGCTTCCTGAAAAAGATTCGGCCGTGGGAACCTTTTTACGGACGCTGCGCGATTTGGCGGCATTGGAGAGGCGGCGAGTTTGTTTTGTGGCCGGGGTGGATCTCGCGCACGTCGGCAGACAGTTCGGCGATCGCGAGCCGATCACGGATGATTTTCTCAAGTGGGTTGAAAGCGAGGATCAAAAACTCGTCAACCGGTTGGTGGCGTTGGACGCGCCCGGTTTTTTCAACGCGGTCGCTAAAGATCAGGATAAGCGCCGCATCTGCGGCTTCTCACCGCTCTATTCATTGATTCATCTGCTCGACGGCGCGCGGGGCAATCATCTCAAGTACAGCCAGGCGTTCACGCCGGAAACCGGCTCCGCGGTTACGTTTAGCAGTTTAATTTTTGAATAACCGTTCGATTCTTGATTCCCGGCACGTTTCACATTCAAGCCACGCATCAGTGCATATTCATGCCGCCGTCGACGCCGATGGCTTGGCCGGTCATGAAGTCGCTGTCATCGGAAGCGAGGAAGATGACGGTGCCCACCAAGTCCGCGGGGTATTGATCGCGCTGGATGGCGCGGCGCTTTCTGCGGTCGGCCAGTTGCTCAGGGCTCGTGACGCCTTCCTGGTTTGGGCTGGAAATGGTTAAGCCGGGCATGATCGAATTGACGCAGATATTGTCGCCGCCGACTTCGCGCGCGAGCGCGCGGGTGAAACCCAATACGCCGGCTTTAGACGAGACATAATGCAAGAAAAATGGCGTGCCGCTTTGCGTCGTCCCCGATGAGATGTTGATGATCTTGCCTTTTTTCTGCTGCTTCATGGCAGGGTAGACGGCCTTCACGCAGAGGAACAACCCTTTTACGTTGACTGCCATCACGCGATCCCATTCGTCGGTGTCGATCTCCATGAAGTTTTTCTTTTTCAAGGCCGAGTAAAGGCCGGCGTTGTTCACGAGAATGTCGATGCGGCCATAGGCTTTCAACGTAGCCGCGGCCATCGCTTGAGTTTTCTCTGGCGAGGTGACGTCGACGGCCACGGCGATAGCGTCGCCGCCGGCCGCTTTGATGTCGGCGGCAACTCTCTGCGCTTCCACTTCCTGAATATCGGCGACGACGACCTTGGCGCCTTCTTTGGCGAGTCCGTGCGCGTAAGCTTTGCCGATGCCCACGCCGCCGCCGGTGACAATCGCTACTCTGTCTTTTAAGCGCATAGGTTCCTCCGCAGGTTAAGTTCTATCACGCAAAGCCGCGAAGAATGCCAGGTCGTGAGCTAGGTTGAGTCTTGTCGAGCGAATAGAAGAGATCTCGAAAAGATTTCTTCCTTCGGTCGAAATGACAAGATGTGATTTTGGCATTCTCGCCGTATTCGCGCGAAGAATTGTTTTGGATTTTCTCCACTTAAATCTTTATCCGATAAAAATCGATCGGGTTATCGTGCAGGATCGCTTTCTTGGATTCGTCGCTGATATCTATGCGGCCCAAAAATTCGGGTATGTCGTGGCTGAACATGTCGGGCAGGCGTTCGTGCGGATAATCCGACGGCCACATTAAACATTTTGGATTGAATTGCTTCAGCACATGCGGCAACGCTTTTTCTTCCACTTCGCAGGTCGTCCAAATTTGGCCGTTGCGAATCAGCTCGCTCGGTTTCTGTTTCAGTAGCGGCGCCTGCACGCGATAAGGTTTTTCCATCTCTTCGTCCATGCGATCCATCATGTACGGCAGCCAGCCGCAGCCGGCTTCAAGAAACGCGCAACGCAATTTCGGGAAGCGGACGAAGACGCCTTCGAAGATCATGTGGGTGAATTGAATTAGAATCGCGAAGGGATGCTCGAGTGTGTGGACGTGGAGAAATTTATTGAAAAAATCGAAGCCCATGCCGCGGCTCGGCGCGCCGTGGACGGTGAGCGGCATATCGAGCCGCTCGGCCGCTTCGTAGATCGGATCGAAATCGGCGTGGCCGTAGCCCTTGTGCAGCGCAGTGACCGCGGGCAGCAAGCCGGCGACCAATCCCAATGACTTCGCGCGCTCGAGCTCTTTGGCGGCTTCGATGGGTTCGTGCACCGGCAGCAGCGCGACACCTTTGAGGCGCGGGCTGACATTGGAGAACCGGTCGGCAAGCCATGAATTGTACGCGCGCGCGAGCACGCACGCCCACTCGGGATTTTGCACCAGCCCGAGTCCCAATCCACCGGTTGGGTAAAGCACCGTGGTATGGACGCCGAGCTCGTCGAGAAATTGCAGCCAGCGCGGCGCGGGAGTTTCCGGATCTTTTCCAGGAACGCCGGTGCCGCGGTTCCAGCCGTCGAGGGAAGGAAAGTAAGAATAAGTTTCGAAACGAGGCGCGCTCGAATATCTGCCGCCGAGATAATCGTGCAGCTCGCGGTCTTTTTCCAACACGTGACCGTCGGCGTCGATGATCGGATAGTTCGGGTTCATTGCAAACTCCTTACGAATAATTGGAGTGTTGGAGTGGTGGAGTCATGGAGTGTGGGTATACGGCAGCCGCGCTCAATGGACCCATCATTCCATTACTCCAATACTCCATTACTCCAACTCACAGGAACGATATCCCGCCGTCGACGTTGATCGTTTGGCCGGTGATGAAATCGCTGAGCGGCGATGCGAGAAACAACATCGCGCCGACCACGTCGTTGGGCATTTGTATGCGCTTGAGTGCGCGCAAGCCGACCGACGATTCTCTGAACTTGACCATCTGGTCGGTCGGATTTTCTTCCGACAGCGTGTTGCCGGGCGCGAGACAATTGACGTTGATATTATCATCGCCGACTTCGCGTGCCAGCGTGCGCGTGAAACCGATGGTGGCAGCCTTCGATGTCACGTAATGAATCCTTCCCGGCGCGCCGGCAAAAACGGTTCCCGAAGCGATGGTGATGATCTTGCCGGATTTTTGTTTGCGCATTGTCGGCAGCGCCGCGCGACAGCAAAAGAAAAGACCACGCAGGTTCACCGCCATCAGCCGGTCCCATTCTTCCGGATCGATTGTCTCAATCCCGCCGCGGTTCATCGGCACGACGGAGAAAACTGCGGCGTTGTTCACCAGCACGTCGATCTGGCCGAAACGCTCAAGGGCACGCGCGGCCATTTCCTTAGTCGACGCTTCGTTCGAAACGTCGGTGTGCAGTGCCAACGTCGGCGCGCCGAAATCGTTGGTGATCTCGGCGCCGCCGCGCTTGGCCGCTGCTTCATCGATATCGGCGATCACAACATGGGCGCCGGCTTTCGCAAAGCCCAGGCAGTAGGCTTTGCCGATGCCGTGGGCGCCGCCGGTGACGATAGCGACTTTGCCTTTGAGCCCCTCGATCATCCTAGCGCTGGATTGATTAATGCCTTGGTCGGAAAGGTGCCCGGCACTTCGCCGCCGATGGCGCGGATGCAGTGCTCGATTTCTTTCAACGGGAAAACATGGCTGACCATTTCCTGGACCGGAAACTTGAGTCTCCTCGATGATACGCAACGCCGCTTCAGTGGCGTCGTTATCGGCGGTGAAGCAGCCTTGCAACTTAATTTCATTCCACACGAGTTTATCCATGAGCATCGGTGTAACGGTGGTGTCGCCGGTCAAGCCGCCGAGGACCATCGTCGATTGGCGATGCAGGCAGTCAACGGACTTCAAGATCGCGTTGGGGTTGCCGGACACGTCGACGACCACGTCGCACAGCTCGCCGTTGGTTTCCTTGCGGATCACTTCCACGACGTCTTCTTCTTCGACGTTGATGGTGCGCGTGGCGCCGAATTTTTTTGCTAGCTCGAGCCGCGGCTTGTCGCGGCCGATGCCGGTGATGAAAATTTTCGCCGCGCCAGCGTGTTTGGATGCAAAAGTGCACGAAAGTCCTTGCTGACCGGGGCCCTGAATCAAAACGTAGTCGCCCATTTTGACGCCGCCGCGGCGGATCGCCCATTGGAAGCCGTTGGCCATCACAGAACCGATCAACGCGGCTGCTTCGGCGGGAAGCGAATCACTCACCTTGGTGGCGAGCACATCGGGGGCCAAGTAAAGATAATCGGCGAAGCCGCCGAACAGATGGGGCGGCTTGTCGCATTTGGTCCGTCCGCCATAGTTGGTGCGTTGGCGGCAAAAGCGCTGGTTGTTGCGCCGGCAGTCGGCGCAGCGGCCGCAGCCGAGTGCGCCTTTGAGGATGACACGGTCGCCTTCTTTGACATGATGAATTGCCGCGGCGTTCTTGCCGAGTTTTTCGACGCGGCCGAGAATTTCATGGCCGAGGATGATCGGATAATCGACTTTGAGCTTGCCGTGCAGATACTTGACGTCTGTGCCGCACACGCCGCCCATTTCTATTTTTATCAGCCCGCCATCGGCGGGAATGTCAGGCATCGGATATTCGCGGACCTCGAGTTTGTCCGGGCCAAGTAACGTCGCTCCTCGTACGCTTGCCATGGTTTGTCCTCCTTAGTTTGTTGCGTGTATTCGAGTCGAGATCCCTCGCTCTCGCTCGGGATGAAGTGACCTCTGGTTATTATCAGAGGTCACTTCACTCGGTATTCCCGCGTTAGCTTGTCGATGAAGCCGTTGTCCTCGAGTTCCTTTACCAACGACATGTCGACATACCGTTCGGGATTTTCTTTGAGCACCTTCGGGTCTTTCTTGCCGACTTCTTGGATCGGCAGCTCGAAATATTCTCGCGAAGGAGAGGGCTTGAGCGGAAAGTCGTACTCTTTGAAAGTTTTCTTCCAGCACTTCGCGGTCCTGGACTTTCATATACTTGGACAAAACTTTCATGGCGAATTCTTTGTTGGACTTATAAATCGCCACGCCTTCGATCATCGCCTTGGTGAAGTTGACTAGCTCCGGCCGCGTTTTCGCCAAGTAGGATCGGCGCGACACGAAGAAAAGGCTGGAGTAGGGAATGTTCAACTTGGAGGCATCGAGCAACAGCGTCATGCCCAGTTTCCGCGCCATTAGCGTCATCGGCGGGGTCAGCATCGCGGCATCGGCGTTATTGGTCTCGACCGCGGCGATGCGGTTCGACTGGTTGCCGACTTGCAGCAACGCCACGTCGATGTCCGGGCGCAAGCCTTCGCGCTGGAGCAGATAGCGGGCGGCGAAATCGGCGTTGCTGCCGAAGCGGCTGATGGCGACCCGTTTTACTTCTTTGATGCTTTTGATGCCCTTGCGTGCGTAGACGCGGTTGTCCATGGTATTGCCCAGCCGGCCAAACATGACCAAGTCGAGTTGCGGCGTCGAGATCACGACCTGCGGCGAAAACATGCCGACGTGGGCGTCGCCGGAACTCAACGCAGCGGCGGCGGAGGAAGCGCCCTGAATAAAAATCAGCTGAACGTTATTGCCGTACTTTTCAAACAGCTTAGCTTCTTTCGTCACCCAGAGCGGCGCGAACTGACCGACTTCGCTGGTCCAAACGACGTTGATATTCGCGGCGGAAACTGACGCGGCTTGGGTAAGCAGTAAAACGGCGGCGAAGTGCAGCGTCAGACGATTCAATCTCATGCGTGACTCCTTTTGCTAAAAGCGCAGATAATCCGGCCGTTGACCTCGATTCCCGGATACCCCTATACTGCCGAACCCTTGTTGAATCAAGTTTGAGGAGGCCCGATGATTCAATTCATGATCGTGCTGCTAATGCTCTTAATCGGCCATCCTTTGGCGTCGGCCCAGACGCCCACGCGCGTGATGTCCGGCTACGCTGCGACGTCGGGACCGCATGCGGTGTTATGGATTGCCCGTGACGCTGGGCTATTTGAAAAGAATGGCTTGCGTACCGACGTCGCTTACATTCGCAGCGGCTCAACCATGGCGCAAACCCTGGTGTCCGGCGAGATCCAGATGTCACAGATGGGCGGACCGGCGATGCTCGCCGCCGGGGTCGCGGGTATGGATGTGACGTTTGTCGCCGTGGCGCTCAACACCACGCCGATCGTGATCATGGGCACGGTGTCGAAGATGGAAGAGCTCAAAGGCAAATCGATCGGCGTGACCCGGTATGGTTCCAACACCGACATCTCGGCGCGTTTTGCGATCCGCAAGGCGGGACTTCAGCCAGAAAAAGACATCGCGTTGATCCAACTTGAAGATTACGCCGGCATCATGGGCGGCATCGCGTCCGGCCGCATTGCCGCCGGCGCGCTCGCCGATCCCTTTACAGACGCCGCAAAGAAGTTGGGCTATAAAGAAATCGCGGATCTCGCCGCCATGGGATTGGAATTCCCCTTTGTCGGGATCGTCGCCAAGAAATCATTCATCAAGGACAACATGGACACCGTGCAGCGTTTCGTGCGCGCTTACGTGGAGGCGATCGCGATCTACAAGAACAACCGAGACCTGGCGATGAAGATCACGAGCAAGTATACGGGCATCAAGGATCCGGCAATTCTTGCCGCGACCGTGGATTTCTATGCGCCGAAGCTGCAGCGGGTTCCTTATGCCACGGTCGGCGGCATTCGCTTCGTTTTGGATCAAGTCGCGGTGCGCGACCCGCGCGCGAAAAATTACGCGCCGGAGTCGTTTATGGATTTGCGTTTCGTCAAACAGCTCGAAGACAGTGGGTTCTTTCAGGGCCTGTATCCGAAATAGATCTTTATTGACAAATTTGCGCGATGGCGGCGACTGCTTCTTTTAAGATACAGTCGTTTGTCGTGATTGGCTGTCGAACGCTTGAACGCCGGCGATTTTTTATTTCTTGAACTTCTGGTAGATCCACAGCAAGAGAAAGGCGCCGACAATCGAGCCGATCCAACCGGCACCTTGACCAGCCTCATACCAGCCCACCGCCTGACCGGCATAAGTCGCGGCGATCGAACCGGCGATACCGAGCAACGTCGTCACGATGAATCCCATGTTTTCCTTGCCGGGCATGATTAGCTTCGCAATCACGCCGACGATAAATCCGATAATGATCGTGGTCAAAAGGCCAAACATACTTCCTCCTGCGAATGGACAGATCTCATCCGGCGTAATATCGAAAAGGAATGCTTGGAGTCAAACGATGGATCTTGGATTGAACGGGTTGAGGGTTTCTGCTTGACGCTGGTCGTTGAGCTAACCTAAAGTTGCGGCGCAGGAGGATAAGCTCATGCATTGGCGGATGGCGTGGCTCGCGGTCTCGCTTCTCATGGTCGTCGGCAGCCTTAAGCTTCCCCAAGCCGATGCTCGGATCGTCGTCGGCGTATCGACAGTGAACGTCGCGTTTCTGCCGATCTATCTCACTCAGGACAAAGGTTTCTTCAAGGATGAGGGATTGGACGTGCTCGTCGTCATGTTCAATGCCGGCGCGACGAATCTGCAAGCGATGATCGGTGGCGACGTGCAGATCATGGCCGGCGGGGTACCGGAGACTGTGCTCGCCAGGGCGAGCGGCGTGGACATCAAGAACTTCTGGGCGATCTCTAACCTGATGCCATTTCAAATTTATGGCAGCCCCAAGTTGAAGTCGCTGAAGGATGGCAAAGGGAAAAAGTTTGCGATCAGCCGCTTCGGCTCGCTCTCCGAATTTCTCACCCGTTCGGCTCTGCGCCGGTCCGGCGTCGATCCCAAAGACGTCACGATGTTGCAAATTGGCGCAACTCCGGCGCGCTTCACCACGCTGGCAACCGGCATCGTCGATGCAACGATTCTATGGTTTCCGGTGACCGAGCGGGCCAGGGCCGTCGGCATGAACAAGCTCTTTGATCTAAAAGATATCTATCCCAATTGGACCAACGTCGGCTTCATCGCGCGCGAAGCGTGGCTCGCCAAGGAAAAGGATCAGGCGGCGAGATTCTTGCGCGCTTATCAGCGCGGCGTAAAGCACACGCGCGAGAACCGCGACGACGGCATCAAAGCGCTTAGGAAATATGTCGGACTCGACGCCGCCGAGGCGGCCGCCGGATACGACGAATACCGCGATTCTTTTCCGCTCGACGGTCGAATCCTCGACGCAGGTATCAGCGCCACTGTGGAGCAAGAGATCGAAAGCGGCAGACTCAAAGGAAAAATTTCTCTGAGCGAAATGATCGATAACAGCTTTATCAACTCCATGGGGAAAAGGTAATTTTCAGCGCCATCGCCCAGTGGATCTGTATGAACCTGCCTAGCATGGCGCGACTGTTTTTGATCCTACTGATTCTTGACCAGGGCGAGTCCGAGCAGCACGACGATTGGGCCGAGCGCGGCGTTGATTTTTAACAAAAGAAACCAGCGGCGCCAGTAGGTGAGCAGAGGTTCGGGCCAGGCATCGAAGCTTTGCGGCAATTGCTCGGTCAGACGCGCGATCGTCGGCGCGTATTTAAATACCTGCAGGCAGTGGTGTACGAGCATCGCGCCGAAGAGGAACAGCTTTACGCCGAAGACGATGGCGAAAGAGTCACCGATGGTTGGCGGCGGCATGGCAAGGCGCGCAAGCAAATTCACGATTCCCGTCAGCAGCAACAACCCGATCGCGAACCAGCTAATGGCTTCGAGGCCGATTCTGGCCCGATTCATCGTTCTTAGCGCGAGCTTCGGGGCCAGCTCGTTAACCGCTGGTCCCGACACTGCGAGAAAAAATACGATGGCGCCGAGCCACATCGCGATTGCGATCAGGTGCGCCATCGAGGTCAGCGTTTGCCACGTGGTCATCGAAGGAGTTCGCTCACGATTTCCAAGATTGGCTGCAATCTTCGCACAAATCATCGGCAAATCAACTTTGTCCGCGCTTGAATTGAGCCAACCCCTGTGTTAGCTAAGGGAAAGTTTTCACGCCGGTCTGCAAAAAATCATAAGGATGGTTCACTAGATGCTGCAGTGGTTGCCGGAAGACGTGTCGACGTTTGGGCAGGAGATCGATTCCCTTTTCTACCTTATTTATTACATCACGGCAGTCACTTTTATACTCGTGACCGTCTTGATGGTTGTGTTCTTGATCAAGTATCGCGACCAGGGCGGCAGGCGCGCCACTTATAGTCACGGCAATACGACACTCGAGATCATTTGGACGATCATCCCGGCGGTGATCCTGATTGTCCTGGCATTCATGAGCGCGTCGACTTGGGCGAAAATTAAACGCCATGTCCCCGACACGGATTTCGAAGTCGGTGTCACCGCTAAACAGTTCAATTGGGAAATCAGTTATCCCGGGCCCGACGGCAAGCTCGGCACCGACGATGACGTCAAGTTCGATAACGATGTGCACGTGCCGGTGCATAAAGTAGTTCGGCTAGTGATCGCCTCAAAGGACGTGATCCACAGCTTCTTCATCCCCAACATGCGGTTTAAGCAGGACGCGGTCCCGGGCCGGCAAATCATCAACTGGTTCGAAGGGACCAAGCCGGGAAAATATGAGCTGCCTTGCGCGGAGTTATGCGGATTTGGTCATTCCGGCATGAAAGGCTGGCTCTACGTCATGACGCCCGACGAATATAAAAAATGGGCGGACGAAAATCTGGCTGCTAAACCGCAGTAAATACATCCAAACTTTTGTTGATTCATCCGAAGCCACTGACGGAGGATTTTGACCGATGAGCGAGACAGCGGCGACGCACGCGTCGCATGAGCATCACCAAGAACTGGGTTTTTTCCGAACGTATATCTTTTCGCTCGACCATAAGATGATTGGTCGGCAGTTCTTGTTCATGGGCCTGCTCATGATCATCGTTGGCGGCTTGCTCGCGATGCTGGTGCGCTGGGAATTGGCTTGGCCGGAAACACCCGTACCGGGGCTAGGTTTTATTCCCGAACCCTATATTTATCCCGGCGAACACGGTGGCGGCATTATTCCACCGCAAACTTATAACGCCCTCTTTACGATGCACGCGACGATCATGATTTTCTTTGTCGTCATGCCGATCATGGTCGGAACTTTCGGCAATTTTCTGATTCCGCTGATGATCGGCACCCGGGATATGGCATTCCCAAAATTGAACATGCTCTCTTTCTGGGTCGGCGCCATCGCGACCTGCGTGATGCTCTCGAGCTTTTTTGTTCCTGGAGGTCCGGCGGCGGGCGGTTGGACAAGTTACGCGCCGTTGTCCGCGAGAGCGCAATACACCGGCGTCGAATGGGGACAAAATCTCTGGATCATAAGCTTGCTGATTCTTGGCGTGTCTTCGCTGATGGGATCGATTAATTACATTACGACCATCATCAACATGCGGGCGCCGGGCATGACCTATTTCCGCATGCCGTTGACTGTCTGGTCGCTCTTTATCACGGCGATCTTGCTGCTGCTCGCCTTGCCGGTTCTGACCGCGGCTTTAGCCATGTTGCTCTTCGACCGCATAGCTGGCACGAGCTTTTTTCTCCCGGAAGGCGGCGGGCAACCGTTGCTCTGGCAGCATATGTTTTGGTTTTTCGGCCATCCGGAAGTCTACATTTTGGTGCTGCCGGCCATGGGTGTCACTTCCGATATCCTTTCCACTTTTTCGCGCAAGCCGATTTTTGGTTATCACGCCATGGCTTTTTCGATGATCGCCATCGCCTTTCTATCGTGGATCGTTTGGGGCCATCATATGTTTATCAGCGGCATGAATCCGCTGCTCGGCACGGCGTTCATGATGACGACCATGGTCATCGCGGTGCCGTCGGCCATCAAAGTTTTCAATTGGCTGGGCACTTTGTGGGGCGGGACGATTCGCTTCACCTCGCCGATGCTGTTTGCCTTGGGATTCGTGTCGAATTTCGTGATCGGCGGCTTGAGCGGAGTCTTCATGGCCTCGACGCCGGTCGATATCTTCATCCACGACACCTACTTACATCGTTGCTCATTTCCATTACGTGGTCGCCGGAATCGTCTTTGCTTTGTTCGCGGCGGTTTATTACTGGTTTCCCAAGATGTTCGGCCGCACGATGAACGAACCGCTGGCAAAGATTCATTTCGTTTTAACCTATATTTTTTTCAACGGCGCGTTTTTTCCCATGCACTTCCTCGGCGTCGCGGGGCACATGCGGCGAATTTACAATCCCACCCAGTACGAGTTCTTGCATGCCGATGCAGCATTGGAACGTGTTCATCACGATCAGCGCGCTGCTCTTGGGCGCGTCGCAGTTTTTTTTCCTGTTTAACTTCGTCTGGAGTCTAATCGCGGGCAAAAAAGCGGATCGCAATCCCTGGCAGGCCAACACCCTGGAATGGTCGGCGCCGACGCCGCCGCCGCACGGCAATTTCGAGGTACAACCGGTCGTCTACCGCGGCCCCTACGAGTACAGCTCGCCGGAAGTCAAAGAGGATTGGCTGCCGCAAGATAGAAATCTCGGTACTACCGCCGCAGCGCGAGCGCATTAACGGAAAATTGGAAATATGAAAGCGGACGGTAGCGGGATGGAGGAACCCATCCTCCCCCATCCTTTAACTATTTCAGTTTGGCCGCACCGCATCGCCGTCATTCTCGTCGGCGCCACCTTTCCCCTCTTATTCATCGGCGGGCTCGTCACCGGCAAAGGCGCGGGACTGGCCGTGCCGGATTGGCCGACCAGTTTTGGCTACAACATGTTCCTTTATCCGTGGTCGAAAATGGTTGGCAATATTTTCTACGAGCATAGTCATCGGCTGGTGGCTTCCTTCGTCGGTTTATTGACGATCGGCTTGGCGCTGGCGTTGTGGTTGCGTGAGCCGCGCCCCTGGCTGCGCCGGCTCGGCCTTGCCGCGTTGGCATTGGTGATCCTTCAAGGTGTTCTTGGAGGTTTGCGTGTGGTGCTGCTGGAGCAAACTTTGGCGATCGTGCATGCGGCAACGGCGCAGCTCTTTTTTGCGCTGACGGTTTGCCTGGCGGTTTTCACGTCGGCCGGCTGGACTCATGGCGCCGTTGAGACGACGCTTAATGACGGCGGACGGTTGCGCCGCCTGGGCGCTGTCACCACGGCGCTTGTGTATGGGCAAATCGTCTTCGGCGCGGTGTTGCGCCATACCGGCGAACGGGTCGACGCCCATCTTACTCTTGCCGCGCTAGTTACACTGCACGTAATTTTTATTATTATAAGGGTGATGAAAGATCATTCTACCCAACCGGGTCTGACCCGGCCGGCGCTGATGCTTTTCGCGCTCACGCTCGCGCAAATCGTGCTGGGAACGCTGTCCTACTTGGCGAAATTTACCGCCCTGTGGCGATTGCCTGTCGACGCGATTGTCTTGCTGACGACGACGCATCTCGCGGTCGGCGCGCTGATGCTTGCCGCGGCTGTAACACTGACCTTGCGCGCCCATCGACTTTTGGCGCCGCCCAAGTTTGCCCGCGGCGAAAAGATCTTGACGGAGCAACTTTCCGTATGAGCTCGACCACCGGGACCATCAATGCCGCGACGGTAAGCGCGAGCCGGCGGGCTGTCGACTTCTTTGAGCTGACTAAGCCGCGCATCGTTTTAATGGTGTTGATCACCGCCTTTGTCGGTTATTATGCCGGTTCCGGGCGCATCCCTGACTATCTGCAATTGCTGCAAATGTTGCTCGGCACAGCGCTCGCGGCCGGCGGCACGCTCACGTTGAATCAATTTATTGAGCGCGAGATCGACGCGAAAATGGAGCGCACGCGCCGGCGCCCACTGCCCGACGGCCGGGTGCAGCCGCAAGACGCGCTTTGGTTCGGTGTTTCGTTGACCCTTTTGGGCCTCGGTTATCTGGCGGCGGCCGTCAATTTATTGAGCGCTGTTGTCGCGGCCGCCATTACCTTGAGTTATCTCTTGATCTATACGCCGATGAAGCGCGCCAGTTCGCTTTGTGTGCCAGTCGGCGCGATTCCCGGCGCCTTGCCGCCCGTGATCGGCTGGGTTGCCGCGCGCGGCGAGCTGTCTGTCGACGCGTGGGTGCTGTTTGCGATCATGTTTCTCTGGCAAATTCCGCATACGCTGGCCATCGCTTATCTTTATCGTGAAGATTTCGCCAAGGCTGGAATTCAGTTTCTGCCGGTGATCGAACCGGATGGCGACAGCACCAATCGCCAAATTCTCATCCACTGCGCCGCGCTGTTAGTCGTGAGCCTTCTGCCGACACTCATCGGTCTCGCCGGACCGAGCTACTTCGTCGTGGCTTTTCTGCTCGGTGCCGGCTTTCTTGCGAGCGGCGTCAGGCTCGTCCTTACGCCTACGCGTACGGGCGCGCGCCGACTGTTGTTTGCGTCGCTAATCTACCTTCCTGTTCTCTTGCTGGTGATGGCTTTGGACCGTGTGCCGATATGAACGAGCAGATTATGGAACCGCCGGAAGGAATTGACACGCGCAACCGACGTCTCGGTTTCGCGTTGGCCATTTTGGCCGTGTCGTATATCATTGCGGTGATAGTTTTCATCATTATGAGATGACACGACCGTTGGTCCATGGCTAAGAGTTCAACAGCGCGCAAATTAGATGACGCACCGCTGGTTCAAGCGGACCGGCGACCTGCGTTCGGTGGCGGTGGGCCACCGGCGCCGCCGGTTCGGCCCAATACACCGATCGCCAACAATGCTTGGCTCGCAGTCCTTATGTTGTTGGGCGCGGAGGCGATGTTTTTTGCCGGCCTGATCGGCGCGTTTTTGGTTTTCCGCATCGCCAGTCCCGTCTGGCCGCCGCCGTTTCAGCCGCGCCTGCCGACCGCGGTTACCGCGATTAATACGCTGATTTTACTTGCCAGCGCGGTAACGATCCGGCTCGGAATGAGAGCGAATCAACGTGGCGACCGCGCGCGTCTGGTGCGTTTGCTGTTATGGACCGCCGCAGCGGGCACGAGTTTTTTATTGATTCAAGGGTTCGAGTGGTTTCGCCTGATTCATTTTGGCTTGACCGTGTCGAGCAGCGTCTACGGCGGTTTGTTTTACACGATTATCGGCTGTCACGGCTTGCATGTTTTCGGCGCGTTAATCTGGTTGGTTGTCGTGTGGCAAAAGGCGAGAGCCGGAAAGTACACGCGGCAGAATTACGTCGGTTTACAAACTTGCGGCATGTATTGGACATTCGTTGTGGGTTTGTGGCCCGTCCTCTATGGGCTCGTTTATCTCTATTAAGCGATTTGGTTGACACTCCAGAATCGATACGTTAATTTGCGGTTGATTATTCCGATGCTTAGAAAAATTCATTGCATCATGATGGCGGCCGGCTTTACGTTGCTTGCGCGGACGGCAACGACGTGGGCTTGCGCCGTTTGTCTCGGCGGCGAGAGTGATTCATTGACGGACGGCTTTAAGGCCAGCGTGCTATTTCTCATGGCGACGCCTTATCTCGTCGTCGGCTCGATCGTCTGTGGGCTCATTTTCAATTACCGGCGAGCACTGAAAAAGCGCGAGAAGTCGGAAACACTCGAGCCCATCGGTCACTTAGCATGGAATCAGGAGGATAGCGTTAGATGAGTGAAGTTGCGGCAGCGCACTTGGAAGTGGAGCCCCAAGAATCGCCCTTGACCCCCGAGAGTTGGGGCAAACTGGGCATGTGGCTGTTCCTCGCCGGCGACGCCATGTCGTTTGGCTGTTTGATCGTCGGTTACGGGATTTTGCGCCATGCCAGTAGTAATTGGCCGGTGCCTAAAGACGTGCTGGGAATTAATCTCACGGCGTTTATGACGTTTCTACTGATCGTTAGCAGCGTCTGGATGGTGCTGGCGTTAGAAGCGATTCAGGAAAACAACAAAGCCCGGTTCAATAAGTTTCTCGGTCTGACGATTTTGGGCGGTGCGATGTTCTTGGGGTGCCAGGCTTACGAGTGGACTCACCTGCTCGGTCATCGGTTACCCGAACTCGGCATCTCATTTTCCAGCAGTCTCTTCGCCTCGACGTTTTTTATTCTGACGGGTTTTCACGGCATGCACGTGACCGGTGGGGTAATTTACAATACCTCCGTGCTGGCGGCGGTCAACCGCGGCCGCTATCAAGCGAAACACGTTGAGATCGCCGGCCTCTACTGGCACTTCGTCGACTTGGTGTGGATATTGATTTTTACGTTTGTTTATCTACTGTAATCCGTTTCGGGAGAGCGAGATGTCATCGACCACACACTCCAGTGCCCAATACATCAAGATTTTCTATATCCTCCTGGCGCTCACCGTCATCGAGGTCGCGATCGTTTACTTGGGCTTACCGAAAATGCTGCTCGCCGCGCTGTTGGTGATCTTCGCGGTGTGGAAGGCCGCTTTGGTGGCGATGCATTTCATGCATCTTAAGTTCGAGAAAAGAACTTTGGCAGTGGTCGCTCTGGTGCCCTTTGTTCTGTGCGTTTTCTTGATCCTGATGCTGATGCCGGACATCTTTCCCCATTGATTGCCATTTCCGAGCTTCCGAGTTTGAATGCGGCGCTGAATAGTCTCAGCGCCGTTTTTCTTTTTGCCGGTTTTCTCTTCATCAAGTCGGGCAACCAAAATGCCCATCGGAACTGCATGTTGACGGCATTCGCCTGCTCGATATTATTTTTGACTTCCTATCTCGTTTATCACTATCACGTGGGCTCCGTGCCGTTTAAGGGCCAGGGTTGGATTCGCCCCGTCTATTTCACGATTCTCCTGACCCATACCATCCTCGCGGTAACCGTGGTGCCGCTGGCGCTCATCACGTTGCGCCGCGCCTGGCGGGAAAATTTTCCGGCGCATCGGCGCATCGCGCGCTGGACATTTCCGATCTGGCTTTACGTTTCCGTCACCGGAGTGATCGTTTATTGGATGCTCTATTGGCTGGTGCCGTCGCGTTGACAGCGGAAAAGCCTTCACGATAAACCGGAAGGCCTGGAGGGACGATGAAATCCATTGGCATCGTGGGTTGTGGGGCCATCGGTAAGGCGCTGATTCAAGCCGCCGAAGCGGGCAAGCTCTCGGTGCGCATCGCCGGCGTCACCAGCCGAACGGAAAAAAGCGCGCGCGAGTTTCTCGCGGCATTTAAAAATCCGCCGCCGTATTTGTCGTTGGTCGAACTGATCAACGCCGGCGATTTGATTGTCGAAGCCGCCGGTGGCGCTGTCGTCCCGGAACTGGCGAAGAAAGCTTTCGCAGCGGGTAAAGATTTGATGGTGATCAGCGTCGGCGCGCTGCTGGATCATCCCGAGATTATGGCGGAGTCGCGGCGCACCGGTTGCCGTTTGTATGTTCCGTCGGGAGCGATCGCTGGGTTGGACGGCATCAAGTCCGCTTCCGTCGGTCAGATTACCCATGTGACACACACCGCGCGCAAGCCTCCGGTCGGGCTCGAAGGCGCGCCGTACTTGATCGAGCATGGGATTTCTTTGGCCGGGTTGCGCGAAGAAAAAGAAGTATTTTCCGGCTCGGCGCGCGAAGCCTGCCGCGGCTTTCCGGCCAACGTCAACGTGACGGGAGCGGTCAGTTTGGCCGGCATCGGCCCCGATCAAACGCGCGTGCGAATCCTGGCCGTGCCGGGACTGGCGCGAAATTGCCACGACATCGAGGTCGAAGGCGAGTTCGGCCGGCTGCACGTGCATCTCGAAAATATCCCGAGCGAGAATCCGAAAACCGGCAAGCTCACGGCGTTGTCGATCATTCGCGCCGTGCAAGACGCCGTCGATACGGTGCGCATCGGGAATTAAGGTCGCGGATCCTCGACTAGGTTTTGCCGAGGCATCTCGCGCCAAGGCGCTAAGCACGCCAGGTATAAAATCTAAACGATGAACAACAGCGACATCATCGTTCACACGCTGCAAGAAGCCGGAGTGCGCTGGGTTTTCGGCGTGCCGAGCGGGCCGGTATTGCCGCTGATCGAGGCACTCAGGCAGAGTCCCATCCAGTTTGTTCTTACCGCGAGCGAAACATCGGCCGGATTCATGGCTACCGCGGTAGGTTACCTTACTGGAGTTCCGGGCGTGTGCGTATCGACTGTTGGGCCCGGTGCCACCAATCTCACGACTGGCGTCGGCTGCGCCTGGTTGGACCGCGCGCCGGTGCTGGCGATTACCTGCAATGTCGCGACTCCGTGGCTCGAGCGGCGGATTCAAATGCGCATCGACCATCATATGTTGTTCAAACCGCTGACCAAAGCGACTTTGTCTTTGCGTGACAATCCCGTCCGCGCCACGATCGCGCAGGCACTCGCGATGGCGTGCACTGAACCGCCGGGCCCGGTGCATCTCGACCTGCCCGAAGACATTGCGCTGTCGGTGCAAAGCGACTTCACTGCGGCGCCGGTACAGGCGAGCGGTCTTGCGGATCTTTCGGATGAAATCGTGCGGACTGTGAGTGTTGCATTGGCGCGCTCGCACCGCCCGTTGTTGATCACCGGGTTGAGTTTCACGCGCAGCCGAGCGGCGGCTGAATTACTCAAGTTCGTCGAGCGGCAAAAATTGCCTTTTGTCGAGACCATGCACGCCAAGGGATTTTTGCCGGAAAATCACACGCATTGGGCCGGCGTTATCGGCCGCGCCCGGCGCTCCGACGTGAAGCGCTTTACGGACCAAGCGGATCTGATCATCGCGGTGGGTTACGATCCGATCGAGATCAATTATGAGGACTGGGCTCGGAACACGCCCATCATCCACATCAACACGGAAGCCGCCGAGCCGGGAGATGGGTTGAAATTTCTCTGGAACAAATCCTGTGATCTCGACGCAGCGATCGAGGCGATTGCTGGAATCGAGGCGTCCGCCAACGATTGGTCGGCTGAGGAGTGGCAAAAGCACCGATCGTTGCTCGATCGGGCTTTGCGTCCGGATGGCGCAGATTTCGCGGCGCACCAGGTTTTGGACGTCTTGCGCGACAAATTTCCACGGGACGGCATTCTCGCCTACGACGTCGGCGCGCACACCCATCAAATCGCCTCGCAATGGCGCACGGATGTGCCGCGCACGCTGTTGTCGACCAACGGCTGGTCTTCGATGGGCTACGGCATGCCCGCGGCCTACGCGGCAAAGCTGGTTCATCCCGAGCGCGCCGTCGTTGCGATCGTCGGCGATGGCGGTTTTCAGATGACCGCCGGCGAGTTGTCGCTGGCGCGGCGTTTGAATTTGGCCGTGCCGCTGATCATTCTCAACGACGGCTGGCTCGGCTTGATGAAAGTGAAGCAGGAACGAAAAAATTATGCGCTTTCCGGCGTTCACCTCGGCGCGCCGCCCGAGTCGCCGGCGCATTACTTCGGCGTTCCCTGCCGGCCGGCGAAAAACCTCGATGAATTCAGCTCCGCGCTCGATTGGGCGTTCGCCATCGATGGCCCAACCGTCATCGAAGCGTTTATCGACGCCGGCGCTTACTCTGCGACGGTTTTCGATTGAGCCACGCGGTTCTCGATGACCGTACCCGCACCGGCGCGCGAGCGCTTTCGTTGGACTATCCTGGCGCTGATCAGTGTCTCTCATATCATCGGCGCGTCGGCCCAGTATGGCATCAACACGCTGGCGCCATTTTACAAAGACGAGCTCGGCCTCTCACGCGCGCAAGTCGGTTTGTTCTTCTCGGCTTTTTATTTGGCGATGACCGGGGCGTCTTTCGCCACCGGCTGGCTCGCCGACCGTTTCGGCGTGCGCCGGACGACGTGGCAGGGACATTTCCTATTAGGAATTTGCATCGTCGCCGCGGCATTGTCGCCGTCATTCTGGACCGCCTGCATCAGTTTCTTTCTCGCCGGCTGCGGCTACAGCTTTCTCAATCCCGCTTCGACCATCGGCGTGATGGCTTGGTTTCGGCGCGACGAGCGCGCCACCGCGATGGGTATCAAACAAACCGGAGTTCCGGCCGGCGGAGTGGTCGCCGCGGCTTTAGCGCCTTCGCTCGTGCTCGTGATCGGCTGGCGCGGTGCGCTGGCCGCGCTCGGGATCGTCAATTTTCTTTTTGGATTTATCTTCGCTTCGCTATGGCGCGATCCGAGCGATGACAAACAGGATCCGTCCACGGCCGAAACGGTCATCACGGAAAAAAATCCTTTGGATATTTGGCGGCTCCTGCCGCTGGGTTGCGCCACGGGGATCTATCTAATCGGCCAGATGGTTTTGCTCACCTACGTGCCGCTCTATTTGAAAGATGTCATGGGTTTTTCGCCTCACTCGGCAAGTCAAGCGCTTGCTTTGACGCAAGCGGGAGCGATGGTCGGAAGGACCGGCTGGGGCTTTATGAGCGACCGCTTATTCGGCGGCCGGCGCAAAATCGTCTTGATCTGGATCGGCGTGATGTCGGTCGCGCTGATCGCCGCGCTGAGTGTGATGGAGCGCGGATCGTCCTACTATTTACTGTTGGCGATTCTCTTTTTTGCCGGCGTCTCGATCGTCGGCTATCAGGGCGTGTCCTATGCGCTCATCGGCGAGATTTCCGGCAAGGCGCGAACCGGCGCAGGCTTGGGCATGATGATTACCATCAACTCCGGCGCGGCGACGCTGGGCACGCCCGTGTTTGGCTACATCGTCGATCGTACCGGCTCCTATGCGCTGGGCTGGCAAATTCTCGCGGCCCTATTGACCGCCGGCATTATCGCCTTGGCTCTTTTGTTAAAAGAGCCGCCACCGGATCCTTCGCGACCGTAAGCCCGCGTGGTTTGCTCGCCTTCCTCCGGTGTTAGTCTGGCATCATCGAAGCCACTTTACGCAGCGGTTTTAAAGCCAACGGAGGTTCTATGGCCGGCGAAAACTTTCGTATCGAACGAGACTCGATGGGCGAGGTGAAGGTGCCGAGCGAAGCTTATTACGGCGCGCAGACGCAGCGTGCGGTCGAAAACTTCCCAGTGAGCGGCATCGGTTTTCCGCGCCAATTCATCCGCGTGCTTGACGATCCGGGCTGGGTGTCGGGAAGATGGATCTCGCCGATGGCCGGCGATCGGTTACGAAAAAGCCGCCAAGTTAGCGCAGCGAGCGATGGCGAGCGGCCAGACCATCAGAGAACTGGCGCAGCAGGAAAAAGTACTTGGAGATGACGAATTGGCAAAGATCCTCGATCCATGGCGCATGACGCAGCCGGGGATCGAGGATTAGTCAGAGAGCCAGAGCGAAGCGCCAGTTCATTTTGTCGCTGTCCACTTTACTCAAGGGGCCAGGGCACAATAGGAAAAAACCTACATGTAAGTAAAATGCAGACAAAGAGCCTTTTAAAGCACCTATTTAACAATATGTCTTCCTTGCTAAAACAACGAGTTACGACTATTTTCCGACTTGGCACATGGCTTGATACAACTTAAGCATTGTTGCCAAAAGGCCGCGTGGGAGGGCTCGATCCTTACTAACTACGGCCTGTGGGTTTCGACAGAGGTGACTTTCCAATCACGCGGGGGGAGTTATGAAAGCGGCTACAATCATAGGCATCGCGCTTATCATTCTAGGGATCGTCGCTCTCGCTTATCGGGGAATTACTTATACCCAGCGTGAGAAGATTGTCGATATCGGCCCTCTACAAGCTACCGCGGACCGCGAAAAAACTATTCCACTGCCTCCGATATTAGGAGGACTGTCCCTGGTTGGCGGTATCGTGCTGGTGATTGTCGGGTCGAAATCGAGGTCGTAACTGTTCTAGCTACTTGCGGCAAGTTTTTACAGTGACGACTGCTGAATTGGCAACACAATTTAAGTAAGCATAGTTTGAGCCATTTTAAGCAGCATGCTGTGACACAATTCATCAGAACAAATAATCGTGGTGCGGTAACCCGTTTGGGTACGTTGCCGTCCATTCCGACGCTGCAATTTTGACGTGCAGTCGGAAGAGAGCGTAGGCCATAGTGGCGGTCGCGCATGAATATACACGTCGGCGCTCGTGCAGTCGTTTCAACGCATCAAACTTTCGACGACTATCGAATGTTAAAAAATTAGTGGAGTATTCTCGGCTCGCAGGCGCGGAAAGCGCTATCTTTAAATAACCGGAGAGGCTGTATGGTCGCACCTAAAATCCTGGTCGTAGACGACGATAAGAACCTGCTTGAGCTTGCCAAGACGCGCTTGGCCGCGGCGAACTATGGTGTAACCGTCGCCTTGGGTCAGGAAGAAGCGCTCGAGGCGGTGAATAACGAAAGCTTCGACTTGGCGATCGTTGATTTGCGCCTCGCCGATGAGGACGGCATCACTTTGATGGAGAAATTGCACGCTATTTTTCCCGGCATGCCAGTGATTATTCTTACAGGTCATGCCAGCGTTGAAGGCGCGGTCGACGCGATGAAAAGAGGCGCCTATACTTATCTTACCAAGCCTTTTGATCCGCGCGAGCTGATTCTGCAAATCGGCCGAGCATTGGAGAGCTGCAAACTGGCCTCCGAGAACCAAATGCTCAAAGGCATGTTGAAGGAAAAATATGACTTCGCCAACATCGTCGCCAAGAGCGACAAGATGCAGCGAGTGCTGGAGGCGGTTTCTCGGATCGCAAAAACCGATTCAACGGTCTACATCCATGGCGAGAGCGGCACCGGCAAGGAATTGATCGCCAAAGCGATTCACTTGGCGAGCCCGCGAAAGGACAAACCTTTCGTTGCAATTAATTGCGCCGCGATCCCGGAAACACTGCTCGAAAGCGAGCTTTTCGGCCACGAAAAGGGCGCTTTTACCGGCGCGGTGCGCAGCACCAAAGGTCTCTTTACTCAAGCGAACGAAGGCACACTCTTTCTCGACGAGATCGGCGATATGCCGTTGTCGATTCAAGTGAAACTGCTCCGTGCTTTGGAGGAACGCCAATTTTATCCCGTCGGCGGTGAAAAGCCCGTCCAGGTCGACGTGCGAGTGGTGGTTGCGACCAAAAAAGATTTGGTGGAAGAAGTAAAGAAAGGGCAGTTCCGCGAGGATCTTTTTTATCGGATCCACGTGATTCCCATTGTCCTGCCGCCGCTCAAGGATCGTATCGAGGATATTCCTTACCTCGTCGATCATCTGCTGAAAAAAATCAGCCAGCAAATGAAGCGAGACGTCAAAGGCCTTACGCCGAAGGCCATGGAAAAGCTGATGCAACACGATTGGCCGGGCAATGTGCGAGAATTGGAAAATACTCTCGAATATGCCGTGACGATGACCCAGCGCGATGTCGTGACCGACGATCTCGTTCTGCAAACCAAAGTTTCCACGGGCGCGGTGGCGACGACGGGGGATACGATTCAAGCGCAACTTTTACCGACAAACGGATCCTTCAAGACCTTGAAGGAAGCCAGATCAGAGTTCGAAAGAGCTTATCTGGTTCGCCTGTTGCATTCGTGCAACGGCAAAGCGACCCGCGCCGCGGAGATCGCCGGAAAATATCGCGCCGACTTCTATGACCTGCTGAAAAAGCACGACATCAAGCTCGCCGAGTTTAAGAGATTCAACTGACGAGTCGAACTCGCTCCCACGCGCAGTTTATCGATTCGCCGCGAATCTTATGTCTCACCTGGAACAATCGACACAGAAGTAACTTGCCTGCGTTCTGGAGATTTTTAGTCGACCAACGATCGGCGCGTCGGCGTGTTCTTCAAGATTGACTTTTAGACGCAGGAATCCAGGGTGAGTGCTGATAACCAGCACCACCAAGCCGAGCGCGCTCAGGCTCATTATTTGAACGGCGGCGGGGCCGCCGAAGTAATGGGCAAGGGCGCCGGCCAACAGCGTGCCGATCGGCACGGTCGCGCGGCTGATCAAATAAAAGCTCATGACGCGGCCGCGGATATGTCGCGGCGCACTTAGCTGCAGCAACGCCTGGTCCTGGGTCTGGTAAGTCGTCATAAAAACGCCGCTCATGAAAGCGCACGTCAAGGACAACCAAACCCAATGCGACAAGCCAAAGAAGAATACCGAGATACTGAAAACCACAGCGCCGATGACCGCCGGCAGGGCGTAAGCGTTCCGGCGCGGGATGGAAGCCACGACCAGCGCGCCCAGCAATGAGCCAATGCCAAAGGCGCTCAGTAAGAAACCTTGAAGCTGGGCGCCGCCATGTAAAACATCTTTCGCGAAGATCGGCATCATGTTGGTAAAGGGCATGCCGAGAGTGAGCGGGCCGAGCGCCAGGATCAACTGGGTGCGAATGTTGCTGTTGGCTCTCACGTAGGCAAAGCCGCCCTTGATGCTTTGAAAAAACGACTCCCGGGCGACACGGGCCGACTCGAGGCTGCGCTCGGGGATATGCATCTGGATCGTCCAGACCGTCGCGAGCAGGAACATGGCCGCTTGGACATAATAGGAACCGTGCACACCAATGGTGGCGATCAGTAAACCTGCGAAGGCCGGTCCGACGGCGCGCGAGCTGTTGACAGCCATGGAATTGAGCGCCAGCGCATTCATGAGGTGTCTTCGCCCGGCGAGGTCATTCACCAGGATTTGGCGCGCGGGATTCTGAAAGGCTTGCACGGTGCCGACCAGGAAGCCGGTTACGTAAACATGCCAGGGTTGGACACGATTCGTAAGACGAGCGTGGCCAGAATGAGATTGAGAACCGCATTGGTAACTTGGGCAACGATGAGTTGTGCTTTACGACCGGAGCGGTCCGCCAGCGCGCCCGCAACGATGCCGAAAAGGAAAAGCGGAATGCCGCGCATGGCGGCGGCAAGGCCCAATTGCAGGGGTGAGCTGGTAATATGGTAAATGAGATAGCCGCGGGTGATGCTGTCCATCCACTGGCCCAGGCTGGTGTCGAGCTGCCCAAGCCAAAGGAGTCGATAGTCGCGGATGCTGAGGGAATCAAAGGTATGGATTCTGCTCAGCAACCCACGCATTTTTGGCCGCCAGCGTTTGCAGAAGGGTCTGTTTGCCTTTGCGTTCCTCCCGTCGGCTCCGGGTTCCTCGTTGTCATGTCGTTCCAGCTTTCTTGTGCGGGCGGGTCATCGGATGAATTGTCGAACGACTTGGAGTGGGTAGCGCAGAGAATGCGGTTCACTGTCATTTCAATTCTTCCTACTGCCCCTTACGGCGGAGAAGAGAATGGAAAACAAGGTGAAAAAGTTAATGATATGAACGGTGTGATTGAAGGTTTGCATGAAGGCGTCCGGAAAAACTCCCCAGCTCTGCGGAAATTCGATTTGAGATCGCGTTAACCCGGCAACGGTTAAGCCATAAGTGAAGAGAGTTGTGGAAAGCGCGACACCACAAGACGCGCCAAGACGACCGGTCGTAATCGCCATGCCGGCAGCCGCTCCAACCTTGTCTCGGGGTGCTGATCCGAGAATCGCGTTCTGGTTCGGTGTATTGAAAATGGCGATGCCAAGCCCGGAAAGCGCTAGCGGAAGCATGATTCTCGGTATCGAAGCGCTGCGGGTGAGAGAGGCGATGAAGAATTGTCCCAGGACGATCACACTCGTGCCGATCGTACAGAGGAAGCGCGAGCCAAATCGATCAGAGAGTCGACCGGCCAGCGGTGCAACCATGCACGATCACAACCGAGTTGGCGATGATGATCCAGCCCATTTTGGAAGGAGAAAAGCCCATGATGCTCTGCAGGTAAAAGGGCATGAGAAATTGAATGGCTGCCTGCGATGAGGTGATGAAGAACAGACTTAAATTGGCGAAAGTGAATAACCGGCTGCGGAATAGCGAAAGGCTCAGAATAGGAACTTCAACGCGTAGTTCGGTCAGGATTAAAAGAAACAATCCAGTGAACGAAAGCACAAGGAGTGAGATGGACGTGAGGTTGAGTCCCTCGTGGGGGAGGTCTCGTATCGTGTAAAGAAAAAGCGTGTTCGTCGCGAGCAACAGGAAGGCTCCGACGAAATCAATCTTGGCGCCTTCCTTTTCGTCTCCGCCGGTTTCCTCCATCGTCTTCCATGCTAGGTAAGCCCCAAGCATTCCGACCGGTAGATTAATGTAAAATATCCAACGCCAGCCGAGCGTATCGATCAGGAAACCCCCCAGAGTGGGCCCGGTAAGGAAACCGGTATGCAGCGCTACCGAGGTATAACCCAGCGCTTTTCCCCGCTCTTCCGGTGGAAAAACCGTTGAAACGATAGCTCTCCCATTGGCGGTCAACATGGCGCCGCCAATCGCCTGCAAGCATCTAAACAGAATGAGCTGCGCTGGGGAGTGAGACAGACCGCATAGGGCTGAGCCGAAGATGAAAAGAAGAAAGCCGGTTATATAGATCCGCTTGCGACCAAAAAGATCGCCGACCCGTCCCACCGTTATGACCAGACCGATGAGAGTGAGATCATAAATAAGCAGAGTCCACTGGACGGTTGTGAGGTCGGTTCCAAAAGTTCCGGTCAGGGTTGGCAATGCAACTAAAAGAACTCGTTGATCCACGGCCACCATGAACAGCCCTACACAAACATTGAAAAGAACCAAGCGGGGATTCCGAGGACGGCTGGTTTGTGTCATAGGGAATTTTGAAACAAGAAACATCTTTGGATGCGGCGTACATCACACACGCTACAAGCGCTCGCGCAAACCAGCAACCGCAATTGAATACAATGAGAACACTATTTAAAGACTTAAATCCAAAAGGAGCAGGCGAACGGTTCCTAGCCGGTTTGTATTTGGCTATCCGGACGGACCGCTCTTACCGCCTTGCAGGGCTTTTTCTAAGGCGTCCATTTCCGCGCCAAAGGTGCGCCAGTCGCCTTTGTCTAGATTGCCGCCCAGCGACATGAGTTTTGGTCGGGATCTGAGGAATTTGGAGAATCGGTCCTAGGACGCCTTCAACTTCTCTGCGGCAATCGCGACATTAAACGCACCTGTGTCCAAATTGCTGTTTCGCGCCAGCTCGTACCCGGCGGCTTCAAGGATCATTTTCAAATTGCCGCGGACATTACGTTGGTCATCGGCGACGAGTAAACGAATGAATCTCCGATACCGCCATCGGCATTCTCCTCTCGCTGGTCATTTGGCTTCATTGAGAGATCAGGAGCTCCAGCTCTCCTTCACGCCGAAGTACTTTTGCGCTCACATCATCGCCATGTCTCGTCAGATGAAGGTCGACGATCGACGCTCCGACCCGAAGGTTGGTGATCTCGATATCATTCAAGAACGGTGGCAGAGCCGGTCGAACGAGCGAAACTCGACCTCTGACGCCATCGACGTGGAGCCCGAGGGCCGCCTGAAGTGGATGTAATCGCAGTGAAAGTGGATCACATCAAACCGCGACAGATCGCGAGAGACCAGTTCCAACATGCGAACGTGATGGGGCAGCGTCTCCCGCACATCCGGATCACGCCAGAGCGCTGTGGGACAGACGGGCACGAGGTGGCCGCTTGTTCGCGAATCGCCACTGGCAAATAGAGTCACGTCATGACCGAGCCCGACGAGTTCCTCCGTCAGCCAGGAGACCACCCGCTCCGTTCCTCCGTAAAGCTGCGGAGGCACGCTCTCATAAAGAGGCGCGACCTGCGCGATTTGCAACCGGTCTTCGATGGGTCGCGATCAGACTTTGAATCATACAGCATAGTCCTGCACCTGTTTCCTCGATTGCCAACGTGAATAGACGGCAATTGCATGTCATGAATTCCCGTTCACAGTTCACAGCTCAGTTCAAAACTCGTGGCGGCGATGAAATTTCACCGGCACTTTCTTGGCGTGCCTTCCGTGCGGCGCGCCTTTTTTTGTTCTTGACCCGAACCTGGGGCAGGCCTTTGCGGTTCTTGTGGAAATAGCAAATCTCTACCAACGAAGGCCATAATTCGATGGAGCCTTTAATCACACTGATAGCGTCGTCGACGATGCGCAGCAGGTTTTGTTGGAAGAAGTCGGGCTCGAAGCCATAAAACGCCCTCTCCAAATTTGCTGCGAAGAGCCGAAGCGACTGGGCTCGCGCGGCGTTCCTGTCGCTTTCCGCGGCCTGCATCGCACGGCGGTGCAATTCAGTGATCTTGGTAAGAATCTCTTCGGCATCCTGAGCGGTCACCTCGGGTTCGTAATCGAACGCGATGCTCAGATCATCGAGCCGCGTAAGCGTGGACTTGATCTTCCGTTTTAGCAGATTGGACACTTCCTCATTGAAGATCTCCGCGGCCGGCGGATTGCGCATGTAGTTGCTCTTGGTGTGGTTCTGCGCGGCATCGACATGAGCGGAGCAAACGCCGTCCTGCTGGATCCACAGACGGTAGATGTAATCCTCGAAGCGCAGCCAAGTCGGGAAGAATGGCGGCAGGCCGAAGGTGTTGTCATAACCCGCTACGCCTGAGTCCATACGCCAGTTCTTCTTGGTCAGCACAGGACGGAAGTTCACCAGCACGTAGAACTCGGTTAGCTCGTCCAGGGTTGTTTGTTGCTCATCGGCCAGGAACATATCCACATAGTCGAGAGCGTCGATATCGTTGGTTCCGGAACGGAAGGTTTGGGCCATCTTCACAATCGCGTTGTCGGGCACCGATCCGTGCTGAAGTATTAGCGAGTTCTCCCGCGTCAGACCCTTGGTCGCGTTGGTCTCGAGATCCATGGCGGTGTCCATGAGCAATTCACCGCGCTCATAGTTGCCGGGGACCTGGGCGGCCGATTTGCCCAACACGTCGAGGAAAGAAGCGACGATGTCGAATGACTTCCGGGTGTAGCCGTTCTGACCGGCTTTATACAACCGGCCATGGCAGACCTCGTCTTCGCCGAGCGATTCAGGGCTGTCTTCCACCAAAGCGTACGGTCGCATGTCGTCATCGGAACTGAGCATTATTCCACCGAGGGTATACATGAGCGTGCAGTTGCGGTTACCGCCGTAGCTGGGCCGAAAAAGGTTCTTGACCAGAGGTTCCAGTTTCCTGTCCCTCAGCCGCTCATTGAGGAATGCGAGGAAATGCGCCTTTTCTTTCGGGCCGACATAGAAAAGGTCGTTATGGGTGCGAGTTTGTTCCAGCAGGGGATAGTACTTCTCGTGATTGGCCGGGCTGGAGTCGTCCAGGACCAGAAGCCGGACCGACTGGCCGTTGCGCCAAAAATGTTCGTCGTATTGCTTGATGGTTTCGCCGACGTCGCGGAGACGGTAAGTGGGAACAACAAAAAATAAATCTGGATCGTTCATTAAAATACATGGCCTCGGATTTCTTTAAACTGAGATCAATCGTGAGCGGAAAGAAATCGAATTTGCTGAGCAGGGGGACTCTAAGCTTCTTCTCCTCAGTCACGCCCAATAAACCGCGCCAACGAGGGATAAGGTACCTTGTCCGACTAGGCAACGAACACGCCCTTTAAGACCATTTTCGTTCGCTCGCGGTTTTCTTTTTCGAAGCTGGGCTCGTGTGCCGCTACCCATGTCTGGCTAAATGATTTGACGAGATCAGAAAATATTTTAGCTTGATCCTTTTGGGTGATTTCAAACTTCGCGCGCGCCACGGTATCCAGGTGCGGCAATGACAGATCGATGAACGCAACGCCATCGTCAAAATTGCCGTTGTCCCGGGTCGGTGGGTTGATGATGATCATCGATTCGAGAACTTGATGATCGACCCATTTTACTTCCAGACCCCAGCTCTGGGCCAATTTGCTGCGCCGAATAACCTCGGCTTGCGATTCGCTATCGAGGCTGCTGTGCAGCGGACAGGGGAACATGATTCTTCGCTTGTTGTGGGCCGGAGAAGAGGAGGCGAGTCCTCTCCTTTGGCAATTGGCAAACATGCCGTCGATATCGAATCTTGAGTCGCTTAAAAGAATTATCCACACCGCTCGAGCGTCCCGAATAGAGTCGGCGACGGCAGGCGGTGGATTCTCGCCATAATACAGCGAAACGATTTTTCCTGAGGTCACCTTCCTGGTGAGTCTAGCCAGCCAATTGATGATTCCTAAACCGCCGGTACTTTCGTCTTCCATGGTCGTTGTCTCCCTTTAGGATTTAATGAGTCGTTTGTCGTCGCGCTTGTTTTTAGCGCCCGTCTCCATACAAATACTGCTCCGATGGCGTGACCACGAAATAGGTTTTTACGCGCGTCACTCCGGGGATCTTTCTAATTATGTCGGCGACGATCTGCTCCAAGCCGGCAGCCACAATGATCCCTGAAACATGCACCTCGCCGCACCGGGTTTCCACTTCGAGATTCGAAATGTCCAGACGTAAGGAAGCGATTAGCAGCGCCTCACTCTCGCGGTGATCGTCAGGTCCTTCAGGGCTTGCAAAGACTCCGGAGTCGGCCGGTATTCTTCTTTTGAGAAACCTCTGCAATCATGCGAGCGGCTGTCTCTACGGTGGTTCTGGCGGTGTTCAGCACGAGGTCGTATCGAGTAGGATCGCGCCAATCGATCTTGAAGAGCTCCTTTATCCGTCGGGCACGGATTGTGTCCAACTCTTCGAGGAATTTTCTCGCGGCTTCCTCTGCGAGCCCTTTGCGCGCCATGACATGTTGGATCCTTGACTCCGTTGGAGTATCCAAAAAAACATTCAACACGTGACGAATGCCCGGGAAAAACTCCTGACCGGCGCGGCCGTGGTACACAATATTTCCCTCTTGCGCGAGCTCACATACCGCCGCCTGGAGCGCGATCCGATAAACCCAGCGGCTCTCAAGCCATTGCTCCCACCAGTGATGCCGCTTTTCTTCCAGCACTTCGAAGAGCTTCGCTTCGGAGATGCCGTAGCGCTCGTTAGCTTTGACCAGCACTTCTCTGCTGATGCAGCGATGACCCAGGATAGCGGCGACACGCTCTGCGACTGCGCGACCATCGCCGAAAGCCTCATGAGATAGGGTGATAATAGACATAGGTTTATGCCTTATGGGTGGTCGGCCGCGTCGAGGCGTCCTAAGCGCTTCAGAGCATCGCGTGCCGGCTGAAACGTCGACTGGGCGTCAAGTGCCATGTAATAATAATGCACGGCGTGGGATGTATGACCCTCGCTCTCGGCAAGCTCACCGAGCTGATAATGCGGCTCCGGGCGCGTAACATCGCGCATTATGGCGATTTTTAGGTATACGCGCGCTTCCGTGTAGGATTTGCGTCCGCGGGCTAGCTCGGCGAGGTGGAGAAGCTCATCGACGGTTCCGCTCATGCCGATCTTTTGTCGTTGAAGGATTTCTTCGCAAAGCAGCAGGATATTCTTTGGATCGAACGGCTTCTCAATGAAGTCTACAGCTCCGAGTTTCATTGCATCGACGGCTCGGCTTACAGTTCCGTAGGCAGTCAGCATGACCACCGGCATCTTGGGTCTAAGGCCTCGTAGATAGCGAAGCAGTTCCAAGCCATCCATCTTCGGCATCTGGATATCGACGAAGACGATATCGTAGAGGCCCGCTTTAACTTGCAGCAGAGCGTCATCGCCATTGCTGGCCTTATCCACCTTGTACCCTTCGGCCTCGAGCACCATGGCGAGATTATTGCGGATGTTGCGCTCGTCATCGACAACCAAAATGTGAACCTGCGATTGAGTCATCGGACTGCTCCTTTCATGCTGTTGCCGGACGAGATTCGCGATCTATTTGTATAGAGCGCATGAAACGTGCCATCCCGCGCATTCCAAGCTGCCGACTGCCGATCGGAAAGAGCCGTGAAATTGCAGGCAGTCCTGCTGTGGCCCAAGAGCCGCGAATCACTGCTGCTTGCAACTTGCAAATGTCGATCACTTGTTTCTTGCAACTTGCAACGAGCGGCTCGTTTACCTTCCTTCGAAAGCTAACGATTTCGTAATCGAATAACTGGCACTAGGGTTGCACCACAGCCTAAAGCAGGACTCTACTTTTAGGAGCGATCAAATGGCTGACGCTATATTCATCATCATCTCGGTCGTGTTTTTTGTCATCTCATGGTTCTACGTCCGCGGCTGTGATCGTCTGTAAGGAGGAACTATGGGACTGGAATATATTATTGGCTTTATCGTTTCGGTGGTTGTCTTGGTGTACTTGCTTTACGCGCTGCTATGGCCAGAGAAGTTCTAACTGAGAGCAAGAAATCGCGGCGATGCGAAACAAATTGAAAAATATTGCATTAGTAAGAAGGCGGGAGACGTCATGACGGTAAATGGATGGATTCAAATCTTACTATATATGGCGATAATTTTCGCCATAACCAAGCCGCTCGGCAGCTACATGTATCGTGTATTCGAGGGGGACCGGCAACCTTTGCCGCGCCTGTTCGGGGCGATTGAGCGGTTGCTTTACAAGCTTTGCGGCGTTGATTCGAAGCAGCAGCAAGACTGGAAGCAGTACACGCTAGCGATGCTCGTGTTCAGCGCAATCACCTTGCTGGTCACCTACGGCATCGAACGGCTGCAACATATTCTGCCGCTCAATCCGCAAAATTTTCCACCGGTCGCCCCGGACTTGGCGTTTAACACGGCGGCGAGCTTTACGACGAATACCAACTGGCAGGCGTATACAGGCGAGTCGACGATGAGCTACCTGACGCAGATGGCCGGACTCGCCTGGCATAATTTCATGTCCGCCGCTGTCGGCATCGGCATAGCGCTCGCGTTGGCGCGCGGTATCACCTACCGCTTGCAGGCCGGCGCGGCGAAAACACTGGGCAATTTCTGGGTCGACCTCGTGCGCGCCACAGTGTACGTCTTGATTCCTATCTCTATCCCGGTCGCATTGCTGCTGGTGTCTCAGGGAGTCATTCAAAACTTTTCGTCATATGTCGACATAACGACACTGGAGGGCGTCAAGCAAACCTTGGCGATGGGGCCGGTGGCATCGCAGGAAATCATCAAGGAACTTGGGACTAACGGCGGCGGATTTTTCAACGCCAACAGTGCCCATCCATTCGAAAGCGCTACTCCGCTGACCAACTTCATCGAAATGCTGCTGATTTTTTCCATTCCAGCCGCGATGACCTACACGTACGGCCGCATGGCGCGGGACCAGAAACAGGGATGGGTGCTGTTCGCCGCGATGGCGCTTATTTTCGTCGTCGGTGTCTGGGTTGCGTACTCCAGCGAAGCGCAAGGCAATCCACTCATGCGCGGTATGGCGGTCGATCAAGGCGCAGGCAACTGGGAGGGGAAAGAAGCGCGTTTCGGTATCGCCAACTCTGCGCTGTTTGCCACTGTCACCACGGCAACTTCGTGCGGCGCGGTCAATTCGATGCACGATAGTTTCACCGCGCTCGGCGGGCTCGTTCCGCTCGCCAACATTCAACTCGGCGAATTGGTTTTCGGCGGCGTCGGCGCGGGACTCTACGCGATGCTGATTTACGTCATCCTGTCAGTTTTTATCGCGGGGCTGATGGTCGGACGCACGCCGGAATATCTCGGCAAAAAGATCGAATCGCGGGAGATCAAACTCTCGATGCTCTACGTGCTGATCTTCCCGCTGTTGATCCTTTATTACGCCGGCTGGTCGCTGGTCGCGCCGTACGGCGTTTCATCTCTAAACAACGCCGGCCCGCACGGCCTCAGTGAAATTCTCTACGCTTATAGCAGCGCCGCGGGCAACAATGGTTCCGCCTTCGCCGGCCTGAACGCAAACACGCTCTGGTTTAACGTGAGTCTCGGTTTGACGATGCTCGCTGGGCGTTTCTTGATGATCATTCCCGCGATGGCGGTGGCCGGCTCGCTCGTTGGTAAAAAAGCGGTGCCGGAAAGCTTGGGCACCTTCCCGACCAACGGATCGCTTTTCGTCGTGCTGCTCGTCGGCGTCATCATCATCGTCGGGGCGTTGACTTTCTTCCCCGCGCTCGCGCTCGGTCCGATCGTCGAACATTTTTTGGCTCAAGCAGGAAAGGTTTACTAACATGGCAGACACACGCTTAAAGGAACGTTCTCTGTTCGATCCGGAAATCATGCGGCCGGCGATTTGGGACAGTTTCCGCAAACTGACGCCGCGCCACGTGATCAAGAACCCGGTCATGTTCGTGGTCGAGATCGGCAGCGTGCTGACCACTTTGATCTTGGTGCGCGATCTTTTCGCGCCGACGCCAGGATCTCAGCCGCTCTGGTTTACCTTCAACGTCAGTTTCTGGTTGTGGTTCACCGTGGTCTTCGCCAACTTCGCCGAAGCGGTGGCCGAAGGACGCGGCAAGGCCCAGGCGGCGACGCTGCGCAAAATGCGCAAGGAAACCAACGCGCGGCGCTTGGTTAACGGTCATCGGGAAGAAGTCGTGCCCGCGTCGGCGCTCCGCAAAGGGGACACCGTCGTGGTCGAAGCCGGCGAAATTATCCCCGGCGACGGCGACGTGATTCAAGGCATCGCATCGGTCGATGAATCGGCGATCACCGGCGAATCAGCGCCGGTCATTCGCGAAAGCGGCGGCGACCGTTCAGCGGTCACCGGCGGCACCAAAGTTTTGTCCGACCGGATCGTCGTGCGCATCACGGCAAGCCCAGGGCGAATCTTTTCTCGATCGCATGATCGCTTTGGTCGAAGGCGCGGAGCGGCAGAAGACGCCGAATGAAATCGCGCTGAATATTCTACTCGCCGGCCTCACGCTGGTTTTTCTTTTTGCCTGCGTCACCCTCGTGCCGATGGCGCTCTACTCCGGCATGGCCACCGTTTCCGTCACTGTTATCGTGGCGCTGCTCGTTTGCCTGATTCCGACGACTATCGGCGGTCTTCTTTCGGCAATCGGTATCGCCGGCATCGATCGGTTACTTAGAAAAAACGTGCTCGCCATGAGCGGACGCGCCGTCGAGGCCGCCGGCGATGTCGACACTCTGCTTTTAGACAAGACCGGCACGATCACGCTCGGCAACCGTATGGCCACAGAGTTTATCACTGTCGATGGCGTGAGCCCGGAAGCTCTCGCGGACGCCGCCCAGCTCGCGAGTCTCGCCGATGAAACTCCGGAAGGCCGCTCGATCGTCGTGCTGGCGAAGGAGAAATACGGACTGCGCGGTCGCGACGTGCAAAGCATCGGCGCAAAATTTATTCCGTTCAGCGCCCAAACACGCATGAGCGGTTGTGATCTGGACGGCCGCATCATCCGCAAAGGCGCGGTCGATGCGATTGTCAGCTTCGTCGGCGAGATGGGCGGCGCAGTGAGCTCGCAAATCGAAGGCGTCACTCACGGCATCGCCGATGCGGGAGGCACGCCGCTGGTGGTTTCCGAAGGTAGCGAGGTTCTCGGCGTGATCCATTTAAAGGACGTGGTGAAGGGGGGCATCAAAGAACGCTTTGCGCGCTTCCGCGCCATGGGCATTCGAACGGTCATGATCACCGGCGACAATCCGCGCACCGCCGCGGCGATCGCTCGCGAAGCCGGCGTCGATGATTTTCTCGCCGAAGCGACGCCGGAAGCGAAAATGCGTTTGATCAAAGAAGAACAGAACAAGGGCAAATTGGTGGCCATGACCGGTGACGGCACCAACGACGCACCCGCGCTGGCGCAAGCGGACGTCGGCGTGGCGATGAACACGGGCACGCAAGCGGCCAAAGAGGCCGGCAACATGGTCGACTTGGATTCCAACCCGACCAAGCTTTTGGAAGTCGTCGAGATCGGCAAGCAGATGCTCATGACCCGCGGCGTGCTCACGACTTTTTCCATCGCCAACGACGTGGCCAAGTATTTCGCGATCATCCCGGCCATGTTCATGGGCGTCTATCCGCAGATCGCGCCGCTCAATATCATGCATCTGGCGTCGCCGCAAAGCGCGATTCTTTCGGCGGTTATTTTCAACGCGATCATTATTATCTTGCTTATTCCGTTGGCCTTGCGCGGTGTCCAGTATCGCCCCATCGGCGCCGGCCCGTTGCTGGCACGTTCCCTATTGATCTACGGCGTCGGCGGGGTGGTCGCGCCGTTCATCGGCATCAAACTCGTCGATTTGGTTTTGGCAGCCGTCGGACTTGTCTAGGAGAATCTATGAAAACTTTCACTATCGCTTTACGCGCGACAATCGTTACGTTGGTGTTAACAGGACTTATCTATCCCTTCGTCATGACCGGACTCGCTCAAGTGCTTTTCCCATGGCGCGCAAACGGCAGCCTGGTTACGGACGAAAAAGGCCAGGTCGTCGGCTCCGAGTTGATTGCCCAGGGATTCTCGAATCCCGCTTACTTTCAGCCGCGGCCTTCGGCGGCAGGGGAGAAGGGCTATGACGCGACTTCTTCAGGCGGCTCCAACCTCGGCCCGACATCGAAGAAGCTGCAGGATCGTATCAACGACGATCTCAAGCGCTTGAAGGCGGAAAATCCGCAAGCCACCGGACCCGTTCCAGCGGAACTTGTCACTACTTCGGCGAGCGGACTCGATCCGCACCTGTCGCCTGAAGGCATGATCTGGCAACTGCCGCGAGTTGCCAAAGCGCGCGGCGTAGCTCTCGAGCGGGTGAAGGCTGTGGTCGATGCCAACGTCGAAGGAAGAACATTCGGCGTCTTGGGCGAACCGCGAGTCAACGTGCTGATGGTCAATCTAGCGCTCGATCGCCAATTTGGCCGGCCAGCTCCGCTTCCTCCGGCTCCTGAAAAGAAAGAGGCAAAGGAAGCAAGCCCAGACAACAAAGGCGGTACTCAATCAGCCGCTCCGGCCGAGAAGCCCTAACCAGACGAGAATCAGGAGGGTCGACCGATGAAGAAAATTGAAGCGGTCATCCAACCTTTCAAGCTCGACGCAGTCAGAGAAATTTTGGCCAAGGCAAAACTGCCGCGCATAAACATTTTCGAGGTCAAAGGAGCTGGCAACCAGCAAGGCTCAATAAAGCAATACCGCGGCACGGAATACATCGAGGATTCAGTCGAGATAAAAATCGAAATGGTGGTCGATGATGATGAAGCAGAGCCCATGGCAGATAGGATTATCGATGCTCTCCGGACCGGCGATTTATCCGACGGTGAAGTTATTATTTTGCCGGTGGAGCAGAGCGTTCGTTTGCGCGCCGGACAACGCGGGCATCGGGTGAGGAGTTGGGAACGTGATCCTGCTCCTTCTTACCTGCTGCGAGATGCTACGACTCTGAAATCCTATTTGAATGCTTTAAGGAGAAAATTTCATGAAGCAGGTTGAAGCCATCATCAAACCATTTCAGTTAGGTGAGGTCCAGCAAGCGCTAATCAAATTGGGAGTGGAAGGCATGACGGTCGTTGAGGTCAAAGGCTTCGGCCGGCAAAAAGGACACGCGTCACTCTATCGCGGGGCGGAATACACCGTCGATTTTTTGCCCAAAGTAAAAATTCAGGTGCTTATTACGGACGAAAAAGCGCCGCAAGTGGTCGACGCCATCATGCGCGGAGCGCGCACCGGAAAAATCGGCGACGGCAAGATCTTTGTCACGGCGGTCGAGGAAATCATTCGCATTCGGACCGGAGAAACAGGAGCGGACGCAATTTAAATCTGAACTTCACGAAGAGGAGGAAGGAGAATGGTCATAGGCAAGCCACTGGGGAGATTTTTGTCGGTTACAATACTGTTGAGCTGGACGCTGATGTTGCATCCGGTTCTCGCAGAGGAAGCTACGCCACCGGGCGGGGCGCCGCCGCAAGCAGCGGAGCCGAAACCTGATCCTGCCGGAGTATCGACGGGCGATAAAACGAACGTCATCGACGCCGGTGGAAATTCCTTTGCCGTGTCGGAGCCCAGTGACAAAGCCGATCCAGATTACGCCAAAAAGAAAAAGGACTTCGAAGTGTACCAGACCCAGGCAGGCAAGGAACCACTTGCGACGAAACTTGCCGATGCCGTTGGCCACCTTCGGCTTGCGACGAACTTTAGCTGGACGCTCTTGACCGGCTACCTGGTGCTGTTCATGCAAGCCGGCTTCGCGCTTCTCACTTGCGGCTTGGTGCGCAAGAAAAACGCCGCGCATCTAATGATGTTAAACTTTGCTGCCTATGTCTTCGCCTTTCTCGCTTATTATGCCTGTGGCTTTGCCTTTCAGTTCGGCGCCGTGGCCGTCAACGCCGCGCCAACTAACCTCGGCGGCACGCCGACACTCAATGAGTTTCTCCTTGGCAGCGGCCAGTGGGGTTTTCTGGGCGGGAAAGGGTTTTTTCTAAGCGGCGCAGGCTACGACGCCGGAAGCAAGTTTAGCGCTCTTCGAAGTCGTGTTTATGGCGACTGCCGGCTATATCATCGTCGGCGCCATTTGCGAGCGCATTACATTCTGGGCGTTTATTCTGTGCGAACTTTTCGTGGGGGCCATTCTTTATCCCATGTTCGGCTGTTGGGTCTGGGGCGGCGGCTGGCTGTCGCAGCTGGGCGCCACGATGAACTGGGGACATGGTTACGTCGATTTCGCCGGCTCCACCGTGGTCCACGCCGTCGGCGGATTCTGCGCAATGGCTTTGGCTGTGCTCCTCGGCCCGCGTATTGGCAAGTACGGCGCCGACGGAAAACCACGCGCCTTTCCAGCCCATAACATTGTCTTCGTGGTCACCGGGACATTTATTCTGCTGTTCGGTTGGATGGGTTTTAACCCTGGTTCCACTCTGGGCGCGACGGACTTGCGGATATCGGTGATCGCGATAAACACCAATCTCGCTGCGGTTGCGGGATCGGCGACGGCGATGATTCTTTGGTACTTTCTGTTTAGGAAGCCGGATATAACGATGGCGTGTAACGGCATGCTGGCCGGCCTGGTTGCGATCACCGCGCCTTGTGCCTTCGTGAGCGCCAACTCCGCTGTGGTGATCGGCATCATCGCCGGCATCGTCGTCTGCTCTGGAGTCTTGTTCAATGAGCGCGTGCTCAAAGTCGACGATCCCTGTGGCGCCGTCTCGGTGCACGGTTATTGCGGTTGGCTCGGCGCAGTCTGTGTCGGTATTTTCGCCGATGGGACCTACGGGGCCGGCTGGAACGGTGTCGGGGCTGCGAGCTATCTTGGCAAAGCGGGCCAGGGGGTGACGGGTTTGCTCTACGGCGACTTATCCCAATTCTGGTTGCAGTTGGGCGGTGCCACCCTGTGCATGATCTATGCCTTCGGCTTCACTTACGTCACTTTCAAGCTGGTCAACGCCATCGTGCCGTTGCGAGTGCCGGCCGAAACTGAACTTGAAGGTCTCGATATTCCCGAGTTCGGCATGACCGCCTATCCCGAGGATGCGCTGGCTGAAGCGAAGTGATCGGCGGAGATTGCTTATCGATAGATAGTGGGAGAAGTCTACCTAGGAGAGAGAGGCTATAGTCACATATCGAGTCGCGGCATAAAAAACGTTTGGTACGGGCCAATAAAGGAGCAGTGCTGCTTTTGGGGAGTGGCACGCTCCTTTTCGGCGTTTGGTCACAATCTGTGGGTTACGGCGGTTTGTAGTAGCGTGATTTGCGGCAAGAATGATAAACAGATCAGTTCATTAGAAAAAGTCGATGCTGCGCAACACCTGAAATATTTCTACCATGGGTAAAAAACAGAAACGCCCTGAAGATTTCCTCGAGCTGGTCGAGCGCGCCAAGCGCGGACGGCTGAAGGTTTATATTGGCTCGGCCGCCGGCGTCGGTAAAACTTATCAGATGCTCGAGGAAGCTCACGCGCTCAAAAAGCGCGGCGTCGACGTGGTGTTGGCGTTCATCGAGCCGCACGACCGGCTCGATACCGCGGCGCTGATCGAGGGACTCGAGGTGGTGCCGCGCCAGCGCGTCGATTATCGCGGCGTGGTTGTCGAGGAGATGGATCTCGATGCGGTTCTCAAGCGCCGTCCTCAGGTTGCCATCGTCGATGAGCTGGCGCATACCAACGCGCCGTTTTGCAAAAACAAGAAGCGCTATCAGGACGTGTTGGAACTGCTCGAAGCCGGCATCAACGTCATCTGCGCCTTCAACGTGCAACATCTCGAAAGCCTCAACGAAATGGTCAAACAGGCCACCGGCGTGGTGGTTCGCGAGACTGTGCCGGACTCGATCCTGAAGCGGGCCGATCAAGTCGTCGACATCGATCTGGCGGTCGAAGATCTCATCGATCGCCTTAAAGCGGGCAAGATCTATGCGCCCGACAAGGTTGGATGGGCGCTGGAGAATTTTTTCTTACCGGAAAAACTTGCGGTGCTGCGTGAAATCGCCTTGCGGGAGGTCGCGGAAAGCGTCGATCGCACGGTTGCGGCCAAAGCCGGCAACGGTGATGCCGGCCGCAGGTCGGCGGCGAGCGAACGCGTGATGGTTTGTCTGCCCACCCGGCCGCCGCCCAACGGCGCCATGCTGCTTAGACAGGGCTCGCGCTTGGCGGGCCGGTTGAACACCGACTGGTTTGTTGTCCATGTCGAGACCAAAAGCGAAGCCGGTCACCGGATCGACGCGACACTGCAGCGGTACCTTCTGGACGACGAGCAAAGAGCCCGAGACTTGGGCGCTGAAGTCGTGCGCCTGCGCTCGGAAGAACCGGTTGACGCGCTCCTCGAATTTGGCCGTGATCATGGCGTCCGCCATATTGTCGTCGGGCGATCGCACAAGCCTTGGTGGCGTCGTATGTTAGGTCAGTCGCCGGTCTTTAAGCTGGTTACCGAGGCGGCCGGATTCGATCTCCACATCGTGTCGTTGGAAGATCGGGAGGCAAAGGAATGAATCTTTACAAAAAACTATTGCTGGCCCAGGCGCCGATCGCCATCGCCCTGGCGATTGTCGGCATTTTTTCGGTGATCGTCGTGTCCTATCTCGGCACTCATTCGCAAACCATTTTGAAGGACAACTACCGCAGCGTGCTGGCCGCGCAGCGGATGAAAGAAGCCATCGAACGGATGGATAGCGGCGCGCTGTTTATGGTCGCGGGCGAGCGTCAAAAAGGGCTTGAGCAGGTAGAAAAAAATCAGCCGATCTTCGAAGCCGAGCTGAAAGTGCAAGAGGGGAATATCACGGAGTCGGGAGAGAAGGAGTTCACCGAGGGGCTGCGCGCCGCGTGGATGGATTATCAAACGAAATTTGCGCGCCTGCAAAAAAGCACGAGCAGCGAAGAGGCAAAACAAATCTACTTCTCCGAGCTGGAATCGGCCTTTTACAGAGTGAAATCGGCCGCCGACGAAATCCTGGCGATCAATCAAGACACCATGGTGCGCAAAAGCGATGACGTGAGGCGCACGGCGGAGCGCATGAACGCGGTCACCATCACGGTGGCGCTCGCTGCCCTTGCGCTGGGACTCATCGTCTCGACATTTTTGACTCGGCGCCTGCTCCGGCCGGTTTCGGCCCTCAGCGAGGCGACGCGAAAAATCGGCGAGGGCAACTTCGACACGCGGGCTCACGTGCGGGGCAACGACGAGCTGGCGCAGTTGGCGCGGGACTTCAATGCCATGGCCGCGCGCTTGGCGGAATACCGCAAAAGCTCGCTCGGTGACTTGCTGCAGGCGCATTTGAGCATGCAGGCGGCGATCGACAGCCTGCCCGACCCGGTAGCGATTTTTAATATCGACGGCAATCTCCAGAACGTCAACCGTGCGGCGGAAACGCTGATTGGGCTGAGAACTGACAGGCGGCGCCAAAGAGCCGTTCAAAACCGTCGACGCTGCGACACGAGCCGTTCTCGAGCGCATGCGCAGTCACGTGCTATCGGGCAAAGGCGCGTTTAACCCGAGAGGGTTCGAAGATGCGGTCCAGCTCCCGACTATGTTGGGCGATCGGTATTTCTTGCCGCGCGCCACGCCGGTCTACGAATCGCGCGGCGTGATCGTCGGCGCCACGGTGCTCTTGCAGGACGTTACCCGCTTGCGCCGCTTCGAAGAATTGAAAAACGACGTGGTGGCGACCATCGCGCACGAGTTCCGCACTCCGCTCACGTCCTTGCGCATGGCGGTGCATCTGTGCACCGAACAGGTCGCCGGTCCGCTCACGGAAAAGCAAGCCGAGCTTTTGCACGCGGCGCGCGAAGATTGCGACCGGCTGCAAGCCATGGTCGACGATCTCTTAGACATGTCGAGGATCGAATCGGGCCGCGTCGAGCTCTATCCGTTGCCGACTCCGAGCGGCGTGCTTGCCGAGAGCGCCGTGGAACAATTCAAGGCGGAAGCGGAGGCGAAAGGCGTGCGCCTGAGCGCGGACATCACGATTCCGGAAGTCAAAGTGCTGGCGGATCACGAGCGCGTGGGCCATGTATTTGCGAATCTTGTCGGCAACGCGTTACGCCACACCCAACGCGATGGTTCGGTGATCCTGGGTGCGAGCGTCACCAACGGCGCGGTGCGCTTCACTGTAACGGACACGGGCAAAGGAATTCCAAAGGAATACCAGGAGCGAATCTTTGAAAAGTTTTTCCAGGTCCCGGAGAGCGGACCGAAAGGAACCGGCCTGGGTCTTTATATCGCCAGGGAGATCGTGCGCGGTCATGGCGGCGACATTGGCGTGGAAAGCGAACCGGGCAGGGGAAGCACTTTTTGGTTCACTTTGCCGCGGGAGACCAAGAGCGCTTAGAACGGAGCGGGGTCATGGCAGTACCCACTCGGAGTCCTTCGACTTGGCTCAGGACGAACGGAGACGATCTTAAAGTCGTTGATGATTTTCCGTTCATGCTGAGGGTCTCGAAGCATTGCGAACCTTTTTTAGCAAGGCTCTTTTTCTACCCCTCATATTTTTTTCGCTTGCGCCAAAGCGTCGAGGCGTCGATCCCAAGCACGGCGGCGGCTTCGTCCAACGTTGCGGTGCGCGCGATCACCCGGGTGATGTGCTCGCGCTCGACAGCGTCCAAGGAAAAATCGCCGCCCACTTGCGGCGCGTCCGCGGCGCGATGGCGCGCGGCAATGTGCGCCGGAAAGGCTTCCGGTTCGATGATTTGAGCCGGCCAAAGGATCACCGCTCTTTCGATGGTGTTTCTGAGCTCGCGGACATTGCCGGGCCACGAGTACGCGGTCAAAACATCGGCGGCGGAACTCGAAAGCTCGGGAGGTTGACGCCGCGCCGATTTTGCGAAGAAAATCAAAAAGCGGCGCGCCAAACGCAAAATATCCTCCGGCCGCTCGCGCAGCGGCGGCAGCTGCAAGTCGATCACGTTCAGACGATAGAGCAAATCTTCGCGAAACAGGCCTTGGCGCACGTGCTCGGTTAAATCGCGATTGGTGGCCGCCACGGTTCGAACGTCGGCCCGCCGGGTTTTGTTCTCGCCGAGCCGTTCGAATTCTTTTTCCTCGATGAAGCGGAGTAGCTTCGCTTGCAGGGAAGGCGAGATGTCGCCGATCTCATCGAGAAAAAGCGTGCCACCCTCGGCCGCCTCGACGCGGCCCGCTTGATCGCGCACGGCGCCGGTAAAAGCTCCTTTGGCGTGGCCGAACAGCTCGCTGGTCAGCAATTCCTCGGATAGAGTCGGGCAATTGACGACGACGAAAGGATGGCGGCTGCGCGGGCTCAATGAATGAATCCACCGCGCCAGCACGCTCTTGCCGGTGCCGCTTTCGCCGCGCAACAGCACCGCTGCGTCCGAGCTCGCCGCCTTTCGCGCAACTTCAAAAACCGCGCGAAGCTTCGGTGAATCGGATTCCAGATCGCTGTCCGGCGCCGCCTCGCGCAGACGGCCCTCCAGATCGATGACCTGTCGTTTCAGGTCGCGTTGCTTGATGCATTGATCGACAACGTGACGAATCTGCGCCGGCGTAAACGGCTTGGCCAGGTAGTCGGCCGCGCCGCGTTTGATCGCGTCTACTGCGTTGTCGATGGTGGCGTAGGCCGTGATCACCACCACCAACAGATTGGGACAATCGGCGATCAGTTTGGGGATGAGGTCGAGACCGCTGGTGTCGCCGAGACGGACATCGAGAAACGCCAAATCGTAGGCTTGTTGGGTGAGCGCGTCGAGCGCGCTTTCTCCGGACGATACCGCGGTCACCTGACAGCCGGCTTGCTCGAGACAGAGCGAAAGCGTGGCGCGGATGTTCTTTTCATCGTCGATGACAAGTACCCGGAGTCTTGGATCCGGAGTCGGTTTTGAGGAGGACCACGATGATCCGCCTTGTTTGGGCACTATGCTATCCGAGAGTTGTCGATGCAAGCGGCCGCGCGATTGGATCGTCGATGGCGCCGCGAGGCGGGAAACGGCTCGGCGTTACGGTGCTACTTGGACGCCGAGCATGCGGCCGAGATCTTCACAGCAAGCGACCCAACGGCGCGCCGTTTCGTCGCCGCGTTTTTCGGCGTCGCGCTGATGGGGATATTCCCGCTTCCACAGCTGATAAAAAATATTTTGGACTTTCCAGAGATGGGTCGTGAACGGGAGCTCTTGAAGAAAGCTCGCGGCGTCGTGCAATTGCTCGAGTGCGGCCAACGAGGATTGCGTCGCAAGCACGCCGGCCACGCGCTCCAACGACTGCCGGTAGGCAAACTCCAAGGCCGTCATGTCGAGAGCGATGCCTTCGGCTTTGGCGGACTCAAAAAGGCGGGTGACCTCGGCGCGATCGATCTGCGTTCGTTCCAGCGCTGCGCGCAAATCCTGATTCAATACGAACTCCGCCGCGGCGGCAAATCCTTTGGGAAGGGGAATCGCGAGATCGGTGAGAAAACGCATGAGCGGCGCGCGCGACTCGTAAACTTGCCGATAGAGCGCCGCCGCTTCGGCGAGATTGGCAGCCAGGATTTTCGTCAAGACGCTTCTTTGCTGGTCGTGAAAGAGCGAGCGCAAAGAGTAGTTCGATTCGCCGAAGCGACGCTCCATCACGCGCAGGACCGCGGTGAGCTCGGCGCGGCGAAACGGTTCCACGGCGCTTTCAATCACGCTTTGATAGCTTGCGTCATCGCGAAATTCGCCAACCCCGCCGCTAATGTTGTGGTCGCCCAGATGGAGCACGCCGAAATTGAGCCTGGCAGTTTCCTGGGTAATTCTCGACGTGAGACGAACTCGGCCGAAGGCGAGCTTGGCTCGGCCGGCGGTGAAAACCTGTTGATCTTCACGGCTGGCGTCGTAGCAGTAGATCGCGGTCTCGCGCGGATAGTCTTCGAACAAAGTGCTGACCGCGTAATGGGCGCCGACTTTTTCCCAGTCAACCTTGGCGGGCCGGACCGAACGCGCATAGATGTCGGATCCATTGCCCTGCGCCGCGACGTTGCTTTTGGCCGCCGCCAAGCGCTGGGTAAACTGGCTTTCCAAAGACGCGCCGAAAAGGTCTTCCGCTAGTTGCAAGGCGCGGCCGGCGAACTGGAGAATTTGCACGGCTTCGATGCCGGAAATGTCGTCGAAGAACCAACCGCAACTGGTGTACATGAGCATGGCATGGCGCTGCATTTCGAGGAGCTTGAGCGCCGTCACGCTTTCCGTGGCAGTCAAGCTCCGCCCGGCGTGAGCGGTGACAAAGCTTCGAATGTTTTCCGCCGATCGATCGTGAACGACGTCGATGTAGCCATTGCGGGCGGCCCAGGGATCGTTGAATAGCGCGCGCGCTTTCTCTTCCCAGCGCGGCGCGATGGTGTCGCGCAGCCAGTCCAGCGCGTTGCGCAGCGGCGTGCGCCACGCCTGGTTCCAGCCGGGATGGGCGCCCGAGTTGCAGCCGCAATCGCTCCACCAGCGATCGATGCCGTGGGCGCAGCTCCAGGAGCTTTTCTCGACGATTTCGACTTCGTCGGTCGGCGGGTATTTTGCCAAGAACTCGCCGTAGTTGGTAAGTTGCGCCGGCGCGCCCGCGCCGATCCGATCTAGGACATAGGCCAGGGCCATGTCGCCGAAGCGATGATGGTGGCCGTAGCTCTCACCGTCCGTGGCGACGTGCACGAGCTGGGCGCCGTCTCTTTGGGCGAAAGCGCCGGTCAATCTTTCGATGAAACGATCGCCGTGCGAAAGCAGTCCCTCGAAAGCCACGGCGCGCGCGATCGGGCCGTCATAAAAAAACAGCGCGATCGATCTTCCCGACGGCAGACGGTGCTGGTAGGCGCGGGTGCCGTCGATGGGCCGACCCTTGAGCTCGTGCCATTTCGCCTCGCCGATCCGGCGCACACGCGCCGCCTGATGCGGCGCCAGAATCGTAAAACGCAGGCCAAACTCGGCGAGCAATTCGAGAGTTTCCAAATCGACGGCGGTTTCCGGGAGCCACATTCCTTCCGGCGCGCGGTTAAATCTTTTTTCGAAGTCGCGCACGCCCCAGATAATTTGAGTGGCGCGATCGCGGCTGTTGGCCAAGGGCATGATGACGTGATTGTAAGCCTGGGCGATAGCGGCAGCCGTGGCCGGAAAAGTATTTTTGGCTTTCCCGGTCGGCGGCCAAGATCGCGGCGTAGACGTCCGGCGCCTTGACTTCCAGCCATGATAAGAGCGTCGGACCAAAGTCGAAGCTCATTTTGGCGTAGTTATTGACCAGCTTGACGATGCGGCCTTGTCCATCGAGAATCCGCGAAACCGAATTGGGCGCATAGCATTCCGCGGTGATTCTTTCATTCCAATCGTGATAGGGCGCGGCTGAATCTTGCAACTCGACGGCTTCGAGCCAGGGGTTTTCCCGCGGCGGTTGGTAGAAATGGCCGTGAATACAAATGAAGCGTTCCATGTGAGGATGCTTGGTCGTGGCACGACGTCAGGCTCGGCCCCGACGGCGTGCGCAAGGCTTGGGGTTAGGGATTGGTCATGACCCAGGTAGTTTTGCGCGGGCCGCGCGGCAATACGACAACGCCGCTTTGCGAAACCGTGTAGCGCTCTCGATCCTCGTCGGCATCGTAGCCGATTTGTGTTCCCGATGGGATGACGTTGGCTTTGTCGATGATCGCGTGACGAATCTTACAACCGCGGCCGATCTCGACCCAGTCCATGATCACCGAATCTTCGATCTGGCTGTAGCTGTGAATTCTGACGTTTCTGCCGACCACGCAGTTGTGCACATAGCTGCCGCTGATGATCGTGCCCTCGGCGACGATCGAGTTGACCGCCATGCCTTGGCGATCTTTCCAATCGAAGACAAATTTCGCCGGCGGATCGGCGTAGCCGACCGTACGCAGCGGCCAACTGCGGTTATATAAATTAAATGACGGGTCGATGGAGCACAAATCCATGCTCGCTTCGTAGTAGGCATCGATCGTTCCCAGATCGCGCCAGTAGCTCGGCTCTTCTCCTTTGGACGGGATCGGCACGCGGTTTTTGCGGAAGTCGTAGGCGAAGATTTTGCTGCTCTGGATCAGCCCCGGCAGGATATCGCGGGCGAAATCGTGAGTGCTGGCGGGCTTCTCGGCGTCGGCATTGAGCGAAGCGATCAAGACTTCATTGTTGAAAAGGTAATTGCCCATCGACACGAGCGCATAATTCGGCTCTCCCGGGATCGACTTGGGATTTTTCGGCTTCTCGTCAAAGCCAGTGATGCGCCAATCGGCATCGACTTTGATAACGCCGAACTGCGAAGCCTCTTCGATCCTGACCGGCAGCGCGGCGACGGTGACGTCGGCGGATTTTTTTTGATGCTCGTCGATCATCTGCCGGACGTTCATGCGATAGATGTGATCGGCCCCGAAAACCGCGACCAACCTAGGATTGTGGCGCTCGAGCAGATATAAATTCTGATAGACGCAATCGGCGGTGCCTTGGTACCAGTCTTCGCCCGAGCGCATCTGCGCGGGTACCGGCGTAACGAAATGGTCGCCGAGAAAATCAGTCGTGCGCCAGCCTCGGTCGAGATGCTCGAGCAGCGACTGGGCTTTAAACTGGGTCACCACGTAAATCGACAGAATGCCCGAGTTGATGAAGTTGGACAGCACGAAATCGATGATCCGATAGCGGCCGCCGAAAGGCACAGCGGGCTTCGCCCGATGCTGGGTCAAGGGATAAAGGCGTTCGCCTCTTGCCGCCCGCCATGATTACGCCGAGCACGTACATCATAGACCTCTTATTGGAGTTCTCCCTTAATTGACAAGTTGCCGGTACAAATCGACGTAACCCTTCGCCGAACGGTCCCAGGAAAAATCCATCGCCATGGCGCGACGCCGAAGCGCGCGTCCAGGCTTTCTTATTGTGAAACACCCCCAAGCTTTGATCCACGGCGTCGAGCAAAGCAGGCGCCGTGTAGGGCTCGAAAACAAAGCCCGTGCCGGTTTCGGCGCGGGCATCGTAGTGCTGCACGGTATCTTTCAAGCCGCCAACGGCGCGCACGATCGGAATGGTACCATATTTAAGGCTAAACATCTGGTTGAGGCCGCAGGGCTCGTAGAGCGACGGCATCAGGAAAAGATCCGCGCCCGCCTCGATCTGGTGCGCGAGGGGCTCGTCGAAACCGATGCGCGCCGCCACCTGCTCCGGATAGCGCGCCGCGGCGGCGCGAAAAAAATCCTCGTAGCGCGGCGCGCCGGTGCCGAGCACGACGAACTGAACCTGGCGCTCCATCAGCGCGGCGAAAATATTTTCAATCAGATCGAATCCTTTTTGCGGCGTGAGGCGCGAGATCATGGCCAAGAGCGGCGTATCGCTCTTATCGGCAAGGCCGAGCGCGCGCCTGAGCTTTTTTTTGCAGGAGCTTTTCAATTCGAGACTGTTCTCGCCATAGTGGTCCGCCAGGTAGGGATCTGTCCAGGGATTCCATTGATGGTAATCGACGCCGTTGAGAATGCCGACGAGATCGGCGGCGCGCTGGCGCAGCACGCCTTCGAGGCCAAAACCCTGCTCGGCGCTCATAATTTCCCTTGCGTAAGAAGGGCTCACGGTGCTGAGCTTATCGGCAAAAACAAGCGCGCCTTTGAGAAAATTGATATTGCCGTAAAATTCCAAAAACTGCGGCGTAAAAAAGCTCGCATCGAGATCCAACAGACGCCAATCGGGTGGCCCGAAGATTCCTTGAAAGCCGAGATTGTGAACCGTAAAAACCGTTTTTGCCGCGGCCAATTCAGGGTAGCGAGCCGGTTGAGCTTTCAGAAAGACGATCGCCAAGGCGGTTTGCCAATCGTGCCCATGCACGATATCCACGCGCTCGCGGCGCAGCAGCTCCAGAGCGGCGCGGCTGAAAAAGCTAAACCGCTCGGAATTGTCCGGATAATCGCCGCTCGGCGGGCCGTAAAGAAACTCGCGATCGAAGTAGGCATCGGCACGGATCAAGTAAACCGTCGCACGATTGCCGATCGAGCCCTCGAGCACCGTTGCTTCCTGCCGGCGGTCGGCAAGCGCGACGGAGAGTTTGTCGGGCATCTCGCGCAAAACGAAACCGCCCTGAAGGGCAGAACGATAGGCCGGCGCGATGACGCAGACTTCGTGACCGAGCCGTGCCAATGCGACCGAAAGCGTGCCGAGCACGTCCGCCAAGCCGCCGGTCTTGGCGAAGGGCGTGACTTCGGAAGCAATCATCGCGATCTTCATCTCGGTTCGTTGAACCTATTCAATGCAGTTGTTTGGCGCGAGTTTGCCGAGTTATTTTTTGTCGGTCAAAAACAATACTGATAATGGCGGCAGGGTGAGCGGCAATGAAAATGGGCGGCCGTGTTGCGGCCACGGATCGGCGTCCACGCCGCCGCGATTGCCCATGCCGCTGCCGCCGTACTCCGTCGCGTCGCTGTTCAAGGCTTCGCGCCAAAAGCCGCCGTGCGGCGCGCCGATCCGATACTCTTGCCGCGGCACGGGCGTGAAATTACAGACCATAAGCACTAAATTCGCAGTGGATTTCCCCTTGCGGATTAAACTCACCACGCTGCTTTCAGCGTCGCCGCAATCGATCCATTCAAAGCCGGCCGGCTCGCAGTCGAGTTCGTGCAGCGCGGGCTCGCTGCGGTAAAGGCGATTGAGGTCCCGAATCCATTGCTGCACACCGCTGTGAAGCGGGTAATCCACCAGATCCCAATCCAGACTCCCGTCGTGGCTCCACTCGCGCCACTGGCCGAACTCACCGCCCATAAACAGGAGCTTCTTCGCCGGTTGCGCATACATGTAGCCGTACAGAGCGCGCAGATTGGCAAACTTCTGCCAATCATCGCCGGACATCTTTCCCAAGAGGGAGCCCTTGCCGTAGACGACCTCGTCGTGGGAGAGCGGTAGGACAAAGTTTTCATGAAAAGCGTAGAGCATTCGAAACGTGAGCTTGTCTTGATGGTAGCGGCGATGCACGGGTTCCTTGCGCATGTATTGCAGCGTGTCGTGCATCCAACCCATGTCCCATTTAAGACCGAAGCCGAGGCCGCCGACGTAGGTCGGCCGCGACACCATCGGCCAGTCGGTGGATTCCTCCGCGATAGTTTGCGTGTCGGGAAAATGCTCGTAGACGGCGGCATTAAGCCGGCGCAGAAAATCGATGGCGTCGATATTTTCGCGACCGCCATATTTGTTAGGAACCCATTCGCCGTCCTTGCGCGCGTAGTCGAGATAGAGCATCGACGCCACGCGCATCCACGCGCAGACCGTCGGCGTGATAACGGTCGAGCCAAAACAGCGCGTTGCTGATGAGGAAACTCCGAACTTCGTTGCGTCCGTAGTTGAAAATAAAACTGTTCCATTCCGGATGGTAGCCTTGACGCGAATCGGCGTGCTCGTATAAATGGGTGCCATCAAAAAAAGCCGGGCCGTGTTCGTCGCTGGGAAAATGCGAAGGCACCCAATCGAGGATGACGCCGATGCCGCGCTGATGCAGGTAATCGATCAAGTACATGAGGTCTTGCGGCGTGCCGAAGTTTCCCGACGGCGCAAAAAACCCGGTAATTTGATAGCCCCACGAGCCAAAAAAAGGATGATCCATCACCGGCATGAATTCCACGTGGGTGTAATCCAGCTTTTGCAGATAATCGGCGAGCTGGGGCGCCAATTCGCGGTAGGATAGCGAACGGTTGCCTTCCTGCTCGATGCGCCGCCACGAGCCCAGGTGCATTTCATAAATCGCCATCGGTTTGTCGAGGCGATTGCGCTGGTGGCGGCCGGCCATCCATTCGCGATCACCCCACGTGTAATCGAGATCCCAAACGATGGAAGCGGTTTTCGGCGGCACTTCGTTGAATATCGACAGCGGGTCAGCTTTATCGACTCGGTAACCGTTGAACCGCGAGACGATGCGATATTTGTAAAGAGCCCCCTTGCCCATGTCGGGAAAAAACCCTTCCCATATGCCGGATTGGCCCTTGGGCATAAGCGCGTGGCTATCCCGATGCCACTGATTGAAATCACCCATGACGAAAACCTGCTCGGCATCAGGCGCCCAAACGGCGAAATAGGTGCCGGTGTTTTCTCCGGCAATGAGGTGAGCGCCGAGCTTCTCGTAAAGGCGAAAGTGGCTGCCTTGATTAAAAAGATAGAGATCGTCCTCGTTCAGCAGACTGATGATCGGTGGTTGTGACATTATCATTATTTTATCTTATCGGCGCCACGAATGTCGCCGATGTGTCTTCAATACTTCCACGACAGACCCCATCTCGCAGCATCGTTTCGAGCGGGAGGTGGGCTTTGCGCTGCCAATTGGGCCGCTCTTGCCACGTACCGGGAGTATTTTGCGGCAACGGTTCGAGCCAAAGGTCTTCCAAGTTGATCAGTAAGAACTCTTCATCATTCTGAGCGAGAAACGTCAACCATGCGGCGAGCACGGCGCCAGGGTCGGCGCTATTGTCAGTCAGCGAACCGCGCGAGCGGAGAAATTTAGTCAGCGCTTCTCGCTGCGCTGCGCGGTATTGCTGCTCCTGTTGCGCTTGCGCTTCTGCGAGCAAGCCCAGCTCGACTCGATCTTGGATGTCGGCACCGGTCCAAAAACCCATGAACGTCGCCGTGTCGTGGGTATTGAGACTTGCGACGGTATTCGCCGGGACCTTGTCGAGCGCCGGCTCGGCAGCCGCGTTCACGCCGAAGATTCCCACGTGCATGCCGAGAATTTTATGACGTTCCATCGCTTCGTCGACGTAGAACGGCACCGTGCCGAGATTTTCGCCGACGATTTGCACGTGCGTGGCGGTGTGATTCCAGACACAAGATCGCATAGTACTCTTGTGCTTGATTGTGAACATACAAGCCCTCGGCGGCGCTGAAGCCGTCCGGTACCCAGAAGGCGCGGTGTAAGCCCATGATGTGATCGATGCGCAGCATGCCCGGCCAAAGCCATATGATGGCGAATGCAATCGATGTAGTAGCGATATCCTTGGCGCTCGGATGGCGTCGGGATGAAGCGGCGGAAAGCCCCAGTCTTGGCCTTTCACGAATAAGCCGTCGGGCGGAGCGCCGCCGTTGGCGCTCAAGGCGAATAGATTCCGCTCGCGCCAGACATCGTAACCGTCGCGATTCACGCCGAGAGGAAAGTCGAGATAAAGCGTCGCGCCGGTCTTCTTTCGCCTCATCGCGCAACCAGCGCGTTTGTTCGTCGCATTGCCACTGGACGTAAAGATGGTACTGATAAGCGCCCTCGTCATAGTCATCGGCGGTTAGTGTGCCGGCGCAGGCGGCGGACGGCCAATAGAACCAGACTTTTGCGTTCGCGCTCGACTTTGGCGCGAAAGGCGGCGTAGTCCCGCGCCATGGGATGAGTTGTCACGTACTTTTTAAAGCTCGTCCGGCGCTTGGAGTTTTTTTTCAGAAGAAATTTTAACAGCTCCTCGATCGCCTGACGTTTGAGAGCCATGCACTTTCGGTAGTCAACCACCAATTGCGCGCGGGCATCGTTTAAGTCGCTTTGAAACCCGGCGGAGTTGGCGATGGCTTGCGCCGCCGGACACTGGGCGAACTCCGGGATCCTCGTCACGTCGAGATAAAACTCATTCCAAAAGAGCCTGCTCACAGGGGCGTAGGGACTCGGATTGAACGGCTCGTCCAAGAAGCTCGCGAGCATCGGCAGGGTGGCGACGGCTTGCCCCTTCAACTCGCCGACAAAGCCAGCAAATGTCGCGAGATCGGTGTAATCGCCGGCACCCCAGCTCCGCGCCGAGTTGAGAGCATAGAGCGGACAGAAAACGCCCCATGCCTTAGCGTCGTTGGTGTTCACCGAGGCGTATGCTTGAGGCGGCGCCGAAATTACATACGATTCCAAATGAAGATCACCGAGCCGAAGCTTTAACCGGTGATAACCGAGGGGAATTTGCGCTTGAATAACAAGGCTTCGAACCAGGTAGCCCACTCCTTCGACCTCGCGGGCACAGACGCGCCCGCCCGGCTCATCGCTGCACTCGCCCGCTTGCAGCTCGCCGGTTTCGAGAACGACTTGGTATTTTCCTTTTGTCTCGGCGAGCCGCTGCGGCAGGCGCACTTTGAAACTTAGCGGCTTGCCTTGCCAGGCAACGAGCACCGGTTCGATGGCGCGTTGCCAGAGGTTCTGACGCCGTTCGCGCAGGGCGCTTGGAAGATCGTCGCTCGACTTGACCGGCGCGTCGAGGGATTTAAGCACGGCAATAATCGCCTCTGGGGGCGCGGTGCGCACTTGACCGAAGCCGTCACGGTAGACGGTCTGGAGGTTGTAGAGTCGCGCGAAATTCTTCAGCAGGTCGGGAGTCACCATGAAAAATAGCTTAGCAAAGCATCGCGCGGATTACTCGGCGGCCGGACGATGAACGATCCAAAAAAAGTTTGCGTGTCACTTTGGCTCGCAGCGTGATCGCCACGACAGGGTTATTGAAATCGTCGGATGACCGTTAGCAGTTGGCTAAAAAAACCGCCGGAACCTGAACGGCAATAGAAACGGATTACACTAAACGCACCCAGGCTTTTTGCAACGAGGTGGCGTAACCGACTTCGGTTGCATGGGTGACGCCGGCCGCATGCAGATCCTCAACCAACTTGGCGGCGTGTCGCTTGGCGACGGCGAGAAGCAGGCCGCCGGACGTCTGGGGATCGAGAGCGATCTCGACGAGCCCTTCACGGATCGATTTGTCGATGGTCATTTTATCGCTGAGATATTCTCTATTCCGTTTGCAGCCGCCGGTGATGTAGCCTTTCTCAGCCAAACGCGGCGCGCCGCGCAGGAGCGGCATTTTTGCCGATTCGATCACTAGAGTGACGCCGCTGCCGCTGGCCATCCCGAGGGCGTGGCCGAGTATGCCAAAGCCGGTGACATCGGAGCAGGCGTGCACCGAGTGTTTGCGCGCGACCATCGATGCCGCGGCATTCAGCGTCGTCATCGACTTCACCGCTTCGTTCACGCTCTCATCCGAAGCTTTGCCTTTCTTGAGCGCTGTGGTAATGATGCCGGTGCCGAGCGCTTTGGTCAGAATCAGCACATCGCCTTCCTGGACGCCGACGTTGCGAAAAATTTTGTCGGGATGGATCACGCCCGTGACCGCCATGCCGAATTTAATTTCTTCATCGATAATGCTGTGGCCGCCGATGACAACCGCGCCGCTTTCTTTGACCTTTGTCCGCGCCGCCCTTGAGGATCTCACCCAGGATCTCGATATCCATTTTGCCCTTGGGGAAGCAGACGATGTTCATGCAGGTTACGGGATCGCCGCCCATGGCGTAAACATCGCTTAGCGAGTTCGCCGCCGAGATCTGCCCGAAGATATAGGGGTCATCGACGATCGGCGTGAAAAAATCGACCGTGTTGACGATCGCAAGGTCGGGGCGCAGTCGATACACCCCCGCGTCGTCGCCGGTTTCGGTGCCGACGAGCATGTCGGAATTTTTGAACTTGGGCAGCTCGTGCAAGACTTGCGCGAGGTCGGCGGGGCCGAGCTTTGCTGCTCAGCCGGCGGCTTTGACCTCTTGCGTCAGGCGCACAGCTTTTCTCTTTTTTAGGATCATGATGCGATTACTTTAGTGCGATCAATGGTCAAATTCAACGTGGCGAGAGAGGCTTTTCACTCGTCGGCGCAGATTTCAATCGGCGGATGTCGCCGATGCGAATCGTCAGTCCGTCACGATCGAAGTATTCCAGGAGCGGGATCGTGTACTTGCGGCTGGAGCCGATCAGATCGCGGAACGATGCCGCGGTCATTTCGCCTTTCGTAGTTAAATATTCTTTTAATCTTTGCCTAAGCGTTGCGATGCTGCTCGCCAGAAAATACATGTCAGTGGTGACGCGGACGATCGAGCCGTCTCGTTCCAGCAGGCGGATCACTTCATTCAAACGCGGGCGCGGCACGCCGGCCTGCTTTTCGATCTCTTTCAGATCCGGAGGCGCCAGCGGCTGTTCGCCGAGGAGTTTTTTGATTTTGTCCATCAGCGTCTTTTCTTGGCCGCCGAGCTGGACGCGGTGACTGGCAAGGCGCAGCAGGTTGTCTTCCTTGGCGATCAATTTTTCTTCGATCATGGTGTCGACGAGCAGGCGGAAAATCTTCGGGGACAATTCATAAACCAGCTTGCCGCGCAATTCTTCCATGTCCATCCCGGGCAGGAGCGGATGACCGGCGTGAAAATCCTTTAATGACTGGACGATTTGTTCGTTGATGCGCCGCCACTTTTGTTCGGTGGTGTAAACTTTTTCGCCTTCCGCATTCAAGACTCGCAGCGGTTTCATCGTGTCGATGACATCGCGCATCTGTTCTTCCCTGATGTTGAGAAATTGATGAATCGCGTCGATCGGCGCCGCGAACAATTCGCTGGCGTCGATAAAGGCTTGAGTGAGCGCCCCTACGTCGCCGCGGTGCAACGCTTCCAACCGGTTACTCAGCTCGCGATCACTCCGTTTGTGGCGTTTCGCCCAGGGATTGATCACCAGCCCGCCCGCCAAAGTTCGCCGCGCAGTCTCGTCTCGCACGATGAAATGGTCGCCGCGCAAGACCAGCAGCGGCTCGTTGAGCATGACTTGGCAATAGGCCGATTGTTTGGGCTCGATTTTTTCCGCGTTGCCGAGAACGACAATTTTGCCGAGCCGTTCCGCGGTGCCGAGATGAATGCGCACTCGCTGATGATTTTTGATGCCCTTGGCCGCTGCCGGCCGGACTTCCAGAAATGCATCGAAACGATCCGAAGTCAGCGTCAGCTTCTCGTGACAGATCACCTGACCGCGCTCGATCGAGGCGCGCTCGGGACCGGTGAGATTGATCGCCACCCGTTGTCCCCAGACCGCCGTGTCGACGGGTTTGCCGTGAACTTGCAGGCTGCGCACGCGAAAAAGATAATCGCCCGGCAGGCAGCGCACTTGCTCGCCGACTTTGACTTCGCCGCTGAGCGCTGTGCCGGTAACGACGACGCCATGCCCTTGCATTACGAAGGCGCGGTCGACGGGCAGGCGGAAGTAACCGTTCGGCGCTGCTTTGGCGTGGCTTTTTAAAAGTTCGGCGATGCGGTCTTTGAGCTCGGAAATTCCTTGGCCGGTGACCGACGAAACGGTGATCTTCGGAGAATTCTCCAGCGTCGTGCCGAGAGTCAAGATATCGATCTCTTCCTCGATGTCGGCGATCCGCGCAGGCGAAACTAAATCCGCTTTGGTAATCACAAAAAGCGCAAGCTTGATGCCGAGCAGGTGGACAATGTCCAAATGCTCTTCGGTCTGCGGCATAACGCCGTCGTCGGCGGCGACGGTAAACAGCACGAGATCGATGCCGTGCGCGCCGGCGAGCATGTTCTTGATAAAGCGCTCGTGGCCGGGCACGTCGACGATGCCCGCCGAAGTACCGTCGGGCAGATCGAGATGGGCGAAACCGAGATCGATGGAGATGCCGCGCTCTTTTTCTTCCTTGAGCCGGTCGGTGTCGGTGCCGGTGAGCGCCTTGATCAGGCTAGTTTTACCGTGATCGATGTGGCCGGCAGTGCCGATGATGTAAGGCATGATGAGAATTAAAAATTCAAAATTAAAAATTCAAAAATCATTCGCCGGCAAACTTTGGGACGAGGTCGTTGGCATCGAAGATACATCTCAGGTCGAGGAGAAATCGGTCGTCATTTATCCGGCCGATGATCGGGGGATCGGCGGCGCGGAACTTTTGCGCGATGGCGTTGGCACTGAACTTTGGGTGCGCGATGCTGACGACGACTGTCGGCAGCTCTTCGGTGGGCAGGGCGCCGCTACCGATCTGTGCCGTTGAGTCTTCGAGCTGGATCTGGAATTCAACGCCGAGCGCCGCTTGAAGGTTGGGTAATAACTGTTCGCCGGTCGCGCGAATTTCTTCGACAGATCGGGTAAAAGCTCGAAGCGTGGGAATTTCTTCGACGATGTTCGGCGACTGGCGGTAGCGGCGCAAGGTTGCTTCGAGGGCGGCCAATGTCAGCTTGCCGCAGCGCAGGGCGCGCTGCAGATGATTTTTGTTCATCCTGCCGATCAAATCTTTTTTGCCGACCATCAGGCCCGCCTGTGGGCCGCCGAGAATTTTATCGCCGCTAAACGTCACGACGCTCGCGCCGGCTTGAATTCTTTCCGCGACGATCGGTTCCTTGGGCAAGCCGTACCGGCTTAAATCGATAAGAGCGCCGCTGCCGAGATCTTCCATCACCGGCAGGTTGTGCTTTTTGCCGATGGCGACGAGCTCTTCCAGTGTCACTTCGGCGGTGAAGCCGACCACTTTATAATTGCTCGTGTGAACTTTAAGCAGCAGCGCGGTTTTTTCGTTGATGGCATTTTCGTAATCAACCGGGTGGGTGCGATTGGTCGCGCCCACTTCACGCAGCACGGCGCCGCTTTTGGCCATGATCTCGGGAATGCGAAAGGCGCCGCCGATCTCGATCAGCTCGCCGCGCGAGACGATCACTTCTTTGCCTTCGGCCAAAGTGTTCAAACCGAGCAATACCGCGGCGGCATTATTATTGACCACCGTCGCGGCTTCAGCGCCGGTAAGCTCGGTCAATAGCTTTTCGAGCGTTTCCTCGCGCTTGCCGCGTTTGCCGGCGGCGAGGTCGTATTCCAGATTGATCGGATGATCGGCGACCTCGACCATGGCGTCGATCGCCGCGCGCGGTAGCAAGGCGCGGCCCAAGTTCGTGTGTAAGATGGTGCCGGTGGCATTGACAACTCGGATATGCCCCGGTTGGCCGTCAATAAAAATCGCGCTTTCGATCCGTTCGACGATCGCATCTTCACTCAGTTCGACTGAGCGACCGCTCCGCCTGATCTCAGCGCGAAGCTGTTCGAGAACAGCGCGGCTTTGTTCCGTGACATATTCCCGATTGTAACGCGCCAGCAATGCTTCGCAGCGCGCATGTTTGAGCAGACGATCGATGGATGGAAGCTCGCGCAAAAGAGTGGCGGTCTGATCGGCCATGGGGAAAATCAGATTTACACAGGGAAGAAGCAAATTCAACATGACTTTTGAGTGGAGAATCGGTGCGCCGTTGTCGTTTGCGCATGTTTGACAAGCGCCATCGGCTTCCATAGAGTTCTGCGCGAGACAGGCGCTGGCTCAAGCGAACCGAGATGGATCATCCCGCCGAAACAAAAACTGTTTCTCAACGTAAAGATCCTCGCACAACGGTCATCGAATTATTGCGCAGCCGCAACAAACAAGCGCGCTTCATGACCGAATTGCAGGCTTCGCTGGCGCGTTATGGGATCGGCACGGAAGAAGCCGACCGCGCTTTAGCGGAGTTGGAGTCCGAACGAGTCGTGATGATCCGCGACAATTTCTGCGCTGATCCTCATCTGGCCGGCGTCAACCTGCGCGTCGTCGCGCTGGTGGAGAGCGTCGATGGCGGCGATCCGCAGATGAGCGCGATTCGCCTGATCGACGAAGCCTGGAACAAGTGGCTGAGTGAGTATCTGGCCAATCATCGGTGCGGATGAAGCAGATTGGAGCGATGGAGATAGTGAAATGATGGAGTGTTCGGATGTCTGCCTCAATACTCCAGTGAACTCCAAGATCTCGCAATCTGAGATTCTGACTGGAGCGAAGACTTGCGCGTAGCAGTCGATATCGGCGGAACATTTACCGACGTGGTCGTGTTTGACGAGGCGAACAGTTCGCTGGCGTTGGCGAAGGCGCTGTCGACGCCGGCGGAGTTGGCGCGCGGGGTGTTGGAAGGTTTGACCAAGGCTGCCGTGCGCTTCGCCGACGTGTCGACCTTGATTCACGGTTCCACGGTGGTGGTCAACGCGATCATCGAGCGCAATGGCGCCAAGACCGCGCTGGTGACGACCAAGGGATTTCGCGACGTTTACGAGATCGGCCGCATCAACCGCCCCGAGTCTTTTAACCCGCGCTTTCGCAAGCACCGTCCGCTGGTGCCGCGCGAAGATATTTTTGAAGTGACCGAGCGCATGCTTGCCGACGGCTCGGTGCGCACGCCGTTCGACGAGCGGGAAGCGCGCGAGGTGGCGCGCATCATCAAGGAAGAAGGATTCGAAGCGGTGGCGGTATTGTTTCTGCATTCCTATCGTGCGCCGGAGCATGAGATCCGCATGTGCGAGATCCTGCGCGAAACCGATGCAAATTTATTTTTAAGCGCGTCCCATGAGCTGTCGCGCGAGTATCGCGAATACGAACGCACTTCGACGGTTGCGGCCAACGCCTACGTCGGACCGAAAGTGAGTCAATACCTGGGTGATCTCGAACAACGGCTGCGTGACAACAAATTTCGCGGCAATCTCATGATCATGCAGTCCAACGGCGGCTTGTCCGACGTCGACATGGCGCGGCGCCAGTGCATTCAGATGATGGAGTCTGGACCGGCGGGGGGCGTGGTCGGCACGATGGCGCTCTGCGAATTGCTCGATCTCGACGCCGCGATTGCTTTCGACATGGGCGGGACTACCGCAAAAGCTTGCGTGATCCGGCGCGGCGAACCGAGCCTTTCGCCGGATTACTTCATCGGCGGCTATAACGAAGGGCTCGCGGTGCGTATTCCCGTTCTCGACATCGTCGAAGTCGGCACCGGCGGCGGCAGCATCGCGTGGCTCGACGAAGGCGGCGGTCTGCATGTCGGTCCGCGCAGCGCCGGAGCGGAACCCGGGCCGGCGAGCTACGGACGCGGCGGCACCGAACCGACGGTCACGGACGCGAACGTCATCCTCGGCCGACTCTCGCCCGAGCGCTTTCTCGGCGGCGAAATGCGCTTGGATCGAAGCGCCGCGGAAAAATCGTTGCGCGAACGGATCGCGCAACCGCTCAACGTCAATCTCGAACGCGCCGCCTCGGGCATGCTGCAAGTCGCCACTTCGGCGATGGCCAACGCGGTGCGTCATGTGACGCTCGAGCGCGGCCTCGACCCGCGCGATTTTACGCTGGTTGCCTACGGCGGCGGCGGACCGCTGCACGCCGCGTCGGTGGCGAAAGAATTGTCGATCGGGAAAATAATTATTCCGAGCGCGCCGGGCCATTTTTCCGCGCTCGGCATGCTGATGGCCGATCTGCGCCGGGATTACGTGCAAACTTTGTTCGAACGCATGGACGAATCTGGAGATGTTCCAACTGGAAGATCAGTTCAAGAAACTAGAAGACGAAGGGCGGGCGGCGCTCGAGGCGTCGGGTATTCCGACCGACCGGATCGTCTTCGAGCGCGCCGCCGATATGCGCTACGTCGGTCAGGAACACGCGGTGGCGGTGCGCATGCCCGCCAAGGTCGGTGATGAAACCGCGCGCGCCGAGATCAAACGGCTTTTCGACGAGGCGCATGAGCTGCGCTACAGCCACAGCGCGCCGGAAGAATCCGCCGACATCGTGAGCTTGCGTGTCTCCGCGATCGGGCGGCTCGGCAAACCGCAGTTTGGCCAAATCACCGCCGGTGAAAAAACGCCGCCGGCAAATGCTCGGCGCGGTACTCGCATGGTCATCTTCGAAGGCGCCGGGTCCGTCGAGGCGCCGGTCTATGATCGAACCAAGCTGCTGCAAAGCAATGTGATCTCAGGCCCGGCAATCATCGAGGAGGCGGCGTCAACGACGGTGGTCGAGCCCGGCGATACGGTCACGGTGAATGCGTTCGGACATTTGGTCATGCAGCTTAATAGCGCACAATAAGTGCGCGCCGAGCCTCAAATCGTTCAAGCCGTTTAAAACATAAAATTATGAATACCGCACAATCAGTGACTAAAACCCGCGTCGACGCCTTCACCGCCGAAGTGATTCGCAGCGCTTTGGTGGCGATCACCGGAGAGATGAAGACCAATTTGATGCGCACGGCGTATCACACGATCATTTACGAAGCCGAAGATTTTACCGTGGGACTTTTCGATGGCGACGGCAACACGATCTCCATCGGGCTCGGGCTGCCGATGTTTATTCGCGGACTTGTCCGATGCGATCAAGGCGAAGATCGCGCACTGGGGTAAGGAAAACATCGAGCCGGGCGACATTCTCCTTACCAACGATAGTTACACCATGGGCAGCCACTTGAATCATCTGATTTTTACGTTGCCGATTTTTAACGACGGCGAGCTGATGGCGTTTTCTTCTGCGATGGCGCATTGGCAGGACGTCGGCGGACAGCTTGGTGGCGTGACTCGCGATATTTTTTCTGAAGGTCTGCAGCTGCCGTTCGTGAAAAGTTTCCGGGCCGGAATAGAAAATCCCGAGATCACTGCGATTATCAAAGCCAACGTGCGTGTGCCGGAGCGGGCCATGGGCGATATGCGCGCGCAGCTCGCTTCCATCCGCACCGGTGAGCGGCGGGTGATGCATTTACTAAAGCGCTACGGCAACGAGGCGTTCAAACAGAGCATCCGGTTAATTTACGAGCAGAGTGAAAAAGTCGCGCGCGCGGCAGTGGAGAAAATTCCCGACGGCGTTTACGAAGCCGAGTCGTTCATGGACGACGACGGCGTGAATCTCCTCAAACATATTCCGATCAAAGTCCGGGTCGAAGTCAGCGGCGACAAGATGACGATCGATCTGAGCGATGTCAGCCCGCAGGTGGCGGGATTCTACAACTCCGGCATTACCGCCGGGCGCTCAGCCGCCGAAGTTGTTTTCAAGTGTGTCACGGCTCCGCTATTACTGCCGATCAACGACGGCTCGTTTCGGCCGCTCAAGATCATTCTTCCGCCGGGGCGAGTGGTGAGCGCGGTGAAGCCGGCGCCGGTGCGTGTCTGGATGACCGTGCCGATGACCGTGTGCGATACGATTTTTCGCGCGCTGGCGCCGGCGTGTCCGGAACGCACGATCGCCGGACATTACGCCGATCTCTGTACCGTCAACCCGCATGGTTTCGATGCATCGACCGGGCGCTTTTTCTGGTCGCATATCGGCCATCCAGGTGGTGGTTGGGGCGCCAAGCACGATGAGGACGGCATGAGCGCGACTGTGTGTCTTAATGACGGCGACACGCACAACTCGCCGGTAGAAGCGACCGAAGCCAAGAGTCCGATCATCGTCGAGCGACGCACCTTGCGCCAAGACTCCGGCGGTCCGGGCAAGTTTCGCGGTGGTCTCGGCGTGGCAAACGAAGTGCGCATGCGCCGGACGGCGACGATTCACGCCCATGTGGAGCGGACCATCTGCGCGCCGTGGGGCCTACACGGCGGCAAGGACGCGCTGGCGAATCGAATTTCGATCGAGCGCACGAACGGCGAGGTAGAAAAATTTCCCACGGGTAAAATCAAACCGACGGAGATCGATGCGGGTGATTCTTTCTTGATCGAGACGGCAGGCGGCGGCGGTTTCTGGAATCCGCTACAGCGCGATGCCCAGCGCGTGCTCGCCGACGTACGCGCCGGTTACGTGTCGCTGGAGGCGGCGCGGCGGGATTACGGCGTCGTGATTCAGCAGCACGGACGACGGTTTGAATTCGATGCCGCAGCGACCGCGGAGTTGCGCCGGCAAAATAACGCATTACAAATTCCAGATTCCAAATTTCAGGTTGGGGAGTAGACAGCAGCCTCACATGGGAGCGCGGCGAGTTTTGGAATATGAAATCTGAAATTTGCGATGCCGAGCGCAGCGAGGCCACGGTGGATGCCTTTACCGTCGAGGTGATCCGCAGCACGGTAGTGGCGATCACCGATGAGATGAAGACCAATCTCATGCGCACCGCCTACAACATGATTATCTATGAAGCCGAAGATTTCACCGTCGGCCTGTTCGATCCCGACGGCAACACGATTTCTATCGGCCTGGGGTTGCCGATGTTTATCCGCGGGCTGTCGGACGCGATCAAAGCCAAGCTCGCGCATTGGGGCAAGGAAAACATTTTTCCCGGCGACATACTTCTCACCAACGATCCGCAGGTGATGGGCAGCCATCTAAATCACATGATTTTTACTTTGCCGGTTTTTCACGATGGCGAGCTGGTGGCGTTTTCGTCGTCGATGGGCCACTGGCAGGATGTGGGCGGCGTACTCGGCGCGGTGACGCGGGATATTTTTTCCGAAGGGCTGCAGATGCCATTCGTGAAGATATTCAAATCCGGCAAGCAGGACGCCGAGCTGACAGCGATCATTCGCAGCAACTGCCGCTTGCCGGAATTCGCCATGGGTGACTTTCGCGCGCAGATCGCCGCGATCCGCACCGGCGAGCGGCGTTTAACGCGATTGCTCCAGCGCTACGGCGCCGAGACGTTCAAAGAGTCCGTGCGGCTGATATTCGATCAGAGCGAGAAGTTGGCGCGCGCCGCGGTGGAAAAAATTCCCGACGGGGTTTACGAAGCCGAATCGTTCATGGACGACGACGGCGTCAACCTGGGCAAGCATGTGCCGATCAAAGTCCGCGTCGAAGTGCAGGGCGACGAGATGACCGTTGATTTGAGCGGCGTGAGCCCGCAAGTGGCGGGGCCGTACAATTCGGGTTCGACGGCGGGACGCTCGGCGTCGGAAGTCGCTTTCAAATTTCTCACAACGCCGCTGCTGTTGCCGATCAACCACGGCTCTTTCCGGCCGCTCAAGGTCATCTTGCCGCCGGGACGCATCGTGAGCGCCACCAAACCGGCGCCGGTGCGCACTTGGATGACCGTGCCGATGACGGTTGCGGATACGATCTTCAAGGCGCTGGCGACCGCTTGTCCCGACAATGTTATGGCGGGGCAGCACGCGGACCTCGCCATTCCGCGCACCTTCGGTCTCGATCCCAAAACTGGCCGCGCTTTTCACTTTCCGCAGACACTTTCGGGCGGCGGTTGGGGCGCCTTGCACGATTGCGACGGACAGAACGCAACATTTTGCATCAACGATGGCGACACGCATAACACGCCGGTGGAAGCAGGCGAAGGGAAAGGGCCGATATTCATCTCCTATCGAAAGCTGCGCGAAGATTCAGGCGGTCCGGGCAAGTTCCGCGGCGGACTCGGCGTGGCGCAAGAAGTACGAATGCTCGCGCCGGCCAGCGTGCAATCCGCGATGGAGCGGACGCTTTGCCCGCCGTGGGGACTGCACGGCGGTAAAGACGCGCTGGCCAACCGCTTCAGTATCGTGCGCAAGGACGGATCGATACAGAGATTGCCGACTGGGAAAACCGCCGGGCATGTCGCTCTCGAGGCCGGCGACGGATTTCTCATCGAAGTGGGCGGTGGCGGCGGATTTTGGAATCCATTGGAGCGCGATCCGGCGCGCGTGCTCGACGACGTTCGTTCCGGCTACGTTTCGCATCGAAGCGGCGCGGCGCGAATACGGAGTGGTGATTCGGCAAAACGGGCGGAAGTTCGAGATCGATGTGGCAGCGACTGCGGGAGTTAAGGCGAGCACGCGAATCTGAGCGGCGGCCCATTCCTGCCTGAGAGGCTGGGGCGCGGTGAGGAAATTTCTATAGGTGTCATGCTGAGCACGCGAAGCATCCCGCATTTCAAGGACGAAGCGAGATCCTTCGCCTATCGGCTCAGGATGACATCACGATGCAGTTGCCTTGCAAGCGAAAAATATCTTCTGATTGGTGCCGCCAGTTCGCTGCCCGGCAACAGCTGATTGTCGATTCTTATAACCGGAGGCGGATTAATGACGACGAAAAATCAACGGCCGATACTTCAAGCGGCCGCGGTTTTGGGAGCGGCGTTCCTCTTGGTTGTTTCGGCATCTCCGGGATTCGGCTCAAGAAACCCGAACCAAGATCCGCATCTCTTACCCCAACATCTCGATCTGCTGCCTGGCTTTGTTCGCCGCGCAGCAGTGGAAGATCTTCGAACAGAACGGCCTTGACGTTGAAAGCATTCAGATGCGCTCCCAAGCCGCCAATTCAGCCTTGGCCAGCGGCGACATTCACTATGTCGCCGGCGTCGGTCCCAACTCAGTTGCGGCAACGCTGCGGGGATTGCCTTCCAAAGCCGTCTGGTTTGCCTCTGAGTCGCTGATCTACACGGTTCTCGCTCGGCCCGAGTTCAAGTCGCTAAAAGAATTGCGCGGCAAGCGGCTCGGCCTTACCGGACTCGGCGGCACGTCGGACGTGGCCCTGCGCATTGCTCTGGAAGCGGTCGGGGAAAATCCCAAAGACTTCATTATTGTCGCTCTGGGCGCACCGCAGCTGATGAGCGGGTTGGAGAGCGGCACCATCGAAGCAGCGCAGCTCAATTCGCCGTTGAATTATCACGCCAAGAAAAAAGGTTTTCGCGAGCTCCTCGATATCGGTGCGCACGTGCAGATGCCGCTGGGCGGGATAACCGCGTCTAATGCCTCCATCCAAAACCGCAGCGAGCGAGCTCAAACGCGTGATCCGCTCTTTGCAAATGGCCAAGAGAGCGCTGCTTCAGTCGAAAGAAAAAGCGATTGATTTGATCATGCGCACCATTCGCGTCGACCGAGAGGTGGCGGAAGAAATGTTCGCCGATAATCGGCGTAGCGCTTCGGGCAACGGCGTGCCGAGCCGCGAGGGCATGGAGCAGATCGTCAAATCGCTGCAGATGCTCGGTCAGTTCACCGGCAAGAAGATTGCTTTCGAGGAAATCACCGACACGCGTATCGCGCGGGAAGTCGCGAAGGAGTTAGGTTACAAGGTCGATTAGGCTTCAAGGTTTTGGCTTTAGGGTGTCCGGATCTGCTTAGTCTACGAGCACAACAGTGCGAGCTGGATTGATTCTCCTGTGTGAATTGATTTGCGCGCTATGCCTCGGCGATCCTTCATTCGCGCAGGACAGAGTTCGCATTGCCTACGTCGGACCGTCCCTCAGCAACTTGCCGCTGCTCGCTGCCAAAGAAACCGGAATATTTGCTCGCCATAAGTTGGACGTCGAGATTCTGCTATTGACGTCGCAGCTCTCAGCCGTGGCCCTGGGCGCCGGGGAGCTTGAATACGTCGCCGGCGTCGGTCCTGGGTCAGTCGGCGGGACTCTCGCGGGTATTCCTTCCCGCGCTGTATGGGTCGTCTCCAATCGGATTCTACACTCGGTCGTCGCGCAACCGGAAGTGAAGTCTTTACAAGACTTGCGCGGAAAAAAGATCGGCGTCACCGGATTAGGCGGGACGACGCATACCTCGTTGATGATGGCGATCGAAAAGTTCGGCGGCAATCCGCGGGAATATATCGTCGTGTCGCTCGGACCGCAGCAATACCTGCGGGCCTTAGAGTCTAAAGCTGTAGACGCTGCAACCGTCGACCCGCCGTTGCTGTTTCTTGTGCTGAAAAAAGGCTTCAGCAGGATCCTCGATCTCGGCTCGGTCGTAGAGATGCCGGTGGGTGGTTTGACCACAATGATGAAGACATTAAACTCAAAGTCCGAGCAAGTCGTAAGAATCATCAAATCGCTGCAAGAGGCGAAAGATTTACTGCTGAGCTCCAAAGAACGCGCCGTCGACTTCACGATAAAAGTCATGAAGATGGACCGCGAAAGCGCGCTCAGGAGCTATGAGCTCATGGCTGTTGCCTGGGTTGGCACCGGCGTGCCGACGCGCGCGGGCATGGAAAATATTATCCGCGGGGTTCAGTCACAGGGTCGCTTCGCTGACAAGAAGGTGGCGTTCGAAGACGTCGCCGATAGCAGATTTGCAATTCAGGCAGCGCGGGAATTGGGTCATAAAGCCGAATAGCCTGCATGGGTCGATTACAAAACGAGGTGCGCCGTGAAGCAGTTGACAGCTAACGTACTCGTGGAAACCGGGTTGAAGGGCGCCAATCACGGCGTCGTCACGACCTCGGATGGCGTGGTGTTAATCGATACGCCGCATAAGCCGAGCGACGCCGTGCGGTTGAAAGGGGAGATCGAGCGGCTCGGCCGGCTGCGTTACATTATCAACACCGAGCCGCACGGCGATCATTGGACCGGCAATGCTTTCTTCGACGTACCGGTGGTCGCGCACGAAGGCGTGCGCTCGCGCATCCTCGGCACTGATTTGGCCGCGCATGTCGCGCGCGTGGCTTCCTTCGGACCTGACGAATCAAAGTTTCTGGAAAACTATAAAGCCAACGCGCCGGTGATCACGTTTCAGAGCGAGATGACCTTGCACGTGGGCAATCACACGTTTCATATGATCCATATGCCCGGCCACACGCCGTACCAAGCGGCCGTGATCGTCGAAGAAGAAGGCGTCGTTTTCACCAGCGACAATATTTTTTGCAAGGTGCAGACTTGGCTCCAAGAGGCCAATCCGGATCATTGGCTGAAAGCGCTCGCGTCACTGCGCGCGTTGCGCGAGGATACGTTCGTCCCCGGCCACGGGCCGGTTTGCGATAAGCGCTACTTGGACGAGCAAGGCTCTTTCATCAGCGAATGGGTCGAGTACGTGCGCGGCGGCATCGAGCGCGGCATGAACAAAGAGGAGTGCGTCGCCAACCTCACCGCATTGACCGACCGATATCCTATGGACGTCGGCCAAGACGGCATGGCGCCGCACGTGATGCGCTTAAACGTCGCCAATCTTTATGATTACCTAACCAGCGCCGGCATCCACAAACCTAGCTAAATATTTTTGGATTTTCGATTGCCGATTTTAGATGGGGGAATCGAAAACATGAATAATCGATTTTGGCGGGCATTTTTCCAGCTGAGTTTGTTTCCTAATCTAAAATCCAAAGCATGTCCTGAGCAACGACGAAGAATCCAAAATCGAAAACGGATCGGGATTCTTGCAATCGCAATGGCGCTGCTAAGCCATTGGGCGACGGCGTACGGCCAGGAGGGAAAAACCAAGATCAGAATCGCGATTCCTAGTGCGTCGATATGTTGCCTTCATTTATTTGCCGCGCAGCAGTGGAAAGTTTTCGAAGACAACGGGCTCGACGTCGAGATCATTCAAATGCGGCCCGCAGGTGGCCAACGCCGCGATGGTCAGCCGGAGAAATTCATTATTTCGCAGGCGTCGGGCCGAATTCAGTCGCTGCCACTTTGCGGGGACTACCGTCAAGGGCAGTTTGGTTTGCATCGGACCAGTTGATTTACTCGCTTGTTGGCGCGTCCGGAGTTCAAATCACTGAGGGAGCTTCGCTCCAAGCGCATCGGCGTGGGCGGTTTGGGCGACACCACCGAAGTGTCGCTGAGAATCGGTCTCGAAGCCGCCGGCGAGAATTCCAGAGACTTCATTATCCTCGGCGTAGGCACGCAAAACTTGCTGAGCGCGCTCGACAGCGGGAGCGTCGATGCCGCGCAATTCAATCCGCCGCTCCTCTATTATGCAAAAAAGAAAGGCTTCCGCGACCTGTTGGACATCGGTGCGCATGTAAAAATGCCGCTCGGCGGCCTGACGACGCTGGATCACAACAATTCAAAATCGTCCGGCCGAAATGCGCCGTCTCATTCGCGCTATGCAGCTCGCCAAGCGAAGCCTGCTTCAGTCCAAGGAAAAAAGTGTTGAACTGATGATCCGCGTGCTGAAATTGAACCGGGAAACCGCCGAGGACACTTTTGTTGATTATCAAAAAACCGTCAGCGGCAATGGCGTGCCGAGCCGCGACGGCATCGAACAGATCGTCAAATCGCTTCAGCTGTTAGGCCAATTCGTCGGTAGGAAGGTCGGCTTCGAAGAAGTTGCCGATGCGCGAATCGCCAGAGAAGTCGCGAAGGAACTGGGTTACAAGATTGAGTAGCTTGGATTGTCGGGGGAGACGGGAGTCGAGCCGTACGATTGTTGATCGAGCCAATTTGAGTGCCAGTGTTACCGAGGAATGAAGGGCGGCGAGCGTGATGCAACCCAAGTTCTTAACGGCATCGTTTTTCGTGGGAGCATTCTGCTTGGTGTCCAATGCCAGCGGCGGTCTATTGGCTCAAGACAAGGTTCGTATCGGCTACATCGGCTTGTCGTTGAGCAGTATGCCGCTCCTTGCCGCACGGGACCTCGGGTTATTTGCCAAAAACGGCATTCAGGCGGAACTCTTGATGCTTACCTTCCAGCTTTCGTCATGGCGCTCAATGCCGGAGACTTGGAATACGTCGCCGGCGTTGGCCCCGGCTCGGTGAGCGCTACCCTGGGAGGGAGCTCGTCGCGCGCGGTGTGGATCGTCGCCAATCGGCTGATCTACAATGTTATCGCGCAGCCAGAGGTGAAAACGCTTCAAGAGCTTCGCGGCAAGAGGATCGGTGTGAGCGGCCTGGGAGCGACGACCCACACTGCGTTTACGATGGCCGTGGAGAAAGCCGGGGCCAATCCGAAGGACTTCATCGTGGTTGGCCTCGGGCCACAACAGCAGCAGCGCGCGCTGGAGTCGAAGAGCATCGAAGCAGTGATTGTCGATCCGCCGGTGCTGTTTGTATTACTCAAGAAGGGTTTCAGCAAAGTTCTCGATATCGGCGCGGCGGTGGAAATGCCGGTGGGCGGACTAACGACGCTGATCAAGACTCTGGGCGCCAGACCGGATCAAGTCCGACGCGTCATCAGAGCGCTGCAAGAAGCGAAGGAAGCGCTCATTGCTTCAAAAGAAAGATCAGTGGACCTTATTGCCAAGACGATGAAAATGGATCAGGAAACCGCGACAAAGACGCATGAGATGATGGCATTGGCGTGGGCTGGGAGCGGAGTGCCGACGCGAACGGGCATGGAGAATATCGTCAAGGGGATTCAATCTCAGGGTCGATTCGCGGATCGGAAAGTCGCTTTCGAGGAAATCGCCGACCCACGCCTCGCATTGCAAGTCGCGCGCGAGCTCGCTCACAAGGATTGAGAGAGAAACACTTGATCCCGAAATTCGAAACGGATCCAAATATTCAATTAGTCGCCGATTTTGGATTTTGATGGAGGGAAGGGACCGTGAAGTAGAAACATAACCGCGAATTCATTTCCATCCATGGTGGGAGTTGCCTATGTCAAGCTCAAAATTCATATTGTTCTTCCCGGCTTTGGTCGCGTCATTCTATCTCGAGAGCTCGCTTCACGCGCAGGAAAAGTTTAAAAAGATTCGGGTCACCTATCCGACCGAATCGATCGCCGTGCTGCCGTTATTCGCCGCCCATCGATGGAAGACCTTCGAAGACAACGACCTGCAAGCGGAAATCATTCAGGCTCGATCGCAGGTCGCCAACGCGGCGTTGGCGAGCGGCGAGATCGGGTATTTCGCCGGTGTGGGCCCGGCTTCGGTGAGCGCGACGTTGAGAGGACTTCAGTCGCGCGCGGTTTGGTTCGCCAGCGACGAGATTATCTACTTGCTGCTCGCCCGGCCTGAATTTTCGAATATCCGGGATCTCCGGCAAAAGAAGATCGGTATCACCGGCTTGGGGGGCACGGCGCATGTAGCTTTGCAGATTGCCCTCGAGGCGGTGCACGAGAATCCGAAAAACTTTTTGTACGTGTCGATCACCGCGGCGCAGCTCATGGCAGCGCTGGAAACCGGCGTCATCGACGCGGCGCTCATGAGTCCGCCTTACGATTTCTACGCTAAGAAAAAAGGATTTCGCGAAGTGCTCAACGCGGGGACCTATGCTCGGATGCCTTTCGGTGGCCTCACGGTGATGATCGCGACGCTGCGTAATCGAGCCGACGAGTTAAAGAAGGTGATGCGCGCCATGCAAGTGGCCAAGCGGGAGATGCTCAAGTCCAAGGAAAGAACTGTCGCGTTGATCTCGAATTTTCTAAAAGTCGACCGCGACGCTGCGGAAAACACCTACGCGGTTTATGGCAAAACCGTCAGCGGCAGTGGCGTGCCGAGTCATGACGGCATCGATCAGATCATGAAATCACTCCAGTTGGCCGGCCAATTCACCGACCGCAAAGTGAGCTTTGAAGAAGTCGCCGACGACCGGATTGCCAAGGAAGTCGCCAAAGAGCTCGGCTACAAGATCAATTGATTGGCGGCGGGTGTCCATCTGCTAGAGGTTAATTCCTCTTTCCACAAGACTGTGCCGCAACCAAAAAGTCGGAATCAGTGTCATTCTGAACGCCAGACTGCGTGAAAACACCGTTCATGGTTCGACTAGGCTCACCACGAACGGTGTAGTCTCATTAGAAATAGAGTACTTATCCGTTCGCCCTCAGCACCGTCGAAGGGCTCCGAGGGAGTTTTCACACAGTCTGACGAAGTGAAGAATCTCGACCGGTTGACGGGCTACAAAAGACGAGATCCTTCGGCTATCGCCTCAGGATGACATTACAACACAATCTCGCCGCCAGTGAGACGCGTTGATGATGATTCGAATTCGCGAGATTTGGAGGGGGCGACCCTGCGTGGTCGCCCGTTCGAAGGGCAGACACATAGGTCTGCCCTTACATCGATATGTGGGTGAAATTTACTTGACCGCTACTACCTGCGCCTCGCCTTGACACACCGAGAGCATGTCGGATATTTCTGACCGCGATACGGTGACGTTCCCTTTAGCTTTGATTCAGAGAGGAAAGCAGTCATGGCGTTGAGTAAAGAAGAAAACGAAATGCTCACGAGAGTGGGACCGGGCACGCCCGCGGGCGAGATGCTGCGGCGCTATTGGCAGCCGATCGGCTTGGCGGCGGAGCTTCAAGACAAACCGAAGCGGAGACGCATCCTCGGTGAAGACGTGGTCATGTTTCGTGACGATCGAGGCAGGGTTGGAGTGTTGACTTTGCGCTGCATGCATCGCGGCACGTCCTTGGAGTTCGGTCATATCGAAAACGGCGGGCTGCGCTGCTGTTATCACGGCTGGCTTTACGACGTCGAAGGCAAGGTTTTGGAAACTCCCGGCGAGCCGCCGGCGAGCACCTTCAAAGAGCGCATTCGTCAGCCGGCTTACAAAGCGCAGGAATTGGGAGGTGTCATCTTCGTTTATATGGGTCCCGAGCCGGCGCCGCTGTTGCCGAGGTATGATGTCCTGGTGAGAGAGGACGGTGTGCGGGCGCGGCGCGCGCGTACGGTCAACTGTAATTTTTTTCAGATGATTGAAAACTCCGTCGATCAGAATCATTTGAAGTGGCTGCATCGCACGGCGAAGACGCCGGACTGGGACGACGGCGAGATCGATCCACAACCATTCGAATACGGAATTCTCAACACCTACACACGGCGTGTCGCCGGTAAAAAATGGGCGCACTGTAACTTTTTTGTCATGCCGACGATGAATAAGACCGGCAATGTCGAGGAAGGCCATCCGACCGAACACAGAGCGAGCAGCGCCGGCGAGGTCATGCGCTGGCGGGTGCCGATCGATGATACGCACTCGATGCATTTCACCGTCGAGTTCGGCGTTGTCGTCGACGGCAAGCCGGTTGCCAACATCATGAAAGACGATTCGGCGGCGGGGCTTTGCGAGACTCAGTTCGGCGTCTACAAGTGGGATGAATCCATCGGTTGGTTTGCCAGAGGAGATCAAGATCGGGTGGCGCAAGAAAGCCAGGGACCGATCTACGACCGGACGACGGAACACCTAGTGTACACGGACCGCGGGGTGATTCTCTTGCGGCGCTTGTACAAAGAATCCATCGAGGCCGTGAAGCGGGGAGGCGATCCGATCGGCGTCATCCGCGACCCGGAAAAAAATCGGATCATCCGGCTGCAGCCGCATGAGGATTTGCTGGACTAAATAACCCGTTCAAAACGCTCAAGCAGTTCAAAACGTTCAAGACGTTTGGTCATTCAAAGATTCAAGGTTTCAAAAGTTCAATGTTAGGGCGGGAGCGGAAATCATAATGAAGACCGGCAGGAAAGGCGTCATTTTCGGATTTTTATTCGCCCTGGTCTCATTTCATTCCGCCGGCGCGGCCGAGACCTTGGACTCATTGATCGCCGGAGCGAAGAAAGAACCCGAGTTTACTTTTATTGCCGGGGCGCAGACTTTCGGCGGGCAAAAGACTTTGTCGCTGTTGGAATCCGCGTTCAATAAAAAATTTGGTCTCAACGGCAAGATTCGTTTCAGCGCCGGACCAGAGATGAACGCCATGGCGGCGCGGGTGATCACCGAGCTCAAGATGGGCGCCAAAGCGTCGAGCGATATCTATCACGGCTCGCAATCGCATTTCGCTTTGTTGCACAAAGAGAAGGCGCTGGACACAGTGAACTACTCGGGGATCTTTCCGTGGATCACCAAAGACATGGAAATATTTCCGAGCGAGGGCTTGCTGATTTTTACTTCGCTGCGCGGAATTATTTACAATTCGAAACTCATTCCGAAGGACAGGGCGCCGAAGACCTACGAAGATTTGGTCGATCCGAAATTGAGTCCGGCGTGGGCCGGCAAGATGGCGATCCCGCCGTACGTTTCGTGGCTGGTCGAGCTGTCGATGATCTGGAGTGAAGACAAGGTCAAGAATTTCACCCGCAAGCTGGTGGCGCTGAGCGGCGGGCGGTTGCGTTACAGCGAAGAGGAGCGCGTGGTCAGCGGGGAATTTCCGATCGCCGCCAACATGGGCGGAGCCACGGAGCAAATGTGGCAGTGGCAAGCCAAGGGCGCGCCGCTGGTGGCGATCATGGGCTCGACGCCGGTGCTGCCGTCTTACTTTCAGCTCGGTGTGCCGAAGAATACCGCGCATCCAAACTTGTCAAAGCTCTTCGTCGGCTTTATGGCGTCGAAAGAAGCTCAAGCCATCCTCGAAAAAAATGATTTTCGCACTTCGCACCTCGTCGAAGGCACGATCATGGCGAAGTATCTGAAACAAAATAAAGTGCAGCTGCAGGAAGCTAAAGATTCGATCGCGTTTTATCTACAAGGCGAAGATAGCGGCTTGGAGTTCAAAGAAGAGCTGACGAAGATGCTGAAGCAGTGAACGATGCATGGTGTAGGGGCGACCCTATGTGGTCGCCCGTTCGGAGGGCGGACACACAGGTCCGCCCCTACATCGGAATGTCTTGATGATCCGATTGGGCGTTGCGAATAGAAGGAAGGAAATCCTCCCATGCTGTCGAAAGAAGAAAACGAACTCTTGACTCGTGTCGGTCCGGGTACGCCGGCGGGAACGATGCTGCGCCGTTACTGGTGGCCGGTGGCGTTCAGCGAAACGGTGAAAGCCAAAGGCGCTCCGGTCAAAGTGAAGTTGTTGGGGGAAGAGTTTGCGATGTTTCGCGATGGCGCGGGACAGACTCGGACTCGTCGCTCTCCATTGTTCGCATCGAGGTACTTCGCTCGAATATGGCCGCGTCGAGGACAATGGCATTCGCTGTTGTTATCACGGATGGCTCTACGACATTCAAGGCAATTGTTTGGAGCAACCTGCGGAGCCCGGCGATAGCACTTTCAAAGAACGTATTAAGCACCCGGCATATCATGCGCACGATGCCGCCGGACTAATTTTCGCTTATGTCGGGCCGGAGCCGGTGCCAATGCTGCCGAGTTACGACTTGCTCGTCAGAGAAGACGGCTGCCGCGTGGTCGGCGGCGACGAAGAAAATTGCAATTGGTTGCAGCGCGCCGAGAACTCGGCGGACGGCGCGCATTCGATCGCGCTGCATGCGGCGGGTTATCCAAACATGGCATTGAAGCGGCCGACGATTAAATGGGAGCCGACGCGATTCGGCATCAAAGAAACTACCTGGATCGAAGATGTGTCGAAACCGCGCATTTCCCATTACGTTTTTCCATCGCATGTGCGCCACTCCGCGGCACGCGTCGGCGAGCAACCGCGCCAGGTGATCCGTTTCCGCGTTCCGACCGACGATGTCACGACGACCACGTTCTGGATCGATTTCTATCCGCACAAAGAGGGGAAACCGACTAGACCGATGGCGTTGTCCATCAAAGGATTTAGAAAAAGCCAACCGGGCGTTTACGAGCGAGTCCAAGACGGCTGGTGGAATCTTCCTAACCGGGAGCAAGACCGTGTGGCTCAGGAAAGCCAGGGCCTAGTCGCGGATCGCACCAAGGAGCATTTAGCAACCTCGGATCAAGGGATCTTGATGCTGCGCAAGATGATTCGAGACTCGATCGAGGCGGTGCAACAAGGCAAGGATCCGATCGGCGTGATTCGAGATTCCAATGACAACGGACCGATTACCTTCGACTCCAGCAGAGATGCCGTCGAGGCATTGAGTTGAAGCTAATACGAGTCGAAGATCGAGGATCGCAATTTTCCATCCTCCATTCGCGGCCGCATTGCTGAGAGAGGTGAAACTGATGCTCTATGTCTTGATCGTCTGCGGCGTCTTTTTGCACGCGCTATTATCCGCTACATCCGCGCAGGCGCAAAAGCTGGAGCAGATCGTCGCGGAAGCGAAGAAGGAAGGGGAAGTCATGCTGGTCGCCAGCGCGTCGACTTTCGGCGGTAAGAAAGGATTTGCCGAGCTCGAAAATCTTTTCGCCAAACGTTACGGTTTCAAGGCCAAGGTCAGTCTCACCGGCGGCCCGAGCTTTCCTCAAGTGGCCGCACGCATCATCGCCGAGCAAAAGGCGGGAGCCAAATCGTCCACTGACATGTACCTAGGGTCCGACGGGACTTATGTGACCATGGATCAAGAAAAGGCGCTGGAAAAGGTGAACTGGTCGGGAGTCTTTCCCTGGGTGACCAAAGAGATGGAAATTTTTCCGCAGCAGTCGGTGCTGATTTACGCTTCGTTTCACGGCATCATCTACAATTCGAACTCGATCCCGAAAAATAAGGCGCCGAAGAGTTACGAAGATCTGATCGATCCGGCGCTCGCGCCCACTTGGGCGGGAAAGATGGCGATCCCTTCGTATATTCACTGGCTGCTGCGCGTGTCGCCGATTTGGGGGCGGGAAAAAGTTTTGCCTTTCGCGCGCAAGCTCGCGACTCTGGTCGGCGGACGATTGCGCCAGGGAGAGGAAGAACGCATCGTCAGCGGCGAGTTCCCGATCATGGCAAGCACCGGCGGTGCGCTGGAGGCGATGTGGAAATGGCAAGCCAAGGGGGCGCCGCTCGTGGGGCTGCCCGGCTCGACGCCGGCGACAAGCTCTTATTATCAACTGTCGGTGCCGAAAAATTCGGTTCATCCGAATATGGCCAAGCTATTCATCGCGCTTATGGTGACCCGAGAAGGCCAGGCAGTGCTGGAAAAGAACGACATGCGCAGCTCCTACCTGGTCGACGGCACGCTGATGTCAAAGTACGTCAAAGCCAACAAGCTTAAGCTGCAAGATCCGCGCGAGCTGAACGAAGTTTTCCAGAAGGAAGACACCAGCCTGGAAGAAGAGTTGACGAAAATCCTGTTGAAATAGGCCCGGGTTTCAAACCTCCCTTAGCTGGATCGGAAACATATAACGCTGCATGTCGACACAAGTTCTCACTGTTGATCAACCGCGGCCGCTGGTGAATTGGTCGAAGCTAGGGCTCTTGGCGATAGCCGGTTTGGCGGCGCTCTCGATCCTCACTCTGCTGGGCATGATCATCTGGATGAGCCTGCGCACGGGCGTGCCCGGCCAGCCTTCGGCGTACACATTGAAGAACTACGCGGCGCTGCTCGGCGATTCCTATACCTATCGGGTCATGACCACCACGCTGATTTTCGCGGCGATCACGATCGCCGTTTCGGTGCCGCTGGGATTCATCTTCGCCTGGTTCATCGAACGGACCGACATACCGTACAAGACAGTGGCCATGAGTGTGCTCAGCATCGGTATCTTGTTCCCGACTTTTCTCAAAGCCATGGGTTGGGTGTTTCTGCTCCATCCGCGCATCGGCGTGATCAACATTTTCTTGATGCAGCTTTTCGGCCTGACAAACGCGCCGCTCAATATTGCGACGCTCCCCGGAATCGGTTTCGTGCAAGGCATGACGCTAACCCCGCTCGCCTATGTGATGATCTCGGCGGCCTTGCGCAGCATGAATCCTGCGCTGGTCGAAGCCGCCAGCGTCCACGGCGTGAGCCAGTGGCGCACGCTCGTGCGCATCGAGCTGCCGCTCATCTGGCCGGCGTTGTTCTCGGCCGTCATCTGGATGCTTACGGTGGCTATCGCCGCCTTCGACGTGCCGGGAGTGATCGGCATGGCCAATAATATTTTTACCTTCAGCACCGCGATCTACTTCATGATCAATCCCAACGAAGGCTTGCCGCGTTACGGGCTCAGCGGCGCCTACGGCAGCCTCATGGTCGGTTTTTCGTTGATTCTGATGATTCCCTATTTCCGCGCTTTGAAGCAGAGCCACCGTTATCAAATCATCTCGGGCAAGTCGTATCAGTCGCGGCCGGTCGCGCTCGGGCGCTGGTGGCTGCTCGGTTGGGGCTTGCTTGGATCATATTTTCTGCTCGCATTCGTGTTGCCGCTGCTGGCGATTTTCTGGGTGTCATTATTGCCTTACGTTCAAGCACCGTCGTGGCACGCGCTATCGGTCATCTCTTTCGAACGCTACACGCAGATCGCGTTTGACAGAGCGCTTTTGGAGGCGGCGATGAACACGGTGCTGTTGATGGTGATCGTGCCGACGGCCATCGTGATCATTTGTTCGGCGATTTCCTGGATCGTCACCCGCTCGCGTATGCGCTGGCGCGTCGTGCTCGATGCCATTGCGTTTTTGCCCCATCCGGTGCCGCACCTGCTGTTCGCGCTTTCGATCGCCTATCTGGCATTGCTGATTTCCAACGTGGTCCCGCTCTACGGCACGATCTTCGTGCTGATGGCGGTTTACGTCGTGTGTTGGATCAGCTTCGGCACGCGGGTGCTCAACAACAGCATGATCCAAGTGCATCGCGAGCTGGAAGAAGCGGCGCAGGTCGGCGGCGCGTCGACATGGCGCATTCTCTTGAAAGTGATCGTGCCGTTGATCAAACCGGGACTGATTTACACCTGGATTTGGACGTCGCTTTCGGCTTATCGCGAGCTAACGATGGCGGTGTTTTTAGCGTCGCCGAAAAGCCAGGTGTTGTCGACTTACATTTGGGGCCAGTGGCACGGCGGCGGACTCGGCGACGCGGCGGCGATCGCAATAGTCATGATCGCTGTGATGGCGCCGCTGGTGACGACCTTTTGGATCTACGCGCGCAAGCAGCAGCACGTGGCCTCGTCGGCGACGTAAAGTTAAAGAATTCGCAGCGACAAAATCCAGGCCGATCGCCACAGCCCCTGCAGGTCGCTAAAATAGCCGTTCATCTTTCGACAAAAGCTCAAGACGAACGGGGAAGCGGTTGAAATCGGTTGAGGTTTTTCCGTTCGCGCTGAGGTTCTCGAAGCACGAGCGTCATTATTCATCAACGTGGCAGCGCAAACGACCGGAGGTATTCTGCCATGACGGCGACGACAGAAACGCCGAGCGTAACGAGCGACGGCGTCGATTTCGTTCACACCGGACCGGGAACGTTAGCCGGACGATATTTGAGAATGTTCTGGCAGCCGGTCTACGTTTCTCAGGAGCTGAGAGCCGGCTACGCCGTGCCGATCCATATCATGGGCGAAAGCTTCACGCTTTATCGCGGCGCGAGCGGAAAGGCTTACGTCGTCGATTTTCGCTGCGCCCATCGGGGCACGCAGCTATCGGTCGGCTGGGTCGAGGACGATTGCATCCGCTGTTTCTATCACGGCTGGAAATACGACGGCGCCGGCCAATGCATCGAGCAGCCGGCGGAAAACGAAAGTTTCGCGCAGAAAATAACCATTCGTAGCTGCCCCACGCAGGAGTACTTGGGCCTGATCTTCGCCTACTTCGGCGAGGGGGCGGCGCCGCCGTTGCCAGGCTATCCCGAATTGGAGGAGGACGGCGAGATCGACGTTGGCACGTATATCCGCCACTGCAATTATTTCAACACGCTGGAAAACGGCATCGATCAGGCGCATGTGCCGTTTACCCACGCGAAATCGAACTTCACCAAGTTCGGTCTCAACTGGGACATTCCAAAAATCACCGCCGAGGAAACCGACTACGGCGTGGCGATGTACGGCACGCGCGCCAACGGCGTCGCGCGGGTCAACCATTACCTCATGCCCAACATTCTTTACATCAAAGGCTCGCCGGAGAGCGCGAAAGAAGGCTGGCGCGAAGCTTTCGCCTGGCGGGTGCCGGTCGATGACGTGAGTCATCGGAGCTTCAACATCGCGCTTATACACGTGAGCGGCGATGCGGCGCTGCGTTTTCGCGAGCGCCAACGTCGACAAGAAGAAATTATCTCGGCGCTTCCCTCGGCCAACGTGATGGCGGCGGCGGCGCTGGCCGGACAACTGAGCGTGCACGACATCGAGGAGCGCCCCGATCTCGTGAACATTCAAGATCACGTCGCTCAAGAAGGGCAAGGCGCGATTCCCAACCGAGCAACTGAGCGTTTGGGCCGCTCGGATACGGCGATTATCCTCATGCGGCAGATCTGGCGGCGCGAGTTGCGCGCGCTGGCCGAGGGGAAATCTCTCAAACAATGGTCCCGCCCCGGGCGATTGGTCGCGACGAGCGGCGTGTGAGGAAAATTCTCTTGGCGCAGATAAACCGCTACGCACGCCGGCTGTTCTTTCTGCTGTCAGTCCTCGCCGCTCAGCCGTGTTCGGTTTTGGCTGAGACCCCGGAGCAATTGATCTCGGCCGCAAAGAACGAGAAGGAGCTTTTCTTTGTCGCCGGTCCGACGACTTTCGGCGGCAAGAAAGGACTTGTCGGAAATTGAAGCGGCTTTCAACAAGCGGTTCGGATTGAATGCGCGGATTCGCTTCAGCGCCGGACCGGAAATGAACGCGATGGCGGCGCGGGTGATCAGCGAGGTCAAAGCCGGCGGAAAGGCGTCGACCGACATCTATCTCGGCTCCCTAGGCCAGTACGCTAATTTATTTCGCGAAGACGCCTTGGAAGAAGTCAATTGGTCGGCAATATTTCCGTGGATCGCCCGGCCGATGGAAGAGATCGTGGCCAAGAAAGGCGTGCTGGTTTATTCATCGCCGCGCGGGATTATTTACAACACCAATCTGATAGCGCCGGACAAAGCGCCGAAGAGTTATGAGGACTTGATCGATCCACGGTTGAGCCAGACGTGGGCGGGAAAGATCGCGGTGCCGCCTTATCCCAACTGGCTGGTCGAGTTGTCGCTGATCTGGGGCGAAGAAAAGCTCAAAGACTTTACCCGCAAGTTGGTGGCGCTCAACGGCGGCTGGCTGCGCTACGGCGAGGAAGAGCGGGTGATCAGCGGCGAATTTCCGATCATGGCGAACATCGGCGACGCGCTGGCGACGATGTGGAAGTGGCAAGCGAAAAGCGCGCCGCTGGTCGCGGTGCTCGGCTCGACTCCGGGCGATACGTCTTATTTTCATCTCGGCGTGCCGAAGAACTCCGGTCACCCCAATCTGGCCAAGCTCTTCGTCGCTTTCATGATCTCCAAAGAAGGGCAAGCGCTCATCGAGAAACATGAGCTGCGCTCGTCCCATCTGGTCGAAAGCTCGCGTATGGCGAAATATCTGCGCGACAACAAGATCAGATTGCAGGAGCCCAAAGACTTATTCAATTTCTATCTCAAAGGCGGTGGCGCCAAGTTGAATGAGGAGCTGGTGAAGATGCTGAAGCAATAAATGGGATTGGTTCGCCAACTTTAAGCGCGCACGATGATCACTCAAGAACAAAATAATTTATTGACGCAAACCGGCCGCAGCACGCCCTGCGGCGAATTGATGCGCCGGTATTGGCAGCCGGCAGCTTTATCGGAAGACTTGACGGCCGACAAACCGTTGCCGGTCACATTGTTCGGCGAAGAATTGATTTTGTTTCGCGACGATCAGAGCGGTCCTGCGCTGATTGGACGCTACTGCGCGCACCAGGGCTTCGATATGGTTTACGGCCGCGTCGAGGCCGGCGGCCTGCGCTGCATGTATCATGGTTGGCTGTTCGATGCTTGCGGCAAAGTCGTGGTGCGTGGCGATTGGTTGCCGGGAGGAGAACAACGAATGTCGGTGGGACAGCCGGCCTATCCGTGCGTCGAGGCCGGCGGCGTGATTTTCACATATCTGGGACCGGGCGAGGCGCCAACGTTGGTAGTCCATGAATTGTTCGTCAAGCTACCGACGCGTTTCGCGCTGACGAAAATTCTCCGCGACGAAAATTACCTGCAAGGAATTCTCCGCGCCAACGTATCGCCGCTCGACGGTGCGAGATTCGTCATGCCCAATCTCGTGTTCTCTCCGGGGGCGTCAGGCGCAGAAAGTTGGGTGCGCTGGTGCGTGCCGGTTGATGACAGCTCTTATGTGGAATTTACCTTTCTGTACTTCGAAGAGTCGCCGATCCCAGGCGAGCCGCGGGATGCAGCCCAGGCGGTCCTGCTCAAAGCGATTGAAGAAATTTGCGCTCAGCGGCGAGTTGCGTCGGAATCTGCGGCGAAAGATCGCTAGCCCTGTAACTTCTGTTAGGCAAGCAAGCTGCCAAGATGGACGATAACTTCCTCGATGTCGTCGAGGGAGTTCCAGCGCGGCGAGCCGCCGAGATGGGGCGTAACGATCACGTTGGGGAATTGGATCAGCGGATCGTTGGGGCTCCCCGGTTCTTCATAGAAAGTATCCAGCCCATAGCCACCCAGCCGTCCCGAAGCGAGCGCCTGGCGCAGTGCCTCGCGCTCTACCAGGTTCGGCTGCGAAACGTTGATCAAAAAGGTGCCGGCTTTAATCACCGCTAGTTGATCGGCGCCGATGAAGTTGACGGTCGCCGCGCTGCGCGGCAGATGTAAACTCACGAAGTCAGAGGTAGCCAGCAGCTCATCGAGAGAACAATAAGTTGCCTGATATCGCTGTTCGACGACGGCGGGCAAGCGCGTGCGCTGCGCGTAGACGATGCTCATACCAAGCGCGAGCGCGCGCAGCGCCAGCTCGCGACCGATCTCGCCGAGGCCGACGATGCCAAGCTGTTTACGATAGAGCGTGACCATGCCAGGGATGCGCGCCCAGTTACCGTTGGGTGTGTGCGAGCGGTCATAGGCCGTCGGTTCATAGCCGGCGCGTTTCAACTGTTCGACGCTAATGAGATTCGCATTGCGCGTGAGTTGGCGCGCCAGGACGAGCATCAACATCAATCCTTGTTCGGCGGTGGAGATATTCGCCCGCCGGCGAATCGTCAATACTTTCACACCGGCGGTTGCGCAGGCAACTTCGTCGATGTTGCGCGTGGTCAAGCCGTACTTTTGCACGAACCTGAGCGGGCTTCCCGCGGCGGCTATTTCTTTGGCGCCAACCGCTAGCTCCTCGACGACCACAACGGTCGCGCTGGAAACGTTCGCCAACAGCTCTGCCTGGTTGTCGACCAGATGCACCTCTGCCGGATAGATGTTTTGCACCTGCGCGCGGATCTTATCGCACCAGCCGTGAAAGTCCGGCGTGTCGTGTTTGCAAAAATGCGCGAACGCGTCGAAACGCTCTTTCGGGGCGCTGGGATCGAGGACGACTTGGATCAAGCGCAGAAAACTATCGTTTTCGACGACGAACTTCATATATGGGTCGTTGATGGCGCGATTGAACGATCCTTGTTCAAAGCCTGAACGAAGTGAAGGATCGTTCTTATTTTGCGACAGATCCTTCGAAGCTCAGGATGCGCTAGGCGCGCACTTTGGACGGTGTTTACGGTTCCGGGTCGACTTTCAATGCTTTCAAAAATCTCGTCAGCATGTTGTAGGCGCCGATCAGCATCGTTAGCTCGACGGTTTGGCGCTCGCTGAAGTGTTGGCGCAGTTCGCTAAAAACCGAGTCGGCAACGTCGATCTCCTGTGTCATCGCATCCGTGTAAGCAAGCAGCGCGCGTTGTGGTGCGCTGAACAGTTTCGAGGGTTGCCAGTTTTCCAAGGCCGCGACTTGTTCCGGCGTCAACCCTTCTTTTAACGCGTACGCCGGTCCGTGCGCGCGCTGGACATATTCGACGTCGTTCAGAATCGCCACGCGGATGACCGCCAGCTCTCGGCTTTGGCCGTCGATCTCGGTGCCGTAGCGCACGGCCTGATTGAGCTCGAACCACGCGTTCGCCAGCGCCGGGCTATGCAACATCAGCCGATAAATGTTGATGAGCTGGCCGCCGCGCGCGCCTTTGATCTTGGCGATGGATTCGGCCAGCTCAGGGTGTTCGGTTTCTTCGATTAGCGTTACGCGTGCCATGATCTTTCTGTGAATTCATTACTGATTATCTTAGCCCAAGATTCCAAAATATCTATTGCGCAGCGTTTCGCACGAAATTTGCCGCGACCGGCAATGTTAGTTATGCTATAGTATATATCGCTCGAAGGGAATTTGCGGAGACGAACGGACATGCAGCAATCGGAACGTTGGAAAAATCGTTTTAAGGCAGTGGCGCTCGGTATCGGTCTCGCTCTGACGATGCTGACCATTCGCCATTGGTACGAGACATTCATCCTTTGGACATCCGCTATGCGATGACTGTCGGCTCGATTTTCCGCAGTTTTACGCCGCGCGCCAAACTGATTTGGGAAAAACCCTCCGCGCTTTACGACAACGCATCGCAGCTGGCGATTCAAAAAGCGATCGACAACCGCATCGGCGATTCGATTTTGCCGTTCGCCTATCCGCCGGTCACGGCTCTTGTATTGATGCCATTGGGCTGGCTGTCGTTCCGCATGGCTTTTGTGGCAATTACCCTCGTCAATATCGGCGCTGCTATTGGTGTTCACGCTCAGGCTGTTAATCCGCAAGCTCGGTCTCAAAAGCGAACAATCGACATGGTTGCTACTCAGCACGTTTTGCAATTTCGGTGTCCATAGCGTTCTCCTCCAAGGGCAGACTTCGTTGGTGGTCTTGTTCTGTCTTACTGCCTTTATGTTCTCGGCAATGAGCGGCAAACAATTCCATCGCGGGATTTTGGGCCGGACTTAATTTCTTGAAACCTCAACTCCTCCCAGTGCCGTTTATTGCTCTCACTTTTCAACGGCTGTGGCAGGCGCTTTCGATTGCCGCCGTCGTAGTCGCGGGGCTCTGCTTGCTGTCTGTGGTTCTCGTTGGGACAGAAGGAATCAGCCAATATCTTCAACTGTTGAGATTCTATAGTACGACCGAAAGTGGCTTCGGAAGCTATCCCGAGAAGATGCATAACTTGAGAGCGTTAGTCCAATATTTTGCGCCGTTTTCACTGGCACCGTATCTTTGGGTTGCAATGGTGGTTCCCATAGCCCTTTTGACCATGTGGCTTAATGCGAGCAAAGTGGATGGCGACGATAAGACAGCATTTTTGTGGATCGGAAACTTTCTTACAATGATGCTGATAACGCCGCATCTTTATTCGCACGATCTTTCTTTTTTGCTTGTGCCGAGCGCATTGACCTTGAAACTCTCGGGCGCGACAGTTCCCTTATTCGTTCCACCGTTGTTAATTTGCTTGAGTGTCCTGCCCATTTTACCTCTGGTGGTCGGCAACCCAGTGCCGCCGCCGCTGCCGATAATTTTTTTGCTCGCCTACTTCGGCTGTGTATGGATGGTGCGGAAATCGATTACGAAACGATCCAGTTTGGTTGCAGAATTCTAAGATTCTAGTCGCATTTAGACAAAACCTTTGTTCTGGAGCAGAGGTTACAAGGTCCGGCGCTTTTCCAAACGGAGGGAAAAATTCGGTTTCTGTATGAATACGCTGTTGCGCTCGGTTTGTTTGCTGAGTTCGCCGACGAGATTCACCAGCGGGTTTCCATTGGTTCGATAGTGACGCGGCGGTCCGGCGGCGTGCATGCGCTCGACATCTTCTTTGCTCGTGAAAAAGCGTGACAGCACTTCTTCATCAGAGATGCCTTGTCCGCCGTATTTACGCCGCAAGTCTTGCAGAGAATCACTTGGATGGGGCCGCTCGGCAATCTCTTTGGCGCGCGGGCGGTTGAGAATTTTCTCCTTCACAGTTCGCGTCCATGAAGGCGGCGCCCTCTTTGCCCCAGATGCCCATGGCGTATTCAATCGTCTGATCGGTGACTTGCTTGTAGCGCTCGCCGACGATGACATTGATGGCCGCCTGGCTGCCGACGAACTGCGACAGCGGTGTCACCATGATCGGGTAACCGAAGTCGGCGCGTACCTGAGCGGCTTCTTCCAACGTCCGGTCAACTTTGTTTTCCATGCCGACGCGGCGCAGCTGATAACGCAAGTTGGAAATCATGCCGCCAGGAATTTGATGCACGTATTGCGCGTAGTCGTATTCCGGCGTTTTGCCGATGGGCAGGTTTTCCTCCTTGGCACAGGCGGTGAAATGCTTCGCCACGTGACGCAGCGGTTCTTCATCGATCGCCGTTTTGAAACCCAACGCGCGCGCATTCATCGCAACATTAAAAATCGACGGATTCGACGAGCCATCAGCCAGCGGTGGAATGGCGGTGTTGACGTGGGTCATGCCGGCTTTGATCGCTTCCAGGCAGCAGAGCGTGCCGAGTCCCGTCGTGCAGTGCGTGTGCAATTCCACGGTCTTCCCGCCGGCTGCCTTCAGCACCGCCGGCACTACAGTCTTGGTTCTTTCGGGAGTCAAGATGCCGCCCGGGTCCTTGAAAATAACCCGATAGACATCGAGAGCGAATGCTTCGCGGATCTTGCTGGCGAAGTATTCGTCGGTGTGACGTGGCGACACGGTGTAAATAAGATTAATGATCGGTTTGAGTCCGGCGTTCTTTGCTTGTTTAACGCGCCAAGCCCAATCCGCGGGATCGTTCCACGAGTCGGAAATGCGCACCTCGGTTACGCCGACATTGGCCATGCAGGTATCGTAAAGCTGATGCAGCGCTGCCGGGTAAATCGCAAAGCCGCTGCGCGTGCCGTGGATCAACCGTAAGGGTGTTTTTTTGAATTTCGGGATGACTAACCGATAGCGCTCCCAGGGATCCTCGCGCAGCTCTTTGACGCACTTGGGCAGCTCGACCGGTCCGCCGAGCTCGACGGCTTCGAAACCGGCAGCGTCGATGTATTCCACAATGGGCACGATCATGCCGGTTCTCATGTTGTACGCCCATAGACTTTGTTGCCCGTCGCGCAGTGTGGTGTCGACGAAAAGAACTTCAGTCATTGCGAGTATTCCGGAATTTAATTTTGCGAATGAAAACGATTTTATCAAATGACGAAAATTGTCGAGCGGCTCTACTCCTCGCGCAGCCAAATTTGGCTGCGGCCGAATAAGGAAAAGCCGACAAAGCCGCGCACCTCGAGTTTACTGCCGCCGTCGATAACTTTCATCTTAGCGCGGTAGATCGTGCCAGTCTCGGGATCGAGTATCTCTCCTCGCTTGGTATTCGTCGCCTTGCTTTTTGAGCCCCCACATAAACGTCATGCCCAGCACAGGTTGATTACGCCGGGCGCCGTCGCACTTCTCGCACTTCGGCGCCGGATCGTCGCCTGGTGCGGGGAAAATTTTTTCGATCTTGCCCTCGTACTGGCCGTTGACCTCGCGAATCCGAATCAGGCCCTTGGCCTTGCCGGAATGCTCGTCGACGGTTTTCCACAAGCCCGATGGCGATAATTCGGCCGCGCCAAGAGGAAGCGACTGGAGACATAGGATGATTACCAAGAAAAGCCAATGACGGATTTCGCGCATAGACGTACCTAACTTCCTGTGCAGAGTCGATCTCGATGCCCTGGTTTGTTTTACCAGTTACAAAAACGATTTTCGATATAGGTGACGAGACTAACGAGGGCGATGCCAAATAACGCCAACAACACGATGGCGATAAACACCGGCGCCATTTCGAGCGCATTGGCAGCGCTGCACCCAGAATTAACTTGCTCGCTGAAACCTTGGAAAGATTTCACTGGACATCAATTCCAGCGTTCGGCGCACATGGACCATCGGCACACCGCCGAAGTTGACCATGCAGATCACGTGGGTGACGCCAGTCTTTTCATATTCCCGGAAGATAGCGTCTGCTTGGGATGGGGTAGTGAAGACAACTAAGCCTTCCCTCTTGAGCTCGTCGAAATTGGGGATCTTCGATCCCGGACGACGGTGCGTCTTGGTGAATGAAGTGACACGGTCGAAATAAGGCCGGCTGAGCGTCACGGCATCGTTCTCATTCTCATTCAGGTACACGTGCAAAGCGACCATGATGCTCGGCTCGGCTTTGTGGCCGGAGCGAACGTAATTGTCTTTGTATAGATCGTTCTTCGCTTTCACATCGAGGAGATTGTTCGAGCGCGCGAACGGAATGCCCATCATCGGCCAGCCGAGTTCTCCAGCCTTGACCAGAGTGTCGTCGCTCGATGCGGCAAGCCAGATCGGCGGCCCCGGCTTCTGCACCGGTTTCACGTAAAGGGTCGCGTTGTCGTACTGATAATATTTTCCCTTGTGCGAGAACTCCTCTTGCTCCCAGGCCTTTAAGATCACGTCAGTCGCTTCCCAGAAGCGTTCTTTGGCTTCTTCCATCGTCATGCCGAAGGTTTTGAATTCTACCGGAGAAAACCCGCTCCCCAAGGCAAATTCTAGTCGCCCGCCACAGAGATTGTCCGCGAACGCGTACTCTTCGGCGAGCACGAGAGGATTATGAAAGGAAGGCACCGCGACCGCCGGACCCAAGCGGATCCTTTTTGTGCGCTGGCCGAGCGCGGCGATCAGCATCGGCGGCGACACACACGTGCCATACCAATAGAGATGATGCTCGCCGAGCCAGAAAGAATCGAAGCCCAACTCTTCGGCCCACTCCGCCACGGTGAGAACTTCTTCGTAGTATTTCTGATTCGAGCGGCCCAGCTCTGGATGGTTGTCACCGAAGATGAAGATGCCGAATTTCATAGATTAACAGCTCCGAACTCGCGCGCGTGGAACAGGCTGGACAAACACCTTATTTGCGCCCATAGAGCTTATCGACGAAGCCGCTCTTTTTCATTTCGTCGACGAAGCGTAAGCTCGACGAAAGTCTTCCGGTTTGGCTTTGCCGGCGCGCGGATCGGTGAGCGCTTGTACTTCGAGAGTTTGCTTCAAACCTTCGAGCGTCGGGTAAGTATCTTCAACCAGAAATTCGTAATTGGCCGCGTAGGCGCCTTCGAGCACGGCTCGGTCCAAGCCGCGGGTATATTTCTGCATGATCTTGATCGCGTCATCTTTACGCGTTTTGAAGTAGTGGCCCGCTTCGCCCAGCGACCAGACGACGCGACGAACCTCATCGGGATTTTCTCGAATCTTCTTCCGGGTCGCCACGCTGCAGTTAAATTGGAACGGCACCTTGAGCTTGGCCATATCGATAATCACTTTGAGCCCGTTCTTTTCGCCCTGGAGTTTTTCTCCTTCGCTGACGATTGTAAAATCCGCTTGTCCGGCAATGGTTGCGCCGAGCCGCGCGGGCGCGCCGCCGAGCGTGACGGCTTTAATGTCTTTGTAGCCAATGCCGACTTTCATCAAAGCCAGCCGGAGCGCGAAGTCCGCCGAGGTGCCGGGAATGTGCACCGCAGCGGTCTTGCCGCGCAAGTCTTCCGGCGACTTGATGCTCGCGTTGCCGACGACGAAGTACGGCAGCGTATTCATCTGGCTCTGAATGATCGCGATCTCCGCTCCCGCGAGCTTGGCGTTGATGACGGCCGTCCCCACCGCGCCGCTGTAGCCGAGATCGCCGGCGATCAAACTCTGAATGCCGCGCACGCTGCCGTCGATAAATATCGTATCGAGATCGAGGCCGTGCTTTTTGAAGATGCCGGCCTCTTTGGCGATCCAGTAGACGACCGATGAATTGCTCGAGTCCGAGATGTAGGCGATGTAGCTTTTCGCAGCTGCGGTGTGCGCGCAAAAGACCACCGCAGTGAGCGATGCGAGAGACAGGAGCGCGAAAACACGGTTTTTCATCGTGGCGGTCTCCTCAATATTATCTTGTCCAGCGGTTTGAACCGCTCATGCTTAACTTATCTCGCAGGGCGTGACAAGGACTCGACCATGCGGCTTTATTTCAGTTTCCCCCACTGTTTCCATGTCAGCACGAGGCCAAAAGCGCACATCACGGCCGCTGTGATGTACATCCACTGATAGCCGGCGAGATCGACGACGAAGCCATTTAGCAATGCGCCTGTTCCGTTGCTCAAGGGAAAGGCGACAGAAAAACTCGCCATGGCGCGTCCGCGCCGTTCAGCGGGAGCCTGCTCCATCGCCAATGCGAGAATGCGCGCGCCGCCGATGGCAGAGCCCAAATACCAAAGCGCGCCGGCGCAAATGATGCCAGCGAGATCCGTAACGATCGGCATGATCAGCAAAGCAATGGTTTCCAAGCCAAAGGCGACGATGAGCGAGCGGCCGCAGCCGATTTTATCCGAGAGCCGGCCGAGCAGCGGACGTGCGAGCGTGCTGGTGATGCCGATGGCGACGTAGTACCAACCGAAATGGCTGACATCGAGTTGACGGGCGTAAAGCACGACGAAGCTGGAAAGACAGGGCAGCGAAAGATGCAGCACGAAAAGGAGAGTCGCAGCCAATAGGATGTGGCGGTCGAATATGTTGATGATCTCGCGCCACCAGGATTCGCTTGGCTCCGACTCGCTCCGAGGCTGGTGGCGCGGAATTTCTCGCGACAGCATATACGCTGCTGCCGCACCCATAAGAACCAGGCTCATGGCGACGAAAAACACCGCGTTGAAACCGCCGCGCGGAGCCTCGATGATCCACAAAGCGACGGCCGGAAACAAAATCGTCGCCGTGGACTGCACGCCGCCGTAGTAGCCGGATGCTTCGCCGCGCCGATCCGCTGGCGCCGCGGTGGCGAGCAGCGTGTAGCCGCCGGTGTTCATGCCGGACCAGCCAATGCCTCTAAAACCGTTGGCAATCATCGTCGCGCCGGCGAGAGGAATGAAGCAGATCAGATTGCTCAGCGTTTGCGTGAGCAGGCCGAGAATCATCACGCCTGTAACGCTCCAGCGATCGGCCCAATAGCCGATGATTGGCCGCGAGATCACGCTGGTGACGCCGAAGGACGCGATCACCAGTCCGACAATAAAAGGCGAACCGCCGAGGTGAGTAATGTAAAGCGGGAACGTCGGTTGGAGAACGAAATGCTGCGCGTAGCCCAGGAATTCAGCCAGGCAAAGCAGAGCGAAGGCGCGGGTCCAGATCGATTCAAGTTTAGGCTTTGGCATTGAACCAGAACGAATCAGGCCGGTTCGGAGCGGAGATTTTGTGACTGGATCAAAGCGAAGATCAATCCCAATGACTGCAGCGCGGCCAACGCCAGAAACATGCCGACGTAGCCGGCGACTTCGACAGTGCTGCCGGTGAGGAGCGAGCCGACGCCATAGCTCAGCGGGTAAGCGATCGAGAACGTCGCCATTTGTTTGCCGCGGCGCTCCGGATCAGCGCGCTCCAGAGCGAGCGCCAGTGTCGTCGAGCTGCCCAAGGCGTTGCCGAGCATGTAGAGCATGCCGCAACTGATCATGCCGGCGAGAGTCGAAACCGTCGTGATCGCCAGCAAGCCGATGATCTGCAAGCCAAATCCCGCGGCGATCGAAAGATCGCGGCCGATTTGATCCGAAAGGCGTCCGAGCAGCGGACGCGCGAGCAGGCTCGTGACGCCGACGACGATGAAAAAAGAGCCGAAATTGATGATGCCCAGTTCGCGCGCATAAAGCACGCTGAAGTTCGTGATCGACGGCAGCGAGAGATTGAGCCAGAGGAGCATCACCGACGGCAGCAAGATATCGAGCTCGATGAAATGAAAGATCTCGCGCCACCACTGGCGCGAGAGTTCGGGGGACGCGTTTGATCGGGCGCGATGCGTCACGTGGCGAGCCATGGTGGCCCCAAGCGCTGCTCCAATCCAGGAAAAAATCGCAGTCGCTAGAAACGCCGCGGTGAAACCACCGAACCACACTTGGAGAAGCCACAGAGCGAAGGCGGGAAACAGGATCGACGACGCGCTTTGCACCCCACTGTAAACCCCCGAGGCTTCGCCGCGGCGCGACTGCGGCGCGATGTGCGCCAAGAGCGAGTAGCCGCCGGTATTGAGACCACCCCAGCCGATGCCGCGCAAACCGTTGGCGAGCATGGTGGTTCCTATCCAGGGAATGAAGCAGAAAAAAATACTCGCGCCCTGAAACAACAAGCCCGCGATCATGACACCTGCTTCGCTCCAACGATCGGCCCAATGGCCGACGAGGGGCCGGATGATGACGCTGGTAGCGGCGAAGGTGGCAAGCACCATGCCGACGATAAAAGGCGAGCCGCCGAGCTGCGTGACATAGAGCGGTAAGATCGGCGCGAGCATGGCATTCTGCGCGTAGCCTAAAAACTGTGCCGCGCACAGGAGCAAAAACGTCCGGGTCCAGAGGGAATCGGGTTTCGCGGTCGTCATTCAAATGTCGGGCGGATTCAGATTCTTCGCGCGGACCTGTCGAGGTTCAGACGAGAACGGCAAAGCGACTCCAAATTAACACGAAGCGAAGGTGGAAGCGAGTTGGATTTTTAAGGCGATACACCGTTCCGTTATCGTTGCGGTGTTATTTCTGTCGTGTTCCCTTGCAGGCGAATTTCAATTCAGAGCAATCAAACCAATCGTAATACAAATATACCGCTCGGTCGGTCAGGATTTTAGCAAATAGTTTTAGTGCTCAGTTACCTACAGTGGTTACGCACTGAAGCCACCGCAAACTGATATTGATTATAGCTCTTTATCACTCGACCAAAATCGACAGAACAGTCATCGCGAAAATTAGGGTTGGAAGTCGCACACGCACCGAACCGGCGAGAATAGCTTTCAACGATCGACGCAACCAGTTTTGCTTGCGCGATGGCAGACAGACACATGCCACTCTGATCATCATCCTCAAATCCAGAAGAAGGTTTTTTCTGCTCTTGAGTCTCTTTCGTTGTGTCCTGCTTCTTAGTTTGAGCAAGAACGCGCTCAGTTTGCGGCGCCGCTAAGAGAAACAGAGCGATAACGCCACTTATACAAACAATGGAACAGATAGATTTCAATTTAGGCACCTCACTGCGGTGATGGAGTCCCCGCTGCGTCTCTGGCTATGTTCCCAATTTAGGGCTGCGAAGCAGGAAGCGAGCCGCATTGCTCAACTCGCCGCCCCTACTCTTGATGTCAGCATGATTCGCTCAAACTGTTCAAGCATAGCATTACGGCGCCCGAAAAACATGAGGTCGCAGGCCGTCTCTTAATCGACGCATCCCCGCAGCTGAAAATAAATCGTCGTTGCGGGCCACTCGTCTAGGACTTCCCGGAAGTTGACTTCTGTGTTCTCCTGTGGCATTTCTGCGGGCCATTATAATTGGGCAGGTACAACATGGATGTTTTGAACTGGATTCTCCTGTCTATAGGCGGGATTTGTTTCGCATTGGTGCTTTTGCTTTTGTGGCTCGGCCCGCCCAGTCGACACCATTCGACACTGCTACAGATGCTTCCTTCTAAGCCCCCGCTGACCCATGACGATGCCGATTAAGCCGCGAAGACGGCAAAGTCGTTAACGGGCTCGCGAATTGCGCTTGTTCCAGTTGCCCGCACAACGAGGAGACCGAGATCGAAATTCGCCAGGTGTTCGAGGCTGAAGACTTGGCGCCGAATTCACTCCCGAGCTGAGGGAGCAAGAGGATCGCCTTCGCGCTCAGATCGTTGAGAAGAAATAATTATCGTGATTTCGTCCGGCATTGGCCAATGATGCCCCGAGTCGATTGCCGTGATGGCTTCGACAAACACCGCGGGATCGCCCCAGTCCGGCAGCGGCGGTCTCGTGCAGCGTATACGAGGTTGAAACCGTCAAGCATTTTTCGCCCGCGCTGGCCGGGTTGGATTTGAAGAGCGAGTTTTTCGACAGCCTGTAAAGATCTGACCGCCTAGGTTCTCCAGTCATATTGCTTGCCGCACCCCTTGAAGTGACGATTTCCGCTGGTTAGTCTTAGTTAATTGCGCCGGGGATTGCATGCTTTACCTGCCTAGCTATGCAGCTGCCTTTCGCTGTATCGGTCAAGAATTGCAAAGCCAAAACATCGAAGTATTCGAGTTAAAAAGCTACGCTAATGAGTTTCGCCTGCAATGCGGAGATCCAAATCCACCGTATACGGGTGTCATAGAAATGCTGTTTTCGAAAGAGAAGATACAGATGATCGATCGTGCGGGGCGAAGACGGCGGGGTCAGTCGATCGGTCAGATACGATTCGACAGCATTCCCGAAATACTTCGCACCGTGGGGGAATACATCGACAGAAAAAGCGGCTACCTGCGCTGGATTAACAACAGCGGTTCTTCGTCCGAATCGGCTTTGGACCTCGAATATCAAACCAGGGCTGGACAGGTCCAGCTGGAAACTCTGACTATGAGTTTCATCCGCGAGGCTTGTGTGCGGATGTATAAAAGACGCGCCGATCTCAACAATCCCGTTAATTTACTGACGCGTAAGCGCTAAGGTTCATCGTCGGGCCGCAGCAGGTTTTTTCAAGAAGAGATCGTGTTGTGGCTTCCTACAGAATGCGGAGAAGTGTGATCGAGTCGAAAATAGTAACTCAATACTTCGGCAAGCCTCGGACTTATCGGTTATCTCATCCCTCCCGCGGACGCGAAACTTTGATCCGGCATTTCGTGAAGCATCGGTTCGGGTGAAGGTAACAATTTTTGCCCGTGTCCGACCATCCCAGAAAGAAAATTGTAATCGCATGCATCGCAAATAAGCGCTGAGAGTGGTAGTTGCTCGGCACAGTTCGGACACTTCTTGAGCGCCGGGATATGGTGTCTTTCAAAGAATCGAGCGGCAGTGGAATTATCCATCGGATCGCTTCTCGCTGTAAAAGATTTCCTTTTTGCGATCCTGACCGCGAGAAAAACCAGGATCAATGCGATCGCAGAAAAATGAAGAATATTTAAGCCTCCCGCTATCATAAGCGTGCTCCCATCCGTCACTATGAGTTTCGCTAAGGTGGAAAAATTTCCTGTAATGGCTTCGTACATTGGCTTCTCCAAAATGACATGATGTAGAGCAACAGCGGTGCCGCGAAGCAATCTCTATGAATTACGTGAAAATGACATGCATATCTATAACTACTCCAATAATTTCCAACATCAAACTGCCTCAATTCTACCCGGAGATCGAAAATCGGGTTTTTTCGCCCGTGGTCCTTGGGGATGACCGAGAAAAAGTTTTAGTTAGAAACCTATAAGGGAATGCGCCGCGATAAACGGAAAAGAACTGGGTAGTCCAAATGGATGAACCTCAAGCCAGCGCAGGCGGCCATAGTCTACGACTCCGTGCGCGAGACTTTCTCCAAGAACGGCGTGCCTACCGAGGAGCAAGCGAAAGCTTACATCACGATGCTCGGCTCGACCGCCGGACTGAAGGGAGATTTGCCCGCCGCGGCGATATTCGATTTTTCCCCCGCCGCCGAGGCGGCCAAAGAGTGGGCGGCGAGAAAATAAGCATAGCTGCGCACCGAAAGATTCAACGAAACTACACGATGCCTAAAGATGCTCGCAGGAAAAAGCTACCGAACAACGGACGGCGCATCGCGAGAAGGGAGTGATAGCAATGGCGCGGCAAACCATGCACAAAGCTTACCGGTTGGCGGCGGTGCTTAGCGTTCTTTTGGCGAGTCACGCGCGGGTTCAGGCGCAGACGTTGAACGAGCTCGTCGCCGGCGCAAAAAAGGAAGGGGAACTGTCCTTCGTTGCCGGGCCAACGACTTTTGGCGGCCGGCAAGCCTTTGCGGACCTGCAGGGTATCTTCAACAAAAAATTCGGCCTCAATGCCCGCCTCAACTTGACCGCGGGACCGAGCATGCCGGCAATGGCGGCGCGCATCATCACGGAAGCCAAAGCGGGGAGAAAGTCATCGACCGATGTCCATCTCGGTCCGCCGGCGACGCATGCGGAGCTCCACAATGAAAAACTCTTGGAACGCGTCAACTATTCGACCATCTTTCCCTGGGTGACGAAAGAAATGGAGATTCTGCCGGGTGATACGGTCTTGGTTTACACTTCGCTGCAAGGAATTTTGTACAACTCCAAGCTATTGCCCAAGGACAAAGCGCCGAAGACTTACGAAGACCTCGTCGATCCGAAGCTCAGCCAGAGTTGGTCGGGCAAATTGGCCATTCCGCCCTACAGCTCCTGGTTGGTCGAGTTATCGCTCTTCTGGGGCGAAAAAAAAGTGCTCGATTATCTGCGCAGGCTACTGCCTTTGAGCGCCGGTCAAGTGCGCTACGGCGAAATCGAAGAGCGCGTGAGCAGCGGCGAGTTTCTCGTCATGGCCAACAGCGGTTCAGCGGTGGAAAGCATGTGGGAGTGGCAGGGCAAGGGGGCGCCGCTCGTGGGTATCACCGCTTCCGACCCGGTGCTGACGTCCTACTTTCAGCTCGGCGTGCCCAAGAACTCCACGCACCCGAACTTGGCGAAGCTCTTTGTCGCCTTCATGGCGTCGCCGGAAGCGCAGCGCGTCGTTGAAAAATATGAGCAGCGCTCATCGCATTTGGTGGCGGGAACGCGCATGGCGAAGTATGTAAAGGAAAACCGTCTAAAACTGCAGAGCGCCGGCGAACTGATCGCCTCGTATCACGAGGGCAAAGGTCTCGAATTTAGAGCCGAGCTCACCAACATGCTCAAACAGTGAACACGCTATGCGAGAAAACAAATTGCGCAGCGTGTTTCTGCATTCTGAGCGTGCGGCTTCAGCGATTTCCTATCGGCTCCAACCCGCTTTTCGTGATGGCGTCAGCTGCTTCGGGAGACGATAGAAACCTGACAATCGCGCGAGCTGCATCCGAATCGCTGGTACTTGCCGCGACGCCGGCCGAGAACACGGAGACTTTCTGCACTTCCGGCGGCAACGGTGTCACGTGGTCTATGCCGGGCACGGGAAGCAACTCGCTCAACTGCTGGAAGCCGATTTCCGCTTCCCCGCGCGCGACCACGGCGCCAACTCGCTCGCCACCGCCGATTAGCCGGCTTTTACTCATCACCTGGTCGGCTATTCCCAAGCGCTGATATAGCTCGGTGGTGAGATATTCGCCGCTTACGCTGGCGGAGTACGCGATGGATTTCGCTTGCAAGAGTGTGTGCTTCAGCGCGTCGACCGTGCCGATATCCGGCTTCGGCGCTCCTGCCCGCACCGCCATGGCGATGGCCGAGCGCGCGACGGGAGTATAGCTATCGGCCATAATCAGGCTGTCCTTGATGAATCCAACCAGCACTCCGTCCGCGACGATGACCACATCGACGGCTTCGCCGCGTCGCAGCCGATTCGGGATCGAGGTTTCTCCCGTCCCTATGGACGTTGCGGCGGTCACGATTTTTTTCTTGGTCAGGAGTTCGAGTCGGGGAATGAGCTCAAGATAGGCCGCGGTAAATGCGCCCGAGGTCATGACCCGGATGTCATCTGTCATGGTATTCATGGTTGGCTTCAGTTGTACTCTGAAAGTCGTTGCGATTGCCTACTTACAGCTTTTATCCCTAAAGCCTGCGAGTGATCAAGCTGTATGAAGCCGCCGCGATGTGTTCGAGCGTGTTCGTCGATACGTCTGATTCAAGCCCACGCTTGTGACTCAACATAATGAATGTGGACCTGGCACTTTGGACTGCTGATCAACTGGATTCGCTTTTTGTATGATCCGAGTCGAACAAAATAATTCCATTACTCCGGTCCGATTTGATCTAGAACTTTTGGACCCTTGAACTTTGAACGATTTTATTCACATTTAGTGTGAAGAATAGGAGATCATCCAATGCCAATGATTGATGCCGATACGCATGTCGACGAGTGTGAAGACACCTGGAAGAAGTTGGAGGGCACGCCGTACGCGAAGTACATACCGGTGACGGTTTCGATGCCGCCGGATGAAGCCAAACGCGCCGGCTATAACGCGACGACCAGCCGCTGCTGGGTGGTTGAAGGCAGGCTGCAGAACCGCGCCATCCGAGACGAAGTCAACCATCCTCCCCGGTTGCTACGAGAACTTCAGGACGTGCCGGGCCGCGTCGCTCACATGGACAAGATGGGCGTCGACGTGCAGGTCATCTTCCCGACGTTTTTCATCCGCTACAATACCAGCAACGCCGAAGCCGAATGGGCCCTGACCACGACCTACAACCGCTGGCTCGCCGAGAAATGCGCGCAAACAAACGGAAGGCTGCGCTGGGCGGCTGTGTTGCCGCTGCTTAATCCTGACAAGGCCGTCGAGGAACTGCGTTGGGCGAAAGAGCACGGCGCCTGCGGTATTTTCAAGCGCGGCTTCGATCTCGACAGGAAGGTCACCGACCCACACTTTTTTCCGATTTACGAGGAAGCCAGCGCGCTCGACCTGCCTCTGTGCATCCACACCGGCCATCCGCTGCCGGGCCACGAATGGGACAGGGGCTTTCCGATCATGTACTCATTCACCGAGCTGGTGAGCTGCGGTCTTGCAAAGAAATTCCCGAAACTTCGCTTTGGGCTCATCGAGTCGGGAGCCTCGTGGATTCCCTATACGATCTCCCAGTTGGGCGCGGTAAAACGCCAATCGCTGCGCGGTCAGCAGAGTCGATTGCCGCGCCTGTTTGAACTGGAACCGGAATTGTTCCGCGCCAACCGGCTGTTCGTCACCATCGACCCGATCGACGACATCGAGTCTCTGCTGAAGTTCGGCACTGAAGATAACCTGATGATCGGCACCGACTACAGCCATACCGACATCTCCGCCAACCTGAGCGCACTGGACGAAGTCCGCAGCTGGGCGGACGAGGGCAGGATCAGCAAGGCCCAAGCCCACAAGATTCTGGAGAGCAATTCCAAGGCATTCTACGGCCTGTAGAAAAGAAGACTCGGCCGTGATCGTTGATGTCTTAAACGGCTTGAACGTCTGGAACCATTTGAGCGGCCAAGTCGATCAGTCCCTTGTCAACGGAACTTGCATTGACACCGAGGGCGGCGCATGGCGCCGCTCTCGGTGCTGACAATCAGGACTTTGTGGTAAGTTTTGCTGCGCAAAATTCTCCGAACGAATTCTCAACAAGAGTTGGGGCGAGAGATCGAGTGAAAGCCTTGACCCCTCGCCCCAGGGAGTTTTTGATTGCATGCGCGCCGGCTCAGTCGTCATAGGCGCGGCGATTGGAGCTTCTGCAGCAACCAAAAATGTCGTACAGCGCGCCGGCCGTCCCTCCGACTCCGGCTCCGATCGCGGCGCTTCGGCCAACATTGGAATGCGTGCGCGGCGCCAATGCCGGCACCCGCTGCTCCGCCAACCGTCGCGCCGGTCAAAGTTCCACAGCCGCCGATTGCAAGCGCCAGCAAGCAGAGGCCGCAAATCGACGTAGTTATACATTTGAAAAGATCTGTCATGGGCCACCTCCTCAGAGGAAATACGATCGCAAAACATGTTCCATGATAGTCGCCGCGCAACTGGCGATTCTTTGAAGCCGAAAAAGATATCGAATCACGCGAAGTTGCGTTAACTACAGAAAACGAAAGTGTCTGGGAAAACTTACCCGTTTAATAGGTTTCAGACCGGAAGTGTTGCAGGATTTCACTGACAGATAAAAACGGAATTTCTTACTTCGATTTCAGCCGGGTCTGATCGCCTATTAAGCAATGGAATTTTATCGGTGCCGACAAGTTATTTTTATTTGCTCTAACGCGGCGCGTATCGCTGCATAAATTTTTTGCTTGGTCCGTGCCGACAATGGTCACGCCGAGAGTAATCTGGTATTGCTAAAAACCGGGTATTAAGATGAGAGACAGGCAGAATTTTTCACAACTTGAGCGGCGCACGGGAGGCCGATGAGCACAAACGGCGCGAAGGACATTCAATTTTTTGTCAACGAGAAAGCCGGCGCAGTGTCCGGTCTTCTTATCAAACCGAGCGATGCGCGCGGGTTGCTTCTGTTGGCGCATGGCGCGGGCGCAGGCATGCGCCACAGATTTATGGAAGACTTGGCGGCGAAGCTGGCGCAGCGCGGCGTCGCGACCTTGCGCTATCAGTTTCCTTATATGGAAAAGCGCACCAAACGGCCGGACTCCGAAGGCGTGCTCACGGACACGGTCCGCGCCGCAGTTACGGCGGCTAAGAAGCAAGCCGGGGATTTGCCGCTGTTTGCCGGCGGAAAGTCGATGGGCGGACGCATGACGTCTTTGGCGGCGGCCCAAGCGCCGCTGGACGGCGTGCGCGGCTTGATTTTTTTCGGATTCCCGCTGCATGCCGCCGGCCGGCCCGGCGCGGAGCGCGGCGAGCATCTCGCGGATGTGACAGTGCCGTTGCTTTTTCTCCAGGGTTCGCGCGATGCGCTGGCGGAGCTGAAGCTTCTCAAGCCGCTCTGCGCAAAGCTCGGCAAACGCGCCGAATTGTTCATCGTCAACGGAGGCGATCATTCGTTCCATATGCTCAAGAGCGCCGGAAAGTCGGATGAAGAAGTTTTAGGGACGGTGACCGATAAGGCGGCGACGTGGATGGAAAAAAATACATGAATCGTTCAGGTTCGAAGTATGAGGGTTTGGCTCACACCTTGAGACGACGTAGTAGGATGGATTGAGTGGAGAGACTTCAAGCGAGTTAAATCAGCATGTATCCGACAACTGAAAAAGAAGCCGTCGATGCTCTGAAAGGCGACGATCCAGAGCTCGCAGCCACGGCAGAAGCGATTCTCTGGAGCGCCTGGTGCCGCTCAGGCGATCCGGAAACCGACCGAATCTTTCGCGCCGGCGTCGAGGCGATGCAGCAGCAAAAATTAGCCGACGCAGAAGAGCTGTTCAGCCGCGTCATCGAGCTCAAGCCCGACTTTGCCGAAGGCTGGAACAAGCGGGCGACCGTACGCTTCGTGCGGCGCAATTTTGCCGGTTCCGTTGCCGATTGCCAGCAGACGCTGGCGCGCAATCCGAATCATTTTGGCGCCGCATCCGGCCAAGGGCTCTGCCACATGTCGCTGAACGAATTCCGCGAGGCGGCGATCAGCTTTCGCCGCGCATTGGAAATCCATCCGCATTTAGACGCGGTCCGGCACAATCTCGCACTGGCGGAAGCCGAAGGTGGCGGCAGCGGCTATCTGAATTAGCTCCCGGTTTCGGCGTGGCAACCTGATCGAGTGATTAGCCTGTCATCGAACGCACCATCGGATTTCGTCGGCGGGATGCCCGTGTGTTATTGTTACTCCGGCGAAGATATCTCTTTCTATGATGTCAAAGAAATGCAAATACGCGCTCAAGGCGCTGATCCGCTTGGGCAAGGAATATGGCAGCGGGAATCTGTTGTTGACGGATGATATTGCCAGATCGGAGCACATTCCGAAGAAATTTCTCGAACAGATTCTGCTCAATTTAAAACACGCGGGCTATGTGCGGAGTAAGCAAGGTTCTAAGGGTGGCTATCGGCTAGTCCAGGATCCGAATCACATTACTTTAGCGGAGATCTATCGCTTGTTCGACGGCGCGATCGCGCTCGTGCCCTGTGTTTCGCAAAAATTTTATGAAGCTTGCGATGACTGTCCGGACGAGACGATCTGTCGGCTGAAGCCGGTCTTCATCGATGTGCGCGAGAAGACGTACGCGTTATTTTCGGAAACTACGATTCAATCTTTTCTCGACCGTCACGGCAGCGGCCAGCCACCTAAAAAGAGTCGGTAGCCCCTTAAAAAATTTTTTCCGGTGATTCTTGACAAAGCTGATAGATTTACTTATCTACTAATTCAGTAGAATTTATCGATGTTCTATTTTTCCAAAGGAATTTATGGTGGAAGCCATGATCCGTTCAGAGCCGATTAGACGAAAGATGCGCCAGTTTCTTCACGGTTCGTCGAGCCAACGGAAATCGGCGCACTTGAATAGCGTAAAAACCGATGGAGCAGTTGTGCGCTTGATTGCCACGCCGCGCCGTGAACCGATGACTCCCATCGAGCAGCGGTTGATCGCCATGCTTAAGAACGCCGGCCCGATTCCTTTTGCCACGCTCGTTAAGACCGCCGCCAAGGATCTTTATCTAGAAGAATTGCGCCAAGGGGCCGGAGTCTTGGATATCGGACTGTTCGGTGAAGGCTTATTCAATCGGGACCTCGTTCGAGAGCTTCTGTCGGGGGATGGCGTCTTGTGGGAAATAAAACAAGAACGAGAAAGTCTATGACAAGAATCCATTCGCTCGATCGTCACAAGCTCGCTTCCTACGCCAAGCGTTATCATTCCGAGCGCTGTCGTCCTTAAGCCTCTTGCAGTCGGCGGCTAAAGAATCGTCGTTTTTTCTCGGTCATATTCTTGATCGATTGAATTGATTTACTCATCAACCAATCGAATGCGAATCATCGCAAGGAGTTAAAAAATGTATTGGCGCTATCTAACTTTGATTTTAGCTTTGTTGAGTCTTTTGCGGGTGAGCGAGGCGCACGCGCAGAGAACGTTGCTCAACGTTTCCTATGATCCGACACGCGAGCTCTACCAGAATTTCAACGCAGCGTTTGCAAAATACTGGAAGACCAAGTCCGGAGAGTCGGTTTCAATCAAGCAATCGCACGGCGGTTCGGGCGCCCAGGCGCGTGCGGTCATCGACGGTCTCGAGGCCGACGTCGTGACCTTGGCGCTTGCGCCTGACACCGATGCGATAGCGGCAAAAGGGCTGGTTCATGCCGACTGGCAGAAACGTCTGCCGCAAAACAGTTCGCCTTACACTTCCACGATTGTGTTTCTCGTTCGCAAAGGAAACCCAAAGGGCATTCGCAATTGGGATGACCTCATCAAGCCGGGAATTTCGGTGATTACACCGAATCCAAAAACTTCCGGCGGCGCAAGATGGAATTATCTTGGCGCGTGGGGATACGTTCTCGGCAAGACGGGCAAGAGTGAAGCCAAGGCGAAGGAATTCGTCGCCGCGTTATACAAGAATGTTCCCGTGCTCGACTCCGGCGCACGCGGTTCGACCACCACCTTTGTCGAACGCAACATAGGTGACGTGCTGATCGCGTGGGAGAACGAAGCGTTTCTCGCGCTCAAAGAGTTCGGTGCCGACAAATTTGAGATCGCCGTTCCGTCGGTCAGCATTCTTGCCGAGCCGCCGGTCACGGTGGTCGACAAAGTAGTCGACAAGCGCGGCACTCGCGCGCTCGCGCAGGCTTATTTGGAATATCTCTACACGCCGGAAGGCCAGGAGATTGCGGCCAAGAATTTTTATCGGCCACGTTTGTCGGAGATCGCAAAGAAGTACGGCAAAAACTTTGCTCAGGTAAAACTCTTCACCGTCGACGAAGTCTTCGGCGGCTGGGGCAAGATCCAGAAGGCGCACTTCGATGACGGCGGCGTCTTCGATCAGATTTATCAATTGAAATAGTGAGAGCAGAATCATGAAGCGCGCTTTCCGCTCGCACAGTATTCTTCCAGGGTTTGGCCTCACGATGGGCTTTACGGTTTTCTATCTGAGCTTGATCGTGTTGATCCCGCTCGGCGCGACTTTCTTGAAGACTTTTAGCGCGGGCTGGGGCCATTTCTGGGAAACGGTCAGCGGGCGCGCGCGCTTTGGCGTCTTATCGTTTGAGCATCGGCGCTTCGTTGGTCGCGGCGGCTATCAATAGCGTGCTCGGTTTGCTCGCCGCCTGGGTGCTGGTGCGCTATGAGTTTCCCGGCAAGCGGATCGTCGATGCGCTGGTGGATTTGCCCTTCGCTCTGCCGACGGCCGTGGCCGGCATTACGCTTACCGCCATGTTCGCGGGCAACGGTTGGGTCGGGAGCTTGGCTCGAGCCTCTGGGTATCAAAGTCGCTTTCACTTGGCTCGGCGTCGTCGTAGCGTTGACTTTCATCGGCTTGCCGTTCGTGGTGCGCACGGTGCAACCGGTGCTGCAGGAACTGGATCCGGAATTCGAAGAAGCGGCGGCGACTTTGGGTGCGGGCCGCTGGCAGTCTTTGAAAAGAGTTGTGTTCCCGGAATTGCTTCCGGCGTTATCAACCGGCTTTGCGCTGGCATTTGCCCGCGCGGTCGGCGAATACGGTTCGGTGATTTTCATCTCGGGCAACATGCCGATGAGAACCGAGATCACGCCGCTGCTGATCGTGACCAAGCTGTCGCAATACGATTACGCCGGCGCTACGGCGCTGGCGGTAGCGACCTTGATGATGTCGTTTGTTTTATTGTTCCTGATCAATTTGCTCCAATGGTGGAGCCGCGCGAGATACGCATAAACTGTATGGCAACTGACATTGCAAATAGCCAAACTGTGCAGGGTCAACCCATTGCCATTGGCGAGCCGCGCTGGGTTCGTGTCGCTTTGATTAGCGTGACGCTGCTGTTCTTGGGGATTTTTCTGTTTTTGCCGCTGATCGTCGTATTCACCGAAGCTTTCAAAAAAGGCGTCGAGGTCTATTTTCAGTCGATCCGCGAGCCGGATGCCGTGAGCGCCATCCAACTGACTTTGATCGCGGCAGGGATTGCGGTACCGCTTAACTTAATTTTCGGTGTCGCTGCCGCCTGGGCCATCGCCAAGTTTCAATTTCCCGGCAAGAGCTTTCTCATTACCTTGATCGATCTGCCCTTTTCCGTTTCGCCGGTGATCTCCGGGCTGGTCTATGTTTTGTTGTTCGGCCTGCAAGGCTGGCTCGGTCCGTGGCTCGCCGAGCATGACATCAAGATTATTTTTGCCGTGCCGGGCATCGTGCTCGCTACTATTTTCGTCACGTTTCCTTTCGTTGCGCGCGAGCTGATTCCCTTAATGCAGTCCCAGGGCAGCGAAGAGGAAGAAGCGGCGCGCGTCCTCGGCGCCGGCGGCTGGCAGACTTTCTGGCGCGTGACGCTGCCGAATATCAAGTGGGGACTTTTGTACGGCGTTATTCTATGCAACGCGCGGGCGATGGGCGAGTTCGGCGCGGTGTCCGTAGTTTCCGGCCATATCCGCGGTATGACCAATACGCTGCCGCTGCACGCCGAGATTCTCTACAACGAGTATAACTCCGCGGCGGCATTTGCAGTGGCGTCGTTGCTGACGATCCTGACGCTCGTGACGATCGCGCTCAAGGCCGCCATCGATTGGAAGTCGCAAGGTGAAGCGCGCGAGGTTCGCGCGATTCGCGAGCAAGCGTTGGCCGAGGCTTAAGATGAGTATTGAAATCCGCAACATCAGCAAAACTTTTGGCGATTTCGCGGCGCTCAAGGACGTGAGCTTCAAAGTCGAAACCGGTGAGCTGGTCGCGTTGCTCGGGCCGTCCGGCTCGGGCAAGACGTCGCTCTTGCGCATCATTGCGGGAATTGAAATCCCGGATGAGAACCGCGGCGCGATCCTGATTCACAACGAGGATACCACGGCGATCAGCTTCCGCGACCGCAGGGTCGGTTTCGTGTTTCAGCATTATGCCTTGTTCCGCCACATGACGATTTTCGAGAACGTCGCCTTCGGTTTGCGCGTGCGTCCGCGCCGCCTACGGCCGTCAGAGAGAGTCATCAAAGAAAGAGTCAACGAGCTTTTGAAGCTCGTACAGTTGGATTGGCTCGGCGACCGCTTGCCGTCCCAACTTTCCGGCGGGCAGCGCCAGCGCATCGCGCTGGCGCGCGCTCTCGCGGTGGAGCCCAATGTGCTGCTTTTGGACGAGCCCTTCGGTTCCCTCGACGCCAAAGTGCGCAAAGAGCTGCGCCAATGGCTGCGGCGTTTTCACGATGAGCTTAAGATCACCAGCGTCTTCGTCACGCATGATCAGGAAGAAGCTTTGGAAGTGGCGGACCGGGTGGTTTTGATGAATGAAGGCCGGGTCGAGCAAGTGGGCACACCGGAGGAAGTCTATCATCATCCGGCCAATGCGTTCGTTTACAATTTTCTCGGTAACGTCAATTTGTTTCACAGCCGAGTGGAAGAGGGAAAAGTTTATCTCGGCGAGCTGCCCATCGAGTTGCCGGCGGAAAGCGCGCCGGACGCCAAGTCCGCTCTGGTTTTTGTCCGCCCGCACTTATTGGAGATCGAGCATCAACGCGAATGGCGGTGATAATTTCCATGCGAAGGTGACTCATATCAACGCCGCGGGTCCGCTGGTCAAAGTCGATCTGATGACCGATTGGGGTGCTCCCGTTCACGTCGAGCTCTCGCATGGGCGATATTCTTCGCTTGGTTTGAAGAGGGAAGATGAGGTGTACGTGCGGCCGAAGGAGAGAAGGGTCTTCGTCAAAGCAGAAACGGGCGATGAATCAAGGAAGTCAATCGACGAGCAGCGGTCGCGCATAGTTTCGGTTGCTTGACATGGCATTGCCGGCCCATCGCTAACGGACAGGTTGCCTACCTTTTATCGATCGGCTCGATTTCAGTTGCCAGTCCCAATAATCCGTAACCAAAGAATGAGCGGATCGTTGCGTTCTCGTGCCGACCCGTCGCTGGTTTGTTCCTCTGTTGTCGCTTCTACTCGGCGTCTGCACTACGGTCTTCGAGCTTGATTGTTTTCAAAGCGAGGTCTAAAGCCTATAAAACAGCAAGCAGCGTGGGACGATGAAGAAAGTCGTATTTTTGGCCGGAGTATTTCTTTGGTTTACATCGCATCAGCACGCTTGGAGTCAGACGCGGACCAAACTCAACGTGGTGTATCCCGCCGTCACCGGCGTGATGACGGCGTTATGGGTCGCGGCGGAATCCAAAGCATTCCAAAAATACGGACTCGATGTCAGTCTGCTTTACATCCCATCGGCTCCCCAGGTCGTTCGGGTGATGTTGGCAGGAGAGTCACAGATTAGCGTTACCGGGGGCGCGGCGGTGGTCAGTGCCAATCTCGGCGGCGCGGATTTCGTTTTTATCGGCGGCATCGTCAACGTTCCGGCGTTTTACGTCATGGCGGCGCCGGAGATCAAAAGTATTGAGGATCTGAAAGGTGCGACCGTCGGCGTCACCCGTTTCGGCTCTTCTTCGGATTTTGCGATGCGCTATGTGCTGCAGAAGCACGGCTTGAGACCGGAAAAAGACGTGACTCTGCTTCAGCTCGGCGGCATGATCGAGTTGGCGACCGCGCTATCCAAGCGGCTGGTCGCGGCGGCGACGCTCTCGTCACCCGCCGACCTGCGCGCGCGCAAGAGCGGCGCACAGGAATTGGTCAACATGGCCACGACCGGAGTTTCGTTCCCCCAATCGGCGATCGTCACGACTCGATCCTACATACAGGCGCACCAGGACGATGTTTTGAGCTTTCTCAGAGGTTACGCGGAAGGAATGCAAAGAATGATGGCGGACAAAACGATGGCAAAAAAGGTCATCGAGAAATATACCCGAGAGAGCGATCCTGAGATTCTCGAGTCGACCTACCGCTACGGCGTCGATTACATCGCGCCGATCCCATATCCTGCTAAAGAGGGGATAGCCGAGATTCTCAGACAAAGCACTCATCCCAAAGCCAAAACGGCGAACCCGGATGAGTTTGTCGATATGAGCTTGGTCAAGAAATTAGAGGACAGCGGGTTTTTTCGTCGAGTCAATCAACGATGACGATTGCGCCGTCATAAGAAAGGGGAAGACATGATTCGTGGCTATCCAGTCTTCGATGCCGACGCTCACGCCATGTTGTGTCCAAAGATGTGGGAGGAGCTTCCCGCGACTTACGCTGCGCGCCGGCCGCGTCCGGTGCGCATCGATGATTCTGCGGATCTCGGCCGCTGGACCAACGCTTGGTTGATCGAAGGGCGACTGCTGCCCGCGCCGTTCGGTCCGGGAGCGCAACCGGGCAATGAGCCGAAACGAGTTCTTAAAGAATTTGGCGCGCCGGCGGACTCGGCGCATTTTTCCATCGGCAGCATTACCTTGGCGGATCCGCAAGCGCGCATTCGCGATCTCGATGAAGCCGGCGTCGACGCCCAAATGCTTTTCCCGACCACGCTCTACGCGCGCATGACTGCCGAGCCCGGTTTCGAGGCTGCGCTGTTCCGCTGCTACAATCGCTACATGGCGGATCAATGCGCGTTTAATCCAAGGCGGTTGAAATGGGGCGGGTTGTTGCCCATGCGCGATCCGCGCGAAGCATTCGAAGCGATCGACGAGATGCAGAAGCTCGGCGCCAGCGCCGCGGTGGTTTTTGGAACGGTAGGGGAGCGCCTTTTGTCGCATTCGACGTTTCTGCCGATTTGGGAGAAATTTGCGTCTACCGGCCTGCCGCTCTGCGTTCACATGGGCATGAGCTACACGCCTTTCGAACAGGTCTGTCAGAACCTTTTTGAAACCCACGGCATCGGCATGAGCCTGCCGGCGCAACTGGCTTTTGTCGCGCTGGTCGGCGACGGCATCCTCGACCGCTTTCCATCGCTGAAGGTTGCCTTTCTGGAATTCGGCGCCGAATGGATCTTCTACATGATCGGCCGGCTGGGACATTATCTGCCGATTGACCGGCGCGATATGCCGAACAAGGATTCGCTGCCTAAACACCGCATAGAAGATTATTTGACCTCGGGCAGACTCTTTGTCGCCGCTGAAGCCGAAGACCAACTGCTTGCGCACGAGCTCGCCGTGATCGGCGAAGACCACATTGTTTGCTCGACCGATACGCCGCACTCGGAAAAGCGCGAAAACTCAGCGACCAAGATTATCGAACGGACCGATCTGTCGGAGCCGCAGAAAAGAAAGATTCTTTATGACAACTCGGTACGGCTCTTCGGCGCGCCATAGGCGCAGCGTTTACACGGCCTGCTTAACGTTGTTAACTATAAGTATAGGCATCGCGTAATTTGCCGGAAAAAGAGAAAGGAGCCTCGTTTATGTCTGAAGCAGTTACCGTTGAAATCCCTTACACAATTGACAACGGTGAAGTTCTCGTCAACGAATCCTTCGGCCCAAAGAACATTCACGGACGAAGGTCGGGAACGGTGGAGCTGAAAACGATGACGCTGCTCAACGGCCGGGCGCTTGGCGAGCGCCTTTCTCTCGACGAGCAAGGCCTTGTCTTTGTCGAACATAAGACGAAGGTCGCGGATTTTTTCGATGAGAACCAATTGAAGTCCGTTTATTACCCGGAGATCGAACAGTTGATCAAACAGGAGTCGGGCGCTGCGCGCGTGGTGATATTCGATCATGCGCTGCGCTCGGGCGACCTGGATGAGCGGGAGGAAAAACTCATTCGCACCCCGGTTCTGCAGGCGCACAACGACTACACGGAATGGTCCGGTCCAAATCGGGTGCGCGAGATTCTGCCGGACGAAGCCGACGAATCTACTCAAGCATCGGTTCGCGATCATTCAAGTATGGCGCGCGATCAATCGGCCGATCCAATCCAATCCGTTGGCGCTTGCCGATGCCAGAAGCGTTGATGTTTGACGATCTGATGGTGGCGGAGCGCCGCTACCCACACCGGGTGGGCCAGACTTATCGGCTCAAGTACAATCCGCAGCACCGCTGGATTTATTTTCCCGAGATGCGCCGTGACGAAGCGGTCGTTTTCAAAGTTTACGATTCGGACAAGAATCGGGCGAGATTTACGGCGCACACCTCGTTCGCCGATCCGGCAACTCCCCCGGACGCGCCGCCGCGGCAGAGCATCGAGATGCGCGCGTTCGCGTTTTTCGCGTAGCAGGCTGCTGAAAAAGACCCATAGGCTTCGTTGCGCTCAATCGCCTCGCGTCAACGTACTGTGAGTACGCCTTTAGCCTGTCCTGAGCGAAGTCGAAGGATCGAATTTTCGCGCGCCTCGCCTCTGGATCTTTTTGAGAGCCTGCAGAGGTTTTTTCAGCAACCTGCTAGCTAGTGATTAGATTTTCTTCGGAGGGATTCATGAGTATTCGTGTGGCAGGAATTGTCGGAAGTTTGCGAGAGGGCTCATTGAACAAAGGTCTATTGCGCGCCGCGGCCGAGTTGGCGCCTGCTGGAATGGAAATCGAGATTTACACTCGGCTCGGCGATATTCCGCCCTACAACGATGATGTTTTCATGAAAGGCGATCCGGAGCCGGTGGCCGATCTGAAAAATTTTATCGGCGGCGCCGATGCGCTGCTGATTTCCACGCCGGAGTACAATTACGGTGTCCCCGGCGTGCTCAAAAACGCCATCGATTGGGCGTCGCGGCCGGCGGGCAAGTCTGCGCTCAACCGCAAACCAGCGGCGCTCATGGGTTGTTCGCCTGGATTGGGCGGCACGATTCGCGCCCAACACTCATTGCGGCAGTCGTTTGTCTTTACCGAAACGCACGTGATGTCGCAGCCGGAAATCAAGATTCCTTCGGCGGCGGCGCTGTTCGATGCTTCGGCAAAACTGACCGATGAAAATACCCGACAATATGTAAAAAAATTCCTCGAGGCTTTTGCGAAATGGATCGGCCGGTTCAAAGACTAACCGATCGGCGAAAATTGCGTCAGTCCTACGAGCCCAAATTCCCACGCGGCATTGACAGTCATAAACCTCATCAGGTAGTCTGCGCGCGAAATTGAGACCATTGGAGTCGGTCTCAAAACATCAGCGAAAATGGGAGGCAAAAATATGTGGAAGAACTTGGCTCTTGGGCTCGCGCTGGCGACGCTTGTCGGTTTCAGAGCAGAGGCGGCTGATAGCGACCTGCAACAAATCGCCGACGCGTTGGACGTATCGACGACTAAAACATTTCAATTTACCGGTAACGGCTCGATGTATAATCTTGGTCAAAATGTCAATCCGGCCGCGCCTTGGCCGAGATTCTTCGTGAAGAGTTTCACGCGGGTCTATGATTTCACAAATGGGGCGATGCGCGATGATGTCGTGCGCATGGCGGCCGAGCCGCCGACGGTTGGGTCCCGAACAGCAAGCCATCACAGCCGTCAGCGGCGATCACGCCTGGAACGGCACGGGCAAAGAAACGGCGCCGAGACTGTTTGAGGCTCCGCAGCGCGCTCATGAGATCGTGATCTCACCCCACGGGCTGGTTCGCGCGGCGTTCGCTAGCAACGCGACCGTAACGAAAAAAAACATCGATGGCCGGCCGATGACCATCATATCATTCACCTATCAGGGCAAAGACAAGGTGGTGGCTTACGCCAACGACCAAAACGCCCTCGAGCGGGTCGAGTCTTCTTATGGCCATCCGATCGTTGGAGATATGAAGGTTTTGACCTATTACGGACCCTACCGCGATTTTGCCGGCGTCAAGTTTCCGACGAAGATCATTCAATACCAAGATGGCTTAGCCACGCTGGATTTGACGGTTACCGCCGTCAGAGCCAATCCGCCGGTTGATATCCAGGTTCCCGCCGATGTTCAAAGTGAACCAGTGCCGGTGAAATCGGAGAAGGTGGCGGACGGGGTTTGGTATATCACGGGCGTTAACAACAACAGCGCCCTGATCGAGATGAAGGACTATCTCATTGTGGTCGAGGCGCCTCACGGAGAGCGGCGTTCTCTGGCTGTCTTAGGCGAGGTAAAGAAGTTAGTGCCGAACAAGCCGATCAAGTATTTAGTTAACACGCACCATCATTTCGACCACGCTTCCGGTGTCCGTACCTACGCGGCTGAGGGTGTCACCATCGTAACCCACGAAGTTAATCGCCCGTATTTTGAGCGGGCCGCGTTGAACTCCTGGACATTGGCGCCGGATCGCTTGGCCAAATCGAAAAAGAAACCAGTGTTTCAAACCATGGGCGACAACATGGTATTGACCGATGGCACGCGCTCGGTCGAACTCTATCAGATCGTCGGTAATCCGCATCACGATGGCATCATCATGGCGTACTTACGCAAAGAAAAACTGCTCATCGAAGCCGATGTGTATACTCCCCTCGCGCCTGGAGCCGAGCCTCCCAAGGTTCCCAATCCACAAGCGGTCAATCTGGAGTCCAACGTCCGACGCCTCGGCCTCGAGGTCGACCGGATCGTATCGATCCACGGCCGGATCGTACCTTATAGCGAGCTGCTCGCGGCGATCGGCAAAAAGCCCGCGCCGGCAAAACAAGAGTAGTCTTATCCAAGCAAGACGCGAGCGCTTGGTAACGGCGCTCGCGTCTTGATTCATCTCGGTTGACCGAGATTTCCAATCACTCCGTTGATCGTCTGATTTTTCATTGCGAAGCGCACGCCTCTTGCCGCTGCCTGCCCGTCCGATTAAGATGAATCGAATTTTTCACGCGCAGCTCCGAAGAGGTCGCCGAGCGCGAAGATCTGACTGTCCCAGGAACGCCAAGCGATCGTTGCCGACAATGCGCGCCGGGTTTTCAGTCTAGACGCGTGCGAGGCGGGAGCCGGACCACCGGAAGACGGTATGACAAAAATTTTCGTAAGTTTTATAATTACTCTCCTTTGGCTCGCCGGCGCCGATGCACAGACGCCTTTTTACCAAGGCAAGACGATTTCCATCATCGTCGGTTATCAAGCCGGCGACGGTTACGATATCTGGTCGCGACTGTTAGCGGCGCATATGGGCAAGCATATTCCGGGCAACCCCGGCATGATCGCGCAAAATATGCCGGGGGCGGGTTCGATGATCGCCGCCAATCACATCTTTAATGTCGCCAAGCCGGACGGCCTGAGCCTGGGGTCGATCGGTCCATCGCTTTATCTCGATCAGCTGGTCGGCAAAAAGGAAGTCCATTTCGACTGGGCCAAATTCGGCTGGGTCGGTTCCACCGAGAATACGCCCTGGCTTTTTTACATGAACAGCAACACGCCGTACAAATCGATGGATGACGTGCGCAAAGCGAAGGAAGCGCCGAAGTGTTCGGCGACCAGCACCGGCACGAGCGGTCACTTTATTCCCAAGCTACTCGAAGAAGCATTGGGCGCGAAGTTCAACGTCGTGATGGGCTATCAGGGTGGCGCGGAACAGGACTTAGCTTTCGAAAGGGGCGAGGTCGTATGCCGGTCGCTGAGCATTCCCACGTTCTTCGCGCGCGAACCGTTTACCACTTGGCGCAAAAAAAACATGGTGCGTATTCTCTTACAAACCGGGCGCAAGCGTGACCCCAGAATGCCGGATGTGCCGACGATCCATGAACTCATGAATGAATACAAAACTTCCGCGACCACGCAGGCGCTGGTCGGCGCCGTGCTGGCTTCCGGCGATCTCGGCCGGCCGTTTATTACGCCGCCGGGCACGGCTCCGGAGCGCCTGAAGACTCTGCGCGACGCCTTTCGGAAAACGATGACAGATCCGGCATTTTTAGCGGACGTTAAAGCAAGAAAACTTGAGGCCGATCCTGACTATGGAGAAGATCTCGAAGCGATCGCGAAAGAAGCGGTGTCGCAACCGCGAGAAATTGTCGAGCGCATGAAAAAGCTGCTGAGCGAGTGAAAGAGAGGATTGATTGAATGGCGGATTTAAAGTGTCCAAACTGCGCTCGCGATTTTGTCCGGCGGGTTTCCCGGACCGGCGTGGTCGAAAGGCTTCTCAGCGTCTTTTACGTTTATCCGTTTAAATGCCAACTCTGCGGCTATCGCTTCCGATTTTTCCAATGGGGGGTTCGGTATTTCAGGGTCGAGGAAGATCGACGCGAATACGATCGCATGGAAATGAGTTTTCCGGTTACTTTCGCATCCGACGAAGGATCGGGAGATGGCACGCTGGTGAACGTTTCGATGGGCGGGTGTAGCTTGAGGACCCGAGTTGAACTTCCGATAGGAACGATCATCAAGCTTACCTTGCAAGTTTCCAGCGACATTCAGCCCGTAGTGGTCGACGCCGCGGTGGTGCGCAGCGTGCGTGCCGGCGGCTTGGGCGTCGAGTTTCTTCAATGGCAGCAAAGCGAGCGAGAACGATTGCAGCTTTTTGTCAGGGGCCTGCTCATCGGTCATGGCGCGGAATTAACTTCCGCTGCGCCGACTCTGCAAAATCTATCGCGCTAGTTGCCGCCGGACGGTAGCGCGGCTTCACCTCCTACGCATCGGCTTCATGATTCCAATTGAACCGGGATCGCGCCCATTCATGTCCCAAGCCGTCAAGACGGCACGGCATCGTTCACTTTTTGCATCGGAATGACATAGTAGGGAACGTATCCGGAGCCGTCGTCGACTTCCAACCTTTCCTCGAAACCGTCCACCGTCGGCCGCAAGATTTTGCGTGCGCGCTTCCAGCGGTCACGATGGCCCGGCGGTTCGTCGGCAAACTGGAGCATTTGCTCGCGGCGCTCAACCCGATATTCGCGCACGACGCCGCCGTCGGTGTAAGCGTGTGCGGTGATCGTGCCGGAGGCGGCCTCCGATCCGACGATGACCAGCGCCTTGTGCACGTCCTTGCGGCCGTCGGCAAGCGGATAACTTGCGTCCATGCGCAGGGCGATGAAACGGCCGCCGGCTTCGAAGGTGCCGACCACTTCTTTGTGAAACGCATAGGAGTTCATCGCGTAGCGGCCTTGGCCGCGGAAGTGACCGAGGAGAAATCCCAGTGGCTTTAACTGAGCGCTCGGTTTGCCGTGGTCGTGCACCGGATCGTGAAGAAATTCTTCGGCCTCGCCCGGATCGATCAGCAGCGAACCGGTTTGCACGGCAGCTTTGACGAAGGCGAGCACGGCGCGCCAGTCTTTCTCGCTGTTGACCTGAGCGAACGTCTGCTGGCGCTCGCCGATGCGCAGCGATAACACCGGCGCTTGCTTGCACGGTCCCTGGCAGCCGGTCTTGGCAATCGGCAAACCGAGCTCGCGGCTCAAGCTCTCGAGGGCGTCGGCAGAAGTATCGAAGCTCGATTGGCCACAGCAAGGTTGCGCCGCGCATAAATACAAACGATTCTTTCCTTCGCAATAATTTTTCTTTGCCTGAGTTAGAAGGTTGAGCAGTTCATCGGCAGACGGTGATAAACGGCGAAGATGCAAGAAATGGCGGAATTGCGCCAGAGCGGGCTCGGTCCACGAGCCTGCTACTTTAACCAAAAAGCCGGACGCGTGAAATGCAATCTCATGGGATGTTGCAACCGATTTCTGAGAGTGTTTCATCGAGTTCCTCCCGCACGGCGAGGAAGATACTGCGAAGCGCCGGATGGCGTCAAGTAAATGTACGGCTGTGGATAGTCGGAAGGGCAGACGCAGGCGTCTGCCCTTCCGTGCAAATTCAAACGGGTTTGCTGCCAAGCGATCGGTGAACAATGCTAGAGCGGCCTACCGTGACCAAAGCTTTTGCCACCATTTTTCCTGGGCGTCGACGGTGTTGGAACCGAGATTCATCTGAGCGCGGATATCGGCCAGTTTCCAGCCGGTGAGATCGGCGAGCTGGCGCGCTTCGTTTTCTTGGCGCTTTAAAACTTCACGGCGGTATTCCTCACTGGCGGGGCAGGACGCTTCCTCGCCTTTCCACGCATGGCGCAGCACGTAACGCGCCTGGAAGTTATTTTTATCGGCGGTTTCCTGAAGCACCAAGTCCTCGGGAAAATGCTGCGCGTCATAGCGCACGTGCATGCGCGTGACGAAAACATCGCGCGCCCCGCCCGACGGTGGCGGAACCGGCCGACGGCCAGGACCAGGGATGAATTCGGATCCAACCTCATTATTCAACCAGAAAACACCCAACCCACGAAGCTCTTCATAGGACAGCGGCTCGGCTGCGCACGGATCACACCAGTTCATGTCCCAGGCGTATTCAGTAAAAACTGCGCGCATGTCGGCTCGCTTCACTTGCTGATCGAACATATCGCGGTAAAAATCTTTGAAACGTGTCTTGATATAGATCGGCAGATCCATCCCCGTTGGCAGCTTCACCGAACGGTAATTGGTCGGTTCGACGCGGCCTTTTTGCGTTAGCGTGTAGATGAACAATTCCTGATAACCGTCGGCGTTGAGCGTGCCGAGACGAAGCGGCAGCATGAACTTCGGCGATTCGTAGGCGACCTGGATCGGGCGCAGATAGTTGAAGCCGAGTTTCGACTGCTCTTTCAGATTCACCTTGGCGACGAAGAAGTGCATTTTCTGTTTGATGTAGCTGCCGAGCACTTCCGAGGCGCCTCTGGGCAGTCGATAGCCATTTTCCTTAAGCCATGTTTCCAATCCTTGGCCTTGCCTGGCTGAGAGAATGACGATGTCGTATTCGCCGACCGTATACTGAGCTTGAACCGTGACGCCGAGGGCTTCGGCGCGACCGACAGACGACTTACTCGCCGGCAGAGCGGCGTCGCGGCTCATCTGCCGCTCCATCAGCGCGAGCAAGCACGGGCTACCGTCGAAATATTCGACCAGCCGCGGCGAAGTGTAGGCATCGAGATGATCGATCACTTTCTTATCGCCGACGTTGATCTGGCCGCGCTCGATCAGGGTCGGAACGGGGACTACGACAGCAAACTCTTTCGGATCGCCTTTAAAGTCGTTGACCATGGTGATCACGGTCTTGTCGTCCTGGCGCGCCAAGACGACCTGCGATGCTTTGTTGAAGATCTTCGTGTCGGCTTTGGCGACGTAAAAACCGCAGAACGCCTGCGCGGTTTCGATTTTAACCGATAGGCTAAGCAGCAGGACGAAGAACCATGCGACCTTTTTCATAAGCTTCTCCTTTGTTGCCGGTATTTGGGCTGTTCCATTGGTACTTTGTTCCAGGAATCAGGTAATCGATCAGCGGTGTCAGTACGGAACAAATCGCCAGCGACCAGAGCAATCCGTTGGTGCGGTAGAGGACGAATTGAATGTAAGCGGCGCCGCCGGCGACGAGCAGCGCGAAGAGAATTCTCCCGGCGCGCGAGTCGGGCGTGGTCTTGGGATCGGAAATCATGAAGAACGTGAACAGCAAAAGCGCGCCGCTTTGCAGTTGCTTCAGCGGAATCGCGAGCGGATCGCCGAGCCAATAGGCTCTACCGAAGAGGATCGCCGCATAGGAAAAAATAAATGCGTAACTCACGTCGCTGCGCAGCGCGCGGTGCACGACCATCCCGCCGAGGCAGGCCATCAGAAAGCCGAAGTAAAGTTTGCTGCCCCACTGCGCCGGCGAGACCCAGACTTCGCCGTTGAGCGCGAGCATGGCGACGATGCCGAAGTTGGTCGGATTGAAGATATGCTTGTGATTCCATTTGAGAACGAATTTACTCGCGATCGTAACCACCGCGGTGAGGATTAGCAGAAGGGTGCTGTTGGTTCGCAGCAGTAAGCAGAGGGAGAGTCCCGAGATCAGCGCGCTGCGTGGGTCGAAAGCGTGATACCGAGAAAAACTTGCCGCAGAGAAACTGCGTGATCAGAGCTGTGCCGAGTAAGATGGTCATCTCACGCCTGGCGGTATCGAAACCAAGCCAGCCGACGCCATAGATTAAAAGAGCCGCGAGGACGGCGATCTGGTAGTGACGCGGGTCGCTCGCAAAAAAGCGCGAGACTGGGAGAGAAGAAGATTTCGTCGGCATTGGCGCCCCTCCAGTTTTCGGCGGCTGATTCGTACTGGCTGGATTAGACAAAGCGGCGGATAAAAGGTTCGTGAAGGCCGCGCCATCGACGCAACGGAGCTTTAAGTTGGCGGGAACCGGGCAATATTCGTCATCTTGACGAGACGCCGACTCCTTAAGTAGAGTGAGGCTCTGTCGGATAGATTGTAAATTATTCACCTAACCAAAGGCTCGTGTAACCAGGAAAGGAGGACGGCCATGTTTGTATGCTTGTCACCCGGAGGTCAGTCGCTCACCCAGGGCGAAGTCGCGAAAGATAAGTTGCTCGTTGGCACCGTCGACGGCATCTTCGCATTTCAAAAACGCAACGGCTCGTGGCAGGGCGAGGGCACGATGGTTCCCGGTAAGCACTTCAGCTCGATCGTCTTCGAGCCCACGACCAAGACGCTTTTCGGCGGCACTTATAGTTGTGAGATCTACGCCAGCACGGATCTCGGCAAAACTTGGGAGCGCCGCGACAACGGCATCGGCGACAAGGAAATTTATTCTCTCGCCAGCCAAATCGTCGATGGCAAGCCGCGCGTCTACGCGGGCACCCAGCCGGCGCATTTGTTTTACAGCGACGATCTCGGCAAGAGCTGGACCGAGTTGCCGGCACTGCGTCAAGTGCCCGGCGTGGAGAAATGGACATTTCCCGGCCCGCCGCATCTCGCGCACGTCAAGAGCATCACGTTTCATCCGAAGGATCCGAACATCATTCACGTCGCCGTCGAAGTCGGCGGCTTTCTCAAGAGCACGGACGGCGGCAAGACTTGGACGACGATCGACAACATCAATCCCGATGCGCACCGCGTGCTGATTCCAACCAACGATCCGAGCAAGGTCTACGGCACGGCGCCGACGACCAATTGCGGCCCGGAGACGCCGGCAGGATTTTGCGTCAGCAGCGACGGCGGCGCGAGCTGGAAGAGCATGACGCCGCGAGATTTCAGGATCGGCTACGTCGATCCGTTCTTCGTCCATCCCGGCAATCCGGATTTACTGTTCGTCGCCGGCGCGAAGACGGGGCCAGGCACGTGGAGAAAACTCCACACCGCCGACGCGCGTATCGCGCGCAGCCGCGACGGCGGCAAGAGCTGGGATATTCTCACCGGCGGCCTGCCCGAGCATATTCGCGCCAACATCGAAGGCATGGCGATGGACGCGTGGAACGGCGGCTACGCGATTTTTGCCGGCACCACGGACGGCGATATTTTCTACAGCGACGACGAAGGCGAGCACTGGCAGACGATCATCAAAGGCATCGGGCCGGTGTCAAAGTCGCATCATTACAGCAATCTCGCGCTGGAGGGGCAGGAAGCGCATCACTAGCCGGTTATTGCGATTCGTCTAGTTCAGGTGTAGGGGCACGGCATACCGTGCCCCTTTTTTTTCGTGAATTAGACGATGCAGATTTCGTGACTACCCGGTTGTTCGCTGTGATTGCCCATTACCGCATACGCCAAGCTCTGCAAATCCATGTCGTTTGTCATTTCGACCGACGGGAGAAATCTTTCCCAGGTTGTTGGTATTTACTTCAGAAGCAGCTAACAGCCAATCACTCACGATTTTCAGCCGTCAGCCAAATACCCTTCCTTGACCCTCGGCAACTACCTGGCGTAAAAGACAGCTCAACCGCATCTCGATCTTTTCTATGGCTTCGACCACCAAAAAAGGCGTTAAGAAATCAAAGGCCAAGCCGCGCCGAGCCGTGGCGAAAAAGTCTCAACCCAAACAAGCACAAACCGTTCAGTCATTGCGGCGAGAACTTGCCGAGGCTCTGGAGCAGCAGAAGGCGACAAGCGAGATCCTGAGGGTGATCGCAAGTGCGCCGACAGATAGCCAGCCGGTGCTTAACACCATCGCGGAAAATGCAGCGCAGGTGTGTGGCGCCAGCGATGCTCTCATCTATCGCATCGATGGTGATGTCCTCAGGTTGGTGGCTCACTACGGGCCACTCGCATGGATGAATGAGAGCTTACCTAACAATCGTGGTTCAGTAACCGGTCGAGCTGTTGTTGAACGGCAAACTATCCACATCCACGACCTAGCCGCCGAGCCTGACACCGAGTTCCCAGTCGGCAAAGTTCTCCAGCAACGCTTCGGACAACGCACTGTGCTGGCAACGCCCTTGGTGAGTGAAGGAATACCGATCGGCGCTATCGCGATTCGCCGCATGGAAGTTCGACCGTTCACGGACAGGCAAATTGCATTGTTGGAAACCTTCGCTGATCAGGCCGTGATCGCCATCGAGAACGTGCGATTGTTTCAAGAGCTCAAGGAAGCGTTGGAGCATCAGACAGCAACCGCCGAGGTACTGGGCATCATCAGCCGTTCGCCGACGGACGTGCAGCCGGTCCTGGACGCTATCGTCGAGAGCGCCGCGCGAGTTTGTGGAATCGATGACGTGGTGCTGCGGTTGCGCGATGAGAGACTCTATGGTTTTGCGGGCCATTTTGGCTCCATACCCATAACCAGTGGCCGCGTCGAGATCAGTCTTTGATGCGCCGCAGTTTGTCTGGATGCGCGAGCATGGCACGATCCACCTTCCCGACGCCCGCGCGCAGAACGAATATTCCAATGGCGGGATTCCGTCGGCGGCTGGCCTACCTTCTTAAGCGTTCCCCTTCGGCAGCAGCAAGAACTCATTGGAGTGCTAAGCGCACGCCGCATAGAGGTGCGGCCCTTCAGCCTGGTGCAGATCAAGCTGTTAGAAACTTTCGCCGACCAAGCCGTGATCGCGATCGAGAACGTGCGGCTGTTCCAAGAGCTGCAAGTGCGTAACCGCGACCTCACCGAAGCCTTAGAGCAGCAGACGGCGACGAGCGAAGTGCTGGGAGTCATCGCCTCCTCACCGACCGAGCTTCAACCGGTGCTCGACACATTGATCGCGAACGCGGTGAAACTTTCCGGCGCTACGAAGGGTCATGTGCGCCAGCTCGATGGCGAGTTTCTCCGAGTTGTGGCGCATTACGGCGAGACCGCTGAACAGATTGCGCTTTACCACAGCTGGCCGGTTCCAGCGGTTCCCGAGCGCGCGGGCGGCCGCGCGCTTTTAGAGAAAAAACCGATCCAAATCCTTGACGTACAAGCGGAGGAAAATGTCTCCGAGGTAGCTCGTCAGACTGGAGAACGGTCGAGATTAGCAGTGCCATTGCTACGAGAAGGCGCTGCGATCGGCACCATCACAATCTGGCGCGACTTTGTCGAACCTTTTACAGATCGACAAATCGAGCTGGTCAAGACTTTCGCCGACCAGGCCGTCATCGCCATCGAGAATGTGCGGCTGTTCAATGAACTCACCGAAGCGCTGGAGCAGCAAACGGCGACGAGTGAAATATTGGGTGTGATAGCCAGCTCGCCGACGGACATTCAGCCGGTGTTGGATGTGGTTGCGGAGAATGCAGCGCGGTTTTGTGATGCAAACGATGCGCAAATCTACCGTGTTGATGGCGATGTCTGGTGAAAAGTGGCAAGCATGGAAACATACCCGTCGATCTTGCCGTCGGCGAGACCGATCTTTGAGTCGCGGTTCGGTAGCGGCCGTGCCATCATCGACCGGCAGATCATCCATATGCAGGATATGATGGCCGAGCGCGAAGAGAATTATGCTGACGCTTGGCGCGTCGACGAGCGGCTGGGGATTCGGACATCGCTCGCGGTGCCATTACTGCGTGAGGGTGACGCCGTTGGGGCGATCATGATTCGTCGTACAGAGGTGCGTCCGTTTACGGACAAGCAGATCGCGCTTCTCAAAACCTTCGCCGACCAAGCCGTGATCGCGATCGAGAACGTACGCTTGTTTAAAGAACTCGGCGAGCGCAACGCGGAATTGCGCGAGGCACTGGAGCATCAGACCGCAACGGCCGAGGTGCTCGGCATTATCAGCCGCTCGCCGACGGACGTCCAGCCGGTCCTCGATGCCATCGTCGAGAGCGCGGCGCGGGTTTGCGGGATCGATGACGTGCTGCTGCGGCTCACCGAGGGCGACGCTATGGTTTCGCGGGCTCATTTTGGTTCTATAACCGAGGGGACGTGTCGAGGTCGGTATCGACGAGCCGATATCTCGCTGGTTGCGCGAGCAGGGCACG
>CAVWLW010000004.1:0-74553 GCA_963755715.1 uncultured delta proteobacterium
CTCGACATCAGGCAGTGTTGACCGTCTTCTTCGTGCCGCCCAGCATCGAACCCGCTCAAAGCCATCGAACTCCGGGTTAGCGGCTAAAACTCGATCGAAGTTTCGCTTGCCATCGGCGTCCCGCTGTAAGTCAGCCCTTCCAAGCGAGCGACCGTGTCGCAAAGCGGGGGTGTTGGCAAGTTAGAGGGCGCTGGGTTATACGAGATGATACTCCTCATCGATGTAAAAATCGCGAACGACTCATGGGCCGCCACCCTGCTGTTTCTCAACGGCAACTACAACATGGCTTTCGTTTTTAGGATGGCGGTGAGGTTCAAGGTTGGAAGGCTTTGTCCGAAGTCTTGCGGGCACTACCGCACGTAAACCTAGGCTCGCTATTTTACTGCAGCTAGGCTCGATGGACACAGTGAATTTAGCTCGCATCTCTCACATGCCGGCTTGCGCGCGTGGCACACGCGGCGGCCGTGAATGATTAGCCGGTGCGAAAAGCCTGTCCATTCGTGCGGCGGAAGAATCCGCGCCAGGTCCTTTTCAATCTTTACCGGATCTTGTTGGCGCGTAAGAGCCAGCCGATTGGCCAGCCGTTTACAATGCGTATCGACGGCAATGCCGGGCGTATTAAAGGCGTGGCCGAGCATCACGTTGGCGGTTTTTCGACCGACGCCGGCCAAGGCGGTTAATTCTTCCATGGTCGACGGCACCGCGCCGCCAAATTCTTGCACCAACTGCTCGGCACAGCGTTTGAGCGATCTTGCCTTGGCGCGAAATAATCCCAGAGTGCGAATCAGCGATTCGATATCGGCCTGCGACGCTTCGCTTAACGCCAGCGGCGTCGCGTAGCGTCGGAAAAGCTCGGGCGTGACTTTATTCACCGCGGCGTCAGTACACTGGGCGGAAAGAATCACCGCGACGAGAAGCTGAAAAGCATTGTCATGGGCGAGCGGGCATTCGACTTCCGGATAAGCGCGCGCCAGGCGCGCCGCGACCTCTTTCGCCCGCGCGCTTTTCTCTTCGAGAGTTTCTCGCTTGCGCCGGTTCGGCTGCGCTGGCGGCGCCGAGCGCCGATCAGTGGACAGATTTGGCACGGAAAACACTCTTTCCCGCATAGACGGCGCGTTTGCCCAAGGCTTCTTCGATGCGCAAGAGCTGATTGTATTTGGCCGTGCGCTCGCCGCGGCAGGGCGCGCCGGTTTTGATTTGTCCAGCGTTGGTCGCCACCGCGAGATCGGCAATGCTCACGTCTTCGGTTTCGCCGGAGCGGTGCGACATGACCGTCGTGTAGCCGGCGGCTTTGGCGAGCGCCATGGTTTCGAGAGTCTCGGTCAGCGAACCGATTTGGTTCACTTTGACGAGGATCGAGTTGGCAACTCCGGCATCGATGCCCTGCTGCAAACGAATCTTTGTTGGTGACGAACAGGTCGTCGCCGACGAGCTGAATCTTTTTCCCCAGCGCCTGGCTCATCAGGCGCCAGCCTTCCCAGTCGTCTTCGGCAAAACCATCCTCGATCGAGAGGATCGGAAATTGCCGCACCCAGTCCTCGTAGAGGCGGACCATTTCGTCTCTATCGCGGCTTTTTCCATCGGACTTTTTGAAGACGTACCGGCCGTTGTCGTAAAATTCGCTCGACGCGACGTCGAGCGCGAGCGCCACTTGAGAACCGGCTTTGTAGCCGGCTTGGGTGATCGATTCCAAGAGCAATTCGATCGCTTCCGTGTTGCTTTTGAGCCGCGGCGCAAAGCCGCCCTCGTCGCCCACGCTGGTAGAGAGCGAGCGCTCGTGCAAAACTTTTTTGAGCGTCTGAAATATCTCCGCCGCGCCGCGCAAGGCTTCGGCAAAGTTTTTCATGCCGTAAGGAACGATCATAAACTCTTGAACGTCGACGTTGTTGTCGGCATGGGCGCCACCGTTTAAAACATTGAGCATCGGCACCGGTAAAGTCTTCGCCGCGGCGCCGCCCAAATATCGATAGAGAGCCAGTCCTTGCGCCTTGGCCTGGGCGTGGGCCACCGCCAGCGACACACCCAGAATAGCATTGGCGCCGAGCTTACTCTTGTTCGACGAGCCATCGAGGTCGAGCATGATTTGATCGATCGCCGATTGCCCGCGCGCGTCTTTGCCGCGCAGACGCGGGGCGATCTTTTCGTTTACGTGCGCCACGGCGCGCGCCACGCCTTTGCCCAGGTAGCGCTTGCCGCCATCGCGCAACTCGACCGCTTCATGGACGCCGGTCGAAGCGCCTGACGGCACCGTCGCTCGTCCGACCACGGCGTTTTTCAGCGTCACTTCGACTTCCACCGTGGGCTGCCCCCGGGAATCCAGCACTTCACGCGCTCGCACCCGTTGGATTTTCATTATCGTCCTCCGAAAAAGATTTATCGACTAAGACAAAACCATAAAACATGCTATATTGCTATGTGCTTGATCATGCCGCTACTTTCTTCCGTACTGCAGCGCTGGCCGATCTACCTGTTCAGCGCGCTTATTATCCTAATCGCTTTGGACACCATGGTGGGTGAACGGGGCGCTTTGCATTTATGGCGCTTGCGCGGCGAAAAGAATCGCCTCGATGAACAGAATTTTCGTATGCAAAAGGAAAATGAAGTGTTGCGGGAGCGAGTCTATCGGCTGCGCAATGACAATGCGTTCCTTGAAAAACTAGCGCGCGAAGAGCTCAATTTAGTGCGGCCCGGTGAAGTCGTCTATCGCTTTCCCAACCGCGAAACGCGCGCCGCCGCGCGCAAAAGTATCGACGAGCCCGCTCGATCAGCTCGACCCGAAACGGCACAAAAAGATGCTCGCTAAATCCTTCCGACTTGACGCTAGCTGGATTGAGATCGTTTCGTCGCACGCGGGCAATGCCAATGATGAAGTTTACGACTTGTCCTTGAAAACGAAATGGTAGTACTCATCCATGTCCATTAGGTCTTCGAGCTCAGAGTCGTCTTTCAAACGCACTTCAATGAGCCATCCTTCGTTGTAGGGATCCTCGTTAATAATCGAAGGATGTTCTTCGAGCTGCGGATTAACCGTCAGCACGACACCGGAGACGGGTGAAATAAGCTCATGAACCGTGGACACGGACTCGATCTCGGCAAAGATTTCGCCTTCTTCGATCGGATCACCGACATCGGGCAACTCCACGGAAATGACCGCGCCGAGCGCTTCTTGAATGTAATTGGTCAATCCCAAGTGGACATGACGATCCTCAATGCCCGCCCACACGTGCTGTTTGCTGACTTTGACTTCTTTTTCCGTCATATTGACTTTTTTCGATCACTATAGGTGTTGTCATTCATGTGTCAAGAGAGCCCGTCGTAGGTTGAGCAACTTGACAACATCCTAACCATAAGAGCAAGCTGTGGCTTGTCTCACCAACCAAAGTGGGATGATTTCCCAATAGGAATTCCGATGGATCAGCAAACCGCGAAGACCTCAGCCGCCGCCATCGTCGCCGGACTAAAAAAAGCCGGCATCGATTTCGTAGCCAGCTTGCCCGACGAGAAAATGCTCGAAGTGATCCGCGCCGTGGAAACGGATCCGGATCTGAAGCACGTGCCACTTTGCCGCGAAGAAGAAGGCATCGGTATCTGCGCCGGCGCCTATTTGGCCGGAAAAAAGACGGCGATCATCATGCAAAATGCCGGCTTCCTCAACAGCTGCAACGCGCTCACCACCACATCGTTGCAGTTTCAAATTCCCATCTTGATGCTGATCTATTATGCCGGGGACCTGGGCGATCGCGGCTTTACCACTCTCGGCGCGGTGACAGAGCCGGTGCTTCAGGCGATGGGTTTTCGCACTTACGTGCTGCGCCGGAGAGACGAGATCGATGAAATTTTGCAAGGCGCGCAGATTTTGGCGGACGACGCCAAAAAGCCGGTGGCGGTGTTGTTGGCTAAAAGCGTCCTCGGGGTAAACTAAATGCAGCGTTATGACTATTTGAAAACAATTGGCGGCGCAGCGAAAGATGCTTTGACCGTTTGCACCGGCTGGGGCGCGCGCGAGTGGTGGGCGGTCCACCCTGGCGAAGGCAATCTCAAGACTCGCACCCTTGGCTTGGTTTCGTCGATCGCCGCCGGTTTGGCTATCGCTCTACCGAACCGTAAAGTGATCGCGATCGATGGCGACGGCGCGTTTCTTATGAACCTATGCGGCCTGCCGACTATTGCACTGCAAAACCCGGGCAATCTCATTCATCTTCTGTTCGACAACGAAATTTATGAAGCATCGGGCGGCACGGCGACCGCTTCGCGCCATTCTGACGCGGTTGTGATCGCGCAGGGCGCCGGATACAAACACGCGAGATGGCTCACGACCCTGGAAGAATTTCACGCCGAGTTCGTGCGCGCGTGGGAGCGGAACGAGTTGACGTTGCTCGCCGTCAAAGTCGATCCCGGCCAGCCCAAGAATCTGCCGCCGCTGCGCCTAGATGAAATTGAGAACAAGTATCGCTTCATCCGCTATCTGGAAGCGACGGAGAAAAAGAATATTTTGAACCCGGGTTTTGACTCGAAACTCGGCGCTACTTGACCCGCAGGCGCGCCTGCTCGGTTTCGACCGCCGGCGCCTCGCTTAGACGAGATTCTGGCGATTCTTTGGTCAGCGCCATGTCTGCGCGTGACATCTCGCCGTCGCGACGCTGCAAGCCTATCCAATTCCACTGATCCGGATACTCTCGGATCGCCGCCTCGATCCGGCGGGTGTACAGCGCAGTAGTACCCACAACGCTCGCTTCGAGATCATCGCTTCTCAGTGGCAGAATCGGCGCATCGACCCTAAGCACTATCCTATCCGCCGAGCGCCTGATCGCAAACATCGGCAGAGTCGCCGCCTCCGTACGCAACGCCAGCGTCGCCGGACCGCGCGGCGCCGGAACTTTCACGCCAAAGAAATCGACCGTCACGTCGCCGGATCTAAACTCATCGGCAATGATTAGAACAATACGGTTTTCGCGCAGCGCCTGTAAAATGCCGCGCACAGCCTGGCGACGGGGTTTTGCAGCAATCGTATGAATACCGATTTGCCGGCGATAATGATCCAGCAACTTTGCAAAGCGTTGGTTGCGCGGAGACTTGATGACCGCGCTAAATGGATAACCGCTCGCAGCCAGACGCGCGCCGATCAGCGTGAAGCTCCCCAAGTGCGCGCTCAAGGCAAGCACGCCTTTGCCTTTCTCGAGTGCGCGCTGGATATGTTCTTCTCCCTCCAAGACGACGGTAGAAATAATTCTCTCCCTGGAGAAATGCATCACCCTGGCGGTTTCGAGCACTCCCTGCGCAAAGTTCAGCCAGGCACGCCAGGCTAACTTTTGCCGTTCACGAGGATCAGGAATTTCTTGGCCTAGGACCGACTCAATATTTTCCGCCATGCGCTTGCGGTAACCGCGCATAAAGATGAAGGTGGCACGCGCCATAAGGCGCGTGAAGCCCCGTGTCATCCCGTTGGGGATATAGGGAAGAATGTGGACAAAGCTACGCAATGCTTGCTCACCGCAGCGATAGCGAAAATTGTATAACAGCTCGCGGAGCTTTGACTTGCCCGGTTTTCTGACCAGGCGGCTTTGGTGTTTCATTGGTGCGTCATTTAAAGACAAAAGGCGCTGAAAGAAAAGGGCGGCGACAGACTCGATCTATCGCCGCCCGCAAAAATGCTCAAAGAATTTATTCGCGTTATCGACTCGCCGCCCGGCGCAGCCGCTGTCCGGACCGACGTGAAAGCGCCATTCGGCGCTTGTGTTTTCTCGACCGCGGCGCGAGCCGATAAACTTTGGCTTGGCTGCGTTGCGCCAAGGAATTTTCCTTCCAGGTCGCTAGCCCCCGCCTGATATAATCGGGACTTAATCCCAGCCCTTCGCAGATACTATCGAAAGCAAAGACCCCTTCTCCGGCCGCTTGCTGAATCCAATCCTCGGCCTCTTGAAACAGCGCCTTACCTTTGGCGTCCGTGGCGGAGACATACTTTTGAAAACACGCGATGGCGTCTTCTAAAATCGCCAGCATCAGTTTCTTTTCCGGCTCCAGATGCACTTTACGCCGATAGGTGTCGAGATACTGATCCGGCAAAAGCGTGTCCGGCTGAAACAGCGAGGTCACACGTTCTTCCATACTAAGCCCAGTGTCATAACTCATAGTCACCACCTCCCGTTAGGGTGCGGCCTAAATCCGGACGAATGGGAAAAAACTCTTTCATCCGTTATGCCGCACTCGAAAGAGAAGAAGAATTTATCAATTCCTTGCAGGCAGGTTGCCGCAAGGCCGCAATCGTTGTCCGATTGAGTACTTCGGTAATACTGCGTTGCACCTCACTCCACACGCCGATCATCGTGCAGCGGGGCAATTGGTCACAGCTCAACTCATTGTCCATGCAAATGTTGACCGCGATCGGTCCTTCGATCGCCTCTATGACGTCATAGAACGAAATCGCATCTGCCGGACGCGCCAGCATATATCCGCCCAGGGAACCTCTTTTCGACTTGATCAGCCCGCCGCGAATCAAGTCTTGAATGATCTTTTCCAAAAATTTGCGCGGCACGCCTTGACGCTTGGCGATCTCAGCTATGGAACAGCATTTCTCCGGGTCTTGATCTGAAAGATAAATCACCGCGCGCAGACCATAATCGACCCGTCGAGGAATCTGCATCAGACCCATAGCTCTACCCCCTTGCCCTGAGCTTATCGGCCGCGGCGGCTCCCGCGGCGCGCGGCTGCTGCGCATGACGCAGCTTGCCCAGGGCCGAAAGCCCCTCTAAGCGTTGGACGATTGCCGGCATCTTTTCGTTCACATAAAGCACTTCTTGTCGAGTATTAAATCGGCTCAAACTGAAACGGACCGCGCCTTGCAGCCAATCAGCGGGTACTTTCATAGCACGCAGAACGTGCGACGGCTCGGACGATCCCGCGGTGCAGGCGGAGCCGGTCGAGGCGCATATTCCTTGCTGATCTAGAAGCACCAGGATCGACTCCCCTTCCAAATATCGAAAACTGATATTCGAAGTATTCGGCAAGCGATTTTGCGCCCGGCCATTGACTCGGCTGCCTGGGCACGACTCGAGCAACAATTCTTCGAGCTGATCGCGCAGCGCCTTTATTCCAACCGCGTCCTCGGACATGTGACCGAGTGCGATCTCTGCCGCCTTGCCCATGCCGATGATGGCCGCGACATTTTCAGTTCCGGCACGGCGATTGCGCTCTTGATGACCACCGATCATAAACGGCGAAAACGTCAAGCCGCGCCGCACGTAAAGCGCGCCGACTCCCTTCGGCGCGTGGAACTTGTGAGCCGAGATCGTTAACAAGTCGATCGGCAAATCCTTTACTTTAAGCGGCAACTTCCCCGCGGCCTGCACCGCGTCGACGTGAAACGGAATGCCTTTCGATCGGACGATCTCAGCGATTTTTTCGATCGGAAAAATTACGCCGGTCTCGTTGTTCGCCCACATGATCGATACCAACGCGGTGTCGTCGGTCAGCGCGGAGCGAAGCTCGTCAAGGTCGAGCGCTCCGTTTTCATCCACGCCCAACCACGTGACGCGGCAACCTTTTTTCTCCAAGTGCTGGCACAAACCCAGCACCGCCGGGTGTTCAACCTGAGTGGTTACGATGTGGCGTTTATCCGGGCGCGCTTCGAGCATGCCGCGGATCGCCGCGTTATCGCCTTCCGTGCCGCAACTGGTGAAAATCACTTCGATGGGATCGGCGGCGCCGATCAGAGCGGCGACCTGCGCCCGCGCTTGATCGACTTTCTGGCCGACCTCGCTGCCGAAACGATGGATGCTCGACGGATTGCCATAGTGCTCCGTCAAAAACGGCAACATCGCTTCTGCGACCTCGGGCAACACTCGGGTCGTCGCATTGTTATCGAAGTAAATCTCGCCCGCCATAATTGTTCTCTGACTTCTGACTACTGACCGCCGCTCTATCCGACGCTCCCCTCCAAGCTCACGCCGAGAAGTTTCTGCGCCTCGACGGCGAACTCCATCGGCAATTCCTTGAATACCTGTTTGCAGAAACCGTTGACAATCATATTGACGGCGTCTTCGGTCGAGATGCCGCGTTGGCGGCAATAAAACAACTGATCCTCACCGATTTTCGAGGTCGATGCTTCATGCTCGACCTGCGATGCGTTGTTGAGCACTTCCAGGTACGGAAACGTGTGCGCGCCACATTTGTCACCCAACAATAGCGAATCGCATTGCGAATAATTACGCGCGCCGGACGCGCCTTTCATGATCTTCACCAGCCCGCGATAAGTATTTTGCCCGTGGCCCGCGGAGATACCCTTGGAAATAATCGTGCTTTTGGTGTTCTTGCCCATATGGATCATCTTCGTGCCGGTATCGGCTTGCTGGTAATTGTTCGTCAATGCCACTGAGTAAAACTCACCGACCGAATCGTCGCCTTGCAAGATACAGCTCGGATACTTCCAGGTGATCGCCGAGCCGGTTTCGACCTGCGTCCAGGAAATCTTCGAGCGCTCGCCCAAACACTTGCCGCGCTTGGTGACGAAATTGTAAATGCCGCCCTTGCCCTCGGCGTCGCCGGGGTACCAGTTTTGCACCGTGGAATATTTTATTTGCGCGTCGCGATGGGCGACCAGCTCCACCACCGCGGCGTGCAATTGATTTTTGTCGCGCATCGGCGCCGTGCAACCTTCGAGATAACTTACGGTCGCTCCTTCTTCCGCAACGATCAGTGTGCGCTCAAACTGGCCGGTCTCCGCGGCATTGATGCGGAAATAGGTCGACAGCTCCATCGGGCAGCGCACCCCCTTCGGGATGTAGCAAAACGACCCATCACTGAACACCGCCGAATTGAGTGACGCAAAAAAGTTATCGGTGTAGGGAACCACCGAGCCCAAGTATTTCTGCACCAGCTCCGGATGATTCTGCACTGCCTCGGAAAAAGAACCGAAAATGATCCCCAACTCGCCCAGCTTTGCTTTGAACGTCGTTGCGACCGAGACACTATCGAACACCGCATCGACGGCGATGCCGGCCAGAGATTCCTGTTCGTTGAGAGGTATGCCGAGCTTCTCATACATCTTGAGCAGCTCAGGATCGACCTCTTCCAGACTCTTTGGTCCGTCCGTCTTCGATTTCGGCGCCGAATAATAACGGATCGCCTGGTAGTCGATGGGCGGATAATGCACCATCGCCCACTTCGGCTCGGCCTCAGATTTTTCCAGCTTTGCCCAGTGCCGGTAAGCTTTAAGCCGCCATTCGAGCATGAAGGCCGGCTCGTTCTTTTTCGCGGAGATGAAGCGAATGATCTCTTCGTTCAACCCGGGAGGAACGGTGTCGGCTTCAATATCGGTGACGAAACCGTACTTGTACTCGCGCCGGGCCAGATCTTCGACCGTGTTTGTGGCAGTTTTCATTTTTGTTCCCTACTTCACTAAACCGCGAATGACGCGCCGCAGCCGCAGGATTTCTTGACGTTCGGATTCTGAAAAACGAAACCGGACTGCATCAGCTCGTCTTTATAGTCGAGCTCCGTGCCGCTCAAATAAAGCAAGCTCTTCATATCGACTAAAAGCTTAGCGCCGTCCTTTTCAAAAACCTTGTCGGTCGCCTTCGGCGCGTCGAAATCGACTTTGTACTGCAAGCCCGAGCAGCCGCCGCCGACCACCTTGACTCTCAGCGCCTGTCCCTCGCGGCTCTCGGCGGCGATCAATTCTTTGATCCGCGCCGCGGCACGCTCGGTGAGGCTAACTCCCATGGCCATCGATCTTCCTCCTCTAAACCTAAACCCTTTACGAAAGCCGCTCAGCCGGCTTGGGCTCGGCTTGTCGGCGCTTTTGTAGCTTGGCTCTAGCCTTGTAAGCAGGGGAAATCTCTCTCAAGCGACGCACCTCTTCGCTAACCCGCTGCACGGCATAGTCTATCTCATCGACTGTATTGAAACGGCCCAACCCGAAGCGAATCGAAGCATGGGCCAAGGAATCCTCTAAACCAATCGCTTTCAAGACGTAAGAAGGCTCGAGGCTCGCCGATGTACAGGCCGAACCGGTCGACACGGCGATTTCTTTGAGTCCCATCATCAATGATTCGCCTTCGACATAAGCAAAACTCAGGTTCAAGTTACCCGGCAAGCGCTGCACCGCATCGCCGTTGATCCTGACGTCCTCAATCTGTGCGAACAAACCGGCTTTCAACCGCTCTCTTAACGCGATCAGCCTTTCGGCTTCCGCGCCCATTTCCTGTTGTGCCAGTTCGGCAAGCCTTGCCCAAGCCGACGATTCCGGGAACGTTCAAAGTGCCTGATCTCATGCCGCGCTCATGGCCGCCGCCGTCAATCTGCGCGGTAATTTTGACTCGCGGTTTGGTCGCGCGCACATAGAGCGCGCCAATGCCTTTGGGGCCGTAGATCTTGTGCGCGGTCAGAGAAAGTAAATCGATGCCCATATCTTCGACGTTGAGCGGAATTTTGCCCACTGCCTGAGTAGCGTCGCTATGAAAGAGAATACCTCTTTCTTTAGCCAATCGGCCGATCTCTTTTGTCGGTTGGAGTATACCGATCTCGTTATTCGCAGCCATGATCGAAATCAAAATTGTTCTATCGGTAAGCGCGTCGCGCAACCGTTGCAAATCGACAAATCCGTCCGCATTCACAGGCAAATAGCTGATCTCAAAACCGCGCTTTTCTAAAACCTTGCAACAATCCAAAACCGCCTTGTGCTCGGTCACACAAGTGACGATGTGATTGCCCTTTTCGCAATGCGCCTCGGCCACGCCTTTGATGGCAAGATTATCCGATTCGGTGGCGCCGCTGGTAAAGACGACTTCTCGCGGTGAAGATGCGCCGATCAGTCGCGCCACCTGCTCGCGCGCGGAATCTACCGCGGCTTCAGCTTCCCAACCGAAAGCATGGTTTTTGCTCGCCGCGTTACCGAACCGCTCCAAAAAATAGGGAAGCATGGCATCCAACACGCGCGGGTCGACCGCCGTAGTGGCATTGTTGTCGAGGTAAATCGGCGTAGTGACTTTCATTGCTGGCTCTTATTACAGACTAATTAGGTCTGATATCAAGTTAACCAATATTCAGCGTCGAGTCAACCAACTTATTGATTCTTATGAATTCAATTAACCTATTGGAATATCAGCAAATTCCAATCGAAACTGACATGAGCTTTCACGCCTGCTCAAGGGCGCATTTAAGAAATTGGCCGGTGTAAGAGCCTGATATCAAAGCGACTTCCTCAGGCGTTCCCTCGGCGGTCACTTGCCCCCCTTGGGCGCCGCTTCCCGGGCCCAAGTCGATGACATAATCAGCGCTTTTGATGACGTCCAGGTTATGTTCGACGACCACGACCGTGTTGCCCAAGTCAGTTAGACGGCTGAGCAGTTCCAAAAGTTTCTTGACATCGTCGAAGTGCAGGCCGGTGGTCGGTTCGTCGAGAACGTAAAGCGATTGACCGGTGGATTTTCGCGCCAGCTCGCGCGCCAGCTTTACACGCTGGGCTTCGCCGCCGGCAAGCGTCGCGGCGGGCTGGCCGAGCCGGAGGTAGCCAAGCCCCACCTCACGCAACGTGCGCAAGCGATCGTGAATCGGGGCAATATTATTGAGCAGCTCGGACGCTTCATCGACGGTCAAGTCCAACAAATCGGCGATGCTCAAACCTTTGTACTTGACGTCCAAAGTTTCGCGGTTGTAGCGCCGTCCCTTGCACACCGGACAAGTGACAAACAATTCCGGGATAAAATACATTTCAATCCGAGTCACGCCTTCGCCGGCGCAAGCTTCGCAGCGCCCGCCCCTCATATTGAAGGAAAAGCGATCCGGCTTGTAGCCGCGCACACGCGCTTCGGGCAGCGCGGCAAAAAACTCGCGAAGATGATCGTAGATCCCAGTATAGGTCGCGGCATTGGAGCGCTGGGTGCGGCCGATCGGGTTCTGATCAACGCCGATCGCTCGGTCGAATTGTTGCCAGCCGATGAGCTCGGCACCGCCGTCATTGACTTTCATTCGCTGCAAACGTTGTTGCAAGCCGCGATAAAGGACCTCCATCACCAGCGTGCTTTTCCCCGCGCCGGACACGCCGGTCACACAGGTCATAACTCCGACCGGAATCTCCACCGTCAGATTTTTTAGATTTCGCGCTCTGGCGTTTTTGATGACGAAATCTTTATCCGCGCCCTGGCGGCGTTCAGAGGGCAGCGCAATCTTCACGGCACCGGACAAGTATCGTCCGGTGAGAGAGCGGCTGTCGCACAAGACTTCCGTCGGCGCGCCCCGCGCAATGACCTCGCCGCCGCGCTCGCCCGCTCCGGGTCCCATATCGATCAAATAATCCGCCGCGCGCATGGTCTCCGGATCATGCTCGACGACGAGGACCGAGTTGCCGGCATCGCGCAGTTGTTTCAGCAGTTCGATGAGCTTCGCGTTGTCTTTTTGGTGCAGCCCCATGCTCGGCTCGTCGAGAACGTAGAGAACGCCCGCCATGCCGGAGCCCATTTGCGTCGCCAGGCGCACCCTTTGGAGTTCTCCACCCGAAAGGGTTACCGAGGAGCGATCCAAACTCAAATAGTCAAGACCCAATTGAGTCATCACGCCCAGCCGCCCCGTGATTTGATCGACAATTTTTTCGCCGATGATTTTTCGTCCCTCGGCGAATTGGCAGTGACTAAGAAACTCGAGCGTCGCCGCGATGGGCATGGCCGCGATCTCGGTAATGTCGTGGCCGCCGATGCGCACCGCGCGGCTGGTTTTTTTCAAGCGCGAGCCGCCGCACTCCGGGCACGGCACGGTAGCGCTATTTTTGACCCGTTTGCCGCGCTCGGCGATTTCGCCCAGGCCGTTGCAGCGCGGACAAGCGCCTTCGGGACTATTAAACGAAAATAGCCCCGGAGTAATTTCCGGCGCGGACGCGCCGCAGTTTAGACAAACCAACTTTTGGCTGAACGCCATTTCGCGTCCGCCGTCCGCGTCATTTTCCGAAGGAATCCGAACCTTGATTATCTGATCGCCGTGGCGCCCGGCAATTTCAATGGACTCGGCTAACCTTTTCCTGATGCCGTCGCGCAGCACTAGCCGGTCGATCACCAGGTCGATCCGGCTCGCACTCTCGATATCGAGCGGCTGCTCGCCGGCCAACTCCGTCATCCGGCCATCGAGCATCACCCGAGAAAAACCCTGCCGGGCCAACTCCTCCAGCCTACTGCGCGCCGCCGGCAGCGCCAGCGGCGCCAGAACAATCACTCTTGTTTGGTCCGGCAGTGAAAGCAATTGATCGACTATTTGTTCGACGCTGTAGGCTTTGATTTCGTGACCGCATTCAACGCAGGTCAACTGCCCGGCGCGAACGAATAGCAGACGGAGAAAATCGTAAACGCTGGTGATCGTGCCGACCGTCGAACGCGGACTCGCCAGGCCGGCCTTTTGTTGAATCGCGATGGTTGGTGAAAGCCCGTCGATGCTATCGACGTCCGGCTTTTCGATCTGCTGCAGCAGTTGTCGAGCGTCGGCGCCGAGCGACTCCAAATAGCGCCGCCGCCCTTCCGCGTAGAGCGTGTCAAAAGCTAACGATGATTTTCCCGAACCGGAGACACCGGTGATAACGACAAGCTGATTGCGCGGAATTTCCAGGTCGATATTTTTAAGATTGTGAACCCGCGCGCCCTTGATAACGATATTGGCCGCCACTGCATACCCGTCTAACTTTGGAATTCCTTGAGCTTGCTCTCAATGACGGCGCGGTATTCGTCGAGCTTTTGTTGACACGACGCTTCAAACCGCAGCACAAGCGCCGGTTGCGTGTTTGACGCGCGAATCAGTCCCCAGCCCTCGGGAAATTGCACGCGAACGCCGTCGAGATCGATGACATCGTAATGTTGGCGGAAATATTCCGTTGCCTTTTCTGCAATCATAAATTTTTTTTCGTCCGGGCAATCCACGCGAATCTCCGGAGTCGATACGCTCTTGGGCAGATCGGCAAGCAAGCAGGATAGCGGTTTTCCCGACTGGGCGAGGATTTCGAGCAAACGCAGCGACGCATAAATCGCGTCATCGTAACCGAAGTAGCGTTCTTTGAAAAACATATGCCCGCTCATCTCGCCGGCCAGCAGCGCGCGCGTTTCTTTCATCTTGGCTTTGACCAGGGAATGGCCGGCCTTCCACATGATCGGCCGGCCGCCGTGCGCGGAAATATCGTCGTAAAGACGCTGCGAGCATTTCACTTCGGCGATAATCGTCGCGCCCGGGTTGCGCTTGAGCACGTCGCGGGAGAACAACACCAGCAATTCGTCACCCCACAGGATGTTGCCCTTTTCATCTACCACGCCGATGCGGTCAGCGTCGCCGTCATAGGCGATGCCGAGATCGGCTTTCTCTTGCCTCACCTTCTCGATCAGCATTTCGAGATTTTCCGGCACGGTCGGATCGGGATGATGAAATGGAAAGCTGGCATCCGGCACGCAGGCGATCTCCCAGACCTGACAACCCAGTTGGCGAAAAATCGGCGGCGCCACCGGCCCACCGACGCCGCTCCCGGCATCGACAACCACTTTGAGTGGACGAGCCAATTTGGGCACGTCGTCAAGCAACCGCTTGTGATAAGGCGGCATGATTTCATAGCGCTCCACCTTGCCGCCCGGTTTTTCCCGATACTCGTTGCGCTCCATCTTGGCGCGAATTTCCTGGATCTGCTCGCCGTAGAGCGTGTCCTTGCCGAGACAGATCTTAAAGCCGTTGTATTCGGACGGATTGTGGCTGGCCGTGATTTGAATCCCGCCATCGACGTCGAGATGGAACAAAGAAAAATAGAGCAACGGGCTGGGACAAATGCCGATGTCGTAAACGTGAAGTCCGGCGCAAGCCATGCCGGCAATGACCGCTTCGGCGTAAAGGTCTGAAGTGGTCCGGCAATCGCGGCCGACAGTTACCCGCGTGCCGCCCCTTTCAGCGACAGCCGTACCGTGCACTTTGCCGAGCAGCAACGCGAAGTCCTTGTCGAAATCCTTCTCTGCCAAACCGCGGATGTCGTACTCGCGAAATACCGATGGGTTCATTTCTGCCCCCGCCTCATGCGCTGGCGCGCCAAGCGCGCCGCTAACAAAATCGCTTCCTTCATGCTGCTGGCGTCGGCCTTGCCGGTGCCGGCGATATCGTACGCCGTACCGTGATCCACCGAAGTACGAATAAAAGGCGGGCCTAATGTCAGCGCGACGCCGCCAAAAAAATGATGCAGCTTCAACGGAATCAGGCCCTGGTCGTGGTACATGCACACGACGGCATCATAGTCGCCGCGCGCCGCATGGTGAAACAGACTATCGGCGGGAAAGGGTCCGAAGGCGGGAATGCCTTTCTTGCGCGCTGCTTTCACCGCAGGTGCGATAATTTCTATTTCCTCGCCGCCGAAAATACCGTCTTCGCCACCATGCGGGTTTAGCGCCGCCACCGCGATGCGTGGCTGCGCGATGGCAAAAAAATCTTTCAGGCTGCGGTGCGTCAGCGCCAAAGTCGTTTGAATATTTTCCCGCGTCAGCCGGCGCGGCACTTGGGTGAACGGAATGTGACCGGTCACCGGCACGACGCGGAGTTTGGCGCCAATCAGCATCATCCGACATTCCGCGGTGCGGCTCAGTTCCGCGAGCAGCTCCGTATGACCCGGATAGTTGTAACCCGCATCGATCAAGCTGCTCTTGCTGATCGGCGCAGTGGCGATCGCGTCGGCAACTTTCGCCAGCGCCAATTTCGCCGCGACGCGAATGTAGCTAAACGCGCCGTGGCTGCCGGCCTTGGATGAGACAGCCGGACGGGATTGCCGGGACGTCAACGCCGATAAAGAACATACGACATGAGCCGTGGGGTGATCGAGCAACGGCAAAAGCGGCTGATTCGTTTGAAAGCAAATCAGCTTCGGTGGATTTTTTTGGCCACGGCGAGTCCGTTCAAGCACGCCCCAATCGCCCAAGATCAGCGGCCGTGAGACGCGCTTGATTATCGGGTCGGCGAGTGCCTTGAGAACGATTTCTGGACCGATACCCGCCGGATCGCCCATGGTAATGGCGATGATCGGTTTGCTAGACATATCTAAAGAATCGCGCCGGAATGATCGGTTTTACTATCCGCGCTTGCGCAGGCGGTAACGAGATCAGGGCTTTTTCGAAGAAAATGGATTCAAGGAATCCAGGAATGTCCCGTTTTCCGATTCCGGTTTGGGCGGAGTCAAAACGTCAGGCACTTCCTCGACAGTGTCCGTCGTAAAGAGCGGCACGCCGAAGACGCTGACGATACTTTTACCCGCCACCGGACTTTTCGGATCCTCCTCCTCAAATGGGATCTCTTTGACGATGTACGAGAATGGATTCAAATAACTCATGAAGCTACGGTCTTGGCGTCGCGTGCGGAGCGACTGGAGTTGGCCGCCAAAGCATTCACCGTAGCTTCTTTCGAATCTTCCGGTTTGAACACAACGCCGGCCACCTTGACATCGACTCTATTTTTTCGTCGCAAGTCGGTTTTGACCCACTTCGTGAAGCGCTCCTCCAGGGCTTTGTTGAGCAACTCTTCCCTGATCTTGGGCGCCACTGTGGCGAGCGGCAGCACATTGCCGGATTCGCGCCCTTCGAGTTTAACGATATGAATGCCCATGCTGGTGCGAAACGGCTCGCTCACTTGACCCACGGCCAATTTTTCGAACGCGACTTCCTCGATTCCGGGGACTAAAGTTCCACGGTTGACCCAGCCGATGTCACCGCCCGCGGCCCGCCCGGCTCCTTCAGAATACTCCTGCGCCAACTTGGCGAAGTCCTCACCGGCGGCGATTTTAGCGTAAAGCTCTTTAGCCTTGGCCATTTCACTTTGCACCCGGTCCGGCGGAGCGTTTTCCGCTAGCGGCAGGAGAATATGGCGAATGCGGGCGCGGTCGTTGGCACGAAATTTTTTCGCGTTGAGCTTGTAATAACGCTCGACATCGTCGTCGGTGATGTTGACCTTTCGCTTGACCTGGCGGTCGATGATCTCGCTTTTTTCCATCTCGGACTTGACCGAGGCTTTATAGCTCGCCAGTGTCTGCCCTTCTCGGCTTAGGGCGGTTTTGAGGTCTTCTTCAGATAGACTATTATTTTTTTTGACTTGCTCGATATAACGATTCACATCGTCGTCGGTAATGCTGATGCCGGCTTCGCGGACTTCGGCCTCCATCAGCTTGTCGGTAATAAATTGTTCCAATACTTCGCGATCGGCGGTATTGATTTGATCGAGATTACCGGTGGGAAAAGCGCGCCCGGCTTTACTTTTTGCGTAGCTGTTCACGTTGGAAAGCGTGTACGGCTCACCGTTGATCACGACGAGTAATTGCTCGACGACCGCGGCGCCGGCGATGGGGGGAACGAGGGAGAGAAAAAATGCCAAGAAGTATTGTGTTTTGGCTTGCCTCAACATCGGCTTTCTCGAATGGCAACCGATCAAGTAACGAAACCACTAAGAGAGCTACCATACTCGAATTTAAAAGCCAAACCGCCAATGGACGGTCCTTTAGCCGGATATGTTGCTAGGTACCTCATTTACGCGGGCAACGATTCCGCGGGAAAATTTTCCACCGCGGGAAGGTCCTGAATCGAAGCGAGCAACTCCGTCACTTCGTCCATCAGCGGCTCCCATTCCAGGTTTCGCGGCGCAAACGATAAACGCCCGTCGGGCGAGAGACGAAAACGGCTCTTTTGTTTGCGAATGAGGTCTAAAAGTTTTTCCACCTTGACCGGCGATTCGGGATGAAAAAGCAAAAACACTTTGCCGTCCGAGACGCTGATCTGCTGGACTAGGAAATGTTTCAACGTGCGCCGTAGGTTCATCACGAGAAAAAGATTCTCGACGACAGTGCCGTACGGCCCGAAGCGATCCCTGATCTCTTCTTTCAATTCGTCCAACTCCTGGCTGCTGCGCAGGCTCGCCAGACGCTTGTAGAAATAGAGCCGCTGATTGGCGTCGGGAATATAGTTATCCGGAAAATAAGCCGAGATGCCGAGGCGAATTTCCGGATCGACTTCCGGCAAAACTTCTTCCCCTTTCAGTTCCTGAATCGCTTTCTCCATCATCTCGGTGTAGAGCTCGAAGCCCACCGCGGTGATCTGCCCCGATTGTTGATCGCCCAGCAAATTGCCCGCGCCGCGGATTTCCAAATCATGCAACGCGAGCTTGAATCCACCGCCAAGCCCGTCGATTTCTTGCAGCGCGCGCAAGCGTTTCTCGGCGTCCGGCGTGATCGCCTTTTCACCGGGGATAAGCAAATAGGCGTAAGCGTGCCGATGCGAGCGGCCGACCCGGCCGCGTAGTTGGTAGAGCTGCGCCAGACCGAATTTGTCGGCGCGATTGATGATAATCGTATTGGCGTTGGGAAAATCGAGACCCGACTCGATGATCGCCGAGCAAACCAAGACTTGCGTCTTGTTGTCGAGAAAATCGACCATGACTTTTTCCAACTCTTTGGGCCGCATCTGGCCGTGCGCGACGGCGATCTTCGCTTCCGGAATCAGATCGGTGAGCTTGAGCGCCAGGCGATCGATCGTTTCGACGCGATTATGAAGAAAGAACACTTGACCGCCGCGTTCCAGCTCGCGCAAGACCGCGTCACGAATCAATCTCTCATCGTAGCGGGTTACGTAGGTTTGAATCGCCAGGCGATCTACCGGCGGCGTTTCGATGATGCTCAGCTCGCGAATGCCGACCAGCGACATGTGCAGGGTGCGCGGGATCGGCGTCGCGGTGAGACTCAAAACGTCGACGAGCTGGCGCAGCTTCTTGAGCCGTTCCTTGTGCACCACGCCAAAACGTTGCTCTTCGTCGACGATCACCAGACCCAAATCCTTGAACTCGACGTCTTTTTGCAGCAAACGATGGGTGCCGATGAGGATATCCACTTTGCCCTGAGCGGTCTCCTGTAAAATCTGCGCGACTTCCTTCGACGTGAGGAAGCGGCTCACCATTTCGATGCGCACCGGCTGATTGCGAAAGCGATGGCGAAAGGTCTGCAAGTGTTGTTGCGCGAGAATGGTCGTCGGCGCCAGCACGGCGACTTGCTTGCCGCCTTCGACGGCGAGGAACGCCGCGCGCATGGCGACTTCGGTCTTGCCGTAGCCGACATCGCCACAAATCAATCGGTCCATCGGCTTCTGGCTCTGCATGCCGGCGAGGGTTTCGTCGATGGCGCGTTGCTGGTCCGGGGTTTCCTCATACTCGAATCCGGCCTCGAATTCTTTATACAAGTTGTCCGGCGAGGCGAAGGCGGTGCCGGCGCGCGCCTCGCGCAGGGCGTAAAGCTGAACCAATTCTTCGGCCATCGCAAAAATCGATTTGCGTGCCTTGGCTTTGACTTTTTCCCAAGCCGTGCCGCCTAAGCGATCGAGTCCGGGCGCGGCGCCGTCACCACCGATGTATTTCTGCACCATATTGATGCGGTCCACCGGCAAATACAGCCGGTCGCCGCCTTCGTACTCCAAGTGCAGAAACTCGCCTTCGACGCCGGCGACTTTTAAAAATTTGAGACCGCGGTAAACGCCGATGCCGTGATCCAAATGCACGACGAAATCATCCTGCTTGAGCTCGCTCAGGCTGGTTAAAAAATGGCTCGGATGACGCTTGGTCGAAGCCGCGGGCTGGCGCTTGCGCGTGCCGAAGATTTCGTCGAAAGTTACGAACACCAAGCGCGCTTCCGGCAGGCGAAACCCTTGGTTGAGATGGCCGCAGACGATCGCCTGCGCGAAATCGACGCGCGCCGACACATCGTTCGATGGGCTCCTCGAGGATCGGCAATTGCAAGTTGTAATTGCTCAACAGCTCGCGCAGTCGCGCCGCATCCGCTGGGGTCGGCGCAACGAAGATGACTCTCTCGCCTTGCCAACTTTTCAAGCGCTCGACCAGCGGCGCGAGCGAGGCCTCTTTGCCGTGCAGCGCGGTTTCCAAGCGAATATCGGTCGTCAAGTAAGATGCCACCGTCAGCGTCGATTGCTGCGCGCGCTCCGACGCGGCAAGAACGGTGAGCGATTCGCCTTGGACCCGCGCGAATGGCTCGAGGGCGTCGCGCCATTCATGCTCGTTCAAATACAAAGCGTCCACTGGCGCGACCAAGCGGTGCTCTTCCTTGGCCCGTTCATGGCGCTCCCAAGTTAGCCGGCCAAAACGTTCGGCCTCGGCTTCGACCCGATCCGCGCCATCGAGCCAAATGAGCGTCTCTTTGGGCAGGTAGGAAAATACCGGCACCAGCGGCCCGGCAAAATAAGGCGCGAGAAATTCAATGCCGGGAAAAGGGATGCCCGAGCGCATCGACTCGAGCAGACTGTTCTTCTCTCGTCGATCCACTTCCAACTCCAAAGCGCGCTGATCCAAGCGCCGGAGCGCATTCTCCACGCCGCTTTGCTTAAGCGAAAAATCTTTCATCGGCAGCAGCAACATCTCTTCCTGAAGCTGTGCCGTACGCTGCGTCGCTGGATTGAACTCGCGGATCGATTCCAACCGGTCGCCGTCGAACTCGAGGCGCAACGGCCGCCCATAGCCAGGCGAAAACACATCGACGATCCCGCCGCGCACGCTGAAGTCGCCGCGCTCCTCGACCAGCGGCACGTTTTGGAAACCCCACTGAACCAGATGTTCAAGCAACGAATCGCGGCGCAGATCCTGACCGGCGACGAGATATAAATAGGATTGTTTGAGCGCCTCCTTGGCGATGACTTTCTGCATCAACGCGGCCGGCGTCGCAATCAGTATCGGCGCCGATTCTTCGACCAGTTTGTAGAGTCCCTCCAAACGGCCGGCGATGTTATCGGGGTGAGGCGAGAGATTTTCGAAAGGCAGTACCTCCCAGGAAGGAAAAAGATGCAGCCGCTTGCGAAATGGCGCCTGGGCGCGCTCTTCGCCGAGAAAAAAATTAAGATCATCGTAGAAATTTTCCGCCTCGAGCGCACTCGAACAGACGACGAGCATCGGCCGGCGCTCACGTGCCGCCAGTTGCGCCAGCAGCCAAGCCCGCGCCCCGCCTTGAATGCCTTGAACCCGCTTGCTGCCGGTCCAGGTCCCTTCGAGAAAATGTTCCAGTCGTTGCGCGAGCGCGATATCGGTCATGAAAAAAAGCTGAAGCGTTGCAGTTGGATTTTCGGCAGCGGCGGCAGAGCGGGCGGATCGGCGGGTTTTTCCGCGGCTTCGGCCCACCTTTCGACGGCCTGGCAGAGTTCCTTTGAACGAATCCGTAAAAAAGCCGGTTGATAATTCTCGAAGCGGATCAACGCTTGGTGCATCATTCGCACCGGTCCTTTGACTTCTTGAAAATCGCAAAACATACGAAACGCCGCGGCCAACTGAATCAAACCTTCGACAAAAGGTTTATTCGCTTCGTCGGTCTCGTGGTAAAACCCTTCCCAAATCTCGTGGCATTCGAAAAACTGACCTTCGTTAAACAGACGTATGCCCTCTCGCAGTCGAGCGTTCATAAGTTTTGCTTGGAATTTTAAGCTAACAGCTTCTCTGCCGACCCTCAAGGCAGGAGACGTCGGCGCAGCGCGAGGACTACTTTTCTTGGCCCGCCCAAAGGCGCTTGTCGTAATCAGCCACGGAAGGCACCGCGGCGAGCCAGATGCAGATATCCGAAACCGACAGCACCAACGCCGACAAGCCGAAGGAAACCAAGTAGCTCCCGGTCCAGTCGTAAAACGCGCCACCGAGCCAGGAGCCGAGCGCGCCGCCGACCCCGACCGCGACGGTCGAATAACCGAGAATCGACCCGAAACCTTTGCCGGAAAAAATATCCGCGGTGAGCGCGGAAAAAATGACCGCGCGCGAGCCGAAGCCGATGCCGAAAAAAATCACGTAGACGTAAAGCAACCAGGTTTGACTCGGATTGCTGAGAACCATCAGCGCGCTTACGCCGACGACGGTCATCGCGATGTTGAGCGTGTAGGCCGCCTGCTTGGACAAGCGATCGGCGATGAAGCCGAAAATTACCCGGCCGAAGCTGCTCGTAATCCCGGCCAGTCCGAAAATCGAAGCCGACAAGAGCTTGCTAAATCCGACATCGACCACGTGCGCCACCTGATGCGTCACAATCACCGTCGTGCCCGCGGCCGCGGCAATGCGCGCGATAAACAAGAGCCAGAACTGAAGACTTTGCAGCGCCAGGCGCGCCGTCCATTGATTTTTATCGGCTCTCTTTTCGGCGCGGTGACGCACATGTTCGCCGTACGGTCCATGCTGATAAAAAATCCAGACGACCGGCAGAAGCCCGACCAAAACGATCGCGCCGTAGATTTCAAAGGCGCGGGCCCAGCCGTAATTTGAGGTCAGCCATTGGCTCAGCGGAGCAAGCAGCATGATGCCGAGCCCGGTGCCTGCGTAAACGAAACCAATCGCCGATGCCCGATTCGAGGAGAACCACTCGGAGACCAAAAACACATGCGGCACCATGCCGGTGAAAGTGAAACCAACGGCAAGAATGATTCCGAAGCAGATGTAAAGCTGCCAGAGGGCCGACACCTGGCTGCTCAGAAAAAGCCCGAGCACCAGCGCAACGCAACCGGCAATGGAAATCTTCTTGGTGCCATAACGGTCCAGCAGGTAGCCGACCAGCGGCGACAGAACCGCATCGACGGTGAGCACGATGGAAAAAATCCCCGCCGTCGCGCCGCGGCTCCAGCCGAATGTGTCCAGCAATGCGACATTGAAAACGCCGAAGGAAGAATGAATCCCGCGAGAAAATCCAAGAACAACAAAAGCAAGTGAAGCGATGAACCAGGGTGTCCGAGAAAAACGCATGGTAAAAAAGACATCCTCTCATTAACAGAGAGCCGGAAGAGGCACAAGCAAGGAAAATTTCTCGCGCTCCGCCGGCGAATGCGCACGAAAAAACGCCCGCGGATTGAGAGCAATCGATGGTAAACTTGTCTTTTCGCCGGCCTGCGCTTATCTTAGGATCTTCCATGAAACTTTCTCGCTGCACGATCACGCTCTTGTTCGTTGCCGCCTGCGCCAGCTTAACCATGGATAGCGAATTTCTTTCCGGGCGCCGGGCGTTGTTGCGCGGCGAACCCGACAACGCGCTGGCCTTCTTCGATCGCGTCGCTCAAAGTAATCCCGGCTTTGTCGCCGATTCCGTTTCGCCGCGACACAGCATCTGGACTTACGTCGGCCGCGCCCATTACAACGCAGGCAGATATGCGGAGGCGCGTTCGGCATTTGAAAAAGCCCTCCGCCAAGTCAGCGATGATTATGTCGCGCAAATGTATCTCGGTCTAACCCGTCTGCGTCCGACAGCACCGGTCGCGCCGTCTAAGGCGTTTAGCCTGCAAGAAGTGACCTATGCCTTGCGCGAAGGCATTGAGCCCAAGAGGATCGCGACCTTGGCGCGCGAGCGCGGCGTCGCCTTTGATTTGACCAAAGAAACCGAGAGTCAGCTGCAAACCGCCGGCGCGGACGGCTTACTCTTAGGTGAGCTTAAAAAAATTCGCGCCGAGAGCGGCAAACAGAACCAGGTGAGCGACAGTCAACGGACGCAAGCCGGCAAAGAGGTGGGCGACGCTCTCAACGGTTTGCGCGAGTGGCTTGACTACACGGTTGCGTACGCGCCGCAGGGTAGATTCTGGGACCCGGGGCAGAATATCCGCAAGCAGATTCAACTCTGCCTTAAACTGCTGTCGGCCCGACCCACCGATTGGGATACGCTCGTCACCAACGCCGAATCGGTCGGCTCGATGCTCGAGGACGAGAACGATCGGGCGCGCCGCGATGAAAGCGCGGACCGGAACCGCCAGCTCCAGCGCTGACGGCGCTCTGGGTTTGATTTCAAATCGCGATCAGCAATTTGGCTTGTTACCGAGCACCCGTTCGGCGTTGCAGGCGCGCTTGGTTTGGTCGATCTCTTTGCGTATTTCGTCGTTCAGCGCATCCATGGCCTTCGCCCTTTCCAGTTCCGCGAGCGCCGCGGCGTAATTTCCTTCCTCGCGATACGATGCAGCACGATTGATGTGCGCCACGATCCGCGCTTTCGCCTGCTCGGTCACGGCGGGCGCCCGGGGCGGCGGCGCTTCGAGGGGCTTGGCCGGTTGCACCGCGGGCGGCGCGATCTTTGGCGCTTCTTTGACGACAACGGTGAGCGGCGTGCTGTGCAGTTCGCCTGCGCGCGCGATTATTTCTACCTTGCCCGGACGGCGCGCCTCCAACTCGCCGTCGCGATTGACCGAGGCGATCGACTGATCGCTGATCTGCCATTCGAATCCACTCGCAAGATTTTGCTCGGTGTTATCCGAGTAGCGCCCGCGCACGCGAATCGCCGTTTTCTCTCTCGTCAATAATTCTCTGCTGCTCGAGCTGACGCGTAAAGCGACCAGCCTTACCGCCGGAGCCGGCTTGGCCTCGGTTTCCGCCGCCTTGACGCTGACGGTCCATCCGGCGCTCGCCACGCCGCCGATTTTTGCTTTGATGTCGCTGCTTCCGGCTTTGATCCCTTTGACCTCGCCGTCTGCGCTGACCACCGCCACCTGCGGCGCGCTGCTCGACCATTCGATGCCGTCCTTAATCTGCGTTTGCGTACCGTCGGAATATTTTCCGCTGAGCGCGAGCCGCATCGTTTCCGCTGGTTTGAGTTCTTTTCCCGCGCCGTCGATCACCACGCTGACCAAGCTCGGCGCCGGCGGCTTTTCTGATTTTTCATTGGCCGGCGGCTTGAGATCTGGTTGGCGAGAATTCGGCCACAATTGCCATGCGGCCCAAACGGCGACGACGATCCCGAGGGCTGCGAAAATGGCTTTCTGTCTTTGGCCAACGCTTGTAGGACTCGAATTTCTATCGGTTCGTCGAACTTCGATATCATCGTTGTTTGGCCGAACCGGCTTGTCGGGTGCGCCGCCTAGCACCGATTTAAGATCGGCCAGGAATAACTGCGCGGCCGGATCGTCGATGGATCCGTCCCACTTCGTCAGGTCAGCCGCTTGAATAGCGCGAAACCCGATAGGCGGTTCCACTCGCTGTATCAAAACCGGAACAATCATCTTGCCCAATCGGCGCGCTTCCTCCGCCTCTTCGGCGACCCATGGGCTTTGCACCGAATTTTCCGACCAGAGGACGACCATGCAGCGCATCTCGCGAAGCGCGTCTTCGAGCACGACTCGCCAGGTGCGTCCCGCGGGAATACGTCGATCCCACCACACGCGCCAGCCTGCGGTTTCGAGCGTGCGCGCAAGTTGCGCCGCCGATTCGCGGTCTTCGTTGGCGTAGCTTATGAAAATATCCGCCATCAGATAAACTCTCCGACCGAGACTCACATGGGAATAAGCACAGCAGCGATGTCTGAACGGCGTGATTTTAGCAAATCCTGGGCAAATTGTAATTGGAAAATCACGGCCGGATAGGCTCCTTTCGAGCGAATCGCTCGGAGCAAGCGCCATCGCATGATAATTATCCGCGCGCCGACAATTGACGCTAGCGATAATTTGACCCGATGCCGAGAACGGTGATAAGCCTCGGTCATCGATCACCTTCCAAGGAGATTTCGATGGCAAATTCAAGTTTGCAAACCGATGTGGTCATCATTGGCGGCGGCGGCGCGGGCATACCCGCGGCGATCGAAGTCGATAAGATCGGCGGCAAGGCCATCGTCCTAGAGGCGGCGGCGGAGTGCGGTGGCACCGCGGCGATCTCCGGCGGCGGCTGCTGTATCGTCGGCACGCCTTTGCAAAAATCTCAGGGAATCGAAGACACGCCGGATCTCGCCTTCGAAGATTGGGTCAAGTGGGGCGGCGGCGCTGCCGACGAAATTTGGGCGCGCTTTTATCTCGAACATACATTGCATGATCTTTATCACTGGGCCGAGAGCTGCGGCGCGAAATGGGTCGATATGAAATTTCAGGAAGGCAATCGCGTGCTGCGCTGGCACCGGCCGGATAACAATGGTCTTGGCTTGATGACCGCGCTGATCAAAACCGCGCAAGCGCTGCCGAATGTCACGATCCTGACCTCGACCAAAGCAGGCAAACTACTGACGCAGGATGGCCGTGTCTGCGGCGTCACTGCGACGAGGAACGGTGAATCTTTTGAAATCCACGGTAAAGCCGTGGTCGTCGCTACCGGGGGATTCAACTCGAACCTCGACATGGTCTTGGAACATCGTCCCGAATTTAAAAAATTTAAAGTGATGGAAGGATCGGGATTCGGCGCCAAGGGCGAAGGCCACCAGATGGTCAAAGAGCTCGGCGGCTACTTCACCCACATGGACAACATCTGGTTTTACGTCTATGCCACGCCGGATTATCGTGATCCGCAACAAAGACGCGGCTTGGTTTTCCGCATGGTGCCTGGCTATATTTGGTTTAATCAGCAGGGCCGCCGCTTTCATAACGAATCGCTCACCGGCGGCGCTTCGGCGACGCCGGCATTGCTACGACAAAGTCCGCCCCACGCCTGGGCGCTCGCCGACACGCCGATGTTGGCGAAGATCGACGTTGCTGATCCCTATTACCGTCGCGGCGATGTGATCGATCGGAGCAAAGTCGAGGAGCTGTTGAACAATTCGCCGTTCATCAAGAAAGCCGATAGCCTCGAAGAGCTCGGCAAAAAAACAGGTGTTGAGGACATAAATAATTTTCTTGCCGAAGTCGAGGACTACAATAAGTGCTTCGACGCCGGGCTGGAAAAGGAGCCAAGATTCGGCAAGTCGCTGAAGCTCTCGAAGAAATTCGACACACCCCCGTACTACGCGATCCAAATCTTTCCGTTGGCGCGAAAAAATTTCGGCGGCGTCAAAACCGATTTGCATTGCCGCGTGCTCAATAAATATTTCGAGCCGATTCCCGGCTTATATGCGGCCGGTGAAGTCGCGGGCATGGCCGGCGGCCACATCAACGGCAAAGCGGGTCTGGAGGGCACGATGCTCGGTCCGTCGATCTTCAGCGGCCGAGTCGCCGGCGCTTGGGCCGCCAACGAAGCCGGCTTCGGTACGGGCTTTATCGGCAAACCGAATCGGCCCGAGCTGGATTGAAAAATACTTCCGTCGTCATCATCGGCCACTGGATTGAACGATTTGAACGAATGGAACTACTGGACGCGAAGTTTCAAAAACATTGAATGCTTGAACCTTGAACTTTTGAACGAGGCAGCGGGCGAGCAGGCCGGCTCCTTCGCCCGGAATTGACCCTCTTCTCTACTTCTACGTGCCGTCTGAGACTTACGATATCAAACGCGCGCACAGGGCGGACGAAGCCTTTTAGATGCAGCTCTTCCAACGGCTCGGCCTGCACCAAGTTATCGATCTGAGTCAGCGTCTTCTGATCGGTAAGAATCTGTCCGCCTTTGGCCGCTCCGCAAAGACGAGAGGCAAGGTTGGTGACGTTGCCCACCGCGCTGTAGTCCAGTTGACCCTCAAACCCGATATTACCCACGGCCGCATACCCAGCCGCCAATCCTATACCTAAATCCAGGTCGTATCCTTTTTGGAGCCATCCCGTGCGCAGTTCCTTTACTCGATCGCGCATTCCCATACTCAAACGCACGGCCTTCTCTGTATGGTCCTGGCAGGGTACGGGGTCATTGAAAAAAACCATCAGTCCGTCCGCAACAAAGTGCTCGACGGTTCCCCCGAATTTAAAGATCAGCTTGCCCATTTCCGCGTGGTAGCTTCTCAATAGTGCTATAACCTCTTCGGGTTCAGCGCTGTCTGAAAAGGCTGTGAAGCCACGTAAGTCCAGGAAAATAGCCGTGATCTCTCGCCGATGGCTTTTGAAAGGGTCAGGGTCGTCGCTCTTCAGAATATAATCGGCCAACTGGGGAGAAAGATAACGCTTGAGTCGGCTCATGCGCTCAATCAAATCCGTCTGCTGGCTGACTTTCTTAATCAAGCTCCGATTTAACTCCTGCAGGGCCTCGAAGGGTTTAATTGCCTGCACATCGATCTCTGCGGTTGAGCCTTTCATCTTATCCTCCTGCTTTTTCAGCTGTAATCGGCACGGCGAGATGTTTGTTACCCAACGCTAACGCAGGTGTTGTGCCAACCGACAAAACGCTGACGGATGTCAACTAAGATGCTAATTCGACGGGCGAATTTGGACGGGCGAATCTAGATCAAGCCTTCAGGAAGGGGCCGAATATATCTTTAAGGATACTCTACGTGAAAAAAAGTATTCAGCTGATGCGCAGCGTCTTGATCAGCCTGGATAGATAGGTTCGCTGAAGGCCCAAGGCCTTGGCCGCAGCGGCACGGTTTCCTTGGGTTTCGGCGAGCGCCTTCAGAATCAACTGTCGTCTGTAAGCCCCAACGTTCTCGTTGTACGATGAGCCAACTGAAGGTGCAGTTGAAGGCGTGGAAGCAATTGTGGCGGGAAGCTCGTCTAGGCTTATCTTTGGACCGCGACCCAAGACAACCGCCCGCTCAATTACATTGGCGAGCTCGCGCACGTTGCCCGGCCAATCATGGGCGATCAATTTGTCCAGAGCATCTTGGTTGATCCCGTTAAAATTCTTCTTCGTTTCCAGAGAAAACCGCGTCATGAAAAAATCGACAAGGTCAGGCACATCTTCCCGTCTCTCCCTCAACGAAGGAAGCGAAATGGGAATTACGTTGAGACGGTAATAAAGATCCGAGCGGAAGCGTCCGTCTTTCACCGCTTCATCCAGGTCGCGATTCGTCGCCGCGATGACTTTCACGTCGACCTGGACGGGTTTCATCCCTCCCACGCGCTCAAACTCTCGCTCCTGGAGAAACCTCAGGAGCTTGGTCTGAATTTCGGCGGAAATATCGCCGATCTCATCGAGGAAGATCGTTCCACCATGAGATAACTCGATTTTTCCTTTCTTGAGTTGATGAGCGCCAGTAAAGGCGCCTTTTTCATGTCCGAACAGTTCACTCTCGAGGAGTTCTCTCGATAGACCGACACAATTGATGGCCACAAACGGCTCAGCTTTCCTGTCGCTCCAATTGTGAATGGCATGAGCAAAAATCTCCTTGCCGGTTCCGCTTTCACCAAGGAGTAAGACGGTGGACCTGCTGCTCGCTGCCTTCTTTGCCAAATCTATGGCCTCATTCATCCTGGCACTCTTGCCGGCGATCAAGCGGTAGCGCTCTCCCATTTGTCCGGATAGAACCTCTACCCCTCGTTTGAGCTTTTCGCGCTCCAACGCTTTCTGCACAATGAGGGCAACATGATCGGGCTCAAAAGGTTTAGGTATGAAATCGTAGGCACCTTCTTTCATCGCCTCGACCGCGCGTTCGATCGTGCCGTAGGCCGTAATCATAACAACGGTGATATCCAGTTCTCTTTTCCGAATTTCCTTGAGAACTTCGAGCCCGCTCATCGCAGGCATCTCGATGTCCAGCAAAACGACCTGCGGGTTTTGTTTTTCCAGAAGTTCTAAGCCTTCTGCGCCGGTAGCGGCTAGCAGCACTCGGTAACCAAGGGATTCCAGACGGTCTTTTAGGACCTCGCGGATATCCGGGTCATCATCCACTACAAGGATGTTCTCATTAAAGGACTTCATACCAATCACGCTAGAGGACGATGTTATAGACTTTCTCGATTTTGGCCTTGAGCTCTTCCCACGCAAAGGGCTTTAGAACGTATTCATTGGCGCCTTTGGCAATAGCCTCAATGGCGGCATCTCGAGTGGAAGATGCAGTGATAATTATGACCGGGATCTGCTTATCCGTTTTACGAATTTCCTCCAGCGCTTCAATCCCGCCCATCTCAGGCATCTTGACGTCTAGAAAAATCCCATCGAACTTCTCTACGGAAAGTTTTTTGAGCGCTTCAAGGCCCGTCCCGGCGGTAGTCACCGTGAAGCCATACGCTTCCAGTCGGTCCTGAATCACCTCAACAATGTCTTCCTCGTCGTCGACGAGGAGAACCCTGCGTGCCATGCGCATCTCCGTTAATGCAAGGGTAAATTAAATTTCAGTGGCTGCTCTGCCGGAAGGATAAAGGAGAAGATGCTTCCTTTGCCGACTTCACTCTCCAGCCAGATTTTTCCTCCGTGCATTTCCACGAGGGCTTTAGTAATGGATAAACCAAGGCCTGTTCCCATCGCCTTTTGCTTTTCCGGCTGCGTAACTTGGTAGAACTTATCGAAGATCCTATTTGCTTCATCGGAAGGAATACCAGGACCAGTGTCCGCCACGGAGATCTTCACCCATTCATTGCCACTTCGCTTGAGGCACAGAGTTACTTTGCCGTTTGTAGGGGTAAACTTGATCGCGTTGCCAATAAGATTGGTTAAAACCTCCACGATCCTGTCTGGGTCGGCCCACGCTGTGAGATTAACCTCCGGACATTCGATTTCGAAACTGATGAGTTTTTCCGCAGCCACAGATCCGAGGCTTTCGACAACTTCCCTGGCCACTGTCGGCAAAGATAAATTCGTCCGTTTGAGTTTGATACCTGCTTCGATTCTCGAGAGATCGAGGAGGTCATTGATCAGTCGCGCTAAACGATCCGCATTCGACTTGACGCGCACTAGGTAACGATTCTGCTTTTCGTTTAAGTCACCTGTCAAACCGTCCAGCATATTGTCAACTGAACCTTTGATAGCGGTAAGTGGGGTCCTCAACTCGTGAGAAACATTCGAAACAAAATCCGATTTCAGCTTGTCTAGCTCTTTAAGTCTCCGCTCATAGCGTTTTTTTTCCGTGACGTCTTTGGCAACACGCAAAAAGCCAACAATCTTACCGTCAACGTCGGTGATGGGAGACACCGATAGGGATAAATAGATTGCAGCTCCGCCTTTTCTTTTGCCCTCTACTTCGATGTCTCGAAGAGCGCCGGAAAGTTCCACTTTGGCGCGCATCTCAGCAAGTTCGTGTACGCGCGATGGCGGCAACAGAATTGAAAGGTGTTTGCCGATCACTTCTTCTTTGCTGTAACCTAATGTGAGTTCGGCCCCGCGGTTCCAAGTAAGAATTTGATCTTCCAAATCCGTGGAAAGAATTATGTCGGCGGCGTTTTCGACCAGGTTTTCGATATAGGCCTTGCCACGATGGACCTCGTTATATAGCTGAGCATTTTCCAACGCCATGCCAAGCTGAGCCCCAAAGGTCTGCAAAAGACTAATTTTCTCTGTCGAAAACTTGCGGAGTTTACGGCTGCCAACGGCAAGGGTTCCCAGAACCGTTTTTTTCTTGGAAATAATGGGAATATAAGCTGCAGAGATTACACCCTGTTTCTCCATAGTCCTGTTCTTGAACGTTGTATCCTTCCGGACATCAGGAGAAATATAAGGCTTCTGCGTTTCAAATAGAATGTTGGCTACATGGCGCCGGGAGCGGTCTGCTAGGTCAATTGAACCGGATGACAATGAAGTCAATCCCTTTGAAACCCGCCCGACCATCGTCCTTTTATCGGGATCCAGGATGCGGATATAGCCGACGTCAAATCCCAAAACTTCTAACGACTTGTCCAGCGTATCAGTTAAGATTTTTTCCGTACTGAGGGATTGAGCAGCGGTATCCGCTATTGCTAAGAGAGCCCTGAGATGTCCGATGCGATTCTTTGGGCGCCGTGTGCGACCTAATGGAAGAACTTTAGTGGCTGGGCTGCGTTTAATTTTGCCATGTCGCATTTACGTCAGCAAACCGGGCCTCCGAGGTTAAAAGTTTTCCTTAAATACTTTACGTAATCGGAGCCTTCGTCCTCTTTGGCCCAACGCTTCATTATAGGATCGACCTTTTTCCTATCGGGCTTTTTCCTGAATCCTACGGTTATGGTTCCGACATGCTTATGATGTTTGTCTTCCTTTATTCTGATTGCAATATACAATTGATACATGCAACCTGCTCGCGGACCTAAGGCTTGAGCCGGACCGTATCCGTCCCGTTCTTTCTCCGAGAAGCCTTCGGTCCAATCCTTTTCCTGAATCTGCCCTGCTTTATCAGTAACGGCCTTCTCGTACGCCTTGGATCTATTACTCCGTCCAAATCGTACATCGTTGGCTTTGAATCCTTGTTCATTCTCAATTTCATCATCTTCATATGTCCCGGCCCAAACGGGGATCGCTTCCTCCGTGTTTGACCAGTTAAGTCGTGAATTAACTCTCCATACGTCGGCGCCGACTTTCCGTAAGTCATTAAAAATTTCTTTTAACCAATCGCCTCTAATTGTCTGTCTTGCCCGTTTATCTGTCGACAAACCACTAGGTATATCAATAGCCATAACTGTAGCTCCTTTCTATTCTATGGCCTCCACCCATAACCGGCCCTCAATATATTCGGCTACTAGAAACATTACAGCTGATCTAAAAACGCTCGACGGACGCCAACACTTCGTATTCCTAAAAGATGTAGAGAGAAGAGACTAGCAAGCTATTGGCAAACAATCTTATCATCTCGATTAATACCACAGCAGTCCATATCGTTGTCAAGGCTGCGGTGGGACGCGCCATACCAAAATTAATAAGGGCCCGTGAGGTAAAGAGGAAGGAAAACATGGAAAACGCGTCGAGTTTAGGCTATCTTTTTGTAAGCTCTAATGGCTGATCCCGCTCAAAGGTCCCACGCAGTCCGCGGCTACTGCGCGCTGTGCACGGCACACTGCGCGACGGTCGCGACGGTCGAGAATGGCCGCGTGATTCGACTCGATCCGGATCATGATCATCCCAACGGCGGCGTGATATGCATCAAAGGTAAAGCCGCGCCGGAGCTGGTCTACAATCAGGACCGGCTCGATTATCCACTCAGACGCACCCGCCCCAAAGGCGCTCCGGATCCGGGATGGCAGCGCGTCTCGTGGGACGAAGCCCTCGATGACATTGCCAGGCGCATTGTGGAAATTCGCGAGCGTCACGGCGCGAAATCCATCGCGCTTGCCAAAGGCACCAAGAGCGGCACATCCGTCGACGATGCCGAGCGCTGGCTCGGACGATTGCTTTATCTCATCGGCAGTCCGAATTGGGTGTCGACGACGCATGTTTGCAATTGGCACAAAGATAGCGGCTTCAGTTACACCTTCGGATCGAACCTACCGACTCCCGATCTCGAGCACAGCAAGAGTTTTTTGCTCTGGGGCCATAACCCGAGCTCGACCTCGCTCATCCTTGCACATGACATCGTCCAGGCGCGCGCCCGGGGCATGAAAACAGTCGTAATCGATCCGCGCCGCATCGGCATCGGCGCGCAAGCCGACATGCTTTTGCAACCGCGCCCAGGCACCGACGGCGCGTTGGCGCTCGCTTTAATCCATTGTTTGATGGAGGAAAGCTGGTACGACGCCGGGTTCGCGCGACAATGGACTAACGGGGTTTTTCTTTTGAACGCAGCGACGAATCGATTAGTCGCTGAATCCGAGATTTCATCGAGCGGTTCGGCTGATCGGTTCGTAGTGTGGGACGAGGCGGGCGGTCAGCCGGCGGTTTATGATCCCTCAGCTGGCAAATACGACCGTGACAGCGTGATGCCGGCGCTGTTCGGCACACGAGCACTCAAAGGAAAAAACGGCGAAGAAATATTCTGCAAGCCGGTCTTCGAGCGTCTCAGCGACATTGCCGCGCCATTTGCCCCGAACGTTCGGAGAAAATCCATTGGGTCGCGGCCGATAAAGTTTGGCAAACAGCGCTGCTGTTAGCGCATAACCGGCCGCGTCAGTATGTACATGTGGAACGGCCTCGGCCAACATACCAATGCGACGCAAACCAGCCGCGCGGTCGCATCGCTCTATGCGCTGCTCGGTGACTTCGATCGTCCAGGCGGCAACGTGATTTTCCCCAAGGTGAAAATCAACGAGGTCGATGGCAAGGAATTTCTGCCAAAAGAGATCGCCGCCCTGCGCATCGGCCGCGAGCGCAAACCGCTCGGGCCGCCGGCCAAGCCCGGCAACTGCGCCGCCTATGACGTCTTCACGGCGATCCTCGAAGAACAGCCGTACCCGGTCAAAGCCCTGTTGAACTTCGGCTCCAACACCATCATGTCCAACGCCGATTCGCGGCGCGGCCGTGACGCGATGAAAAAATTGGAATTCGCCGTCGCAGCAGATCTGTTCATGACGCCGACGGCGGAGCTTTGTGATTACGTGTTGCCGGCGACGAGCTTCCTGGAAATGGCGAATATCACAACCGCCTTCGAACACCGCCGCCAGGGAAAAACCCATCTGCAATATCGCCCGGCTGTCATCGAGCCTTTGGCCGAGCGGCGCTCCGACACCTGGATCATATTCGAGTTGGCGAAACGCCTGGGCTTCGGTGACAAATTCTGGAATGGCGATATCGATGCTGCCTATGCTTACGAGTTGCAACCGAGCAGCGTCACATTAGAGCAGCTCAAAAACTCACCGGCGGGCATTTCTTTGCCGGCGGAACCAGCTTATGAAAAACACGCGAATGTGAATAAAGAGGGAGCCAAGCGCGGCTTTGCCACACCGTCAAGAAAAGTCGAGCTTTACTGCCAGCCTTTCGCGGCCAATGGAATTCCCGCCATGCCGGAATACGTCGAGCCCGCCGTGAGCCCGCTCAGCCGTCCCGATCTCGCGGCTAAATTCCCGCTCGTGCTGACCAACGCGAAATTCACAACCTATATCCACAGCCAGCAGCGCGCGCTGCCGAGCCTGCGCAAAGCATCGCCCGAGCCGAGTGCCGACATTCATCCCGAGACCGCGCTCCGTTTCGGCGTGAAGAACAAAGAATGGATGATGGTGGAAAGCCCGCGCGGCGCAATAAAAGTAAAAGCGCGGGTCACGACGAATATTATTCCCGGCGTCGTCTGCTGCCAACATGGCTGGTGGCAAGCGTGCAAAGAATTGGCGCTGCCGAGTTATGATCCATACGAAATCAGCGGCGCTAATCCCGGCACGCTGATCGGCACCGACGTCGCCGATCCGGTGAGCGGCTCCCTGCCGCACCGCTCTTATCTCTGCCGCGTTCGTCCGGCGGAATAAAAAATCGCAGAGCTATAAATTGGCGGCTTTGAGATCGGCGAGCAGCGCCGCTACAATATCCGCCAGGGCCTGGTCCCAACCTTTGATTAAAGCCTCCGGTGATTTTTCACTGAGCGGCACCGATTTTTCATAGCGCTTTTGTAAGCTGACGCCGGAAGCGGCGGCATCTTGGTTGTACAAGAAAAATTCTATTTCTAACACCGCCGCTGGCCGGCTCGGGTCACGAAAGTCGCCGTAAAGCGCGTTGATCGATCCTTCCAAGACATAATTCGGTTGCAGCGAATTCGACGGCCCGACGACATATTTGAATAATTCCGAGGCGGCGAGCCCTTTGCGCAACTCTTCGCCGATCATCGAGTCAGGAGCGATCAGAAACTGATTGTAAAAATCGGCCTCGTACGCCGCCGTCGAGGTGCGGTAGACAAAACTCCTGTCGGCGTAGCGCGGCGAGATGCGCAGACTTGCCACCGACAGGACGCGATCGCTCGTGGAATTCGGCGACTTGCCCGGCGCAAGCTCGAGCGCGAAGTAATGCCGATCGGGATAGCTTTTTTCCAAGCTGACGCAGCCAATCAAGAAAATCATTAGCAGCAAAGCACCGCGCTGGATTAGCCATTTAGACCCGGCGCCTAGCGGTAGAATCGCGCGCCCGCAGCGGCATCGCGCCGAGCGAACACTGACCTTATCGAAGCGGCGAGCGGACCGAACGAAAAGCGGGCGCGTGGCGCTTATCGAGGCGCGCCCGGACAAGTTTAAATGGTTTTTACGATTCACTCGTCTGCGCCGCCGGTTCATCGTTGCATGGCTTTCGACGGCGGCGGTGGCGCGCCGAACAGCACCTGGGACGGATATTTTTTTGAGTTCTCGGTAATCTCTTTCATGTTCTCGGAAACCGCGCGCAAATTGTCCATGGTCTTTTCGATGTCGCGCTGTTGGTTGGCGAGCAAGCGATTCATGCGCTGGATGGTCTGACGTAGCTCAGTACTCGTCTGCGGTAAATCGTTAGCCGCCGAATCCAGGCGCTTAACTAAGCGATTCAAGCTCTCGGTCGCCTGGGGCAGATCTGTCAGCATTTGATTGATCGGCTTTTCCGCGCGCTCGATGATCTGCCGCGCCCGCCCCGCGCTTGCCGAGACGTCGGCGACGGCGGTTTTGAGCTCCGGATTGCTCACGAGAGTGTTTATTTGCCGGTTGGTTGCGCGCAACTCACTCAGCAGCGCATTGGCCTGTGCACCGATCTTATCGAGATTGGCGTTCTCCGCAAGCTTGGTAATGGCCACGATCGACTTATCAATCGTTTGGCTGAGTTGAGCAATATCGATATCACTGAAGTTGCGCAGGATGCGCTCCACGGCCTCGCTCAACTGTGTGATCCGGCTGCGCGTTGACGGGATATAGGGATACTCGGGTTGCCAATCAATCTCCAGCGGCGGATTCCGTTCCGGTTCCAGGTAGTCTGCTTCCAAATAGGCGACTCCGGTCAAACCTTGCGGAGCGATGCGAATGCGAAAGCCGCGATCGAGCGCCTGCTTCAGCTGTGGGCTTCTCGGGTCATTGACCGGGAACGGAAGGATGTTGGACGAGATCGACACGCGCACCAGCACATACTCACGCCTCGTCGCGTATTCCGCGCTGGTCAGCGAAATTTGTTCGACCCTGCCGACGGGTACGCCGCGAAACTTTACCGGCGAGCCGACGTCCAACCCTTGAACGGACTCGTCGATGTAGGTCTCGACGATGCTTTTTTTCTGAAAGATCGTGCCGACGCCCAGCACGACGACACCGATGATGCCGATGACGACCGCGCTGATGACAAAAATTCCGATTTTAAAGTAACTGAACTTTTCCATCGGCTAGAATGCCGGTTCCATCCGTCAACGAGCCCGGTGCGCGTCAATTTTCACTCGAGGCTTGGCGAAAAAAGAATTGATGAACTCTCGGGTCGTCACTGTGATCGCGAAGCTCTTGGGGACTGCCGACCGCAACAATGCCTTTCTCTTGTTTATCCAACATAATTACCCGATCCGCAATCGTGAAGATACTCGGCAGCTCGTGGGTGACCACGATGAAAGTGATTTTCAAGCTGCGCGCCAGGCTTAAAACCAATTGATCCAGCTCCGCGGAAGTAACTGGGTCCAACCCGGCCGACAGCTCGTCGAGGAACAACATGCGCGGATCGAGCGCCATGGCGCGCGCGATAGCCCCTCTTTTCTGCATGCCGCCGCTCAGCTCCGACGGCATGCGATCCGCTACGCCGCTCAAGCCGACCCTCTCGAGCTTCATCAGCGCGATCAAGCGAATCGCTTCAGGCGGCAGGTCGGTGAATTCTTCCAGAGGCAGAGCGACGTTTTCGACCAGTGTCATGGAGCCGAACAAGGCGCCGCTTTGATACATCACGCCGAACTTTCGCAGAATCTTCAGCCGCGCCGCGCCGGAAGCCGCGGCGATATCTTCGTCGTCGATTAACACCTTGCCCGCCACGGGTTTGTAAAGCCCGATCATGTGTTTGAGCAAGGTGCTCTTCCCCGAGCCGGAGCCGCCGAGTATGGCGAGCACTTCGCCGGCGTAGACTTCGAAATTGATGTGATCCAGGACGACCTGACCGTCGTAGGCGGCCTTCAAGTCCGCCACTCGGATGATCACCTCCCGCTCGGATCCGCTCGCCATCTAGACTCCCAGATAATAATAAACCACCGAGAAGACGCCGTCGGTGAGCGCGATCAAGATAATGCCGCTCACGACGGCGCTGGTGGTCGATTCGCCGACCGATGCCGCGCCGGATTTGGTTTGCAAGCCGCGCTGGCAGCCGATGCCGGCGACAAGAATGCCGAACGCGAACGATTTCACCAGACCGCCGACCAGCGATCCGTAGCTGACCGCATATTGGATCTGATGAAAATAGGTGATCAGCGGGAATCCCAACGATAACATGACAACCGCGCCACCGATCAATCCGACCAAATCCGCGAAGATCGTCAGCAGCGGTGTCATGCACACCGCGGCGACCACCCGCGTGACGATCAAGAAGCGCACGGGATCGAGTCCCATAGTTTTGAGCGCGTCGATCTCTTCGCGCACTTTCATCGTGCCAAGCTCCGCGGCGAACGCCGAGCCCGAGCGGCCCGCTAAAATGATCGCGGTCATCAGCGGACCCAATTCGCGCAACATCGAAAGCCCGATCAAATTGGCGATAAAAAGCTGCGCGCCGAACTGGCGCAATGGAACGGCGGCTTGAAAAGCCATGATCAGACCCATGAGAAAACTGACCAGAGCGACGATCGGCAAAGCGTTGACTCCTGCAGCCTCGGCGACGCGCAGGGCATCGCGCCAGCGCACGCTTTGCGGATGGAGCGCCGCATACGCAAGCCCGGCGCCGAGCTCGCCGACAAAGCTCACGAGGATCTGAATGTCACGCCACACTTCGACTGTGGCTTGGCCGATTTCCTCGGCAATTCCCGGGCGCGCCGTCTCGCCGGTGACGTCCACCACCCGCGCGACGCCATCGTCGAGCAGATCCGCGAACTCCGGCCTCAGTCCATCGATGCGCAAATCGCCGTTGGCTTTGTTCTGCAAACGGCGCAGATGAACCAGCAAAGCGATCCCGGCGCCGTCGCAGTACTCGATGCCGGTCGCATCGATCAAAACGTTTGCCACATGGGCGCCATTAACCGCGGTCGAGGCGCGCCGCCATATGCCGCCGGTGGTGCTCGAATCGAGACGGCCCGCGATAATGAGTTTCAATACGCCGTCGCTCGGTCCTTCCGAGCGTAGGTCGACATCTGTGTGTGGAGATGAGGCCATGTCAGTGTCGAAAATTAGACGACGTTATCATTATGCTGGGTCCAGCTTTCCGGTCAACCTAAGACCGAATGGCGATCTTGCGCGGCGCGCGCACCATTACGCTCAAGATGGCGGACAACACGAGCGCGCCAACGAAGGCGATAAAAGACAAATGATAGCTGCCGGTCACGTCGTGAACAAACCCGAAGAACGGCGCGCCGGCGGCGCCGAATGCGTAGGTGACGAAGATGCCCAGGCCGCGCACCGTACCCAGTGAGACCCGGCCGAAGTAAGTAGCCCAGATCAGCTCTTGCAGCACAAAGCTTCCACCCAAGCCGATCCCGTAGAGAAAAAAACCGACATAGATCGCCAACAGTTGACCACTCGCAATCGTGACCGCCAAGCCCAGCGCCTGGATAAGAAACATCATCGTGCTCGAATGGCGGATCTCAATCCGCTCGCTGATAAAACCCCAGATCAAAGTGGAACCAAGCTGCGTCGAAGCGATGATCGTCAACGTGGTCGCGGCCACCATCGCACTAAAGCCAATATCGGTGACATAGGCAAACACATGGAGATTGAGACCCGCGATGCCAACGTTGGCCATGCCGTACATGAAACAGATAATCCAAAACGTGCGCGTGCCGATGATTTCGCGGCGCGACCAGACGATTTCGTCGCCGCGGCGCACGACTTCGGCCGCGCGCCTGCGCTCAGCTAGGGCGCCGGATTGCGCCGACGCATGGGCGCCGTCTGGCATCAATCCCATCTCTTCCGGGCTTCGCCGCATGAATACGGCCGCGGGAATAACGACCAGAACCAAAGTCAACAATCCGAAGACGGTCCAGGTCGAACGCCAGCCGACCCAGACGAACAGCGTCGCCGTCACGATCGGAATCAAGACTTTGGCCAAGCCTTGACCAAGGCTTGCAATCGCAATCGCGCGCCCGCGCTTGCGCACGAACCAGCGCGAGATCGTCACGCTCACGACCATCTGGCACATCAACACCCCGCCGATGGCGACGAAGACCCAGCGCACTAACAAAAACTGCCAGAACGCGCTCGCCTGGCTGAGCAATACGAAACCGATGCCGGCCGACAACGCGCCGCCGGCCATCAGCCAACGGCCGCCGTAGCGGTCGACGAGTGGCCCGATCAGCGGCGCCAATGCGCCGGCAAGGAGGATTTCTCCCGAGCGCAGCACGGAAAACAGCCCGCGCGAAACCGCTAAGTCCTCGGTCAAGGGCTTGAGAAACACGCTCAAGGTGCTCGACATATGAAACGCGCAATTCACCTGCGCGAGAAAGCCGACGGTGACGATATACCAGCCGTAGAAAATTTTTGGTTTTTGAATGGCAGTTGGAGTTGAGTTGTAGGAATCCAAAGGAGAAACCAACGCGACGCGAGGGTTTCAAAGTACCAAGGTTCGCCGCGCTTGTAAAAGCAAGAGCCGTCGACAGTTTGATTCCCGCGCGCCTCAGGCTATATAGGAAGGACGCGAAACCAACACACGTTCACCGGTCAAGAAAGGACGGTTGTCATGACGCAAAAAGGGTTGAGGCATATTGCTCTAAAAGCCGCGATCTCAAAAAAACCGAAGAGTTCTACATCGGCGTGTTGGGTTGCAAAGTCGCTTTCCGCCATCCGCCAAGCATGATCTTTCTGACCACTCCCGGTAGCGGCGATCTATTGAACTTTGTAAAGAGCTCCGCGCGCACATCCGGGACCCAAGGCTTGGAGCATATCGGCTTTAAGATGACCGCGGCGCAGCTCAAGAAAATGGAAAGGACCCTCAAAGAGCGAGGCGTCAAAATCGCCGACCGACGCGGCAAAGATGCCTTTTATTTTTTCGATCCGAACGGCTATCAGATCGAATACTACTGCGACTGATGTGGAGATTCCTGCCAGACCGGCGGAATCATGAATTTGCCCGGCCTAATGGCCATCTTTCGCGGAGCGCATTAGAACAAGCTCAACTGATCTTTTGCCGGCCTGCGAAAGTGCTCCGTCGTGAGCTTCGGCCATCTTTCGCTAATACCGGACTTCTTCCGCGCTAGCTGAAACAACTTGGCCATCTGCTCGGCGTAAATCCCTTCGCCGCGCATGCGCGTCTTGAAATTCGGATCGTTGAGTTTGCCGCCGCGAATTTCGCGCACGCGGTTAAGAATCTTTTGCTTCTTGTCCGGATAATGCTGATTGAGCCACTGCTCGAACAACGACTTCACGGCAAAAGGCAAGCGCAACGCGACGTATCCTGAAAAAGTCGCGCCCGCTTTCGCCGCCGCCAGCGCAATCGCCGGAGCTTCCGAATCGGTGAGACCTGGAATCATAGGCGCCTGCAGATAACCGACCGGCACGCCGCCTTCGGCCAGCGCCTTGATCGCCGCCAAGCGCCGCGCCGGCCGCGACGCGCGCGGTTCGAGCAACGACGACAACCTATGATCGAGCGTCGTCAGCGAAAGCGTCACGCCGACGCAGTCGTAGCGGGCGAGCTCGGAAAGAATATCAATATCGCGAGTCACCAGATGATTCTTGGTGATGATCACCACCGGATTGCGAAAATCTAGCAGGACTTCCAAGCAGCGCCGCGTCAGTTGCCTTTTCTTTTCCGCCGGCTGGTAACAATCGGTGTTGCCGCTTAGCGCGATCAATTGCGGCTTCCAAGCGCGGCTCGACAATTGCTTACGCAACAGTTCCGGCGCGTCTTCTTTGACCATGATCTTGGTTTCGAAATCGAGGCCGGATGAAAAGCCGAGATATTCATGCGACGGCCGAGCGTAGCAATAAACGCAACCATGCTCGCATCCCCGGTACGGATTGACGCTGGTGTCGAAACCGACATCGGGGCTGTCGTTATAGGCGATGATCGATTTCGAACTATCGACAAAAAATTGGGTCTGCGGTGAAGAGATATCGTCGCTGTCCTGCGGCGGCTCGGGCACCCGCTCGATGGATTCGAAGCGGTTCTTCGGGTTGACTGCGGCGCCGCGGCCACGCACAGGAGGCAGCGAGGTCATACGATACCCTACGAAGCGGCGGGCGGAGTCTGAGCGGGAGCAGCCGGAGCAGCGGGTTTTGCCGCAGCTGCGGCCGTCGCCAACTTCGCGTCATGCGCGAGATGGCGTGTCACTCTCTTCATTAACTTGACCTTGCGCCGGAGCTTTTTGATTTTTTTGCGATCATCGCTCGATGTTAGAAGTTCGGCTTTCTGCTTCTGCAGCGCTCGTATGTCTTGTTTGACCGCGTGAATCGCATTCAGGTCCTTATGCGTCTCGTCGTAAGGAATCCCCTGAGCCGCCGCGATCGCTTTGATCAGCTCCTCTTTTTCCAGAGCGATGACGTTTTTAAGCTCGGTTTCCTGCTTCGCCACGTCGCGTAGTTTCGGCATCGGAAGTTTTCTGAGTTCTTTCAATTCCATCTTCGGATCCCTCCCTTTGACAACTTAACTCCTGCTAGCATATTTAACTTGTAAAACCAAAATGGCAACGACGCAAAAGCTTAACGCTGAATCCACGACCCCATCGGCTCGGATCAAAAAAATCCTCGCGCGACTCGAGAAAGTCCATCCCGACGCCAAGCTCGCTCTCGACTTTACCAATCCGCTCGAATTATTGATCGCCTTGATCTTGGCCGCTCAGGCGCGCGACGATCTGGTGAACAAAATCACCGTCGACTTGTTCAAGACATATCGAAGCGCCGCCGATTACGCCAACGCGCCGCCGGCACTGCTGGAAAAGCAGATCGGCAAGATCAACTTTTATCGTAACAAAGCCAAATCGATTCACAACTGCTGTAAAGAGCTGGTCGAGCGCTTCGGCGGCCAAGTCCCGGACAATCTCAACGATCTTGTTTCCTTGCCAGGCGTGGGGCGCAAGACGGCGAATATCGTTCTCGGCAACGCCTTCGGCCAGCAAACGATCGGCGTCGACACCCACGTCATGCGTCTTTCACAACGTTTAGGCTTCACCAAAAAGACCGATCCGGACAAAATCGAAGCCGACCTCACAGAAATCGTGCCGGAAAAACAACGGGTCCGCTTCTGCCATCTCATGCAGTACCATGGCCGACGAGTGTGCGTCGCCAAAAAGCCAAAGTGTCCGCAGTGCACGATCAACGGCCTGTGTCCATTTCCAGAGAAAACGAAATAAGCTTGCGCGCAATCCGGCGAAGGTTCTTATCGTCGGCGCGTCCGGCAATCTCGGCTTCCATCTTACCCAACATTTGCTGGCGGGACCGCATCGACAGCGTTGGTTGACGCACAAGCGAGCCGGGCAACCTAGACGATGCGGTTGATGTTTTGACAAACCGGCTCAAGAGAAACGGGACTGGCGAGATCAGCTTGAATAATTTCGACGTTAGCGGCGCGCTTTTTCAACCGGGACCGGAAGCGTTTCTGCCGCGCACCAATACCGTTTCTCTGTCCGTGCTGCGAATAAGCTGACGCTGCGTGGTTTTTTATCGGCTTGGCATGGCGTCGCAAAATCATAGTTGTTTCCAGGTGGCGGCCGCTGTACACTACTTCTGCTTAGACTTTTATACAGCGCGTCATGACCGAACCATTCGAACCTCCCAACCCCGCTCAGCTGATTCGCGAAGTGCGCGGCTTGATCGAGCTGCCGCGCCTGTTGTTGCGCTTTCCAGAACTGGCCAGACAGCCGCGCGGCCATGGTGAACCGATCCTGATCTTGCCCGGCTACGGCGCCGGTGATGGCTCCACTATTATACTGAAAGTTTACCTCCGCCTGCTCGGTTATCGGGCGCGCGGCTGGGGTCTGGGACGTAACCGCGGCGACGCGGCGGAATTGCTTCCTCGTGTCTTGAAGCGGATCGCGTCTTTCGCGCGCCGCACCGATCAGAAAGTTCGCCTGATCGGCTGGAGCTTCGGCGGTTATCTAGCCCGCGAGTTGGCGCGCGAGCGCAGTGATCTCGTCGGCCAAGTCATTACGCTCGGCACTCCGGTCATAGGCGGTCCGAAATATACCGTTGTCGCCAAGGCCTTTCTTAGCCGCGGCATCGACATCGAGGCGATTGCCGCCGAAGTCGAAATACGCAATCAGATCTCGTTCACCACGCCGGTCGTCGCGATCTATTCGCGCCGTGACGCTATGGTCGCATGGCAGGCGTGTATCGACCACCAGGCGCTCAACGTCGAACACGTCGAAGTCCGAACCACGCATTTTGGTTTTGGTTTTTCGCCTGACGTCTACAAAATCATCGCGCAGCGTCTGGCCGTCGGCCAGATGGTCGCGGCCTGCCCGGTTGAGCCCGCAGTCCGGCCATGGCGATTGTTCGGCTTGAGCCGGCAACCGAAGCGCTAATCTCCCTCGGCGACTTCGTCGCCCTCTTGAATGGAAACAACCCTAGTTTTTTGGCTTCTCGCCGTATTGCTCCTTGTAGCCGGCCTGATCGGCCTCTTCCTGCCGGTGCTTCCCGGCGCGCCGCTCATTTTTGCCGGCCTCGTGATCGCCGCCTGGGCCGAAGACTTTCACTACGCCGGGCTTTGGACGGTCGTCATCCTTGCGATCATCACGCTACTGACTTTAGGCGTCGATTTTTGGGCGACCATTTTCGGCGCAAAGAAATTCGGCGCTTCCAAGCGAGCCGTTATTGGCGCGCTCATCGGCCTGGTTATCGGTATCTTCCTTGGCTTTCCCGGCATTATTTTCGGCCCGTTCATCGGCGCCGTGGTAGGCGAACTCTCGGCGCAAAAAAATTTGAAGCAGGCAACCCGCGCCGGTGTCGGCGCGACCATCGGCCTCGTGCTCGGTGCCGCGATCAAGTTGGCGTTGGCGTTAACGATGATCGGCGTTTTTCTTACAGTGCGCTTTTTATCGTGAACCGCGAGTGTTAAGATCGCGCCGGCTTAAATCGAGGTGTATTTGAAGGCCATTGCCATTCAAATTGGTTGATGAAGTCTGTTCGCTACCGAGGCTTGCAATGAAAACGATCGCGATTTTATTTTTAACTCTGTTGCTTCACGGCCAAGCATGGGCTCTCACCATCGCGACAGGCTCCGCCGAAGGAACTTACTTCCAGATCGCTCAGGACATCAAGCAAATTACCGAGCGCGAAGGCATCCCGATCGAAGTCATTCCGACCAACGGCTCCTTCGACAACATCAATCTATTGGGCGCCGGGAAAGTCGATCTCGCGATCATGCAACTGGACGTGTTGCGGTTCGTCACCGAGATCATGCTCAAAGAAACCGGCGTGAACGTGCTGCAAGAGGCGCGAGTGGTTCTCAACCTCTATCCGGAGGAGATCCACATCATCACCAAGAATGATAAAATCAAAACGGTGCAAGATCTCCAAGGTAAGAAAGTCGGCGTTGGGCCGGAGAAAAGCGGCTCGGCGCTGACCGCGGAAGTTTTGCTCGCCGGATTCGAACTCAAGGTCGAGCGCGTCTTCGATGCGCCTGACGCCGCCCTCAAGAAGCTCGGCACCGGCGATCTCGACGCGCTGATCTTTATCGGTGGCGCCCCCGTCCCGGCGTTTCGCAATCTCGACCGGAGCTTTCGCTTCGTGGCATTTCCACCCGACAGCGGTTTGGAACAAATCTATATGAAGAAAAAGATCGAAAGCTCAGTTTATCCTTGGGCCGGCGCCATCGAGACCTACGCCGTGCCGTCGGTGATCATGACGAGAAACCGCAATGATCGTGACTTTGCCGCGAATTTGCAAAAACTGGTGCTGTCCATTTTGATAAATAAAGAAAAGCTCGATTCCTCTGGTCATCCCAAGTGGAAGGATTCCTACATTCGCTCCACCCTGGGCGACGTAGGCTTTCGGCCGACCACCGATGTCATTCAACTCTACAACAATCTCGACAGCATGGGCTATCGAATCATTAAGAAGTAAGTTGGCGAAATCGCCGGAGTTCGCGCTATTCGTCCCGGTGCACCGTCGACGGAAGGAACGCCGGCAAGCACACTGCTATGTATTCAGCGCCCTCGGCGGCGGGGGTAGAGTAGCACACCCATTCGCCGGCATTGACGACGACCGTTTGCCCGGCGCCGACCTTGAGAATCGAGCTGCGAGTTTCAACCTGAAGCTCGCCTTTTAAGACGATCGTATACTCATCGAACTCGGGAGTCTGTCCGGGCTCGCGCCACCCCGAAGGACTGATCATCTTGGCGATGCTCAACGCGGCAGTTTGTGAATTCACTCGGCCGAAAAACTCCTCAATAATCTTGGGCGGCCGACCTGCCGCAGGAACTACAGTCGGCTTTGCGATCAGTCTTGGCATATGAAAATTACGAACGGCTACTCTGCTCGGGTCGTCAGCTCGATTTTGTAGCCGTTGGGATCTTCGAGAAAGGCAATTGCGTTGCTGTTGCTCCCGTGCTTCATCGGACCCGGCTCGCGCACGATCTTCACGCCTTTGGCGCGAAACTCTTCGCAGGCTTTGTAAACATCCGGCACGCCAAGCGCGATATGACCGAACCCATTGCCGATATCATAGGAGTGCGTGTCCCAGTTGTAGGTCAGCTCGATGACCGCATCGGTCTCTTCCGAACCATAGCCGACGAAGACATTGGTAAAGCGGCCGGACTCGTATTCTCTTTTTTTCAGCAGCTTCATCCCGAGGCCATCGCAATAAAATTTCAAACTTTCATCGAGATCATTTACCCGGATCATCGTATGGACGATTTTCATAAGTATTTCTCCCTCTTGATCGAATGTTCAGCGTCGTTGATCACCGCAACGGCAACGACAGATTCTAGCTCATTGCCTTGGCAAAGCCGCGGATCGTCTCTTCTCTGCTCCCCCCCGGCGGGCTGTAGGGGATAATCGCAATCTGTTGGATGCCGGTTTTCTGGATGCGCGCGATTTGCGCGCGGCATTGATCGACCGTTCCGGCGATGGCGAACTTGTCGACCAGCCAATCGGGGATCACTTCAGCGTGGTTCGCCTGCTGGTCCATGTGATGGTAATAGTCGTAGGTCTTGCGAATCTCTTCGAGAACTTTCTGCTCGTTTGGATCGAGCACGTAGGGCAGCGGATGCGCGACGACGCGGGCGACGTGGGCTTTCACCGCGTCCTTCGCCGGCGCCGTATCGGAAACCGCGCACGGCACCCAGAGCACCAAATTGATATCTGCCAACCTACGGCCAGCAGCTTTCGCTCCCACGGCGATCTTGTCTTTGGCGTGCGCGATGTACTCGTCAGCGACTCCGACCAAAACAATGATCCCGTCGGCGATGCGGCCCGATAATTCCAGCATCTTCGGCCCGCTGGCCGCGATATAGATCGGCACTTTGTTTTTACACGGATGAAGCAGGTGAATTTTCCCGCTCGGCAGTTGCGCCTCTTTGCCGGCGAAGAGCTCGCGCATTTGCTCCAATGATTTTTCGAAATTCGCCAGCGTCGACGGTTTCAAGCCCATGGTTTCGACCGAGCTATCGCCCAAGCCGATGCCGACGATCATGCGACCCGGCGCATATTCTTCCAGCGTCGCGTAGGCGCTGGCGAGCACTGAGGGATGGCGCGTAAGAGGATTCGTCACGCCGGTGCCAAGCTTCACCTTCGTCGTATTGAGCATCATCGCTGTCATGTTGACGTAGGCTTCGCGCCAGATGAGATGCGAGTCGCCGACCCAGATATGCGTAAAGCCGGCCTCTTCGCTCACCTTGGCTAGGTGGATCATTTTCTGTAGCGGTTCAGTGGGAAAGAGCCCTACGCCGAATTCAAAGGTGCTCAATTTCGATTCTCCTTCAACAACAAGATTCGCTCGCGCCGCGTTCGGGCGGCGGCGTCTGCTGGCTGCGTCCCGCCACGCGCACGATGCCGTCGATGATCACGTAGGAAATGCCCGGCAAGTCGCCTTTGGCGAAAGAATCCAGCGCGTCTTTCGCCACTGAACCGGTGATCTTGTGCATCAAGACGAGATCCGCCGGCCGACCTTCTTCCAGTATGCCAAGATTCAGATCATGGGCACGCCCTACGTTGCCCGTCGCCATACAAATCGTTTTCTCTGGAGCTATTTCACCGACGGAAGAAATGAAAGCGATCTCACGCAAGATACCGCGCGGCACGATACCCGTTCCGCCCGGCGTATCCGTACCGATGAGGACGCGATGATGTAAATTTTTCGCGCTGACCGTCCGGGCAAGAAGCAAAGCCAAGCGATAATTTCCCGAGGTGCAGATCTCCATAAAACATTCAGTCTCGTTGGCGATCCGAATCATGTCTTCTTCCGGCATCGGGATCGGTCCGCCGGTGATGTGGCCGATGATGTCGGGCTTGATTTTCTGCACCATCTCGAACCCCGCCACTTGGCTGACACCCGAGCGCGACACGCCGCCGGAATGAATTTTGACTTTGATCCCGCGCGCGTGCGCCCAGTTGACGTAACGCTCAGCTTCGCCGTTGGGCAGCAGGCTGTAATCGTAGAAGATGAATTTGACCAACTTGATTCCGAGAGCATGAATCTCGTCAAAATCCTTTTCCGTCAGTCCAGGCACCAAAAGCAAAGTTCCGGCGTGAACCTTCACACCCGATGGGCGCAGGTTGTCGTAGCAACGCTTTGTGACAATCGCCACCGACAGTGCCGTGCGTGCGTCCGGCGGCAACGGCAATCCGGGTAAATGCAACTCGCCGGCGGAAATCAGCGACGTCACGCCACCATGCATGTAATTCGTAATCCAGCCCAGCGAGTTTTGCGCCGGCGTATATTCACCGATCGACGGATGCGAGTGCGAATCGATCAGGCCGGGGATCGCGGTGATGCCGTTGGCATCGACGGTCTGATCGGCAGATTGATGCAGATTATTGCCGATCGCTTGAACGATCCCGTCTCTGATGAAAATGGAATTGGCTTGCCTGAGCGGGTTTTCCAGTTTCCCAGTGACCAATGTGCCGATGTTTTTAATCAGGATGGAAGACATGAGCGGACTATAGCAAAGCCTCGCTAGCAGAAAAAGCGCGGCGATTTATAGCAGCCTGAAACTCGAATACTCGCCGAAAAATGATACCGTAACTCCTAGGATGCGCCATTTGATTTGGAACGTAGATCCGGCAATTTTCATTCTCGGCCCAATCGAAATTCGCTGGTACGGGCTCTTCTTCGCGCTTGGATTTTTCATCGGTTTTCAAATCATGGCGCAGTTTTACCGCCGGGAACAGCGGGAACTCGAAAATTTATCCGAGCTCTGTCTGTATCTGATGCTCGGTACGATCATCGGCGCGAGGCTCGGTCACGTCTTGCTTTATCAGCCTGACTATTTCCTGTCGCACCCCTGGGAAATTCCCATGATTTGGCAAGGCGGACTGGCGAGCCACGGCGGTTTCGCCGGTGTCCTGATCTCACTCTATCTCTATCTCAAAAAGCACCGCGACATGAGCTTCATCGAGCTTGCCGACCGTCTCGCGATACCTTGCCTGCTGGCGGCGGCGTTGATCCGCGTCGGTAATTTTTTTAATTCGGAGATTCTCGGCGTCCCATCAAACCTGCCATGGGCCGTCGTATTCGCCCGCGTTGACAACATTCCGCGACATCCGGCAATGCTCTACGAGGCGGCCGTGTACTTTGTCGTTTTTTGCGTGCTGTTCGTCGCCTATTGGAAGACCGCGATTATTCAATTTCCCGGCAGAGTCTTCGGCACGACCCTAGCGACCTGCTTTCTGGCCCGTTTCATGATTGAATTCGTCAAAGAAAATCAGGTGCCATTCGAGAACCGTATGCCTTTGAACATGGGGCAACTGATGAGCATTCCTTTTATCCTGACCGGGGTGTATCTCATCTATGCTTCACGAAGAATGCCGCGAGCAGCTGAACGATGAGATTCCGCCAAGACGCCGAAGGTTAAAATATTTCGGCGACGAATCGAGGTTTGGGTAGCTAAACAGGAAACTTTGTTAAATGCCTTGTTCGGTTCCTGAATGGCCGCACGAGACGTTTTCCGGCCAGAGGAGCTCTTTGTACGAGCCGATGGCAGCCTGCAACGTCCCAATGATAATCACCGCGGCGATCAGCAGGGCAAACAACGAATCAAAAACAACATTTCCCGAAACAAAGATCAAGATTCCCGCTGCCACCGGAATAAGCGAAACCAAAGTGTCGCCCAGGTTGTGAACATAGGCGAGACGAATCGCGGCGTCCTCTGTACTCGACTCACGAAGCACTCGAGCAACGCCCCAGTTGGCCAATGCACCGATTAAACCTGCAACAATCGGGACCATGCCCGGCACTTGCACCGGCGATGCCAGACGCTCGACGACGCGCCAGACAAGAAATGCGCAAATGGCCAGCAGTCCGATCGAGTTGAACAGGTTAGCGTAGCGTAAAAGTTTACCGGAAAGACCCGCTCTTAGGCTGTAAGCCAACACCAAAAGCACAAGTGCGACCTCGTCGGAAAGATTGTGGACACCGTCCATGATCAGGCTGAAGCTGTTAGAGCCAATCCCCGCAGCGATCTCTACGACTAGGACGGCTGTGTTGAGCTGCAACGCACGGACAAGGGGAGGACGACGATGCGACATGTAAATCTTTCCTATGAGTCTTGTTCGATTTTAAATTTTTTGCTTACTTAGGCTGCGGCCCCAAGACGACCTGCGCCAAATCGTCGACCTTCAGCCATTTCGCAAACGCCGCTTGGATATCCGCGGCTGTGAACGCCGCGTAGCGTTTGGCCGCGGTGATGGGCTCGTCCAGCGGTAGATCGCGCGTCGAGCGATCGAGTAAGCCGCCGGCAATGCCCTGGGTGCTCGATTCACTGAGCGGTATGGCGCGCAACAGCAAAATTTTCGCTTGATCGAGCTCGGCCGCCGTAACTGGTTTGGTTTGCATGATGCGCAAATTGCGCTCGATGAGCGACCTCGCTTTGGCCACGTTCGGCGGATCGCAGGCATAGGACACGGCAAACACGGAACGGGTCTTGCCGGATTGTAAGTGGGCGTCAATAGAATATACGAGACCGCTTTTTTCCCGTAGATCCTGATAGAGCCGGCTGGCGTAAAAGCCGCCGGACAAAACCTGCAGGCCGACCTGAAGCGCGTAGTAGTCGTCGTCTTGACGCTTGAGCTCGAAGGTCTGGCCAAGTCTGACCTCATCTTGAACACGGCTTCGATCCGGGACGACGGTGACGCTTCGCCTTATTGCGCGGCACCGGCGGCAAGTCCGTTTCAGGTTTCGGACCCGTGGCCTGCCACGAAGCAAAATATTTTTCGATAACGGCGCGCGCATGCTCCGGTGTCACTTTGCCGATGACGACGATGGTGGTCAGGTCGGGCCTGAACGCTTTCTCATGATAGCTACGCACGTCTTCGAGCGTGAGCGCTCCGATTGTATCGGGCGTCGCCTCACGCAGAGTCGGATCCTTCTCGGGATAAATGGCTTTTAGAAAGGTGCGTCCTGAGCGGTAAACCGGACTTTGCAGTTGACCCGCCACCGCTTGAGCGGTGCGTTGCTGCACGGCTTTGAAGGCCGCTTCCGGCAGCGCGGGATGCAATAAGTTATCCGCAAGCAACTCCACGCCGCGCGCAAAACCGTCCGGCAGGACCTCGAGGGAAAAGCTGGTTCCCGCCTGCGCGTTGGCGCCGATCTCGTCGAGGGCTTCCTGGAAAGCGATGCGATCGAGCTTCGTCGAGCCGTAAGCGAACAGATCGTTGAGAATCTGGTCGGCTCCCTCTTTACCGGCCGGCACCTGGAGCTCAGCGCGATTTTTTACCCGGCCGTACACGCCGACGGTGTCGCTGATGGTTTCCGGTTGAATGATCAGACGCAATCCGTTGGGCAGCACGGTAACGCTTGGGTTGACGGTGGACGTCGGCACGGCCAATGGCGAAAGCGCTTTTTTCGCCCAAGCCGGCAGCGGCACTGCTTTCGTCTGCTTCGGCGCAAAAGATTCGCCGCCGGAGCGCGGCCCTTCGGAGGCCACGGCCTCGCCCGATTCGTGTGGCGTCATAATCACCGTAACCGCGCTGTCGTTGATGAGGTATTTTTTCGCCACCCGATTCACATCGGCGACCGTGACCTTTTTGATCGCTTCGATGTCGTCGTCGATAGAAGTGCGTCCCTGGACGCTCAACGCTTGCGACCATTCAGCGGCCAATCCGGCAATCGAGTTTCGGCGAAATTCCGCTTCCGCCACCTCGCGGCGCTTGGTCGCTTCGACTAAATCGGCGCTAACGCCTTTGTCGACATAGCCGGCGATGATGGCTTTCATTTGGGTAACCAGGGCGGCGCTGTCTTGGCCGCGAGGGAATGCTGCGTTCGCGTAGCCGAATCCGGCCATGGGCAATGCCGTGCCGTCAAAACCGCCGGATAGAGCTTTGCCTTCGGCGGCGAGAGCGTAAAGTTCGCCGCGGCGGCTGTCGAGAGCATCGGCCAGCACCACACCGGCGGCATAATCGGGATCGTTGAATCCCGGCAATCGATAAGCCACCGCAACCAAACCGTAGGGCAGATCCGAATCGACCTCGATGGTCGCAGGTTTTAGCGGCTGCAGCGCGATTTTTGGCCGCGCCGGCACAGTGCGGGCCGGAATCGATTCAAACAACTGCTTGACCGTTGCCAGCGCGGCGTCGGGATTGACGTCGCCGACGATCACTAAGATCGCATTGTTCGGCGCATACCACTTGCGGTGAAAATCCTTGAGCATCGCCCCGGTGGTTTTTTGAAACGACGGCCGAGTGCCCAGCGCGTCGTGTTCGTAGGGCGTACCGGCAAACATTTGCGCCAGCAAACGCGAGTAAAACAAATACTGTGGGTTGGAATAATCCTGCGCCACCTCCTGCTCGATGGCGCCCCGCTCTTGGCGCCACAGCGCGTCGGTGGCGAGGACGTCGCGCATGCGCACCGCCTCGATGCGCAGCGCGGTTTCGAGATCGCCGGTTGGCACGGTGAAAAAATATTGCGTGACGATTTGTTGGGTGTTTGCATTGAAATTGCCGCCCATGGCCGCAATCAGACTGGAAAGCTGTGCGGACGAAAGTCCGGGGCTGCCGCGAAACATCATATGCTCCAACGCGTGGGCCATGCCGGGAAAGCCGTTAGGAGCTTCGTTGGAACCGACTAAGTAGTTGATCTGCGTCGTCACCACGGGCGCGAGAGAGTTGCGTACGATGACGACACGCAAGCCGTTTTTCAGCGTCGCGCGGGTGATTTCCGATTCGGTGGCCGCTTGGGCGCCGACAGTTGCACCGCCTACGACAACGCTCACAATGACCCACGCCGCCATCCACGCGAAAACCCTTCTCTGTCCAATTTGTTTCAAATCGTGCGCCTCCATAAGTCGAAATGAATTTCCTCTAGTCTTCCAGCATAACTAATACAAACATCAATCCAACACCCACTCCAATGGCGAGCATCTGCACAACTGATTTGCCAAGGGTTGACTCCTTGTTCAACTCCGGCACTAAGTCGGAACCGGCGATATATATGAAGCCGCCAGCGGCGAGCGGCAACATTATGCTGGAAAACTCGGCGACTCTGGAGCCAATTGAGAGCGACATGACGGTGCCCAGAATCGCAAACAAAGCTGATACAAAATTGAAGAACAGCGCCTTCTTCTTCGTAAAGCCGGCATAGAGCAAGACAAAAAAATTGCCCAGCTCATGTGGAATTTCGTGAAAAACCACAGCGAGGGTCGTCGCAATGCCGATGTGAAGACTGACATCATAAGAGGCGCCGATTATAACGCCGTCGATAAAATTGTGAGCCCCATCCGCCAATAAATTCATGTAACCCACAGGATGTATAGGGTGATCGGATTCCAGCACATGTTGATGTCTCCAGAGCAGAAGTTTCTCCAGAACAAAAAAGGCAAAGATGCCCGCCAAAACCAAAACGGAGGCTTGTAGCTTATTGCCGAATCTTTCAAAGGACTCCGGCAAAAGGTGAATGAAAGCGTCGCCGAACAAGCCGCCGACGGCCAGACTGACCATGAAAAATATGATGCGCTTTAGCTTCTCCTCGGCGACTGAGATGAACGCGAGGCCGATGAGCGAGAGCAGGCTTACCAAAATGACGCTGGCGAGGCTATAAGTCCAAACCGCAGACGTGACATCCTCTTTTCATCCCGCGAACAGATCCTGCACGATTGCTTTTATTGCATCCGTAGATGCCTGACCGAGATTCGTCGCGCTGGGCGTAGGAATGGCGCGTTGCACGCGGCGTTCCCACACGATCGCGCCGTCATCAATGCGCACGAGCTTGAAATCCACCAGAGCGCGCACGAACTTTTGCGTCTCGCCTTCCCAGCGCCAGATCTCAGTTACGAAAACCATACCCGAGAGTTTTCCCTCGCGAGCGATGCGTGTCGCTCCTGCGCTGTCGGCGGGAAATGCCGGAAAGCGCGCATCTTTATCCTCGGGAAGAGAAATCTGAAAGCCTTTTTGCCCGAGTTCAGTTTGCAGGTTCTGGCGCAGCAGATCCATCACGCTCTGTCGATAGTCTTCAGGCAATACCTTGCCAGCCATCTCTGCTAGCGAACGAAGCGGATTGTTCGATGGCAAGAGCAGCGGCAGCGCCGTGCTGTTTTTTACCTTAGCGAGCCAAAGCTGTTCGGCGTGAATCGCTTTGGCCTCGGGAACCGGCGGCGCCGCGGTTTTGACGCTGCAAGCACTTAGCGATAGAGCAACACCAGATCAACGCAAGCAGCGCTGGACGCATTCTCTTCGAGATGCGGCTCAGCCCGTAAGCCAAAAAGATCAGGCAGCATCCGAGAGCCACGTCCGTCGGTCCTAAAGGGAGATCCAACCGGACTGAGCTATAGAAACCCAAAAAGGCCATGACCAATCCTAACGCTGAAGAAACTACGAGGAAAGAACTCATCCGGCTAACCAACGGTTTTGCGGCTAGCGCCGGTAGCACCAAAAAGCCGAAAATCAGCAGCGGTCCCGCCATAATCACACCGAAGGCGATGATCAAGCCGGCGAGAAGATAGAGCAAGATGTCCCAAACCACCTGGCGACCTTTCAGCAAAAATGCCAAGTCTCTGTCGAAAGACGTCAAGAGAAATTCTCGGCGGAAGAGAAGCATAGACACCAGAACCATCCCAAACACCGCGACCAAAAGTCTTAGTTCGGCTTTCGACAGCGCGATCACTTCGCCCTTTAGTAGATTGAGAACTTCGATCTGACCGGCAGGATTAAAAACCATGAACAAGATCGTCAAGGCGCCGGCGAAAGCATAAGCGGCCGCAAGGCGGCCCTCCGCTAAGCCTTTGCCGCGCTGTTCCAAATAGCCGAGCAGTCCCATGCCGAGAAAAGTAAAAGCAAGTGATCCGACCATTGCGACGCCTCGTTCGCTCTGTCCCATTTGCGGCAAGAGTCCGGCCTGCTGCATCCAGAAAGTAAAAGCGACGCCTGCCGCGGCGATTTCCGGGAGTGTCAAACCGAGAAATACCGTGCGCCTAAGAACGAGGAAAGACCCGACGAGCGGACAAACCAAACCCATGATCATTGTGCCGACTAGCGCGGGGAAAAGGAGATATGAGGGATTGACGATTTCAAACAACATGCTCATAGGTGAAGACGTGCCTTTCTTTCGTCCAACCAGATCCGGCCTTTATCAATGCGCATGATACTGTCGGCCACACGTTGCACCATCTCAAGGTCGTGGCTGGAAAAAAATACTGCCAGACCCTTTTCGCGGGTAAGCTTGGATTAGTAGATCGGCGATGCTTCGCCGGGACTCTTCATCGACGCCGGATAGCGGCTCGTCTAAAACCATGATCTTCGGGTTCACCATCAATGCACGGGCAATCAGCACCGTTGTTTTTGCCCGCCGGAAAGGGCAAAAAAGATTTCGCCGCAATCTGCTGCAATACCAATCTGCTGCACAATTTGCTTTGGCTTTGCTCCTTTTCGCCGCCGGGCAGAAATTTAAACGGATGGACGCGGCCGTAAGCGCCCATCTCCACGATCTCCGAGGCGCTCAGAGGAAATTGCGGGTCGAGCGTCGCGCTTTGCGGCACGTAACCAAAGTTCGCCAGCGGGCAACCGCGCGACAGAGGACACCGTCCGACGGCGCCAAAAGACCCAGAATCGTCCTGAACAGCGTTGTCTTGCCGGAGCCGTTCGGTCCGGCCAGGCCGACGAGCTCCCGGCATAGATCTTGACGTTGACGTCATGCAGCACCGGCGCTGAATCGTAGCCGAGGCTGGCATTTTCGAGAGCAACCAGAGCGGCAAGCTTGGTGATCGACTTCTCCGCCCCGGCACTCTCGCGTGCATCGAATATCCATCTCAAGGTTGGCTTTCATAGAATTAGACTCACCGCCTGAACCAAGCTACGAACCGTATAGTCGATCCATTTGATGTAGGTGTCGGTTTCCGGCTGACCCCCGCCACCGCTGTACAGGCGCAAGCTTTGATCCCGGTTTCGCTGGCGATCTGCTTGGGCAATCGTGGATTCTGCGCGCCATAAATTAACAACTGCGCTTTTTCTTGCTTGATCTGCTGGGTCAGCTCGACAATATGATTCGGCGTCGGTTCGACGCCGGGCTTTATTTCGACGCTGCCGATCCGCTTCATGCCATATCGATCGGCAAGATAGACCCACTCCGGATGGTACTCGACATATTTGACGCCGCGCAACGGCGCCGCCATTTTGTCCCAACGTCCGATCCAGGTGTCCAATTCAGCGAGATACGCTTTCAGATTTTTTTCCAACGTCGGCTGATGTTGAGGAAAATTCACGAGAGAGACCGGCGGCGATATTCTGCAGCGACGATTTCGCTCTAACCGGATCTAAAAGATAATGCGGATTGCCCTTGGGATGAAGATCACCTTCCGCGCGGTCGACACGCGTAGGCGCATCGAGCACGGTGATTCCAACGGAGCAATCGATATAACCCGGCCGCCCAAAAAATTTTAGGGTTGTTGGCGACCTCCAAGAGCGCCGGTATCCAGGCGTGCTCATCGTCTAGACCGATCAGGATCAGCACGTCGGCCCGGTTCAACCGGGGTACAAAGCTCGGTTTCATCGGCACACCATGAGGATCTTCGACCCCAGTCGCCAGAGTATCCACACTCACCAGCTCTTTCCCGACCTGCTTGGCGATATCCGCCAAAGCCGGCCACGTCGCGACGACACGGATCTGCTGCGCGAAAATTACGCCCGTTTCAAGAGAAAGAAATACAAGAGTTAGAAGAATCGTTTTCCAGCTTCTACAACTGAACAATTTCATCTTCATAAATGAACTCCTTCGCAAACTCCTTAACGACCAAGAAATCCGTGGGTGTGGGCGCCGATAACTGTCGTCCATTGCAGAAAGATTTGATTGCCGTTCTCGGCTTTGGACGCGCCGCGAAAATTGTTGTTCAAGTAATAGTATTCAAGGCGCAGTCGGTTAAATTCGCTGAGATTCCAGGTGAGATATGGCGAGTAGCTCATGGTCCGTTGCCCGGGGCATCAACGATCGGAGCGTAGTCGACTTGGAATCCCGTCGACCAATTCTTGTTGAGCTTCAGATCGGCGTAAGTGTAGCCACCATATGATTTACTGCGGTTGGCGTGTCATCAGTTGGAAAACGTTGATTGTTAAAATAGAACTCACTCCCAAAATCACGCCCTGGTAAACCGCACTGTTAAGCGGTTGATAGCGATAGGTCAAATCAATACCGTTAAGAACTCGATTGCCGCCGCCGCTATCGCCGGCAAGCGCACCGAAGGCGTATAGGCCATGGTCGTGCCCAGCTCGACGCTGTGGTTATCGGTAAGATCGAAGTAGGTGCTCAGCCTGCCGAGGTATGTAAATTGGCTCCACGAGCGCGATTTGCATTGCTGACTGGTCATTGTCCTCGCCGATCTTGTTATACCCCCCTAATGTCGCGCGCAAGAAAAACGGTGTCGGAAACAAATAATTGACTTCCACTCCGTCCGCCTGCGTTTCGCCACCAATCATCCGTTGGACGGATAGTGGCTCATTTACGAAAGGCAACTCGTGCTCGTGAACTTTGGGAAACCGCCCAAAATCGGCCAGAAACCGACCTGCCTTGACCGTCAAGTTGTAAGGAAGAGAACTTGTGATTGCGGCGGCTTCGTCGATCTCTACGCCATCCTTTGTGCCGTTGATAAAACTATACATTCTTGCAAACGGGTCCACGGAAGCTGCAATTCCCAGCTCTGCGCTGCGGAAATCAAAATTGCCTCCGGCTTTGCCAAGATTTTGCACATTGGCATCGAGCACGAGTCCCATGGACGGATTCAGCGCCGTCGGCGCACTTTGAACCGCCTGGACTGATTTCTCCACTTCTCCGATTCGCGCCGAGCTGGAAGATTTTTCCTTTTCCAATTGGTCAATCCTTTCCAAAGCTTTTTGCATCTGCTGCTCCATGCCCTTGACCGTGGCCCGCAGAGATTCCAACTCCGAACTTTGCGCCAGGCCAGCCGTTGGAACAAAAAATATTAAACCCCATAGGGTAAATGCCGCGCTTCGCCGCGCCGATGCTGATAGAGATACCATGTCGAGACCTCCCTCCAAGCCAAACCAGCCGCCCTCTTATTAAAAGAACCGCGACGATAGAAGGCAGACGATGTAGTTATGCTGTGATAATTCCGATTTCGAACCGGGAACTACAGGGAGGTCAAAGAAGGCGGTCCTCGAACGTGCTGCTGTGCCGACTCCTCTTCCAGCCAAACAGCAACAGGAAGATCGGCGACTTGAGAGATGCAAAGTTGTGGGACTATGGTTAAGGGACTCGCAGTTGGAGCCAATTGAGCGCGGGTGCCCTGAAGACAACTACAGTCCTTAGTAACTTGCGATACGATCGAAAAATGAAAATGGAGAGGAAGGAAAAAACAAACACAAGAGCCAGCGCGCTGATAACCTGCCGGCTCCCGAGCGTTTTTCGCATTCCCGGAAGATGCATGGCATCGAACCTAAACAATGTCATCCCTGATGTCAACGAACCGCACGCCCTCGAAAAAACCTCCGACGATCGGACACCGTAACCGCGGGATTAGATCGGTCAAAGCAGTCACAGATAAGCTGATTCAGTGACCGATTGTTGTGACCAATCAATGAAAAATCTCCCGCATGACCGTCTCGGCTACGATAACATTAGCTTGGCCCGTTAATACGACGCCATAAACTGGGACCGGGCGGGAGGGACGGTGTACCTGCCACAGTACCCCGCCGGTTTTCGGATCCACCATCACCGCGTCCAGCGCCACGATTACGCCGTCGGCTTTCATGCCGCGACTGTCCGGCGTCGGCTCCCAGCGCCGCACTTCGATGTAGAGGGCCATCGCGTCAAGGTTGGCCTCGCGCAGAATCTGCGCTGCCATCTCTGGGCTAGTGGGCACACGATCCTTGGTTGCCACTTTCACCGCACTCGGACTGAGGACTTCGAATCCTTTCTCCGCAAGTCTTATGCGAGCTTGCTGGGCGAGAACATCTCCCACAGTCATGTTTTGCAAAACAGGGGGACCGCTGTCTGCGCCGGTGCGAGCCTCGACGGCGCCAGCTTGGTAGGTTGGAAGCACCGCGATTCGATGAAGGTTCTGCGGCAAAGGAGTAACCACTGCTGGCGCGCATGCGACTGCTCCGAATAATCCGGCGATCAGTACGATTTTGAGCATGAACATCATGCTGATTCGAAAGTCGTGTGTTTGTGACACGAACAAATCATTCAGACGGAGGGTCTTGCGGCTTGCTGTAATCCCTTCGCCTAGCCCGCCAGTCATCGTTTATTCCATTGAAAATTCCATCCGGAAAGCAGTGACACATCCCTGATCCGCCAAAGAACTTTTTATTCGCCACCTCGCACTCTTCCAGAGAGCTGTACCACTCGACCGCACGCGATTCCGTTTCCTTCATGTCTGTTCCCAACGGATGAATATGACATGAAGTCAGCCGCCCAAACGGCGTTAAAGGACCACGAGAGGCCAAGCCCGGCGAAGGTAAACAATCTGAATCCGAACATCATTCAGCCTTCCTCCGAGTCCACAATCCGGCGTGCGCCCAGAAAATGTTTGACGTACCACGGCTGATTCAGATCCGTGATGATGACGTATCCGGCTTTTTTCTCGGCGTGGACAAACCGGTTGTTGCCGATATAAAGGCCGACGTGATCCGGCGTTACGCCGTTAGAAGAAAAAAATAACAGGTCACCTGTTCGCAGGTTCTCGACCGCGATGTCTTGCCCGGAGTGAAATTGTTCGCGGGAAGTCCGTGGCAGCTCTATGTTTAACTTAGCAAAAAGCGCTTTAACCAAACCGGAGCAATCCATCCCGCTGCGCTCCGACATCCCTCCCCACCGGTAGGGCAATCCGAGAAAATGCCGCGCCGCGCTCGCTAATTTGTCACGAAGCGGTTGCCGAACAGGAGTCCATTCGTCGGCAAAGTTTGTTCCCTTCGTGGCGAGCAGTAAACTCAATAGAAGCAATAAGATGATCATTTGTTTTTCCATTGCAAATCTCCAAAGTTTGAAAGACTACTTTTTTTCTCGCGGATGAATCCGCGGCGGCAACCTCATCAACACGCTGAAGAGCCCTGTGATGACGACGAAGACCGGCGCCACTTGGCACGCTTGCTACCGAAAGTGGACTCCGGCTCATGCGAGCCGCACTCCCCGCAAAGTCGGCACAAGCGCCGATTTAGAAAATGGCCCGCGGCCAAAACCAGCGTTCCGGAGATAACGATCGGGGTCTCGTATCGTTCGTCAACCCAGAAGTGTCCGGAGCTGATCAACGCCACGGCCGAGACAAGAAAAACAAAACCGTGAAAACGTCGGTGATAGCGGAATCCCCAAGTAAAACTGCTGACCGCTAGAATGACTGAAGTCGCGACAAAGATTTTCTCGACACCTTCACCCAGAAGAAAACCCAAACCTAAAAGCGGCAACACTCCGACGAGCAGCGGAAAAACCGAACACTGAATGGCGCAGGCGATCGAGACCGTAGTACCTAGCGAATCGATCCAAGAGGATGGCGCCACGGCATAATCATTTTTAGCCATGAAATTCCTCCAATCGGCGCAAAGCCGACGAATGCAGAACGGGCCGCGGGAGCCATGCGATCGGAGCGCACATGGCTCCGTTCTCTCAAAAATTAACTGAAAAGGGAGAAATGAAGATCGGGCTACGAAACTGGCGGCGCACGAATAGATAGGAAGCTGACGACAACTTGTGAAACAAGCTGTGACTGCAAAGACTGGTACAGAACAAACTGTAACGGGACTGCCCACTGGACCAAGACGGGAACGACTCCCGTTTGTGCGCGGGTGCCGTGGTGGCAGGCGCATTCGTGATTGATATTCGCTGCGGCCGTGGCGGCGTGAAAATGAAGCGGCAGGAAGAAAACCGCAAGAACCAGAAAAATTGTGATCGAGCGCCGTCGAAGCGCGAGTTCGGACAGGAATCGCTCGATGATCATACGCCCTGATAACCTGGCGCTTGGCGCTTGTCAAAGCATTGGACGGCAATTTTTTTGCCACGCGACGAATTCTACAGGTCTTTCGCGGTTGGTGAATGCTACGTCAACGGAGTAAGATCAGGGCGCTTTCGCTGATCTAAGATCGGAAAGTAACAATCGAATGCCGCGCAAGCGGGCTGGCCATGATGACTGTGTAAACCTCCTGGGCATTGGCGCGTCTAAGGCCATTAGACCGCATCAAAACTTCAAGAAACAGGGGGATTTAGGTATGATCAACGGAAAATCGCTTTGCGCCACTGGGGTGCTCGCCGCGGCGCTGGCAATAGCCGCTTCGCCGGTGCTAGCCGCCGAAGGGACGATCACCGGGCCAGAGAGGCATGAGTTACGCCATGACCGGCGCGAGATTCGGCGTGATCGAAGAGAAATTCATGGCGACCGCAGAGAGATTCGTGGCGATCGGAACGAGCTCCAAGGTGATCGCCGCGAATTAGTCCGAGACCGCCACGAACTGCGCCACGATATTAAGAGCGGCGCCGGCAAAGCAGAGATCGCTCAGGACGTGAAGGAAGTCCGTCAAGACCGCCGAGAGATCGTCGGCGACAAGGTGGATCTTGCCCGAGACGCGAAGGATATTCACGGCGATCGCCGGGAGCTGCGCCAAGACCGCGGAGAATTTCGCCGCGACGCAAAGGACGCGCTGAGGAATTAACGGGGAGCGAGCGTGACTCCGAATGAACCGGCGGTATCGACCCTCGCCGCCCGCGCCCCTTTCTCCATCTTTTCCGGTGCGCCGGCAATATCGAAAGCTAGGAGTCGCTTGGTGAATCCCGGAGACGAGGAGTTAGTGGCGCGGGCCCAGCAGGGCGACCGCCGTGCGTTCGAGGAACTCGTGGAACGCCATAAACAGAAGGCCTATTACATCGCCTTTGATTTTTCGCGCGACCGCGAAGACGCCAAGGACCTGTCGCAAGAGGCGTTTTTGAAAGCTTTTACGAATCTCAAAAAATTTGACGGGCGATCGAGCTTTTATACCTGGTTTTACCGCATCCTCGTTAACCTCTGTCTGGATTACAAGCGCCGCCAAAAACGGGCTCCGACGGATACCTTTGACGAGACCCTGGAGAGCCACATGGAACCTTCCCACGAACCTAAAAAACCGCGATCGCCCGATCAACAAGTTTTCGCCGGGCAGATTTCGCGCCGGGTTGGCGAAGCGCTCGAAGCCCTGCCGGCCAGGCAGCGAACTGCGTTCATACTAAAAAATCATCAAGGGCTGTCGATCAAAGAAATCGCCGAGTTAATGGAGACCGCGGAAGGCACGGTCAAAGTGCACCTGCACCGCGCGGTGACGGCGCTCAGACAGAGCCTGGCGGAATTCGCCTAGGAGGTGGATATGGCGAATCGCGATAGAACACCGAATCCTTGCAAAGAATTGGAAGAAGATCTCGTGCTGCTCCATTACAGCGACCTCGCCGGCGCCGAACGCCATGCGCTGCAAGATCATTTGGTAAGCTGCGCCGGCTGCACCGGTTATTTAAAAGAGCTGGCGACGCTTTTACCACTGACGGTTAAAGCGGACGAACCGTCACAAACTTTTTGGCACGATTACAGCCGCGAACTGCGCCACAAGATCGATGCGGTGAGCGAAAAGCAGTCTTGGCGCCAGCGGCTCAGCGGCTTTTTTCACCCTTGGTCCATTCCCGCCCTCGCCGGCGCCGCGGTCGTCATGTTGGCACTGACGTTGACCTTCGGCAAAGGAATCTGGCAGAGCAATGATCTGCCGAAAGACGATGCCGCCATGATCGAGGCGCTCCCGGTAGCGGAAAATTTGGAATTTTTCAAAGCGATGGACGTGCTCGATGACCTGGATCTTTTGGAGTCCATGGGCAACCAGGGCGACGCCGCCTAGACTGACCCGAGGACACAATGCGGTTCTGCGCATGGGTGTTGGCTCTCACCCTAGGCATCTCAGCGGTCGGTTTTGCCGCGACCAAGGACTCAGAGCCGCCCGATCGTGAGATGTTAAAGATGATGGAGCTCCTGCGCGAAATGGAAATGATCAAACAAATAGACATGCTGCAGGATATGCAACGTCTGGAAAATAGCGATCCGGTAAAAGACTCAGCGGCGCAGAAATCCGCTCCCGGCAAGAAAAAGGAGACGCCGAAGTGAGGTCACTGAAAACTGCCGCAAGCTTTCTTTGGCTTTTGGCTCTCCTCATCGTGCCTGCGGCCTGGGCCCAGCCCGCGCCGCGCACCGAGACGTTGGCGCAAAACGACAATGACACGTTGGAACGCTGGCAGCGCATGACGCCCGAGCAGAAACAGGAGCTGCGTGACCGATTCCAGCGCTGGAAAAATCTCCCACCCAGTGAAAAGGAAGAACTGCAGCGGAAGTTTGACAATTGGCGCCGCTTGCCGCCGGAAGAGAAAGCCACGGCGCGGCGCAACTTCGAGCGTTGGCAAAAGTTACCGCCCGAACAGCGTGAGCGCCTGCAGGAACGCTGGCGCCAATGGCGCGAGCTGCCGCCGGAACGGCGCGAGGAGCTGCAGCGGCGATGGCAACGCATCGAGAATTTACCCCCCGAAAAGCGGGAGCAATTGCGGCAAAAGCTCCAAGAGTGGCAACGGCGCTCACCGGAAGAGAAGGCGCAGATACGGGAAAAGGCGCGGGAGCGCGTGGAACGACTATCCCCGGAAGAGAAACACGAGATAAGAGAAAAACTGCGGGAGATGAAGCAGCGCGGCACGATCGAAGAAAGAAAACAGTTTCGCGAACAGTTGCGCGAGAAGATGCAGCAGCGCAACGAAAAGGACTAGCCGATGAACGCCTCACTCAGCGCCGAGCAAAAGGTCATTCATTTTTTGAATCGGACGAGCTTCGGACCGACGCGCGAATCGGTCGAAAGGATCAACCAACTCGGCTTCCGCGCCTATCTCGACGCGCAACTCGAGCCCGAGACAATTTCCGACAGCCTGGCCGAAGAGAAAACCGCCGGACTCAAAACCATGCGCCTCAATACCGGCGAGCTGTTCGATCTCTATCCGCCGCCGAAAGTCGCCAAAGAGCGCGGCATGATGGCCGGCGAAATGCAGGCCCAGGCGCCGCGTTTCATCATCCTCGAGCTTCAGCAAGCGCGGCTGTTGCGCGCCGTGCACAGCCAACGCCAACTCTACGAGTTGATGGTCGATTTCTGGAACAACCATTTCAATATTTTTGCCGCCAAGGGCGCCGACCGCTGGATGACGACTGCGTACGATCGCGACACGATCCGTCCGCGCGCGCTCGGCAAATTTCACGATCTCTTGCTGGCGACGGCGCAGAGCCCGGCCATGCTTTTTTATCTCGATAATTGGCTGAGCGTCAGTCCGAACGTAGCTCAGACGAGAATGCCGGCGAACGCGCGCCGCCGCGGCCTCAATGAAAACTATGCGCGCGAGATCATGGAGCTCCACACCTTGGGCGTCGATGGCGGATACACGCAGCAAGACGTGCGTGAAGTCGCGCGCTGCTTCACCGGCTGGACCTTGCTGCGGCCGCGCGGCGATGCCGAGTTTCACTTCGAGCCGCGCCTGCACGACCAAGGCGCCAAAACGGTTTTGGGCACGCGCATCCCGGCCGGCGGCGGCATCGATGACGGTATGAAAGTCATCGATCTTCTCGCGCGCCATCCCGCCACGGCGACGTTTATCGCGACCAAGCTGGCGCGCCGTTTCGTGAGCGACCAACCCCCCGCGGCTTTGGTCAATCGGGCCGCCGAGGCATTTCGCCGGAGCGACGGCGATATCCGGACCGTGGTTCGGACGATCGTCGAATCGCCGGAATTTTCTTCTCCCGAAGTTTATCAAGCCAAAGTGAAAAAACCGCTTGAGTTCGCCGCCAGCGCCTTGCGGGTCACCAACGCGGAGACGAAAGTCACGCTGCAACTATTGCGCTATCTCGGCCGCATGGGCGAGCCGCTGTTCTTGGCCCAGCCGCCGACCGGCTACCCGGACGTCGGCGCTTCTTGGATCAGCCCGGATATGTTGTTGACGCGCATGAATTTCGCGGCCGATCTGGTCAGCAATCGCCTCGACGGCGCGCGCGTGCAGCCGAGCGCGCTGGGCGATACTCAAGCGTTCATACGCTTGATCGCTCCGGACTCGCTTTCGCCGGCGACGCGCCAAGCGTTGGCCGAGACCGACGATCGACAAGCGGCGGCGTTACTGCTCGCCGCGCCGGAATTTCAAAGGAGGTAATTATGGATGGCTCGCGCCGTTCGTTTCTCAAATCCGCCGGGATGGGGTTTTTGGCATTTGGCTTGCCGCCGACGTTTCTCGTCCGCGCCGCGGGCGCCGAACAGGAGGGGCGCGGCAAAGTCCTGGTCGTGGTGTTTCAACGCGGCGGCATGGACGGGCTGAACGTCGTGATCCCGTTCAAAGACCGCGCCTATTATGCGCTCAGGCCGAGCATCGCCGTCGCCGAGCCGGCGTCGGGCGAACAGCGCGCCATCGACCTCGACGGATTTTACGCGTTGCATCCTGCGCTCACGGGGCTAAAAAGCATTTACGACAAGAAACAATTGGCGATCATTCACGCCGCCGGCTCGCCGGACAACAGCCGCTCGCATTTCGATTCGCAGGATTACATGGAGCTCGGCACGCCGGGCATCAAAAGCACGCCGGATGGCTGGCTCAATCGATGTCTCGGTGAGAAACGCGGCGCCGATTCGCCCTTTCGCGGCCTCGCCGTCGGTCCGCAAACACCGCGCATGCTGGCCGGCGCGGCGCCGACATTGTCGATTTCGTCGATTGAAGAATTTCGCTTGCGCAATGCGGCGATGGCGCCGGCCTTGCAAAAACTTTATGCCAGTTCGACCGATCCATTGTTTCGCCGCGGCGGCAACAGTTTGTTCGACGCGATGGAAAAACTACGCGCCATCGAAGCCAAGATACCGCCGAGCACGGCGAGCTATCCGGTGGGAAGATTGGGCGTGGGACTGAAGCAAATCGCCCGGCTGATCAAAGCCGATGTCGGACTCGAGATCGCCTTTGCTGAAATCGAGGGCTGGGACACCCATGTCGCCGAAGGCGGCGCCACCGGGCAATTGGCCAATCGCCTGAAAGAACTCGGCGACGGGCTTGCGGCGTTCTATCAAGATCTGGGCGATCGGATGGAGGACGTCGTTCTGGTAACCATGTCCGAGTTTGGCCGTACCGCGCGGGAAAACGGCAACCGCGGCACCGACCACGGTCACGGCAATGTCATGTTCGTGCTCGGCGGGCGCGTGCGCGGCGGCAAGGTCTACGGCCGCTGGCCGGGCCTTGCGCCCGAAGTCCTTTATGAGGGCAGAGACCTCGATTTGACCACGGACTACCGCACCGTGTGCGCCGAAGTCCTCGCGCGCCATATGGCGCAACGCGAGCTTGGCAAGATCTTTCCCAGTTTCCGCGCGCCGAGTTCGCTGGGGCTCGTAGTGTGAAGGCACGGGCTGTCGTGCCGTTAGGTACCCGGCGCCATCACCACTGAATCAGTCAGCTTACCGTCGCGTTCCTGAAAGCGATACTGCAAGTCGTACAAGCGCGCGTAGAGTCCGCCTTTCGCCAGCAATGCTTCGTGACCGCCTTCTTCCCAAATTTCGCCTTTATGAATGACGAGAATGCGGTCCGCATGTTTGATCGTCGACAGCCGGTGCGCGATGATCAATGCCGTGCGGTTTTTGAGCAGCTCATCCAACGCTTCTTGAACCAACGCCTCGGTGTGCGTGTCGACCGAACTGGTGGCTTCGTCGAGGACGAGAATTTTCGGGTCGAAGGCCAGCGCGCGGGCAAACGATAATAATTGGCGCTGCCCCTGCGACAGCGTCGAGCCGCGTTCTTGGACTTCCTCGTGATAGCGCCGCGGCAACTGCTCGATGAACGGCGCGATATGCGCGCGGCGCGCCGCTTCGCGCATTTGCGCCTCGCCGATGCGCGTGTCGCCAAGCGTGATGTTGGTCGCGATGTCGCCGGAAAAAAGAAACACGTCCTGCAAGACCAAACCCAAGTGGCGGCGCAGTTCCTGTTTGTTCCACTCGCGGATGTCGATGCCGTCGACGAGGATCGCGCCGCGCTCGACATCGTAAAAGCGGCAGAGCGCCGAAATGATCGATGTCTTGCCGCCGCCGGTGGCGCCGACAAGAGCGACTTTTTCGCCGGCGCGCACGCGAAAGGAAATATCTTTGAGCACCGGCTCATCGGCACGGTAGGAAAGCCAGACGTTTTTGAATTCGACCTCGCCGGCGAAACGTTCGACGGTTTTCGGACGAGCCGGATTTTTAAGGGTCTCCGGCGTATCGAGCAGCGCAAAGATTCTTTCCGCCGAAGCCATGGCCGCCTGCATGATGTTGTATTTCTCCGCCAGATCGCGGATCGGCTGATACATGCGCTGGATATACTGAATAAAGGCGACGATCACGCCGGCCTGCACGGCGCTGGAAAGAATCTGTTGGCCGCCGTACCACAACAAAAGGCCGATGCTCAGCGCGCTGAATATTTCGATCACCGGAAAAAATACCGCGTTGTAGCGGATGCTGCGCAGGAGCACGTCCCGGTAACTGAGGTTTACCTCTTGAAAACGCCGGTACATTTTTTCTTCTTGGGCGAAAGCTTGGATGGTCGCCACCCCGGCGATGTTTTCCTGTAAACCGGCGTTGAGGCGGCCGAGTATCAAGCGGCTTTCGCGATACACCTCGCGGGCGCGCCGCCGGTAAAAACGGCTGACATAAAGGATCGCCGGGAAAGCGGCCAGGCAAACCAGCGCCAGTTTCCAGTCGAGCCATAACATGATCGCCGCGATGCCGAAGACCATCGACACATCGCCCAAGAGTCCGACGACGCCGGTGCTGAATAGCTCATTGAGCGTCTCCACGTCATTGACCGTCCGCGTCATGAGCCGCCCGACCGCGTGGCGGTCGAAGTAAGCCATGTCCTGCTTTTGCAAGTGGGAAAAGATTTCCATGCGCAGGTCATGCATGGCGCGCTGGCCGGTGTATTGCGTGGTATAAGTTTGGATGAACAGCACGACGAAACCGAAATAGCACTACGCCCAGATAAGCGAGCGCCATGACATCGAGCCCGTGGACGTCGCGCTCGGCGATGTAGCGGTCGATGGCGACCTTGGTGATATAGGGTCCGAGCAACTGGCCGCCCGTCTGCAAGAGCAAAAAAATGAACGAGACCGTAAGCAGCTTCCAGTAGGGCCGCAGATAGCGCAGGATCCGCGCCATCAGCCGGGCATCATAGGCTTTGCCGAGGATCTCGTCTTCGTGATGGATCTCTTCGATCACGGGCGTCCTTCCGCGCGTCCCATGGACTCGACTTCGCGCACCAGGCTCTGGCGCCGGTAAAGCTCGTAATAGGCGCCGCGCCGGTCAACGAGCTCGTCGTGCGTCCCCTGCTCGATAATCTCGCCTTCTTTCAAGTAGACGATCTGATCCGCGTCGCGCACCGTCGATATCCGATGCGAGATCAAGAGCGTCGTGCGCCCGCGCATGAACTGTGTTCAGTTCCCGCAGTATTTCGTCTTCGGTCTCGGCATCGACGCTCGAGAAAGCGTCATCGAGAATCAGGATCGGCGGATTTTTAATGATCGCGCGGGCCAACGCGGTGCGCTGCTTTTGTCCGCCGGACAAGCGCACGCCGCGCTCGCCGATCACGGTGTCAAAGCCGGCGCCGAACAATTGAATCGTCGGCAACAATTGCGCGATGCGCGTCGCCTCTTCGACCCGTTCGGCTTCGCCGTTCATCGCGCCGAAAAGAATGTTGTCGCGCACGGAGCCGAAAAAAAGAAAAATCTCCTGGGAAACATAGCCCACCGCTTCCTCCAAATGGCGGCGCGCCATTTGTTTAATATCGATGCCGTCGATAAAGACCGTCTGGTCCTCCGGCTCATAAAGCCGGAGCAACAAATTCACCAGGGTGCTTTTGCCTGCCCCGGTCGCACCGACGATGCCGCAAACCGTGCCCGCTGGAATCTGCAGATCGATATTTTTCAACACCGGCCCGTGCTCGCCGTCATAGGCAAAAGTGAGATGGCGCAAGTCGATGGAGCCCCGGATCGGCTCGGCGTGCTGCGTGCGCAGATAAGGACTGGTAGCGCGGTGAAATCGGCGTGTCCAAGATTTCGGCGATGCGGCTGAGCGCCGCGGTGCCGCGCTGGTACTGGTTGGCCGTGTAGCCGATGGCCATCAGCGGCCACGTCAGCATAGCCAAGTATCCATTGAATGCGACGAACTCGCCCAAGGTCATCGTGCCCTGCAGTACTTGGCGTCCGCCAAGCCAGAGCACGACCGTCGCCGCTAACCCGGCCATCACCTGCATCAGCGGCCAGAAGATCCCCCAGAGCGTCGTCAGCCACATGTTTTTGCTCCGGTAATCGGTGCTGATGGCGTCGAAGCCGTGAATCTGGTTTTGCTCTTGTGCGTATGCCTGCACGACACGGATACCGGAGAGATTTTCCAAAACGTAGGCGCTCAGAACACTGAGTTGCGCCTGGGTGTCGCGCGACCAGCGAAAAATTTGCCGGCCGAAAAAGCGCACGATGATCGGAATGAGCGGCAAAGCGAGCATCGACCACAGACAGAGCCAAGGATCGATCGTGATCATCAGCGTGAGACTGAAAAAAATCACCACGACGGCATCGACGATCGCCAGCGAGCCAAACCCCATCAGCTCACGCACGGCTTGAATGTCGTTGGTGAGTCGCGACATCAAATCGCCGATTTTAGCGTGCTGGAAATAACCGAGCGGCAGCTTTTGCAGATGGGTAAAAACCCGGTCGCGCAGATCGGCTTCGCAACGGCGTGAAAAGCCGTGGATGTTGATGCGCCAACAGTAACGAAAGAAACCCTGTAAAGCGGCGGCACCAAGGATCAACAGCGGATATTTGACCAGGGAGCGGGCCCCACCGGTCCAATGCAGCGCCGTATCGATGCCTCCTTTGATAAGCCAAGGCATGGCGATGCCGGCGAGATCGGTAGCGACGAGGGAGAGAACGCCAAGGATTAGAAAGCGTCGATAACGGTCAACGAGAAATTTTACGCGCTGATAATAGCGAAGAATCGCTCTGTCCTCTTGCCTGCGCTGGTGTTTTCACCGAGCGCGATCGCTATTCTTTCGAAATCCCGTGGTCCCGGTAAACCTCGGCCCACTGCCCGGCCATGAGCTTTTCCATGACCGTGGGCAGCGACGTCAACGCAACCCGCACCTGTCCCATGGTGTCGCGGTCGCGAATCGTCACTTTATCGTCGGCCGCGGACTTGTCATCCCCGACGGTCTGCACGTCGACCGTGACGCAAAAGGGCGTACCGACTTCGTCCTGACGGCGATAGAGGCGGCCGATCGAAGCCGTATCGTCGTAAACCGAATGCCAACGCTTGCGCAGATCCACGCAAAGCTTCTGCGCGGTCTCGACGATGCGCGAATTCTTTTTGAGCAGCGGCAACACGGCGATCTTGATCGGCGCAAGCTCGGGATGAAACTTCAGCACGACGCGTTTCTCGCCTTTGACCTCTTCTTCGTTGTAAGCATCCACCAAAAACGCCAGCGTGCCGCGATCCGCGCCGGCGGACGGCTCGATGACGTAGGGAACAATTTTTTGTTTGCTCTCCTCGTCGAAGTATTCGAGCGCCTTGCCGCTGAACTGCGTATGCTGTTTCAGATCGAAGTCGGTGCGGTTGGCGATCCCTTCGAGCTCGCTCCACCCCATCGGAAAAAGATACTCGATATCGGCGGTGCGCTTGGCGTAGTGCGCCAGCTCGTCCTTGTCGTGCTCGCGCAGACGGAGATTTTCCTGGCGTATGCCGTAGCGCGGATACCAGGCGAAGCGCTCGTCGATCCAGCGCTGGTGCCATTCTTCATCGGTCCCCGGCATGACGAAAAACTCGATCTCCATCTGCTCGAACTCGCGCGTGCGGAACGTAAAATTACCCGGCGTGATCTCGTTGCGAAACGACTTGCCGATCTGAGCGATGCCGAAAGGCAGCTTCAGGCGCATGGACTGCAGCACATTGTCGAAGTTGACGAAAATTCCCTGCGCCGTCTCCGGGCGCAAATAAGTCACCGCCGCCTCGTCTTCCACCGGCCCCATGAAAGTCTTGAACATCAGATTGAACTGCCGCGGCTCGGTGAGCTCGCCCTTGCCGCAAGCCGGGCAAAGCGTCCTTTTTTTGCCGCAGTGTTTGCACGCTTCGCCGCCCGGAATATTGAACTTGTTGCCCTTGGTCGCCTCGCAGAAATGAACCCAGACCTCCTCGTCGATTTTGTCCGCGCGAAAGCGCCGGTTGCATGCCCGGCAATCCACCATCGGATCGGTGAAGTGATCGAGATGGCCGCTCGCCTGCCACACGCGCGGATGCATCAGGATCGACGCATCCAGTCCCACCATGTCGGCGCGGTTCTGCACCGAATCACGCCACCAGACGCGCTTGACGTTATTCTTAAGCTCCACGCCCAGCGGCCCGTAATCCCAAACCGATCCCGTGCCACCATAAATCTCGCTCGACTGAAAAATAAACCCGCGCCGCTTACACAGCGACACGATCTTGTCCATGTCGACCATTGAAGAAGTCCTATCTAGAGGCGAATTTTAACAATGTAATGGATAGAGTCGGGCAGAGTCAAAAAGCAGAGGATCTAGACCGTGAAGAACCAGCATGGCAGTCGTGTCCGATTACTGGGCGAGCCTAATCCGCTTGCAGCGAAAAATCTCCACAGTGAGAATTACGTAGAGTAGAATGATAGGCAACGCCCCCCATCCAAACGCCCTGAATTTAATTAAGTATTGGGGTAGTAGAGGAAGGAAAAGAATTATCAAAAGAATGAAGAATGATTTGGATGAAAATCGACGGGGCACGGCGCCGGAACTTACGTAACGAAAGAACAGGATTAGCGAAAGTGCGAGGAGAAACAAGTCGTGGGCATAGAGGTGATAGCTGATTAGCACCGTCGTGACAAGAATCAGTGAAAACTTCAGATCAAACCCGGGATCGAGTACATCAAATTCTCGTCGACAAAGATATAGGCATAGCGCGTATATGCCGACCGAGATTGCAACCGTCATGGCACCAGTCAACCAGTCAAGATCGTCCCCCTGAAGCAGAACATGCATGAACCCTCTAAGGTTTGGCATTAGAGCAGGGCGGACAACGAATGAATATCTGCCCATGGATCTTAAAATCGAAAGGAGATCAAACGCGCCCTGCCATCCAACCATTGCAAGCGAGATAATGATGAGTATTGCGCCGGTGACGGCGAACATTGCTAAACTCTTCCAACGTCGTGCAACGAGAAAGACGCCGGCCAGAGGTAGTACAAGCTGTGGCTTGTAAAGCCCAAGAGCCAAAAAAACCCCCCCCCAACCGTCTCGCCTTTGCTTCAAAGCAATAAATACAGCTAGTAAAAGCACCGTTGACAGGATCGAATCCTGACCCAACCGCAATGCTTCCATCGTAGGAAACCAACTGAAGAGCGAAGCTCCAATAAAAACGCTACGGAGGGAATGAACATACGGCAGAAGCCATTGGAGCATGATGACCAGCAGCAATAAATTCACGCCCGACCAGATTGCGTGAGCTACGGGATAAGACAAATGAGCCAATGGCAAAAAAAGAAATAGCTCGTAAGGCGCATGATTGAAAGGCAAGGGCCATTCTAACTGGGGGACATCAAATTTTGCTTGATACGCGTTTTGTGTTTCGACCTTAAATAGCTCCTTCGCTTTTCCGTCGTTAATGATCTGTGCACCAGTGTAGAAGATGATGAAATCACCGTACCCGGCGGCAATTTCCTCCCGACTCCCCCAAAGGATTGCGACATGGAAGATCAAAGAGGCTGCAACGAGCGCGGTTAAGATCAATCTATAGAGTCGCGTTACCATGTTACTTGACGGCACACAGCTTCATTGCATCATCCTTTATTCTGAGCCCGCTACTCCTGGTGACCGATCCGATCAGATAATCGTGGACCTGGCTCAACGCACCATAGTCGGTCACAAACTCGATGTTGAGAACTGTATACGAACAGTATAGGTAAAGGCGTTCGTCGGAACGTCGACAGTACTAGCGGCAAAAGCAGAGCTGCGACAAAAAATGGCCGGGCTTGGATTCTTAACAAGAGCGCGAGTGACCAACAGCAAATAGCGCCCGGCAATCGACCATCGGATCGGTGAAATGATCCAAATGACCGCTCGCCTTCCACACGCGCGGATGCATCAAGATCGCCGCATCCACCCCCACCATGTCGGCGCGGTTCTGCACGTTATCGCGCCACCAGGCGCGCTTGACGCTGTTCTTAAACTCCACTCCCAGCGGCCCGTAATCCCAACACGAACCCGTTCCGCCATAAATCTCGCTCGACTGAAAAATAAACCCGCGCCGCTTACACAGCGACACGGTCTTGTCCATGTACACCATTGGAAAGTCCTATCTAAAGGCGAATTTGAACAATGTAATGGATAGGTGGGGGAGAGTCAAAACGGCGCGCGACAAAGAACGAATGATGGAATGAGCGAGATAACCCGCAGTTTTGATGGGCGCAAGCTCACGACCTAAATGGGTGAGCGACTTAGTGCGGGGCTCAAAAAGTTGCGGACTTATGAACCCGGATGATCAGCGGCGCGCCAACCATCGGAAGTAGGATCGGCGAATCGCCGCAGTTCAGACACTCGTCTCCTCGACTCAAAAACCATAGCGCGCCCTCATAGCTATCGATGGAATTCACCGCGTCGCTGTCATTCACCCAGTACTGATCATAGTTGGGCTGCAGCCGCTCATATCTTAACGTCGTTGGTCCAAATCGCGCCGCGAGCGCTCTGGAGAGCCTCACGGGCAAGAGGCTGGCGGTCCTGATCTCACTCGACGATCTGAAGGGGATGCTGGCCTTTATTAATTTACCTAAAAAACCGAAATCGGAATACGGCCTGACCCTATAGCCCTGAGCCGCCCAAGGGTCGACATTCCACGCCGGAAATAAGTAAATCACACCATTGTTGCGCGTCACCCGGCGCATCTCGCGGAACGCCTGCTCGGGATTGGGCACGTGCTCGAATACCCAGATCGACCAGATTCCGTCAAACGAGTCATCGGGAAACGGCAATGCGGTTGCGGTGCCTAAGACGAATTTTTTATGGTAAAATCGCGCGACACTCGGCGAAATGTCGAGGCCGACATAGTTCTCCGCAATGTCTTGCAGATATCCGCGGCCGGAGCCAATTTCGAGAACCAGCTTCTGGGCTAGATTGAAGTGTTCCACAAATTCTGAAACGCGCTCGACGATCTTGGCCCCTTTGGCCGCCTGTTCGGCGGTTTCCTGATACTTTCGATCATAGTCAGTCTCCGCCGGCGCCGGGCCATCGACGGGTTTCTTATAGATTTCGGTGTAATATTTTCGCGCCGCGGCCAGTTCGGCTGAAGTCGGCGGGGCGTCCGTATTATAGGGGAAATTCCCTGCCCACAGGATAACTATGAGGAGCGCGGTTGCAGACACAACGCGCGCAAGCGCGATCAAATAGCGTCTCATCATTTTGTTCACAATCGGATTCCGAAAGCGATAAATCGCCCGCGATCTCCTGCGCGTTGCGCCGACTCACTTAACTGGAAATAGGAAAAATTTTCC
>CAVWLW010000005.1:0-62861 GCA_963755715.1 uncultured delta proteobacterium
GGGCGATGCCGACGAACTGACGGTACTCCTTGCCGCCAAGCCTCATTGCCCCTCCATCAGGTTCATCCCCACCGAGGCAGCAGCTCGGCGCGTTTGATCCCTCAAACTAAACAATTCTTCTTTTGGATACGCTCTGGTGGCCGCGTAAGTCTTGAGTGCCAACTGATGCGCCAATTTAAAAACGTCGAGATCTTCCACGGTGTTCAGTCCCGTCCTCCTCATCCGCACCACGAGCACGAAACACGATCACGAGTCACGAAATAGGCACGAGGCTTGAGGCAACAGGCAACAGTAAGGACCGGACGGTTCAGGGTTCAAGGAAAGTCTCGGAGAGGAACTTTTGGAATTCCGAAAACGTGGAAATGGACGAGCTACTTTCCTAAACCGAGACGCCGGCGCAGTTCTCTAGCCGAGATGGCGCCCTCTTTTTTCACACGGGCCCTGGACCTCGTTATGATCTTGAGGAATTTGCGGTTGGTGCTCAGCGCTAGGGTCTCTTCATCCGCGTTCCGGATCGGAATAACGGCCGCGAACGGTTTTCCCGCCTTGTAAACGACGACCGGGCCTTTTCTTGCTTTTGTGGCGTATTCCGAAAGCGGTCCCGAGGCGTTCTTAAATTCGATCTTCGTCATAGCTTTATTATTTCTCCGCCGATCCGTACACGATCCCTCTCTTTGATTCCGATCGCCAGAACGGTAACTGTCGGCTGAGGTTCATTGCTGACTTCATAATACACTCTAAGATCGCCAATACGAAGCTCCCAAGGAGCAATTGGATTCGGTCTCATCGACTTTCTATTTCGCGTCTCCACAGTTGGCTGATTGACCAGCTGCCGGTCCACAGCATCGACTACAGTTCTTTGCTGTCGAGTCGCGAGCCGCCGGAGATGGTCCTCTGCATCAGGAGAATATTCAATGACGTATGCCAGGCTATTTTCCTTGCCTTGTATGGTGCCGCGTGAATCCGTCCTTAACAACCATCAACGCGTCTGGTCGGTCGAGTGCGCCAATCTCGGGTGAAGTTTTTTCGCAATCTACTGGATTTGGCGGGTTTCGGGCAAGAGGGATTTCAAAGGACGAGAAAAAACCGTGGACGTGACCGTGATTCGTGTTCGTCAAGGAAACTGCCGGGGACGAAGGGTCGTGATCGTGTACCAAATAGGCGTGAGGCACGAGGCAACAGGCAACAGTCACTGCCGTGATCGTGGAAGGAAAAAAGCCGTGAGCGTGGTCGTGGAGTGGGGAAAGACGTGCTCGTGGACGTGTCCGTGAGTCGTGATCGTCGGGGGATTGGCCGGGATCGTGGGGGGAAACTGACGTGACTCGTGTTCGGACAAAGCCGTAATCGTGGGCGATCGTTTTTCGTTCCAGTAGTTCCAATCATTTCAAAGGTTCAAGGACGGATTCGGAGCGGGAAACTTGCATGTTTTGATAATTCTCAAAACGTCAAAATGTAAAATAGGCAGGAGGCGAGAGGCAAGGCACCAGTCGAACCCGGATGGTTCCAGAGGTTTAAGAACTGAGGATGTCTGCTTTCGGCCTTATCCCCGCTTGGTCTTCTTGCGTTTGGTGCCGTAGGATGCGGGGATTCGGCGATATGCATCCGACTTTTTCTTTCTGCCGGCTCGAAGACAACTCTACCCGGGCGCGCAAAACGCTGGCCACCCGACGCAGCATGCTCAAAGAGTGACCCTCGTAGCCTGGGGATTCGAGACGGCTAATCTGCTGTTGCGAAGTCCTCAGCAACTTGGCGAGGTCCTTTTGGGACAACCCGGCCTTTTCGCGCAGTGCCGCGATCTGCAGCGCAACATCCCACGCCTCTCCGGCGCTTTTAAAGCGGGCAGCAAACGCCGGATCCCGTAATTGCTCGTCCAGATAGTGGTCGAAGTTGGTTCTTCTCATGGTACTATTCTCTTCCGCCAGTCACGCATTCGTTCACGTGCGGTATCGAGGTCACGAGCAGGGATCGACTGACCTTTGTTACGAATCCCGTGCAGTGCCACGATTCGCCGGTTCTTCATAAAAAACCAGATAACCCGCGTGTTGAGCTTGCCGACATGACGCAGCTCAAAAAGACCGTCGCCAAGCGCTTTGGACAGCGGCTCACGGTGATACTGACGATTACGAAGTTTTGCCAGGCCAGCAACCACGGCAGCGAAGTCGTCTGGATCACTGGCTTTCAATTCGTCCAGGAACTCCCGCACAGGGCAGCTACCGGTCACCGTCTCATAGAACTCTACGACGAAATCCATCTTCGTGCAACATCAATATTGATGTATAGTGCAGGGGCTTAGTACGAGGAACGATACGATCAAAGAGATTGGTCGGGAGAGATTTTAGATCACGCTCGGCGGTCCGTTCTATCAGAACCTCATACACCAAAAGCCGTGTTCGTGTCCGTGGTGTGCGTGGACGTGATTCCTCCCGCTATGTGGAGCGTGATCGAGCTAAACATACGCTCGCAGGGGAGCTTCCACGTTTCGAGAATTCTCGAAACGTCGAAATGATCTTCTTACCTTGGCTGGGCGAGCGCACTGAATTCAAATGCGACGCACTACGCCTCTACCCTCAATAATCGGCCCGGGCTTGCCTTGAGAATCGTGGCAAGCAGATTTGGAACGAGTGGAAGAATATCTTCAAGAGCATTGCTCGGCGCGATAAGCAAGATGATGCCGAGCCAGACTGGGAGCCGGTGGAAGAATTCATCGAGGCACTCCCCGTCGCTGATGGTGCTTCACTAAGGGCACGGATCGATTTCTTAGCCGAGGTGGGCAATCAACGTACGGGCTGTGTACACCTCCGCTCGTCGATAAAATCGCGCGAACCTTCGCCTCTTGAGATCTTTTTGAGCGGGCTGCAAAACGATTTCGACAAGAAAAGCCAGAAGACACCGCGCCGGGAAATGGAGATAGCCCAAAAACGCATGGAGGAAATTTGACATGAAAAAAAAACCGACTGTACCCTATCGATTTCGAATCGGCGCTCAGAGCGCGAAGTTCCGTAGAGTTTACGATGACGAACTCGGTCGCTTGCGGTTGGCGCATCGGATCACTGAACTGAGGGAAAAATGCGGTTTAACCCAAGCGCAGCTGGCCGACAAGGTTGGCACAACACAAGCTGGAATTTCTCGTTTGGAAAACCCCAACTACCGAAACTACTCGTTAACCACGCTCGAAAAGGTGGCGGCGGCGCTCGGCGCACGATTGAGAGTCGAGCTGGAAGAGCCATCGAAGGCGGCGTAAGAACGGTCCCAACGGAAGCGGGGGAACTTCCACGTTTCGGGAATTCTCGAAACGTCGAAATGTGAAGCCGGGCATCAGGCACGAGGCAACAGGCGCGAGTCAGAATCTGCGGTCGAGGATCTCCAATGAGGGCCGCTGCAGCCGGTAGCAGGCTCAGACGTCCGTGCAATGGCATTGACGTGACGGTTCATTTGACGCTTCTGGGGACTCGCCGAATGGTCGTTCGGTTGAGCCCCGTAACTTTCGTGTTTTGTGCCAAAGCTCGGCCAAGTCGTGCTCGTCCCAGAATTTACCGATTTCCGAGTAAGAACCGGCCTTGGAAATCGAACTCTTACGTTGTCGAACGCTCTTTCTCATCAGCGGCTCCGCTGGCGTTTGCGCAGTTCCGTTTCTTTGAGGCCGTTCTTGAGCAAATAGCGCTTGATTCGCTTAAGGAATTCCTCAGTTCGCCGGCACTCGCTCCGGGCCTCTTGTCGTGAAAAGGATATTTCCACGTCGTAGTCGGCCGCCAAGCGATCGTCGAGGCTCTCTGTGAGATAAGCCGACCATTCGGTTTCTATTTCCCCGGCTTTCACAAGGTGAAGACCAAACATTCGCCGAACTGCGGGATGACTCTCTGCAACGATGTCGTGAACGTGCAGCGCCGCCTTTGCCGCGTGCAGAATCGCGTAATAGGCCCGTGAGATTGCATCGGCATACAGGCCGTCACGGGTTAGAGTCTCCGCCGCTCGGAGAGATTCACGAGCGCGGTTCCACTCCGCTACGACCATGTTGCGGTTCATACGACGCGCACCGCGTCGCGCTCGACGGCTCTACGGAAGCTCGAACCGCTTCGCCTCCGGCTTTCCCACTCGTCCTGAGTGTAAGCGAGAATAGAAGGCAGCACTTCGGTCTTTGCAGCCAACAAGTAACCGATGCGCCGCAGCTCTCTCTTGAGGGCTTTTGCATCATTCTTGACGATAAGGATAACATCCACATCGCTTTCGGCGTGCGCTTGTCCGCGTGCTTTCGAGCCATAGATGAGCATTTCTTGAACTATGCCGGGATGCTGCTTGTTCAGAGCTTCCCGGTACGCATCAAGCCACGCCTGTTCGTCCGACGTAAGTTTGAGCATCTCTTATCTCGCCTTCGGTCGCGCGTCGCTTCCGTTTGTCGCTTGCGACAGTTTCGTTTAATCACCGTTCGTTGGAATCAAGTCCGTCTGTCCTTTCGGCGGTGGCACCTTAGGGAGGTCAACGATTAACGGTGATTTCCGGCGTAATCCTGCGCGGAGATCTATAGCGTCATTCCTGGTTTGGCCAAAAGTTTTTGTAGTTTATTAGATTTGGCGGGTTTCGGGCAAGGGCGAGTTTATAAAAGGATAAAGGCAAAAGGATAAAGGATAAGGGATAGGAAAAGACGTGGAACGTGTTCGTGTTCCCACTGCGTTTTCGTTCAATCCGTTTGAGATCAAAAACCTAGAGTGGGAACTTCCACGTTTCGGGAATTCTCGAAACGTCGAAAGGTTTGCGGTTACGCCGCAGTGTACTGACGGACTTCGACCTGAATTCCTGACCGGGCGGCTTCGGCCGCCGATCTGAGAAGGCTGGCTGTAATGTTTTCATCAACGTATTCTTCACCGCAATTTGTGCAGACCCGTGCGGGAACGCCCTTGAAGACCAAAGTGGTTCCGTCTTTGTCCAAAGTCACGGTCGCCTTGCCAACTCTTGTTTCACCCTTCTTGCAAATCACGCATTTCATGAAGTCTTTCTCCTTTTAAAATCCGGTTCCCATTCCTCCGGATCCGGCTCGTAGACGGTAATCACGATATTGGGTGACTATCGCGAAAGCCACTGCATCTGACGATTTTACGTCGCTTTTTCCGCCGCTCGGCTCTCATTTTACAGGCATCATCGCAGAATTCGAGCGCCGAGTGATCGGACGACCGTTTATCCGAAACCCAGTCGATGCAGGAAAAACGCAGAATTTTGCGTTTGGTACTTTCGAACTCGGTCTGGAAGGATGATCACCTTGAGCCGGCGTACAAGAAACCTTTCGATTTTCTTGCGGAAAATAACCAGATGGCGAAACAAAAAAAAGCCGCTTCGCGAACGAAAAACGGCCTTTTTGAAAACTGGCTCCCCGGGAGGGACTCGAACCCCCGACCAATTGGTTAACAGCCAACTGCTCTACCGACTGAGCTACCGGGGAAATGAAATTCGATTATTTATTATAGTATCGACGAGTCTTTTTCTAGTTGCAACAAAATTTCCAGAATGCTGATCCATCTAATCCTTGACGTTCTCGTTGAGCCATCGACGTACCGCTTGTCGTTTCTCAAGCTACGTAAGACATAAACGTAGAACACCCCGTCACCGCCAGAGTTACTTACCGCGTAGACAAGACTCTACCGACTGTCTGAGCTTCAGCTGAAAGCTGATCAGCCTTTGGCTGAACCGGGGAATATTTTCGTGAACAGCCATGATTTCTAGCATACGATAGAGACGATTTCTACATTAGCAAATCTCTAATTTCTTGATTTCATCGAGCATTTTCTGCTGATGCGTCGCCGCCCAGAAAATCCTCTGGCAGGTCGGGCACCAGGAAAACTTTTCTTGGCTCGAAAAGACATAAGGCGGGACAATGCCGGCAACGCTTTCTTTAGACTTCACCTGCAGGAGGGTGTTGCACTCGATACAGCGCGTGAACATGGCTTGAGCCGGCTTTAAACCGCACGCCGTGATCACCTGCCGCAGTTGATCGCGATAATGGTCGCTGTCGATAAATAGGAAGGGCGGCGGCTGTTTGTGCTTTAGATGCCCGTCGCGAGTGAGTATGAGACGCCCTTCAGCGCGCGCGGCGCGGATCAATCCATAGCCGCTTAAGTGCTGGCCGTAGATGACATCTTGACCGATTACCCGGAGCCACTTCACTAACCTGCCGAGCATCCGGTCGGCGGCAAATTTTAGATCTGCGCGGTTGGCTTCCAAATAGATTCTTCATTCAATTCATTTGAACCCGGCGCGCTAAGCCTTTACCATATACGCCTACCGGATGCTTGTGAAACAATCCATCGGCGTTGCCGTTGTGCTCTTTTGGTGCGTGATGAACGGTCTGTTCATCCAGCGCCAGATCGGCGCGCCCGCGCCGGTCATTACGCTTCGCGGCAGCGAAAAAATCACCGACCCCATCGAAGAATGGTGGGGCGTATTTTATCGCGGCGAAAAGATCGGCTATGCCACGCAAACGATCACGCCCAAAGCCAAGGGCTACACGCTGCACGATCGCTCGCTATTGAACCTGAACCTGCTCGGCACCGTCCAGCCAGCCGCCACCCGTCTGGAAATGGAAGCCAACGAAGATTGGATCCTGGAAAAATTCGCTTTCGAGCTCCATTCCAAAGAGATTCGCTTCAGCGCGCGCGGCGAAGTCAAGGATCGAAACCTGAGCGTGGAGATCGATTCGGCGGGCCATAAATCGCGGCGCGATTTGATCTTGAGCCAGGCGCCTTACCTGCTCGCCGCTTTAAAACCCTACGTCGTAACCCAGCAGTTGGAAACCGGGAAGAAATTTCTATTCAACACTTTCGATCCTTCGACTTTATCTCAGCAAGTGACCACGGTCGTGATCGAAGGCCGCGAACAGATTCGCATCGGCGCCCGCACCGAGCCGGCGATCCGGCTGCGTCAAAGCTTTCGCGGCATTTCCGTGGTCTCGTGGGTCGATGGCCAGGGGCGCACGCTGAAGGAGCAGTCGCCGGCGGGTTTATCCTTGTTGCGCCAGAGCGTCGAGGACGCTAAGAATCTGCCCTCGCGAGCGGTGTCGTTGGACATCATCGCGCAAACCGCCATACCGGTGACGACGCCGATCGCCGATCCTCAGTCGAAAGCCGCGCTCCGGCTAAAACTCAGCGGCGTCAATCTCGTCAATTTTGCGCTCAACGGCGGACGCCAGCGGCTCGACACCGATCGCTTGGAAATCCGCCGCGAAGAAATGAACCAAGTCCGCGCGCAAAGCATTCCGGTCACAGAAACGCGTCTAGCATCCTATTTGCAGCCGACGCCGTTTATGCAAACCGACCACCCCAGCATCCGCGCGCTCAGCGCGAAAATCGTCCAAGGCGAAACCAACGGTCTCAGGGCCGCGCTTAGAATCAAAGACTGGGTCTACAAAGAAATCGCCAAGGAGCCGACGGTCAGCATCCCGAATGCGCTCGAAGTCCTGCAAACCAGAAAAGGCGACTGCAACGAACACACCGTGCTGTTCAATGCCCTGGCCCGCGCCGCCGGCATCCCGGCGAAAACGGTCGTCGGCGTCGTCTATCTGCGCGGCGCATTTTACTACCACGCCTGGTCCGAAGTCTGGCTCGGCGATTGGGTATCGCTCGACTCCGTGCTCAACCAATTTCCCGCCGACGTGACGCATATTAAGTTTCTCGAAGGCGAAATCGATCGGCAAATCGACATCCTGCAACTGATCGGCAATTTGAAAATCGAAGTCCTGTAGGAAGGACCTTTCATTTTGGATTTTAGATTGCCGATTTTAGATTGAAGAAGGGTTCCGTTTCGAGAATCGAAAATCTAAAATCCAAAATTAAAATGATTCAGCTCATCCACCTCACCAAGCACTATGGCAAGCTCGCCGCCGTCGACGATCTCGATCTCGTGGTGCCGGCGGGAGAAATCTTCGGCTTTCTTGGTCCCAACGGCGCGGGCAAGACGACGACGATCCGCGTCATGATGGGCATCTTGAAAGCCACATCCGGTCAGGTTCTGCTCGACGGCCACGACGTAGTCGCGGCGGCGCAACAGGCCAAGGCCATCGCCGGCTTTATTCCCGATCGGCCTTTCATTTATGAAAAACTGAGCGGCAGAGAATTTTTGCAATTCGTCGGCAAGCTCCATCGCGTGGAATCACGTAAATTGAAACAGCGCCTAGCGGAGCTGCTCGATCATTTGGAGTTGAGCGCTTGGCAAGACGAGCTCGTGGAAGGCTATTCGCACGGCATGAAACAGCGGCTGGTCGTCTGCGCCGCGCTGATCCATGAACCGCGCATCCTGATCATCGACGAGCCGATGGTGGGCATGGACCCGCGCGGCGCGCGCACACTCAAGGATCTCTTCCGTGCGCTGGCAAAAAACGGCACGACGATTTTTCTCTCGACGCACAGCATCAGCGTCGCCGAAGAGATCTGCCACCGCATCGGCATCATCCAAAAGGGCAAGCTCATCGCCTGCGGCACCATGGCCGAGCTGCACCGGCAAGCGACCGGCAATCACGGCAATCTCGAAAGCGTCTTTTTGGAATTGACCCGCGACCAAGAGCACAACCTGGCCGTGACGGCATAAACTTCATGAGCTCGGTTGCGCTGTTACTTTCTCCGCTTTGGCTCTCTTGGAAAAATTCCCTGGGTCGCAGCGGCGGCTCTTGGCCGCGCCGGCTGCTGCTCGCCGGTTTGGCTATCGGCTTCTGGATCGGCACTTATCTCGTCATTCGACGGGTTCTGCGCTATTTCGAAACCGTTTTCGATCTCGGACCCGGGTTGGCTTACCAGCTGTTGTTGATCATCCTGCTGACTTTTTTGTCGATGCTCTTGTTCAGCAACCTGGTCGCATCCTTGTCGACCTATTTTCTCGCGCGCGATTTAGACCTGGTTCACGCCACGCCGGTTTCGCGCGACGCCTTTTTCTTCGCGCGGCTCATTCAAACCACGGTCAATTCATCCTGGATGGTGTTGTTTTTCAGCTTACCGATCTTTGCCGCCTACGGCTCGGTGTTCGGCGGCGGCTGGATCTTGTACGTCTGGATCGGGCTCATTTTGCCGCTGTTTCTAGTCATACCGGCGGCGCTCGGGATCGTTATCACGCACCTGCTCGTTTATTTTCTGCCGGCAAAGAGGATTCGCGACGTCCTGTTTTTTATCGGCTTGATCGCTTTCGTCATCATGTTTTTTCTCTTTCGCTTCTCCCAGCCCGAACGCCTGGTGCAGCCCGAATCGTTCGGCAACTTCATGCAATTCCTGAGCGCCATGGAAACGCCGTCGTCGCCCTTTCTGCCGAGCAGTTGGTCGGCGGACATCTTGGCCGGAACTTTGTTCAATCGCGAAACCGAACAAGGTTTCTTCTTCGCTTTGCTGGCGAGCTACGCGTTGTTTCTGCCGGTCGCCGCTTCCTGGATCTCCGGCGCCGTGTACTTCGAAGGTTGGTCCAAGGCGCAAGAGTCGCGTCAGGGGCGACGCAAATTTGTCTGGTTCGATCGGTTGCTCGATGCGGCGACGCGCCTGTTCCCGGAAACCACACGCGCGATTATGATCAAAGACATCAAGACTTTTCTGCGCGACACCACGCAATGGTCGCAGCTTTTTCTTCTGCTCGCCCTGATCGTCGTCTATCTTTATAACTTCAAAGTCCTACCGCTGGACCGCTCGCCGATGCCCGCCGGGACTCTTCGCACCTTGGTCTCTTTCGCTAACCTTGCGCTCGCCGGTTTCGTGCTCAGCGCCGTCGCCGTCCGCTTTGCCTTTCCGGCGATCAGCTTGGAAGGAAAAGCTTTCTGGATTTTGCAGAGCGCGCCGATTTCTCTGCGCGCTTTGCTGTGGAGCAAGTTCTGGCTGATTTTCGTACCGCTGCTCTTGCTCGGCGAACTGCTCGTGTTCCTGAGCAATCTCCTGCTCCACGTGCCCGATTGGATGATGGCGCTCTCCCTCATCACGGTTTGCCTCATGACTTTCGGCATCGCCGCCATCGGTGTCGGTCTGGGCGCACTTTATCCAAATTTCAATTACGACAACGCCGCGGAAATCCCGACCAGCTTCGGCGGCGCTGTGGCGATGATCCTAAGCGTCGTTTTCATCGCGCTTGCGGTCGCCATCGAAGCCTGGCCGATTTATCAGTTGGCCATGGCGTCCTTGCGCCCGGGCCGCGCTTTAGCGCCGCCCCTCGAGCTCATCGCGCCATCGCTGATCACGGTTGCGGCTTTGACGGCGGCGGTGGTAACGCTGTCATTGCAACTTGGGATAAAACGACTCGAGCGGCTAAAAGACTGACAGCAACCAGCGGAGGTCACTCGTGCAGCTCATTCACACATTGTATCAACCCGCCGGCGACGGACCGTTTCCAACCGTTCTGACCTTGCACGGGCGCGGCGCCAACGCCTTCGATTTACTCGGCCTCGCGCCGCATCTCTGCGGCGGCAAGTTTATGATGATCTGCCCGCAAGGGCCGCTGGAAACGCCGATCGGTCCCGAGGCCGTCGGCTACGCCTGGTACCCGATGAGCCATGACGGGGTGCCCGATGTCGAGGCGATGTTGAGCCAGCAGAAAAAGCTACAGGCGTTTCTCGACGAGTGTCTAAAATCCTATCCGATCGATCCGAAGAAACTAGTCGTATTCGGCTTTAGCCAGGGTGGCGTGATGGCGTACAGCCTGGCGTTGGCCAATCCTGAACGATTCGCCGCTCTCGCGGTATTGAGCAGTTGGCTGCCGAAAGAACTGTTGCCGCGACTGAACGTCACTGACGCGGTGCAATCATTGCCGACGTTGGTGCAGCACGGCACGCAAGATCCGATGATCGAAATCGCTCGCGCGCGAAGTTCCGTCGAGACGCTGCGCCAGCTACGCGTGCCGCTAACTTTCCGAGAATACCCAATGGGGCACGAAATAGGCGCGAGAAGCCTTGCCGAATTGTCGACGTGGCTGGAAGAGAAAGTAATAAGACCGGTGATTAGCTTATAACCGCCGCGTTTTTCTCTTAGTTTCCCGAAACCGATTGTGATCCGATTGGGAGTCGTTCGCTACGAACCTCCAGCGTCCTCTTGCGACCAGCTTTCCATCGGGCAAGTATGCACGATCTATCGGCTTGGTTAAAAAAAAGGGGCGACCAGCCGGTCGCCCCTACGGGAATAATGCGGATGAATAGGCTTTAGCTCCGCATGTAGCTCATGTCTTTCGCCATCGCTTCGAGCCGGGCAATGCGCTCTTCCATCGGCGGATGAGTGCTGAATAGCTTAGCGAAGCCGGCGCCGGTCAGCGGATTAACGATAAACATATGCGCGGTCGAGTTAGCGGTCGCATCGCTCACTTGCAGCGGGATATTCTGCGCGCCCATTTCCAGTTTGCGCAGCGCGCTTGCCAGCGCCAGCGGATCGCCGCTGACCTTGGCGCCGCCTTCGTCAGCCATGTATTCCCGCGATCGCGACACGGCCATTTGAATCAACGATGCCGCCAGCGGCGCCACGATCATCATGAACAGCAAGCTGAAGATATTGCTGCCGCCTTCTTCGCGGTCGCGGCTGCCGCCGCCGAATATCGCAGCCCATTGCGCCATATACGCTAGGTAGCTGATCGCGCCCGCGAGCGTCGCGGCGATGCTGCTGATGAGAATATCGCGGTGTTTGACGTGGGTGAGCTCGTGGCCCAAAACCCCGGCGAGCTCGCGCTTATCGAGGATGCGTCGAATCCCTTGCGTCACGGCTACCGCCGCATGCTCCGGGTTACGCCCGGTGGCGAAAGCGTTCGGGGTTTCCTCGGGAATCACGTAAACCTTCGGCATGGGCAAACCCGCCCTGCGCCGCCAGATCCCGAACCATGCCGTAGAGCTCCGGATCGTCGTTGGCGGTAATCTCCTGCGCGCCGTACATTTTAAGAACGATTTTGTCGCTGAACCAATAGCTGAAGAAATTCATGGCGCCGGCGAATACGAGAGCGATCACGGCCCCGTTTGCTCCACCGAACATTTGACCGATCCAGACGACAAATGCGGTTAACGCCGCCAAAAGAATCGTCGTACGAAAACCGTTCATAAGACTCCCTCCATTTAATCTTAATCCCTATCCTAGGTACCAAGAAGCTTAAGTCAAGCTTATTTCAGGTATATAGTTGAAATCTGCGTACGCCCGTGAAGAAAAGCAAGGGGTCAACCTAGTAGCGAAAAACTTAAGAAATTTCCGTTAAAGGGCAATATCGAAAGGAGCCTCATATGCGCGTCGGCGTGGTTTTTCCCCAAACCGAGATCGGCAGCGACCCAGCAGTCATTAAGGATTATGCTCAGGCGGCCGAAGAGCTCGGCTATCACCATATTTTGGCCTACGATCACGTTATCGGCGCCAATCCGGCCAGCCGGCCAGGATGGCAGCCCCCCTACAGTCATTTAGACACGTTCCACGAGCCTTTGGTTCTGTTCGCGTACTTCGCGGGACTAACGAAAAAGATCGAATTTGCCACCGGCATCATCATCTTACCGCAGCGCCAGACCGTGCTCGTCGCCAAGCAAGCCGCGGCGCTGGACGTCTTAAGCGGCGGCCGCCTGCGTTTCGGTGTCGGGATCGGCTGGAACCCGGTGGAATACGAAGCCTTGGGTGAAAACTTTCAAAACCGCGGCCGGCGCTCGGAGGAACAGGTCGAAGTGCTGCGCCTGCTCTGGACCCAAGAACTGGTCACTTTCAACGGCCGCTGGCACAAAATCACCGACGCCGGCATCAATCCACTGCCGGTCCAGCGGCCAATCCCGATCTGGTTCGGCGGCACGGACGAGCGCGCGCTGCGCCGCTTGGCGAAGCTCGGCGACGGTTGGTTTCCGCTCATGAGTCCCGATGAAAAATGCCGGGCGGCGATTGAAAAAATCCACGGCTATGCGCGCGAGGCCGGGCGCAATCCCAGCCAGATCGGTATCGAAGGGAGAATTTCTCACGGTCAAAGCTCCGAGGAAGTTTGGCGCAAAGAGCTCGAAGCTTGGAAAAATCTCGGCGCGACGCACGCGAGCTTCAATACGATGAAGGCCGGCCTCACTTCGCCGGCGGCGCACATCGAGGCGATCCGGCGCTTTGCCAAAGTCGGCACCGGACTTTAAAGCACGTCAGAATTGTCTAGCATCCGTTTTTGAACGCCACGGATTCGGCTACATTGGCGAGACGAAACCCTAGTGCGCCGCTACGGCGCTTTCCTGTTTGTGCTTAGCCATCCAGGTGCGCACGGCTTCGAAGGGCTCGCCGCCTTTAGCGACGGCCTGACGCAGCGCTTTGACGGTGCGCAACAAATCACGGCCGCACGATTCGTAGAGCGACTCGAACAGATCGAGATCCTTCAGGTAGACGATGTAGTGCATCAGCACCGCATTGTTGAGCGGGCGCTGGCTAAAGGCGCGAAACCGATGCTTCGGCCGGTCGGCGATGCGGCGCATCCATTCGGCCTTGCTGCGCGCAAACACTTCTTCACGCAAGCGCAACTTGTCGGCGTGCGGAATGTCGCGGCTGTAAAGATCGCCGAGCGTGCGCGCCATTTCCGCGATAAAGGCACCGAATTCTCGCTCTTCCTGCCACGCCTGCACCGCGTCTAAATATTCGGCGCTGCCGTCGCCGTATTTGGCGCGAAAAAAATCGCTGGAGGCGACATGGCCGACAAAATTCGCCGAGCTTTCATTGAAGGCGCCGGCGCCTTTTACATAAAGCGTGTTATGAAATAACTCGTGAAAAACGATCTCACTGAGAATCGTGTTATCGTAACGCAGTAAGTGAGACAGCAGCGGATCGTCGAACCAACCGAGCGTGCTGAAGGCCGCCGAAGTGCGCATATTGGTGTCGTAGCCCTGAGCGTTCAGCCGATCGATTTCGGCCTGGGCCTCTTCTTTGGAGAAATAGCCCTTGTAGGGCACGTTGCCGACGATCAAAAACCACCAGGTATACGGCCGCAGCTCGGTTTGGGGCGCGGCTACCACGATATAGGTCAAGTCGGGCCGGTCGACATACGAATAGCTGGAATAGCTGCCGCCGACGTTGAATTTGAGCACGTCGCGCGCATACTCCCGCACGGCCAAAACCAGTTGCAGCTTTTCCTGCGTGTCCGGTTTTACTTGCGGATTGTTCAGAAAATCGACGATCGGCTCGCGTCGCCAAAGAATCTTCCCCTCCTCGTATGCGGCGCGTAGGACGTACAGCGGCGAGCAGCCCGAAAGAGACGCGACGACGAGAATGCATAGCGAAGTTAGCCAGAGAAACGGTTTGAGAGTCACTTGAACGATGCCACGATAGCGAAAATCTCGTTGCGCGAATCGGGCGCGCAACCAATTATGCGAGATGCTTAGCGGGTGTCTCATGGGCGGCGAGTTTCAACTCCTCGCGCTCATACTGCAACTGGTACAAGCGGTAATAAATCCCCTGTTTTTCCATCAGATTCGGCGTGGGATCCCACTTCGCGAACTTCGCCATGGTGCAGCACGATAATGCGGTCGGCGTTGCGGATCGTCGACAGCCGGTGCGCGATTAAAAGACAGGTTCGGTCGCGCATGACTTTTTCCATCGCGTCTTGAATCAGCGCTTCCGTCTCGGTATCGATGCTGGAAGTCGCCTCGTCCATCACGAGAATTTCCGGTTGGTAAACCAGAACCCGCGCCAATGACAGCAGCTGGCGCTGGCCGCCGGAGAAATTGCTGCCGCGTTCGCGCACGCGAGCATCGTAGCCCTCGGGCAGCCGGCGAATAAAGCTCTCTGCGTTGGCAACCCGGGCGGCCCGTTCGATTCGCTCCAACGGGATCGAAGGATCGCCCAATGCAAGATTAGCGCGCACGTCGCCGGAGAATAGGAAAACGTCCTGCAAGACAACCCCGATATGGCGCCGGAGCGCGCGCAGATCCCACTCGCGCACGTCGACGCCGCTGACTTGGATGGAGCCTTGTTGAATATCGTAAGAGCGGTTTAACAGCTTGATCGTCGTGGTCTTGCCCGACCCCGTGGCGCCGACCACCGCGACTTTCTCTCCCGGTGCGATGCGGAAGGAGACTCCTTTGAGCACCGGATCGCCTGCTTTATAGTGAAACCAGACATGGTCGAAGACCACTTCGCCGCGAAACGGTTTCGGCACGACGGCGTTTTTCGGGCTCGTGACGTCGAGGGGGGTGTCGAGCAATTGAAAGATACGTTCCGCGGACGCCATCGCGGACTGCATCACCGTGTATTTTTGACTGAAGTCGCGCAGCGGCACAAAGAAACGGTGGATATACTCCTTGAACGCCACCAGCGTGCCGATGCCGATCGCGCCGTGCAACACTTCGCCGCCGCCGTACCAGAGTAGTAGTCCAACGCTCACCGAACCGGCCGCTTCGACCATCGAGTAGAGTCCGGCTTCATATAAGTTCGATAGATGATAGGCGTCGCGATGATCGGCGTTAAGAGCCTCGAATTCGCGATAGGTTTTTTCCTCGCGGGCAAATAGTTGGATCACCGCCATGCCGGAAATGGCTTCGCCTAAATAGGCGTTGATGCGCGCGATCCGTACGCGGATTTGGCGGTAGGTGTGGCGCGCTTTGCCGCGAAAATAATTGATCGCCAAGGCCATCGGCGGGATCAACGCCAGCGATACCAGCGCCAACTTGACGTCGAGATACAACATGATACCGAAGATCCAGATCACCATGACGAAATCCGACGCGAGGGTAATAACACCGGAGGCGAACATCTCCTGCAGCACGTCGACGTCGGTGGTCATCCGCGTCACCAGGCGCCCCACCGGGTTACGGTCGAAGTAGCTCATCGGCAGTTTCTGCACGTGCGAAAAAATCGCCACGCGCAAATCCGCCAGACAGCGCTGCGCCACCAGCATGGAAAAATAATATTGGGCAAAGATGGCGACCGTTTCGCCGATCAGGGCGGCGAGAAAGCACAGCATGACGGTCTGCAAGCCCAAGAGATTCTTGCCCGCGATGTATTGATCGATGCCGATTTTCATCAAATAGGGCTGCGCCAAGCCAAAGGCCTGCTGCAGCGGCAAGAGCAGCAAACTCAAGTAAAAAAGCCGTTTGTACGGGATGATGAAATACCAGAGACGGCGGACCAGCCGGAGATCGTAAGCCTTGCCGAGGATTTCTTCTTGTTGCGTTTCTTCGGTCATCTAAATCTGTTCGAGCTCCTCGCTCAGGCGCTGCTGCTGATAAAGCTCGGCATAGACGCCGCCGTCGCGCACCAGTTCGTCGTGGTTGCCGCGCTCAATGATTTTGCCTTCGTCGAGCACGAGTATTTCGTCCGCCTCGCGCACGGCGGAAATCCGGTGCGAAATGATCAGGCAGGTTTTTTCTTTGAGAATGGCGCGCAGCCCGTGGAGAATCTCGGCTTCGGTCTGAGCATCGACGCTGGACAGACAATCGTCGAGAATCAGCACCGGCGGATCCATGATCAGGGCGCGCGCCAGCGTAGCGCGCTGCTTTTGCCCGCCGGAAAGCGTCACGCCGCGCTCGCCGACCAGGGTCTCAAGACCTAGCGGAAAAATTTCTACGTCACGGTCCAGCTTAGCGATCTCGACGGCGCGGGCGAGCTCTTCCGCGGAATAACTTTCCCGGCCCAGGGCGAGATTCGCCTTTAGCGAGGTGGAGAAAAGAAACGGCTCTTGGGGCACGTAGCCGATCAATCGGCGCAAATCGCGCAACGCCAGCTTACGAGTATCCTGACCGTCCACAAGAATGGCGCCGGTCGAGACATCGAACATTCGCGGCACCAATTGCGCCAGAGTGCTTTTCCCTGAGCCGACGCGCCCAACCAACCCAACCGAGCGACCGACGGGAAGCGTGAAATTGATCCCTTCGAGCGCCGAGTGGCCGTTTTTCTGCCGCTCATAAGCGAAGGAGACGTCGCGGAATTCGATGCCTTCTTTGAGCGCATGGATTGCCGGGGACGCCGCTTCGTCGGTGATTTCGGGGTTAGTTTCGAGAATCTCTTCGAGACGGCGCATCGCCGCGCGGCCGCGCTCGACCAGAGAAAGCATCCAGCCAAACGCCGCGGTCGGCCAAGCCAGCACGTTCAGATAGGCGATGAACGCGACAATATCGGCGACCAGCAAGTCGCCGCGCATCACCCGAATACCGCCGTACCAGATCACGATCAGCACCGTCAGGCCGTTGATGCCCTGCATGATCGGATTAACGATGCCGCGCATCTTCGCCATCTCCATGCTTTTGACTTCGTAGTCCTTATTCAAAGCGATAAACTGCTGGGCTTGGAAATCCTCCTGCGCGTAAGCTTTCACGACATGCATGCCGCTTAAATTCTCCTGCACATGGCTGCTGAGAGCCGACATCTGTTGCTGCACTTCGAGGGAGCTTTTCATGATCCGGCCGCGAAAGCTGGTGCGCGACGTAGATCAACAACGGAAACGGCGCGACCGCCGCCAACGTCATGCGCACGTCCATCGAAAGCATCAATGCCATGGCATAGACGTAGTAAAGCGGCGCGTTGACAAAATTGAGGACTCCCGGACCGAGCATAACGCGCACCGCGGAGATGTCATTGATCACCCGCGACATCAGATCGCCGGTTCTTTGCTTGTGATAATAAGACAGCGGCAGCTTTTCCAGGTGTGCAAACAGGTCGTTGCGCAAATCGTACTCAACATCGCGCCCGGCGTTGAAAATCAGCGCGCGCGAATAGGTGCGGACGAATCCCTGCAGCGACGGCCGCGGCGATGATCAAGACGGCGTAGTAGGTCACATCGCTGAGGGAGCCGCCGTGTTCGATGATGCGGACGGCCTCGCGAATCCACCAGGGAATCCACATGACCAAGGTCGCCGTGCCGAGAAGACAAAGCCCGCCGAACAGGTAACGTCGCCAGTAGCGCCAGAGGTATTGGGATATGCGCCCCATGAAGTCCTACTAGGATACTCTACGAGGTTCACAGTCGCAAGAAACGACACGAAACCCTCTCGCAAATTGCCGCCGCAATCGAGTGCTCGCTTGACAACACCGCGGCGCTCCCCAATAACTAGTCTTCATGATTCAAACAAAACAACAGCGCCGCGAGGCGATCCGCAACATCGCGATCATCGCCCACGTCGATCATGGCAAGACCACCCTGGTCGACGCCATGCTGCGCCAAAGCGGTATTTTTCGCGCCAACGAGCAGGTCGCCGACCGGGTCATGGACTCGATGGAATTGGAACGCGAGCGCGGCATCACCATAATGGCTAAGAACACGACGATTCACTACGGTGAAGTGAAAATCAATATCGTCGACACGCCGGGTCATGCCGACTTCGGCGGCGAAGTCGAGCGCACCCTCGCCATGGTCGACGGCGTCATGTTGCTGGTCGACGCCTCGGAGGGGCCGCTGCCGCAAACCCGCTTCGTGCTCAAAAAAGCCCTCGAGGCCAAGCTGCCGCCGATCGTATGCATCAACAAGATCGACCGGCCCGACGCGCGGGTCGCCGCCGTGTTGGATGAAATCTACGATCTCTTCATCGATCTCGACGCCAGCGAAGATCAACTGGACTTTCCCGTGGTTTATACCAACGCTCGCGCAGGCACGGCGACGCGGGATTTAAAACAGCCCGGCGTAGATCTGAAACCGCTTTTCGACTTGATCGCGCAAACGCTGCCGGGTCCAGCCTTCGATCCTGACGCGCCGACGCAATTTCAGGCGAATAACCTCGACTATAACGATTATGTCGGCCGCCTGGCGATCGGGCGTCTGAAAAACGGCAGGCTCGCCATCGGCAACTATACGCTGTGCCGCGTCGACGGTACGCGGCAAGCCGTCAAAGTCACTCAAGTCTTTGGCTGGCAGGGGTTGAAGCGCAGCGAAGTCGAGTGCGCCGAAGCGGGCGATATCGTCGCCCTTGCCGGCATCGAAGACATCGGCATCGGCGATACCGTCGCCGACCGGGACGATCCCAAGCCGCTACCGGCGCTGCGCATCGACGAACCCACCATCGCGATGATTTTCAGCTCCAACAATTCACCGTGGGCCGGCCGGGAAGGGGATTTCGTCACCTCGCGCAAATTGCGCGAGCGGCTTTTCTTGGAGCAAAAGAAAAACGTCAGCCTGCGCATTATCGACACCGAACAGCCCGACGCCTTTCAAGTCACCGGCCGGGGTGAGTTTCAGCTCGCGATTATTATCGAGACGATGCGCCGCGAAGGCTACGAGCTGATGGTATCGAAACCCACGGTGGTCACGCGCGAAATCAATGGCAAACTGCACGAGCCCATCGAATTGCTCGTCATCGACATTCCGGAAGATTTTATCGGCGTGGTCTCTCAGCTCCTCGCCATGCGCAAGGGCAAGATGACCAAAATGACTCACGGGGGCTCGAGCCGGGTGCGCTTGGAATTCAACGTGCCGTCGCGCGGCTTGATCGGCTTTCGCTCGCGCTTTCTCACCGATACGCGCGGCACCGGCATCATGAACGCGCTGTTCGACGGCTGGTCGCCCTGGCACGGCGCGATTCAAAGCCGCAGCAACGGCGCCATGGTCGCGGACCGGGAAGGCCCCTCTACGCCCTACGCGATTTTTCATCTGCAGGAACGCGGCGTTATTTTTATTTCGCCGGGCGCGCGGGTTTACGAAGGCATGGTCGTCGGCGAATATTCCCGCGACGTGGATTTGAACGTCAATATTTGTCGTGAGAAAAAACTAACGAATATCCGCGCCGCAGGCCGCGACGAGAATATCATCATCACGCCGCACCGCGAGATGGGCCTTGAAGAAGGGATCGAATGGATTGCCGATGAAGAATTGGTCGAAGTCACGCCGCAATCGATTCGCCTACGCAAAAAAGCCCTGAAGCAAGCGGACCGGCCGCGGCGCCGCCAAGAAGAGGGTGAATAGTTCTATTTCGTAGGAGGAGGCGGCAGTTTGTCGCAAAACTCCTTTTTCACGAACATCACGTAAAGTCCCGCCGAAGGCGCCCGGACCTCGACGGAAGGGCGAGTGCCGGCTTTGAATTCCTTGATGTCCGCCTTGTGCCCCGCCGCGCGCAACCTTTCCACCAACTGAGCGGGGCTTTGAATATCGCTGTACTCGGCCCCTTTCTTGCTCAGTATTGATATCGGCGCGCACTCGCCTTCACGGCCGGCCAAAAGCCACGGTCCCGGATCCTCCGTAACCGGCGGCGCTTTGCGCAACTTTCGTCTTGTCAGCTTGCGCCGCCATGCACAGAGCATGGAGCCGCGGCGAGAAAAACCACTACCAGCATCGATGAAATGTTTTTACTTATCGTATCGATCATCGCCCCGTCTCCGAAAGAGATCAAAAATTAATCCGAATGCAATGCAACTCGGTTGCCCTCGCTATCGATAATAATGGCGCGAAATCCGAATGGACCGATGGGATGTTTAGGCTTGATAACTTTGCCGCCGTTCGCCGTTACCGCCGCAATGGCATCATCCAATCGGCCGTTGGCGTTCAAGTAGATCATCGCGCCCTTTTCCGACGGCTTTTCTTCCTCGCTGGTAAATAAACACGCGCCGACTTCGCCGTCATTGTGCGGCAGGAGACCGATCGTCATGCCGGAAAAATCCTGTTTCTTCACGGCTTGACCGAGCACCGCCGAATAGAATCTCACCGCCCGATCCAAATCTAAGACGGGAATGTCGCACCACACGATTTGATTAGCCATGGTCGAACTCCTTCACTTAGACGATAATTAAAAACCGGCATTCACTCAATCGTCGTCGTATTTTGGCTCCTTATTTCCTAAACTCCACACCAGGCTTTTGCAATCTCGGCATAAGCGTCCACGCAAGTGATCTCTTCGCCCGCCGTGAAGATGAGCATCATCCCGGCTCTTCGATGCGAAATCTTCGCCAGCCGAAGCGCCATGACAGTCATCGCCGCCACGCCGCTTTTCATATCCGAAGTCCCGCGTCCGTAAAGTTTGTCGCCATGTGTCTCACCGGCAAAAGCATCCTGGCCCCGCGGTGAAACGCCCAACGGAACGGTATCGACATCTCCGGTAAAGCAGATCGGTAATTTTTTGTCGCCGCCCGCAAGTTGGGCGATAAGTGTCGAACGTTATCCGACAACTCGTAGTAACGAACTTCGAATCCCACTTCCTCGAGCATTGTACCGAGATACTGCGCGCACGCGCGCTCATTGCCCGGCGGGTTGACTGTGTTAACTGAGAGGAGTTGCGCGTCAGCGAAAGTGATTTCATCGTTATCTCGGATTGGTGCCGCCCCACAGCTTGTCGAAAAAGCCGCTTTTTTCTATCTCGTCCAGATAGCGCCGGTCATAAAGCTCTTGCGGCTTGAACTTCTTCGCTCGGGGATCGGTCGGCGCGATATCGTCGAGGATCGCCTGGACGGCTTCCAGTTTTAGCTCCATGCGCGGCTCCAATGCCTTTATCTCAGCGTTATAAGCCTGGTCCAAAACCTTTTTGTCGTCGATGCGCAGGTACTTGCTCAAGACTTTGAAAACGATCTCTTTGTCCGTGTGCAAGACCTTCGCGGCCTCCGCCATGGCGCGCATGAATCGGCCGATGAGCGGCGAGTTCTGCGCCATAAAGGAGCGGCGCGTAATCAACGACACCGCGACTTGCGGAATGCGCAGGTCGGGGCCGTAAACGACGTAACTGTACCCCTGCGAAATAGCGCGCGCATCCCAGGGTGCTGACATGGTACCGGCATCGATGGCGCCGGAGAGCAACGCGGCCAGCATTTCCGGCGCGCCGCCGGTTTGAATCATTGAATAATCCCGCCCGGCTTCCATATTACGCTGCTTAAAGGCCTGAACGGCGAAGTAGTGGGTGGTGGCGCCGATGCGTGTGACACCGATTTTTTTGCCGCGCAGATCCTCCAGCCTTTTTATTTCCGGCTTGGCGAGAATGCTCTGGGTTAGATGATTTTTTATGCCCGCGATGAATACGAGATCGTTATTGCCACCCAACACGGTGCGCACAAGTCCGACGCCGCCGTCGATCAAGATCTGCGCTTCACCGCCCAACATCGCCGCCGTAGCCAGCGGCGAAGTGCCGATGTAAACCAACGGAAATTCCAAATTGTACTTGCGAAAGATCCCCGTCTCTTGCGCGATCCACGGCATCGACTGCGACATTACGCGAGCGGACTGGACGCCGATAAGACGGTCCGCGCCGCCAATAGGAGCCGCACCAATCAACGAACTTACGAGACACAAGAGAAACAACTTTTGCATCATCATAGTTTCGCTCCTCTCCTGCCGACCCCCAACGATAAGAATCGCGCCCAGCCGTGCTTCTTCAATCGGTTGGCTAAGGCCTTTTCTGTTACCCGATACTTGAACGCCTTCCGTCCGTCGATGAAAAGCAGCGGCACTTCGTTGCCAAATTCATCTCGAAGCTCGGGCAAGCCATCGACATCGATTTCATCAAGGTCGAGTGGAATTTTCCCCGACACCCGCCGCACCACTGCTTTCATCTCGTCGCAGAGACAACAATCTTTCCGCGTGTATAGCTTTAATTTAGCATTCATTTTGACGGCGCGCTCGCGGGCTCTTTGGGCGGTTCTTGCCTCTGCTCCCCTTCGCCGAAGCCGATGATGTTCTTTGGTATCCCCAGGACACCCCAAAACCATTCCGACAAGGTCCCCAGCGGCGCCGCCGTGATCGTTGGCTCGTCGATCCGGCCCGTGATGTGGAAGCTCGCCACCAGAAAAGAATTCTTGATAGCGGCGATGCTCCGTCCAAGCACCGGTATGTAACTCATCGCCGAATCGATACCGGCGAACGGGCGCACCGCCACGATGAAATCGACTTCGTCCTCGGGCACGTCGATCTTGCCGATGCCGGTCATGCGTAGATCGCTGCTGTCGACGATGAGATTTTCCGTGGAATAGACGCCCTTGGTGACCTTGAAATCTCCGGTGATGCTGCGGAAGCGGATTCCTTGCTTCGTAAGATCCGGCAGCTGAAGCGTGAACCAGCGCGAGAGGTCTAGCAGGTTGAGTATTTGCACCAAGACGCGCATGCGGTGGATCGTGCCGTCGGCGATGCGAAGATTAAACGCGCCATTGAGATTTTGCTTGCGCTCCGTATCGTTTCGGCCGACGGTTTCGAGCTTGCCCGTGAGATGGACCTGACCGGTCATCTCGGCGGTGGTGACGCCGAACCAGTGCAGAAAAGATTGGATCGGCACTCCTTGGATCTGCGGATTGCTGACCACCCCCAGAGTATCCGGCTTATCGAAGATCGTTGTCACTCCTTGAATCGCGCCGCCCGCCGAGCTCGCGGTCAAATTCGTCAGCCGCCAGACCCGGCGATCGATCGTCACGTTGGTTTTCACGTCGTTGAAATCGAAATTTTTGATCCGCCCTTTGTTCAGCGCGATCTTTCCTTCAGCCACCAAGTTTGCGTAGAAATCGCCCAACAACTCCGGATCGATCTGCGAGATCAAATAGGTGATATCAAGATCGGGCGCGGCAAAGTCGAAGAGCAGCTGCGGCTTGCCGCTGAAGCGCCAGCGCCCGCTGGCGCCGGCGGGAAAGCCGACCAGAGACGCGCGGATATTTTGAAAATCGATGCCGCTGTCGTCGATTTTGATTCTGCCATTGAGCTCGCGCAGCGGCTGAAGCAGGGGATGGATCATAAGCTGCACGTTAAACAAATCGAGGTTGCCGGTGAGCTTGCGCCGGCTTTTGTCGGCGAGCGAACCGGCATAGCGCAGCGCGCCGCGCACGACCCCGGGATCGCGCAAGTCACCGGTTTCGAGCAATAAATGGCTCACCAGCCCGGCTCGCATGCCACCGGATTCGATGCCGAGATCGAAAGTGCCGGCGTCGCTGTCGTAATCTTTGAGCGCCAATTGAATCTGGATCGGCGAACCGTTCAATTGCGCGCGGATTTTTTCCGCCTTGATCTCTTTCGCCGTGACTGCGAGATCTCCTTGCAATTCGCTAAAAGCGTACTCGTCGTAGCGCAGCCGGGCATTGTCCAACGTCATTTTGCCGTCGAACTGCAGCGGCTCCTGCGGCGACCGCTCGAGGGCAAGATCGATCTTCGAGCGTCCGCTGAGCTCCTGAAGAGAGGCGATGAATTTGTCGGCTGGCGGCGCAAAGCCGCCGGATCTCACTTGTTCTTTGAGCTCCGCCAAGTTGACGTCGCCGCGCGCCTGCAGGGTCAATTTACCGGCGTTCGCCGGCGACAAATCATACGTTCCATTGATGTCGCTCCAGCGCGCATCGCCGTAAGCGGCTTGGATATTCTTGAAGGCGAGGACGCCATTCGCCAAACTGAGCCAACCACTGACGCCGCGAAGCATGAGCGCGTTCTCCATCGGCGGCGCGGCGGCGAAATCGCGCAGCTCGGCGTCGAACCAAACTTGTTGGCCCAGTCCGGTCCGCGCCAACCGTCGAAGCTGGCTCAACGTCGCATCGATGCCGGCCTTCTTCACCTCCAATTGTCCGGCTTGGATCGAATCGAGGGTCTTTTCCAGTGGCGCGGATTCGACGATTTTTATCGGCAGATATCTACGCAAGGCGGCAACCGGCGCCGACAACAACCCGAGATTCAGGCGCAAACGTGGATCGTTGCCGTCCAGCGCGCTGATGTTCCCTTGCAGGGAAAATTTGAGATCATTGGCGCGAAAATCGGCGTGGCGGATTTGTAAAAGGCGCTCGCTCCAATCGACGTCAAAGCTCACCCGCCCGTCCGCTCCCGCGAGAGGCGCAAGAAAAAGCTCTGGGGCATCGACGGCAAGCTGCCTGAACTCGACGTCGCCGTTGATGTGTAACTGCTCAGCCGGGCTTCCTTGCACACGCAAGTGCTGGGCGAGAAGACCGCTCATATGTTTGATCGGCACGCGCGCGCTGACGTAGTCCTTGACCAGCGTTGCCGGAAAATTCACCAGCTCGAGGTCGGCATTCCAGCGCGCCTCACGCAGGTCGAAGGTTGCACGCGGAAACACGAGATAACCCCGGGCGTTGAGATTCATCTTGGAGCCGTCTTTGATAACGGCGCTTTTGAGATCAAACTCCAGCCCTGCACCGGATTCCGCAGGCTGTTGCTTGAAAAGACTTTGAAAAAAATCCCGCAGACGTTGGCCGCGCACGTGATCGAGCTCCAGTTTGGCATCGACAAGCCGCCATTTTTTTTCACCGCCCGACGGCGCTTGATCGGTAACCTCGAAGTCGCCGCCGTCGACTTTCAGCGAGTGCAGGTCGAAACTGAATTCACTGTTCTGCTGTTTTAGAAACGGCAGATTGAGCAGCTTGTCGAGCAGCGGAAAGCGCCCTGCCGGGTCGCGAACCAGACGCAGCGTCGGTCGCGTCAAGCGAATTTCATAGAAGATCACCTGGCGGCGCAGCAGCGGCCGCAGCGCGACGCGCGCCGTGACCCGCGCCGCGGTGATCGCCGGTTGCGCCGCGTCGGCTTCGGTCAGGGCAACGTTTTGAAAAACGACGCCGGTGATCCAGCCGATTTCGATATCGGCGCCGCCTACTTGCGCTTTTAACTCGGTTTGTTTTTCAATCTCGTCGACCAAGTAACGGCGCAATTCGCCGACCCGCGTCAAATAATAGAACGCTAAAATCGCCACGACGAAAAACAGACAGAGAATCGCGCTTAAGAAACCGAGAAGCTTGAAAATTTTTCGCATGTGGAGAATAGCACCAGTGGAATGAAATCGGCATCCTATCAATCGGCCGACGCGCGCCGGCGCGGCGATTTTTTCGGTCATGCTAGAGGAAGTTTTTCGGCGGCGCAAGGGATTGAGAATACAACGGATTCAGTCGCGCTGCGCGGGTTGGGCACGGCCCGATTTCACAAACGCGGGGAATGTTGATAAGAGTGATCGGCAATTCCAGTGGCTAGCACGCGTCTCGCATCACTCAGGGAACTACTTTTCGGTAAGCCTAAAGATCCGCTCGATCCCAAGGTTTTTCACCAAATCTCCCTGGTCGCCTTCTTAGCCTGGGTCGGCCTGGGCGCCGACGGCCTCAGCTCATCGGCCTATGGGCCGGAGGAAGCCTACTTAGCGCTCGGGCAATACTTTTATCTTGCCCTGCCGCTCGCTTTGCTGACCGCCGTCACGGTCTTTGTCATCTCCGCGAGCTATTCGCAGATCATCGAGCTTTTCCCTACGGGCGGCGGCGGTTATTTGGTCGCAACCAAATTATTGGGGCCCAGGGCCGGCCTCGTTTCCGGATCGGCGCTGGTCGTCGACTACATGTTGACGATCACGATATCGATCGCGAGCAGCGCCGACGCGCTTTTCAGCTTTCTCCCGATCGCCTTCCAGCCAGTAAAAATCTTCGCCGAAATTCTGCTCATCTTCGGGCTGATCTTGTTGAATCTGCGCGGCGTCAAGGAATCGGTTTTGATCCTTTTGCCGATTTTTTTGTTATTCATCGTCATGCATTTTGTCGGAATCCTTCTCGGCGTCGGGCCGCATCTAAGCGCTATGCCGGCGCTCGTCGCCAACTCCTATAACGAGGTCGTGCGCGACACTCAAACCTTGGGACTGCTGGCGACGCTGGCGATCCTACTGCACGCTTACAGTCTCGGCGGCGGCACTTACACCGGCATCGAAGCAGTCAGCAACGGGTTGCAGATCCTGCGTGAGCCGCGCGTGGAAACCGGTAAAAAGACCATGCTTTACATGGCCACCTCGCTGGCTTTCACGGCGAGCGGCATCTTGCTCTGCTATCTATTGAATCAGGTCAAACACGAGCCCGGCAAGACGCTCAATGCCAGCCTTTTTTCCGGTGTTTTCGCCGGCTTCTTCGGCGCGGACGCGGCTCTCACGACCTCGCTGGTCATTTTGATCCTGCTTACCGAAGCCGCCTTGTTGATCGTTGCGGCCCAAGCGGGATTCCTCGACGGGCCGCGCGTGCTCGCCAACATGTCGCTCGACTCCTGGGCGCCGCATCGTCTTTCGCATTTGAGCGACCAGCTCGTGACCCGCAACGGCGTCTGGTTCATGGGCTTGGCCTCGCTGGGTTTTCTTATTTATACGCGCGGCGACGTGAGGCTTCTCGTCGTCATGTACAGCATCAACGTATTTCTGACTTTTACCCTTTCGCAGCTCGGCATGTGCCGCCACTGGTGGGAGGTGCGAGGTGCGGAATCCCGGTGGCTGCGCAAGCTCTCGGTCAATGGCTTGGGGCTTTTACTCACCGGCCTGATCCTGTGCGTGACGGTCACGACCAAATTCGCCGAAGGCGGCTGGGTCACCCTGGTCGTCACGCTCGTGTTCATCCTGTTCTGCCAGGTCGTGCGCTCGCACTATGGTCGGGTGCAAGGCGCGCTCAAAAGTCTCGACGACACGCTGCTCACTCTGCCGTTTCAACCGAACTTGAGGGAGCCCGTGCCGTCTAAAGATCCCAAGGCGCCGACGGCCGTCATCATCGTGCGCGACTTCGACGGCATCTCGGTTCACACGTTGCTCAATATTCAGCGTCTCTTCCCCAACCATTTTAAGAATATCGTGTTTATTTCGGTCGGCGTCATCGATATCGGTCAGTTTAAAGGCCACCAGGAAATCGACAATCTACGCCGGAAAGTCGAGGAAAATCTTCAAAGCTTCGTCGAGTACGCGAACTGCCTGGGCTGGTACGCCGAGTCGCGCTATGGCTTGGCCGTCGATCTGATCGCCGAGCTGGAAGAGCTCTGCGAAGCGGTCGCGAAAGAATTTCCTCGCGCCATGTTTTTCAGCGGTACGCTGGTTTTTCAACAAGAAAACTTCTTCACTCGTTGGCTGCACAATCACACGCCGCTCACCTTGCAACAGCGCCTGCAGTTCGCCGGCCACGATATGATGATTTTGCCGATCCGGGTTTTTGCCAGCCCCTAAGTGCGGCGACCACGACATTGTTTTTTGTATTGATTCATGCGCTATAAGATCTTTCGCCGCTAAATGTCGCCCTGGAGTGTTTGCATTGCGCTTGCACCATGTTAGAGTTTATTGTTGACAGCCTAGACTTAACTTGTTAGATAGAAAAAAAATTTTCACCACGTTGATGCTTGAGGGAAAAACCATGTTGGAGAGAGAAGAGGAGTTGCTCAACAGCAAGCAAGTCGCCGCGATCTTGGACATGAGCCCGGACACGGTCAATGAGTTCGCCCGCAAAAATATATTGCCTGCGTTCAAAAAAGGGAAACAGTGGCGTTTCCGCCGCCGTGATATTTCCATTTTTTACAAGAAGCAGCCGAGGGACATCCGCGACGCTTGAGCCTGGTGGAAGATTGGGGGTAGGGAAAATGGACGACATCGAAGCGCACGAGAGCAAACTGTACTCGGAATTAGCCCCGCTCTACGACAAAGTTTTCGGCAAAATTTTCTATAGCCGCTTAGAACGTGTCATCGAGGATCTCGACATTCCGGCCGGTGCGAAGATTTTAGAAGTCGGCGCCGGCACCGGCACCTCTTTTCCCGCGTATCCGACTCACTGCGAAATTACCGGCGTCGACTTGGCGCCCGACATGCTGGCGCGCGCCCGGCGAAAAATTCAGGAAAACGCCTGGTCGCATTTAAAAGTAATGGAGATGGATGCGCTCGACCTGAAATTTCCAGACAACAGCTTCGATTATGTCATGGCGTTTCACGTCGTGACCGTCGTGCCCGATCCTTTGCGCATGATTGCCGAGGCCAATCGGGTAACTAAACCCGGCGGCAGAATCGTCATCGTGAATCACTTCACCACCGACGTGCCCGTTCTCGGCTCGCTGACCCAGGCTCTCGATCCGATGACGCGCTGGCTCGGTTGGCGCACCGATCTTAAACTCAAGCCGTTTATCGAAACCAGCCATCTCAGAGTCGAAAAGGTCTATAAACTCAATAAAGCCTCCCTGTACACGGTGCTGATCTTCAAAAAAGAGAGAAAGCCACTGCGCCCGCTTCGCGAGCTTTAGCGCCCCGCCAAAGCTACGCGCCACGATTGCCTCTTTTAAGTCTCGCTTTTTGAATCTGCAGAGCAACCTGCGAGGTCGATTTTTGCACAAGCAGACCGAGCGCGCCGGCGCCTTGCGCGCAATTCAGCGCGCAGCGAATTTTTCGTGAGCTAAACAGGAAATGGGGCGGAAAGCTTCGAACCTTACGCGAAATACTTGAATCGCGAGCCGGTTCCGGAATTGCCGGGACGGATGGAAAGAGCGAGCAAGATCTTCGGCGTGCTAGTGGGGCAAATCTTTGGCTTTCTCCTTCTTCGTGTCTTTGTTCTCGGCGTCATCGTCTTCACTGCCGGTCACGCCTTTTTTGAAATCGCGGATCGCTTTGCCGAGTCCGCTACCGATCTGCGGCAGCTTGCTCGGACCGAAAATAACCAGCGCGATCACCAATATCACCATGAGTTCCGGCACACCGAGTCCAAACATGTTTCCTCCTAACTCTTACGCTTTACGGCAAAGAATACCGCGTTATCGCCCCGCTGCACAAGCAGCAGGATGCGATCGCCGCGCCGCCCCTGACGGGTCGCGCGCTCAAACTCTTTCACGTTGGTCACCGGCCGTTGATTCACTTCTCGGATCACATCCGCCGGTTCGATGCCGACTTGATCCGCCGGACTCCCCGGCTGCACTTCCATCACCAGCACGCCCCTCGACGAGCTCAATCCAAGGCGGCGCGCCGCTTCGGGCGTAATGCGCTGAACTCGCAAGCCCAGTTCCGGATCGCGCGCTTCGAGTTGCTGGTTCGGATCGTTATCATCGGCGAGCTCGCCAATTTTGACCGCAACCGTCTGCTCTTTTTTTTCTCGCACGATTTTCAGTGTGATGCGCTGGCCCGGCGCCGTATCGGCGATCACGCCGGGAAAGTCGTGACTGCGCGGCACCGGCTTGCCATTGAACTCAACGATGATATCGCCGGTCTTGATGCCAGCTTCCGCGGCCGGGCTGCCTTCGGTGACCTCCGTGACCACCGCCATCTCGGCTGGACTGCGGGTTAAACCGAGCGACTGCGCCATCGCCGCGGTCACATCTTGGGCGCGCACGCCCAGCCAGCCGCGTACCACGCGGCCATTTTTGCGCAGTTGTTCGGCGACTTTCTTGGCGAGGTCGATGGGAATCGCAAAGCCGATACCGACGTTTCCGCCGGACTGACTGAAGATGGCGCTATTGACGCCGATCACTTCGCCGGCGGCGTTGATCAGCGGGCCGCCGCTATTCCCCGGATTGATCGAAGCGTCGGTTTGAATAAAATTATCATAGGGCCCGGCGCCGATGACCCGTCCCTTAGCGCTGACGATTCCCGCCGTCACGGTGTGTTCCAAGCCAAATGGATTACCAATCGCCATCACCCAATCGCCAACCTCCAGCTGGGCGGAGGCGCCGAGCTTGGCAAAAGGCATGTTGCCGCCTGATTTTCTGACCTTGATCAAGGCCAAGTCGGTGCGGTCGTCTTTGCCGATCAAGCGCGCCTCGTGTTCACTTTGATCCGCCAATTTGACTTTGATGGTGTCGGCGCTGCGCACCACGTGATAGTTGGTTAAAATCTCGCCATCGTTGCTGATGAGGATGCCGGAGCCCAGGCTGCGCAGGTTATTTTCTCTCGGCGGCGTTTCACCGAAGAAGCGGCTAAAAAATTCTTCGAGGGGATCGTTCGAGCCGGCGCGCGGCGAGCGTTGCGAGGCCGTCGAAATGTTGACCACCACCGGCATGGTCTTCTTGGCGATGGCGGCGAAGGAAGGCGGACGAGCGCCGTCGAGAACGGCCAGACTGGCCGCTCGTGCCGGCGCGAGCGACGATGAGATCGACAAAAATCCCAGGCCGATGGCAAGCGCCGGCTGCGCCGCAATCGAGCTGCCAAAGCGCATGCGTATTTTTCGGCATTTTCCGCCTGGGTCGGTCACGCGCTCAGACTAGCAATTTCCGTGCAGGATTCAAATCTCGTTAATCGGCTGGGACATTTGCAAAAGAACCCCGCTGCCGCTATGAAGAAACGATCTTTTTCAACCAAAAAAAATCATGAAACCCGCCGCGATTGATTACGACACCGTGCGCGAGATGCTGCGCACGGCCACACCGGATCGCATTCTGCGCTTTATCGGCAAAAGCCATCCCGCCGACATCGCGCTTTTGTTCAAGGGACTGGAGCCCGTCGAGGTGCGGCAGCTTTTCGATATCTTGTTTTCCTCGCGCCGCGCCGACAAGACGCTCAAAGAGTTGCCGCCGGAGCTCCTGCCCGACATTCTCGCATTGATCGACGATGAAAAAGTCGGTCGCTTGATCGTCCGAGCCGATCCCGATGATGCCGTCACGTTCATCGATAGCCTGCCCGAAGAGCGCCGCGAACGAGTCTTGGCGCTGTTAGACCCCGAACGTCAGGCCGCCGTCCGCGAGATCATCAATTACCCCGAGGGCACGGTCGGCAGAATCATGACCACCGATTTCATGGCGCTCTCCCCTGACACGACGGCACAGGGCGCTATCGATAAGATCCGCGAGCGCGGCGAGCTGGAAGCGTTCTTTTATCTTTACGTCGTCGATGACGCGGGCCAACTCGTGGGCGTCGTACCGATCCGCAACTTGGTCATCGCACCGCCGAATCGGCGGCTCTCCGACATGATGATCGCGGACCCGGTCAAGGCCAATGTCTTCACCGACCAAGAAGAGGCCGCGCGCTTGGTATCGCGCTACGAGCTTTTGGCGCTGCCGATCGTCGACGAAGCGGGCCGGCTGGAAGGCATTATCACCGTCGACGACGTGATCGACATTATCAACGAGGAAAGCACCGAGGACATGTACAAAATGGCCGGCTTGGCCGGGGAGGATCGCGTCTTCACGCCGATCTCGCGCTCGGTGAGAATGCGCCTGCCTTGGACGATTCTAAACCTGTGCACCGCCACTCTCGCCGCCTCGGTCGTGGTGATTTTCGAAGGCACGCTGCATGAAATCATCGCGTTGGTCACGTTCATGCCGGTGGTCGCCGGTGTCGGTGGCAATGGCGCGACGCAAACCGCCACGGTGATTATCCGCGCCATCGCGTTAGGTGAACTGGAATTTGCCTCGGCCTGGAAAGCGATCGTCAAACAGGTGTCAGTCAATATTTGTATCGGCTTGGCGGCCGGCGCGCTGATCGCGACGGCGGCCTTTCTCTGGAAGGGTAATCCGTATCTCGGCCTGGTGCTCGCTGCCGCGATGATTTTCAATCTCGGTTTAATGGCCGGGTTTGCCGGCGCCGTGATTCCGCTGTTATTGAAAGCGCTCAAGTTCGATCCCGCGCTCGGCTCCGGGATTATCGTCACCGGTCTGACCGATGCCTTCGGCTTTCTCTCATTTCTCGGCCTCGCCTCGTATTTCCGCCGCTATCTTGTTTAGCCCGCTGGTTGCGGCGCTGCGTCCCCCGCTTTGGCGCCTCGCTGCAACAAGAAAAGTACCCCGCCGATCAAGCTGTCCACGGCGACAATCAAAAACAGCAAGATGCCAAAGGCGATGCCCTTCTCAGAGCTGATGCCGATAACCGCCAGAAGAAAGATATAGCCGCCTTCGCGCAAGCCAAGGCCATTCAAACTAATGGGGATCGCGGAAAAGGTCCCGACCAGCGGATATACGATGAGGGCGAAAGAAAACGGCACGTTTAAATCGAGCGCGCGTCCCATCGCCACGTGTATCCAGGCTTGAATCAGATGAATCAAAAGCGACAATAGGATCGCTATCAATAAGGCTCGCCAATGGGTTCGATAGCTTCTGAACGCGAGCCGCAACTTGACCACCAGCTGATGGCCGTCTTGCGGCAGCACGCGTCGCAACACAGGCAGCAGTAAGCCGCCGGCAAGAAATCCCAGGGCGAGTAGGAAAGTCGCGACCCGCGCCGCATGTGGAACCGCGTAGTAGGGAAAGAGCCAAAGCCCTAAAGCACCGAGCCAAACCAACACGATCATGCCGATCGCGCGATCCATCAGGACCGACATCGCCGCGTTGACTGTCGTTACCGCGTGCCCTTTAGCGCGCGCATCCTCGTCTTTGACGAGATAGTAAACCCGGCTCACGTCGCCGCCGACGGTGCCCGGCGCAAAAAGATTAAAGAACATGCCGATCAAATAGTAGCGCAGCATGGCTGTAAACGGCGTCTTGATGCCAAGCGGCCGGGCCAAAGTCGTCCAGCGCGCCGCGCTGATGCCTTGGGTAAAAAGATAAACCAACATTACCAAAGCGATATAGGAAAATTTCGCGTTCGCAAAAGTCTGCAGAAAGCGCTCGATGTGGATGCGCGCGAGAAAATAAGCCAGCAGCCCCACGCTCACGACCAGCTTAAGGACAAGGACGAGAACGGGCTTCGCTTTCTTCATCCGTCCAGCGGCGGTTGGATGAGCGCTTGCGACTCGTCTTTGGCAAGGCGATCGACCAAGACTCGGCGTCCCACCACATGCAGTCGACCCTCGGCATAAAGTTGAATCGCGCGCGGATAGATGCGGTGTTCCTGCTTGAGAATACGCGCCGCCAGCTGCTCCTCGCTATCGTCGGGATATACCGGCACCACGGCTTGAATGATGATCGGCCCCTCGTCGCACTCTTCATTGACGAAATGCACGGTGCAGCCCGCGAAGCGTACGCCATGATCGAGCGCTTTCTTTTGCACGTGTAAACCGGGAAAAGACGGCAGCAGCGCCGGATGAATATTCATGATCCGGTTCGAGTACGCTTTGACGAACACCGATGAAAGTAGACGCATGAAACCGGCGAGCACAACCAGCTCGACGCCGCGCGCGCGGAGCAGATCGACGACCGCTTGATCGTAAGCCTCGCGGCTGGCAAAAGCTTTGTGATCGAGAACTTCAGTGCGAATGCCGTGATTCTGCGCGCGCACCAAACCGTAAGCATCCGCTTTGTTGCTCAACACGACCTCGATCTTCGCATCGAGCTTTTTTACCTCGATCGCATCGATGATCGACTTGTAGATTGGTGCCGCTGCCGGAAATCAGCACGCCGATCGGAACTGGCTTTGCCATAAGCTTTCTCTCAGGCGCGGATCGTTGCATCCCGCGCACCGTTACGGATTTCGCCGATTATAAAACATTTTTCGCCGATGCCCGCGATCGTGCGCATCACGGCATCGGCCTGTTTTTTGCCGACGATCAGGATCATGCCTAGTCCATTGTTGAAAGTGCGGTCCATTTCGTTTTGGGCAACGCCGCCGATCCTTTGAATGAGCTTGAAGATCGCCGGCACCGGCCAGCTCTGACGTTCGATGACCGCGTGCCGGCCGCTCGGTAAGATTCGCGGCAAATTTCCCGTGATGCCGCCGCCGGTGATATGCGCCGCGCCCTTGATCTGGAATTTCTCGAATAATTTGCCGGTGATTTTTGCGTAGATTCGTGTCGGCTCGAGCAACTCCTCGGCCAAGGTACGGCCCAGGTCTGGAATGAGCCGATGAAGTTTCATGCGTCCTTTTTCCAGCAGCACCTTGCGCGCGAGCGAATAGCCGTTACTGTGCAGACCGGTGGAAGCTAAGCCGATCAACATATCGCCCGCCACGATCTTTGCTGGCTCTATCATTTTCTTCTTCTCCAAGACGCCGACGACAAATCCCGCAAGATCGTATTCGCCCTTGGGAAAATCGCCCGGATGCTCCGCGGTTTCACCGCCGATGAGCGCGCAGCCCGCTTGGCGGCAACCCGCAGCGACGCCGCGCACGACTGCCTCGGCGATATCGACGTCGAGCTTGCCACAGACAAAATAGTCGAGAAAAAAAGCGGCGCCGCGCCTTGAGTCAAAACATCGTTCACGCCCATCGCCACCAGATCGATGCCGATGGTGTCGTGAATGCCGGTCATGAAAGCAATCTTTAGCTTCGTGCCGACGCCGTCGGTGGACGAAACTAAAATGGGATGACGATAGCCAAGGCTCTGAAGATCGAACAAGGCGCTGAATCCGCCGACGCCGGCAATGACTCCGGGTATTCTGGTTTTGCCCGCAATCGGGCCGATGCGGTGCACCAATTTATCGCCGGCTTCAATGCTCACGCCGGCTTTGGCGTAGGTCAATCCTTGAGTCGTCATTTGACTGTCGTGGAAAAACTCTCGGCAAGAAGAGTTCTATTAGGCGTTATGATAGCGCACAGTTGAACGAAATTCACACGGTCGAGCCCACTTTCGACGCTGATGCGGCGCCGGCGAGTAGGGCGCGAATTCCTAGAGAATATTCACCGAACTTCGGGTAGGTCATCATTTCCATCGTTCTCGGGCGCGGTAAATCGACGGCAATTTTTTCCAGCAAGCGCCCCGGCCGCGCCGACATGACGAACACTACGTCGGAGAGAAACACCGCTTCCTGGATGCTGTGGGTAACGAACAGGACCGTTTTCTTGCGCTCCTCCCAGATGCGCAAGAGCTCGATATCCAGCTCGTCGCGGGTCATGGCGTCGAGCGCGCCGAACGGCTCGTCCATCAGCAAAAGTTGCGGATCGGTCACTAACGCGCGGCACAGCGAGACACGCTGCTGCATGCCGCCGGAAAGCTCGTGCGGGAACATCTCCTCGAAACCATCGAGCCCGACCAGTTTGATCAGCGCGCGCGCTTTGTCGATGTAGCTTGGCAGGTCTAATTTGGCGAATTCCACCGGCAAGAGAATATTGTCGAGCACCGAGCGCCATTTGAGCAGCACGGGCGCCTGAAACACCATGCCGACGTTTGCGAACGGGCCGTGCACCGGTGTGCCATTGATCGTGATCGTTCCCGACGACGCCGGCAGCAACCCCGAAATAATTTTTAACAGCGTGCTTTTGCCGCAGCCGCTCGGCCCGACGATGGAGACGAAATTGCCCGCGTGAATATCACAGGAGATGTTTTCGAGCGCGAAAACGCTCTTGGCGCCGCCGGTAAAAACTCTGGAGATGTCCCCGACGGCGATCAGCGGCGGCACAGTGAGACCTTTGGGAGCCTGAATCGATTAGCGTCGGATGAGTTGGTTGGTGTAGACTTCCTTGGCCGCGACCTTGCGGCCGACGTCGAAATACTCATTGGTTACCTTGACGGTTTTTTCGATGATGTCCGGTTTCATATAACCCAAGCCGACCTGGGCGGATTCGAAAGGCAGGAAAACTTCGGTCAAGGCATTTTTGAGCTGCAACGTCGTGAGCGGAGGATCGAGCTCGGGTTTGTGCTTGAGCAGAATCTTGAGCGCCTCTTCCTGATGATCTCGAGCGTAACGTAATCCCTCCAGTGTCGCTTCGACATAGGCGCGCGCGAACTCCGGACGTTTTTTAACGTCATCGTCTTTTACGATCAAACTGGTGCCGTAAATATCGAGGCCGGTATCTTTCATGAAGACGCGCGACAGCTTGACGCCTACTTTCGATGCGGCCTGCTCGGCGATTTCATCATTGGACGCGCGGAACATGATGATGAAATCCGCCTTCTTCGTCGCCAAGGCCGCCGGCTGAATCGGCGCCGCCGTTTCTTGGATCTTGATCGCTTTGAAGTCGATCTTATTGATGCGGCAGTACGCGGGCATCAAATACCATTGGGCTTGGCCGGGGCTGATCGCGAGCGATTTGCCTTCGAGGTCTTTGATGCTTTTGATCTGACCTTCGTCGCGCCAGAGAATCGTCGCCCCGACGTAACCGAACTGAGCTGCGGCCTGCACCGGCGTACCGCGGGATTTAGCGACAATCATGGTCGCCAGGTCGGCGAACCCAAAATCAGCGCCGCCGGAGGCGACTGTCCGCACCGTGTCAGCAGAGCCGGTGCTCGCTTGGATGGTCGCGCTCAAGCCGCGTTTGGCGTAGAAACCTTTTTCCAACGCCACATACCAGGGCGCGTGTTTACCGCCGATAATAAAGTCCAAGCGAATGTTTGCCGGGGTCATCTCCGCCGTCTGCGCTGCATTTCCGCTACAGACCATGATGAAGGCAAAAACGATTGCGCCGACTAGATGGCTCGAATGCTTGGTTGCAAATGGCATGACATCCTCCGCATCTACGCAGCTAAAAAGAGCCCTCGACCTCGCGCACCGCCGCGCTCCAGGGCGCTAACTTTTTCTGAACTAACTCCGCCAACCAAAAAAGTCCCAGCGACAAGACCGCCAAAATCAGCAAGATCACCAGGGCAAACGCAGTGTCCAAATTGTAGTTGGCCTGCAGGACCAGATAACCAAGTCCCTCGTTGGCAGCAACGAATTCGGCAACGATGGCGCCGGTGACCGATAACACGATGGCGACTTTGATGCCGGCGAACAAATACGGCAGCGAATTGGGCAAACGAATTTTCTTAAAGACGTCGAACTCCGACGCTCGATTGATGCGCGCCAAATCCAAGAGCTCCGGCTCGATTTCCTTCAAACCAACAACGGTATTCACGACGATCGGAAAAAAAGCCACGAGAAACGCAATGGCGATTTTTGAAAACAATCCATAGCCGACCCAAATAACCATCAACGGCGCAAACGCGCTTTTTGGCATGGCGTAGAGAATCACGATCAGTGGATAGATGGTATTTTGTAAGTGGCGTGAGTAGACAACCGCGATGGCGAAACCGACGCCCAGGACCAGAGATAGAACAAAACCACCGAACGCTTCGATAAAAGTAATGAAGGCATGGTTGCCGAGAATCGGCAGCTTCTTGATAAACGCGGTCCAGAGATCGCGCGGCGGTGGCAAGATAAAACTCGGAACCTTGATCACTTCGACGAGGATTTCCCAAAGCACCAGCAGCGCAACAAAAAATATCACCGGCTCAGCGATGTCTTTCCAGGAGAATTTCACGGCTCTACTCCGCGCCGACGTTAAAGGAAAGCACCCATCCTGTCAAGAAAGCGAATGATTCCTGCGCGTTCAGAATAGAAAGCTTCCTTTCTTCGAGCCGGATCAAAAAGGTCCAGATGCGAGGCGCGCGCAGAGTCCGCGAGCGGAGGCATACTCGGGCAGTACGTTGGAGCGAGCGAACCCAGTGCAACGAAGCAGGTGGGCCTTTTTCATCAGGCTCAAGGCTCCTGCTGTTCGCGTTTCAGCTGGCTATGGTCGAGCAGCATGTCGCGCTTGCGCCGGATCATCTCGCGCTCTTGGTCGAGGAAGCGCTGCACCGCGCGGCGAAACTTGCCGTCGACGATGTAGTGCACGCTGGTCGTGTGCTCGGGGTCCAAACCGCGCAACTGCTTGAAGCTCCCGCCGGCGCCCGCTTCGAAGCGCTCTAATCCCACGCGGATCGAGTGCTCGATGGCCGAATAGTAGCAAACATTGAAATGGAGAAACGGATGTTCCTCGAAGCAGCCCCAGTAGCGCCCGTACATGGCGGTATTATCACGGACGTTGAACGTGCCGGCGATGATCTTGCCGTTGCGCTCGGCGAGCATCAGACATAGATGCGCGGCGAAGCGCCGGTGCAATTCGTCGAAAAATTCTTGCGTGAGATATTGCCGGCCGTAATAGAGCCGGTCGACGTGCTCTTTGTACAGGCGAAACATGGTGCGCACGTGGTTTTGCGTGAGCTCGTTGCCCTCGTAAGCGTGAATCGTAATGCCCCGCTCCGTCACCTCGCGCCGCTCGCGTTTGACTTTATTGCGCCGGTCGCTGCGAAAGCTGCCGAGGTAGTCGTCGAAGGAATTGAAATTATGATTTTGCCACTGGAATTGAATTCCCGCGCGTGGAAAGAAACCTACTTGTTCGAGCGCTTCGCGCTCGTCGGCGAGACAGAAATTTACGTGAACCGATGAGATTTTATTGTCGGCGGCGATCTTCGCCAGCGCCTGCCCCATGAAACGGATCAACTGATCGCGGTCTTCACCGGCGGCTGTCAAAAAACGATGACCGGTTACCGGAGTGAAAGGCACGCCGACCAACATTTTCGGGTAATATTGAATGCCCGCATGATGCGCCGCTTCGGCCCATTCGTAATCGAAAACAAACTCCCCCATGCTGTGAAGCTTCAAATACATCGGGCAGGCGCCGATGAGCTGGCCGGCCTTCTCGACGACGATGTGGTGCGGCAACCAGCCGGTCTTTTCGTTGACGCAGCCCGCTTGCTCCAGACTGTCGAGCCAATCCCATTTTAAAAACGGTGACAGACCCTCCGCCAGCCCGTCCCAGTCTTCTCGCGCCACTTCGGCGATCTTTCGAACAACCGTGAGGTTAACTCCGTCGTTCATGACAACTGATCTTAGCACGAGCGTCTATTTGATCAAACTTTTGGCGGAATTTGCGTACTTTAGGTCACTGGCCTCCTTTCAAAAGTCACAGTCACAAGCGCGCCGCTGCCGGGGTACGCTCTTGACAAGATGGTTCAGCAATCTTATTGGTTATCTACGCGCGAACTCTTATGGTCATCTACAACCTCCTCTGTAAAAAGAAACACAGCTTCGAAGGCTGGTTTCCCAGTTTTGAAGATTTTCAGAAGCAGGCGGACAAGAAGCTAATCTCTTGCCCGACCTGCGGCACGACCAAAGTCGAGAAAGTTCCCCATGCTTGCGCGGTGCACGTGAAAAAAGAACAACCGGCGCCGCCAGCTAAAAAGCCGGAACAGACGCCCCCTGCCCCGCCGTCAGCGGCGGAATTTAAGGAAATGCTGCTCAAAGTGCACCACTACGTCAAAGAAAACTTCGAAGACGTGGGCCCCCGCTTCGCTGAAGAAGCCCGCGAGATTCACAAGGGCACGGCGGAGGAACGCCCCATTCATGGCATTGCGACCCGCGAAGAAACCAAAGAGCTCGCCGAAGAAGGCGTTCCTTTTGTCGCCCTGCCGAAACCCGAGCTCGACAGTTAACAGCGCTTTGCCGCAATCGATTAATCTTTTTCACGCCGCCGCCAGGCGGCGTTTTTATTTCTCCACTCTTGCAATCGACGCACGACTACGAAATAGATGCGTCATGGATCCGCAAGCGGAGGCGGCATGCTGCTCATCAACAACCAAATCGTCGGAAAAATTCTCGATATCCGGGGCTGCATGGAAGCCCTGGAAACCGGCTACCGCGATTTGATCAACGAGCGTGCCGTCTATCGCGGCCGCTACGATCTGTTCGTGCCCAACGATGACCCGAAGCTGATGTATCGCTGGGGCACGATGGAAGGCGCCTCGCGCACCTTCGAGACTTTTGCGATCCGGATGAAGTCGGACATGCTCGAATGGCCCGAAGGCAAGACCGTCGAAAAGTATTGCGTCGAGCCCGGGACTTTTTGCGGCTTCGTCATGGTCTTTTCGACTCGTAACGGCGAGCCGCTCGCGATCATCAACGACGGCATCCTCCAGCATATGCGCGTCGGCGGCTGCGCCGGTCTCGGCGCGAAGTATCTTTCGCGCGAAGATTCGAGTGTCGTCGGCATCTTCGGCTCGGGCGGCATGGCGCGCACCTATTTGCTCGCGTTCAATGCAGTCAGAAAACTCCGCGAAGTAAAAGTCTTCAGTCCGACGAGAAAAAATCGCGAAGCCTACGCCGCCGAGATGAGCGAAAAGCTCGGCATCAAAGTCACGCCGGTCGATAGCACCGAAGACGCCGTGCGCGGCTCGGATATCGTCGCTACGTGTACCGACTCCATCCAAGTCGTGGTCGATGATCCCGCCTTGATCGAACCGGGCATGCATCTCACCTGCGTCAAATCGAACGAATGGAATCCTGAAATCGTCAAGAAGTCTGATCTGGTTGTTAAGATGGGACGCGCGACGAAGAATCTTGACGAAGGCCAAATACGGATCGGCGGCGAAGCCGCGGTGGTCGCCGGCAACGCGGAGGAAATCACCAGAATCGCCAATCCCAAGGTCGACATTTTCTCCCGAGACTTCCCCCTCCTGACCGATATTATGTCCGGCAAACTCAAAGGCCGCACCGATAAAAACCAGGTGACCTTCTTTGCCAACAGCGGCACTCAAGGCCTGCAATTCGCCTCCACCGCCGGCTACGTCGTGCGCGAAGCCAAGCGCCGCGGCCTGGGGCAACAAATCCCCACTGACTGGTTTTTGCAGGATATCAGGGATTAAAAAAACCGGATGCGGAGCCCATGAGAAAACGAATTTTTACGCTTGTTTTCTTCGCCGTGCTTTTTCTCGCGACGAATCACGCCGCGGCCCAACTCACGCCGGTCAAGATCGGCCACAATGCCTTTACCGACGAGACCGTCTTTTATCTCGGCCGAGACGTCGGCATCTTCAAGAAGCACGGCATCCATCTCGAGCTGATCTACATCCCCGGCGGCTCGCTCTCCGTGCAAGCGCTGATCGGCAACAGTTTAGACATGTTGCTGGCCGGCGGCACGCCGCTCGTTTACGCGGTTTTGAAAGGCGCGGATCTCAAATACATCGCCGGCCTCAATAACCGGATGCCCTACGTGCTGGTCGCTCGCGAAGGCATCAATACTCCGGAGCAATTGCGCGGCAAGAAAGTCGGCATCAGCCGCTTCGGCAGCAATACCGACTTCGTCGTCAAACTCGCCGCGACCCAGATGGGGCTCAATCCCAAGCGCGATATGCAAATCATGCAAGTGGGCGGTCAAGACGCGCGCGTGGTTGCCCTCAAGACCGGCGTTGTCGACGCCACGGTGCTCACCCCGGAGCTCGCCTTGGTGGGTCGGAAACTCGGTTATCACACACTGTACGATCTAGTGGAAAAGGGCATCGAGTACTTGCAGATCGGCGTCGCCGCCAGGACCGATTATCTAAAATCGCAGAACGACACGGCGCGGCGGCTCACGCGAGCGTACCTGGAGTCGATTCGTTATTACGTGAGCCACCGCGAAGAAGCGATAAAAAAATCCATGCAGTTATTAAAAATAGACGACCGGCAAGCGGCCGAGGTCGGCTACGACTATCGGCTAAAGACCTTGCCCGCCGACGGCAAACTCTCCATAAAAGGCATGCAGTTGGTGATCGATGCCGCTGCCGAGGATGACCCCAAGGCAAAGTCGCTCACGCCCCAGCAACTTTTCGATTTGAGTTTTCTTCCTTAAATCCCGCGAGTGCAATCGCCATGGCCAACTCTAAAACAACCGACATTTTCTCCACTGAAACAGCGCTCACGCGCCTGCGCGAGTCCGTCCACGCCAAAGCTTCGAATTTCTACGCAATGTATTCGAGCGTGCTCGGCGGCATCGTCACCGATCCCGCGCTCATGGTGCTGCCCCTCGACGATCACATGGTGCACCGCGGCCACGCGGTCTTCGACACGGCGACGTTGACTCATGGCATGCTCTATCAGCTCGACCCGCACTTGGATCGGCTGATTAAATCGGCCGACGGTGCGCGCATTCCGCCGCCGTTTCCGCGCGAGCGCTTGCGCCAAATTATTTTGGAAACTGCGGCGGCGAGCCGCCAGCGCGAAGGATCGGTGCGCTACTGGCTTTCCGCCGGTCCCGGCGGCTACGGCCTCGGTCCGGCGGAATGTGTCGGCAGCAGCTTCTATGTGATCGTCTTCAAACAGGAAGCTTACCCGGAGAGTTACTATCGAGAGGGCATCAAGCTCATCACCAGCCAGGTGCCGATCAAGCCACCGCTCTTCGCTCGCATCAAATCGACCAATTATTTACCCAACGTGCTCGTGGTGTTGGAAGCCAAAGACCGTGGCGCCGACAACGGCGTTTTCATCGATCAGCACGGCATGGTCGCGGAAAGCTCCAACATGAACGTAGCGTTCGTGACCAAAGATCGCGTGTTCCGCCATCCGCCCTTCGACGCGATCCTGTCTGGCATCACGATCCAAAGAGTTCTCGATTTCGCCCAGACTCTCGTGCAGCAAGGCGTGCTAACCGCCGCCCGCCTCGCCGGCATTTCACTAGAAGAGGCTCGCGGCGCGGCGGAAATGCTGCTCATCGGCAGCTCGATCAAGGTCGCGCCCGTGGTCGAATGGGATGGACAAAAAATCGGCGACGGCAAGCCGGGACCGATCACCGCGAAGCTGCTGGAAATGTGGAACGAGGACGCGACATCGGCCCAGGATCAACTCGTGGCCGTGCCGTACGAAGGTGTTTGACGGCGCAAGATTTACCTGATTATTTTTATCTAAATTTAAAGGAGGTAGTTATGACAAAGAAAAAACTTTCGCGGGGTTTGATGACCGCTGTTATCGTCGGGGTCTTCGGGCTGGGTTATGTTTGCGGCTCGATGACGCAGCGCCAAGCCGAGGCCCAGATTGGCGGACTATTGGAAAAAGCCGGGAAGGCAGGCGGCCCGGTCGGGTCAGTAGCACAATTTGGTTCTTCGATCGTCGAGATGCAGGACCATATCACCGGCCTACAGAAAAATCTCGATACTTTTAAGAACGTGCAATCATCCCTGACCGGTAAATAGTCCGTACGATCTTTATCGTGCCAGCGGCGCTGACCTCGGCCTCAACGCCGCTGGCCATACTTGCCCATCTGCATTCTCCGCGCCCGTAACCGTGGAGTCCAAGGGAAAAACATCACAGCACATCTGACTAACTGTCAATTCTGGATGTACCCCGTGAAACTGTCGCTCAAAGCCATGATCATCGCCGGCGCCCTGTTCAAGACCATCGTCTTTCTTTTTATCTCGCTGATGAATCTTGTCTTGCGTCCTTACGGCGGCGCTTACCTGGCGATGCTGAGCTCGCTCTACCCTGGTTATGACCCCGTCAACGTGCCGATTGCCGTGATCGTCGGCACAATCTATTCATTGCTCGCCGGAGCGCTCGCAGGACTTCTTTTCGCCTGCCTTTACAATTTTTTCGCGGATCGCACCTAACGCTTAGCGTTGCCGCGGCGGAGGCTTCAGCAGAAATCAGTGACGGCGACCAAGTCAAAGTTGAGTTTTTGCGAGCAGCGTGGTTAAATTGTTGTAGCTAAATTGAATAAAAGGTTAACACCTCTCATCCTCTGTCTTCTTGGTCTTGCCATTCTGTCCAACCGATTTTTTGTGTTGCGACAGTTTACGGCTCGGCTCAATCAAAATGCGAGCTTTCACCTGGCGAGCCATAACACGACACCACCTCAAACAGGCAAAAGAACGTTCTTCCTAGCGACACTGAACGAAGACGCTTCCGATCTGCAACAACTTCCGCGGGACGCCATCGGAATCAAAACGGTGCCGGGAGGCGCGCAGCGAAACTTTCGGGTTCTGTTTGAGTTTCAAACTGATCTTTCGTCAAGACCGCCTACTTATATTCTCCAGTCCTCTCTGAATCTCTGATCTCTTCGTCACGTCGTCGATCCAGAGTCTAAAAATCCGCCGGTATTGCAGCGCAGCCGCGCTGGATTTTCAGGACACCGCGACGCTTACGCGCAGCGCGAAACAATCGGCAAAGCTGGTGTGTCCGACACACACCCAAGAACGAGCGAGAAGGAGATTCGAGATGGAGCCCCTACACATGCGGATCAAGAAAGCACTCACTGAAAAGACACAAACAAATGAAATTAAGAAAATCCTGCTGATCGATAAAAACAAAGCTAGCCCTCTGTCCACCGCTCTGCAGCAGGAAGGTTACCATCTGATTCATTGTGATTCTGTTCAAAAAGCGTGGGATTTAATTTATCCGCACCGCCCTCATCTCATCGTCCTTCACCTGTATGACTTTAATAATGGAGCGGGTTTATCGGACCTTCAGGAATGTCAGGCTTTGGCGGAAGGCGTTCCGATTATTTTAGCGGCCCCTGCGCGGGTAAATCAGGTCCTCAGCAAAACCACGCAGCATAGAACGGCGGTCGTTCTTGCGCCTTCGTCGACGCCCGAAAGCGTCACAAAAATGCTCCATCATCTGGAGGCCTCGACGATAAGGCGATAACCGCGCTTTGGATGCGCATTAAACGGGCTAACTTAAGGAGAGAGAGAAAAAAATGTCGAACGGAAGAGATCTAAAACATATCTTGGAGAGGATTTACAATCATGAAAGTTTGGTTGGTATCGATCTGCGCAACCTCTATCTGTCGTTTATGAATTTTACCGGCTTAGAGCTTCGCAGGACGGATCTGGAGGGTTGTTGTTTAAGCCACGCAGTGATGGATGACTGCGACCTGACCGATGCAAACTTAACCAATGCGAAATTAAGTCATGCAAGTCTCACCAGAGCGAAATTGGCGGGCGCCATTCTCACAAACGTTGTCGCAGATGGCGCTTCCTTTGAAGGCGCAACGGGATTGACGCCTCCAACCATAGAGTACTTGAAAGCTAAAGGAGCCAATGGGCTCGATTGAAACCGTTGCCGAGAAGCGCGCTAGACCTTCAGTTTCAAGCAAATGATTTCGAGAAGGCGGTTTGCGGGATCGCCTTGAGAAGTTGCCAAAGGCCATTTGCTGGCGGTCCAAGAGATATGCGCCGCCGCGAATTGGTCAAAAAGCCCGTCATGACACCCGTTAGCTATCAACCGCCTGCTCGAAGGACACTCCACCATCCGGAGCGGCATCAAAGAGTTTTCGCGCGTGCATCCAGGCCTGGGTCTTTTCAAACATTGCCTGAGTATAGGGCTGCGGCACGACGCGTTCGCCGACGCCAAAACGGCGAACGTCGACTTTGTCGCGAAAGCGCTCGGGAATCTCGTTGATGAAGTAGTGTTTGTAGCGCTCCGGTTCAAAGTCGATGTCGGCTTGCGCCCTGATCAGGGCGCGCATATAGCGTTCGACGCTTGTTGAATCTACGTCCCGGTGAAACATAAAGGCCATCATGAAAGTGGTGGAGACGATTCTCCGAAAGCCGTGCTGCTCCAACAGATACAATTGCGGTCCCCAGACGTTCACCGCGGGTATTTTTCGCGCCAATGCGGCATCGACGCGAGACCAAGACGATCCGACGAATTTGAGCGCGATGTCTTCGGGCGCAAGAAATACTTCGAGAGCCTGTAGCGCGGAATAATGACTCCCGGAATGGTAGCCGACCGCAATGTCCGTGCGCGCCAGATCGCCAGGTTCGGAAACTCTGCGAATCTCCCGGAACCACAATAGCCGCCTCACAAACACTGTAAGCCTTACCCCACATCACGCCCTCTTCAATCTTCGCCGCCTGGTTTACGGTCCAATGGCATGCGCAACTGACATCTCCGGCGCCTTCACCTTTGCGTCCATGTCCTTCGGCATAACGTTCGAACGCGCCGAATCGGTTATCCTCTAGCGGAATCGGCGAATCGACCGCGGCTAGACGCGGTGTGTTCTTGCGGCTTCCTTCGACATTGAGCTCGTAGTCGAGACCTTCCGCAGTGAAATAGCCTTTTTCTTCCGCGACCCAATCGTTGAGCCTGCCATGCGGTTGAATAATGAATTTCGCCATATCGCCGTCTCCCTACGAATTATTTTTGTTGAATGCTATGTCATCATCTTGCACGTTTGCAAATGCCGTGACAGCGAGCGCTTCGTTCAAGCGTGGTCGTCACGACTTTGCTTCTGGAGCTAACCTGTCAACCTGTCGCTAGATACCGGACAACGCAGCGCGCTTGGATGATCCACGCGCAAGTGCGAATCGGGTCCAGCGTTGATGAAAAAGATCGGGTAATCGCTGTCGCAGTAAAGTTTATTCCGGTACGGAATATGAGCATGAATCTACAAAGCAAACCGTCGAAAACAGCAAAAGTATAACCTGACCTCGTGATTGCGCTATGACTTGCAATTGCCGGCGCTCCGGGTTATTTGCGCCGTACCGCAAATGAACCGACGAATTCCGATCTGGCTGAAGGTCGCGTACTCCGCTTTCGTGACTGTCGTTGTGCCGTGCTACTGGGTCACCTACAGCCCGTGGAACTTTCTTTACTTTTGTGACATCGCGTTGCTCGTCACCGCCGTGGCGATCTGGATCGAAAGCCCGCTTCTCATCAGCATGCAGGCGATCGCCATTACGCTGCCACAGATACTGTGGGTCGTCGATTTTCTGTGCCGGCTGATTGCGGGCATAAGCATAACCGGTGTGACCAGCTACATGCTCGATTCGAGCATTCCGCTGTTTCTGCGCGCGCTCTCGTTATTTCACGGCTGGCTGCCCTTTGTCCAGTTGTGGTTACTCTCGCGCTTGGGCTACGACCCGCGTGCGCTTGGCATGCAATCCGTGGTCGCGATCGTGGTCTTGCTCGTTTCCTATCTGTTCGCTCCGGCTCCGCCACCCTCTGCGCGCCATCCTAACTGGGCCGTCAACATCAATTACGTGTACGGACTCGATGACAAGCATCCCCAGACCCTGATGGCGCCTCGGCTGTGGTTGCTTTTGATGATGGCCATCAACGTAATTGCCATCTATCTGCCAACTCACTTCGTGCTGCGGCGTTTCTTTAAAGCGCCCTCCTCGGATTAAGCATGGCGATGTGCCAATCAGCGTTTGTAAAGCTGTTTGAGATAACCCGACGATTCCAGCTCTTGAACAAAACTCGTGTCGACATATTGTCTCGGGTCTGCGGCTTTGGCTTTCGGATTGCGCGGCGCCATATCATCCAACAAAGTCTTCACCCCTTCCGGTGTCGGCAGTGTATTGATAGGGAAGATCGCCGCATAGGCTTTCGCCGCTCGTTCGAGTCCCTCGGGGTCGTTGAGTTTTAGAAATTTGCTGAAGATCGCCTTCGTGCCCTCTTTATCGGTCTTGATGAAATGAATGGCGTCGGCGTTCGCGCGCACCACCTTGGCGATCAGGCTGCGCTTGCTCTTTATGATGCTCTCCAGAGTGAGGACTGCATTCCAATGAAAAGGCAGAGCCAAGGATCCGGTATCAAACAAATCACGAAAGCCCAACTTTTCCGCCTCCCGCACCCAGGGCTCGGGCATGATGGTAAACTGAATCAGGCCGCGTGACAAAGCGACGAGCCGCTCCGGATTGCCGCCGGCGGTAATAATCTTGGTATCCGAGTCCGGATTGATGCCGAGGCGCCGCAGCGCTAAACGCAATCCCAAATCCGAGGTCGATCCCACGCGATTCACTCCGCCGGTCTTGCCTTTGAGATGTTGCAGTTCAGTGATCGACGGCACGCTCACGATATGGTCGACGAACGTCGGCACCAATGTTTGAACCATGATCGTGTCGGCGCCGGCCAAGCGAGTGCCCACCAACGTCGTCACCGAAGTCACAATCACATCCAAATCGCCGGCTAGAAGGGCTTGCATGGCGATGGGACTGGAATTGATGCCGATGATTTCCGCATCGACGCCGAGTTTTCTTAGCAGTCCCTTCTCCTGGACCACCCACATCGGACTTGCCGCGGGGTTGAGGGCGGCCCACGCGATTCTGGTTTTTTCTTGCGCGCGCGCAGAGAACGATGGAAAAACGAAGATGCTCGCGCAAACGATAGCGAGGAGATGTTTGATGCCGTTACGCATGATTGGTTCCTTGAAGAATTTTTCTTGATGACAGCTTGACTCTATAGTATCGCGCGTCCCGCCTTGCAACCGAGATCGTCGCTTTGTTAAGAAGAAGTGCTCGTCCATCTATTCCATACGCGGAGGATTCGGCTATGCCTTTAGAAAAACTATCGACAGGAATCGATCTTTACTATGAGTCCCAGGGCCGCGGCGAAGCGATCGTATTCATCCCGGGCACCGGATTTTCCGGCAACGTGTGGATGGAAACACAAATGGAACCGCTGTCGCGCTCGCTGCACGTCATCGTCCATGACCCGCGCGGCTGCGGCCGTTCCACTCATTACAAAAGTGTGTGCACCATTGATCAGATGGCCAATGACGTCGCCGCTCTGCTGGAACACCTAAACGTGCGCTCGGCGCACATCATCGGCCATTCCATGGGCGGCCGCATCGGTCTTTCGCTCGCGCTAAATTTTCCGGGCAAAGTCAAAAGCCTGATCCTTGCCGCCGCCGGTTCCGGTCCGGCCGCTCGCGAGGGTTCCGAGACTATTCCCGGGCTGCCCTATCGTCTGGCCTTCGATCTCATCGAGATGGGCTTTGAAAAATATTTAAAGCACGAGATTTGCGATACGGACACCTATTTCACTCCGGCCTATCGAAACGAACATCGCGACAAGGTGCAGGCCTTCTACGAAATGGTATGGCGCCATCACGCCAGACTCGCCGAGTATCTTCAGCTCTGTATCGCGCGGCACAACTGGGAAGCAACGCACCGGCTAGGCGACGTCACCGTGCCGACGCTGGTCGTGGTCGGAGACAATGACGTGGTGGGGAGCAATCACGTGGCGCAGGCGCAAGTCCTCGCCAAACGCATTCCCAACGCCGAGTACAAAGTCCTCAAAGGACAGTCGCACGGTTTCTTCTGGCAGGCGCCCGAAGAGACTAACGAGTGGATTTTGCAGTGGGTGCGTAATCACACGTGAGTGGGCGGCTACGCGTTGGAAGAAGGATATCAGGAAATCCTCACCGGTCTGGACCGCAAGCCTTACCCGTCTCTGGAAGGCATGAAAAACATCCAGCGGCTCGCAAAATTAAGAGAATCGCGTCTTGCGAACATCAACGTTGAGAGCATTGTAGACGAGAGTTTGATGCGAAGGCTTGACTCAAGTGGCTTCATCGATCGAGTCTATCGAAGCTACGGAATCAAGTGAAGGTAAATCCGGCTTTCGTTCTCTGCCCTTAGGTTCACTTTGACAGCTGGCGAATTTTTAAGATGCGAAATCCAAATCGCTCTCACACCATCCAACGGTTGGGTCAATCAACGCTTCGGCGGCACTAGAAAGATATACTGGTGGTTTTTCTGCGTGAATTGCCTCCCTGTCTGGGGGCAGGTGACGGTATTGTTGGCAAGGTCTGCGAGGTTTTTCGGAACGGATTTCTCTTTGTACAGGGCACCGAGGCTTTGTTTGACAAAAGGGCCGCCCTCCAATGCAACGGAAATCCCCATCTCGTGAACTCCGCTACATCTGTTGCAAGAAACGAAGACGCCGTACAGGGTTTGTGAATTCTTCGCAGTAGAGTGGACTGCGGTTCCCATCGTACGATTTAGTTGCATTGACGGCCTCCGTTCTTAATTCCACATTGTCCGTTGCTTTGAGAATTCTGTGGTTGACAGTTGGGCTGGTTTTTCGCGATTGCGCTTAGCCCTTACTCGATCAGCGAAAAATCCTCTCTTATTCAACAACCCACCGTAAGCGCGGCCCATTTTTGGTTCTCAGTTGGGCAACTGCTCCAACTTGTTCTTACCCGGTGCGAGCGCGCGGTCAATACGTGCCGTTGCAGCAGTTTTGCTTTCGCTCATCACTTCCGAGATCTCGCAGATCAGCAGTTTTCTCGCGCGATGCAGCGTCTCCCGCTCGTGCGCAGCCAGGTTCTTGGTGCCGCTCAACTGAGTCAGTACCTCGACCATGTTGGCCAGTTCGAATATGGATCCTGAGCTGAACAGTTTTAAATTGTCCAGCTCGCGCTGGCGCCAGTTTTTGGCGGTTCCAGGAGCTTTAGTGACTCCGGCTCGGGGTTTGAGGTGGCCTAGGAGCTTGGGAATCTCAGAGCGGTCCAGCAATGCCCGCACAGGTAGATCGTGGGAGTTATCGACCGGCACGAACAACTCGGCCTTACTATCATCCAATAGCGCTAATCGGTAAAAACTCGCTGACCTTCCACAAACCACTTTCTGGACGACCCCACCGATAAGACAGGGTCCCCGACCGGGATAAACAACTTTACCGCCAACCGTAAGCGTCATTAAGAGTCTCCATTTCTGCTGAAACTTGGGCGAAGTGAACCCATCTCGTGGTTCCAATATTTCCAGATTCCAAAGTAGAATCCGTCCACAGCGGATTTTACATGTTCCACTAAAAAGATACCCGGCAAGTTGAACTCAAGCTGATCCCGATGCTAAGGCAAGAAGTAGGAGAAGGAAACTACGATCGATTTAGAATGAGTGTACCACTTCTCTTTGTAATAAGATACTGGCGACTCGGTGTCTCTGCGGTGGAAAAAAACTCTGGACATTCGGAGGCACGATACTTTTCTGAAGCTGATTCAGAATTGATTCGTAGCGTTTAATAGAGCCGGTCGATAAAGCCGTTGTCGGCGAATTCTTTTATCACACCCATGCTCATCCATAACGAAAGTAATTTTTTACGTCAGCTTCATCGGATCGTTCTGATCTCGATGTGGAGTTCCAAGCGGGTTTCCTATGCTCAGGATTTCTACGCGGGGGAAAACGCTCCTAAGCGTGATGGGGTTTTCATGCCCACCTCTCAGCCTGTCCTTCTAAACGAGCTTCCGGCTCACAAGCTCATCCTTAACGTACGCGTAGTAAATCGGTGCTGCGATGAGACCGGGGATGCCGAAAGCGGCCTCCATGACGAGCATCGCGAGCAGTAACTCCCAGGCGTGCGCGTGCACCTGCGCGCCGATCATATGCGCGTTTAAGAAATATTCGAGCTTGTGGATGACCACCAGAAATATCAGCGATGCGATCGCTACCGGCAGCGAGACGCTAAGACTCAAGATCACGATGATCGCATTGGAGAGAAGATTTCCGACCACGGGGAGCAGCCCAACAAGGAAGGTGATGACCAGCACTGTTTTGGCCAGTGGCAGATGCACATCCGCCAACGGCAACGCGACGAAGAGGTACAATGCGGTCAGGAAAGTGTTGACGGCCGAGATGCGCGTTTGGGCGAATACGACGCGTCGGAACGCTTCGCCCACGCGGACCACGCGCTCTCGCATGGCCCTTGCGAGCGGTCCGAGGGGTTCATGCGGCTGCACATCATGCAGTGACGCCAACACGCCGATCCCCAAGCCGAAAAAAATGTGTGCCAACGTGCGTCCCGCCTCCGTCCCAACCTGCTTCAACTCCCCCGCGTGTAGACCGAGCCAGGCCACCACGGCCTGCCGCAGCTCCTCCACGTCCACCGGCAACTGTTCTGCGATGGAATCCGGCAACACGGACCGCCAGCGCTCAATGCTATCGGTCATCGTATTGAAAAGCGTCGACAGGTTATCCGCCTGAACAAAGGCGACGATTCCCGCTCCGGCAATCGTGAGAAGTAAGACAACCCCAAAGGCCACGATGCCGACCGCGACAAGCTGGCCTCGCTTGTGATGAATCCGAAATATTCTAAGGGCGCGCGCAAGCACATGCACCAATTCGTAAACAACGAGTCCGGCCACGAGCGCCGGCAGCAAATGCAGCGGCAGCACGATAAAAAGTGCCACACCCGTGAGCAGCCAAGAGACAATATCATAGGAAAGCGCCGGGGGAGGTTGCGTGAGGTCGTCTTGTCGGTAATCCGTTGTCGTCACAATTGATCCTTCACTGAGTAAGCGACGAGCGCAACGCGGCGCGTGAAACCTAATCTTGGCCGACACGAATTCGTGGTAGAGCGAGCGCTCGCGTTTGGTTTGAATATAACTAGCACGAGAACAGCGCACTGGGCCAGAATCGCGATCGCGACACAGCGCAGAGGTTTGAATCAGCGCTCATGAGGCGGGCTCGTTCTTTGAGTGGAAACTGTGGTAAAAAGACGGAAGGGAGGAAAATATGTTCGCCCAAATGACCTGTGCATTTCTCGTCGTAGCGCTCGCACTATTCGTCACTCCAGCGCCAAGCATCGCAGCGGAGTCCTCTTGCCCCACTGTCCTTAATCACAAATTCGCGAACCTGATGGATGAGCCGGTGTCGCTCTGTCAGTTCAGTGGCAAGGTGCTGCTGATCGTTAACACGGCGAGCGAGTGCGGCTACACGCCGCAGTACGACGGCTTGGAAAAGTTATATCGCCGATATCGCGACAAAGGCTTCGCGGTCCTGGGATTTCCGGCGAACGATTTCGGCGCCCAGGAGCCGGGGTCAAACAAAGAGATCGCGCAATTCTGTCGGGTGAACTACGGCATCACGTTTCCGGTGTTCGCGAAGACGCCCGTCGTCGGCGCAAACGCCAACCCGCTTTTTAAAGAGCTCACCGCTAAGACCGGCAAGCCACCGCGCTGGAACTTTCATAAATATCTGCTCGACCGGACCGGCCAACCGGTCGCTGTATTCGAAAGCGCGATCGAGCCCGAGGATCGACAGGTGACTTCGCAGATCGATAAACTGCTTGGGACACGCTGACGGAACGCGCGTTCAAATTATGGATTCGTCCACCAAGTTCAAGCCTTGGAAGCAGCGAGTGCAGATGTCGTAATCCACGGTGCGAAAAAACCGGCAAGTCCGAATAGATCGTCTAAAAATTCTGGCATGGATTACCGGAACCTCGGCAGTAGTTCCTTGCCGATCAGTTCCAAGCTCTCTTCGAAGCGGTCGTATTGTAGTCTCAAATCGAATACCAGGTGTTCGACGCCTCGTATGCGAAATTTTTCGATCTCCGCGGCGCAGTCATCGGGGTTTCCTACGATCAACAATCCTTCCAGGTCCTCGATCGTCTGAAACTTTCCGGAAGCCGGCTTTATCCAGTGACTGCTTCCCTCCGAGCTCTCGGCGAGCGCCTCGACGTCGATACTCGCCCGAGCCTTCTTTCGGTCTTTATCGATGCGCGTGATCGGTATATTGCCCAACGTAATTTTCCTGTCGGTCAATTGCCGCAAATATTTTATCCGGTCGTCGAAAGTCGCCAGCGGAACACGACCGGGAATCCAGCCGTCGCAATATTCCGCGGCCCGTCTTATCGCGGCGCGAGTACTGCCGCCGCAGAAGATCGGGATCGGTTCGACGGGCTTGGGCTCGATGGTCACGTTTTCGAATGAGAATATCTTGCCCTTGTACGAGACATTATCCTCTTTCCAGATCAGCCGCGCGATCTCGACGGTCTCGCGCAGGATGTCGATCCGATCTTCGATGCGCATGCCGACGGTTGCAAGCTCGGCGGGATTGAATCCCAATCCCATGCCGGCGATGACCCGGCCGCCGGCGATATAGGAAAGGCTTGCGAGATCCTGGCTGACTTTGAGCGGCCAACGCACGGGAACCAGCACGGCGATGCCTAAAAGGATTTTTTTCGTCACCGCCGCAACCGCAGATAGCGTGACAAACGGTTCGACGAATTTGAGCCCCGACTTTTCCATGCCGTGCGGATGCCAAATCAAATGATCCCTCACCCATATGGAATGAAATCCCAACTCCTCGCACAGTCTAGAACCGTCGATAATCCGCGACGGTGAGGTTTCTTTGCCAAAGTGGGGCAACAAAACACCGAACTGCATTTTCGCCATCGTTCTTGTATTACCCTTTTGTTCTGCGGATCGAATCCTCTGAACCTCTTGTGTGTAATGGGCCAAGGCGGCAAAGGAATCCAATTGTCATTTCGACGGAAGGGAGAAATCCTTCTTAGAGCTCTCGCATTCACTTGGTACAAAGCCTTTGCGTCCTTTGCGGTGAGATCCTCCGAGCACGCTATTTATTTTCTGAATCATCGACAATATGAAAATCTTCGCCCGCGGGAGCGTAAATCTCCAGGACGCGCGCGACCGTATCGCCGCAGTTGCCGGCTTGATGGCGCACGCCGGGCGGAATAAAGGCCACTTCTCCCGGCCCCAGGCGAAACTTTTTTCCCTGCACGATGGCCTCGACGGTGCCTTCCAGTACAACGTAAATATTCTCCGCTTTAGCGTGATAGTGCGTCGGACCCGGTCCGGAATCGACGTTAATCAGATTGATGTGCACATCGACGTTCTTTGCGCCGTCGGCTTCATCCACCAGGCGAAGCGCCTTGCCGCGATCCCATCGCATAACCCTCACCGGCGCGTCTTCTATACGCATAACCTTCACTGGCATAAGATCACCTCCAATTTTTCTCCTTCATTCTGAACTAGGCGAGCAGTAGTTGAAAATAAGCCACCTTGTCAAGTTATGTCCTTGCCCGGTGGCGATTCAGCTAAACCAATATCTCTTACGGAGTTTACTCTGAGTCCTTACCGAAGGGTTCGAGATGGCAAGTCGCTCAATTTGTTGTCATTCCGAGAGCAGCAAGGAATCTTTCTTGATATGAAAATTCGTGGCAGAGTCTGAATGAACCACTATTCCTCTCGCTAGCCGTTCATCAAACTGACAACACAAGAGAAGCGATTGTTACGCTCCTGCGCGGCATGATAGGAGCACTCCAAGACCCATCCCTATGACAGAGACACTCAAACTGCTGCAATTTCGTGCGGCCTACAATTTGCCCGTCCATGCAGGAATCGAGACAGGAATTTTTGCGTGCCACGGGCTCGCTCTCGAGATCGCATACACACCGGGCTCCTTATACCTTAGCCAAGCCCTTAAAGAGAATGGATGCGATATCGGACATACCGGCGCCGATGACGTCATCGCCGATGTCGAAGCCGATGACAGCTCCGATCTTTTTATCTTTATGGGTCTACACAGCGGTCTCTTCAGTTTGGTAGGCGCGCGCTATTGCGCATCCATTGATTCATTATCTGGCAGGTCTATCGGCGTCGATGCCAAGACGAGCGGCTTTGTTTTAGTGCTCGAACGAATGCTCCACGCCAGAGGTTTCGATGTGGACGATTACCAGCTGATCGAAGTCGGTGGATGGGAAAGCCGCTATCGCGCATTGTTGGAAGGAAAGATCAGCGCGACTCTGTTGACGGAACCTTTTGTGAGAAATGCTCTGGCCGCGAACTGCAACCTGCTTGCTCGAGATTTCGAGATGATCCCGTCTTACCAGGGCACATGCGGCGCGACGAGCCGACATTGGGCCGAACAGCATCCGGAGCGCTTGAGCCGGTACATCCGTGCCTACGTCGAAGCAACGCAATGGTGTTTCGACAGGCGGAATCGACGATCTTGCCTCGACATCCTGGCTCGACACAACGAAATCGACGGGCCCGCGGCCGAACACACGTTGGACACGCTACTTGATCCAGAACACGGCCTTTACCCAAAAGCGACCATTAATCTCCCTGGAGTCGCGGCCGCTCTCGATTTGCGAGCCGAGCTGGGTTACTTGGCGTGTCCTGTTCCGCCCGTCGAGAAATATGTCGATCTTTCTTATTACCGGAAAGCCTTGTCAATCGGCACATGACTACGGCTGCTAATTGGCATTCAAAGTAGTACAATGCAGCCTTGAACTAAATTAGAGGTTGGATTTGTTCACGTGACGGCTACTATTCATAGCGGTGTTCGATATGTCAGGCGAACATCCAGACGTTTCACCAGGCTCCACTGGAAAGGAGCCGTCGCCGGGTGGTGTGTTCTCGGGATCGCCGGGTTTTTCGCGGTCAACCTGATCTATCAGGTCGTACGCAAGCCGGGTGAGCTCTTCGCCCCGATCAGTGGCTCCTTATCAAAAAGTCCCGCGTCTATCTGGCAGAGTTACGGAACGCTTTTCGAGGAGCATTCGACAAGCATTATTTCACCGGAGTTGCTCGCCGCGTTGGCCCAAGTCGAGAGCGACGGGAATCCGGTCGCGCGCACTTACTGGCGCTGGCAATGGTCGTGGAACCCTTTTGAAATCTATCGTCCGGCGTCGAGCGCGCTCGGCATGTTTCAACTCACCGACGGAACTTTCATCGAGGCCCGCAAGTATTGCATCCGTGATCATACCGTTGTGGCCGAGGGTCCGTGGCACGATCTCAGTTCCTGCTGGTTCAATGCCTTCTACACTCGAACGCTGCCGAGCCATGCGGTCGAAATGACCGCCGCGTATCTGCACCAAAGCGTGGTCGATATTTTGGCTGCTCGTCGCGCGGTCAAAGTCAGCCGGGCGCAAAAGCAAAAACTGGCTGCCGTGATTCACCTGTGCGGCTTGAAAAGAGGAGAGACTTTTGCCGCGCACGGCTTTCGCGTAGCGCAGGGCGAGCTTTGTGGCACTCATAGCCTGCAGCGCTATCTCACTCAAATTGACGTGATGAAAAAGCGCTTTACGCGATTGGCCGGGAATTGAGCCGCTGTTCGACGCCGGGAATACTGACGGTGATCGCGAGTTTTATTTTATGCGCCGCGCGATAAATCCGAGCACGGTGCGATTGAAGAACTCGGGTTGCTCCCAATAGATTGAATGGCCGCACTCCGGCGCGATCACGACCTCGTTGTCCGGGACGTGCCGCGCAATCATCCGCATGATCGAGGGAGATGTGAACATGTCCGCCGCGCCGGTCATCAGCAGCGTGCGCACTCTCAATGTCTCCAACTTCTCCGGTGAGACAACGTTGACTAACTTTTGCCGGGCGCCCTTTCCAGTCTCGGACTTGTGATTGAGCTCGATCCATTTCTGAACGCCTGCCGGATTCGCCGCGCGATACGAAGGACCGAGCTCACGAAACCAGCGCGGCAAATCGTCCCACTCTTTGATTCGGATCTTTGCCGCGGCTTCGGCGATGTACCCATTAGCAGCGGCGAGGTTGTTGCTCGATACCGTCAGGCTCAGCAGCCGTTCGGGATGAGACAACGCGTAATCCGCGGCGACGCTGCCGCCGGCGGCCGAGCTCACTAGATGAAATTTTTCCAGTCGGAGAAACTCGATTAGGTTCTGCAAGTCCTCCGATGCTGTCCCGGGATTGTCCGCCGGGCGCGAGATCGGAGTTGTAATAATTGCGGCGCGAATAGCCAATCACACGATAGCCCGCCTTCGGCGAACACGGGCTGCTGGTATAACCAGATCAGCGCGCTGCCCGACGCCGGATGGAGCAACACAATCGGTTCGCCGGCACCGCCGGTGTCCCAATACCCAAGACGAGTGCCGGGAAGCTCGGCCATTCCTTCCTTGGCTGGAACCTGCTCCGGAATCGGCACGGGAATCATCGGATCGTCCACGTGAGTCTGATTCATCGCCGTTCCTCCACGAGTCGCTTACTTATATAACATCGAGACTGAGGAGAGGAAATCAAAATTCACCGCAGGGGCGCAGAGCCTGCAGAATAGGAAAGATTTCTCCCTTTGGTCGAAATGACAGAAGAGGGCTGTAAAATCGAGGTATCGGGAGAGATCTCAGTGTATCCTGTGAAGAGAACGAAGATATGATCGATCAGTTCTTTGCCGGATCGTAGCCGAGTATCGGCGATAGCCAGCGCTCGACTTCCGAGACTTTCATGCCCTTGCGCACGGCGTAGGACTCGACTTGATCTTTGCCGATCGTGTTCACGGCGAAGTAGCGCGCCTCGGAATGGGCGAAGTAAAGACCACAGACCGCTGCTGCAGGATACATGGCGAAATTTTCCGTGAGTGTCATGCCGGTCGCTTCACCCACCTGGAGCAAATCGAAAATAATCGGCTTCTCCGTGTGATCGGGCTGGGCGGGATAACCCGGCGCCGGACGGATGCCGCGATATTTCTCCGCGATCAGATCTTCAACGCTGAGCTTCTCGTCCTTACCGTAGCTCCAGTCGGCGCGCGCGCGCTTGTGCAGGTATTCGGCGAAAGCTTCAGCCAATCGATCGGCGAGCGCCTTGGCCATAATCGAGTTGTATTGGTCGTTGTCCTTTTCGAAACGCCCGGCCAGCTCCTGGCAGCCGTGGCCCGTCGTAACGGCAAACGCGCCGATATAATCGACCCGGCCGCTCTCACGCGGCGCGATATAGTCGGCGAGCGCCAATTGCGGCTTGCTACTCTGATTTGGCTTTTGCTGGCGCAGCGTGTGCAAACGCGCCAGCGTTTTCGTGCGCGTCACATCGCCGTAAACGATGATATCGTCGTTGTCGCTGTTCGCCGGAAAAAAACCGTAGACGCCATGAGCGGTGAATAATTTCTTGTCAACGATCTCTTTGAGAAGTTCCTGCGCGTTGGCGAACAACTCGCGGGCAGCCGGTCCGCGGGTCGGATCGCTTAGTAGATCTGGATAGCGCCCGCGGATTTCCCACGTGTGAAAAAACGGTGACCAGTCGATAAACGGCACCAACTCATGCAACGGAAACTCTTTCAACACCCGCCGTCCGGTAAACTCCGGTGCCGCGATAGGATGGTCGTCCCACTCGGTGTGTAGTTTGCGCCGCGCCGCTTCCTCATAGCTCAGTAACTGGGTGCTGACCCGGTTCTCGAATTGCTCGCGAATCTCCTCCTGATCTTTACGGTTTTGTAAATCCAGCGCCTTGCGTGTGTCGGGCTTCATCAAGGCGCCGACGACGGGTACGGCGCGTGAAGCATCGATTACGTGAATCGTTTCGTGCTTGTACGACGGCGCGATCTTGACCGCCGTGTGACGTTTGCTCGTCGTCGCGCCGCCGATGAGCAGCGGGACATTCAAACCGCGCCGGGTCATCTCGGTGGCGACATGGGTCATCTCGTCGAGCGACGGCGTGATGAGACCGCTCAAACCGATGATGTCTGCTTTCTCTTCGATCGCCGTATCGATGATTTTGTCCGCCGGCACCATGACGCCGAGATCGATCACGTCGTAATTATTGCAGCTCAACACCACGCCGACGATATTTTTGCCGATGTCGTGCACGTCGCCTTTAACCGTGGCGAAAACCAACTTGGTCCGCCTATCGACGTTCTGCGCCGCCTTTTTTTCCGCCTCGAGAAACGGCGTCAGAAAAGCTACGGCTTTTTTCATCACGCGCGCGCTCTTGACCACTTGCGGCAAAAACATCTTGCCCGAACCGAAGAGGTCGCCGACAACGTTCATGCCGTCCATTAGCGGCCCTTCGATCACGGATAGCGGCTTACCATACTTGACCCGCGCCTCCTCGACGTCTTGATCGATAAAATCCGTGAGACCCTTGACAAGCGCGTGGGACAAACGCTCTTCGACCGTACCGTCGCGCCAGCTGTCGTCCTTGGCGACGGTTTTGTCGGTTTTCTTGACCGTTTCGGCAAACGTGACCAGCCGTTCCGTCGCATCGGGACGACGATTGAGCAGCACGTCCTCCACGAGCTCGAGCAAGTCTTTGGGAATCTCTTCATAGACCGCGAGCATGCCGGGATTGACGATGCCCATGTCCATGCCGGCTTTGATGGCATGATACAAAAAGGCCGAATGCATCGCTTCACGCACCGGATTGTTACCGCGAAATGAGAATGAAATGTTGCTGACGCCGCCGCTCACTTTAGCTAACGGCAGGTTCTGCTTGATCCAGCGCGTCGCTTCGATGAAATTGACCGCGTAGTTGTTGTGCTCTTCGATGCCCGTGCCGACGGTGAGAATGTTCGGATCGAAAATAATTTCCTGAGGCGGAAAGCCGATGTGCTCCGTCAAAATCTTGTACGCTCGCGCGCACACCTCGATTTTTCGCTCGAGCGTGTCGGCCTGGCCCCGTTCATCGAAGGCCATCACGACCACCGCCGCGCCGTAACGGCGAATCAACTTGCCCTGCGCGATGAATTTCTCTTCACCTTCCTTGAGACTGATCGAGTTGACGATGCCCTTGCCTTGCACGCATCTGAGTCCCGCTTCGATCACTTCCCACTTCGAGCTGTCGACCATCACCGGCACGCGCGCGATATCCGATTCACCGGCAATCAAACGGAGAAATTTCTCCATCGCCGCTTTGGAATCGAGCATGCCCTCGTCCATGTTGACGTCGATGATCTGCGCGCCGCCTTCGACCTGCTGGCGCGCCACGCTCACGGCTTTTTCAAAATCTCCCGCGAGCACGAGCTTGGCAAACACCGGTGATCCAGTGACGTTGGTGCGCTCGCCGATATTGACGAAGTTCGACTCGGGTCGGACCGTGACGCTTTCCAAACCGCTCAAACGCATGTACGGTTCGACGCTCGGAAGAACACGCGGTTGTTTATCTTTCACCGCCTCGGCAATCGCCTTGATGTGCGCCGGCGTCGTACCGCAGCAGCCGCCGACAATATTGAGCCAACCGTTTTCCACCCACTCGGTTAATTGCGGCGCAAGAGATTCAGGCGTCTCAGGAAAGCCAGTCGGCAATAGTGGATCGGGCAGACCGGCGTTAGGATAGCTACTCACATAAATCGGCGCGATGCTCGCAAGCTCCTCGATCAGCGAGCGCATTTCCTTGGGTCCGAGCGCGCAATTCATGCCGACGCTCAACAGCGGCACGTGGGAAATGGAATTCCAGAACGCTTCGACGGTTTGTCCCGTCACGCCGCGATTGCTGCCCGGCTGAATGAACGTGACCGAAGCCATGAGTGGGACATGAATTTTCCGCTCGTCAAAGAGTTTGGCGATGGCGAAGAAGGCGGCTTTGGAGTTGAGCGTGTCGAAAATCGTTTCGACCAAAAGCAGATCCGCGCCGCCGTCGATCAGGCCGCGCGCTTGTTCGTAATAGGCATCGACCAGCTCTTCATACGTGACCCCGCGCGTCGCCGCGCTGTGCACGTCGGTGGAGATCGAACAAGTCCGATTGGTCGGCCCCATCGCCCCGGCGACAAAGCGCGGCCGCGTAGGATCTTTAGCCAGGACCCGGTCCACCGCTTTTTTCGCCGCCCGCGCCCCGGCAAAGTTCAAATCGTAAACCATCGACTCTAGGTGGTAGTCAGCCATGGAGACCGAAGTCGAATTGAAAGTGTTCGTTTCGATAATATCCGCGCCGGCTTCGAGATATTGAACGTGAATATCAGCGACCAAATCGGGCTGCGTAATACAAAGCACGTCGTTGCAGCCCTTCAGATCGCGACCGTGATGCGCAAATTGCCCGCCACGAAACGCCTGCTCGTCGAGCTTGTACGACTGAATCATCGTGCCCATCGCGCCGTCAAGAATCGCGACCCGCTCAGCTAAAATTTTTCGCAGTTGTTTTTCGCTCTCGGTCATTGCCTGGCCTTTTTAGTTTTTAGCTTTGGCGTCGTCGGCAATGTAGCTCGCGTGACGAAGATTTCCACCGGGCGATTGCCGTTGCGGGCCAATTTTTCTCCGGCGAAGGAACCGGTCAAGTCGTAGTCGATGGATTCCGCCCCGGCATCGCGAAACCATCCTTCAATTGCCTGCCGATCGAAGCCGAGCCATTGGTGCGCCATCTGTTCGCGCATCCATTCCTGTTTATGTTGCACCAGATCGACCAAAATCACCGAGCCGCCGGGACGAGTGATACGGCAAAGTCCCGCGATAGCACTCTGGGGGTTCGGGAGAAAATGCAGCACCATTACGCAAAACGCCGCGTCGATGCTGGCGGGATCCAAAGGCAGTTTGAAAATATCGCCCTGGCGGAACTCGACGTTGTGGATCGCGCGTTCCTTAGCCACGGCACGCGCGCGGCGCAACATTTCGTTGGATAGATCGACACCGATCACCTTTCGCGCAAACCGCGCCAGCTCGAACGTCAAACTCCCGGTGCCGCAACCGATATCGGCAACGGTCAGATTGGGCGGCAGCAGCTTCTCGATCGCCAGGGATGTGACGCGATCGTCGAAATAGCTCCTTCGAATATGCTCCCAGTCTCCTGCTACGGACTCGAAGTAGCTCTTCGAGCGCTGTAAGCGCCGGCGCCGGCACTCCGCCAAGCGCGTCTGATCTCGTTTGACTTCGGGAATCGCCGCTAACCGTGCCTGCAACGAGGTGAAAAGGTCGCGCGCGGCTTCCGGCATATCCTCGCGCGCAGAAAAATAAACGCTGGTGCCTTCCTTGCGATCCTGGACGAAGCCGGCCGCGCGGAGAATCGCGAGATTCCGCGATACCGACGACTGCACCGATTCGACGACTTCCTGCACTTCCCCGACGGTCAGTTCCGCCTCGGAAACCGCCGCGAGAATGCGTAAACGGAGGGGGTCGGCCAACGCTTTCAGTGTACGAACAAACTCCATAGTTGATTTCAATCATTATATTTAAATATTGTGATAAAGCAAGCTGGAGGGTTTAGATGATTAGCCAAACAACCATTTAGCGGAGAATTAATGAAAATGAGTCAAGCGAGTTTTTCTGCGAAGATACCGACGCGAAACGACGGCTCAGCACCGTCGGCAAATTTTCCTTCGCGATAGCAAAGTACGCGAAAGTCGCGAAAATGGTTCAGCAGTTCGTTACGGGTGAGCAAGTAATCCGGGTTTTTCGGATGGCCAATGATTTGTTGATCGATCAAGTAGGTTTCAAAAACGATATAGCCGCCGGGCGCCAGCGCGGATTTCATATGCGGAATGAGCGAGCGCTGGAGATAGTTGATATTTACGATCAACTCATAGGGTCCCGGCGGCAGCCGGCAATGCTCCAGGTCTGCCTGCTGCCAAGAGATCGAGAGCGCACGCTCCGCAGCCCGCCGCGCCCCTTGGTCCAATCCGACTTGGGAAATATCGACGGCCGTAACGGCGAATCCTTTTGCCGCGAGAAACAAGGCGTTGCGTCCCGCGCCGCTGGCGATATCCAGTGCTCGCCCCGGCGCTATGTCCCAATGACCCTCGTCCAAGATTTGCTTAAGAAAAGTGGAAGGCTTT
>CAVWLW010000006.1:0-99357 GCA_963755715.1 uncultured delta proteobacterium
ATTATCGTGGATTCAAGCAATGCAGCACATCGTTTTCTCGGGCGGCGTTTCCGAGCATGTTTACAATCGGGATCCGAAAGCCTACGGCGATATTGGGCCGGTGCTCGGTAAGAACATGCGCGAGTATCTCAAGAAGCTACCCAAGGACGTTTTGCGCGAACCCATCGAGGGTATCCGCGCTACGGTCATCGGCGCCGGCGAATACACGATCCAAGCCAGCGGCAACACCAGCTACGTTTCCAACGAAAAAGCGCTGCCGATCCATGGTCTGAAGGTGATTCAAGCGCCGATTCGCGACGGCGAATCCGTAAGCGAAGCGCTAAAGCAGGCGCTGCGTAAGTTCGATCTGCCCCATTTCACATCCGGCTTGGCTTTGTCTCTGACCGTGAGCGGTGTGCCGGATCATCAGTCCGTCGGGCGAATTGCCGAAGGTGTGGCGCATATTCTAAAGACGCCGATGATCCAAAATGTCCACTCTATCTGACCTTGGACCTCGACATCGCCAAGTCGCTCGGCGGCATTCTCAAAGATGAGTGCCATGTGACGCGGGATATCATCGCTATCGACGGCATCGAAGTCGGCGACTTGGATTACATCGATATCGGCGAATGCTTGGGCATCACCGAAGTCATTCCCGTCACCGTCAAGTCGCTGATGTTTCCGACCACCCATGCCGATTAGTTGAGTTCCGATTCGTTCGTTTACTGTTGAAAGGCCTCGCTCCATGCGGGGCCTTTGTTTTTCGAGGAGTTGGTGATCCTGATTTGCCATTGCCGCGCCGGGACCATCCTGCGGTCGATTTGTTTCGATTTTCAATGATGATATGAGTTGATGAAACAATTTATCTGGGAGGAACGCGTAATTTTAAGGCGATGCCAACGGAACGAAAAATGTGGAGTAAAACATTTACCCACGATGAGTGGATGGAAAGCCAGGGCATCCCGATTCATCGCGGTTATTACATCGAGGATTTGAGAACGTTGCAGCTCGGCTGGTGGGACGCGCGCCAGTGCAATTCCGCTTTTATCCAGCTCGTCGGCCAGGAAGGCATTACCTCGGCTCGGGTGACGGAAATTCCACCGGGGAAAACTTTACCTCCGTTGAAATTCGCCCTCGACGAGATCGTCTATGTTGTCGAAGGCCGCGGGCTTACGACCATATGGGCCGGCGAAAAACGGCCGAAGAAAACCTTCGAGTGGCAGAAACACAGCATGTTCCTCGTGCCGCATAATTATACGCACCAGTTCGCCAATATGCAGGGGGACAAGCCGGTGCGTTTACTCCAGTACAACTACATGCCGCTGACATTGTCCGGCGTGCGCGACGCGAATCTTATTTTCGGGAATTCGTACGAGGGCTCCGACATCCAGAACGAGATGGATTTCTACTCTGAAGCCAAGATGATCTCGCAAGACAGCCTGGATGAATCGTGGGGCCGGCGCGCCTATTGGTACGGCAACTTTTTTCCCGACATGCGCGCCTGGGACAAGCTCGACGCCAACGTCCGGCGCGGCGCCGGCGGGCGGAGCGTTTACATCCAATTTGCCGACTCCGAAATGTCCTGCCACATGTCGGTTTTCGATGCGCGTTTATATAAAAAAGCGCACCGCCACGGCCCGGGTCGCGTGATCGTCATTCCCGCCGGCGAGGGTTACTCGATCATGTGGGAGGAAGGAAAAGACAAAGTCGTCGTGCCCTGGCACGAAGCGAGTTGCTTCACGCCGCCAAATAAATGGTTTCACCAGCACTTCAACGCCGGCGGCGAACCCGCGCGCTATCTGGCGCTCCACCCGCCGAGGCAGTTTCTCGGCCACGCCGAAAAAGTCGAAGACCGCGCCAAAGATCAGATCGAGTACGTCAACGAAGATAAATGGGTGCGCGAGAAATTCGAAAGCGAACTGGCGAAGCGAGGCTTGACTACGCTGATGCCGCCGCAGACATACACCGACCCCGACTTCGAGTGGAACTGGAAGCCGTTTTTGAAGAGCGCGAAATAATCGTACGAACCAAAACCGGCTGCCGTCGAGCCGGTCAGGAACTCCGGAAGTTGTAATCGCTTTGCGTCATCCGTCTCCCCCGGCCGTTGGGATCCTCGGGCTGGGACCGATGTTCCGGTCGATACGTTTGTTCGATGATCGAAGAAATCGCGATTACGACCGGCTAGTCGCTTATCCAGCGAAGACCGCGCGCCCTGAGGGTTCGATCGACCCTGGCGTGGTAGAGCTTCATGAGCCGAGCCGCCACGAGATCGCCTTCGATAATTCGCAGCGCGCATGCGATGGCTTGCAAGGTTGCCATCCTTTCCGGCCGGCTTTGAGCGCGCAGCTGAAAGGTTCCGCGGTTCGGCGTGCTGATCTTCACTCTCGGAATATTTCTTAGTTCGGGGTGGCGGGAATGAATCTTTCGAGCCTGGCGCCAGGTGCCATCCGGCACGATCAGCTGGATCGGCCGCGAATCCCGGCAGACCAGTTCCCGATCGAGCTCCAGCGCATCGGCGCTCGGATAAAACAATAACGACCGATAATTCCGGCGACAATAGACCGCTCAGATCGAGCGCTTCCCGGCTTTCACCGCGAATGCGCACCTCGCTATTGACCAGAGATTGATGCGCGAGCAGACCGGTATTGCTGCTCCGCGAGAGCTCGCGGTGATGGATCACCAGCGAAATCTTCGTGCGCAGATCCAAGCGCGGCACCTCGGCGCACATGCACAGCGTAAGCGACGCGCCGCACACCGAGCAGCGCTGTTTTGCTTTTCCGATTCCAGCCAACTGTTACAATCCTTGATCGGTATATATCCTCCCAGACGCCACGATGCCATTCGGTCATGCTGCTACTGAGATCGTCTACACGTTTTCGTTCAGGTTCATCGTCTGTTCAGAAAAGTCTGTTCGACGGGAGCGAGTAGTCGTCGCGCGGCAAACTTGATCCAGGTGAAGCCGGAAGCTGTAGTTAGTAAGGAGCGGCCCGCAGAAAGATAGTCAAAGGGGTATAACACTTGGTTATAGCCCTAGCTTTTGAGTACGAGAATTCGGCTTGGTTGTAGTAGCTGTGATATATTAGCCGAGTGAAGCGACACGCCCTAAATAGCCCGATAGTATCGCCGAGAGAATTTCTGAGAGAGCGTCGTCCGGAACGCTTCTCAGACTTATATTCAGGTTGTGAAGCCTCAGCTTGATCGTTCCCAGCTTGAGTATTTCCTCGCGACACTTACAAATAGGAGTCAAGAGAACGAATTTGAAGCCTTTGCACGCGGGGTCGCGGAACGCCTTATCTGTCCCAATTTGCTCCCACATACCGGACCAACTGGCGGGGGTGATTCAAAGGTGGATTCGGAAAAGAACTGTTCCTGCAGCCGACACTCTGATGATCTCGGTTGGTACAGCGGAATCGGACGCGAGGCTGGACATGAGCGATGGGCATTTGCTTTTAGCGCCAAAAGGGAGTGGCGGTCAAAGGTTAAGACTGATGTAGCTAAGCTGGTTGGGACGGATCGTGGTTATAAGAAGGCGTTTTTCGTTACAAATCAGTATGTTCGTGATCGGGATCGCGCTAGCATAGAAGATGAGCTCAGCCGAAAACACGGTATCGATGTTCGAATACTGGACCTTACATGGCTCCTCGACAAATTCTTCGATAATCAGCTCGAAGGACTTGCGATCGAAACACTCAAAATTTCGAATTCCCTTCGCCCCGAAATACAAAGAGGTCCTTGCGATACAGAACGGGAGCTTCGTTTAGCCGAACTTGAGACTGCGATTCAGGAGCGCCTTCAGACGGGGCGTATCATTCCTGAGTTGATAGCGGATGCTGTGGAAACAGCGAAAATCGCCCGTGAACTCGATCATTCTCGGACGGACGTAGACGGCCGTTTTTTTCGAGCTAAGGAATTAGCCGACAAATTGGGCTCCCAACATGAAAGGCTGGACTGTGCGTACGCATGGGCATGGACGACATTTTGGTGGTACGAGGATTACAAACGTTATGCCGAACTGGTTAGTGAGGCATTTGAGATCGCTCGCGCCAGTGAGAACTCGTATCACCTTGAACTTCTCGCAAACCTTTGGACGTGTCTTCATACGGCGGTTCATCAATGCGGACTCAATGTATCTGAAGCTGAATTCGATCTGCGGAGCGCTGATCTTCTAGATGCACTCGACGGGGTTGGTGCCAATGACGAGCGGCCGAGTAATGCGCTTTATGCCCAAACGCTTGCGATCCAAACGCGACTACTACTCGAACCGGAGAACAGCGATGTGCTGCTGCGAAACCTTAAAAGCACGATTGAGCGCACTCAGCCACTTATCGGCTACCCTTTCGATACTACGGCAGAGCTAGTCCGCGAAATGGCCCCGGCATTTGGCCATTCGATCTGCGTATGACAATCTTTTTGAGTCAGTGGTGGCTATTGCTGGAGAGCGTAAAGGCGATGTTACAGCAGCACGCATGCTTCTTGGTCGCGGCGTTCAACTACTCCAGAAGGATCAGCACCTAGACGCGCTTCGGTATATTGGGCGTGGATTGGGTCGCCTCTATAAGGAAGAAAGCCGCGATGACCTTATTCGTGCGCTGTACCTTGCCGGTTCCGCTTATGCAGAGACCGGACTTCTCTGGGCAGCACGAGGCAGTTTTTTGAATGCTGCCTCAATCGCAACAAACGACTACCACAAGTACCGGAAACTTTCGCATCGTCAGGTCGGATGCTATGAGCGGCTCAAATGGATCGAACTGCAATTGGGACGCTTGTCTCAGGCTTTAGAGTGGTACGAACTCGCTACTATGGGTGCAAAAGCCTTAGACAAAGAAGGGCAGGAATCCAGCGCCGATTTTTTTAACGCTATTGTGGGTATCTTGTTCCTGAAGGCAGATGTTGGGGCACTACGCAGCATAGAGCGCCTGCCGGACACGCTTGAAGAAATGGGTCTTTTTATGTCGAGGGCTGCTTTGCTTCACTCGCTTGGGCATGCTCACGAACTCCCTAATGAGCTTCTTGGGAGCCCGGAACAAGATCCCGAAGCATTCTTCATGAAGTGGCGCGATCAGCCGGCGAGCGGCGAAATTCGGGGGCTTTCGCTTGGCATAGGCGACACGACCACGCTCGAATCGGACATGTTGGGCTGCCATGTCACTGTTGTTCATGATAATAAGTCGCCCGCCATTGAGATGGCGGAGACTGTGCTCGCCGCGATGGAAAGTCTCGTCTCTACGTGTCTAAACGCGCGACTGTATACGCACAAGCCTCTTCTGCGCGCATTTGTGAAAGTATCAGAGTCCCCGGAAGCACCGTTTTCTTTTCGCTTCGCGGAAGAACTTGGACGACCGGTCTTTTACATCAGCTGCCGTCCGTTCAATCCACACTCGCTGACACTGGACGAACAAGCAGGGATCAAAGAGCGTCTGATGAACCTTGTCATAGAAATGTTCGCTCGGATCATATTTATTCCAGCAGAGAATTGCGCATTAGAAGATCTAATTCGTGAAGATAGAGCGCTTCAGAGAGCGCTCTATTTTACCGGGAGCTTCGTCACAATAGGTAACATACTCGGAAACAGGCCTAAGACGTGTATACATCAGTGGGTTGACGTAGATACCAAATTGTATGCACTTGCACGATCAGAGAAATGGGACGCCTCGCAACCTGGTGGGACGTCGGAGCAAGCAGCGGTTCAAGTCCCGGCTATGGACGCCCGCCCAGCGGATGACAAAAGAAATGATCTACCAAAAGCAAAAAAGCACACTCAAGTACGTACTATGTCCTATATCAGAATACCGCTTTGGAACCGGGCCGGCTGGAGCGGTGTGTTTTTCATTACCGCGGCGGAAGACACAAGTGAGCCGCCTGTCATGGGACTGGTGTTCAAAAATGCCGCAGCAGCCGTAGATATTTTTACAGGATTGCAGGAGGACCTCGGCGAGGAAGATGTTCAAGATGGACTGCGAGTCAGCGTTATACGAGGGATTTCGGCAGAGAATTCCGCGTGGTATCGCGTCGTAATCGGAACGGATTGGTCCGCACTAAAAGCTTCGACAAATGCACAACTAACGTACGCTATGATGGTGTCGCGAGTCCAAACAATGACTCCGAGTTCACCTGTCAACTTGGAGCGTTTCCTCGCCAAGTACGAAAGAGCCGGAGCCTACCACCTAGCCGCAGCACCTATAGACGAGCACGGCCGGCTCAAGGGTATCGGAACAATCCGTGTGAAAAAAAAGAAGCTTCACATTAGACAGGCTTGGGAAATCGGTCCTAACGACCCAGACGTGGCGGGAATTCGCGAAGACGACGAACCTCTAATACCCGCTGATAGGAAAAATATACCGGTGCTGCGACTGAAAGAACACATGGGAGCAATGCGCGCCCGGATGAACAAGCAGTAGCAACTAACAACCGCTTAGTATGCTCTTTTCTCGATTCGGTGCGAGAGTCGACACCGATTGGGGGGTATTTTTAGAATCGCTCGTTTGAGGTTCTTCGCCGGTAATCCGCCGGCGAGAATACGGCTATTCCGGCTTTTCCGGAAACAGCCCCGGCATCCACCGCCCTGCCAGTGTCGCTGGGAACGCGAGGCGTAGCGGCGCACGTGGGCTTTCAGACGTAAGCACCCCTTTGTCGACGAGTGAAGAAACCACACGGCGCGCATGGCGCTCGCCGGTGCCGAGGATCTTGGCGGCGTCGCCGCGCGGCAGCTCAATGACGACGTGACCGCTGAAATGTCCGGTTCTATGTCCGGTTTAAAACTCTCCATACTGATTAAATATCATATAGTTAGGAATATTTACAAGAGAATTATACCGATGTTAAGACCGCTTTTCAGCCGCTTGCATATTGCGCGAACCATGGGATTTCACTGACCGGATTTCTTTGACAGCTCCTCGCGGTGTGTTATTCCACATTGAATCAAATTTCCTAAAGACAGGTTGCACCGATGGCGAAACTCAAACTCACTCTCGCGTGCTGGGACTATGACCGCACCCGCCCGCTCATCGATGGCCGTGTCCAGGCCGAAGGCATCGATTTAGACATCAAGGTCTTGCGTCCGCGCGAGACCTTTCCGCGAATGCTGGAGGACAAAGAGTTCGAGGTTTCGGAGCTGTCGCTTGGCTCTTACGCGAGTTTGATAGGGCGCGGCGATTGCCCTTTTGTCGCGCTGCCGGTCGCGCTCTCCAAGATCTTTCGACACTCGTGTATTTACGTACGGACCGATGCGGGGATCCGGACGCCGCAGGACCTCCGGGGCAAACGGGTGGGAACGACGCAGCTCGGTTCTACCGCCACCATCTTCATGAATGGCATGCTGCGACACGAATACGGTGTGACCCTGGAGGATATTCACTGGTTCATCGGCGGAATGACAACGCCGACCCAGCGACCGTTGATTCCGTTGAAGCTGCCGGACAAGATCAAGGTCGAGTTTCTGCCAGCGGACCGGACACTGGAGGGAATGCTGGAGAGCGGCGATCTTGATGCGTTGCTCGCGATCTTTATCCCGTCCATCTTTGAGAAGGGATCGTCTCGCATAGCTCGCCTGTTTCCGAACTACTATGAGGTAGAGCGAGACTATTATCGCCGCACCGGCATCTTCCCGATCATGCATACGGTGGTGCTCCGCGACGATATTTATCGCGAGCACCCGTGGGCGGCGCGGAACATTTATCGAGCCTTCTGCGAAGCTCGCGATCTGGCGGTCGACGGACTCTACGACACGGACGCGCTGCGCCTTTCGCTTCCTTGGTTGATCCATCACGTCGAGGAGACCTGGCAAGTGTTGGGAAAAGATTTCTGGGCGTACGGGCTGGAGCCGAATCGGCCGGCGCTGAAGGCGATCGGCCAGTATGTTTACGAACAGGGTCTCTCGCCCCGTATCGTCAGTCCTGACGAGTTGTTCGCAGCGGACGTGGAGTGATGAGTGGATGAACGGCACCCGCGGACGCCTGAATGTCTCCCGCAAAGCATGTCCTGAGCGAAGTCGAAGGAGCGCCAAGGCGCGAAGTGAACCAAACCGTCCTTGCCACGACGCTGCGCCGTAGAATAGGATAAGACTCTGTTTCGGCCCAGGTGTTCGTGATTCGAGGAAATCTACGAGGGACGCGCGATGTTCGACCCTAAAAATCTGATCATAGACAATCCGGACGAAGGCGTATTTCGAGTCCATCGCTCCGCCATGACGTCGCTCGAAGTTCTTCGGATGGAGCAGGAGCGGATCTTCAACAAATGCTGGCTGTATTTGTGCCACGAATCCGAAGTCGAGAACCCGGGCGACTACCGGCGCCGGAACGTAGCGGGGAGGCCGCTTTTCTTCATCCGCGGCAGCGACGGCAAGCTGCGGGTTTTTCTGAACACATGCACACACAGAGGCGCGCTGATTTGCCGGCACGACCAAGGGCATGCCGACGTTTTGCAGTGCTTCTATCATGCCTGGAGCTTCAACAATCAGGGCGATCTCGTCGGCGTGCCGGACGAGGCCGGCTACCCTGACAGTTTCAATCGAGCGGCGATGGGCCTCAAGCCGCCGCCGCGGGTGGAAAGTTACCGCGGTTTTGTCTTTGTCAGCTTCAATCCCGATGTCGAAGAGCTCGTGACTTATCTCGCGGGCGCTCGGGAGTATCTGGACCTGATCGTCGATCAAGCCGAAAAAGGCATGCGGATCATCTCGGGTTCCAATCGATATTCGATCAAGGCCAACTGGAAGCTGCTGGTCGAGAACAGCTTGGACGGATACCACGTCAGGCCGACTCACAAGACCTACTTCGAATATGTAAACAGCCTGGGAATCAACACCAGCGGCGTGCAAACCGCATTCAGCCGGCCGGCCCTCGTCCTCGGCAACGGTCATGCGGTGGAGGAACACGACGGCATCAGGGGCCGGCCCATCGCTCGCTGGAGCCCGCTCTTCGGGGAAGAGAACAAGGAGGAGATCGCCGCGATCCGCGCAGGACTGGTGCGAAAGTTCGGCGAGCAAAAGGCTCGGCATATGGCCGATATCAGCCGCAACCTCCTGGTCTATCCTAATCTCCTCATCATCGATTCCATCGACATCACGGTAAGAATATTTTGGCCGATGACTCCTGACCTAATGGACGTGACCGCCTGGCAGCTCGCCCCTCGAGAAGAAAAGCCCGAGCTCCTCGCGCGCCGGCTGGACAATTTCCTCACTTTCCATGGGCCGGGAGGATTCGCGACACCCGACGACGTCGAAGCGATCGAATCCTGTCAAGCGGGTTATAAGGCCGAGGGGGTCGAATGGTCCGAACTATCCAGAGGCATGCACCGGGAAGCTATCGCCGAGGACGAGCTTCAGCTCCGCGCGTTCTGGCGCCAGTGGTTCGGCCATATGTCAGGGATGGGGACGGTTGAAACAAACGATCCGGTGATCAGGCAGAGGGCGGCGCTCGCCCGCTAGCAACGAAAGCAATCATGCCGGAAGCAAGCTCCACCGGAAACGATGGCAGCGCACCCACTTTGCGCGAGACGGTGGAGGAGTTTCTTTACCGGGAGGCGGCTCTACTGGACGCCTGGCGGCTGGATGAGTGGTTGGCACTTTTCACCGCCGACGGCAGATATCTGGTCCCGACCACGGATCTCCCGGAAGGAGATCCTCGCAAAGACCTGGTTTTTATCGACGACGACATGGTGCGGCTGCGCGCTCGCGTGGAAAGGCTGAAGAGCCGCCACGGTCACAGAGAATATCCTTCGTCGCGCACCCGGCACTTCATTTCCAATATACGAATCAAAGTAGAAGACGGCGCCATCGTCGCGACTTCCTCGTTTATCGTCTATCGTTTCCGCATGGGAGAATCGAGTCCCTATATCGGTTGGTACGAGCACAGACTGAAACGGGTAGACGGAGAGCTGAAGATCCATCACCGGAAAGCCGTTCTCGATCTGGAAGCGCTGAGCGAGCACGGAGCCGTGAGTATTATCCTGTAGCAGGCTGTTGAAAAAGGCCCACCTGCTTCGTTGCGCTCGATCGCCTCGCTCCAACTTATCGGTAAATACGCCTTCGCTCGTCGATTTCTCGCGCGCCTCGCATCTGGACCTTTTTGAACAGCCTGGATCAGAGTGTCAGGAGGATCGAAAGAATCACCGGCAGCAATCGTTATTTGACCTTCGGCAAGACTTTTTCGCCGAAGAGATCGAGTTGTCTTGGATCCGGGTCGGCCAGGCCGATGATCAGGGTGTCGAGGCCTTTCGACAGAAAAGCGCCGATGCGGTCGATGATCGCGCTCGGCGCTCCCACCAGTGACGTGTTCGCCACGTCGACGCGCAGGCGGCCGTAGTAGCGCATCACATAGTCTTCGACAGTCTTCACGGCTTTGTTTTGATCGTCGTCGATGGCCATGAACGTCAATCCGGCTTTGTTGATTTTATTTGGGTCGCGTCCGGCGGCTTTGGCATAGCCAGAGATCTTTTCCCAGGTTGCGGGAAAATCCGGGATCGCCGAGCTGCCGCAGATAAAACCATCTGCCCAGGTGCCGGCGCGCTTGAGCGCGACTTCGGCGCCGCCGCCGGTCCAAATGGGCGGATGCGGCTTTTGAATTGGCTTCGGGCCGACCGTAAGATTCTCTACATTGTAGAATCTGCCTTTGTGGGTGACGTTGTCTTCGGTCCAAAGGCGCTTCATTAGCTGTACCTGTTCGACCGCGCGGCTGCCGCGATGCTCGAATGGAATCTCGACGGCTTTGTAATCGTTTTCGCGACTGCCGAACCCAAGGCCGACGGTTAATCGGCCGTTAGAAATAAAATCCAAGGTAGAAATAATTTTGGCGACGTGGCTGGGATGGCGAAGATTAGCGAGCAGGACGGAAGTCCCAAGACGGATCTTCTGTGTGGCTCCGGCCGCGGCGGCGAGGACCGTCAACGGTTCGAGATTGTCATAGACGATCCGATCGATCGTCCACATGGAATGACAACCCATCGCCTCGCATTTTTTGGCGAAGTTCACGACGTTTTCTGGTTTCGTTAATGGCGCCGGGTTAACCCAGGCGAGACCGATGTTGGCCATGGCGTTGTTTCCTTTCAAATTCCACGTCGGCCCTCAAAATAGACCAGCCATCGGCCCCTTTTCAAGTTTAGGGCTCTACGATATACCAACTCGACAAGGAGGAAATAAAAATGGAAGCATCGACATTCAAACTGAAGACCCCGCACATCACCGGCGGGCGCAGTCATATTCCTCTTGCCCAAACTGAGAATATGACGATCGGGCTCAATTACTATGTCCCCGGCCGAAAAAATAAACTGCACACGCACCCGGGCGAAGATCATACTTTCGTCGTGATTGACGGGCAGGCGACTTTCTACAATAAGGATCATCAGCCGACGGTGCTTAACAAGGGCGAAGGCATCCTGCTGCCGGAAAACCATTACTACTATTTTGCCAGCACCGGTGATAAGCCGCTCGCCTTGTTCCGCGTGAGCGCGAAGAAAGGCAACAAGCCGAAGGTCGTCCGCGTCGATGCCGAGGGCAACAGGAGACAAGATGAAGAAATTGATTTTATCGTCGTCGATGGACAAGTGGTTGAGGGACAATATTGGGAGATGAAATAAGCATCGATGAAGATCACCGACGTTCAGACGATCCGATTGCGCGCGGCGATTCCCGCCGACGGACAAGTGTTCAGCCGTTCCGGTGTCAGAAGCACGCGCTCCACGACGTTGGTGCGAGTCGACACCGACGAGGGTATCTCTGGAATCGGCTCTGCTTCCGGTAACGGCGAACTGATCGAAGTGATCGTCGCCAAGGTCATTAAACCGCTGCTCGTCGGCATGGATCCGACGGAGATCGATGCGATCTGGGATAGAGTCTACGTGCGCGGCGGGCATAAGGAATTCGGCACGCGCGGCATCGGCGTCGTCGCCCTGAGCGGCGTCGACATCGCGCTGTGGGATATCCTCGGTAAAGCGCGCGGCGTGCCGCTCTACCAGCTTCTTGGCGGGAAGTGTCGCGACAAAGTTCCAGTTTATGCCACGGCGCTTTATCCCGAAGAACCTTCGAAGGTCGCTCGACGCGCGCGCGGTTTTGCCGATCAGGGGTTTCACGGCGTGAAGATCAAAGTCGGTTTCGATCTTGATCAGGACATTCGCATCGTACGCGCGGTACGCGAAGAACTGGGCAAAGATTTTATCGTCATGACCGACGCGAATCAGGGCTACAGCGTCGACGTGGCGCTCAAAGCCAGCGATGCGTTTGCCGACTGCGGCGCCTACTGGCTTGAAGAACCTCTTTTTGTCGAGGACATCGAAGGCCACGCGATCCTTCGTGAAAAGAGCAAGACACCGATTGCGGTCGGCGAAAACTTGCACATGTGTTATGCGTTCGAGAATTTCATCATGCGCGGCGCGGTAGATTTCATTCAGCCGGATGTGGCGCGCGCAGGTGGTATCACGGAGATAAGAAAAATCACGGCGCTAGCGGCGCGGCACAAGGTTCCCGTGTCGTTTCACACCTGGGGCGACGGAGTTGCCCTTGCCGCCAGTGTCCATTTATCGGCGGCGCTCAAAGATTGCATCGTGATGGAGCTCGATTACACTTACAATCCATTGCGCGAAGAATTATTGCGCGAGCCGTTCAAAGTGCAAAACGGTTTTCTGATCCCACCCGAAAGACCCGGGCTGGGCATTGAGCTCAATCCAAATGCTCTTGAGCGCTTTGCTTTTTCCGGCAGCGAAGATCTCGCCATTCGGCAGAAAACGTTGGCAACCGGCTGACAGTCTACTTTCCGAAAATTAGTTCAGCATCTTTTTCGTTTCGAGCTGATCGTCAAATTCGACTGGACGGTCCGTTGAGGATTTCTGTCCAGCGTTCGAATAATACCGTTTCTGACGCACTGCTGCTTTTCGATCTTGATCTCCCAGGAGCTTCTGGTAATCCGCACGAGAATTCTCGTCAAGTTTCTAATGGCATGGCGCTTGCGCCGTCTTCCTGAGTTTCAATTTTCATTCGGGAGGGGCGCATGATTAGACGTTATTTTCGTCGTTTGACCAAGCGATTGCCGGCGCTGGTTGCGCTGGTAACTTTGCTGGCATTTCAAACCGCTTCGACGATTCCAGCGTGGGCGATGAGTTCCGTTCGCGGTGGCGCGTTGCCGCAGCCGTTGCCGCTTTTTCCGACCGACAACTGGTGGAATCTCGATATCAGTAGTTGGCCGGTGGATGGAAATTCGGCTAACTACATTTCGTTCATCAACAACGGCGGCACGCGGCGTTTGCATCCTGACTTTGGCGGTAACGACACCAGCACGGCGAACGGAATTTACGGCATGCCGTACGCGGTGGTTACCGGCGTCACGAGTGCGGATTTGCAAAGCGTGCAGTTTCAATATTGGGATGAGAGCGACGGCGTGAATCTGAACACCGGCGCAAGTTTTTCTTTTTATCCGATTCCTCCCGAGGCGATTACACAGGCACGCTGGATTGAAGGCGGCGATCCCGGCAACATCGACCGGCGCAGCAGCCAGGATCGCCATCTCCTGATCGTCGATCGCGATCGCAATTATCTCTACGAGCTTTACAACGTTTTCTACGACACGACACAGGCAAAATGGTTCGCCGGTTCGGGAGCTTTTTTCGACATGAATACGAACCATCGGCGGCCTGATACCTGGACATCGGCCGATGCGGCGGGTTTGGCGATCCTGCCCGGGACTTGTCGGTACGACGAAGTTTACGATCCGGCGGTCACTGAGATTCGTCACGCATTGCGCGTGACGGTGCGCGCGACCAACGGTTACGTTTATCCGGCGTCACATCGCGCCGGCTCGACTTCCGGCGCATTGCCGATGGGCGCGCGGCTGCGCTTGAAGCCGGGGATCGACATCACCCAGCGCACCAGCGATCTCAATGTTCAGAGAATCTTTCGCGCGATGCAAAAGTATGGACTGATCGTCGCCGACAACGGTTCGGATATGTATATCAGCGGCACCTACGACACGCGCTGGAACAACGATATTCTCAATCCGGCATTCAGCAACCTGACGGCAAACGATTTTGAAGTGATTCAGCTCGGATACAATCCGGCGCCGGCGGCACCGGCGAGTCTGAGTTCTCTCAGCTTGAATCCCTCGACGGTGACCGGAGGCCAAACAGTGACGGGAACGGTGAGTTTGACGGTGCCGGCGCCTTCGGGTGGCGCGCTGGTCAATTTATCAAGCGCCAACCCCGCGGCCACGGTGCCAAGCTCCGTTACCGTGCCGTTTAATAGCTCGTCCGCGAACTTCACCGTGAATACAACTTCGGTCAGTGCTACCACCGCTGGAAACATCACGGCGGTTTATGCCGGGGTTAGCAAGTCGGCAACCCTCACGGTGAATGCAGCGGTGCCCGCTGTGCTTTCATCGCTGACGCTGAATCCGTCGAGCGTGGTCGGCGGCTCGACTTCGGTCGGGACGGTGACTCTAACCAAGCCCGCGCCGGCGAGCGGCGCGATTGTCACGCTCACGAGCTAATAAGACGGTCGCGACGGTCCCGGCAAGCGTCAACATTGCACCGGGCGCGAGTTCAGCGACCTTTAACATCGTCACCAAAACGACCAATAAGAAAGTCACGGTGAGTATCGGCGCAAGTTATGGTGGTATCACTAAGAGCGCAACCTTAACGGTTGTTAGAAGATAGATTTTTAAAGCGGTCTTTCAGCGCAAAAGAGCCCGGCTGGGTTATCAGCCGGGCTCTTTTTTTATGCACCCAAGCTCCGCCGCGGTGCCATGCCTGGCACGCTGGATCACTTGCTAATTAGTTGCCTTCAGCCTCGGAGTTGTTAAGATTAGTCGCTTCATGTACGAGGAAACCACCATAGCCGCGATTGCGACGCCGCCAGGCGAAGGCGGGGTGGCCATCATTCGAATCAGCGGGATGGATGCGGAAAAAATCGCGGCGAGAATTTTTCATCGCATGCGCAAAAGCAGCACTGGCCAGCTCGAATCGCACCGGCTCTATCATGGCCAGATTCGCGATCCGCGGTCCGGCCAAGTGCTCGATGAAGTCTTACTCACGATTATGCGCAATCCGCGCAGCTATACAGGGGAGGACGTCGTGGAAATTCACTGTCACGGCGGCGCGTTCGTGGTAAAGCAGATTTTGGCATTGATCCTAACCGAAGGCGCGCGACAGGCCGAGGCCGGAGAATTTACCAAGCGCGCATTTCTCAACGGGCGGCTCGATCTTGCGCAAGCAGAAGGGGTGCTGGATCTGATCCGCGCGCGCACCGACAAGGGCGCGGCGCTGGCGCTCAATCAAAGCGGCGGCGCACTGTCGCAGCGCGTTGACGAGTTGCGCGAAGCGCTGCTCAATGTATTGGTTCAAGTGGAAGCCGCGATCGATTTCCCTGAAGAGGAAATAGAGCTCCTGCGGCACCATGAGCTGGTCGAAAAAATTAACGCCTTGCGGCTGACGATAAATGATATTTCGGCAACTTACGATTGGGGAAGGCTCTTTCGTGAAGGCGCCAGGGTGTGCATCTGTGGGCGGCCGAACGTGGGCAAATCCAGTTTGCTCAATGCCCTGCTTGGCGAGGATCGGGTGATCGTTACGCCGATACCTGGCACCACCCGCGATGTAATTGAGGAGTCAATCAATTTAAACGGCTTGCCGGTGGTGGTCGGAGATACCGCCGGCATCCGCGAGACGGAGGATCAAATTGAGCGGATGGGGATCGACTTCACGCGCCAGCATCTGGACAAAGCCGACGCAGTTATTGTCGTCCTCGATGGTTCCGAGCCGCTCGCTCGCGATGACGAGACTTTACTCCTCTCCGTGAAACACAAAAAAGTCCTCCTGGCGATCAATAAGAGCGACCTACCTCAGACGCCGTCCGCAGACGCAGTGGCGCAGCTCGATTGCCCGAGCAAGATCTTTATATCGGCAAAGACGGGCGCCGGGATCACTCAACTAAAAGAGCATCTCAGGAATCTGCTTGTTGACTCGGAAGTCGAAACGCCGGTCGTCATCACCAACTTGCGTCATCGCAGTGCTTTACAACGAAGCGCAGAAGCGTTGGCCCAAGCAGCGGCGGCAGTTGATGAAAGATACGCTCCAGAGTTTGTCGCGATCGACCTCAACGAGGCGCGTGAAGCGCTTGAAGAAATTACCGGAATAATCAAAAGTGATGATATTTTAGAACGTATTTTTTCTAATTTTTGTATTGGAAAATAGCATAATATATTTAATTATACAAAAAGTAAAATATTATTAAGTAATGGTCGACAGCCAGCGTTTCACGTGAAACTATGAATGAATCAAGTATCTACGACGTAATAGTTGTCGGTGCTGGTCACGCCGGCATTGAGGCCTGCCTAGCCGCGTCACGGATGGGCTGCAAGACCTTGATGCTGACTTTGAATCTCGACCACATCGGTCAGATGTCGTGTAATCCGGCGATAGGCGGCATAGGTAAGGGTCATCTCGTCAAGGAGATCGATGCTCTTGGTGGTGAAATGGGCCGAGCGATTGACGAGACTGGTATCCAGTTCCGCATGCTCAATACCAAGAAGGGTCCCGCCGTGCGCGCATCGAGGGCGCAGGCCGATAAGGCGCTTTACCGCCAGAGAATGAAAAAAGAGCTGGAGAGTTGCCCGGGTCTTTCGTTGCGTCAAGGTAGCGTGGAGTCGTTGATTGTCGAAGATGGACTGATAAGAGGCGTCGAGACACAAATCGGCGAGAAATTTCTGGGCCGCCGAGTGATCCTGACAACGGGAACTTTCCTTAAGGGGCTCATTCATGTCGGCGATCGAAATTTTTCCGCAGGACGTTCCGGAGACTTTGCGGTTCACGGCTTGAGTGAGTCATTGGTCAACTTGGGTTTTAAGGTTGGTCGATTGAAGACCGGCACTTGTCCGCGTTTAGACAGCCGCACCATCGACTATTCAAGCTTAGAGGTACAATACGGTGATGAAAACCCCGTGCCGTTTTCATTCACCGAGCGATGGGATCAAGCAACGTCAGGTGCCTTGTCATATTACTTACACCAATAACCAAACCCACGAGATCATCCGTTCGGCGTTGCATCGATCGCCGATGTATTCGGGTGTTATAAAGAGTCGAGGACCGCGGTATTGCCCGTCGATTGAAGATAAGATCCATCGATTCGCCGATAAGAGCAGGCACCAGATTTTTCTCGAACCCGAAGGATTAGACACGGTTGAAGTTTATCCGAACGGTCTATCGACGAGCTTGCCGTTGGATGTCCAGATCGAGATGGTCCGATCGATTCAAGGTTTGGAAAAGGCGGAAATCATGCGCCCTGGGTATGCGATCGAGTATGACTATTTTGAGCCGACCCAGCTTTATCCGACTTTGGAAACCAAACTGGTTCGAGGGCTCTACCATGCCGGCCAAATCAATGGCACAACCGGCTACGAAGAAGCCGCGGCTCAGGGCATCATGGCCGGCATCAACGCAGTTCTCAGTATACGTGGTGACAAGCCGTTGGTCCTTTCGCGCGAACAGGCTTACATCGGAGTGTTGATCGATGATTTGGTTACGAAGGGAACTGACAACGAACCCTATCGGATGTTTACCTCGCGGGCTGAATATCGCTTGTTGCTGCGCGAGGATAATGCCGATCTACGATTGACCGAAATCGGCCATGATATCGGCTTGGCTTCCGATTCGCTCTGTCACGGAGTAAGTAACAAACGGCAGGCGGTTGGCGATTTAGTTTCTTACTTGGAGCAGAATCTACGCGTGCCAGACGATTGAAACCAATTCAATATTAAATCGTTCGCGTCCGTGCCGCTGCGCAATCAGGCGACCTTAGCTCAGATATTGCGCCGCCCGGAGATATCGCTTGCGCAGATCAGAATGCTGCATCCCGATGTGCCGCGTTATTCTCAGGATGTGGATGCCCAGGCTGAAATTCAATTGAAGTATGAAGGCTACGTAACTCGACAGCTCGATATCGTCGAGAGATTTAAGAAAATGGAAAACGCGCAATTGCCAGTTCATATCGACTATTCCAAGATCAGTGGGCTTTCACGCGAGGTCTGTGAGAAATTGTCCAGGGTGAGGCCTCAGTCCATCGGTCAGGCATCACGAATTCCGGGTATAACACCAGCAGCAATCTCTCTCCTTTCTTTTTACGTTAAGAAGAGAAGTGCATCCCACGCTTAATTAGTGTTCGCAAGTTCCTCAGTTTCACGTGAAACGGAATAATTTGCTTTTAATTCGGCTCCGTTTGTGGTAAATCTTTGATATCTTGACGATAGTTTAGTAACTATATTGAAATATAAAGAGAATATTGTGGGCTACGTGATTGCGATTGCGAATCAAAAAGGTGGTGTTGGGAAAACCACAACAGCGATCAACCTCGCTGCATCGTTAGCGCTCGAGTCGAAAAGGACGCTGTTGGTGGACATCGATCCTCAGGGCAATAGCACCAACGGCCTCGGCGTCGACCGATCCGTCCTGACGTCGAGTCTTTACCATGTGCTCGATGGCTCCCGCTTCATCGGTGAAGTTTTGTGTCGGACCGAGCTGCCCCAACTACTCCTGATTCCGGCGAGCAAGGATTTGGTCGGCGCCGAGGTTGAGTTGGTCGGCGCGGACCGCCGGGAGTATCGATTGAAAGATGCGCTTTCGACCCTCGCATCTCATTATGACTATGTCTTTCTCGACTGCCCGCCGTCTTTAGGGCTGCTGACGCTCAACGCATTGAGCGCGGCGGACCTGTTGCTGATTCCGATTCAAAGCGAATATTACGCTCTCGAAGGTCTGAGCTCTATTCTTGAAACCCTGAGCTTGGTGCAAAAGAGTTTCAATCCGGCGCTGCGGCTCGGCGGTATCGTGATCACGATGTTCGACAGTCGCAATCGCTTATCGCATCAGGTGGTCGAAGAAATTCGCGCGCATTTCCCGGACAAGCTTTTTCGAACGATCATTCGCCGCAACGTGCGCCTGAGCGAATGCCCGAGCTACGGCAAGCCGATTTGTTTATATGACCCCGGCTCTACTGGAGCCCAGGATTATCGTGATTTAGCCAAGGAGTTGATTAACCGTGGAGAACACAATGGCGATGCAGAAAAAGGGCTTGGGTAGAGGCCTCAGCGCTCTAATACCGAGCGCCGAGCTCAAAACGGAATCGCGAGCGGAACAGACGCCGCCGGAGATTGCTGTCGATCGAATCACACCGAGCCCATTCCAGCCGCGGCGCAGTTTCGATGAAGCAAAGATCGAAGAGCTGGCCAGCTCGATTCGCAATCAGGGGATCATTCAACCCCTCGTCGTCCGCCCCAAGGGCGACGGCTTTGAGCTGATTGCCGGCGAACGGCGCTGGCGCGCCGCGATGAAGGCCGGCTTGAGCCGAGTGCCGGTGGTGATCCGTGAAGCCAGCGATCACGAGGCCTTGCAACTCGCTCTGGTGGAAAATCTCCAACGGGAAGATCTGAATGCCATCGAAGAAGCTAACGGTTACCGGCGCCTGCAAGAAGAGTTTCAGTGGAGCCAGGAAGAAATGGCCGAGAGAGTCGGCAAGAGCCGCCCGGCCATTGCCAATTCTCTGCGGATGCTGTCGTTGCCCGCCGAAGTGCAGCAGGAAGTTGTCGCGGGTAATCTGCCCGCCGGTCAAGCGCGCGCTTTGCTCGGCCTACACACCGAAGCCTTGATTATTTCGGCGAGCCGCGAAGTCATCGCGAAGGGACTTTCCACGCGCGAAACAGAGAAAATGGTCCGCCTTCTGCTTATCGGACGCAAACGACGACGCCAAGTTTCCCTCATGGATCCTGATTTAAAATCGATCGTCGAAGAACTACAGCGCGCTCTAGGCACGCGCGTCCGACTGGTTCCCAAGGCGCGCACGAGCAAGGGCAAGATCGAGATTGAATATTACACCTTGCCGGATCTCGACCGGATTATTCAATCGATTACAAAAAGCAGCACGGCCGGTGCGTAGAATGTCTGTGGGAGAATTACTTGGCCTATTTTCTAATCACGTGAGCCTCTAGCTTTGCAATAGCGATTTGAGCTCGGCGGGATTCGTTACGGGTGCGGAACAAGTAAAATTCTGACAGAGATAGGCGGTGGGTTGGCCGTTCACCTGAGTTTTTCCGCGCAGAAGCGGCGAAATATCTTCGAGTGCCTGCTCGGCGCCGACAAGTTGCAACACTTTGTTCGGTAAATAAATCCGGTGGACTTCAGCCAAAAGGGCTTTTGTCCGCGGATCATCAGCGTTGCCGACGACGACAATCTCTTTGGGCGGATTAAGGTGCTGATCGACGGCACAGAGCATGTGCGCGAAACCAAAAGGCTGGTTTTCCATCACATCATAGTAAGAGCGCAGGACCTTTTCGGCGCGGGCGCGATAATCATCCTGGCCGGTGATGTGGTGAAGGCGGAGCAGCAACTGGGTCGCCATCGCGTTGCCCGAAGGGAATCGAAGCGTCAAAGATCGGTTTTGCCCGGCTAATAAGTTGCTCGTGCGATTTGCCGGTATAGAAAAAACCTCCCTCCTCCTCGTCCCAAAACTCGCGCAGCATGATCTCATTGAGTTGCAGCGCGCGGTCCAAAAACGCGCGATCCAGTAGCGTCTCGTAAATATCCAGCAGACCCACCGCCAGGAAGGCGTAGTCGTCCAAATAGCCGAGAAGTTTTGCCTGACCGTCTTTGTAGGTGTGCAGTAAAAAGCCGTCGCGGAACATCTTGTCGAAGATAAACTCGCTGGTTTGAGTCGCCGCTGTGATGAACGCCTTATCGTCGGAGATTTTGATCGCCGCAGCGAGCCCGGAAAGCGCCAGACCGTTCCAAGCAGTGATAATCTTTTCGTCGCGAAACGGTTTGCTCCTCTTTTCCCGCTCGGTGAAAAGTTTAGTTTTTGCTTCGGCGACGAGCGTTTCGATCACCGATTTTTCTTTGCCGAAATATTTAGATCGCCTGCTCGATGGTCAAGATCGGATGCAGGATATTTTTTTCTTCGAAGTTTCCCTGCTCGCTGACATCGTAGATGCGGCAGAAAACTTCACCGGCCTCTGTGCCGAGGAGCCGGTTAATTTCATCGGCAGTCCAGACGAAGAATTTCCCTTCCTCGCCCTCGCTATCGGCATCTTGAGTCGAATAAAACCCGCCTCCGGCCTGAAACATCTCGCGCAGCAGATAGCGCGCGGTTTCTTCGACCACCGATTCAAAAAGAGGCTCGCCGGTGATCGCGTACGCGTGCGCATAGATGCTGAGAAGCTGGGCATTATCATAGAGCATCTTCTCAAAGTGGGGCACCAGCCATTTCGCGTCCACCGAATAGCGATGAAAGCCGCCGCCGAGATGATCATAGATGCCGCCTTGAGCCATTTTGGTGAGCGTGTGAACGATCATTTCCAGATAGCGTTCATTTTTCGAGTGATGAAAATGGCGCAAGAATAACTCGTACACCCCGGCATTGGGAAATTTTGGTGCTTGGCCCAAGCCGCCGTTGTCGGAGTCATAAGCGCGGGAAATCTTTTCACAACTTGCAGCGATGATGTCCGGGGAGAAATCTTTGTCGCTCTGATGTGTCTCCGACATGCGTTGAAGAGCGGCGAGAATTTCGCCAACGCTCTTTTCGACGTCCGCCGAGCGTTCTCGATAAGCTTGGGATACGCCGAGCAGGATTTTCGGAAATCCCGGCATGCCCTGTCGATCTTCCGGCGGAAAATAGGTGCCGCCGTAAAAAGGCTTGCCGTCAGGCGTCAAAAACATTGTCATCGGCCAGCCACCGCGGCCCGTGAGCAGCTGCACCGCGTTCATATAAATCTCGTCCAAATCGGGACGTTCCTCACGGTCGACCTTAATGCTGATGAACAGGTCATTCATCAGGGCCGCGATTTGTTCGTTCTCAAACGACTCACGCTCCATTACATGGCACCAGTGACAGGCCGAGTAACCGATACTCAGGAGAACCGGTTTGTTCTCGCGTTTTGCTTTTTGAAATGCTTCGTTGCCCCAGGGATGCCAATCGACGGGATTATGCGCGTGCTGAAGCAAATAGGGGCTGGTTTCGTGAATTAAGCGATTGCTATGGGCAGCTGTCATTGAATGATCGCCTTTTCGAGTTGAAGCTATCGTTAAGCTAGCACGAACCGGGGTCTTCCTAAACTAAGCTCGGCGAAATCTTTCTCAACTCAGAAAATTCCATTCCGGTGAAAATGTTAGTTCAGCTGCGCAAATCCCTTGCAATGGATTTGGCTGAGATTATTCGCGGTTACGGTTGGTTTGGCGCGCATAGACTGCGAGAGCCGTAAAAAGGACCGAGTCTGTTTTGCCCGAAGCAAGATTGACGGTCAAGCGATTGTTTCCAGAGGTCATCCAGTCGCGCTGCGACGCGATCGAGAGCGCAAGAGCGATATTCCTGCATCCAGTCGTAAACCATCAGATCGTAAAGCGTGAATCGATGCAGCGAGGCGAGTTCGACGAGAAACAAACCGAATAAGAGCAGAGAAGCCAGGAGCGCGCGCTGTTCGCGGAAAAACCGAGTGACGGAGATATGCTGATTTTCCACGTTGTTGAGCCTTCCGCTATTTACCGAGGAATTGGCTGGGCGATAGATCGATTTTTCACTTCTTCATGCTGGATTCTACCGGCAGATAGATCGGCGAAAATATTTCAAGGCGCCAAAGTGATTGTTGAAAAGGCGAGCTTTGATGGAATCTGTGAAACTCGCGCCGCACTTAACGAATCTTCACATCGAGCGCGACCGGGCCTTTGTCCCCTTTTCTAACTTGAAACTGCACGGAGTCGCCTTCGTTTAAGTCTTCGATCTGAGCGCGCGGCGCAAGACTGCCGCGATGAAAAAAGACGTCTTCTGTGCCATCGTCAGGAGTGATGAAACCGAAGCCCTTTTGCTTGATGATTTTTTTTATCGTCCCTGTCATACTTATCTCTCCTAATAAATCGCCGCTGGCCAATCGTTGTTTTTCCGATGTGCCTGGCGCGGCCTACCGAGCATGGAACCTCTAACTTCATATATCTAAAGTCGCCTTGAGTTCAATTGCTTATTACATTACGGGACACGGCTACGGCCACGCCGTGCGCTCCAATCTCGTCATCCAAGCCCTGCTGCACGCGGCATCGGATTTAAAAATCTTCGTTCGAACCACGGCGCCACAATGGCTGTTTCACGGTCAAGCCGCGCGGGTTGTTTATTCCTCGCAAGCGATTGATGTGGGCATACTGCAAAGAGATAGCCTGGAGATGGATCTCAAGGAAACGCTCCGTGCCTGTCGCGCTTTACACGCGAAAATCCCGCTTCTAATAAAGGAGGAGGTCGAATTCATAAAAAAACATGGCATTTGTCTGATCGTCGGAGATATTCCGCCGATCGCTTTCGAGATCGCGGCGCGCGCCAATATTCCATCAGTTGCGTTGACAAATTTCACTTGGAGTTGGATCTATCGTACTTATCTAGAAGCCTATCCGGCGTTTCTTCCACTGATCGAGGAGATGGAAAGTTTCTATCGCAAAGCGACATTGGCTTTGACTCTACCCTATCCCGGCAATCTGGAAATTTTTCCGACACAGGCGTCGATTCCCTGGGTCGCCCGCATTTCGCCACTGAACAAACGGCAGGCGAAGGCCAAATTCGGTCTGCCGGATTCTCTGCCGAGTATTCTTTTGAGTTTTGGCGGCCTCGGGCTCAAGCGCTTGCCATGGGAGAAACTGAAGCAGCTTCGCGAATATTATTTCGTTGCAACGGACGGCGAGGCGCAGCGGCTTGACAGCAATTTGTTGATCCTACCCGACGGGCAGCGTCGTTACCAAGACCTGGTTCGCGCCGCCGACGTGGTCATCACAAAACCGGGCTATGGTATCGTCGCCGATGTCCTCGCCCATCAAACATCGATACTCTACACGGACCGCGGTGAGTTTCGCGAATATCCGCATTTGGTTCAGGCTTTAAGTGACTTGGCGACGGCCGAGTTTATTCGGCAGGATGATTTGCTTTTTGGCGATATCGCGCCGAGCATCGCCCGACTGCTGAACAAAGATCAACATTGGCCGGCGGTGCCGTTGAATGGTGCTGAGATGGCAGCTAAGAAAATTCTCGCGCTTATGTGACGAGTCTCACTAGAAAGCAACGAGATCGACGGCCGCTCGCTGCCGTTTGACACCCTTGGCTGATTCCTCCAAACTTGCTTTGGAAAGTATGGCAATTGAAAAAGTAATATTGGCGACGCCGCGCGGCTTTTGTGCCGGCGTCGAGATGGCCATCGAGACTGTCGAAAGGGCGCTCCAGCGTCATGGCCCGCCTCTCTACGTGTTTCATGAAATCGTCCACAACTTGCACGTGGTCCGCGAATTTACCGATCGTGGTGTTCGCTTCGTTCAATCTGTCGATGAAGTGCCTGACGGGGCAAAGCTTATTTTTAGCGCACATGGAATTGCTCCGGCCGTATGGGAGCAAGCCAAGAAAAAAAATCTGCAAGTCATCATCGACGCCACCTGTCCGCTGGTGGAAAAAGTTCATCGCGAGGTCCGCAAATTTGCCGCGCAAGGCTACTGGATCATTCTCGTGGGCCATGAAAAACATGACGAGATAGTCGGCACGAGGGGCGAAGCGCCGCGACATATCCGGATTGTTGCCAATGTTGACGAAGCCAGAAAGGTCGATATTCCCGACCCCGAAAAAGTTGTCGCATTGACCCAGACTACTTTGAGCGTGGATGATACGCGTGAAATCACCGATGCTCTAAGAGAAAGATTTCCCAAGCTCATCACCGCCGCTAAACAAGATATCTGCTATGCGACGCAGAACCGCCAAGACGCCGTCAAAGAACTTAGCAAAGAAGTTGACCTGGTTTTAGTGATCGGCTCGCGCAATAGCGAAAATTCCAATCAGCTATGTAAAGTCGCCAAGAGCCACGGCAAAGCCGCTTACTTGATCGACGATTGTCGCGCGATCGATCGCGCCTGGCTGGTGGGCATCAAGCGGGTTGGCATCACCTCTGGCGCGTCGGTGCCGGAGCGCCTGGTTGAGCAGGCAGCAGAGTTTTTTCAGCAAGAGGGCGCTGAGATTAGCCATCTCGGCTTCAGCGAAGAAAACATTCACTTTGCACTCCCCGATGAGATAACGAGCGTTCCTTGATCGTTTCGCGAGTCTTCCGCACGCCGTCCGTCGCCGCTCCGTTCAGCGCATTTTTCTTACATCTTAAGTGAATCCCAATTTGTCCTTGCCTATAAATTAAGCGATTGCCTATTTATAGGGCGGCATGGCCTTCATCACAACCACCACGTTCGATTCAACTGATTGAAAAAAGAAGTATTTCAATGATCGTGTTGATGGCATAACCGTTGCGTTAAGCATCCAAAATCACTTTCAATTCCATTCAATTGCTCAAGTATTACGCACAAAAAGGAGGGTCGATTGTGAGCTATCGATGCATAGAATGGCGGGTTATTTTTATGGCATTATTGATTTGTTTAACCACGCCGCTGCTAACTTCCGCGCAGGACACCTCGCAAACCTCCCCAACCGCCCCATCCGTCACAGCCCCCAGCGCGCCGCAAGCTCCAGCGCCTTCCGCTGCCACGCCTCAAGCCAAGATCGACAAAGGTGATACGGCGTGGATGCTCACGTCTTCTGCGCTGGTTTTGATGATGACAATCCCTGGCCTGTTTCTTTTTTATGGTGGCTTGGTTCGGCGGAAAAATGTTTTAGGCACCATCATGCATAGCTTTATTATTGTCGCTGTCATCACCATCCAATGGGCCTTGTGGGGCTACAGCCTGGCATTTGCGCCGGACATCGGCGGCGGATGGCTCGGAGGCTCGGAATGGTTTGGTCTGCGCGGGGTCGGGCCTGAGCCGAATGCCGACTACGCCGCCACTATCCCGCACGCTGCTTTCATGATTTATCAGATGATGTTTGCCATCATCACGCCAGCGTTGATTACCGGCGCGTTCGCTGAGCGCGTCAAGTTCAGCTCGTTTCTTGTTTTCATTATTCTTTGGGCCACGTTTATCTACGATCCGCTCGCCCATTGGGTTTGGGGAGTCAAGGGTTTGCTGCGGGAGATAGGCACATTGGATTTCGCCGGCGGCACCGTCGTCCATATCAGTTCGGGAGCGTCGGCGCTTGTCGCCGCCATCATGTTTGGGAAACGGATTGGCTACGGCCAAGAGGCGATGCCGCCACATAATCTGCCGTTCAGCGTGATCGGCGCGGGTCTGCTGTGGGTCGGATGGTTTGGTTTCAACGCCGGCAGCGCTCTGGCCGCCGATGGCTTGGCGACTTCGGCGTTTGTATCGACGCATCTCGCTACTGCGGCCGCAGCGCTTTCTTGGCTCGCAATGGATTGGCTTCTTCGCGATAAGCCAACGGTCTTGGGTGCCGCGAGCGGTGCGGTAGCCGGTCTCGTAGCGATCACTCCCGGGTCAGGCTTCGTCGGCCCCATCTCTGCCATTTGGATCGGTATCGGCGGTGGCATATTCTGTTCAATCGCCTGTAGTTTGAAACCCAAACTTGGCTATGACGATTCATTGGACGTGGTCGGAGTGCATGGCGTCGGCGGCACCTGGGGAGCGCTTGCCACCGGTCTTTTCGCTTCGAAAGCGGTTAACGCGGCCGGCAACGACGGTTTATTCTTCGGCAACCCCGGGCAGCTTTGGATTCAGTTCGTTTCCGTTGTCGTTACCTTGATTTTGGCTTTCGTTGGGACTTACATCCTTCTTTCCATCGTGAAGGCGATAATGGGACTTAGAATCGCTCATGACGAAGAACGAATGGGCTTAGATTTGAGTCAACACAACGAACGCGCCTATGAATAGTTTGCTGCGTCATCAAAGTAGTTGTCTGCGCAAGAATATGATAACAAAAGTGAGTTTAAAAATTTTCACCACTACAAAGAGAGGAGCAACTCCATGTCAGTGAAAGACGCCTTAGAGATGGCGAAGAAGAATAAGGTCGAGATCGTGGATTTGAAGTTTGTCGATTTTCCCGGGTTATGGCAGCACTTTTCGATCCCGGCAGCCGAGTTATCCGCCGAGCTGTTCGAAGAAGGGTTGGGGTTTGACGGTTCCAGCATACGCGGATTTCAATCGATCAATGAATCCGACATGATTTTGCTGCCCGACGCCGACACCGCCATGATGGACCCGTTCACCGAACACTCCACCATCAGCTTTATCTGCAACGTCCTCGACGCCATCACCCGCGAGTCCTACACCCGAGACCCGAGATACATCACCCAGAAAGCCGAGAAGTATTTAAAGTCCACCGGCCTAGCCGACACCAGCTACTGGGGCCCCGAGATCGAGTTTTTTATCTTCGACAGCGTGCGCTTCGACCAAAACCATCATGAGGGCTACTACCATATTGACTCGGTCGAAGGCTTTTGGAACTCCGGCAAAGGCGGAGACCAGCCCAATCTCGGCAACAAGATTCAGATACAAAGAAGGCTACTTCCCCGTCCCCCCCATGGACCAGTACCAGGATCTAAGATCCGAGATGGTGTTAAATTTAGAGAAATGCGGAGTCAAGATCGAAGTCCATCACCACGAAGTCGCCACCGGCGGCCAGACTGAAATCGACATGCGCTTTGACACCATGACCAAGATGGCCGACAAGGTGCTGACGTATAAATACGTGGTCAAGAACACCGCCAGGAAGAGAGGCAAAGTGGTCACGGTCATGCCCAAGCCCTTGTTTCAAGACAACGGCTCCGGCATGCACTGCCACCAGAGTCTGTGGAAAGCCGGGAAGAATATCTTCTACGACAAGAAAGGCTACGGGTTGATCAGCGACACCGCCCGATACTACATCGGCGGGTTGATTAAACACGCCCACGCGCTCTGCGCCTTTATCGCCCCCACGACCAACTCCTATCGAAGATTAGTCCCCGGCTACGAAGCGCCGATCAATTTAGTCTACTCGGCCAGAAACCGCAGTGCCTGCGTGCGTATACCCATGTACTCCACCAGTGAGAAGGCCAAGAGACTAGAGTTTAGGACCCCCGATCCCAGTGCCAATCCGTACTTTGCCTTCCCCGCCATGCTGATGGCGGGACTGGATGGGATCAGAAACAAGACTGAGCCGCCCAAGCCGATCGACAAGAACTTATACGAGCTAGAGCCCGAAGAGGCGGCCAAGGTGAAATCGATGCCGGGGTCGTTGGATCAGGCGCTCGATGCTTTGGAGAAGGATCATGAGTTTCTGTTCAGAGGGCGACGTGTTTACCAAGGACGTGATCGAGACCTGGCTGGAGTACAAGAGAAAGGCTGAGGTCGATGCCATCCGCCTGCGCCCCCATCCTTGGGAGTTCGCTCTGTACTTCGATATATAAAGTAATAGACTGTCATTCGGTCGCTCTCCCCTTTCACTGGGGAGAGCGACTGCACCCCACAACGAAGAAGAGGGGAATCTTATGAAAAAAATTGAAGCGATCATCAAGCCGTTCAAACTCGACGAAGTGAAACAAAAACTCACTGCCGCCGGCATCACGGGCATGACGATCACAGAAGTGAAAGGCTTCGGCCGACAAAAGGGTCATACGGAACTTTACCGAGGCGCTGAATACACCGTCGATTTTCTTCCGAAAGTAAAGCTAGAAATTCTGGCCGCCGATGATTTAGTGCCGAAAGTCGTCGAAACGATCTTGGAGTCGGCGCAAACCGGCAAGATCGGCGATGGCAAAATCTTCGTCACGCCAGTGGAAGAGGTCATTCGCATCAGGACCAACGAACGAGGCGAGGACGCAATTAATTAGCTCTTTTCGCGCATTCATTCGAAAATTACGCTGATACAGTCGCGGTAACGATCATCTCTGATCGTTACCGTCGAGGCCAAGACTAATTCTCTTCTTTTTCCCCGGGCTGTTTGCCCGGTTCGAAACCGCCGACCTCGTGGTAGACAACTTTCTTTTCTTCCTCGAAAGCCCGCACGGTGGGCACTTCACCCGGTAGACCGAGTTTTTTCCACTCGCCGGCCACCTTGTCGTAAATTTCTTTGCGCAGCGCGGTGCGCTTGGAGAACACCGGCAAATGACGGTGCTCTTTGCAGGCGTTGATCAGCGCCTTGGAGCCGTAGGGGCGCTTTTCCGGTGGATTTTGCGTCGGATCGAGCCATGTGCTCCAGGTATTGCGCAGCACGTCAATGTCGTCGATCGGATTGCAGCGGCTGCTCATCGCCCAAATCACTTGGTCCATATCGGTCGGGTCGATATCTTCATCGACCGCGATGATCCACTTGGTGTAATAGGCACCGCCGGGCACCTGCGCCGCCAGCGCCAAAGCCTGCGCCGCATGACCCGCATAGCGCTGTTCAAGCGCGATCACCGTCATACCGAAACCGCCGGCGCCGGCCGGGTGCGCATAAACGCCTTGGATTCCCGGCACGCCGAGTTTATCCAAATCGTCCCAGATGCGCGCGGAGCGGATGATCGAGAAAAAGCCACTTTGCTCATTCGATGGATAATCGGCCATGAGCGCGTTTGTCAGAATCGGCTTGTTGCGATAATGCACGGCGGTCACTTCGACCAACGGGCAACCGGCTTCAGGTCTGCCGTAGTAACCGGGAAATTCACCGAAAGGTCCTTCGCTCTTCACTGAATTCGGTTTGATGATGCCTTCGATCATGAATTCCGCATTCGCGGGCAGCAATAAATTCGTCGTCTTGCCTTTGACGACGGGAATTGGCTCGCCTTTGATGCCGCCGAGAAATTCATATTCGGAAACGTTCTTAGCAAACGTCTGCGACCCAACCACCATGAACAAGGGATCGATTCCCCAGGCGGCGGCCACTTCAACCGGCTTTCCCTGTTGCCACGAGCGCGTGATATGCAAACGCGCATCTTTTCCTGGCGAAAGATAAAGGCCGGTTTCGTTCTTTCCCTGGATCATCATGCGATAGGTGCCGACGTTGAGATAGCCGGAGTCAGGATCGCGCGTGATCACGCAGTCCGCGGTGCCGGCGTAGCGCCCGCCATCCAATGGCCAGTGCTTCGGGATCGGCAATTGGGTTAAATCGATCTGATCGCCCGTCAGCGTATTCTCATAAAATCCCGCTTGCGACTGTCCTACTTCGCGCGGTGGTGTGCGGTGTTTGAGTTTGTCTTTGACCCGATTGATCAAGGCTACGATCGGCGTATCGGGCGGTTCTTCCATTGTCAGGGCGATGCGCGAAATGCTCGGCCCGAGAATGTTCCACAGGGAGCGCGCTTTGAACGGGCTTTTCTCGTAGCCCTTGATGTTGTCAAAGAGGATCGCCGGCGAGGGCTTCTGCTTGGCCACAAGGTAACCGATGGCGCTCATTTCTTCGTCGCAACTTACCGCTTCTTTGACGTGAACCAGCTCGCCCAATTCTTCGACCCGCTGAAGCCATTCACGTAGATCTTGGATAGGCTTTTTCGTCGTAGATTCAGTCACTTTTTCTTCCCGTTTCGCCATCGATCCATCCTCCAAATGTTAAAAGAATATCCTAGAGCCGCGCGCTTTTGGGCAGCAACGATTTGAAATAAGCAAAAGCATCATAGGAGCGAAACGTCATATTTTCTTTCATATAGTCGATTTCGGACTGCGGCATGATTGCCGGCTTGCCGACGCAGCTCGCGATGAACTGCATATAGGCGGTCCGCTCCAAATAAATGGCGTGAATCGTAGCATATTCCAAGCTATCGCCACACACAACAATGCCGTGTCCTTTGAGCAACATCGCGGTACGATCACCCAAGGTTTGACATATTTCTTTGCCATCCTGAACCGTGTAAATAAGCCGGGGACTCGGAAAAATCGGCGTCTCTGGAGCGAAGACGGCTGCCTGATTATAGATCGGCAGGATCGGCGTGCCCGCCACGGAAAATGCCGTGGCGATCGTCTGGTGCGTGTGCACGACCGAATTGACCTCGGGTCGCGCTTTATATATCGCCGCATGGATCATGGTTTCGCGCGGCGGATTTTTCAACTTGGTAACCGTTCGTTTATTACCCGCTTGTGAGTAGTTTTGCTCGCAGACTTCCATGTACTCGTCGATATCGACTTCGATGATGTGTTTGGGCGCGATCTCGCCAAGCGGGGCCAATACGGGCTTGATAAAAAATTTGCTGGTGCCCGGTATTCGCGCGCTGACATGGCCGTGATAATCGGCCAAACCCTGGTAAAACATGATGCGGTTGCCTAAGGCAACTTTCTTTTTTAATTCATCGAGGTCTTTCTTGCTGCTCTTCACTTCAGTCCCCTTTCCTGCTTGTCACGATGCGCGTCGTACAGGATCCCCGGGAGCGACGGATTCATCGGCGGCGTTGTCCCATGCGCGGATATTCATCCAATTCCACTGATCTGGATATTTGCCGATGGTTTGCTCCAGCCACTGGGTCATGCGTAGGGTATTTTCTTGAACCTCTGCTTTGCTCTTCCCCGACCGATCGAGCTCCAGCTCGGGTTCAATGATCAACTTTAGGGTATCGTCGGGCTGTCGAATCAGACAGGCCGGGATCACCGCAGCGCCGGTTCTTAGTGCCAGTGTCGCCGGTCCGCGGCGCGCGATCACGGTCCGGCCAAATAACGGAACTTGAACTCCTTTGCCTTGTCGGTACTCATCGGCGATGACCACGGCGATCTGATTGCTGCGCAAGATCGTGCTGAGTTGTCTTAGCGCTTCACGACGTGGCCGGGCGTGAATCGTGCGCTGTTTCACCTTTAATCTATATCTGTCCATAAGCTCGGCGAAACGACCATCACGCGGCTGATTTACCAAAACAAAAGTTGGATAGCCTTCGAGAGCCAGACGGGTTCCGAGAACAAAAAAATTTCCTAAATGAGCGCTCAGGACCAGCACTCCCATCCCCTTGTCGATAGCGGCGTCAAGGTGTTCCCGGCCGACGATCGGGATCGCCGCTCGTACATCGTCGTCCGATGACTGCAGCACGACCCCGATTTCGACACAATCGCGAAAAAAATTGCGGAGCGAACGGCGCGCTATCTCGGCAATTTCGCCGTCGTTTAGTCGATGACGATAAACCGCCGCGATGTTGCTGATCGAGCGAGTGCGAAACCCTTTAAATAATCCAAATCCCAGCCGCGCAATCTGATCGGATGTGCGAAACAACCATCGCTGCGGTAAAAGTCTAACCACCACCGCAACCGATCGTGAAAGCACATTGGGTGCTAAAGGAAGCAACGTTACGAGTCAGCCAAGCGGTCATTAATTTTCAAACAATTTGCCAGTGCAATACCGGCTCAGGGATTCCGAAGTACGCCAATCTACGATACTTTTTTCTCCGTCGCAAGAGCAGGAATAGCCTGTAAAAAACTTCGATCCATGAAACCGGATAAATCAAAAAAGTTCTGTAATTACTATGACTTAGCCGTTTTTTCTGGCACCGGAATGAAGCCACGGCTGTTTCTATTAAAGTGGTTGTATGGTAATAAAATTTAGCCCCCTCTGAATTCGGACCTGTACCATGAAAATGATCCTGCCGCCGATCAAAGAACGCCGTCTAGTGGATCGCCTGCTTTCGGCGTTTTTCCGTGATTACAAGGCCGTGGCTTTCAAGAAAGCCATCGCAGTGTTATGCCGCTTCTATCATTTAAAAAATCCTCAAGTCGAGTGGTTTGAATATATCGACTGGGGCAAGACCGCCGGTAAGACTTATGAAAACGGCCAGATTTATTTGGTCCATCCGGAAAACTGGAAGAAGGGGCGCAAGTACAATTCAGAACGGCGCTGGATCAACACGGTCTACCACGAGATGGGCCACTTCGTTTTTTGGGCAGACGCGGAAAACAAAGCCGATATGTTCGCGTCGCGAATGGTGCGTGGCGTAAACCATCACCGATAAGGACGGTCGGATTTTACGTCCTTCCTGTTCTCCAGACTCGACGTTCATATGGAATACAAAGACACGCTGAATTTACCGAAGACGGATTTTCCGATGCGGGCCAACCTGCCTCAGAATGAGCCGAAACAAGTCGAAAGGTGGCAGCGCGAAGGAACTTATTTCCAAATTCTTGAAGCCAATCAGGAACGGCCTAAATTTATACTGCACGACGGTCCGCCGTATGCGAACGGCAACATCCACATCGGCCATGCGCTCAACAAGATTCTTAAGGACATAATCGTTAAATACAAAGCGATGACCGGCAACGCTGCGCCGTATGTTCCCGGCTGGGACTGTCACGGTTTGCCGATCGAGCTACAGGTCGAAAAGAACATTGGCAGAGCGAAAAAATTGGCGCTCAGCAAGGCGGAGATTCGCCGTCTCTGCAAGGAGTATGCGGAAAAGTATATCTCGATTCAGCGCGATGAATTCAAACGGCTCGGCGTGCTCGGCGATTGGGAACGGCCGTATCGAACCTTAGACCCGGCCTACGAAGCGCAAGAAGTTCGCGAGCTCGGCAAGATAGCCGCTTCGGGCGCGCTTTATCGACAAAAAAAACCGGTGTACTGGTGCGCATCCTGTGTGACCGCGCTGGCGGAAGCCGAAGTCGAGTACGAGGACCACACCTCGCCGTCAATCTACGTCAAATTTGCCGTGAAAGATTCGCAAGGATTATTCCCTGTCGATCCCGTCAGAGGAACGTTTTTTGTGATCTGGACGACGACCCCTTGGACTTTGCCGGCCAATCAAGCGATCGCGGTCCACCCAAAATTCATGTACCGGCTCGTTAAAACTCCAAAGGGCGAACTCATCATTAATCAAGAGCTGATTCCCAGCGTGATGGAGGCTTGCGGCATTGCGCCTGAAGAATATCAGACTACAGGGGGCGCATGGCCCGGCACCGAGCTCGAAGGCATCGTTTGCCGTCATCCCTGGATCGATCGCGATTCGAAAATTATTCTCGGCGACTTTGTCACGCAAGACCAAGGAACCGGCTCCGTCCATATCGCTCCCGGCCACGGCCAAGAAGACTACGAAGTAGGTTTGCGCTACGGCTTGCCGGTTGTGGCACCGGTGGATGCGGAGGGCAAATTTACTGATGAAGCCGGCGACCTTAAGGGCGAGTCGGTGTTCAAAGCTGATCCGCGCATCATTCAAAAATTAACCGAGCACGGCGCGTTGCTCAAAGAAGAAAAGCTGTCGCACAGTTATCCCCATTGTTGGCGCTGCAAAAATCCGGTGATCTTTCGCGCCACCGAGCAGTGGTTCATTTCGATGGAGACGAAGGGGTTACGGCAAAGCGCGCTCGACGCGATCGAATCAGTGCGCTGGATTCCGCCTTGGGGCAAAGATCGCATTCGCGGCATGCTCGAAAGCCGGCCGGATTGGTGTATTTCGCGCCAGCGTTCCTGGGGCGTGCCGATTCCAGCGGTTTATTGCCGAAAGTGCAACCGAGCGGTTTTAACCCAAGAACTCTGTAATCATGTCGCGGCGATTTTTGAAAAAGAAGGCTCGGACGCTTGGTTTATCCGGCCGGTCGACGAGTTGGTGCCGGTAACTCTCACCTGCCCTGATTGCGCTGGTCATGATTTTGCTCGCGAAGAAGATATTCTGGACGTCTGGTTTGATTCGGGCGTGAGCTGGGCATCGGTCGTCGAGCAAGATCCACGTTTAGGCGGCAGAGCCGATCTCTATCTCGAAGGCAGCGACCAGCACCGCGGTTGGTTTCACACCGCACTGCTCACTTCCTTGGCGACGCGTGGTCGCGCGCCTTACGATAGCGTGCTGACCCACGGCTTCACTCTCGATGGCAAGGGCCGCAAGATGTCTAAGTCTTTGGGCAACGTGATCGCGCCGCAGGAGATTATGAAAAAATCCGGCGCGGAAATTCTCCGTCTCTGGGTGGCGGCCGAGGACTTTCGTGAAGACGTGCGGATTTCGGATGAAATCCTCAGCCGCTTGGTCGAAGCCTATCGGCGCTTGCGTAACACGGCGCGTTTTTTGATCAGTAATCTTTACGATTTCGAGCCGGATAAAGACGCCGTTCAAACTGCTCAACTCGACGAAATGGATCGCTGGATTCTGCAGCGGACACAAAATGTGCTCAGTCGCTGCCGCGAAGCTTACGACAATTACGAATTCCACGCGGTGTATCATACGCTCAATAATTTTTGCAGCGTCGATTTAAGCGCGCAATATCTCGACATCGTCAAAGACCGGCTGTATTGCGAAGGAACAAGATCGAACACCCGCCGGGCGGCGCAGACGACGCTCTATCGGATTCTCGACACCTTGGTCCATTTGATGGCGCCCATTTTGTCTTTTACGGCGGAAGAGATCTGGAACTACATGCCGGACAAAGAGCGGCGCGCCGGAAGTGTTTTTCTCTCGCGCATTCCCGAGCCCGATACCAGTCTCGGTGATGCGCAGCTCGCAGAAAAATGGGACCGGATCTTCCGAGAACGAAGCGAGGTACTCAAAGCGTTGGAACAAGCGCGCGCCGCGGGAATCATCGGTCATTCGCTCGATGCCAAAGTCTCGTTCGAATCGCGCAATGGCGATCGCAACTCGATTTTAACGGGCCTTGTCCTAGATGATCGCAATCGATTACAGGATCTTTTGATTGTTTCACAAGCGGATATCCTTGGCGATTCTCTCGGCGCAGCCGGAGTCGAGGCATCGGTGTACGAAGCTACTCAACTCAATTGCCGGATCCTGGTGCGCAAAGCGGACGGTGCGAAATGCACACGCTGCTGGAAATACGACCCCGCAGTGGGCAAAGATCCAACCCATCCGACCGTTTGCGCACGTTGCGCGTCGGTGCTCAATGCCGGAGAAGCGGCTTGAGTGCGAAAAAATGGCAGCTCGTCGGCACTTGGCTGATTTTGATTGTCGTTCTTGATCAGCTCACCAAGATCATCGTCGACCGCACGATACCGCTGCATCACTCGATCCCAATCATCGATGGCTTGTTCAGCCTGACTTACGTGCGCAATACCGGCGCCGCATTCGGCATTTTCGCCGGCAGCCATGAAGCTTTTCGTTTGCCCTTCCTCGTGCTGGTTTCCGCTCTAGCCATCGGCTTCATCATCGTCATGCTGCGGCGCCTGCGCGAGCAAGAAACCGGGCTGATAACCGCGCTCGCGTTTATTCTCGGCGGCGCCGTTGGGAATCTGATCGATCGGGCTTTGCATGGCGAAGTGATCGATTTTTTGGATTTCTATTGGTCGAACTATCACTGGCCGGCATTCAATCTCGCCGACAGTTTCATCACCGTCGGAGTGGCGATCACGATTTTTTATTTAATGAAAGCGAAAGGCGAAGATCCTTTCGCTCCCGCCTAGCTTTCCTGTTTCAAGGCAACTATCGTCGCGCCCCAGCTGCCGACCTCAAGCGGCGCGTCATGAAATGAATCGACGCCGGGATGTTTCTGCAATAGCGAACGCACGATATTGCGCTGCACGCCTTTGCCTTTGCCGTGGATCAAGCGCACTTCGCGATAACCAGCTTGTTTGCATTGTTCGAGATATTCTTCGACGACGCTCGGAATGTCTTTGGGCCGAAAGGGATGGAGATCAAGAGTGTCGGTCAGCGGAATGGTCACGGGTTCGCCGAAGGGAGAAGCCGTATCGCCAGCAGAGCCATCTCTTTCTTTTTCCTGGTCGCGCTGCGCCATAAAAAAGAGGGCAAGAAACTGTTCCTGCCCTCCCTCAGTGTTAATCGGAATCTAGCGTTTCAGCTAATCCCAACGTTTGTCGCCTTTCAAACGGCCGCCGGCTTTTGCCAACGCAGCTTGGACGATCGAGACGTCGACGAGTTTTTCGTAGCTTGGTTTATCATCTGCTTTGATCGTGCCTAACTCCACTTGCTTGTTGACCGTCCACTCGACCATATCCTTTGGCAAGCCGTCGTTCACCGGCCAGGCGCCCGCGTTCGCTAAGATGTCGTACGTTTGCGCCACGGCGTCACCGTCCTGCTGCGTGTATTTTGTCGCGATTTCTACGACCCTGGCTTTGTTATTGTAAATGTAACGGTTTGCCTTGATGAGCGCCGCCATGATGTCGATGTAAAGTTGGCGATTATTCGCGATCTCTTTTTCCGGCGCGATGTAAGCGGCGTAGAGCCACTTGGGCAGCGGCTCCCAGAGATTGACCAGAATATTGAGCTCCGGTTTTTTCTTTTTTGCCACGATCGCTTGGTCGACATGAAGAATCGCCGTGTCGATTTGATTGGTCAGCAATCCCGGCACGCGGCCTTTGGTGCTCACCGGTATGTATTGCACGTCCTTGGGCGTGAGCCCGCAAGTCGCCAGCACCGCGCGGCTCATGACTTCGTTAAACGCGCCGACTTCCTGAATGCCGATTTTTCGATCTTTGAGATCCTTGCAACTCTTGATGTCGCCTTGCACTAACATCGACTGAGATAATCGATGCGAATAGCTGCCGAGCACTTTGGTGCCGGCGCCTTTGGCCGCAGCGATGATCGCCGGATCGGAGCTCGTGCCGGTGATATCCAGGCCGCCGGCGACGCTGCCGCGCAGAGTCTGCGTGCCGCCTTCGAAGGTGACGAACTCCACGTCGATATTATTCTCGGCAAAGAAACCCAGCTCCTTGGCGACGTAGGGCGGAATATGAACCACATTGGGAGGCGTGACGGGCACGCCAAAGACAACTTTTCGTTTGGTCTGCGCATCGGCGGAGCGCTCCAAATCCATACAGTTGCGAGCAGCCAGAATCAGCAAAGCTTTTTTCATAAGACCTCCTTTCCCTATTCCCGTTCGTCAAAATTTCTCCACGGCGCGATGCGCCCCTCGATCCACTTGGCGAGTGACATAAGCCCAACCCCTAATATCATAACCACCACGATCGGAACAAAGAGCTTGTCGGTCTCGAAGGCATTGGCGTAGCGGACGATCATATAGCCCAAGCCTGTGACCGATGTGTAAAATTCCGCGACGATCATGCCGACCAGTCCGCGGCCGATCGCCAGCCGAATGCCAACGACAATGAACGGCAGCGCGGATGGGATGATCAAATGGCGCCAGAGCTGGGCTTCGCTGGAGCAAAACGAGCGGGCGACTTCCTGCAGATTGCGATCGACGTCTTTGACACCTTGATAGGTGTTAATCAGAATCGGGAAGACCATGAAGAGAAAAACGATGATGACTTTCGCCGGTATCTTAAAGCCGAACCAAAGCACGATCAGTGGCACCATCGCCACCATCGGCATCGAATAAAGCGCATTGACATAAATATCCGTCGCCCACTCGACCAAGGCATAGCGCCCCATCACCACGCCAAGAAATACGCCGACGATCACCGCGAGAATCGAAGCATAAAGCAAAACCAAAAGGCTGGCCTGCATGTAGCTTTGCAATTCGCCCGAACCGGACAAGATCGATGAAACGCGCGGAGCGATCGCGAGCGGATAGGTAAACAAGATCGGATTCACGCGCCGCCCGTAATATTCCCACAGCGCCAGAACTAGGAGAAGCGAAAGCAGACGAACTTTAGCGCGCCGGCTCATGGGCGATTTCTCCTTCGGGGTTTTGCTCTTGTTCCGATTTGAGCATTTCCCAGATAGCGTTTCTAAGCTCGATGTAGCGCGGATGAGCTCGGACCGTAAGAATTTTTCGCGGCCGTGGAATATCGATGGAAAAAATCTCTCGAATCCGGCCGGGCCGGCACGACATAACGACGATGCGGTCGCCTAAAACGATTGCTTCGTCGATGCTGTGGGTCACAAAGATCATGGTTTTCCGTTCGGTTTCTAATAGGCGCAGCAGCTCTTCCTGCATCAGTTCTCTGGTTTGTGCGTCGAGCGCGCCGAACGGTTCATCCATGAGCAGCACCGACGGATTGATCGCCATGGCGCGCGCCAGGCCGGCGCGCTGCTGCATGCCGCCGGAAAGCTGGTGCGGGTAGGATTTTTCGAACCCCTTGAGCCCGATTAGAGTGACGTAACGCTTAACGAGCGCCGAAATATCCTCGCGCGATTTGCCTCTGAGCTCCAAGCCATAGGCAATGTTTTCTTCCAAGCGCTTCCAGGGAAAAAGACCGAAGTGTTGAAACACGACGGCGACATCAGGCCGCGGTTGGGTCACAAGCTGGCCGTCGATCAGCACCTCACCGCGGTCACGGCTGATAAGACAATCGATGATTCGCAGTAAAGTTGTCTTGCCACAGCCGCTCGGCCCTAAAACACAGAGGCTTTCATTGGGGGCGACTTCAAGGTCGATATCTTGCAACGCCACCACCGCTCCGCCGCTGTAAGTCTTGGTGAGATTCCGGATGACGATTTTGTTCATGGAGAAATTATGCTTGGGGGTTCTCAAGCAGTTTCTTGACGTTTTGCAAAAAGCGCGCGGCCATGGCGCCGTCGACGATCCGATGGTCGGCTGACAAGGTGGCGGTCATCATGGATTTGATCGCGAACATTCCTTCTTCAACAATCACTCGCGGCGCCACGCGCCCGACGGCCAGGATCGCTGCCTGGGGCGGGTTGATGATCGCGGTAAAGCTGTCGACGCCGAGCATGCCGAGATTCGACACCGTAAACGTGCCGCCCTCATAATCGAGCGGGAAGAGTTTTTTATCTTTGTGCTTTGTCGGCCAATGCTGGCGGCTCTGCGCCGCGAGCTCCGTCAGCGACAAGCGGTCGGCATTACGAATCACCGGCACCACAAGTCCTTCGTCGAGGGCGACGGCCATGCCGATGTTGATCTCCGATTGAGAGTTTGATCCCCTGCTCCGTATAAGTTGAATTGATCAACGGGAAATCTTTCAGGGCGCGCGCGCAGGCGCGTAGAATAAAGTCGTTGATCGAAGGGACGATCTCGTCACCGCGGCTCTTCCACTCGCCGCGCAGCGCGCCGACCGCGCTCATGTCGATATCCATGCTGATGTAAAAATGGGGCGCGCTCAGTTTGCTTTGCGTCATGCGCTCGCCGGCGATGCGACGCATGGGCGTAAGCGGTATGATTTTCTCAGCTTCAGGAATCGCCGGTCTGTGCGGCAATTCGGTAGTCGACGCCCGCAGCACATCATCGGCCAAAACGCTTCCCTCCGGACCGCTGCCTTGGAGAGAAGCGAGGTTCACTCCTTTTTCTTGTGCGATTCTTTTGGCGGCCGGCGATGCGAGCACGCGGCCGCGATTCGGTGTCATTGATGCTGCGGACGGAGTCGTTTTTGGCGCCGCCGGCGGAGCGAAGATCTTTGCCTTATTCGGCGTCGGTGTTGGCTCGGGTGATTTTGCCTCGGTCTCCGGTGACTCGCCCGGCGCTAGGATCAAAGCTATTCTCTGCCCCACGGGAACTTCGTCGCCAGCCTGGGCGATCACGTGAGCTAAAACGCCGGAGGCCGGCGCTTCGATTTCAACCGTCGCTTTGTCGGTTTCGATTTCCATGAGCGGCTCGCCTTTCGACACCGATTGGCCTTCGGCTTTGAGCCACTTGAGCAGCGTGCCGGTTTGCTGTGCGACGCCGAGCGCGGGCATGATTACGTTGGTGGGCATGGTTGTCGTTTGTCTAATGGCTGAGGGCGACCGCCGGTCGCCCCTACAAAATTCTTATCGCGCGCCTAGGATTTTATCCGTTCCAATGCGCCGGGGTTATTCAGATTCGATTGCGTCTCGCGCGTCGTTGAAAGCTCGCCGCCGGTGGTGAAGTAATGGGTGCCGGCGACTAGCAATTTTTCCGATGGAAAGCGGGTGATGACTTCGCAGCCGTCTTTAGTTACAACCACTTCTTCTTCGAGCCGGGCAGCGGACCAGCCGTCGGACGCAGGCCAGTAGGTTTCCAGCGCAAACACCATTCCTTCTTCGATCACTTCGGGATGATCGAGCGAGACCAAGCGGCTGAAGATCGGTTTCTCCCAGATCGAAAGACCCACCCCGTGACCGTATTGGAGCGCGAACGCGGCTTCTTCGTTGGCAAAGCCGAACTCTTGCGCTTTCGGCCAGAGCTTGACTACGTCGGCCGTGGTGATTCCCGGTTTGACGATGCTGATGGCGGCGTCCATGTAGTCGCGGCTGCGTTTGTAAGCGTCGACCATCGCCGGAGAGGCGCTGCCGACGGCGAAGGTCCGATAGTAGCAAGTGCGATAGCCATTGTAGCTGTGTAGGATATCGAAAAACGCCGGATCGCCGGGACGAAGCACGCGGTCGGTGTACACATGCGGGTGCGGGCTGCAACGCTCACCGGAGATCGCGTTGACGCCTTCGACATGTTCCGAGCCGAGATCGTAAAGAACTTTACTGACGACACCGACGCATTCGTTTTCTTTCACTCCCGGTTTCATGAAGCGATAGAGCTCGTCATACGCGGCATCGACCATCATCGTCGCCGTGTTGAGCAGTGTGATTTCGTCTTGGGTTTTGATTTTTCTGACTTCGTGCATGAGCTGCTGGCCGTCGACGACTTTCATGCCTTGAGCTTGGAGAGCGAACAGCACGGGCATCTCGATCACGTCGACGCCGACCGGTTCGTTGTGCAGCCCGCGTTTTTCCAATTCCAGCTTGATTTTTTTTGCCACGTCTTCGGCCAAGCCGGAGCCTGGATGGGTCGCGCCGCGTAAGGTGGAGATGCCGGCGCGCGAGCGCTCGCCGAGCCAGGGGCAATAGATCTGATGATGGCGGGCCGCGGAGCCGAAGTCCCACAGGATCGGCTCATCGTCCTGCGCCAACAGCGAGAAGCGCACCAGTTTGTCCATCGCCCACGTGCCGATGTGCGTGGCGGTGATGTAACGAATGTTGTTCATATCGAAGCAGAGCAGGGCGCCAAGCTCCGATTTTTTCAGCGCCGCCTTGATGCGGTTCAAGCGATCTTGGCGCAGCCGCTCGACGTTGACCCGTCCTTCCCAATCGACGGCCATCAGGCCGAAGGTCTTGAGGCCCATGATTACTCCTTTCGTCTCGGCTCTAGAGTCTTATGTATCGAGTTGAATACAAGACGCGAAACCGTAAACGCCGGACTCATGTTTTTCCGCATAACTGGTGCGCCATTTGCGCTACGGTTTCCGGCGTCGGCACGGTTTGGTCTTCGAGCACCGGCGAGAACGGCACGGGCACGTCCATGGCGCCCATGCGTTTCACCGGCGCGTCGAGATAATAAAAGGCGCCGTCGGCGATTATAGATGCGATCTCCGCCGTGACGCCGTAGCTTTCGTAGCCTTCGTCGACGACGATCGCCCGGCTGGTTTTCTTGACTGATTCGATCAGCGTCTGCTTGTCCAGCGGCAACGTGGTTCTAACATCGACGACTTCGGCGCTGATGCCGGTTGCCTCAAGCGATTGCGCTGCGGCCAACGCGACGTGAACCATGCTGCTCGTGGCGACGATAGTGATATCGCGCCCAGCGCGCTTCACATCGGCGACACCTAACGGAATCGTGTATTCCTCCGGCGGCACCGGTCCCTTCAACTGGTACATCATTTTATCTTCGAAAAAGACCACCGGATTGTCGTCGCGGATCGCGCTCTTGAGCAAACCTTTGGCGTCATACGGTGTGGCTGGGACGACAACTTTCAACCCGGGAATATGGCTGACCCAGGCATGCAAACTCTGGCTATGTTGCGCGGCAGAGCGGCGCGTGGCACCGAGGGTCGTGCGCAAGACCAGCGGCACTTTGAGCTTGCCGCCGGACATGTAGTGGATCTTCGCGGCTTGATTGACCAACTGATCCATCGTCAAGGTGAGAAAATCGCCGAACATGATGTCCACGACAGGGCGCATGCCCGTCATCGCCGCGCCGACCCCGATGCCGGCGATGCCGGCTTCCGAGATCGGCGAATCGATCACCCGCTTGGTGCCGAATTCCTTCGCCAGCCCGGAAAGCACTTTGAACGGCGTGCCCGCTTCGGCGACATCCTCGCCGATGATAAAGACCGTCGGATCGCGGCGCATTTCCTCGGCCAACGCTTCATTGATCGCTTGCGCGAATGTGATCTCGCGTGTTGCTGCACTGACAAGGGTCGACTGCGATCCCTCACCCTTGCCCTTTTCCAGCCGCCGCGGCAAGGAGGACGAGGGGTGTCTAGGCGTAGACATGCTGATCCACCTCGTCAGCATCAGGGTAAGGAGTCGCCAGGGCGAAGGTCACCGCCTGTTTAATTTCTGCAGCGACTTCAGTCTCGATTCGGCCGAGGAGATGGCCGTCGGCTAATTTGCTTTTGGTGAGCCACTGAGCGAAGACTTTCACCGGATCGCGTTGCGTCTTCCACTCTTCTTCCTCCCTCTTCGATCGGTAGTAAGCTCGATCGATGTCGCCGACATGGTGACCGTGAAACCGATAAGTATTGCATAGTAGGAAAGCCGGACCGCCGCCGCGCCGCGCCTGCTCGACTGATTTTTGCGCGGCGGCGTGGACCGCTCTCACATCCTGGCCGTCGATTGATTCGGTGTGAATACCGAATGCTTCGGCGCGCGCGGTCAGCCCGCCCGCCGTGGTTTCGCTGTAGTGCGTGTATTCGTTGTATTGGTTGTTCTCGCAGGCATAAATGACCGGCAGCTTCCAGAGGGAAGCCATGTTCATGGCTTCGTAGAGCAGTCCCTGCCCCAAAGCGCCGTCGCCAAAAAAACAAACGGCTACTTGATCGCTGCCGCGCATTTGCGCAGACATGGCGGCGCCGGTTGCCATTCCGGCGCTGCCGCCGACGATGGCGTTGGCGCCGAGATTACCGGTGTCTTGATCGGCGATGTGCATGGAGCCGCCTTTGCCGCGGCAATAACCGGCGGCTTTGCCCAAGAGCTCGGCAAACATTTTGTCCGGCGCCGCGCCTTTGGCGATGCAGTGGCCATGGCCGCGATGTGTGCTCGTGATGTAATCGTCTTGACGAAGCGCTTCGCACACGCCCACTGCCACCGCTTCTTCGCCGATATAGAGATGCGCGAGCCCGGGCATCTTAGCGCCGAGATAGAGCTGATTGACCTCTTCTTCGAAGAGGCGGATTTTCACCATCTGACGATAGAAATGCAGCCAGCGCTCATCGCGCGCGACGGCGGCCTTCGCGGCGGTCGGTTTAGCTTTCTTGGATTGGGCCATCAGAGTGTCACCGCAAAATCGAGTATTGCAGATCGATCCGGAACTATCTGAGTATTCAACTCGCTTTTCTCAGTCTTTACTCCCGCCATTCGCGCCAGCGCTTCGAACAAAATGGCAAAATCTTTTTCCGCCAGTCCCATGCCGCGCGCGGTCGTGAGCATTTCATTGGTAATCGCCGTGGACGGCAGCGGGACGTCGAGCTGGCGGCCCATTTCCAGCGCGAGAAGCAGGTCTTTTTGCATCATATTGACATCGAACCAGGCTTCATCGGGCATGTTGAGAACGAACGGCCCACGGTATTTCACCATCGGCGAGGCAATCACGCTATTGAGCAAGACTTCGACTGCCGTTGCGCGCGCGATACCGCTCTTTTGCGCCAGCAGCACTCCCTCGCTAAAGGCTAGCATTTGCACGGCGAGGCTCAAGTTGGTTGCGATCTTCATCGAAACGGCAAGGCCATTGGCGCCGACGTGAGTCACCTTGGGACCGATCGCTTGCAGGATCGGCAGCGCGCGTTCGAACGTCTGAGGATCGCCGCCGACCATGATGGATAGCTTGCCTTCTTCGAGAGTGATGACGCTGCCGGATACCGGCGCATCGAGCATCTGCGCGCCCTTGGCTTCGACTTGCCGGGCAATTTCGCGGCTTGCCGCCGGGCTCACCGTGCTCATATCGATGTAAATCTTCCCTGGGGCGAGACCGGCTAAAATCCCGTTCGGACCGCTGGTGATCGTCTGGAGCGCCTCGGTGTTTGTGACCATTGAGAAAATAATCTCGGCCGCCATCGCGACGCTGTGCGGCGATTCGCCCCACTGCATGCCGGCGTCCAACAAACCCTGCGCCTTGGACTTAGTGCGGTTATATCCGATCACCGAATGGCCCGCCGCCAGGAGACGCTGCGCCATCCGGCTGCCCATGACACCGAGACCAACAAAACCTAGATTTGCCGTAAAGCCTCCCCTAGAAGTAAATCGTATAGCTGATGTCGAGATCTTTTTGTATAGCGATTTTTAGAGGCGGGGGCTAGGCCGATCTTGGCTGCGCTGCGCAAGTTCGGCGCGGAGAAGCAGCGTCTTAGAGCTCGCGATGCCGACCGATTTCGATCTCGTCGTTTACCGCTAATCGATCGAGAACTTCCGCCAAGGTTTCATACTTGGCCGGCTTGGTGAGATGGGCGTCAAAGCCGGCTTCCTTGGTGCGCTGACGATCCAACTGATGGCCCCAACCGGAAAGCGCGATCAAAAAAATCCGCTTCCCCCAGGGTTGTTCGCGGATTAGACGCGCGACGTCGTAGCCGTTGAGTTTCGGCATCGCAAGGTCAAGTACTGCCACGTCCGGTTGAAATTCAGCGGCGGCTTCGACGGCTTCGATGCCGTTTTGCGCGATCTGTACTTCGTTGCCGTCTTGTCGCAACAGCCGCGCGAGGATCTCAGCCGATTGGGGAAAATCATCGGCAACGAGGATGCGGCGGCGGGGCCGGCTCACCGCGCCGTTGCCATGAGCCGGTTCGTAACGATCGGCAATCGAGTGTTCAGGAAGCGCGCGCAAATGGACGATGAATTCGCTGCCGCGATTGACGCCGTCGCTGCGCACTTCGACATGGCCGTCGTGCATTTCGACCAATCGATGAACCAGCGTGAGACCGAGACCAAGCCCGCCTTCGGCGCGCGTGAACGAGCGGTCGACTTGATAAAACAATTCAAACAAATGGGGCAAATTTTCAGCGGCAACTCCAATGCCTGTGTCTTTAACGCGGACGACGACCGTATCGCCCGCCTGTTCGACGTTTAACCAGATGTGTCCGTTGTTGGGCGTGTACTTCGCGGCGTTGTTCAATAAGTTCATGAAGACCTGGGTGAGCCTGACGCGGTCAGCTTCCACGTAGATGGACTGCTGCGACATCGCGATCGCAAGCTCGTGTTGCCGCTGGTCGATCAGCGGGCGGCTCGATTCCACCGCCGCCCGGATTACGTCACCCAGGTTCACCGGCTCTTTTTGCAAAATGAGCTTGTCGCGCGTAATTCGGCTCACGTCGAATAGATCATCCGTCAACCGGGTAAGATAATTGACTTGTCTCTCGATGATGTCCTGTCCCCAGTGCGGATCGGGTTCGGGTGAGCCCGGGGTATTTTGTAGCGTGCTGACATTACGGATCAGCGACAACGGATTGCGCAGCTCGTGGGCCAAGGTTGCCAGGAACTCGTCTTTGCGCCGATCGGCGTCGCGCAGCGCGGCATCGCTCTCGCGTAGCGTCATATCCAGGCGCAATTTTTCGACGGCCAGCCACGTGCGTTCAGCGACGATATTGGCCAGGGTAATTTCTCGTTCGCTCCATTCGTGCGCCTCGCTGGTGGCGACGACCAGTGCCGAAACCAGGCTGCCATCGCGCAGCAGCGGGCTTAAAACCAGGCTGCGGGCCCCGTGTTTTTGGTAGGCTTTGCTGTCTTGCGCCGTGCGCTCGTCGCTGTGGATATCGGCAATCGCGATGATCTGACCTGAGCTGGCCGCCGCCTCGATAACGCCTGAGCTGAACGCGGTCAGCGGGTAAGAGCCGACTAACGACGGCACATGAGGATGGTAGTCGCGCTGGACGGTAAGCTGGTCACGGTCCGTATCGATCTCCACAAAACCACACCGGCTCGCTTTCAAGTGTTCGCCGAGGGAAACGGCGACCGCCCACAACAATTCGTCGGCGTCGGCTGCGAAGCGAATCCCTTCGCCGAGATCGAGCAAAAACAGCGTGTCCGCTTCCGCTTGCTTACGCCGCGTCACGTCTCTGACCGCGACGTTTACCCCAAGCAACTCGCCGGCGTCGTTGTGCACCGGGTAATAACTGCACAGCCAGTGGCTCGGTTCTTTTCGACGAATGGGATGAGTGCCTTGAACCTCTTCGTCAACGACGGGCTGACCCGTTTCAATGACGCGGCGGTAATGAGCTTCGACGGCATCGGCGAGCTCCGGCATCGCCTCGCGGACGGTTTTGCCGATGAAATAGTCGGGCGACTTTCCGCTCAATTCCGCCAGCGCGTTGTTGATCGAGACGTAACGCAGGTCGCGATCGACAAAACACAAACCGACCGGCGCCGAGGCGTAAATCGTATTTAATTGGGCCAGCCGTTCGTTGGCCACTCGTTCATTCACGCGCATCACTTCTTGAGCGTGGCGATGGCGCAAAACCAGGATCGTTACGATCCAAATCATAGCGATCGCCAAGATGTGGTTGAAAAGGTAAACCCAATGGGGCACGCCGACTAAGAGCGACGATAAAAAATAGTCGACGATCATCAGCAGGGTGCAGGTTGCCGCCGCCCAGATTTTTTCGCGGCTATCAGGCAAGCCGATGACGAGAAGCAGGCCGGCGGCGTAGTAGACCGGCAGCGCGAGATCGTCCGGAGTCGATACATCAATCGAAAAGATGGCGAACAGCAGCAAAAGTACCAACAACCACAACAGCGATCGGGAGGTGGCCAAAGGGGCGCGTTCCGGCTTTACCGGAGTGCCAAAATCGGTGCTTGAAAATGAGGATTCCGTAATCTCTTTTGTCATTTGTCTCCAAGCGGATGGTTGGTGCCAAGATCAAACGCAAGTGTATCAAACCCGCTCATGGCCGTACAGGGGAAAACGATCCACCTAGGATCTCGTCCGTCAAAACGATTCGCTGTAGGAGCAGAACCAGTCCATCTCGGTGCACCGACCGAGAAAACTTGGCGGTGAGGCTAGCCGAGGTCGTTACTCCTTGACAACCCATGCTGCGCCATTGATAGATGGCAACAGAAATATCAAAAGGAGATCTGCATGGCAGGCAATAGCGCGTATTACAAAGATTTTCGCGAACATTTAAATGCGCTTGAGAAGCGCGGCAAATTGGTTCGCATCAGCCGCGATATCAATAAGGACACTGAACTGATGCCGCTGGTGCGCTGGCAATTTCGCGGTTTGGACGAGCGCGAGCGCAAGGCGTTTATTTTTGAGAATGTCATCGATTCGAAAGGGCGCCGCTACAACATGCCGGTGACGGTGGGCACTTTGGCCGCGACCACAGAAATTTACGCCATCGGCTTGATGTGCGAGCCGGATCAGATCCATGAGCGCTGGACCCAAGCGCAGCTCCAGCCGATCGAACCTGTGGAAGTCGCAAGCGCGCCGGTACAGGAAGTAGTGTGGCAGGGACGGGATTTGCTGAACGGCCACGGCCTCGACATGATCCCCGTGCCGATTTCCACGCCGGGGTTCGACAACGCGCCCTATCTCACGTCCGCCAACTGGATCACCAAGGACATCGAAACCGGCATCTACAACATCGGCAACTATCGCAGCCAGATCAAAGCGCCCGATCGCGCCGGCGGTTTTTTCGTCTCCCAGCACATGGGCCAGCACTGGCGCAAATGCAAAGCCAAGGGCAAGCGGCTCGAGGCCTGCATCGCCATCGGCGTGGTGCCGAGTATCGCTTATTCGGCGACGGCAAAGATTCCCTACGACTTTGACGAATATCGTCTGGCCGGCGGTCTCGCCGGCGCGCCCATGGAGCTGGTTCAGGCGAAAACGGTTGATCTGCTCGTGCCGGCGACGGCGGAAATCATCATCGAAGGGACCATTCCCACCGACGTCATCGAACCCGAAGGGCCGTTCGGCGAATATCCCGGCTACATGGGCCACCGCTCGGTTTCGCCCTTTCTCGAAGTGAGCTGCATCACGCACCGGCGCGACGCCATTTATACGGCGCTGATGAGCCAGTTTCCGCCCAGCGAGTCGAGCAAGATCAAGCACACCGGCACGGAAAAAATTATTTACAAATTCCTGCGCCACGACAGCGGCAACGCCGCCGTGCTCGACGTCGCGCTGCACGATGAAGTGAGCGGCAGCGGGCAGGCCTACTGCGTGATAAAAATGCGCCACGGCAGCAAAGTCGACGCTTGGCGCGCGCTCAACGCTTCCGCGGGTTTCACCGGCGCCTACGGCAAGGTTTGCGTCGCGGTCGACGAAGACGTGGACATTCGCGATCCGGCGATGATCAACTGGGCGATCTGTTACAACATGAGACCCGACGAAGACGTAATCATCGCCAAGGGCAAACCGCCGGGACTCGATCCTTCGACTTATCCGCCAGGCCGGGAAAGCGAAGACAAGCGGCCCACCTGGACCTCGTCGCTCCTGATCAACGCCGTGCGGCCGTGGCCGTACACTCCGGTATCGCTGCCGAAAAAAGAATTCATGGAGCGCTCCAGAAAAATCTGGGAGGAACTCGAGCTGCCGCCGCTGAAACCGCGCATGCCATGGTACGGCTACAGTCTCGGCGTGTGGACCGACGAAGATGAAAACGAGGCCGGCATCGCGGCCAAGAGCGACTATTTCGAAACCGGCAAAAAGCAGACCGGACTGAGGAAGAAGACCTAGCTGATCTAAGCCGTCAACGAGATCTCATCATTGTGATTTTTAGAAAAGCGCCGGAATCCAGCGTTTGACGGACGCCAAGTATTGTTCATACGGTTGGCCCAAACGCTGAACCAATTTCCGCTCGTCGCGGCAAACGCGGAGGTGAAACCAAACCGCCACGGCGATCGTGATAAGCGCGGCGAGCCAGGATCGCAACGTTAGCGTCAGACCGCTCAAAAATATGATATGGCCGAGATACATGGGATTGCGGCTGTAGGCGTACGGCCCGGTGTTGACGAGGCGATCGGGCGGTGTTTCCAGCCCAGGTCCGCCGCCGCCATGTTTAATCCGGTAGCGGCCGCAGAGACGATACTGCAAATAACCCCAGACGAGCAGCGGAGAAAACCAAAGGTTGGGCGCGAAATTTCCGCCGTGGAGAAGTAACTCCCATAACAGCGCCAAGAGCGGATAAACGATGAAAGTTCTAATCGGCGTGCGGCTTAAAAAACGCATGATTTTTGATCTCGTGAAACTTGTTGCCAATGTTCATACGGTGCCCACCGTCATCCCTCCACTTGACTAATACATCTTCAGATTAGCGCAGCCCAGGTTAAAAATGGCATTCGACCTCACCTATCTAGTCGTCGGCATCGCTCTGCTCCTCGCCGCGTTCGTCAAGGGCGTCACCGGGCTCGGGTTTCCGCTGATCGCGACGCCCACGGTCGCGCTGCTTTTGGATATCCGCACCGCGGTGACCGTATTGATCTTGCCCAACCTGTTCATGGATTCGGCGCAGGTGATCCGCGACGGTTTGCCTTACGAGATCTTCCGGCGCTTTAAAGCGTTTATCGCGCCGACCATCGTCGGCGTTTTCCTGGGAACTCTGGTGCTGGTCAAGACACCGTTGTGGATCCTCAATCTTTTTCTCGGCGTGATGGTGCTGATCTTCGTGATTTCGAACCTGCTCAAACTCGATTTCACCGTGTCGCCGCAACAGGAGAAATTTCTTTCGCCGCTATTTGGCTTTCTCAGCGGTTTTCTAAACGGCGTGACCAATGCCGCCGGGCCGGCGTTGGCGATCTATTTTTACAGCCTCAAGTTGGAAAAGCGTGCCTTCGTGAAATCGATGGCGACGATCTTTGTCACCACTAAACTCACGCAGTTGGTGGCGATCTCGACATGGAATTTGTTCAACTGGTATACCTTGAAACTATCCGTGCTCGTAATCTTGTTTACCCTTGTCGGTTTTTATGCCGGCATCAAAGCGCAAGACCGGATCGATCAAAAAAACTTTAATCGCGGCTTGCTGGCGCTGTTGGCTTTCGTCGGCGTGATTTTGATCATCCGTGCCGTTACGCAAGATGCCTGATGACTAAACGTTTGGCCAGACATTATGGGCGGTGTTTACCACTAGCTCGAGTTTTCGCCTTTGCTCATGCGGAGCAATGCGGTTGCCAATGATAGACGAAGCAAAACCGCATTGAGGACTCAGACCCAGTCGGTCTTTGGAAATATACCGACTCGCTTCGACAATTCGTCGTGACAATAATTCGTCGGCTTCGAGATCCGCTTTCTTCGTCGTCACCAGTCCTAAGACGACGAATTTGTCATCCGGGACATCCTGCAAGGGTTCGAAGGAACCGGATCGAGCGTCGTCATACTCCAGTAGCAATCGCTGGGCATTAACGCGACGAAACAAACCGCGGCTGATCGCTTCGTAGCCACCTTTGGACAGCCACCGACTGCCCTGGTTACCACGTCAAACGTGAAACCCGAACGTAACATCGTGAAAGCCCGTCATCACAGCATTATCCAGCTCGATACCAAAGGAAAGCCACTTGTCGAAGCTCCAGCCGAGCCCTTCGTAGAAACTGCGAGTACTGGGATCGAGTAATAAGCCGTAATGCGGGGCGTCGATCTGAATATAGGTCGCGCCGAGGCGGACAAGCTCGGTAACTTCCTCGCGCAGAATCGCGACAATGTCATTCAGGAAATCATCGAGCGTCGGATAGGCATCTCGGGAATACTTCGGCGACCAGAAGTTCGCCCACAAGCCGGGACTCGGAAGCGTTATCTTGGGAATTCGATTCGTTTTGTTCTGCAGGTAAGAAAATTCATCCGCCGAGAGAGAACGAAGACGCTTGAGCTTCGCGATCGCGCCGAGGCGACGGGGTCGGCGTTTCTTCTGCACGCCCTGCTCGTCATACCACTCTCCCCAAAGAAAAGCGTCGAGGTCAAACTCGCCAAGCCCAGCGACCGCCGCGGTCATTTGGCTCTGAAATGACTGGCGACGCATCTCGCCATCGGTGACGATCTCCAGACCGACGCTCTCTTGCAGCGAGACAGCTTCATCGACGGCGCCGTCTTCTATTTCTTTGAATTGTGTCGCAGTGATCGTTCCGATCGCAAGGTCTTTCTGCGCTGCGAGTAGGCTTGCCGGTCGAAGCAAGCTACCGATCACATCGGCATGAGCGGTGATCACGATTTTACGCAGGCCAACAAGAAGCTCCGGGTCAATCGGCGCGCGTGCAACCCGAAGTGAGTAAATTGTTACAGTGCCGGCGCGTACAAGTTATCCGGCAAACTGCGGATGTAGTCGATGGTTTCTTTGAGCGAGATCACGTCGGCGTATTTCATCGCCATGTCGAACAAGTTGATCTTGTGCGACGCTTGGCCGCGGTCGAAAACGCATTCTTCGACCACGGAAACTTTCATATTATACGAAAATGCGTCGATGACACTGGCGCGCACGCAGCCGCTGGTGGTGGTGCCGGTGACGATCAGGCTGTCGGCATGGACTTCGTTCAGCATGCTCATGAGCGGCGTGCCGAAAAAAGCGCTGGGCTTTTGTTTGTGTACGACAATATCACCCGCCTGGGGCGCGATCTCTTGGACAATTTGATTGGCTTTCTCCCATTGCGCGGTCATGTCTTCCGTGGTTCGGTTGCTCTTGGCCGCCCAACCGCCAACCAACACCGTGCTGTTGGCGCGATTCTCCTCGGCGGTGGTATAAAACGTCGGCAAATGTTTTTTACGCGCTTCGGTGAGCAACTCGCGGATGTGATAAACCCCGTCCCATCCTTCCTCGCCGCAACTCGTGCGGAAACGTTTGACCGACTCGAGAATCGGCTCGGGCCTGTCGCCGGTAAAATTGTAATTGACATCGATGATCAGCAGCGCCGGGCGCTGACCGAAACCGGCTTTCTTGCCAAACCCTGAGAGCGCAAAGACCTCTTTATCGCGTGAAGTGAGAATATCGTCCCAGCTCGACATACGCTGCTCCTTTGTTTGGTTTGTACTTCCGGATGTTCATAACAAACCGCCGACGATGTCAAGACGATGGTTGCGCTTACTGCATTGACGCTGGTTCGGTCAATACTCTATAAACGACAACATGCGTACAAAAATTTTTCGCGCGAAGGTTTTTTTCGGTGCCGTTCTGATGATCGCAAACGGGTGCGGCTCATCCGTTGCGGTCTGGACGGATGGCGAAGTACCGTTTGTCCGCTCAACGCCGGAGGTCATCGATCGCATGCTCGACCTGGCGCGGGTGAAACCGAGCGATCTTCTTTATGATATTGGCAGCGGCGACGGCGCGATCGTTATCCGGGCCGCGAAGAAGTACGGCGTAAAGGGCGTCGGTATCGAAATCGATCAGGGCCTGGTAGCGAAAGCACGCGACAATGCGTTTCGGGAAAATGTCCAGGATCTTGTGGAATTTCGCGCCCAGGATGCATTCACGGTCGATGTGTCGGCGGCGACGGTGGTGACGCTGTATATGCTACCGGATTTCAATGCCAAGCTCCGGCCGATGCTCGATCGCCAGCTAAAACCCGGCACCCGAGTGGTCTCCCACGATTTCGACATTCCCGGCTGGGTACCCGATAAGGTGGAAACGGTAAAGGGCGACTTTATCCACGATCATAAAGTATTGCTGTTCGAGATCCGCTAAAAAGCGGGTGCAATCAAAATCCCGCTAACTTATAAAAGCGCGCCGGATTGGTTTCCAAAATTTTTGTTTTGGCGGCCTCGCTGATATCTTTTCTTTCGCGCAATGTCTTTTCCGCGAAACGCTCCCGGTCGCCGTGCGGCATATCGGAGCCGAACAAAATTTGTCCGTCGCCCACCAACTCGATAACTTGCGGCAAGAGTACGTCTTCGATTTCCGCGCTGAAATAAAGATTGCCCTTTTTGATGTATTCCATCGGCTCGATTTTCTGGATCGGCGCGGTGCGCGAGACGACATTGACGAGATTTTTCCCCGAGTGCTGAAAGCGGTGATGCAGTCTTTCGAGGATGAAATGCACCCATAAACAGCCGGCTTCGAGATAGACCACGCGCAGGCTCGGGAAGCGATCGAATATGCCGCCGCTCATCATCGACACCAAACCCATGAGCACCGGCATGGAAAACGCGATGACGCCGGAAGGGTAAATGTGTGTGTACAAATTATTAATCGACGGGCAAGCCCAGCCGACGTGAACCGCGAGGGGTAAGTCCGCTTCCGTCACCGCTTCGTAAAGCGGTAGCAGGCTCGGATCGTCGAGCAAACGATCTCCGGCGGTGCCTAAAATCATCATGCCCACCGCGCCCAATTTCTTCGCTTCTTTCACTTGACGCACGGCCGCCGGGACGTCGATCGAGATTGACCACGCCCACCCACTTGAGCCGCTCCTGACCCGATAGAACATCGCCGAGCCAACGATTGTAAGCGTCGCACATGGCGGTCACGTAGTCCGGATTGCAGCTCAGCGGATAGGCGAGAAAGAGCGTCGGATACAGAACCTGGAGCCAGATGTTTTCTTCGTCCATGATCTGCAATCGCTCTTTTAGGTTCGTGAGCTCCATGCTGCCGAGAGTGTCGGGCTTGCGCTGCGCGTGGCGCACCGGTTTACCTTGATAGCTGGTCGGTGTGCCGAGATTGTTGCAGCCGCGGCCGACGCGGCGCGGGAAAAGCTGCTCGTCGATCATCCAATAGGCAAGACCGTCTTCCGTGCCGGGGACCACTTGGGGGCGTTGTGCGCGGAAGGCAGGAGCAAAATATTGATCACTGAAGGTTATTGGATTTTCTTCGACATGACCGTCGGCATCGATAACGCGCACTTTGGCATCCTCCGTTCAAATGAGCTGGTTCGATTGTTACAAGCTTCGTAACGGCGATTCAACCGGGAGGTTGGCGCAAAAAGATTTGGCAGAGGTCGGAGTCCCTTCAGCGATACAAAGCGTCGATGAAGCCGCTCGATTGCAATTGCCGCACGAAGGAATCATCAAAAAATTTTCTTGGCTCGCTGTCTTTCGCCTTGGGAATTCTGGCGGCGAGATCGTCCAAAACCGACCTCATCGCTTCGACGGTCGTGAGTGGGACTTTGAGCATGTATTTCTGCACGTCGACGTCGTACGATTCGGCCAGCGCCGCCGGATTCGCCGTCCGTAAATACTTACCCATCACTTTGAGCGCAAAAGTCTTGTCTCGTTTGGCGCGCGCGATCGCTTCGGTTTGCGCCGTTACGTAACGGCGCACCAGATCGGCATCCTCGCGGATCAAGCGGCCGCGCGTGGTGATACCGGTGAACGCATAAGGAATTCCCAGCGCGGCGACATCGAGCAATGCATGATGGCCGAGCTTCAGCGCTTGGGTAATCGCGGGATAGGAAAGGATTCCCGCTTGAATGCGATTGCCCTGCAGCGCCGCGACCATGGATTCCATGCCGCCGACCTGGACGATAGCGACGTCTTTTTCGGGCACGAGGCCGAAATGGCGCAGCGCCAGGCGCGCCCCGACGTCGATCGAAGTACCGAAGCGCGTGATGCCCAAGGTCCGGCCCTTCAGCTGCTCTGCCTTTTCGACTTCCGGCCGAGCGATCAGTTGCTGCACGAGAGATTCCAACGTCGTACCAACGACGATGACATCGGCGCCGCCGAGGGCTGCGCTCGCGGTGGTACCGCCAGAGATCTGCAAGAACTGCACTTCGCCGGCGATCAAAGCGTTCATGCCTTCAACGCCGGTGGGCGTGGCAATCACTTCCACGTCCAGGCCATGTTTGTTGAAGATGCCAGCTTCGCGCGCGATCCAGGGCGGACACATCGATGAAGAGAGCGAAGTAAAAGCCATGCGCACTTTGCGCAACGGCGGAGACTCAGCGGCGTAGGCGCCAGGCAGCACTGGACCTAAGACGATGAGAAAAATAGTGAACAAAACGAAAGGACGAATCTTCATTTTATCGCTAGCAAAAATTGTTTGGCGGCTTCTCGCGCCACTTTTGCTTGGCTTCACGGTGACAAGCTTCTCCGCCGTAACTTAGTCGAATATCTTTTCGCTGACAAACAGATACGGCAGAGGAAAAGCAGATGAGGAGCAAGATTGAGCGGCCTTACTCGAAGCTCAAAGACGGAAAGCCTTCTCAGGCCTCAGGCCGCGGGAGGAATAGCGATCTTTTGTCCGATATAAATGTAATCGGGGTTGACGATAACTTTCCGGTTAGCTTCGTAAATCTTTGGCCACTTCAACGGGCTGCCATAAAACCATTCGGCCAAATCGCTGAGGGTATCACCTGCCTTCACGGCGTAGTCCACTGGCTCAACCGGCAATCTCGGCGGCTTGTCAGCGACCACGATCGGCTTGGTTTTGTACAGACGATCAATAAATCCAGAATTATCCAGTTCTTTGACAAATGACAGGTCGACAAACTGCTCCGGCCGAGCTGTCTTTGCTTCGGGCTCCCTTCCACCTACTTCTCGAAGGATGGCGTCAATTCCTTTCAGCGTCGGATACGGCTTCGCGGGGACAAGAGCAAGTCCGATATCCGCGTGTATCTCCTTCAAAGCCTCGGCATTGTTGGTCTTGAGATACTTTGCCAGAACGGTTAGCGACTCCTGCCGGTTGGTTTTGTAGTAATGAATACCTTCCACATAGGCTTTCATGACATTGCGGACAAGGTCAGGCTGGGATTTGATCAATGCCCGAGTCGTTGCTAATCCCGTGTGCTGATACTCGAGGCCGAGCATTTTAAGGTTGGCTAGAACGCGAAAGCCCTTTGTTTTCGCATGGAGACTCTGAGGAACTTCCAGCATCACCCCTTGGACCTTTCCTGTCTCAAGCGCGGCGAACCGGTCCGGCTGCGTCCCGATCTCAAGAATTTTTACATCCTTATCCGGGACTAAACCATACTTATCGAGGGCGAAGCGAATCGCAAAGTCCGAAGAACTCCCATACCGGCTCACCGCCAGGGCCTTGCCCTTCAATTGATCCGGTCGTTGGACGGTCTTGTCAACGATGAATTGATAATTCATCGTGTTCAGGATCCCGGCGATCATCACGATGTCCGCGCCCTTGAGGTTACTCTGGATAACCCCAGCGCCTGCCATCTGTGCAAAGGCCACGTCGCCTGACGCGAGGGTTTGTGCGGCCCGGCTTCCTCCTTCCACAAGCACGAGCTGCACGTTCAAGCCATACTTGCTGAAGAAACCCTTTTCGTAGGTCACCCACAAAGGCGCCATGTTACCCGAAATAGAGCTATAAGCTATGATAACCTTCGACAAAGGGCGCTCCGCCGTTTTTTCCGCAGGGTTGGCCAGAGCAGGAGTGAGGAGTCCTATTGCCCAAAGAAAAATGACAATGCCAACCCGCACGTCTCGCATTCTCCGCCGGGTAAAGTCCGATTGCGAAAACATAACTCCGCTAAGTCGGCTGTGTGCGCATCTGCCGCGATCTCATCTCGCGACTCTATTCTCAACTGGGGTGTTCAGTTCGGCCGCGCTTGCGTCAGTCTTGTCGGTCCGCTCGCCGATGGGCGCAATAATGGCGCGCACGAGAAAAACAGAGAGAGCGACAGTAACGAGAAGCACGAGGACGATTAAGCCAACAAAGCGAAGCAGGACTGTGTTGATCTCTGTTTTCACGCCCTCTGCCCATATTCCCAGATGGGCTGTCCCTAGTTGTCCTTCAAGAACCGGTACACGGGTCTCGTATACGGTGTTTCCTTGCAATGTCACGACCCGCGTGCCGATTTGTTTTCGCTCGTCCGGCGTCAACGTTCGCATAAGCTCTGGAGGGAACGGCCTCATGCTATGGCCAACGATCTGACCGTTAGTATCTTCGATAAAGGCGTATGCCACTCCCTCCAATCGGGCGTACTTTGTGAGCAACGCGTAAAGGTCCAGAATATTTTTGCCTATGACAGGGCCTGCGGCTGCGTCACTTAAGTTAGTTGCTATGGCCAATGCCCGCTGATCAATTTCGCTCCGCAGCGCGCGGTCTATGAATTGATTCGCAATGACTATAAGAAGAAGCCCAAAAGCGAGCATCACAGCTGCAACAGTCCCAGTAATTTTCCATGCGAGGCGCGAAGATAGTCGTGGGAGCGCGATTTCCTGATCGGTGCTACTGCGAAAGACCGCTGCTCTTGAGTCACTATTTTTTGCTGCTTGGATTAGGGCATCATAAATTTTGCTCATATCCTCTCCGCTGGCTAATAAGTCGTATCTGCTTTACCTAATGGGTCGACACCGTTTGCCCTGCTGACGAAGGCGAGCCACTGCTTGCCCAGTCCGGCCTCCCAGGTTTGCATCGCCTCTTTAAGATTTTTCAACTGGACAATCTCGACCCGCTGCAGCAAAAGATCGTCCGAAACCCTGCTCGGTGTGATCGCCACTTGATATCCCTCGTTGCCCAAGACGCGGGCGTGTACCCGGGCGTCCGCTCCGTTGTAAAAAGATGCCACGATCAAATGATACGAACCATCGGATTGTTCCCTTAACAATGTCTCCTCCGAGAGCGGCACGAGTAAGAGTTCCTGTCCCGGCATGACCCGGTTAAGGTTCTGGATCTTCGGGTTGAATTCTTTGATGAGGTCCATACCGAGAACCGCACTGGGGCCGTACGTTTCGCCGGCAATTTTTTGGATGGTAGAGCCGGGCTGAATGGTAATGCGTTGGTACTGCCGTTTAGAGCCAACTTCTGCACGGGGCTTTTGCGGTAAGGCTTGTGGCGGTAAGGCTTGTGATTGACTGACCGGCACAACCCAATTGAGATTGTGCCTCAAGGAGTCCAGGCCTCTTCCAGCAATGCTGAACACCGTTCGGGAATCGATAACCGATGCTATGCCGATCAGAAGGAACATCACGAAGAAGGTGCCAGCGCCGGCTCTCATCAGACGTGTCGCGAAGTGCCGAGGAAGTTCATTGGGTACCTGAGGCAGGGAGGTTTCCTCTTTGACCTTCGGCGCCAACAGAGCGGGAACGTCGCGTATCTCGGTGACAGTAGGGTCCAGCTCGAGGTCGCGCGCAACTCGGTCGATTTTATCCGCGTAAACACGTTGTTGCGACTCGGCGTAGGCGCTAATTAGCGCATTATCGCAGATGATGTTTATGACGCGGGGAATTCCTTTCGAATAATAGGCGATCCGTTCAACCGCGTCAGGATGAAACAGATCCTTGCCCTCATAGCCGGCAGCCACGAGCCGAGAATCAATGTAAGGACGTACTTCGTTATCCATAAGAGGGTTGAGGCGGCATTGCACGGCGACGCGCTGCTTAAGTTGTCGGAGATGGGGTTGAGCCAGTTTTGCGTGAAGCTCAGGTTGACCCATCAATACAATTTGGATCAGTTTCTCCTGATCGGTTTCCAGATTCGAGAGCAGTCTTAAGTTTTCCAAAACCTCGTCGCTCAGGTTTTGAGCTTCGTCGATTAGCATCGTAACTGTGTGTCCCTGATTGAGCTGCTTGATCAAATAATCATTCAGTTCCAGCAACATCGCTACTTTGCTTTGATCTTTCGATGTTAAGCCCAGGTCCTGAAGTGTGAGCTGGAGTAATTCAGGAAAGCTTAAACAGCTATTAAATACAAAGACCGAATGGACGGTGTCCGCCAAGTTGCGCAATAGTCTACGGAGCAAGGTGGTTTTTCCTGTCCCGACCTCGCCGGTAATGACAATGAAACCCTTTTTGGCCTCGATCCCATAGCGCAGGGCAGCAAACGCTTCTAGGTAGAGAGGATTGGTATAGAAAAAACGGGGATCAGGGGTAACGCTAAAGGGTGATTCTCGGAATCCAAAGTAGCTATTGTACATTGATTCCAGCCTTCCTCTTGTTAACGTAGCTGTGTGTTTAGCGTCTGCCTGAACCTGTAAACCGAGCCGCACAACCTCATCGGCTTTATTTCACGGCGTCATGTTCAAGAGATTCTTTGATGAAAAGGAGATTGACTGCGCAAGGTCGTAGTAAACCGTGGCTTTTCTCGAGCAAGGCAAATGCCAACGGGACAAGTTGCTGATTTCTAATAGGTAGAGTCTTAAAAGCTGGAGGCATTTTCAAACGCGAGCCTAGCGGGCTTTATCATACACTAGGATAGGTTTTGGCAGGGGACTCATGACTCGGCTGGAAATAGTCTTAACTGAATTTAGGACTTCCGTCCTCTCTCTCTTTGGGAAATGGTCGCCTAAGGATGAGTCCCTCCTATACGATTTAATTTCGCTGTTTGTCAAACAGCCGCGAATGAATCGGCCAAACCAGCAATAAAATAAAAGACTAGAACGAGATTTCAGATCACTGCCAGCCGTAGAAGCGCTTGGCATTCTCGCCTAAGACTTTGGCCTTGGCTGACTCCGAGATGTCCTTGCGGCCGCGGATGGTCGATACCACGTGCGGGAAGATGCCATCCCAATGCGGATAGTCGGAGGCAAAGACGATCTTGTCCTCGCCGATGCGTTCGATGACGTAGGGCAAAGTTTCCTCTTCCGGTTCCATGGCGAAGAACCAATTGCCGTGCTTGACGTATTCGCTGGGCTTGTTTTTACAGAGCGGCGCTTCGATCTTGCCGCGTTTTTCCCATTCTTCATCCATCCGTTCCATCCAGTACGGCACCCAGCCCACGCCGCATTCGAGAAACGCGATGCGCAGCTTGGGAAAGCGCTCGGCAACGCCGCCGTACATCAGGCCGGCGAACTGGATAAAAGTTTCCACCGGCCGCCCTATGGTGTGCATGAAGATAAAACTATCGAAGCGGACTTCTCCCGCCGGTCCCTCACGCCGATTGTGCACGCACAGCGGCACGTTGAGGCGCTCAAGCTCTTCATAGAGCGGCCAGAAGGTTTGCGCGCCCAAGTGCTCCTTCATGCCTTGAGTGGCCACGGCGATTGACGCCAAGCCGAGCTTGGTGACGGCGCGATTAGCCTCCGCGACCGCCGCTTTCGGGTCCTGAAGCGGCACCAACGCAACGCCCTTCAGACGCGGGCTCTGACTGCATACGTCTGCGATAAAATCGTTGTAGGCGCGCGCGTAAGCGATCGCGTAATCGCGCTCGATCATGCTGTTGACTGAGAAGCTGCTGGTGGGAAAAAGCACCGAGAGATCAATCCCCTCTTTATCCATGTCGGCCAGGCGCGTCGGCAGATCATTTTTTTCCAAACCACCGAGCGATCCGCCCATGTTGGTATCCATTCCGTCGGAAGGCAAAAGACCGCCGGTGCGTTTTGAATAGGGCTCCGGCAGCCGTTTTCGTATGTCGATATCTTTTTCGACAATGTGACCGTCGGCATCGATCGTGTTCATGCAGAATCCTCCTGACCGAATTGAAGCAAACAAATAGCTGACGTGAGAAAGCTTAGTCAGAGGACTGCATCGGTGTCAACCGGAAGCGCTGCGGAGTGTTGCGCAAAATACTTCGAGGGAACTCGGAGTGAAAACTCGTCGAGTTCCCTCGAAGGAGTAGCTGGAAGTGCGGCTCCTATCGCCGTCGCGCGTTCGGCAACGGCGCGGCCGCTTCATTCATGGCAAAGGCTTCGACGTCTTGTTCTCTTAGATCGCGGGTCTTTTCCACTTCCGCCTCGCGCGCGGTCAGCACCCGCACCTGGCCTTGCGCCAGCGGTTTTGCATAGGTTTTAATGAGCCACACTTTGCCAGTGAAGCGATTCATTTTGTAGGCGGTGTCGACGGGTCCGCTCGGCGGAGTGATGGTGTACACTCCGCCGAGCAGGAAAGCGACCAGGAGCACCAGCACAGTGCCGGCGCTGGCCCACATGATTTTTTCGGTTGTAATCGAATTCATCTTCGATCCTCCCGGAAGACAAAATCAGAAATTAATATTCGCTGCGTTGGCGCTGCAGCCGCTGAATATCCTGCTGGTTGCGGTTGATCTCGGCCTGATTGCGATTGATCTGCTGCTGTTGCTGGTAGTTGGTGATCTCATGCCCCTGCAATTGGTCGCCAACCAAAGCTCCTGCGCCTAAGCCGAGCGCGCCGCCGATGGCCGCTCCAGCAGCTGGATGACCCACCGCCGAGCCGATGATACCACCCGTCGCGGCACCGCCCAACGCGCCGATGCCTGCGCCTTTCTCGCGCGTACTCAAAGGACCGCCGGCGCAACCCGTCAGCAGGAGCGCTCCAGCCAAAACCGTAATACCCGTGCTTTGCACAATCGTTTTGTTAGTAAACATATCATCCTCCCATTCGTTCCATCTAATATTGGACGGTTAAAACTTATTTGCTTTGTCCCTTTGGCTTTCCGTTCTTCGATCTCGCATCGTCTGTCCGATTGTCTTTGTCGTGCTGTTTGTGACGCTCGTCGGCGCGTACCCAACCCTTGTCCGGATCCGCGGACCACTGCGAATTGGTATTGAACGAGCCCTTGGAGCTCATGTGCTCGGCACCCTTGCCGCCACGCTGGTTTGCGTCATTTTTACCCGTTGACGCGGCGCCGACCGTCGAGAGCGTAAATGCCAGCAACGCGTGAAGAGGTATCACCGCAATTAAATACTTCGGCGGTTTCATAAAAGCCTCGCATCTTTAAGCTTTGGCCGCAGTATCAACCGTAGCAGGTCGTGTAAACGCTTCGTGCAACGGTTTTAACTCGACCTTCGAAATATTCTCGTTTAGGTGCCGCACCATCTCGGTCAGAATCGCCAAAATGGCCATATGATTCGGTGCATTCATCGAAATCTCCTCGGACGACTTTTTCGTAGTTTTTTTCATGAGCTTAATTTCTCTCCGTTCACAGACTAAACCGCAATCGCAATGCCAAAAGAAAAATCTTGTAATTTTAATGGCTTAACACTCTATTGATATTCGCGGACTGGTAAAAATGGCGGGATTGGGGAGAAATTACCCTAGCGTGGGTAAGGGTCGAAAAGTGACAGCGACGCAACAGTAACCGCCGCAGCGGTATGCTAGATAGAGCTGAATTAGAGCGCCGAGATTACCTGAGCGCACGCAGGGCGTGAATGCGCTCGGATGTCGCAGGATGAGTCGACAATAGACCGCCGCCGCTATTGCCATTGCGTTGCACCAGCCACTCCAGCGTATTCAACATAGTCTCTTTGGAATAGCCGGCGCGCTGCAGCAGTGTCACGGCATGGCGATCGGCCTGGGCCTCAAGCGGACGGGTATAACTGTTGGTAATCAAAGTGCCGGCGATCGGCGTCACCGCGCTGCTGCCGGGTATCAGTTGCTCTAAGAGCGCGACGCCGATGTTTACGCCCGCACCGACGACCTGGGCTTGCGCCGGATGGCCGAGATCTTCGTGGGCAATTTCATGGGCCAAAACGCCGCGCAGTTGATCATCGCTGGCTTGGTTCAATAATCCAGTGGTGACGTAGTATCGTCCGTCGCCTGCGCTGGCAGCATTGATCGCCGGATCGTCGACGATCGAAACGCGAATATCATCGGTTGCGATTCGATGATTGGTCACGCGCAGCAGTGGCACCATCACATAGCGTAGCCGGTCGAGCTGTTGCTCGGCCTGCGTCGAGTAGTCGTAACGCCGCGCGCGCTCTTTGCGGATCGCCTCTGCGTCGGGCGCCACCGCGGCGCTAAGCAAAACAGCCAACGATAGCGTTAGCAGCGTTGGTTTCTTCAGCCCAAAAATTTTTTGCCAAACACTCACAAATTTCCTACGTGGCCAATTTTTACTTAATCAAAACGCAATGCGCATGCCACGTCGCCAACGTAAAGAAATTGATCGTTTGCGCTCGCTGGAGAAACAACCGATGGCGCAAAAATGTTAAGTGCGTGGAAAAAATTACTCTTTCGAGTACAAGGCGAGTTTAGCGTTCAATGTTTTGGGGGTGATGCCGAGCAACTGGGCCGCCTGAGTCTTGTTTCCGCCGGTAGCGCCGAGCGCGCGTTCGATGGCTTGACGTTCGGCTTCGGCCAGAGACATGGGCGCAAGATCGGACGGCTCATCGACGACGTTTGTCAGACAATACTGCTGAAAATCTTTTGCCGTGAGATCGGGGCCGGGGGCGAGCACGGTGAGGCGTTCCATGGCGTTGCGCAACTCGCGAACGTTGCCCGGCCAGCTGTGCGCTTGCAGTGCTGCGGCCAAGTCACCCCCCCAGGGCGAGACCGTACGTTGATACTTCGCCGCAAAAGTCTCGAGAAAGTAGCCGGCCAGCAGTGTGATGTCTTCGCCGCGTTCACGCAGCGGCGGCAACTCCAGGTGAAAAACATTCAATCGATAAAAAAGATCCTGGCGTAGCTTGCCCTCTTTAACCGCGCTCGCCGGTTGGCGGTTGGTGGCGGCGACGACCCGAACCGATACGGGCAAACTCTTATTGCCGCCGATGCGGCGGATTTGCCCTTCTTCAAGCACGCGCAGAAACTTGGGTTGGATCTCCAGTGCCATCTCGGTAATTTCGTCTAGCAAAAGCGTGCCGCCGTCGGCTTGTTCAAAGCAACCCAGGTGGCGGTCGACGGCGCTGGTGAACGCGCCTTTTTCATGGCCAAAGAGCTCGCTCTCCATCAACGTCGGTGAAATCGCCGCACAGTTGAGCGCAAGAAAATTGCCCTCGCGCCGCGCCGAGAGATCGTGCAGCGTCTGCGCCACCAGTTCTTTGCCGGTGCCGCTTTCGCCGCTCACCAGCACGGCGGCGTCGGTCGGCGCGATTTGGCCGATCTGCTGATAAAGCCGGCGCATCGGCGCCGACTTGCCGATGAGGGCGCCGTAAGAACCGAGTGGCGACTCCAGACGCTGGCGCAACGCGCCGGCTTCGCGCGCGAGCGATATTTGTTTCAAGCCTTTTGTAAGGACGTCGCGCAAACGCTGCGGCTCGAGCGGTTTGGGCAGGTAGTCGTAAGCGCCCAGCTTGATCGCCTGGACCGCCGTGTCGATGCTCGCCTGCCCGGTGACAAAAATGATCGCGATTTTCTCGGTCCGTTCGCCGAGCGCTTCGACAAATTCCAGTCCGTTCATGCCCGGCATCATCAAGTCGGTGACGATCGCGTGGGGCAACTCCTCCTCGCATAGTTTCAATGCCGCTTTGCCGTCGGCGGCCAGCGCGACTTGATAGCCCCAACTTTCCAGCAATACCGCTAGGCCGTCCCGGGTTGCGCCGTCGTCATCGACGACCAGCACGGTGGTTTGCCGCGTTCGAGCCATTTAATGGATCGTCTCCATCGGCAAAGTTATGCGAAAGGTGGCGCCGGCGTCGTTGTCATCGCGATAGACCAGAGAGCCGCCGTGGGATTCGACGATCAACTGGCTGAGCGGCAAGCCGATGCCGCTGCCGCCGACTTTGGTCGTCTTGCCGAAATCGAACATCTCAGAGCGGCGTTCCGGCGGCACGCCCGGACCGGCGTCATTGACATCGACGGTGACGGTATCGCCATTCTTGTGGGCGCTCACGCGAATAGCGCCGCCGCCGGGTTGAGCCTCCATGGCGTTGCGCAAAAGATTGTCGAAAGTTTGTCGCAGGCGGGTCGCGTCACCCTGGATCGGCCAAGGTCCAGGTGCTAGTTCCGCCGAGAGGGTAATCTTTTTGGCTGCGCAGGCCGAGCCCGCTGCTTCCAAGCTCGTCGCCAAGACTTCGGCCACATCGATCGGTTTACGCTCCATCGTCACCGGCGCCGAATAATCGGTAAAGTCGCGCACCAGACGATCGACCTGGCGAATGCTCGAATCGAGGGCAGCGATAGAGCGCTGCGGCTGATCGCCGTCGCTGTGGTCACCACCGGCAATTTTTTCGCGCAGCACTTCGAGGTGAATCGCTAAAGCATTGAGCGGGGTTTTCACTTCGTGGGCGAGCGTGCGCGCGGCGATCGCCAGGCGCTGCACCGGGGCGGGAGCGCCGACGTTCTTTCTTTGCTTCATCACCAAACGATCGATCAAGTCCAGGCTGGCGCCGACTTCATCATGGCTGGCATATTGCGGACGGGCCGCGTAAGTTCCCGCCTCAGCCTGACGCAGGGTGTCGCTGATCAAACGAAAGCGGCGCGTATAAAGCGCCGTGGTCAGGAAGGCGCTGACCAAGGCGACGCCGGCGCCGAGAGCGAAAAGAAGAATGAACTGACGCCAAAGTCCCGAGAGCAAACCCGTCCAGTCGGCCGGGTTGATCCATAACCGGAGGCCGCCTGGGCTACGCACCCCCGCGGGCATTTGCAACGGCACCCAAACGTCATAATAACTGGCCTTTCCCTCTTTCCTGGTATCGATGACCGTCTCGCCGCGGCGTAGCTTTGCGAGCGCCGCTTCGCTGATCGGCGTTTTATCCTTGTCATTGTCGATCGAGTTGTAAAGCAGCCGGCCTTCGGCATTAACCACCCACATCGCCTCGATGCTGGCGCTGCGATCGAGGAATGCTTGCATCAAACCTTTTACCTCGGCCTGACGCGACGGCGTGTAGCGAATCGGCCCGGAAGAGGACCCCGTCGATCTACCCGGCAAGAGATTGCCGAGAAAGTCCCAAAAAGAAGATTGCGCCTTTTGTCCTTGGCGCGGTTGCACGACGATCGAGCGCTCACGCAAGCTGTCGGCCAGGGCGATTTCCACTTGGCGCGCCATCAAAAGCGCGGTTTGCAGCGTCGTTTCCGTCGTGAGTCGCTCGGCAATCCACCAAATGCCGACGCCGAGAATCCCGAAAATGACTACGACCGTGGCGCAAAAGACGGTTACTTGCTGCTGACGCAGGCTCATGGCAGTTAGAATAACAGATCGGCCTATGCCTGCAAAGTTGCGATTTTTCGGGTAAAAACCCTGCCTTGCGCCTCCTGACCCTTTATTGCATAGTGAATTAGATGCTCGTCGACGCCTACCAAAGACCGATCAAGGATCTACGCATTTCGGTGACCGACCGGTGCAATTTTCGCTGCAGCTATTGCATGCCGCTAGATCACTATGAATGGATCGATAAAAAAGAAATTCTGACCTTTGAAGAGATTACCCGATTGGCCAAGCTGGCGATCGAATTGGGCGTGGAAAAGATCCGCCTGACCGGCGGCGAGCCGCTGGTGCGCCAGGACTTGCCGCTCCTGATCGAAAAACTGGCTGCGCTCGAGGGGTTGCACGATATTTGTTTAACCACTAACGGGGCGTTGCTGGGCGAACGCGTCCAAGCCTTGAAACAAGCCGGTTTGCGCCGGGTCAATATCAGCATCGACACTTTGGATGCCGAAAAGTTCAAACAAATGACCAAACGCGGCGACCTCGACAAGGTGCTCGAAGGAATTTTTGCCGCGAAGGATGCCGGCTTGGCGCCGATCAAATTAAACGCCGTCGTCGAGCGCGGCGTCAATGACGATGACATCATTCCGCTGGTCGAATTTTCCCGCGAGCACGGCTTTGCCATGCGTTTTATCGAATACATGGATGTCGGCAACTCCAACAACTGGACCTCCGCGAAGCTGGTATCGAAAAAGGAGATCATCGAGAAAATCCATTCCCGTTATGCGCTCAGAGAAATCGGTCGTGACCAGGGTAGCGCGCCGTCGGTGGATTACGAATTTGCCGACGGCCGGGGCGATATCGGCGTGATCGCGTCGGTGTCGGAGCCCTTTTGCGGAAGCTGCACGAGATTGCGTCTGACGGCGGACGGCAAGATCGTCACCTGCCTGTTTTCGCAGCTGGGTCATGACGTCAAAGGTTTGATGCGCGGTGGCGCGACGGATGACGAGGTTCGAACCTTCCTGAGCTCGATCTGGCAAAAAAGGACGGATCGTTACTCCGACGAGCGCCTGACGGCGTTAAACTCCGCCACCTACGATCCGAAAAACCATCGAAAGATCGAAATGATCTCGCTCGGCGGTTAATTCGTGCAATTTGCGCATCCGCTAATCTTTGGGTAGTAGGCCGCGCCGCTCTAGACTGGCACGCTCCTCCGGAGTCAAGCGTTGCACGGCGACGTAACCGCGGTTTTCGTAGGCGCGGCTGCAACCGTCGACAAAACTTTCACTAAAAAGCGGCCCGATGCCGACGCTTGAACCGCTGCACTCGGCGGTGGCGCCGGTCTGTGGCTGAATCATTTTTACGGTTTGACTCGTGCAGGCAGGAATTGCGAGCAAGAGAGCAACGAAGCTCATGGCGTAAAAGCGCGCCCTTCCGGTTTCCATATTCTTGCCTCCTGGCGATCGACGAAAAAATCACCGCAAATTATCAATAGCATTTAGGCGCGCGCGTTAGAACTCCGGTAACATCAAGGCGAGGATTGCTTGGCGCTATCGATTGGAGATAGCTAGGAGTTCAAATCACTGGAAGGACGAAAATGTCGCTCAAAGACAAAGTCGTATTTGTGACCGGTTGAAATGCCGCTGGTGCGCAGGTTTTCGTTGTCGAGGGTTGGCTCGGTAGCCGTTATGGGATTGCTGCTCGATGTCACCTTCGCATTCCCTTCGGGGTACACTGAGTTGAGGATGGCGGCGCTAAAGCAATGCCAAGCGATCGATCCCGCTGACTACCAGAGCGGATTATTTTTCAATCCCGATGGCTATCGCTCGTACTACGTTCGCTCCGAGTGTTTTCAAAAAACTGCGGTTCAGTTTCGCGATGAAGCCCTGTGCGCTGAAGTGAGACAACGGGTCTCGCTATTGTCATCCAGTTGGGGCTACTCGAGAACCCGTTGCCGTGAACTTGTCGCACAAGGCGTGGCCTCGGATCGAAAGACGCTGGAAGAGATCAAGCGGCTTTACATCAAGGGAGCCGTCACGCTGCGTGACTTCCGCGTCGAAAGGAACGGCAACGGTCGTGACTTTGATATCATTCCCTCTTTCGCCGGCGATTACGCGCATGGCTACGTTCTTAACTTTGACCTTGTCCCGGTGGATCCCGGCAAAGTCTCGATGCTTCTACACTCCTCCGGCTATTATGTGGATGGAAATAGTAACCTACGAGTTTTTCTTAGGCAGGACGAGATTCGCAAGCACTTTCCTGATTTTGCGCTGAACCATCCCTACACAGTCCGCGCAACGTTAATTCTCGACGTCGGCAATGGCGGTCAATCGGGTTATTGGAGCGATGCTTTTATCGAGCGAGTCTTCCCGATCCGAGAGCGCTCGCAATCAGTCACGAGAGAAATCCGTTTCTGAATTCCTTCAATTGAGCGACGCTCAGCTAGCCATGGCCGCGAGCGATGATTTTAGCAAGTCGGTGAATTTCGCGAGCTGGTTTTGTTCGAGATCGGACACAACCCAAAAATTCATCCCGGAACCCGTCCAACGAATCACACGGTAACCCTGGTGCGTTTTGATGGGACCGCCGGTCTGTGCGCTATTGTCTGAAGGCCAGATAAAAACGTTGATGACGTGCTTGTCGCGCTGGTAGACCAAAGCGGCGACCGGTCGATTGTTTAAATAATCGAGACGGCCGCCAACCAAAGGAAACCCCTGCTTGGCCAAGTCACTGACCGGCGGTGAAAAATCCAGCTTGCCATTGAACCAAGGCTTGACCGTATGTTCGTCCGTCGAGGGAACGTCGGCCAAATGATTAACCATCAGCGAACGGATATGACTGGCAACGACTTCCTGCGTCAAGATTTGGTCCGACGACGGGCCACCGAAATATGGAACGAGCATCAAGACGACAAGCGCCGCTGTGGCCAGGGGCGCGGCGATTTTCAACCATGATCCGGAAAACCAACCAGCCGGCGCCTCGGCTTTGGCAGCTTGACGCACCGAGCGCTGGATGCGTTTTTCCAAATCGGCAGGTGCTTTGAAATAGAGCGATTCCGTTTTCAGGCCTCCGCGAATAGCTTGGCGGTCGCTATAACTCTGTGCACAACGAGCGCAGCCGTGCAGATGTTCTTCAATGTCCAAGTTACGCAGCGGATCAAGCTCTCCGTCCACGTAGGCATCGAGTAAGGTCTCTGCGTTCGAGCAATCCATTCTAGGGCTTCTCCTTCAGGCGCGAGCACAGAATCTGCTTGAGCCTGCCGCGAGCGCGCGCCAGACGCGACATGACCGTACCCAGAGGAGCGTTGATCACTTCGGCAATCTGCTTGTAGGACAACTCTTCCAGATCACGTAAAACGATGACTTCGCGAAAATCATCCGGTAGTTCCTCCAATGATACTTTGAGCATCTCCATGTCGCTGCTCTTGAGCGCCAACGCCGAGGGATTCAAAGCATCTTTTTCGACAGTATGAATCTCCTCGTCGAAGGAAGTTGTCAGCTGACTGCGGCGGTTTTGCGCGAGCCAGGTGTAGCAGGTATTGCGCACCGTAGTGAGCAGCCACGCGCGCGCGTCCACGCCGTGAAACCCATCAAAAAATTTAAACGCGCGCAGAGATGCCTCCTGCACCATATCCTGTGCATCATGCTCGTTGCGCGTCAGCCAGCGGGCCAGATTATACGCGGCATCGAGATGCGGCAATATGGCCTTTTCGAAACGCTCCAGTTTCTCTTTGCCTCCCAACGTTAGACCACTCCTCCAACGATTTTATTCCCGAAAGAAAGATTGGATCTGAAAAGAATATCGCCTCGAAGTCTATGCGCGTGCCTGCGGCGAGTCAATCAAGCCGGTTTTGGACACTGATTGGAGAAATTTGCCGCCGGTGTGAATTCTGGGAGCTGCCGACTCTTCTCTACCACCGTCCACCCAATTCTTCACGTACATAACCGGTTTGATAACGAGAAAATTCCGCCCGCGACAAAAAGGAAAAATATTTTCGCCGCGCGGAATTTCTGAATCGGATTTCAGTCTAGTGGGCAGAGGCCGTTCACCGGCCAGAAAGGGGCAAAAAATAATGAAGACCATGAAAGCAGCGTTAGCGATTCTGTCGCTCGCCGGAAACATGGGGTTCACTACAGCGTCTGCAGCCGGTGTCCCAGGGATCTGATATCCAAAGATGCTTTAGCGGCAGGCGATTACTGTCACATGAAATTCGCGGCGATTCGGGAGGAGACATTGGGTTCGCCTTATCCGGTTCTTAAAGAAGCGAACGAGGGTGACATCGTCGACTTCTATGGGCCGTGCAACCACGATCCGCTGGGCAGGGAGGAAGTTCAAGCACAGCTCCTCCAACTGCAGCATCGTCGAGCTCGCGAATATGCGGATTGACCGCAGCTAAAGATCCAAAGGGGAGAAGTCCAGTGCTTCTCCTCTTAGGACTTTTTCTCCATCGAATCGATCTTGCTTCTGAAAGGAAAAATTCTGCGATGAATGTCTCAACGTCATGGTTTTATGCGGTGGCAGCCCCAGTGTCGGTGCGCGCGACAGTGGCGCTGCCTTGGTGCGACTGTCCGATCGGCTCTTGCGGAAACATTCTAGCGGAAACCTTTTCAAGAAAAGTTTGCTTGCCGGGAATTTTTAGCGCTCGGCTCCCGTAAAGCAAAGTAGAGAATGCAATTAAAGCCGAAAGGAGGTGATGAAAATGAAGAGCATCAAGTTATTGCTGACCGGCATGGCTCTGACAGGAGCGTTGAGCTTAAGCGCAGTGTCAACTCGAGCTGAAACGGTCATCTCGAAGGACGTCTTTGCCAACGGCAGTTACTGTCACGCGAAGTTCGAGACCATTCGTGACGAAACTTTGGCCTCGTCTCAACCGGTCCTTAAGGACGTCGATGACATCGTCGATTTTTATGGTCCCTGCGACCATGATCCTCTGGGGAAGGAGGAGATTCAGGCCCAGAAGATCGAGGCGCAACACAGGTTCGCCACGGATTACGAGGATTGAAGATTTTGTGATGAAGCGCCCGGAGGGGAAATGCCCCCTACCGGGCGCCCGCCTTTTCACAGCGTTAAGTTCAAATTAACTGTCCGGGAATGAAAATTTCGATGAGAATAGTTTGGTGAAAGACGGAACAATAATGAGAGTTCGCTTCGACTGGAGCGCGCTCACTACGATCGACCGCTTGAATAAATAATCCCGCTTTCGTATTTCCCTGTAAATGCAATTCCGATCTTTGTCGCGTGATGGCTGGCTTCTCTTCGCCACCTGCGGCGTGCGCTCGTTTGCCTACGGTTTTCTCTCGGTTATTCTCGGTCTTTATCTCGATACCGTCGGACTGAGTCCGGTGGCGATCGGCTGGATCTTCACGGCCGCGCTGGCGGGCGGTGCGGTGATGACCATCATTATTACCGCGGTCGCAGACAGGTTTGGGCGACGCGCGCTCTTGATTGTCGGCGCGGTCCTAATGGCGTTGGCCGGCTCGATATTCGCGCTCAGTCGTGATCCGATCCTGCTCATGATCGCCGCGGTTATCGGCACGATCAGTCCATCGGGCAAGGAAGTGGGTCCGTTTCTTTCGATCGAGCAAGCCATATTGCCGCAGACAACCCACGACCAGCAGCGAACTGCGATTTTCTCGGTTTATAATCTCGTTGGATCATTTGCCGGTGCCGTCGGCGCGCTGGCTGTGGCGATTCCATCTCTCCTCTCGCTGTCCCCAATCAAGGGTTATCGGTTTTTGCTCTGGGGATACGTCTTCGCGGCCACAGTTATGGCGGTCTTGTTCGCTTTGCTATCACGACAAGTAGAAACAAAAAACCGCGCCTCGCTTCAAAGCCGGCAATTCGGCGTGCACAAGTCGCGGCAAATCGTCGCCAAGCTTGCCGGGTTGTTTGCGTTGGACGCCTTTGCCGGCGGCTTTATCGTGCAAAGCATCGTCGCCTACTGGTTTTATCTTCGTTTCAAAACCGACTTGAACTCGCTCGGCGGAATCTTCTTCGGCACCAATTTTCTCTCTGCCCTGTCATTTCTTGCCGCTCCCGCGATCGCGCGCCGATTCGGGTTATTAAACGCGATGGTCTTCACCCATCTGCCGTCAAATTTTCTGCTGTTGTTCGTGCCGCTAATGCCCACGCTCGAACTCGCCGTCATCATGCTGCTTGTGCGCAATTCACTATCGCAGCTCGATGTGCCAACGCGCCAGTCCTACACGATGGCTGTCGTCGATGCCGACGAACGCGCGGCTTCGGCAGGGATTCTCTCGGTCGCCCGCAACGCGGGCGCTGCTGTCGCGCCATTGTTTACCGGGGCAATACTGGCAGTTCCGACACTGGGATTGCCGTTCTTGCTGGCCGGCGGATTAAAGATAATTTACGATCTGTGGATCTTCGCGGTGTTTCGCAACGTCAAACCGCCCGAGGAGAGCAGATAGTCGCACGCGGCGGTAACCCGCGGTCAGGAGTACAGCGTAGAAGTTGACTCGTGGAAGCTCTCTTACAATTCATTCGCATGAATCTCAGCAAACAAGATTCCATCACGCGTACTTCATCAACGCCATGAAGCCGAAATCCATGTGAAGTTGCATGTGGCAATGAAAAAGCGTGAGTCCCGGGTCATCCGCAACAAAATCGATTTCCGCGCTTTGGCGGCGGGGAATGTTGACAGTGTCCTTGCGAATTCCCGATGTTGTTTTTCCAGCGATCCGCGTTACTTCAAAAGTGTGGCGGTGGAGATGAATCGGATGATCATCTCCACTTTTGTTTTCCATGACAAACCGGTAGCGTTGCCCCGCCTTTACCGTCAGCGGATCAGCGTCCGGCCAGGATTTGCCGTTGATCGTCCAACGATTGAAACCGCCGTGACCACCGGGGATTTTTTCAAATACAAGGTTGAAGCGGTAGTCCGGTTCAGGAGTTCGTCGTGTTCGTTCCAAAGACGGTGTAATCCCAACCGCTCGACTGCGGCTTCGACCACTGGGGCGCGCCGCGCTGTTCGGCGTATTCGACGACGACCCCCATGCCCATTTCCCGCATGCTATCTTCAGTTGCGCCGAAGACCCACACACCCGGTTGTTTCATTTCGACGATGGCATCGATGCGTTCCGCGGGCGCGAGCACTAAGACCGGCACTGCGCGGGGATTTGGTACCGGGTTGCCGTCGAGTGCGATCACATTGAAATCATGTCCAGGCAACGCGAGGCGAATATCGTCCGTGGCGCTGGCATTGAGCACGTGAAACAAAACGCGCTCGCCGGTTTTTACTCGGATCGGCTCGCCGTGTCCAAGCGCTTTGTCATTGATCGAGGCGGCTTGATACATAACCTCCATGCCGTTGTCCGGCGGCGGCCCTTTTCGTATGTCCTGCATGCTGACGAATTCCGGATTCCACTGATGCGCCGCGAGAAAAACTTCTTGGTCATAATTGCCTGGATTGTTTTTGGGCTCGATGTAAAAAAAGCCAAACTGACCGGAATACAAGCTACGGCGCAGGTCTTTGCCGGCGAAGGCGTGGGTGTGATACCAGCGGGTTCCGCTCGGCTGCGCCGTGAAAGAATACTGGCGCGAACTTCCCGCTGGCACCATCGGCGTCCCTTCTTCCATCGCGCCGTCCACTTCCGAAGGCACGTAGAGCCCGTGCCAATGCACCAGCTCGGGAACGTCGCTGTCGTTACGAACAGTGACGGTGACTTGCTGGCCTTCTTTGACGCGCAACAAGGGTCCGGGGGCACTGCCGTTGTAGCCGATAGTCTGGATTGTTTGCCTTGGTGAAAGTTCGAGTTTAATCGGAGCGATTCGCAATGAAAGATGCGCTGCGTCGCCAAACTGAGTGGCGGCTGAAGCGGAAGATTTAGCGGTGCGGTCGACTACAGAGGCACAGCCCGAGAGAATCGAGGCGCCGGATAATGCCGACGTACTCGCTAGCTGGAGAAATTTTCTGCGGTTCATGATTTATCTCTCAATCTGCCTGCGTCGCGAACACTCGCCGGCCCGTTGGTGGGCTTGAGGACAAAAAAGCGCCGAGTGATTACTTCGGATTTAATCGTGCGCGTATCTCTCCACCCTTATGCGTAAACTGTAAAAAGCTGCCATCAAATGTCAACACCGCGTTTTTGTTCGTCCCCTGGAGTTCCAATATGAGCTCCTATCAATTATTGTCGACACGCCATGAGTAAGCATGCCTCGGCGATTCGTCAGAACCGCGACCAGCGAAGCAGAGCGGGTAGTACACGAGAGGCGGCACACGAGACTCCGCCGTCGGCAGAGTCACAGCCAACCTCGCAAGTATACGAGCTGGGAGTTTTATGAGAGACAACCAGCCGGGATCGGCACGTAATGTGCTGGAGGATGATCGGGCGGGACAGACTCCGGTCGCCGCGCTCCGTCACCGCGACTTCGCCATTTACTGGAGCGGGTCAGTCGTGTCCCTGGTGGGAAGCCAGTTCACCACGGTGGCGATGGCCTGGCAGATCTACGAACTGACCAACTCGCCGCTAGAACTCGGCCTCCTGGGGTTGGCCCGTGGCGCTCCAATGCTGGCGTTGCTCCTCTTTGGAGGACTTCTGGCCGACGCAGTGAACCGGCGTCATCTCATGATGGCGACGCAGGTTGCTCAAATGTGTGTCTCAGCCACTCTCGCCGTGATGACACTTGTGGGATGGGTCTCTCCACCGGTCCTATATGCCGCCAGCCTGTTTCTCGCGCTATTCAGCGCGCTCGAGCAGCCGGCGCGGACCGCAATCATCCCGAACCTCGTCCCTCGCAGCGATCTGACCAATGCGCTCGCCCTGAGTGGCACGCAACGCCACGTGGCGACCATCGTCGGTCCCTCACTGGCGGGCCTTCTGCTCGCTCATAGCGGACCCACGCTATGCTACGCGGTCGACGCGGTATCATGGCTCGCGATGCTCGCCGCGCTTGCCATCATGCGGCCCCTCGCCCAGGTCGCTCGCGGGCGTGGTGCTGTCTCCATGCAGGCTCTGCGCGAAGGAGTGGGGTTCGTGTGGACGCACCCGGTGATATTGTCAATGATGGCGTTGGATTTTAGCCAGAACTTCTTCGGGAGCGGTCGAGCCCTACTTCCGATCTATGCGCGGGACATCCTCGGCGTCGGACCCCAGGGCCTCGGGCTTCTTTACTCAGCCACTTCGGCGGGAGCTCTCGTCATGGGAACAGTGATGAGCTTACGGACGCAGGTACGGCGGCCAGGAGCGTGGGTTCTCGTGAGCGTGGGTATGTATGGGGTCTTCACGACGCTCTTCGGCGTCTCGCACCTCTTCTGGTTTTCGTTCCTGATGCTCGCCGCCGCGGGGGCGGCCAACACAGTAAGCTTCGTTCTACGCAACACGATCAATCAGCTGGTAACACCCGATGAGATCAGGGGCCGGGTCACGAGCGTGAACAGCATGTTTACGAACACGGGTCCACAGCTCGGCCAATTCGAAGCGGGCGCCCTGGCCTCGGCGATCGGCCCTGTCGGCACGACTGCCGTAGGAGGGCTGCTCGTCACGTCGATCGCCGCTGGACTTGCGGCCGTTGCGTCTGTCCGGAGATTCGAGGTTCGCGAGAGCGTGCCTGCAGAAACGGGCGAAGCGCCGGCGCGTGTCTGAGCCGGCAGGCTCAGGTTTCTCACGAAATCATTGAATAAGAATCCAGTAGAATTCTCATCGGATTTAAATATAGGCAATGATTTCGCCTCCGACGGCGGTCAGCACAACGACCAGCCAGGGCGGCAACTTCCAGAAGGCCAACAATCCGAAAGCGAGAATGGCAAGCCCGAAATCTAGTGGCTTGAAAATCGCGCTCGTCCACACAGGATTGTAAAAGGCCGCAAGGAGAAGACCTACGACAGCCGCGTTGATGCCACGGATCGCGGATTGGAAACTCGCGCGTGAGCGAAGTAAATCCCAAAATGGCAGCGAACCAGCCGTCATCAGAAGGCCTGGGAGGAAGATTGCAACGAGCGCGAGAGCCGCACCGGCCAGGCCGTTAGGCTCCGGCTGCATAACAAATCCGAGATAAGCGGCAAAGGTAAAAAGAGGTCCGGGAACCGCTTGGGCTGCGCCGTAGCCAGCGACGAACTGCTCGTTTGATACCCAACCCGGCGCCACAACTCCGGCCTGCAACAGGGGCAGGACAACGTGGCCCCCGCCGAAAACCAGAGCCCCAGCACGATAGAAACTGTCGAAAACGGCTAGTGATTGACTGGAAGCCACTTGACGGATCACGGGGAGCCCAAGCAAAAGTCCAAAGAAGAGCACCCATGAAATCGTCCCTACCAAGCGGCTAATCGGGACGCGAATATGAAGGGCAGGAGGCGTGTTTGCCGGAGGGAAAAAGTACCACCCGATAAATCCCGCAACAATTATGGGCAGAACCTGCCCGAGCGCAGTGGGCGACGCTAAAGCGACGATGGCCGTGAGAATGGCGAGCGTGGCCCGTTCGCGATCGGGACAAAGTGTGCGCGCCATTCCCCAGACCGCCAGAGCAACGACCGGCACGGCAACGAGCTTCAACCCGTGCAACCATCCGGCGCCGCTTGCCGCACCAACGTCTCCGAGGCCGTACGCAAACGCGATCAAGGCGAGTGCCGATGGTAGCGTGAAGCCAAACCAGTGCGCGAGTCCACCGGCCAAGCCGGCGCGGGTGAATCCTATTGCAGTACCCACCATGCTGCTGGTCGGCCCAGGAAGAGACTGGCATAGGGCCACGAGATCAGCGTAGCTCTGCTCATCTATCCACTTTCTGCGCTTTACGTATTCCTCGTGAAAGTAGCCAAGGTGAGCGATGGGGCCGCCAAAAGAGGTCAAGCCCAATCGTGTGGCGACCCAAAGAATCTCCAGGAGTGAAACCTGGCTCTGAGTAGGCACGACCTGATCCGCGGCAATCTCGACGTGCTCATTCATAGTGCTCGGCCACCTCTTCGAGTGAACCCTCGGCGATTTCCAATGCTTTCAACGCTGTTTCTAGATCCTCGCTAGGATGAGTTTTAAGAAATTTGCCGCCCTTGGACGCGCAACACTTTGACGATCTTATGCCATTGCTTAGCCTGCCGGTGTGCTTTTGGATTTCGGCTTGTGTCGAATCTCTCCGCCCAAGCCTGTGTGTTCGAGAGTTTCCTCCACAGTGTGCTCAGCAATTTCCAGCGCGAGTACACCATGGGCGAGGTCTTCGTAACCGGTTTTTTTATGGAGAGCCTGTAGCTGTCTTTGAAGTCGTTCGAATTCCTTTTTTAGCGCTATCAGTTGATTCTTTTGAGCTTTCCCTAGTTGAGCCATTTGTCGGGTTTCCTTTCCTGCTTTGTTTTGGATTTATTTTTGGTCTTGCCGGTTATTTGATCAAATCGATTTTGGTCAACGTCACCTGTTGCCCGACGCCGGGAGCATTTGCCAAATGATAAGCGGTATACTGCTCAAAATAAGTGTTTTCCGCCGACATACCGTCTATACGGGATGATGACTTGCAGTCCCCGGAACGCGGCCTGACTGGCAGTGTTGAGCACGGCGCCCTGAGCAGCGGTGCCCACGATCACGACCATCTTGATGCCTTTGTCGTTTAGGATTTTTTCCAAGTCAGTCTTAAAAAACTTATCCGCCGGCGCTTTAACTATAGGTTCCCCCTCAGCTGGAGTTAATTCTTTCGCGATATCAGCCGGAGTCGCTGCCGTAGTGATGCTATGGACGACCACCACCCCTTTGTCTCTGGCGAGTTTCAACAGAGCTTGAACCTTAGGGACCGACGTCAGGCAGCGCGGCCGCCTCTCGGCATTACAGGTCTGTTTAACAAAATCGAGAACCAGCAGTGCGGTTGTCTTAGGATCGAGCGTTACAGGTTTCAACTCCGGAGGCTTGGGCGCCTGCACTGTAGCCCACTCGTCCACAATGGTTTGAGCGGATGCCGGGGCAGCGCCTTGGCAGAGGAAAAACCCCGCCGTGATCGCAAGCGCGGCAAACGTTCTGCTGCGAACCGAATATCGTTTCTGAAAAGATATTTTTCCCATGGTCTCCTCCAAATATTAGAATTTACCACTGCTGGTTGGTGACGGGCGGCGCACTGGGCCGGACGATATGAATGAACTTGTAACCGGCCTCGGTGTGACAGCCGTTGCATGCGCTCAGAGTCTCATCATAGGATTTTTGAAAATCGGTTTGTTTTTTACTTTTTATGGATTTATCTAACTCGGCAACTTGAGTCTGAAGAACGGAGTCGAGAACGTTTGAGATTTTGATTCCGTTCTTCTCGGCGTTTAAGCCTTTAGCTGCTTCCATGGTTTCCTTCAGTTCATCAAGCTCGTATTGCGCCAGCTGCCAATTGTTTGCTTTGGCAGCGAACCAGAGTTTGCCAGCGTGGAGTTGGATCGTCGTCATGTATTCGCCCAACCCCGGTGCTAGTTCCTTAATGCTCGCGAGGTCGGATTGCGTGCGTTTGAGGGAATCCTGAAGTGCGACCAGGCCGCCGGTATTTGGCTGGTTTAAGCTTTGGACTTGGCTATCCAAACGCAGGACCCGCAAAAAAAGCGCTAAGATTAAAACCATACTTAGTATCAGCGCGCCCCATAAATAGGCTGCGTGTTTCATCGGATCCTCCGCTTACTTTGGCACCTTATTTCGGATGTCAGTCATTTGTCTTCTAGCAGCTCGCCGAAAAGTTCGCTGACCTTTTGTCGCGCAGCAACGAGCGCTTTGCGCCCTAGAGGCGTCGCTTGATAGAGCCGACGCAAGCTCTTGCCCTCGCGTTCCTTGATGGAACGCAAGTAACCCTTTTCCTCGAGTCCGTGAAGCAAAGGATAAAGCGTGCCCGGACTGAGCTTGTATCCATGACGAGCCAATTCTTCGATAAACCATAATCCAAAGACAGGCTTTTTCGCGGCATGATGAAGGATATGCAGCCGGATCAAACCACCGTATAAATCCTGGTCCCGTCTCTCCCCTGCCGATCTTTTTTCAATATTTTGCATTTCGATATCGAAATTCGATATAGACCTTAGTGGATGTCGAGTCAATCAGCGGTAATCGACAGGTTTTGGCTTGTTGGCTCAAATATGGGACGATACCCCCGGCAGGTTGAATTGAGTGTGCGTCAAGCTGGATCGTCTTCCAATAACCATCTCTCCGGCTCTGGTACGGGAGAGGAGCATAAGCGATGTCAGGAATCGGCGGCGAAATAATTATCATTTTCTTTTTGATCTTAGCGAGCGGCATCTTCGCGATGGCCGAGATGGCCGTTATCACGGCGCGCAAATCCCGACTTGAGGAGTGGGTCAAAAAAGGCAGGCGCGGGGCGGGCATCGTCTTAGCGCTTGCTCAGACGCCGAACCGATTTCTTTCGACGGTCCAAATCGGGATCACTTTCGTCGCCATCCTGGTGGGGGTATTTGCCGGGAGAAACACCGCGGATTGGATGGCGACACTGATCCAGCGGGTGCCGGTGGTTGGACACTATCACAACGAAATCGCTCTCGGACTCGTGGTCCTCATGATCACTTATCTGGCGCTTGTCATTGGCGAGCTTGTGCCCAAGCGCCTGGCGCTGCGCTATCCGGAAAAGATCGCGGCGGCGCTTGCCATCCCACTGCGACTCTTCACCCAAGTGTGCGCGCCGATGGTCGGCTTGCTGAATCTATCCACCGACGCGGTTTGCCGGCTTTTTGGCAGCCAGCAGCCGAACGAGCCGGCGGTTACGGAAGAGGAAATCAAAATGCTCGTGCGTCAAGCCACCGAGGCAGGCGTCTTCGAGGAGTCGGAGCAAGATATGTTCGAGGCGGTGTTGCGCTTCGGCGATAAGAGCGCGCGGTCACTGATGACGCCGCGAACTCGGATCACTTGGCTCGATCTCGAATTCACGCACGAACAGATTCGCGAGAAAATTATTTCCAGCGGCCATTCCTGTTTTCCAGTTGGCAGCGGCGGTCTCGATATGGTTGCCGGCGTGGTCCACGCTAAAGATTTGCTGGCGCATAGCCTCGCGGGCAATGCCCTCGATCTGCGCGCGCTGTTCCACCAGCCCTTATTTGTGCCGCGCACGGTGACGGCGCTGGAAGTCTTGGAGTCGTTCAAAAAATCTGGCCAACATATCGCGCTCGTGGTCGACGAATACGGCGGCATCGAAGGACTGTTGACCCAGCATGATATTCTGAAGGCGATCGCAGGCGACATTCCTTTCGAAGGTCGACAGAACAATCCCAAGGCGGCGCAGCGTCAAGACGGCTCGTGGTTGCTCGACGGCATGTTGAGCGTGGATGAATTTAAGGAGATTTTTAACTTTAGAAAATCTGCCGGGCGAAAAGCGCGACGCCTATCAAACCCTGGGCGGGTTTGTTTTCAGGCAAATGGGCCGGATACCGGCGGTCGCCGATGCATTCGACTGGAACGGATTGCGCCTCGAAGTGGTGGACATGGACGGCAAACGGATCGATAAGCTCCTCGTGACAAGGCTGCACGATGTGAATAGGAGCGCGCCGGCGCCGAAGACCGGCTCGCGAAACCAACCGACGGTGGAATAAGCCGACATTCTATAGATGCCACTCCGCGACGAAACCTGTGCTTCTTTGCCTACCTCCAACATACTAACGCGGCGCGGTAGCTGCGTGCGTTCGCGCCGTAGAGGCCTCTAAGATTCAGTCCTGCTTGCGCTTAAAATATTCATAAAGATCGTCGAACATCGCCGAGGCGCGCGCCAGCCGGCCGTCATCGTCTTTATGTCCCATCGCGATGCCGGCGATCAATCGGTCGATGCCGATGGTTTCTTCACGCGCGAATTTTGTATCTTTAAGATCGATGTCATGAATGATCTCTGCGATTGATTTGAGCGCCGGATCTTTTAGGGTGAACCTTTCGAGCAAGACTTCGAAGGTGCAGCGATCGCCTTCGTGAGTGAACTCGGCTTCGTACATGTCGAAGCGAAGCTCTGCGGGCTCCGGTTGGTATCCTTTGGCTGGAACGAATTTAAAGCGGGCGCCCGGGATCGATGAAACGGCGGATCAACCACGCGCTACCCATTCGATCGACGTGAATACCTTTGCGTGTGACCCACATGCGGCCACGGAACTCTTCGGCTTGCAATTTCATCTGCATTGCTTTTTCCGACAAACTAGGCTGGCGCAGTCGCGCGTCGAGGGCAAAAATCTGCCGTTCCACGGCCTCACGGCCGGGAGCGCCGAAGAAATCGATGGCCGTAATCTCGGCGACGCGTTTATGCAGCTTCTCCAATTCTACCGCGAGCGGTTTTGTGTTCGCGCCCGAGGCTTTTGATTTCTTGGATAAAGAGTTTCTAAGCCGCTCCGCTTCCCGGCTGATCTCACGATATTCCGGTTCCCGCGCCGAACGAAACAGCTCCTCTACTTCACCGTCGGTGAGGCCGTCGACGAAGCGGGCCTCACAGAGCGAAGCATCTCCGCCCGACTCGATGACCTCGCGCAGAACCCATTGAAAATCTTCCTGAGCTTGCTCGCTTTTTGGCAGGACATAAACGGAATTTTTTACAGGAACTGAACCTAGTTTCTGTAGCCGTCGCCAGATTTTGACCCGTAAATAGTCCGGCTTCGGCGGGATTTGGTGGATGAGCAGCAGCCAGCGACTTTCTAATTCCGGCATAAGTCCTTAGAGGCTATTGACTAAAAAGATACGGTTGTTATAGCTAAAGCTTCGGTTGCTAGTTATTGGATAACACATGCCCGCAAGATAGTCGAGCGTGAGCGGTTGCAAGATGAATGTAAAATCATAGCGCTACCAAAACCTCGAAAACACCTCTGCTCAACACAAATGAGAGTGTGATGGCTAACATTTTAACTCCGTTCGTAATCTACTCATAGCGACATGGCATTAGCACGAGTAGGTTTTATTCCGATCCCGCCTGGGAAGGAGCCAGGTTTCGACCACGCCGACGTCTACCGGTGCCAGTCGCCGGTAATGTCGCGCCTGTATGTGGCTCATACGGGCGCCGATCGCATTGACATTATCGACTGTCACACAAATAGCCTATCTGGGTTCTCTGCCAGATGTGCCAGGCGTCGCCGGTGTTTTGATCGATAGCGAGCAGGACTTCCTTTTCTCGTCCGATCGTGGCTGTGCGCGGGTGAGTATCTATCGCTGCTCTGACGAAACGCTGCTCGGCCGCGTTGCGGTCGGTGATCGTCCCAATGGGTTGGCGTACGATCCGGCGCGGCGGCGTCTTTTTGTGTTCAATATCGGTGATCCGCCGGGCGTGAACTGCACGGTTTCCGTGGTCGCGGTTGACGAGTTGCGGGTGATCGCGACCATCCCGCTTCCCGGTCGACCGCGCTGGGCTGTTTATGACGCCGTCACCGAGCACATCTACGCGAACGTTCAGAAGCCAGCTCAAATCGTCGTGCTCAGTGCGAAGGACCTCAAGATCGCACGGGCTTTCAACGTCCCAACTGCTGGGCCACATGGCTTGGCGATTTCTGGCGATCGTCTTTTCTGCGCGGCCGATGGCGGGGCACTGGTTGCGCTGGATCGCGACAGCGGAGCAGTGCTCGGCACCGTCACATTGCCGGGAGAGCCCGACGTCGTCATGCATGACCCGGCTGCGGCTCGCTTGTACGTGGCCATCGGAGCGCCGGGAGTCGTCAGCGTGATCGACGAGCAGCGCTTGGAGACGTTGGAGACAGTCGCGACTGAGTCCGGAGCCCATACCATTTGTTGGAATCCGGATACCCGCACGCTTTATGCATTTCTTCCTGGCAGCGGGGGCACCGCGGTATTCGCTGAACATTAAAAAAAGAGGAGGGGAGATGGCAATTTCGAAAGCAGAACCGACTGAGCGATTACATGATGATGAGAACTTGGCACAAAAGGGAATTAGCTTATGGCCGCTCGTTGGCTATTTCCTGAAGCTAGGCACCATAGGCTTCGGTGGGCCGGCTGCGCTGGTCGGTTTCATGCACAGAGACCTTGTAGAGCAACGGCGTTGGATCACTGAGGATACTTACAAGCTGTCTCTAGCACTCGCGCAAATCATGCCAGGACCGCTTGCAGCACAAACTGCCATTGCCATTGGCTATTTCGAAGGCGGTGTTCTCGGGGCAACTCTGGTCGGTCTCGGCTTTATTATTCCCTCATTTCTGATGGTGGTTGCGATCTCATTGGCTTACGTTTCTTATGGCGGTCTGTGGTGGATGCAAGCACTCTTCTATGCGATTGGTGCAACCGTCATCGCCATCATCGCCATTGCTGCGTACAAGCTGGCCCGCAGCACCAACAAGCGTAATCCGCTCCTCTGGGGCATCTTCGCCGTCCTAACGGTCGTAACCGTCTGGGCGCAAACGGAGTTGGCGGAGTTCTTCATTCTTGCCGGACTCATCGTCCTGGTTTTTCAGGCTTGGCCAGGTTGGAAACCCGGAATTCTGATGATACTTGGCTGTGCGACGCTCGGCGTCGCTGTTTGGCTGATGGAATCGTGGCTCGGGCAGGCGGGCACAGGTAGCAATAGTGGCCAGATATTGACCGAGATCCTATTGTTTTTTACCAAAGCCGGCGCGTTTGTGTTCGGCAGCGGCCTGGCAATCGTTCCGTTCTTGCACCAGGGAGTCGTGCAGCAGTTCGGCTGGCTGAACGAGCATCAGTTTTTGGACGCCGTCGCCGTCGCGATGATCACTCCTGGTCCAGTTGTCATAACCGTCGCTTTCATCGGGTTTCTCGTTGCCGGCTTCGCGGGAGCGGTTATGGCGTCAATTGGTATTTTCTTGCCGGTGTATATATTCACGATCGTGCCGGCACCCTGGTTTAAACGTCATCGCGACAACCCTCAGCTTAAAGCCTTCGTTGACGGCGCTACCGCTGCTGCGACCGGCGCGATCACGGGCGCAGTGATTGTGTTGGGCGCGCGAGCAATCACAGATCTGCCGACAGCAGCAATCGCGCTTATCAGTTTAGGCGTTTTGTGGCGCTACAAAATTTCGGAACCGATTATGGTCACCATCTCCGGACTGGTTGGATTGATACTCTGGCCCCTGGTCCGCGGAGGGTGATCGCAGATACAAAGGAGGCGAAAGATATGAAGTGGGTTACCCGAGCTAGACCGAAGGTGGACCGCGTTGCTTGTCCCTGGCTAATCAAGCGCTTTGTTGATCCAGCGGCCGAGTTTCTGTACGTGCCGACTGACCAAGTGATGGAGGTAGCGAAACGCGAAGGCGCTATCCCGTTCGATGTGGCGAACGTCGAATTGGGCCACGACGGCCCCGATTGCAGCTTCGACGCCATAATCAAAAAGTACAATCTCACCGATCCAGCGCTTCAGCGACTTGCACCGATAGTCAGAGGGGCTGATACAGATGCCAAGGATCTCACGCCGGAGTCACGCGGATTGGAGGCGATCGCCGAAGGGTTTCGACTGGTCTACCAGAATGATCACGAGCTGCTCGAACGGGAGTCGTCTGTTTATGACGCGCTGTATGCCTATTGCCAGCAAACGACTGAGCAAAACACATCTAGCGAACGCGCCAAGAACTAGCGAAACCTTCGAAGAGACCGCTTCACGGGACGAGGTCTCATGCATGCCACTACGGAACAAAAATTCTGATGCGGAACGGTTAAGCGACTATTCGTTACATACCGAAAATCCAAGTAAAGGAAGGAATTATCATATGGAAAAGAAATTTTGCATGAAGGCGCTGTGTTCTGAATTGGTGTTCGGACTGACGGTGCTTGCGTTCGTATCGCTGGCGGGAACTGCGAGAGTCGCCATTGCCGCGCAAGGAAAACTCGACAGCGCGAAAATCGAGCAGCTTACAGGCATGAAAGGCGAGATGAACGAAAAAGAGGGAGTGCTCACCGTACGAGCTCCGCGCACGGATCTTCAGGTGACTACAGCCGGAGTGAAGATGAACCCGGCGATGGGCTTGACCTCATACGCAGCATTCATGAAAGCCGGCGCCCGGACAATGGTTATGGGCGACACTACACTGCTCGAAGATCAGGTTAACCCTGTCATGAGTGTTGCATTGGACAGCGGCCTGGAAGTCACCGCATTGCACAACCATTTTTTCTGGGACTCGCCCAAGGTCATGTTCATGCACATCGGTGGTATGGGTGATGAGGAGAAACTGGCTGCTGCGGTTGGAAAAGTGTTCGCGAAAATTAAGGAAACCAGCGGTGGCAAAGGAGAAATACCTAAGGCTGATCTTGATCCGGCCAAGACCTCCCTGGATCCCAAAAATATTGAAGGCATCATGGGCATGAAAGGGCAATTGGCGAGCGGTGTTTACAAAATTACTATCGGCCGAACGACGAAGATGGGCGGACATGAGGTTGGGAATGCCATGGGCATCAACACCTGGGCCGCGTTTGTTGGAAGCGATCAACAAGCGGTGGTCGATGGTGACTTTGTGATGTTAGAGAAAGAGCTTCAGTCCGTGCTCAAGGCATTGCGCGGTGCCGGCATCAACGTCGTTGCTATTCACAACCACATAGAGACGGAATCCCCGCGCATCGTGTTCCTGCACTATTGGGGCGTGGGGACGACGACTGATCTTGCGAAGGGTTTAAAGGCTGCTCTCGATACTCAAAAGAAATGAAAAGTTTCGACAATATTTTTTTGACTTGGAACTTACTCTATTTCTGACGCGTCACAGGAAATAGGCCAATTCACCTTCCAGAAAAAGAAACTTTCGATGGAACAAGATAGTTACGCGCGAGTGGCAATTCTTTGCTCTGGCAATCGTGAGGCGAGGAGGAATACAACCGCCGAGAATAGCCGATTCTCAGATTTGTTCAGGGCCTTCGCCGCCAGGCGGATTTACGTTGAGCCTGCGATATATCACGATGATTTTTGCGAGGACGTTCGAGAACAGCTCATGCGGGTTGACGGCGTTCTGGTATGGGTCAATCCCATTGAAGGCGGGAGGGACAGATCCGTCCTCGATTCTATGCTTCGTGATGTCGCAGGCGCTGGCGTTTTTGTCAGCACGCACCCCGACGTCATCCTGAAGTTGGGGACAAAAGAAGTTCTGTATCGCACGCGCAATCTTGAGTGGGGCTGCGATACACATTTATACAGCACTATGGATCAGATGATTCAAGAGCTGCCTTTGCGACTAGCAACAGCCAAGGCCCGGGTACTCAAGCAACATCGCGGCAATGGTGGAAACGGCGTATGGAAAGTCCAGCTGCCGGTAGACGCCTTGGCGAATAGCGAAGGCTGCAGCCTCGCTGTGTTGCCGCAGCCTGAAACCATCATTTGTGTCCGCCACGCCAAGCGTGGTTGCGGCGAAGAGCAAATCACGCTGGGCGAATTCTATCGCCGGTGTGAGCCTTACTTTTCCGCCAACGGCCGGATGATTGATCAAGAATATCAAGAGCGCCTCCCGGAAGGCATGATTCGCTGCTATCTCGTGCATGACAAGGTGGTCGGGTTTGGACATCAGGCTATCAATGCGCTGTTTCCCGCGCCCCTGGGCGCACCTTCAACGGAAGCGCCCCCACCCGGGCCCCGTTTGTACTATCCGCCGTCCATGCCGGAATTCCAGACCCTTAAACGCAAGCTGGAGCACGAGTGGGTGTCGGCAATGCAGCGACTGTTGGAAATTGAGACCGAGAGTCTTCCGATTCTCTGGGATTGCGATTTCCTGCTCGGTCCGAAGGGAGACAACGGCGAAGACACCTATGTTCTTTGCGAAATCAACGTCAGTAGCGTTGCGCCGTATCCCGAATCTGCTGTGCCTTACGTCGTCGATGCGTCAGTGGCTCGGGTGCAGACGGCGCGACAGAGACGCTTTTCGGCGCGCGGCAAGACGTTTTAGGTCAGTAAGAGAGATTAAGATGCTGACAGGGTTTCTTATTATCCGCGAAAATCGAATTGCCGAAAAATGCAAGCTTGTTTCTGCAATCTTTTGGCCGTTTCTAATTTTCCTTATGGGAATGGCAATGACCAGAAATCTTGAGGCCGAAGAAGCCGGGCCGCTGCGATTGATACAAACAATCCCATTACGCAATGTAGAGGGCCGCATCGATCACATGGCCGTGGATCTCAAAGGCGAACGGTTGTTCATTGCTGCGTTGGGGAACAACACCGTGGAGATTGTGGACCTTCGTGCCGGCAAGCACATGGAGACCATTACCGGATTGCATGAGCCGCAGGGTGTTGGGTTCGTTCCTGAATTCAACAAGATCTTCGTCGCCAATGCGCAAAGCGGCGCCTGCGAGGTGTTTGACGGATCGTCGTTCAAGCGCATCAAGAGCATCAAGTTATCCGACGACGCCGACAACATTCGATACGATGCCGCCGCCCGTCGTGTCTACGTCGGTTATGGGAGCGGCGGGCTCGGGATTATCGATGCAGCGACTGGTGATCAGCTCGGCGAGATCAAATTGGACGGCCACCCTGAATCCTTCCAATTAGAGAAGTCTGGACCGCGCATCTTCGTGAATATTCCTACATCCCAAAAGATAGCGGTCGTGGACCGTGAGAAACGGGCGGCGGTTACGGCATGGTCAGTCGGGGGCGATACGGCCAATTTCCCAATGGCACTTGACGAAACGCATCATCGGCTGTTTGTCGGCTTTCGAAAACCCGCGAAACTTATGGTCTTCGACACAGAGTCAGGCAAAGTGATCGCCAATCTGACAGCCCCGGTGATGCTGATGATATTTTTTACGACGGTACAAGGCAGCGAATTTACATTTCCGGTGGAGAGGGCTTCATCGGCATTATTCAACAGCAGGATGCCGATCACTATAAATCACTAACAAAAATCCCTACGGCTTCGGGCGCCCGCACGTCGTTGTTCGTGCCTGAGTTAGGTCGTCTCTATCTCGCGGTTCCACATCGCGGTACCCAAAGAGCAGAGATACGAGTGTACGAGGCGCAGCCATGAATAGCACTGTCTAACTCAGTGTTCTGGAGCCTGGCTGCAATATTGCTGCTGTCTTGTTTTCCAGCTGCGGCTTGGGGATATCGACCTTTCGTGTGCATCTGGAAAGCGCCATGGCAAAACGTCTTCATCGATGAGTGTATCCGGAAAGGCATTAGCAGTGCGGCCGCCGACCGGATGTTACAACGGGTTTGACTTTTAGCTTCTCTCTGGCAACTATCTCACAGAAGTACCTGACACACATCACGGTCACTTCATTTGACTGCTGGACAAGGCACAATCGCGGTGAGTAGAATAAATTCCAACTTAGGCAGATCGGTCGGGAGGCAATTTAAATCTCATGCTTAAAGTCATACCCGTGGAAGAAGCCGTGGGTTTACCCTTGGCTCACGACATCACCGAGATCGTGCCCGGCAAGCACAAAGGCCCGGCGTTTCGCCGGGGCCATATCGTGCGCCAGGAAGACATTTCGAAGTTACTCGATGTTGGCAAGCGCAATCTTTACGTGATGGAACTGGAAAAAGACGAGCTGCACGAAGAGGACGCCGCGCACCGGCTCGCCACAGCCGCGGCCGGGGCAAATTTAAGTTTGACCGATCCGAGCGAAGGACGGATCAATCTGGTCGCGACTATTTCGGGTTTGCTGAAAGTCGATGCCGATCTGCTCTATCGTTTCAATTCTTTGGGCGACCTGATGATGGCGACATTGCCGGGCGATCGTTATGTGAAAGAAGGCACCGTGGTTGCTGGGACTCGGACGATTCCGGTGATCGTGAAAGAAGAACTGATTCGGAAAGCCGAAGCGATCTGCAAGGAAAAACCGATCGTGACAATCCTGCCGATGCCGGCGAAACGCATTCATCTGGTCGTTACCGGCAGTGAAGTTTTTACCGGGAGAATTAAAGACGGTTTCGGCCCGGTGGTCAGTAAAAAAGTCGGTGAGCTCGGCTCCGAGCTTGAATCGGTAAAGTTCGCGCCGGACGATCCCGACGTGATCGCCGGACATATCAAAGACGCCCAGCGGGCCGGCGCCGATGTGATTCTCGTCAGCGGCGGCATGTCGGTCGATCCCGACGACAAGACGCCGGAAGGCATTCGCCGAAGCGGCGCCAAAGTGGAAACTCATGGCTTTCCCGTGTTGCCCGGCTCGATGTTTGTCATGGCCTATCTCGATAAAACTCCGGTTATGGGTCTTTCGGGTTGCGTGCTGCACGATCCGTTCACGGCCTTCGACGCGCTTCTGCCGCGTTTGCTTGCCGGGGAAAAAATCAGCCGCGCCGACATCATGGCGATGGGCCATGGCGGCCTGCAGCGAAAACACGACCATTGAAAAAATTGAAAATTGAAAATGGATAATTTCTGCCCGCGATTTAAACAGACGAGGTGAACCGTGGATATCTTACGAAGCTTAAAAGAACGGTGCGATCCTAAGTACGCGGCGCTAATTGTCGTCGATGTGCAAAATGATTTTGTCAGTCCGCAAGGCAGCGCCGCCAAGCGCGGCGAGGATGTCAGCGCCGCGATGGCGATGGTGCCCAATCTGCGCCGGCTCATCGACGAAGCCCGACGCGTGGGATTGACGATCGTATACATCAGGACGACTCACAGCGAGTGGACGGACACGCCGTCGTGGGTTTATCGCACTTCGCAAAAAGGCGGCTTGAGCACCTGCCGCGAGGGCACCTGGGGCGCCGAACTTTATGAGGGAATTTCCCCATTGCCCAGTGAACGTTTGGTGATCAAGCATCGCTACAGCGCGTTTATCAATACCGATCTCAACACCGTGCTCAAAGCGCGCAACATTCAGAGCGTGCTGGTGTGCGGCGTTGCCACCAACGTATGTGTCGAGACGACGGCGCGGGACGGCTACATGTACGACTACTACGTCACCATGATCGATGATTGCTCGGCGGCCTACGAAGCCAAGTTACATCTGGGCACCTTGGAAAATATCCGGCGCCATTTCGGTCTGGTGGCCTCGTCACAGGAAATCATCGACTCTTGGCACGACCTGCCGGCGAAACAGGCGGCGGGGCTTTAGCTCAAGAGCGAGAGGTGAAGCGGGTCTAATAAAAAAAGCCTGGCAGGATTCCTGCCAGGCTTTTTCTTTGAAGAACGATCAAGCTTAGATTACTTCATCATGTCCGCGTTGATTCTTTCCAAGGCTTCCGGCGGCGGTTGCAGATCATTCTGGCCGAGCTCCGAAAGCGGGATGTCGCAAAGATTTAGTTCCTCGGCGAACTCTTTGCGGTTCGGATTGTAATAAATTATACCGGTTAAGAATTTCCCCTCGGCGATGGCGCCGTGGATCGCCTGGATCGCCTGCGCCTTACTCGTCGGATCGTAATCTTTGCCGAGCTTGTGCAGAATAATGTGCGATCCGTCGTGCATGGTTACCTCGTGATCGGTACCTTCGTCGTAATCGGCTTCGATGTTTTCATAGGGCGGGATGAAGTCGAGATCGTGGATCGGATCGAGATGGCCTTTGACGTATTTCAGACTCTTGGTCGACCCTTCATGGTTATTAAACGTCACACATGGGCTGATGACATCTAAAATCGCACTGCCCCGATGCGCGAGCGCGCCTTGCACCATCGGCGTGAGTTGTTTGCGGTCGCCGGAGAAGCTCCGCGCGACGTATGTGGCACCGAGCGTGATCGCTAGCTCGGCCAAGTCGATGGCCGGGATGTCGTTGACTTTTCCACCCTTCATCACCGAACCCACATCTGCCGTGGCGGAAAACTGGCCTTTGGTCAAGCCGTAGACGCCGTTGTTTTCGATGATGTAAGTGATGTTCACGTTGCGTCGCATCATGTGGCAAAAATTGCCCAGACCGATGGCTGAGGTATCACCGTCGCCCGATACTCCGATGGGCAACAGCGAATGATTCGCCAGATTGGCGCCGGTCGCGACTGCCGACATCCGGCCGTGAACGGCATTGAAGCCGAATGACTGGCTCAAAAAATACGCCGGAGTTTTAGACGAGCAGCCGATGCCGCTTAGTTTAACAACTTTGCGCGGATCAATGCTGCTTTCGTAGTAGGCGCGCTGCACCGACGCCGATATCGCGTCATGACCGCAGCCCCGACACATCGTCGAAGGGGCGCCGTCGTAATCTTTTTCCACTAAATTGAGACGATTGGGCTTTGTTTCTGCCATTTTTCTTTTCCTCTACGCAGTTTTTGCCGACTGAGCGGCAGCGAAAATTTGGTTGACGACTTCGAGCGGCGTCGCCGGCAAGCCGTTGTAAATTAACACGCTGACGATCTTGGCGCCCAGCTCGGGAGATTCATCCTTGATAATCGCCGCCATCTGACCGTCGCGATTCTGCTCGACAAGATAAATCGTGTCGTGTTCCGCCAAGAAATCCCTGACCTCGCTCGTCAACGGCAAGGCGCGAATCAGCATGTGGTTGGTTCTCAGTCCCCGAGCTTTCAATCTGTCGCGCGCCTCGCGCACTGGCTCATAGCTCGAGCCGTAACAAATAATGCCGGTCCTGACACCTTTTTCCTTTTCGATGATCGGTTTGGGAACGAATTTGCGCGCGGTGTCAAATTTTTTGCGCAAGCGGTCGAGAATGTATTTGTAGTCGTGCTCATCTTCAGAATACCTTGCATCGGCATCATGGCCCGATCCGCGCGTGAAATAGGACGCCATCCGATGCTCATTGCCGGGCACGGTGCGATAGGGAATGCCGTCGCCGTCTTGATCGAAGTAGCGGCGGAATTTTTTGCCGGCTTTCGTCCACTCTTCCAGCTGTTCGGCGTCCAGCCGTTTGCCATAATCGAAAGGTTCCTGGTTCAATTTAAGCGGCTCAGACGACCACATGTTCATGCCAAGATCGAGGTCCATGGCCACGAATACCGGGGTTTGGAAGCGATCGGCGTAATTAAAGCTCTGGCGGGCGAAATCAAAACAGGAATTCATGTCATGAGGAATTAAAATTATGTGGCGAGTGTCGCCGTGAGAGGCGCCGTACATCAGTGAAATATCCGACTGCTGCGTTCTCGTCGGCAGTCCGGTCGATGGCCCGCCGCGTTGGATAATAAAAAAGACCGAAGGAATTTCGGCGTAGTAAGCTAAGCCGATGGTCTCGTTCATCAACGAGACGCCAGGGCCGGAAGTCGAAGTCATAGCGCGCGCGCCAGCCCAGCCCGCGCCGACGACCATTCCCGCCGAAGCAATTTCGTCCTCCGCCTGGACGATCGCATAGGGTTTTTTGCCGTCGATCTGTTTGCGCAATCTCGGCAAGTAATATTCCATCGCTTCAGCGAGCGAACTCGAAGGCGTGATCGGGTACCAGCAAATGACCGAAGCGCCGCCGTAAATGGCGCCAAGCGCGGCCGCGGTGTTGCCTTCGGTAATGATTTTCCCTTTGTTGCCATTAGGAATCGTCTCGAAGCGAGCGATGCTCTGCTTGTAACCCTGTTCCTTGCAGTACTGATAGCCGGCGTCGATACAAATCAAATTGGATTCGATCACCGCGGGTTTTTTGCCGAAAGTGTCTTCCAGGACCGCCTTGATGACCGACATGTCTATGCCGAACAGGTAGGCCAATGCGCCGACATACACCATGTTACGCTGCTTGGCGCGCAGCGGCGATGCGGGAACAAGCTTGGCGACCAACTTGTTTGCCGGAAAACCGATATACTGGACGCCGTCTCGTTTTAAATTTGCCGCTAAGGGCGTGGAATCATCATAGAGAATCAAACCGCCGTCGCGGACGCGATAAACATCCTTCGCCGCCGTCGGTTCGTTGAACATGACCATCACATCGATGACATCTTTGCGACTCAAATATCCTTCCGCCGATGCGCGAATCTGGTACCAGGTGGGCAATCCCTGAATATTGGACGGGAACATGTTCTTGGAAGAACAAGGAATGCCCATTTTAAAAATCGCCTTAAAGAGAATGTTGTTCGATGACGCGCTGCCTGAACCATTTTCAGTCGCGACGCAAATATTTAAGTCGTTGATTGCCGGTGTATCCAAAATCCGCCTCCTTCAAATCGTATCTAGACAACACTCAAAGTTTAACATGTTCGCCTTGAAATACAACGTTTTATAGAGCTCAGCCCGGCGTGTATTGATCCTCTGAGTCGAGATACTCGGCGACTTCTTTCCAACTGCGGCGGACCTGTTCGTCGATATTAAATGCACGCGCGAATTGAAGAATTTCCGGCATGGCGACGAGCCCGGTTATTTCTTCACCCGCGCCCCTAACCGGCATATTTCTGATATCGCGATGATACATTTCGGCCAATACGTCGCCGACCAGCGCCGCAGCAGGCATACTAATCATCGGCGTGGTCATGACTTGTTTAATTGGGGTTTCCTTACCTTTAATTTCCTTAATGGCCACTCGTTTGAGCACGTCGCGCTCGGTGAAGATGCCACTCGGTTTGCCTGACGCGGTGACGATCACCGCGGTAACGCCTTTGTCGTTCATCAGTTCGATGGTCTCATGCACCGTAGCCAATTGATCCACTGTCACAAGGTCCGCCGTGGCGATCTCACCTAGGTTTTTCGTCTCGCTCAGCCCCTGGCCAAGCTCCACCGCCAAGTTGAGGATGCGCCGCATGGAGACGATCCCGATGATTTTACCGCGCCGGCCGCGCACCAATAGATGGCGATACTTGCCGCGATACATTCTGCCGAAGGCATCGATGATGTGGGTTTCTTCGCGGACGGCCCGGATCGGCGCCGTCATGACTTTTTTTATCGCGGTTTTGCGCGCTTGGACATCACTGTTGACCACCCGTTTTAAGACGTCCTTCTCGGTGAAAATTCCCACCGGCACGTCATCATCGGTGACGATAATGCGTCCGACGTCCTCGGCCACCATTTTTTCCATGACCTCGAAAACCGACGCGGTCACAGCGGCCGTGATGAGATGGGTGGTCATGATCTCGCTGACTTTGTTGGAAAGCATAGGGCACCTCCATGGATTTGCTCAGACGTTCACCGGGAGCCGAGAAATGTCAGTCCGATAAAGCTAGGTTATTATAACATCGCGCGAGCCGTTAGTTAAAAGGATTACGAAGTCGACTCCTAGCGAGGGCGCGGATTGCGACTCGGTGCGACGCCATGTTAGATTTAAAGCCACTCCCAGGGGAATAAAGGTCCGTTATGAGCCGAAGGGAAACCGAATCTGAACACGGGTTAGTCACCGAGACCCAAAAAAAGGTAAAGCGCCCTCCCCTATATAAAGTTCTCCTGCATAACGACGATTACACTACTAAAGAGTTCGTTGTGCAGATTCTGCAATATGTTTTTCATAAAGAGCAGACCGAAGCGGTTCAGATCATGCTCCACGTGCACAAGAAAGGCATAGGCGTCGCCGGCGTTTATACTTATGAAATCGCCGAAACCAAAGTGGCGCTGGTTGAGGATCTTGCGCGCCAGCATGAATATCCGCTGAAATGCACAATGGAAGAGGCTTAGAATGATCAGCAAAGAACTCGAAGGAACGCTGAACGTCGCGCTTAAAGAAGCGAAAGCGCGGCGCCACGAGTACGTCAGCTTGGAGCATCTGTTATTCGCGCTGCTCAAGGACAAGGACGGTAAAGCGGCGATTGTGGCCTGCGGCGGCGACGTCGAGCGGCTGGCCAAATCATTGGAGGAATTTTTCAGCGACCGGTTAGAAACCCTGCCCGAAGGGTGGGGGGACCAGGAACCGCAACAAACCTTAAGCTTTCACCGCGTCCTCCAGCGCGCCGTGATTCATGCGCAGTCGGCCGAACGCAAAGAAATTAACGGCGCTAATTTACTGATCGCGATGTATCGCGAGCCAGATTCCTACGCGGTTTTTTTGTTGGAAGAGCAGGGCGTCACTCGTTTCGATCTGGTCAATTATGTCTCCCACGGCGTGTCGAAGATCGCCACCGAGGAAGAATCCGAGACGCAGTCCGACGAGGAAGAACCCGGCGACGAGCGGCCATCCAAACGGGTAAAGCCGCTGGAAGCGTTTACCGTGAACCTGGTCGACAAAGCGGCGCGGGGCCTCATTGATCCGCTGATCGGCCGCGATGATGAGATCGAGCGGACGATCCATGTGCTCTGTCGAAGGCGGAAAAACAACCCGATCTACGTCGGTGATCCGGGGGTCGGCAAAACCGCTATCGCTGAGGGCTTGGCGATGCAGATTCACGACGGCGCGGTGCCGGATGTGCTCAAAGATGCGGTGATTTACGCCCTCGATATGGGCGCACTGCTTGCCGGCACCAAGTTTCGCGGCGATTTCGAAGCGCGCCTCAAGGGCGTGCTGAACGGACTCAAAAAACATCCCAACTCGATTCTGTTTATCGACGAGATTCACACGATTGTCGGCGCCGGTGCGACCAGCGGCGGCTCCATGGACGCTTCCAATATTCTAAAGCCGGCCTTGGCCTCCGGTGAGCTTAAATGCATCGGCTCGACCACCTATCACGATTATAAGAGCTACTTCGAGCGCGACCGCGCGCTGGCCCGGCGTTTCCAAAAGATCGAAATTCCGGAGCCGAGCCAAGAAGACGCGATCAAAATCCTCGAGGGTTTGAAGCCGCATTATGAGAAGCATCACGGCGTACGTTACAGCAGCGGCGCGATCCGGGCGGCGGTCAAACTTTCGGCTAAGCATATCAACGACCGGCGCTTGCCGGACAAGGCGATCGACGTCATCGACGAGATCGGCGCCGCGGTAAAAATCCAGCCCGAAGAGAAACGGCGCAAAACCATCGGTCCCAAAGACGTCGAAATTATGGTCGCTAAAATCGCCAAGATTCCGCCGCGCAGCGTGTCGAGCTCTGACAAAGAACAACTGCAAAATTTGGATCGCGATCTGAAGCTCGTCGTTTATGGCCAAGACTCGGCGATCGACACGCTGGCGAGCACGATCAAGCTCTCGCGCTCCGGTTTGGGCCATCCCGAAAAACCGATCGGTTGTTTTCTCTTTGCCGGGCCCACCGGCGTCGGTAAGACCGAGCTGGCCAAGCAACTGGCCAAAACCATGGGCATCGAGTTCTTGCGCTTCGACATGAGCGAATACATGGAAAAGCATACGGTATCGCGCCTGATCGGGGCGCCGCCGGGCTATGTCGGCTTCGATCAGGGCGGTTTGCTGACCGACTCGATCAATCGCAATCCTTACGCCGTGCTGCTGCTCGATGAAATCGAAAAAGCCCATCCGGATCTTTTCAATATTTTGCTGCAAGTGATGGATCACGCGACCTTGACGGATAACAACGGCAAAAAAGCCGATTTTCGCAATATCGTCTTGATCATGACGACCAACGCCGGCGCGCGCGAGATGAGCGGGGCGCCGCTCGGCTTCGGAGCGCAGTCAAACGCCGGCAAGGGCAAGGAAGCTATCGAAAAAATGTTCAGTCCGGAGTTTCGTAATCGACTCGATGCGATGATTACGTTCAATTCGCTAAGCCAGGAAAATATCGAGCGCGTGGTCGACAAATTCATCATCGAGCTCGATCAGCAACTCAACGAGCGCAAGGTTTTCCTGCAGCTTACGGTCCGGGCGCGGGGCTGGTTTGCGGAGCGCGGCTATGATCCGACTTTCGGCGCGCGGCCAATGGCGCGGCTGATTCAAAACGAGATCAAGAGGGTTCTTGCCGACGAGATCCTGTTCGGCAAGCTGCAGAGCGGCGGCAAAGTTGAAGTCGACGAAAGCGAAGGGAAGCTAATTTTTTCCTATAGCACGCCGAGCGCTCCAAATCCGTAACCGGCAGGCCGCGCAAGCCGTCGCCATTTCTCTGGTCAGAGTGATTTCACGCCCGGATGGAACAACTAATTGTAGTCCTGTTTCTGATCTTTTTCGCCCTCGATTTCCTCATTGAATTTGTCCTCAACGAGTTGAATCTGCGTTTCGTGCGCGCTCGCTCGGCAGAGAAAGACATCCCCGATTCGTTTCGCGGCAAAATAAGCCCCAACGCCTACGAAAAATCGGTAGAATACAGCCTTGCCAAAGGACGCTTCGAGAGATGGACCGAAATTTATAGCCGGGCCGTTACCCTCGTGGTTTTATTCAGTGGGGTGCTGAGCTTGTTAGATCGACTGGCCGGCGGCCTAGCACAAAAATATTCTCTAGGCAGCTATGGCCAAGGCATCCTCTTCTGCCTGGCAATAGGTCTGCTTTTTTTTCTCGCGGGCCTTCCGCCAAGCCTTTACTCGACCTTTGGCCTCGAAGCCAGGTTTGGCTTCAACAAAACCACCGTCGGCGTTTACCTCAGTGACAAGCTCAAAGGGCTCATTCTGGTTTTGCTAATCGGCGTGCCTTTTCTGTTTGTCGTGCTTTGGTTGATGGATGTGATGGGGCGCTTTTGGTGGATTTGGTCGTTCGGCTTTATCACGACGTTCCAACTCTTGATGATCGTGGTTTTTCCGACATTCATCGCGCCGTGGTTCAATAAATTCGAGCCGCTCAAACAGGGCGAGTTTCGTGACCGAATTCTTGCACTCGCCGATCAAGTCGGCTTTAAGACAAGCGGGATCTATGCGATGGACGGGTCAAAACGTTCGTCTCATTCGAATGCCTATTTCACGGGCATCGGGAAATCTAAGAGGATCGTCCTGTTCGACACGTTGATCGAGCAGATGACGATTGACCAAGGGTTGGCGGTGTTGGCGCATGAGATGGGGCATTACAAAATGAAGCATATCGCGCGCATGCTGATCGTCCAGACGGGTTTTTTATTGACTGGTCTATTCGTTCTCAGTTTACTGCTCGATTTTTCGGCTCTTTATACGGCGTTCGGATTGACGCCGAGTCATCACGCTGCGTTGGTTCTCTTTAGCCTACTATCCGGACCGGTGATTTTTTATCTCGGGCCGCTTATGAACGTGCTATCACGCAAGCATGAATACGAAGCGGATCGCTTTGCTGCGCTCACCTTGCGCGACGGCAAACCGATGGAGGATGCCCTGATCAATCTTACGGTGAAGAATCTGTCGAACTTGACGCCCCATCCGTGGTACTCGGCGTACCATTACTCCCACCCGACACCAGTGGAACGAATCAGCGCGATGCGTCGATCTCCAGCGTAAAAAAAATTTGCCGGTCCTTTTCATTTCTCGGGGAGAATAAATTTATCAATAATTGATTTGATTACGGCCGACTGAATTGGTTTTTGCAGATATTCGGCCATTCCCACGCGCAATGCTTCTTCGCGCCATTCCCATCCACTCAAGGCGCTGCAAGCAACGATAGGGATATTGGCAGTCGTTGGATTTTTCTTAATCACTCTGGCGGCATCGATACCGGTTACGGCAAATTTTGGATGTTCTCCCGTCTAAAATAGTACCCGGCTGTCCCAATATTGGTTGTCTCGACATTAGCGTCATGATTTTGCTGGTATTAAGACGTATTAGTATCAAGATATTCCCTTACCGACCAAAATATTCCTATGAACCTCTGGTGTCTTAAAATAAAATCCGATGTCAACTTGTTCGCAAGGAGTGGTTGCCTGTGGCAGAGAAAGAGCTTTCATCGATTACGATCCTGAGGGTTAAGAAAGCATGCAGTCCCGTTACCAAATGCCCGGTGATCGTCGATGGTGAAACATGCGGTCTCGATGTCATAGAGGAAAAAACAGACGATCCTATTCCGCTACCGGTATACCGATGTTCTTTGGGGCATCGGTCCTACGATAAAAAAGACTGACCCCTCGTCGCCTCTGTTTAAGATTTCGTCGGCAGAATTTCGCAGAACAAGCTCCGATGATGTGTGGCACTTCTGCGCTAACTGTTCGCACTGGCCGATTGATGCTTATGTTGCTTGCGTGGAAGTGCCGGGCGACTATGCCGCCTGTAACGAGTGCATCATTGAGTACGAGCGCGGGTTTCTGGCTAGTCTAAGAAAAGCATCCTTAAATGCCAGTCGCGCTTTTTCAGAACTACGTCTCTTGAAAATTAATTAAAGGGAATGGTTTTTCTCGGTGACACTCTGGTCGTGCGTCAAAAGACTTTGGGACTGGATTTACTTTATTTCAGACCAGCCAAAGATTGGATCGATACTCAATCCGGCGCGTGAGGGATTTGGACGGCATCAAGATTTTGGCCGAACGAGCGCGGACAAAGAAAAGGCGCCTTAGGGGGCTAAGACGCCTTTGGTTGGCGATCAGGATTTAGAGGGCAATTGTCCTCATGACTCCCACCCGACGATTCTGGCAACGTTAGGGAGCCAGCTCAATAGCGAGCATCGCCAACTCCTGATTTTAGGATAGCGCTCGAAAACGAGAAAAAAAGTAGCCGAGAAAAAACAACGACCGCTAAGGTCTGCGAGCTAAGGGATATGACTTAATGGGTCCGCGCCAGATTCTGAGTTTTCCTAGTTGCCGGTTAACAGCGGCGATAGTCCTTCTGCATTCCGCAATGGCATCTCTCGATTGTTGTAAGAATGGTCTCGGATCGCTGCTTGGACGGTAGGATTCTTAGGATTAAATACCTACTCTGCTCGACATAACGCGAAATTCGCTTGCTCGCCGACCTCGGCGTCACGGATGAC
>CAVWLW010000007.1:0-73410 GCA_963755715.1 uncultured delta proteobacterium
CCCTCATGGGTATATACAGAATAGCGAAAAAAACGAAATGACTCGCGGCGAGAGAAAAAACAGCGATGATTCAGTCAAGACGGAAATTGATTTTCTAAAGAGCGACGCTTAGGACATGGCCTGCAAAGTAAAAAAAGCGAAAGCCGGCGCGCATCTTGGGTTGCAGATTTTCTGGAATGGTCTGCGCAGCTGGGAAACAACCCGGCTTGAAGACACGTCGGAGAATCGCGATTTTCTTGAGGCACAGGCGAAAATCATTTCACGCGAGATCAAGCACGGCACGTTCGACTATTTGAAGCACTTTCCAGACGGAAACAAGGCTCACCTATTCCGCCGCGAGGCGCCGCGGCCGCGCAGCTCCTGAAACCGTGAAATCGTATTACGAAAAATGGATCGGGCGCCGCGCGAACCAAGTCAGACCGCAGCAAGTGAAGTGCGAGAAGTCCTATTTCAGAAAGCATCTTCTCCCGGCGCAGGTTGCCGGCCAAGAGCTCGGCGACATGTATCTCGCGGCGCTTGCCGTGCACCATCTCCAGCAACTCCAGGACTCTTTCAGAGCGAAGCGGATCGGCGATAAGGCTTACAAGGCCGCCAGCGTGAACAAGTACATCGGAGCGCTTCAGGCAATGCTGAAAGACGCCCGGCGGACCGGCGCCATGGCCGTCAATATCTTCGACCGCGATCTATTCTCCAAACTTCCGGAATCCGACAGCGAGAGCGAGATTGATCCCTATTTGCCCGAAGAGCGCGAGAAAATCCTAAAGGGCTTCTTGGATTATCGCCTCCCCTACTACGCTTTTGTGTTTCATCAATTCTGGACCGGTTGCAGACCGAGCGAGGCTTGCGCGCTGCGCCGTTCCGACGTCGACCTTGCCTATGGCTGGGAGCGAATCGAAAAGAGCCGAGTCGCGAGCGCCGAGAGCGGGACAAAGACCGGGCCCAGCAATCGGCAGATCCGCCTGCATGAAAACTTGGTCGACGTGCTGAAAGAGCACGTGCGGTTCATGGTCGACCCGGACGCTTACCTATTCACCACGCCGGCAAGGCACTCCGATCACGAGAGATAATTTTTATAAGCGGCAATGGTTGCCGATGCTCCGCAAGCTCCAGATCCGGCCGCGGCCGTTCTACAACACCCGCCACAGCTACGCGAGTTTTATGCTGTCGATCGGCGCCAAGATGAATTTCATCTCGGCGCAGACCGGCGACCGAGAAGAGACGTTATAGAGAGCATTATGCGAAGTATCTTGAGGGAATCGACCCGCAACGGAATTGGATCGAGGACCAGATCCGGCAAAAGTGAAAAATCCTCTCAAAAACGTGAAAAATCGAAATCCAGCCAAGTCAAAAACTCAACCCGCAAAAATGAAAAAGCCCTCGATTTCTCAAGGGCTTAAAGATGGAGCGGGTGAGGAGGGTCGAACTCCCGACCTTATGCTTGGCAAGCATACGCTCTAGCCAACTGAGCTACACCCGCATGGGATTTTTTCTACAGGAAGCGTGATCCTTTGTCAATTTCGCAGTTCTGTTAAACGCGATTCAGACGCGCTTGGCGCAGGCGAAAAAACTGCAAGTGATATTTCGTGCCGGACCAAATCGCGATCACGGCGGAGAGCACGAGAAAATACATCCCAGCCGCATAGAAATCCAAACCCAAATGACGGTAGTGCACCAACAACCCGACGATGGCGAACACTTGAAGAATAAATTTGTATTTGCCGAGCGTTTCGGCGTGCATCACTATCCCTTCCGTGAGAGCGATGCCGCGAATGACCGTCACGGCAGTCTCCCGCGCCAAAATCACAACCACCAGCCAGGCAGGCACGTTAGGTTCATGGGGCCGATCGATGGCGGCAAGCATGATCAACACCGAGCCGACCATGAGCTTATCCGCCAACGGGTCGAGAATCTTGCCGATATCCGAAATACTTTTGTTGCGGCGCGCTAGATAGCCATCGAAGTAATCCGTCAGCGATGCCAGGAGGAAAAGCGCTGCGGCCAGGAGTGAGGACCGCCGGTCTGGAAACGTTAAGAGGTAGACCAGGACGGGAATAATCAGGATCCGAGCCAAGCTCAGAATATTTGGAAACGTCCAAACCACGGAGGACTCCGCGGCGATACGCCTTGGATTTTTTATTGCCGAACCTGCTGAAACATTTGCGGTTCACCGCGATAGGAATCGTAAAAACGCAGAACGCGGCGCACGTATTCCCGGGTCTCCAAAAACGGCGGAATGCCGCGGTGCTTCTCTACGGCGCCGCTGCCGGCGTTGTAGGCGGCGAGCGAAAGCTCGAGATCCCCTTGATAGCGATCGAGCAGCATTCTTAAATGGCGCGCGCCGCCTTCGACGTTTTCACTCGGGTCATAAGCGTCGCTGATATTCTGAAGGCGCGCCGTTTCGGGCATGAGTTGCATCAATCCCATGGCGCCTTTTTGCGAGCGCGCCCGGGCGTTGAAATCCGATTCGGCCTTGATTACCGCGCGGATGAGGTCGGCGTCGATGTTGTAGCGCCCTGAAGCAGTCTGGATAAGATCGTTATAAGACGAATTGACCGAGGCATGACCCGACCCTTCCCCGCGGCTTTCACGGAGCACCCGCCGGTAGCCGGCATGATTGGGCGTGTTGGTAAAAGTCAGCATGCCGTTCTTGTCTTTATAAACATAAACATCGGCAAACGCCGCGCCGGCGAGAAACGCAGTCGCTGCGAAAATAAGGAAGAACGAAATGATTTTTTGTATTGCCATCCGGACACGACTAAAAACCCGCCTAGAATAGCCGCAGTAGTGATTCCTGTCAATTACTCTCCTGCCCGGATCGACCCCCTACCGAGTCAAAAGGTCGCTCGCCTGCGTTGAGGCCAATTGATCCACGAGCGGCTGGTCTCCCTCTAAAAAATCGAGATCCTTGAGCTCGGATAACTTTACCCAGGAAATTTGTTCAAAGACCAAGTTGGTTAACTCGCCGTTAAATATGTGGACATTATAGAATCGCAGCGCCACGCTCGGGCCGTTGGAATACGAGTGTTCGTGCCGCCAGGCAAGCCGGCCGTCGATTGCATCGATCGCCAATTCCTCTTTCAACTCCCGGCATAGAGCATCCAGATCGCTCTCATTCTCTTCTACTTTTCCTCCAGGAAATTCCCATTTCAACGGAAAACTTCCCGTATGATGACGCTGGCAAACCAGCAGCCGGCCGTCGCGAAAAATGAGGCCGGCGACGACGTTGATCGTCCGTTTGTTTATAGGTTCCATCGTGCTCTTGAACCGAAACGCGTGTACGACGAAAGCGAGATCGTTGGCGCGCCTGCAGGAAATCGAACCCCCAACCCTCAGATCCGAAGAAGGTTGCAGCGATTGTTATCAACTGTTGCGAGATAATGCGAGCTTGGTTTTAAAGCGCTTGGCGCTATTCGCTCATGTGACAAAAGCTCAAATGATCTAGCGCGATGGACACAGTCGACACATTCAGCAAGATATCCGATAACATCGAAGCCGGCGCATTTTCGCAATGTCTTTGTCTTTGGACAAAAGCAGCGATGCGCACGTATGGCGTAGTTTATGAAACCTGGGACGTTTCACGCGGATTGTCGGAGACAACAAGATTCAGCCGCGCCCTCTTTGTCGTAGCCGCCATATTGGTCGCGTACGTCGCACTCATAATTGTCGGATCGCCATGAGTTATCAGGCTGTAGATGTATCAATCACTGCAGTTATACTTTGATGTTTCTCCGAGTCGAATATATCTCTCGCCGTTGCGTTCAAACATCTCAACAATAAGCTCGCCTTTTACATCTGCGAAGCCGTCGAGTGCCTCGGCAAACACATTTCGAGGTATAGCTAATTCTCCTATTATGTCATCAGCACGAAGACCGAAATCCGGATCTTGTCCGGAGCGCCGATAGGCGCTGCACAACTTGTTAAAGATCTTATGCCGCGCTTCACGCACTGAAATGTCGATTGATCGCGTTCTCTGCGCCATTCACATGAAGTTTCAGATTGACAGTACCGCCTCGTTTTTCTAGGCTCCTTCGTACGGTGAAAGCAAGGAGTCGGGTTTACCGCGGGGGCCATTTCTGATCCGTGGATTCGGCTCTTCAAGTATTGCTTGAAGTCTGCTCCTGATGGTTCTTCGATCCCCCCTTGCATTGTCAAATCAAACTGGACTAGACTCCGACCCTTCACCAAAGCTCAACTCGATTTACTCCCGCGACCAGGAAGCCTTGGAAAGATTAGTAGAAAGGTTACTTAGTCCTTGAGGTTCTGATCAACACTGCTGCGTTTGTCACAATGCCGCCTGTTCGGCGGCAGATTGCATAAACGAAGATGAAATTTCACCGTCTTACGCAAATTTTTAGTCGAACTCGCTCTGCTCCATTGAGGTATGAGGAATGCTCCGGTATTGGCAAGAAAAAGATCCTCATCGTTGACGACAATTCCGATCTTCGAAAACTGCTTGCGCTCGTTCTCAAAAACTCAGACTACGACACGGTTGAAGCGGCGACAGGCTTGGAAGCTCTAAAGCAAGCACGCGCCACCCGTCCCGATCTGATTCTCATGGATCTCTTCATGCCCGACGTTACTGGCGATGAAGCAATGGCATGGCTCAAAGCAGATCCATTGACGCGCAACATACCCGTGATCGTAACTACAGCTTTTCTCTCCGGAACGCTTGTCGGTCGTGCTATCGCCGTCGGCGCTGCCGAAGTACTGTATAAGCCTTTTCATTTGAAATCGCTTCATGTCGTGATGCAGCGACATTTATCAGTCAATCACCAAACCGCCGCCGGTCTTCCTATAACGTGAGCGAGCTCCTCGCGGCCTAACCTCTGAGAGTCATCGACTCACCAAGCGCCATTTTCCGTGACCTAAACGTTTTTTGTTCACCCTTTGCCGGCTTTTGATGCCAGCAAATTACTTCAACAGCGCGCGTTTTCTATATCTAGTCCTGAATCGTTATGGCATGGCGGTTGCGCTATCCGATTGCCCAAAGGAGACCAGCAATAGATGGAATCATTGGCGACACGCACTCCAGTTAAATCTTCCCAGGCGGAAAGTATCGATTGGCCGGTCATTATATTTTGGCTAACCTATCTCGGCATGGTCTTCGGCATTATTTGCGCTTTCATTTCAGACGGGCTTTAAGCCCCGCGGATGCGTGTCTAACAAGGCGGCCGGCCCCTAAGGGGTCCGACGCTCGTTGCGCATTTCCTATAATTGCAACCACCGTTCGCCCAACTTCCGTAGCTCTCCGATCGACGCGCCCTTTGTCGCTTCTGCGGCAGCCGATCTCCATGTTGAGCGATCCGCCGCATTACTTCGAGTGCACCCACGGCCCGCGCATCGCGAAAATTCCGTAGTCCGTCCCTCCTCTTGCAACACGCATAGGTGGTTCAGCCGCCGCAGCCGGCCCGCGTCATTGCGCCGAGAATTATGGATACGAGCAAAGTTCTTTATGCGCCCCAAATCTTGGCCACGATCGCCAGTCTGCGCGTAGTCGACAGTGGCAACGCATGCCATCGCCAGCGCGAATCCATGCCACTAGGCGCTAAATTTGCATCCCATCATCGGAAATCATCCTGCCTCGCGGAAAGTGTTGATGGGAAAGGCGTGTCTAATTGGAGGTGTACGTTATTTCCAACATTAACCAATCTGTGTGAGAAAACACGACTGGATTATCATACGTATTAATCGCGATGAATCATGCTAAATCGTTAAGGGTTATCGGGCAGGCCTTAGAGGTCGCTAAGGTTTTCGTGTTCAATCTGGAAAGCGACGGCCGAAATTATATGGTGCAGAGCGATTCGATGTCGCGAACGGGCGAATGGATGTTGCGCTATGCTGCCAGCGAAAGCGATTTTTCCGCGCTTTCGGGTCGGCGATCGGCAGCCGACACAGCTGTGAAGCCGAACTCCGTGGAGCTGAAACCCGTGGCATTTAACAATGCAGATATTGCGCGGCTTGACGCTCGGGAGGCGAAACGGCGACGAGACTTTTCTAACTCACAGGCAGAACTGTCAACGAACTTGTCTCAACTCTTACGCACTCTGGGCGATCATCTCGACAAAAGCTCCGCGCGAACATTTCATATTTTCTGGATGCCCGATTCGATAGTTGTCGATTGTAGGAGAGCCGACGGGTTGACGGATCGCCAAAGGTTCACGCCTGAAAAACTGCTTCAATTTAATAATAGCGGATTGCGCCGGACTCTCATTGAAAATAAGAACAGGTAGTTTTTTTTCACTGAAAAGTGCAGTTTGATAGTTTCAAAATTTGCCTGAAGTATAGAGTTTCTGTTTCGGCTTGTTGCCAGAAGTTAGACCAACCCGTTGTCAATCAATTTGCCTCGCAGTGTTTCCCAACTCGCGTTGAGATCCTGCCAGCGCCTCTCTTAGCTGTCGCTGTCCAATGCCCGGCGAAATTGATCGAAAGGCCATTTTGTGGTGATTCGAGATAGTCGAGCGCGTCGAAAACTTCTGTGCGTATTTCTCCCGCCGGCATCGATTGAGTGTATCCGTGAGCAGAGCAGTGGGCGCTATTAGGTCCATCACAACTGTTTCCTTCCAAGCATCCACCGACCGACGATGATGCCGAAATAACCCGCAACCGGTGCGACGAGTGCTTGAATGCTTAATTTATTTTCCAGAACCGGTCCGGCATTCTCCGCAGCGGTATGGTCTAATAAAAATAAGCGTAACGCTTCTATCGGATTCATTAGACGAGATGGGCGGACGTCGCTGCTATCGCAATATGGACAGACAATTAGGCGTTTACTTCTTATTGTCACGTTTTGATGTTGTGCAATTGTCAGCGGTGCTCCATCGCCTGCCCGATCGTTCACGCTACGCTTTCCTTTCGGTCCTGATGACGATCTCGTTCATGGTGACTTCTTTAAGTCAGAACTGATCCCTGGACACATTGACGAGAAATAACTTTAAGTGATGATAGCTAAGTAGCTGATATTTAGCGCGCCTGGAGGGATTCGAACCCCCAACCCTCAGATCCGAAGTCTGATGCTCTGTCCAGTTGAGCTACAGGCGCGAGAGCGGTGCGGCCGCCTATTGAAAATAGACGATCTCCAGTCCCTTTTCAAAGAAGAATCGATGCAATGGCGGCGGGATTTGGCGGTCAGTCAAAAAAATCGGTTTCTTGGTCAATTGAAATCCCCAAGCTTTTACGGTCACTCGATCGCGCGCTGAGCCCGGAGCGACGGGAAATCGGTGCTCCAGATATGCCGCTTGATCGCCGAGAAGAGTCAACACCCGAGCGATCAACTCGCGGCTCGAAAGCGACCTGAGATCGAGTTCTATCGTTTTGATTCCCTGCTGTTCTTGCAACGATTTGCGGATGTCCGGGTCCATCGCGCGAAAGAACAGCGCGGTGCGCTGGCCAGCGGTTTCAAATACTCGGTCGGTGCGCGTGTCGACCCGCAGCCCATCGTTGAGCTCGACGGACAGGCTTTCGGCCACGCCGAAGGTGACGCCATAGGACAACAGCAGCGCGTCGATGATTTCCTGCTTGTCTCTTGGCCAATTTTTTACTTGAGATGGACTCGTCTTCGGCTGTTCATTCGCCACCGGCGCGGGCGCCGCTTTCGCGGCCGTTGGCAAGACCACCTCGCGAAGCTGCAAGCCCTTTTTTGCCAGCTCGGCTTTTAAATACTCAGGGATTTCATTCGGCCGCTCGGTGAGATTGATCACCAATACTTCTTGAGGCTTGTTGCTAACCGTGGGCGCCAAGGCCATCCAATTGCCCTTCGCTTCGAAAGAAACCCCTTCTTCCTGAATCATGATCGGCCGGTCCGTGGGCAATGACTGATAGCCCAATCCGGCGAGCAACTGGCCGACGGCGTCTTGAATCGACAGACCGTTGGCCATCGGCAACACCTGCGCACCGATGCGCGGATCGTTGAGCTTCGACTTGAGCGACGCGGGAATCTTGCCTTCGGGATCGATCACCAGCTTCTGGCGCAAGGTTGGATTGTAGACCACCGGATAGACGCTTCTTTCGAAACGAATATTTTCCTCGCTCAAGGCCACGACTTCTTCGCCGGTCTGCTGGATTTCATTGCCCATCGCTTCGATCACGTTGGCAAACAGGGCCATGTTTTCTTTAGCCGGCGCGCGAAGCGCCTGACGCGTGTCAAGCGGCGTGGTTTTGACCTCGCTTGGGGGCTTCCGCGCGGTGCCGGCGTTACTTACCGGTGTCTGTGTGTCCGGTGCGGGCTTGGCGCTTTCCGCGCTTGCAGATTGGAGTCCAGTCCCTGCCGTGGGCAAACGAATCGTCTCGCCTTCGAGGAGTGTATCCCAATCTTTTCGCTCGGGGTTTAGATCCTTGGCCAGAGAATAATACTGCGCCACTTTCCGCTCATCGGTAACCTTCAATTGGTCACGCAAGATCTGGTAAAGGTGCTCGCCGGATTTGACTCGATAATTGATTGTCGTCCCCGGTTTCAGCTGGTTTGGTTCCCGCGCCGGTTCAACCGCACCATCGACGCGCAGGGGGATAAAGATTTTATCGCCGACGCGCAGAACATCCAGATTTTTCGTCTGCGGGTTCAAGCCCCGAATCACCACCAGATAACTGCGAAATTTTTGACCGGGCAGGCCTTTTTCTTCGACCAAAATGCGCCAAAGCGAGTCGCCGTGCCCGATCTGGCGCTCTTCGCCTTCGACTTGCTGGCCCTGAAACTCCCGCGTGTTGACCGACTTGCGCAGGCTCATTTCAGCCTGGCCGACGCGTTCGGGCGCGGCAGATTTTTCTTGCGCGTAGCCAATGCCAAAAGTGACCCAAGCGCCGAAGCCAACGGCGTAAATCAAAAGGCGCCGATAAGAGTGTTTTTTGCTCGTCACTTGACCTTCCACAGGGTGCCCTTGGCAGTATCTTCGAGCACGATGCCTTCTCGGCCTAATTCGTCACGGATCCGATCTGCCTCTTGCCAATTCTTTTCCAAGCGTGCTCGGTCGCGCCGACCGATTGATTCTTCGATCCGTACGGCCGTTAAATTCCCCTTCTTCAGAAATCGCTGCTTTTTTCGCTCGGAATAGCCATCGCGAAGAAGGCCTAGTATATCACACATTGCACGAAGCGCGGTGCCTCTATTTTCGATTCCTTGGGTCTTTTTTTCATCCAGCAGGCGGTTGAGCGCCCGCACCTCGTCGAATATCAACGCCAGGGCGCGTGGCGTATTGAAATCATCGTCCATCTCTTGACGGAAGGATTCGAGCAGCGCCGAATCAGGCACCGCGTGTTCCCGGGCGGTCGCCGAATGACCGAGTCGCTCCATCGTTTCATAGATGCGGTCCGTCGCCCGTGCCGCTTCGCTCAAACCCTCTTTGGAGAAATCCATCGGGCTGCGATAATGGCTCGCCAAAAAATAGTGGCGTAAAGCTGCGGCGTCGAATTCTTCGAGAATTTCGCGGATCGTGAAAAAATTGCCGAGTGACTTCGACATTTTTTCCTGATTGATGTTGAGAAAGCCGTTATGCAACCAGAAGCGCGCCAGCGGCCGACCGAGCGCTCCTTCCGATTGCGCGATCTCGTTCTCATGGTGGGGAAAAATCAGATCCCGGCCGCCGCCGTGAATATCGAACGGCTGTCCCAGATACTTCGTGCTCATCGCCGAGCATTCGATATGCCAACCCGGCCGGCCTCGACCCCATGGGCTGTCCCACGTCGGCTCTCCAGGTTTGCTCGATTTCCACAGAGCGAAATCGAGCGGCGAGCGCTTGCGCTCGTCGACTTCGACACGCGCTCCAGCTTCCAGCTCGTCGATATTTTTCCTGGACAGCTTGCCGTAGCTCGGAAATCCGGCGACGGAATAATAAACGTCGCCGTCGATCCGGTAGGCGAGTTCCTTGGCTTCGAGCTGCTCGATGATGTCGATGATCTCAGCGATATGCTGCGTGGCGAGCGGTTCGACGCTCGGCGCGAACAAGCCAAGCGCCTCACCGTCTTGATGAAATTCTCCGATGTAACGCTGCGTGATCGTTTCCCAGCTCACCTGCTCTTCGTTGGCCCGTTTGATGATCTTGTCGTCGACATCGGTGAAGTTGCGCACGTAGGTCACGTCGAAGCCAAGAAAACGCAGGTAGCGATAGATCACGTCGAAGGTGATCAGAAAGCGGCAGTGCCCCAGATGCGCCGAGTCGTAAACGGTCACGCCGCACACGTACATGCGCACCCGTCCCGGCGTGAGCGGGACAAATTCATCTTTTTCGCCGCTGAGCGTGTTGAAAATTTTTAAAGCCATATTGGGAACTTTTTATCTTACGGATCGGCTCATCTTTTGCAAGCTGATTTCGCTCACGCACCTTGCCAAAGCCGGGAAAAAAGCATAGACAAAAATCCTATGAATTTCGCCAAACCTTACGAAGATCTGCGCGAATTTATCGACGCATTGGATGAACACGGTAAATTGTACCGCATTCACCGGGAAATCAACAAAGACAGCGAGCTGCAACCCTTGGTGCGCTGGCAGTTTCGCGGCGGCATAGCCGAAGAAGCGCGCCGCGGTTTTTTGTTCGACAACGTTACCGACGGCAAAAAGCGCAAATACAATTGCCGAGTGCTCGTCAGCGGGCTTTCGGGCTCCGAAGCGATTTATTGCCTGGGTCTCAAATGCCAGCCGGACGAAGTCGCCGACCGCTGGATCTACGCGATGGATCATTTGATCGAGCCGATCGTCGTCCCGTCCGGCTCATGCCAGGAAGAAATTCACAAAGGCGACCGAGTTGCTCGCCAAAGGCGGCCTGATGGAATTTGCCGTGCCGATGTCGACGCCGGGCTTCGACAATGGCCCCTACATCACCGCGGGACATTGGATTACCAAAGATCCGGAAACCGGCAAGCGCAACGTCGGCAACTATCGTGGCTTGATCAAAGGACCGACCTCAGCGGGATTAATGTCCGGCACGCCGCAGGACTTGTCGACCCATTGGGAAAAATGCCGCAAGATGGGCAAGCCGCTCGAAGTCGCCATCGTCGTCGGCACCATCCCCGCGGTTTCCTATTGCGCGACGCAGAAAGTGCCGCCGGAAATCGACGAGCTCGCGCTCGCCGGCGGCTTGATGGGCGCGCCAGTGAAACTGGTCAAGTGCCAGACCGTCGATCTCGAAGTGCCGGCCAGCATCGGAAATCGTTCTCGAAGGCATCATCCCGACCAATTACATGGAAGAAGAAGGCCCTTACGGCGAGTCGATGGGCTACGTCGACCCGCGCACCTTGAGCACGATGTTCGAGCTCAAGTGCGTCACCCATCGGAAAGATCCGATCTGGGTTTCGATCATCAGCCAAGTCACACCGAGCGAAAGCTCCAAGATCAAAGCGATGGGCATGGCGACCCTGGTCAAGCGTTTTATCGTCAGCAAGGGATTCGACTGCGTCAAGGAAGTGCACATGATCGAGCCGCTTGGTCAACATGCGCCCCTACGTCGCCGTCAGCTTAAAAAAGCGCAACGACGAAGATCCGTGGGGCGTCATGCAGGCGGTGCTCGATTACGGCGATCGGGTCGGCAAAATGATCGTCGCCGTCGACGAAGACATCAACGTCAAAGACCCAATCGCCGTGACCTGGGCGATCACGCACCGCTCGCAGCCGCACAGAGACGTGAAGATCGTCCGCGATCGACCGTTCGGCGCGACGCCCATCGGCATGGTGGCGACGCATCCATCGAGTCGTTACGACAATTCGGAATCCTCACTGCTCATCGACGCTACGCGCAAAGCCGACTTTCCGCCGTTGTCCCTGCCCAAGGAAGAATTCATGGTCCGAGCCAAAGAGATCTGGGAGGAGCTCGGCTTGCCGAAACTCGAACCGCAAGAGCCCTGGCATGGCTACTTGATGGGTTTGTGGCCGGAAAATTTGGATCAGGAGGCCGAGCTGGCGGCGCGCAGCGAGCATGAAAAAGTTTGGGAGATTCTGCGCCAGACCCGCGTCCAAGTCGGTGAAGGCGAGACGATGAAATCGATGCGCGCCAAGTGGGGCAAAACTCATTCCGGGCGAGCGGAATAAGCATTTCAGCAGATGCGGCCTTATCACTAGATCGACTTTATACAAACAGCGAACCATTCTCTCGAACTCTTCGGCGCAGCAAGCGATCGTGCGAATTTCTTCGTCGCTCAGATTGAATCCGTAAACGCCGTCGATTCTGCGAACCTGATCTGCCAAGTAGGCCTGCTGTCGAATTAATCTCGCGGCTTGTCCCAGTTACAAATTTCCAGCGCTGCACAAGCATAAACCTGCGCCGCCTGGTAGATGTCCTCGATCTCGATTTGCTCGGAGCGAAACTTCCAGCGTCCGCCGCCGAGACCGAACTTGCATGCCGGAATGCCCATCTCGTTGTAGATATTGGTGTCCGTCCAAATGCTCGCGTGAACGCCGGTCGGTGTCGGGGTCTTTTTGCCGAACAGCGATTGATAATTTTCTTCCAGCACCTTGATCACCGATCCGACCTTTTTCGCCTCGTAGCCCATCTTCGACGCGTACATTTCGATCTCATATTCGACACCGAGGTTGGCGAGCACCGCCTTGAGCTCGCGCTGTACCTGCACCGGACGCAATTCCGGCGGTGTGCGCACGTCAACGTAGATCGAGCAAACGCCCGGATAATAATTGGGCCGGAACGGCGCGCCGCCTTGAATCGAGCCGATATTCACCTTGGGAACGAGCGGACCATGCGGCGAAGCGTAAACATGGGCGCGTTCGAATTCTGCCGCCCAGCTATCGATCGCCTGCAGCACTTTGATCATTTTTAAGATCGCGCTGGACGCTTCCGGAGATTTTTCTTCGCGGGTCACTCCCCACGCCGCGTGGGGATCGCCGAAGGTGGTGATCTTGAACTGCGCCACGCCGTTTTGCGCCCACACGATAGAATGGCCCGACCGATCGGCCACGATGGCGTAATCGGACTGAACTCCATGGGTCAACAGATGGATGGTCCCGGTTCCCTCGCCGCGATACGCTTCGGATTGATAAGGTCCGATCGGCGTCCGGGATATTTCGCCGGCAACCGCAGCAAGAATCAAATCGCCTTTTAGTGAAATTCCACTTTCTTTTATCGCCTTGGCGGCCACCATAAACGCGGCGAGACCGGACTTCATATTGGAAGCGCCGAGACCAAACACTTTGCCGTCGCGAACCGCTCCTTTGAGTTCGCTGTCGGGTTCTAGGACGCGGCAGAACATGCCGTCCTCTGCCGTTCCCGTGTAGCTCGTGTCCATGTGACCGTTGATGGTCAACGACACGCCGTTGCTCCGGCCATCGAGTATGCCCACGGCATTGACGCGCTCAGCACTGATTTCCTGACGCAGCGCCTTGATCCCGTGTCGCGAATACCAGCTTAAGATAAATTCGCCGATTGCCTTCTCCGATCCGGTGGGACTCGGGATATCGACGAGATCTTTGGTCAGTTGAGCCAACTCTTCGCGCTGAATCCGATCGATGACATTTTTTCTATCCTGCTCGCTTGCCATGTGTTTCTCCTGCGTGGTGAGATTGTCGCTGAGCTTTTATCAAATATCACAGTCTGCGATACGAGCGACAGCCATTTTGTCGTCTGGTTTTCCTAAAGCGCTTTTTTAGACCGTAGCTCGAACCTGGGCGAAGTCGTTTGCACGACCTGTCGAAAACTCACGCTCAGACGCTCGCGGCGTGACCGTTTGATGGATTACTCTATCGTCGGAAGAAAAAATTTTCTACAGGGTTTCAGAAGAGCGTTGCTAGTTCTCCCAGAGCGGCTTGACGTTGGCATCGAGCCATTTGCGTGGATCTTCCGAATACGTCTTATTCACCGACGGAATCGGCTTGACGTTGGCTCCCCACGCGTATTCGATGGACGCCTTGGACTTGACGCCTTTGCGCGATACTTCCCGCCCAACCGCGGACACCGCCAGTTGGCCTTCCGGGGTCATCATCCATTCGGTAAAAAGCTTGGCGCCGTTTATATGCGGCGCTTTGCCGTAGATGCCCAACTGTTGCGCCGAAATGATCGGCGCGGCGCTTTTCACGAAGTCCACGGGACTGCCTTTTTCTTTTTCCTCGATCACGTCGTGCAAAAGCGCCGGCATCGAGATGGAATATTCTCCCGCGATGAGCAGGCGAAACATCGCGCTGGTGCTCTTGTGAACCGTAACGTTGAGGGCCTTCAAGCCCTTTATGTATCCAGTCCATTTGGCGTCGTTTTTCCAATACTCCTTCAGTCCGGCAAGCATGCCGCTCAATGGACCGGCCCGCAGCGGATCGTCCAGGGCAACCATTCCTTTGTATTTGGGATTGATTACGTCCTCCCAACTTTTTGGCAGGTCTTCCTTCTTAAGTTTTTTGGTGTTGTAGGCAAGAGCGACGATCTGAAGGCTCACCGTGGGAAGCTGGGGATCATGCAGAATCAGAGAGTTCGCCTGTACGGTATTATAAGGCTCGATCGCTCCGGCCGCGCGCAAAACCACCGGCGCCCCTTCGCTCAGAATCACGTCGGCAGTTTTCTGATCGCCTTGAAACTCCGTGAGCGTCCGCGCAATGATCTCTGACCGGGTTCCTTGCCAGTACGTTGTATTGATGCCGGGAAAGCGCTTATTGAAAACGTCCAAGATCGATTTGATGTGCTCGACGTCCCAGATCGTATAAACCACCAACGCGCCTTCCTGCTTGGCTTTCGGATAAAGATCCTTCGCCAACTTTTCGAAGCGCGGATCGGTATCGGAGCCACCCTGTGCCAATGCGATACCTCCGCGCAACGACAGTAAAACCAAGATCAAAGTTACAGCCAATGGCGAATGCCTACTTGTCATTTGTGTCCTCCCAATTCCAAAGCCGATGTGAAGTTCTCATTGCATACTATCTTTCCACACGCTGCGCCGCTCCAATGGAGTCGATGTCCAACATAACCCGCAGCTCAACCGCAATTTGCGCGCCACGATAGTCCGGCAATTTTTTCCTAAAAAGACCTTGAAAACAACAGACAATATAGCGCAACGAGTAGCCTCCCGCGATTGGCGGGTGCTCGATGCTAAATACTTAGGCGCTCTGCTCATTGGTTATGCAGCAGAGAAATGTGACGTTCAATTCTGACGTTCAGTTGATTGACGATTGGCACCTGAACCAAGTTCAGAGATGAAAGCGCGATCCGCGATGAACGCGATCAGGCCTTTGAAGAACGGCGTATAAGTGAGAGGAAACTGAGCAAGTTAGGAGAAAGCCGAATACCCTTTCGATAGATGACGTAGCAGGCGATTTTGATATCCTTCAACCTCGGCATCTCGAGCGCTTTGAAATAGCCCTGTCTTAAACCCGCTTCGGCACTGCCGCGATAAAAGAGCCCGACACCCAGGCCCGCCTGGACAGCGGTCTTTATTAGATCTATGGATTCGCACCACATCACTACATTGAGGTGCAAACCCAGTTTCTTGATTTTATCGGTGATGTGTCCTTCGGTGTTCATGATGAAAGGAACTTTCGCTAACTCGCTCTCTGTCAGTCTTTTTTTGCTCGCCAGAGCGTGCTTGGCAGATACAACGGCTATTATTTCCTCGGAAGCGATGGGCTCTTCGATGATTTCCGGGTGAGCAGGAGCAATCGTCGTGACGGCAACGTCGACCTCTCCATTGAGCACCATGGCTCTAATCGCCTCAGGGTAGGCAGTGCGCAGAGTCGGATGAACATTCGGATGAAGACTGACGAAGGACTTGAGCACGCCCGGCAAAAAGAACGCCGCCGGGCTGGGCGTGCTCCCCACCCGGAGCGTGCTGGCGCGCGCATGAGTGACGCGGTTCAGAAAAGTACTGCGAAGCTCTTCCATCTGCTTTAGGATCGGCTTAGCGGCTATCTGCAACAAACGGCCTTCGTCAGTAATTTTGATGCCCCGTCCGGATTTGACGTAAAGTTTTAGACCACATTCGCGTTCGAGAAAGCGCAACTGTTTGGATACTGAGGGCTGGCTGATTTTAATTTTTCGCGCCGCTTCGGTAACGCTCAACTGTTCGGCAACGGCATCGAATATTTCCAGTTGATGGAAAGTCATAGAATTTATTCTACGGGTTCAATACATACCCTTTTTTCTATGTGTAACATGAATAATTTATATTGGACAAGCGCTCTTATCGCGCGTAGCTATGAACAACGTCGTCGGTGAGGATGTCATAGCGCACAGTTCACTTCAGTGACAGGTGCTGATTTGGGCTTGGAGGATCTAAACCCATGATGGTGTGTCCTTACGATGAATCCAGACTCTTGTTAATTCTGCAGACCGATCATTCGCGTATTGCCGGATTACTGGCGGCGCATTGGGGCAACGATCAATTCGCCAAGCTGCAACCGTACGCTTCGATGGTGCTTGCAGCCCAGGAACATGATAGCGGTTGGTGGGACTGGGAAATCAAACCTTCCGTCAACGAGCAGGGTTACCCATCGGATTATATCGGCAGCATCAAACACCTGGGTCAAGGGGTTTGGTTGGATCTGTACCGCCATGCCATCGAGCGCGTCGCAGCGCGCGATCTCTACGCCGCCTATTTTGTATCCATGCATGGCGAAGCCTTGTTGACGAAAGGCATGGGCCTCCTGCCGTCGATGCCTGACTATACCGGCGACCCCGCCGTGCAGGAATTCATCGGACAGCAGAAGGAGTTGCGTGCGGGATGGCTGCCGACATTGCAAAACAACCAAGCACTCGCTGCGGTCACCACTGACAAGCATCTCTGGACTAACTTCAATCTAATGGAGGTCTTCGATCAGTTCGCGCAGTTCGTCTGCAACCGCTATCCGTTCAATAGTCAGGCTAGAAAAAATGGTCCGACACACACGTTGAGCGGCATTTCCGTGCCGGTGTCTCCTGAGCGGCCGAATATCACTTTGACGATCGACGTTCTAAATGAAACCGACGCTGTAGTGCGTCCATTCCCTTTCGACGTGAATCCTCTGAGGCTATCCTTCGAGGGCCGGCTCGTGCCCAACCGGCGTTTCGTCGATCAGGAGGAATTCTTAGAGAGTTTTTACAGCGGTGAGAGGATCGCCATAAACTATACCCTGAGCGCGGCTTGAACTGACCAGATACAAGCGCCGGATAGCAACAAGTGAAAATGCTGAAAGCGCGGCAGAAGCGAACGTGCTGAGAACAGAGCGATAGTAATGCCAATGACGCGAGCAGAAAATTATTGATTCCGATGCGCATGTGTTTGAACCGCATGACATTTGGCTGCGTTACTTGGATCCGCCGCTCCGAGAATTCTATTCAGGACCCCGGGACTGGAGAATGGCAACAGCACGGGCAACGATGGGCCGCAAAGTCGTTTTCCACTTGGGTTCATTCCTGAAACCGGTCGCCAGGATCTTCTTCAATTGGCCGCCGATTCTGAGACTCGCCTCAAAGTGATGGATGACGAAGGCATCGACCGGGTTGCGCTCTTTCCCACCCACGCGCTTCGCCTTGGCGGTGTGCGCCAACCGCAACTCGCGCCCGCGTTATTTCGCGCCTACAACAATTGGCTGGCCGAACATTGTGCGCCAGATAAAGAGAGACTGCTCGGAGTTGCCATGATCCCACTGCAGGACCCGGAGCTGGCAGTGCAAGAAGCAAAGCGCGCCGTCGGTGAACTTGGCCATCGCGGACTGTTTATTTCTCCGCACCCCGTGGACAACCGCAATCTCGATCATCAGGCCTATGAGCCTCTTTGGGAACTGGCTGAGCAACTCAACGTTCCGGCGCTGGTGCATGTCAGTACCGGCATTCGATTGCCGACCGCCGGCGCGGAACGCTTCGACCGCTATTCCCTTTTTCATTTGCACGCGCATCCCTTCGAGCAGATGACCGCGGCAGCGAGTCTCATTCTTGGCGGAGTTCTGGAGCGCCATCCTCGTCTCCGGGTTGGGTTTCTGGAAGCGGGCTGCGGTTGGGTTCCCTATTGGCTCGATCGGATGGATGAGCACGCTGAGAATTACCGCTTCGAGCTGGCCCATTTAAAAGAACGGCCGAGCGTTTATTTTCGCCGTCAGTGTTTTGTCTCTTTTGAGCTGGAGGAGCGGGATGTGCCCCATGTTGCTGCAACCGTCGGCGCCGAGACCTTGGTGTTCGCGTCCGATTTTCCCCATCACGATTGTTTTTTTCCGGGAGCGGTGGAGAAGATTCGTAGACGAACGGATCTCCCTGCTGAGCTTGTTTCGGCTATGCTGAGCGACAATCCGAACAGACTGTATTTCGGATGACTAAGAGAGAAGGATGGGTATTAAAGCACTACGGTTCGCTGGCGGGTTGATTGCCGCTCTCGTATTCTTTCCTTCGGTCCGGTGTTCGGCCCAATCCAATGCGCGGGCAATTGTTCATATCCCGACAAAAAGCCTGACCTCGATGCCGCTGTTTTTCGGTAAGGACAAAGGTTTTTTTGCGCGCGAGAATGTCGACGTCGATCTGGTCCTGATGTCACCGCCCACGGCGATCGCGGCGCTCGTCGCCGGAGAGTTGGATTTCTCTACTACGGTCGGAGCCGGGATTTCCGCGACTATGCGAGGACTGCCGATCAAGCGCATTCTGTATATTCAACAATATGTGACTTTTGCCCTCGTGGCAGCGCCGGAAATTAAGAGCGTCCGCGACCTTATCGGCAAATCCGTAGGCGCGGTCGCGCTAACCGACGCGACAGCGATTGCGGCGCGGGAGATTATCAAAGGAAACAGCGTCGATCCATCGGCAGTAAACTTTTTCTATACTCAAAGCACGGAAAGCTCTCGTACCGCCCTGCTGTCCAAAAAAATCACCGCGGCCATGCTGCCTCCACCCTTCGCCGAGGAGACCCAAGTGAGAGGTTTTAACCGCTTGGCCGATGCGAAGGACTACGCGCCGCTAAGCGGCATCGGATTACTAGCTTCTGCAGACGCGCTCAAAACAAATCCAACCAAGGCACTGTCTGTGATCCGCGCCGTATTGCGGACCATGGCCTATATGCGCGAGCCAAAAAATCATAGCGAATTGGTGGATTACATTTTAAAAATTCACAAAATCGACGCCGCCGTCGCAGCCGAAGCTTTAGCGACAGTGATGGCGGTGTACAGCAAAGATGGCACCAAACCTCGCGATGCGGTTCAGAAAGAGATCGATATCTATCGCGAGGCGCTCAAGATTACTAAACCGTTGACGCCCGAAGAACTAGAAGACATGAGCTACCAAAAGAGGGCTTATGAAATTCTCAGTCGCTAGTTGCATAGTAATAATCATTGGCGCGTAAATCGGGAGAATGTTGCTTTATCGGAAGCGAAGGAGAAACTTAAGATGGCAAGACAGCCAGCATTATCCGAATCGGCGGCGCACACGGAAACTAAGATCGACACGGCCATAGCGACGCCAAAAGATCTGCGCGGGTACCTGCAAAAACTGATTGAATACGATCCGAAACAATTGCTGGTGGTCGACAAAGAAATCGATCCGGTCTTCGAGGCGACCGCAATCGTCGACCAATTGCGCACGGACGGGCGCTATTCGAACTATCCCGCCGTGCTATTTCGCAAGATCAAGGGGTCGTCGATCCCGCTGCTGATCAATCTGCAAGGAACTTACGAGCGACTCGCTCTCGCCATCGACTCCAACCTTCAAGGCATGGTCGAAGAATTCGGCCGGCGCGAGAATGCACCGATTCCTACCAAACGGGTGGATCGCTCGCAGGCGCCAGTCAAAGAAGTCGTGTGGAAAGGCGCGGATGCCGACGTAACCAGGCTGCCGATTCTACGCCACCAGGAACTCGACTCCGGCAAATACATCACCTCGGCGGTTTTCATCCTGCGCGATCCGAAAACCGGCGTGCAAAATGCCGGCATCTATCGCTCGATGTTGCATGGCCCGCACGAAGTCGGCTTCATGACCGGCGCATTTCAAGGCGGGAACTATATCCTGGTTGAACATCGCGAACGCAAGCAGCCGATGCAGGTGGCGATGGCCATTGGACATCATCCGTGTCTGCTGCTGGCCGGGACGACGAATCCGCCGGGCATGGGCGGCGAATTGGAAGTTGCCGGCGGACTCCTACAGCAGCCTCTCGAAGTTGTGCCGGGGGAGACTGTTGACCTCGACGTGCCCGCGCATGCGGAGATCGTGATCGAAGGCGTGCTCGATCCGAGCCCGGAAAACAAGCGTGAAGAGGGACCGTTTGGAGAATATCCACGTTACTACACCGGCGTCGGTCCGTATCCGGTCATTAAAGTGACGGCGATCACCATGCGGCGCGATCCGATCTACGTCGATGTGTTCAACGCCAGCAGCGAACATTCGGCGATCGGTGGATTGGCGCGCATGGGGTTTTTGCTCAATCGCGCCCGTGACGTATGCCCCAATGTGAAAAATCTTTATCTGCCGATTTCCGGCGTCGCGCGCAATCACGCTTATATTTCGATGAAAAAGGTCGCCGACGGCGAGCCCCATCTTGCCGCGTTCAACGTCATGGCCTATAGCCCGGCGACCAAGCACGTTTTTATCGTCGACGATGACATCGACGTCACCAACGAAGCCGATGTGCTCTGGGCTTTGGCAACGCGATTTCAAGCCGACAAAGATCTCGTCGTTATCAATAACTCGATCGGTAGCCGGTTGAATCCACCGACCTATGGTTATCGACGCGATGAGAAGGGCACGCTGGAAACCAAGCTAATTTTTGATTGCACCCGACCTCTGTCGGCAGGAAAGTTCCCCGACGCGACCCGCGTGCCGCCGGACGTGAAGGCCCGCATGAACCCGGACGATTACGTGCGGCCGCTCTCCGAAGGAGACCTGGCGTATATTCGAGGAGGCAAATAGATGGCAAAGCCACTGCCGGCCCAAGCCGCCGCTGAGACCCGCTGGCGGGACTTGCGCGAATGGCTCGCGCGGGTGGATGCGCTCGGTGAACTGAAACGAGTCACGGGCGCCAACTCCGAAGAAGATATCGGCGCCATCACCGAAATGCTCGATCATGCCGAGGGCAGCCCTTGTGTGCTCTTCGATGAGATTGCGAATTTCAAGCCGGGCTATCGCGTCCTGGTCAACAGCATGGGGTCGACCAAACGGCAAGCCGTGACTTTGGGACTCGATCCCGCCGAAGCCTCTCATGATCGCTTGTTACAATTCTGGCGCGAGCGTTTGAAGGGCTTTGCGCCGATTCCGCCGGTCGTCGTCAAACGCGGAGCGGTTCAAGAAAATATTTTGCGCGATAACGACGTGGACTTAACGCGCTTCCCGGCGCCGATCTGGCACCCAGGCGATGGCGGCCGGTACATCGGCACGGCGAGTTTCAATATCATGCGCGATCCCGACACCGGCAACATCAACGTCGGCACCTATCGCAATCAATTATTCGACAAGAACAGTATCGGCATCCGCGCCGCGCCGCCGCACCACGGCGGCATTATCAAGGAAAAATATATGCAGCGCGGCCAGCCCTGCCCTCTGGTCACCGTCGTCGGCAGCGATCCTCTGCTGTTTTTGGCTGCGTGCGTCGAAGGGCCGATCTATGGCCAGAGCGAGCTCGACTGGGCAGGCGGCGTGCGCGGTGAGCCCATTGAAGTCATCCAAGGCGAGCTCACCGGCCTGCCGATTCCGGCTCAAGCTGAAATCGCTCTCGAGGGTTTCATTACCACGGACCAATTTACCAAGGAGGGTCCCTACGGCGAATGGATGGGCTACTATCAGGACGGCTATCAAAAAGAGCGCGTCGTGCGCATTCAGCGGGTCTACCATCGTGACGATCCGATCATTCTCGGCTGTCCGCAGGGGAAGCCGCCGCACGAGGACAATCGCTTTCTGGTTTATCTGCGCTCCGGGATGATCTGGGACCAGTTAGAGAAAGCCGGGGTTCCCGGAGTGTGCGGCGTCTGGTGTCCACCCGAGGGCGGCAACCGCTTGATGACCGTCGTGGCGCTTCAGACTCAATACCTCGGCCATGCGAAACAAGCCGGCCTGATCGCCTCGCAGTGCGGCGGCGGCATCGACATGAACCGGCTGACCGTGGTCGTCGACGATCACGTCGATGTCACCAGTATTCAAGACGTGGTCTGGGCGATTGTCGCGCGCTGTGATCCCGAACGGGGCGTCGAGATCATCAAAGACACGAAAGGCAGCCGGATCGACATGGCCATCGCGCCTGACCGGCGCGAGCTCAATGCCAACTCCCGTATGATCATCGATGCAACGACGCCATTCGCATGGAAACACCATCCGCTGGCCGGCGATATCATCAGCACTCCGGAGCGGAGCCGAAAAATTCATGAAAAGTGGGGTTGGATACTGGAGTAAGCAGAAACCAGTCAACAGTGTGAGATTTAGATCTCTCCCTTGAGACTGTGTCGCAATAGCATAAGTCACATAAATGTCATTCTGAGCGCCAGCGAAGAATCTCGCATTTACTGTCGCTTACCAAGACGAGATCCTTCGGCTATCGCCTCAGGATGACATTGCGACAAAGTCTTTAGGGAGAAGACGATGTAATACAGCGACAAATCGATTGGTCGTTTTTAGCGCACAATAGATCGGCGAGGAAAACACATGGCGGTTGGGCAAGCGATCAGCATGGTGGACTCGCAACTGCGGGTGAGCGGCAGCATCGACTACACTTTGAACTTCGAATTGCCGCGCATGCTCCATGCCTGCATGCTGCGCAGTCCCCACGCGCACGCGCGCGTTGTCAAAGTCGATGCCTCGCGGGCGGCAAAACTACCCGGCGTAATCGCGGTCGCTGACGCGCGATGATCTGATCGGCGACCACATCGATCCCTACTTCGGTCTGATTCTTCAAGACCAAACACCGGTGGCACTGGATCGAGTCCGTTTTGTCGGCGAACCGGTGGCGGCCGTGGCCGCGCTGGACGCCGATACCGCAGCAGAGGCGCTGGACCTGATCGACGTCGAATACGAGGAGTTGCCGGCGGTGTTCAACTCCGAAGAAGCCCTGAAGCCGGGCGCGCCATTGCTCTACCCCGGGCCGCGTCGAGTCATTCCCGGCCGCCCCGATGTCACTGCGCGTTCTCTGCAAGGAACGAACATCGTACATCTCTTCAAGCAACGTAAGGGCGATCTCGATCAAGGTTTTCGCGAATCCGAGCAAATTTTCGAAAACACCTACAATTCGCCTGCGGTCAATCACGTCGCACTCGAACCCCACGTCGTCGTTGCCCAGGTCGCCGACGGTCGCATCACCGTCTGGACGTGCAATCAGAATCCCCATGTCATCCAGCGCCAATTGGCGGGCATATTCAAAGTTCCCATCGCCGACGTGCGCGTGATCGTGTTTACGCTCGGCGGCGGGTTTGGCGGCAAGCTCAATTCCAAACTGGAACCAGCCGCGGTGATCTTGGCCAAGAAAACCGGCAGGCCGGTTCGCATTGTGGCTCAGCGCGCCGAATGCTTTTTGCTCGGCGTCCAGCATGAATGCACGATCAAGCTTAAAACCGGAGTCAAACGGGACGGCACTTTGATGGCGGTGCAAGCGCTCTGCTACTACAACTCCGGTGCTTACGGCGACACATCGCCCAATTTGATTACCCGCGGCTATGCCGCCACCGGGCCCTATCGCGTGCCTCATCTCTACATGGATTCCTACGGCGTCTACACCAACACCGCGCCGTCCGCGGCATTTCGAGGCTATGGAATTACCCAGGTGGCATGGGCCCATGAGACCCAGATGGATATCATCGCCGATGCGTTGGCGATCGATCCGATTGAGTTGAGGCTCAAAAATGTTTTGCAAAAGGGCGACTCTTTTACCACCGGTGAGCCGATGCCGGAAATGCACTACAACGAACTGATCGCTTCGGCGGTTGAAAAAATCGGTTGGAACAAGGGTCCGCTGGTGGTGCGTCACGACAATAAGATCCGCGCCAAAGGCATCGGCGTCATCGTCAAAGGCATGGCCACGCCGACGACATCGACGTCTACGGTCAAGCTCAACGCGGACGGCAGTTTAAACGTTCTCACCAGCTCCGTGGAGATGGGTCAGGGATTAAAAACCGCCCTGGCGCAGATCGCCGCCAGCGAGATTGGCCTGCCGGTGGAACGAGTGCGCATTTCCGAGCCCGACACCGCCTTCACTCCCTTCGATCTAATGACCGCGGCAAGCCGCGCGACATTTTGCATGGGCAACGCGATTCGCCACGCGATCGAGGACGTCAAGCTTCAACTGCGCGACATCGCGGCCGCTCATCTCGAAGCGAACCGGGAAGACCTGGTGTTGCAGGACGGCAAGATCATGGTCCGCGGCGTTTCCGGCAAATCGCTCTCCTACGTGGATGCGATTCGCATGAGCAAGGCGAATAATCTTTTGGGACACGGCGTTTTCGTTTCGGGATCGGGCCCGGACGGCAGCCCGGTGGTCATGGACTTCGAGACCGGCCAGGGTTACGGCTCAGCCGAGTGGCATCCCGCAGTGGTCGTCTGCGAAGTGGAAGTCGATACGGAAACCGGACAAGTCACCGTGCCGCGCATCCACGCCGAGCTTTACGCCGGCAAAATAATCAATCCGCGCCTTTGCGAGTTGCAGATCGAGGGGGCGACGACCTTCGGCCTCGGCCAAGTGCTGTTCGAGGAAGTGCTCCAAGACACCAATGGGAGCATTACCAATCCGAATCTTTCGGACTATATGATCCCCTCTTTTGAAGATGTGCCGGCTGAGTTGACTGTTCATATGCTGGAGCCGCACGGCGTAACCGATGTCCATGGGGTCGGCGAAACCGCCATCCCTCCGGCGCGACCGGCGATCGGTAACGCGATTAGCCGGGCGGTGGGTTGCCATTTTCTCGATTTACCGATCACCCCAGAGAAAGTCCTGCGCGCTTTGAACCAACAAAAACTCACGAGTAAAAGATAAGACCAACGAATATGCGGAATATAAAACTCTTGCAGCCGGCCGAGCTTGACGAGGCGGTGGCCCTCCTCGCCGCGGCGAACGAGGAAGCGAAGATTATCGCAGGCGGTACGGCGCTGGTTATTATGCTGCGCAATCGCCTCATCGCCCCCGCAACTCTGATTAGCCTGGGACGGTTACAGGAGCTGCGCAGCATCCGCCACGAGCCTGGCACCGGCCTCAGAATCGGCGCATTGACGACCGTTCGTGAAACCGAAATGTCGCCGGTAGTCCGGGAACATAACCCTATGCTGGCACAAGCCTTCGGCAAGGTTGGCAACGTCCGCGTGCGCCATGCCGCCACGGTCGGTGGCAATTTAAGCGAGGCTGATTACGCGTCCGATCCGCCTTGCGCTTTAGTGGCGCTGCGAGCAAGGGTGAAAGCTCGAAGCGTTCGAGGCGAACGAGAGATACCGTTGACGGATCTTTTCAAAAATTTCTACGAGACTGCGTTGGCGTCCGATGAAATCCTTACCGAGCTGATTGTTCCCGATCCGGCGCCCGGAAGCCGCGCAACGTACCTCAAGTTCATTTCGCGATCCTCTGAGGATCGCCCCTGCGTCGGTATGGCGGTTGTCCTGGAGAACGAATCCGACGGCACCTGCAAAAATTTGCGTTTGGTTGCCGGAGCAGTAGCGGAAATCCCCCAAGAGATTGCCGCCGCAGAAGCGCTCGCCCACGGCAAGCGTTTGACCGATGATCTCATCACAGAGATTGCCGAAGCCTACGCCGCAAGCATCGAACCGCTATCCGATCTCCGTGGCTCCGCCTGGTATCGCAAACAAATCATTGCCGTCCTAGCGCGACGGGCTTTGAAGCAAGCTCTCGCGGACAGTTAGCGGAGCCGGAGAATGGAGATGTCCGCCGTCGGCCAAAGTCACTCCATGCTGGACGCGCAGGAACGCGTTTCCGGGCGGATCGATTATGCGCTCAACGTCGAATTGCCGGGAATGCTGGTAGGAAGAATCTTGCGCAGCCCTTTGCCGCACGCTCGAATCGTGGCGCTGGACACGACGCGCGCCGACCGGCTCGCGGGAGTCGGCGCGGTGCTGAGCCGCGACGATTTTGGTTTGACCTCCGGCTATTCCGGCACGTACGGGCGAATCTTTCGCGACCAGTCGGTAGTCGCGTTGGACAAAGTTCGCTTTGTCGGCGATCCGGTGGCGGCCGTGGCGGCGGTGAACGAGGATGTCGCCGAAGAAGCGCTAGCGCTTATTCGCCTCGATTACGAAGAACTGCCCGCGGTCTTCGATGAAGAGGAAGCGCTCAAGCCCGGCGCGCCGCTGGTCCATGATCCCCGGCCCCAGCAGCAGCCGGCGTTCAGCAAGCTAATCCAAGATCTTCCGCCCGGCACTAATGTGTGCAGCCATTTCAAACTCCGCCGTGGCGATGTCGAATCCGGCTTTCGCGAATCTGATTTTATTTTTGAAGATATCTTTCGTTCGCCGGCTGCTCAGCACGTTGCGCTCGAGCCTCACGTAACGGTCGCGCAATTTGTTGAGGGCAAACTGACGCTGTGGACCTCGACGCAGATGCCGCACGCGGTTCGTGCGCAAATGGCCGAGCTTTTCAATCTGCCGCAGTCCCGCGTCCGGGTGATCGTCGAGACTTTGGGGGGCGGTTTCGGTTCGAAAGGTTCGCTCCGGCTGGAGCCGATCACTGCGTTCTTGGCGCTGAAGTCGAAGCGGCCGGTGAAGATCGTGCTTAGCAGAGAAGAAGAGTTTGTCACCGTGTGCAAACACCCGGCGACCATTCGCATCAAGACCGGCGTGATGAAAGACGGCACGCTGGTGGCGCGACAGGTTACCGCGAATTTTAATACCGGAGCGTACAGCGATATCGGCCCGGTGGTGGCGCGCAACGGTGGCTCGGCCATGTCGGGCCCGTACAAGATTCCCCATGTGCGGATCGACTCTTTTGCGGTATGGTCCAACGTCGTGCCGGCGGGAGCGCTGCGCGGCTTCGGCGTGCCGCAGGCCGTGTGGGGGTACGAAACTCAAATGGACGAGATCGCCGAGCGTCTCGGTCTCGATCCGGTGGAACTCCGCCGGAAAAATTTGTTGCGGGACGGCGACTTGTTCGCCACCGGCGAAACATTGACCGGTATGCACTACGACGAGCTTCTGGAACGGGCCACGGCATCAATAAACTGGTCGCCGAGCGACGCTCGCTGGCTCAGCCAAAGTGACTCTCAAAGCGAGCATAGGCCGGTGCGCCGCGGCAAGGGACTGGCGTTGGTGATCAAGGCGACGATTACGCCATCGACTTCAGCGGCTGCGCTGAAACTCAACGAAGACGGCAGCCTCAATGTTTTGACCAGCAGCGTCGAGCTGGGCCAGGGGGCAAAAACCGTGTTGGCACAAATCGCCGCGAGCGCCATGCAAGTGCCGCTCGGCTGCGTTTCAGTTTCGCACCCCGACACCGATCTTACCCCCTACGATCAGCAGACCAGTTCAAGCCGGACGACTTATTCCATGGGCGGCGCCATTGGCAAAGCCGCCGCCGATCTCAAGCGGCAACTCTTCGAGTACGCCGCAGAGTTGCTCGAAGTATCGTTGAATGATCTCATTCTGGAAGAAGGCAGAGTAGCGGTCCGAGGCAGCCCGAGCCGTTCAATCAGTTACGGCGACGTTGCGCTGCGCAGCAATCAAGGCAACCTGATCGGACGCGGCGCGTTCAGCACGCGCGGAGGTTTGGACCTGGAGACCGGTCAGGGTATCGGTTCGGTGCACTGGCATCAGGGTGCGATCGGCTGCGAATTGGAAGTCGATATCGAAACCGGCAAGATCACAGTCCTCCGGTTGACTCCGGTTGTCTTCGCCGGGCGGGTCGTCAATCCTCGGTTATGCGAATTGCAACTGGAGGGCTCTGCGATTTTCGGTCTCGGCCAAGCCCTATTCGAGGAAATGACTTACGACGATCATGGCCAAGTCATCAACGCCAACTTAGGCGATTACAATATTCCGTCCTTCGAGGACATTCCATGGCGAGGTCAATTCGTGCGCGCTGGAAGACGCTGGATCGGCGGACCTCCACGGCCTCGGCGAGACCTTGCTGCCGCCGGTTATGGCGGCCATTGGCATCGCACTGCACAACGCCACCGGCGTGCGCCTTCGCCATCTCCCTCTCACCGCTGAAAAGATTTTGCTCGCGCTGCACAATGGTGCTGCCGGCGGTTAAAACGCGCATTGAGGAAGCCCATGAAACAAATCATCAAACTCAAAGTCAACGGCGTTGAAGATGAGCATGCAGTGCACACCCATCAAACGCTGCTCGAGGTACTGCGCGGCGAGCACAAACTGCTTGGCGCGCGCGAGGGTTGCGGCATCGGCATGTGCGGCGCGTGCACGGTGCTGATCGACGGCAAACCGATAAGCTCGTGCATTCTTCTGGCGGCCCTGGCCGAAGGCAAAGAGATCGTCACGATCGAGGGATTGACCGATCCAGGCAAGCTCCATCCGATTCAGCAGGCTTTCGTGGATCACAACGCTTTTCAATGTTCCTATTGCACGCCCGGATTTATCTTGAGCACGAAAGCCCTCCTGGAGGAGAACCCAAGCCCGACCGTAGAGCAAATCCGCCATTACTTAGCGGGAAATCTCTGCCGCTGCGGCAGCTACTACAAAATTCAGGATGCCGTGCTGGACGCCGCGACGCGATTGCGCGCCGCAGGCGCCAACCCGGCGCGCACGACATCGTAGAACAGCATCTGCCGGAAAAATAAACTTCATGATTTGCGTTGGTAAGGACTTAACCGCTCGAAGCGATCGAATTATTAGCTCACTCATGGCGATCTTAGTCAAAGCGAAGTCTGCAGGAGGATATCCGATGAAGAGAATTTATTTTCCGATCTTGGCGATGTTTTTGTTTGTGACTGTAGCGCGAGGCGCGGAAGTGGAGGTGTTGAAGCCGAAGGGCAATCTCGAGATCAAGCTGGGCCATCCCTCATCGATTTCACTCTACGATATGCCGGCGATATTGACCCGTGAACGGTTGAATCGAAACGGCTGGAACGTGTCCAGTGTCGAGTTTACCCGCACCGATCTCAACGTCCAGGCCTTGGCGCAAGGAACGATTCAGTTCGCCAACTCGCAGGTCATGGATCCCGTGCGCGCAACTCAAAAAGGCGCCAAGCTCGCTTTCATTATGGAGAACAACGGCGGCGAGTTCTTGATGGTTGCCAAAAACGACATCAAAGATTGCAAGGACACCGACGGCAAGAGATTCGCGATCCATGGAGAAGCGGCGACCACCTCGCTCGCGGTCAAACTATGGCTGCTCAACGATTGTAAGGTTAAGCCAAATATCATGGTGATCCCGGGCGGCGAAAACCGCATCATCGCGCTGCAGAACAATCAGATCGACGCCACCCTGGTTCAGCTTGGCGACTGGCTGAATCTTGATGCCAAGGCGCCGGGCCGCTATCACATCATTAAAACCGGCAGCCTTTTCAATATCAGCGGCGCCAGTTTTTGGGCGAATGTGGATTGGCTGCGCAAAAACGAAGAGGTTGCGACGGCCTATATCGCCGAAGTACTGAAAAGCTTCCGCATGGTTCATGCGAATCCCAAAATACTGGAACCTCTGGTCGCAAAGCATCTGCCCGATATGCCGAAAGAGATCATTCCCGCTGCGATCAAGGGCTATATCGAGATTGTCCGCGCATGGCCGCAAAACGGCGGCGACACCTCGATTCTCGACGACACGGTCAAATTTTTTACCGACAATGGCGAGCTAAAGACCGCGGTGAACACAAAGGAACTCGTCGATTCGAAAATTCTCGCTGGCGCGCTGAACAAAGTCGGCAAAATCGCCGGCGCGCGGTAGAGAAATGAATCATCGTACTTCCGCGCCCCTCAAATATCGGCGACCGTCCGGTTCATCCGCGGTGTCGCAGCTTGAATGAAAAAAAATAACCTGTTGAAGAAACCAATCGTCGTCGATTGGAGCCTCAGGCTCGCAGTTTTTATCGCGGCGGTTGGGGTGTGGGAGCTGTTTGTCGGCACCGCGCAAAACTTTCTTTTACCCCGTTTCACCGAGGTGGCAAAGGGGCTGTTTTATTTATTGTTTTCCGAAAGCAGATTTTGGGAGGCGCTTTATATCAGTAATCAGGCGCTCATTTTAGGATTCGTCATCTCAGTAATTATAGGTATTCCGTTAGGTCTGCTCGCCGGACGATTCCACTGGATGGATCGCGTTCTCAATCCCTATGTCGGCGTGCTGTTGACCATGCCGGTGGCGCCGCTGATCCCGATCGTGATCATCGCGTTGGGGTTGGGAATCGCCGCGCGAGTGTTCATCGTCGTTCTGTTTGCTTTCGTGTTCATCACCGTGAATACGCGCGCCGGTGTGCGCGGTGTGGAAGCCTCACTCATCGAAATGGCCAAATCCTTCGGCGCCAGCGAGGCCCAGATCTGGCGCAGGATCGTCATACCCGGAGCGATGCCGGCCATCTTTGCCGGTATGCGCATCGGTCTCGGCCGAGCCATCACCGGCATGGTGATGGTCGAGCTGCTCTTGGTCGCCAGCGGTTTAGGCCGCTTATTGCTGGAATTCTCCGGCCGCATGCAGTCGGATCTTGTCTTCGCCACGGTGCTGACCGTCATTATTGAAGCATTGGCCTTGCTGGCGGGCATGCAAGCATTGGAAAAAAGAATTACCCGTTGGGCGCCGGACATCTCGATTGGATAGCTGGGTGAAATGATCAGGGTCCGCGCGTTGAGCAAGGAGTTTGGCATGCGCGATAACGGCGCCGGCGTCCTTGCGCTCAGTGACATCGACTTCGAAGTCAATGACAATGAATTCGTCACCATCATCGGTCCAAGCGGTTGTGGTAAGACCACGCTGCTGCGTATCATCGCCGGACTGATTCCCTACGACCAGGGCGAAGTGGCTATCGACGGCCGTGCGGTTACCGGACCCGGACCGGAACGCGCGGTGGTGTTTCAGAACTTCGCGTTATTGCCGTGGGCTGACGTGCTTGCCAACATAACTTTTGGGCTTGAAGTCCGCGGCACGCCCATGGATGAATGCCAAAACACAGCGCGGCATCTCATCAAGCTCGTCGGCCTCGAAGGTTTCGAGAAACGCCTGCCCAAAGAGCTGTCGGGGGGAATGCAGCAGCGCGTCGGCCTTGCCCGAGCGTTGGCGGTCAACCCGCGGATTCTACTCATGGACGAACCCTTTGGCGCCTTGGACGAGCAAACGCGCCGGCTGCTGCAGGAACAACTGCTGCTGCTTTGGGAAGAACAACGAAAAACCGTCGTATTTGTCACGCACAGCATGGATGAAGCGGTCATGCTTGGCGATCGCGTCATGCTGATGACGCCGCGTCCTGGTCAGCGTCAAGGAAATGATCGATGTGCCGCTGCAGAGACCGCGCTCGCCGCAAGTGGAAAAATCCGGCGCCTTTGTCGAGATCAAAGAATATCTTTGGGAGAACCTCCGTGCCATGCAGGTTGGTGAATCGTGAAACAGCAGGCTGTCGCGAAAGCTGCCGGCAAATCAAGCGCCGCGCCAACGGTTGATAGATTCCGCGTCCTGCGGCGATTCACCCGCGAAAACGCCCCTGAAGTTTTGGCGCTTCTCGGCGGAGCCGCGCTTTGGGAGTTCTTGGGTTGGAGCCTGGGGCTGCAGTGGTTACCGCCGTTTTCGAAAGTGATGGAAGCGCTCGCACAGTTCGTCGGCAGCGGAGTCATTCTCGCCAACCTGGGATCGAGCTTGCGAGGATTGATCGTCGGCTTCAGCCTCGCTTTGATTCTGGGACTCGTTCTGGGCTCACTCATGGGTCGTTATCGCCATGTTGAAAAAGCTCTCGATATTTATGTGCACGCGCTCTTTGTCTGCCCGTCGATCGTGTTCGCGCCGGTCTTCTTCGCGATCTTCGGCCTATCCGACATGGCGCGCATCGCCATCATCGTGGTTTATGCCATGTTCGTCATTGTCATCAATACTGCGACTGCGATTCGCACGGTCGATCCGTCGCTGGTCGAGATGGCGCGCTCGTTCGGCTGCGGTGAGGCTCAGATCTTCAGGAGAATATTATTGCCCGCGTCTTTACCGCTGGTGTTCGCCGGCATCCGCCTCGGCGTAGGGCGCGCGGTCAAGGGAATGATCAATGGTGAGATGCTCATCGCCTTTGTCGGCCTCGGCGCGCTGGCGCAGCGCTACGGCGCTCAGTTTGATGCCGCCAAAGTATTTGCTATTGCAATGGTTGTCCTTATAATCGGCCTCGTCAGCAACGCGCTTGTCCAAATGCTCGATAATCGGCTGACGCGCTGGGCAGGCTAAATCCATTCATAAATCTTTTTCCAGGCAAGAAAATGAAAAAACAAATAACCTTAAAGGTAAACGGCGAAACGCACGATGTTGAGATGGAAGCGAACCGTCTTCTGTTGCACGTGCTCAGAGACAACCTCGGCCTGACCGGAACCAAGGAAGGCTGCAGCATCGGTGTTTGCGGCGCTTGCAGCGTCATCGTCGACGGCCGCTTGGTCAGCTCCTGTTTGACGCTGGCGGCAGGCTGCAACGGCAGGAACATCGAAACCATCGAAGGTCTCGCCAAGGACGGCAAGCTGCATCCGCTCCAACAGGCGTTTATCGAATACGGCGGTTTTCAATGCGGCATCTGCACGCCGGGGCAAATCATGGCCGCCAAAGCCTTGCTCGATGAAAATGCCAATCCGAGCGAAGAGGAAGTTAAAGAATGGATGTCGGGCAATCTCTGCCGCTGCACCGGCTATTATAAAATCTTGGAATCGGTCATGGCCGTGGTCGATGGTAAAACTGATCCTAACTATACTTTTCGCAAACGCGAGACTACGGCGAAAATCCAGAGCCTCGACGTTTACAAGCCTGTCGCTAAAACGAATTGATCGCTGCGAGCAGAATCTCCTCGCCTGACATGTGAAGACCTGAGAAATCTTCGCACGGCTACAGAAGAAGTTCATCACCCCAGAATGTTTAATCGGGAGTGCAGCAGAGTTTGGCCTGGAATCCCGCTAAAAGCATGCGGGCAATGCCGGATTTGTAGAAATTTCACGAGCTGAATTGAAGCATACAATTGAATGTCGTAGAGAACACTAATTATGTGCAAACCCACAGAAATTTTCCGTCGTCGGCAAACGGGTTCAACGGGTCGAGGGCTTCGATAAGGTCACCGGCGACTCCGAGTACATCGCCGACATTTATCTTCCCGGCATGCTGATCGGCAAAGTTCTGCGCAGCCCGTTTCCCCATGCTCGGATCCGCCACATCGATACGAGCAAAGCCGAAAAACTTGCCGGCGTGCGCGCCGTCGTCACCGCCGAGGACACCATCAAGCGGCCGTGGGGCGCGTTCTTCGCCGATCAATATATTCTTTCCGTTGGCAAAACCCGGTACGTAGGCGAAGAGGTCGCGGCAGTGGCAGCCATCGATACGGATACGGCTGAAGAAGCCATTGACTTGATCGAGGTCGATTGGGAACCGCTTCCGGCCGTATTCGATGCCGAAGAGGCGATGAAAGACGGCGCCGCGTTGGTGCACGACGACAAGCCGAACAACATCGCCATGCACTTGGACCTGGAGCGCGGCAACGTCGCCCAAGCCTTCGCCGAATCCGACGTCATCGTCGAAGATACTTTCACGAGCATGCCCCAGTGGCACTGCTCGATCGAGACCATCGGCAGTGTTGCCGAATACGCCACCAGCGGCAAATACACCGTCTACATGAACACTCAGACGTTGTTCAACGCGCGCTACCGCATCGCCACCGCGTTGGGCGTTCCCGAGACCGACGTGCGGATCATTCAGAGCGCGGTCGGCGGCGGCTTCGGCGGCAAATCCTGCGACGACAACAACGCTCTGGTCGCCGCGGTTCTGGCGAAGAAAGCGCGCAAGCCGGTCAAGTTGATCAACACCCGCGAAGAGGAATTTCTCGCCGGCTGCCGGCCGCGCGTCTTCATGAAGATCAACGTCAAGATGGGCTTCAAAAAAGACGGCCGCATTCGCGCCAAGGATATAAAAGTCATCGCCGACAACGGCGCCTACTCGGCCAAAGCGCCGGCGATCACCGGCGTTGCCGCCATGCGCCACGACACCTGCTATAAATATTCCGACGTCAAGATCGACGCCAAGCTGGTCTATACCAACAAAATTCCTACCGGCGCGTTTCGCGGCTTCGGCAATCCGTCGGCGGAATGGGCGGTCGAACAGGCCATCGACCTCGGCGCTCACGCGCTCGGCATCGATCCCATGGAACTCGCCCGCATCAACGCCGCCGAAGTCGGCTACGTTTCGCCGCACGGCAACCGGGTCACCAGCTGCGAGCTGAAGCAGTGCCTCGACATGACCGAAAAGATGATCGATTGGAAAACCAAGCGCGCCAACAAGCAACCCAATACCGGTTTGGGTCTAGCCTGCACGGTTCACGTCAGCGGCAAGCGCCACTTTGGCGACTACGATGGCAGCTCGGCGACGATCAAGATCAACGAGGACGGCAAGGCGTTAATACTCAGCGGCGAGGGCGAGTGCGGCCAAGGCGTGCACACGGCGATGTGCCAGATCGCCGCCGAGGAGCTTGGCGTGCCGGTGGAAGACGTGGAAATTTCCCGCGCCGACACCGACCTCACGACGTTTTGTTTAGGCGCTTTCGCCAGCCGCCTTACCTACGTGAGCGGCAACGCGGTCAAAAACGCCGCGACCAACGTCAAGCAGCAATTGTTCGAGCAAGCCGCGGAAATGTTGGAAGCCAACGCCGCCGATCTCATATCGCGCGATGGTAAAATTTTCGTCAAGGGCGCGGAGGGAAAATCGCTGACGGTGTCCGATGTCGCGCGCGCGCGGCTGTTCCGCCACAACGGCGCGCCGATCGTCGGCTCGGGCAGCTTCGACGCCGACTCCGTGCTGCCCGACAGCACCCGCTTCGGCAACGAGTCCGGCGCCTACAACTACGGCGCCCAAGCCGCCGAGGTGCACGTCGATCCGGAAACCGGGCAAGTGCAAATTTTGCAATTCGTCGTCGCATCGGACTGCGGCACGGTGATTTATCCGCTCGGCGCCGAGGGCCAGGTCGAGGGCGGGCTCGCGCAAGGCATCGGCTACGCGCTCACCGAAGGCTTGCAGATCGACGAAGGCCGGCCGATCAATCCGAATTTTTCCGACTATCGCATTCCGTCCATGCGCGACATGCCGCCGCTCCAGCATGCCTTCGCGGATTCCTATGAACCGACCGGACCCTTCGGCGCCAAGGGTTTGGGGGAGCTGAACATGGACCCGACCGCGGCGGTCATCAATAATGCGATCTTCGACGCCGTCGGCGTGCGGGTGAAAACTTTGCCGATCACGCCGGAAAAAATTCTCCGCGCGCTCAAAGAAAAACGCGAGAAGAATAATTAAAGCCTATGCCACAACAAGCAGAGTCTTTACCGCGAAGGTCCCAGCGCGGCAGAGCCGCAATCAAAGTCGATACCGATTTTTCACCACGAAGGTCGCGAAGAGCACGAAGCTAAAAAATTATTTTGTCTAAATCCTTCGTGGCCTTCGTGTGCTTCGTGGTGGTAGGATTTTTTCTGCGCCGCTCATTGACGACTGTTTACTGCATACTGGAGAAAAGATGATTCGATTCGATTACCAGGAACCGACCACGCTGAAGAAAGCTTTCAGTCTGATGGAAAAGCACGGCGACGAGGGGCGCGTCATTGCTGGCGGCACTTCTTTGCTGATCATGATGCGCCAGCGCCTGCTCACGCCCAAAGTCGTGATCAGCCTGGCCCGCATCCCGAAATTCGACAAAATAACCTTCAACGCCAAAGACGGTTTGCGCATCGGCGCCGGCGCGCGCCATCGCGACATCGAGCTCTCCCCCGCCGTGCAAAAGCATTATCCCCTGCTCCATGAAACCTTCCGCAAAGTCGCCCAGCCGCGTATTCGCAACATGGGCACGGTGGGCGGCAATCTCGCCGCCGGCGATCCGTTGACCGACCCTGGCGCAAGTTTGATCGCGCTCGACGCCGAAGTCACGCTCTCCAGCAGCAAAGGTCAACGAAGGCTGCGCTTGGATGAGTTTTTTATCGACTACTATCAAACCGCTTTGGAGCCAGGTGAATTGCTCACGGAAATTCATGTTCCGCCGCCGCAGAGATCCGGCTGGTCCCATATCAAATTCACACCGCGCAGCGTGGAAGACTTTGCGACCGTTGGCGTCGCAATTACGTTGCAAACAAGGAATGGCACTTGCGAGGATGTCCGGGTCGGGCTCAATTCCGTAGCTTCCACCATCGTGCGCGCGCGAAAGGCCGAAGAAGTTCTGCGTGGAAAAACCATCGATGATGCCACTCTCCAAGAAATGGGCGAAGTGGCCTCGACCGAATGTGACCCGACGGACGATAACCGCGGTAGCGCCGACTACAAGCGCGAGATGGTCAAGGTCCTGGTGCGCCGTGCGGCCCAAGAAGCGCTCCAACGCGTCAGTTGATGCCTCAGTGCTCAACACTCGAGGCTGACAAAGAATTCTCTGGCCTACCGTTCATAGCGCATGCTCCGCGCACAGCGCTTTAATCCCTTTGTGTGAAATCCTTCTGTCATTCCCGCATGCTTTTAGCGGGAATCCAGGCGAACTGCGGGGTTGCGATAGGCTCAGAACGAAAAGCGAGCAGGCTGATGAAAAACCGATCTTGCCGAGTGGGCTTGTTTTGTCGGATTTTAGGTACGCCGATGTCGAGAATGAGCTCGGCGCATGAAGCGAAAAACTAGCGCCGGCGTCTTAGCGTTCTCTATTACGGTGAGTCGCTAGATTTTCTGTAGCGGAAATTTGCTGACAAATTTTTCTCGGGCTATTTTGGCGGATTGCTCTTGCTTCACGACTTTCTGTTTGCGATTCTTTTCTTTATCCTTCTTGCTTTTGTCGCCCATCGCACAGCTCCTTTCGGGCACCGCGTTCACATGGCGCGCTCAGCTTGTCTTCGCCAGCTGCTTGGCACAGGCGTCGGCAACGCCGCTTTCGGACTTCTCCGCACCCGGCATGATCGACCAAGTTTGCGCGTCGATGTAACGGCCAATTTCCCAAGCATCTTTGCCCTTCATCTGGACAAGTTTTTCGCTCTTTGCCTTGTCCCCGTTGAACTGCGCCACACAAATCGTTCCCAAACGCTCCGCCACGGCCGTGGCTGCGGTCTCCTTTGCCATCGCCACCGCCCCACCGTTGGTCACCCATCCGCCGAAGTTGAAACCGACGTACATGGTTACAAGCGCGCCACCGACGCCACTCCATAAACCGAGCTTAATCTTTTCCGAATTCATCAGACACCCCCCTTAGGTCAAGTCATACACGCCGATTCAATTCGCCGCAGCGATGGCAGATCCAGAAATCGGAAAACTGTCTAGCCGCGGAACTTTCTTCACAGATCTCGCAATGGAGATGGCGGCAGTCGCCGCAAACGACGCTACCCACCGGTGCGGCCGCCGGCTCATTTTTTAGCCGTATCGCCGGCGTCGAATTTGGCTCGATCAGAGTAAAGGATTTGTGCTCTCCTGGCATATGGACCCCTTGTGGCAACTGTTGTCATCGTCGCGGCGCGCGCCTTCGCCACCGCCAAGTCGCAACCGTTATCTCGGGAATAACGATGCAAACGTAAAAAAATATTGAAGAGGCTCGTCGCGCGCGATCTCATCGAGCGCCCCTCTCGCTTCAAGAGAGTATCCAGGCCAAGTCAGGCAAATCGAAACAGCAAGGACGAAAGCCAGGATTTGAACCCGGAACGGATAGGCGGTGATTCGCCGGCTGTTTTTGTCGCGACTGCACCTAACTGTACAGAGTTCCCTTTAGCGATTCGCTCATCGACCCATCGCTTGCCCATTGTAAATCCGTGGGCGTTCGCGTCCCGTGCCGTGCTAAATGCCTCGTTGAGCATCAGTCGGGCCTCCGGGTCGTGGCCCCGTTTATGGCGAATTTCTACAAAAGGGATACACGACGAGTTGCCAGAATTGTCAGGAGTATGAAGAACGGAAATGTAATAATCGTTGTAACGCTGGGTGGCCATCGCGGAATCTCCCTTTGTTCGGGCTTCCGGTCCTGCGGACCCGGCGTTTAAGCTCGGACGGCTCTTTGTAGCGTGCACATTATACCCGATTGCCTGAAGTTACAATGGCAGAACGAATTACTCCCGCCGTCTCGACTAACACTTCAGGCCGGGTAGCATGAGAGAGCGACAATGAAAATATTTTTTTCTACTTTATCGCCGGCCATTTGATTGCTTTAAAGCTTCATAATGACTACTCTGTTGAGCATGAGCAGCGGCAACCGACAAAGTAAAAAATACAAAGTTAAAGAATCTTACCGTAGTCAGGCCTACACCGGAGTAATTAGTTTAGACCCCTGGACAAATTCATGGGCATGGAAAGGTCAGGTCGACTTTAACGCGGGACTCCATTCGATGTTCACCAACCGCACCTTCACTACCGCGTTGCAGGCTGAAGACCACATGCGTCAATCCGCGCATCTGTGCATTGACAACAGGCTTGGCTGAGCCGAATTAACACTCGCGCTGAAATTCCTTGCTGGAACGATTGAACGGGCAGCAGTATATCTACGGAGAAAAAAGAGCCTGGCGCTTCGATGCGTCAGGTCTGAGGAGTAGCCCAGCGCACTTTCCCTGCGGCGATCTCGCGAAGAGCAATAACAATATCTCGGTTGTCCGATTTCACAACTGGCTTGGCGCCTTTCAAAAGCTGCTTTGCTCGTATTGACGTGAGCAATACGAGCTCAAACCGACTCGAAACTTTATCTAAACAATCTTCAACGGTTATTCTAGCCATAGCCACACACTGTAGGCCTCGGGACCGTAGAACACAAGGACAATTTCTACAGTTTTGCCGCCTGCGTTCCTTTTTCCACCGCTAGTTTCCATAATCATCAGCGATCCCACGGAGTTATTCGAAACGCGCTCACCAGACAGGGGATACATTTATTTTTCACTTCGGCGGGCAACCAGCCGATGCTTTCAGCGTCGCAATGAACTCAAATTTTTCTACAGCGGGGGAGTTGGCAATGCTATAAAAGCCCGCCGCTGCGAGGTCCCTCCAACTACGTGTACCTGTACCCGGATTCGCCGTGTTCGATTGCGTCGAGAACGGCCTTTTCGATTTTTTCGAGTTCCTGATTCAGAAACCATGACATGGGGATTTCAACTCGCGCTTCCTTCCATCGGCCGGGATTTTGAAAAACACATAAATCCTCCGGATCGATAGGATCATTGCGCGACGGCTTCATTATGATCCAAAGGTCATCTTGCTGATCGAGAATCGATTGCAGGACCTCTCGTTTGTTCGGCAGCGTTCCCATAGCTCACCGGGTTAAATAATCACGCGTCTACTCAGCTCACTCAGACGGATACTTCGACCTCTTCCCTGCCGTGCCGGACGACCCGACTCCGCAACCTGTTTTCGCCATTGATATGCCGAGTCCATAGTTTGGGTATTCTCGTCTCAGCGTTCGGCACTCAGACCTTCCCCCTGGCTGGCAACGCGAAGAGCAGCCTGTCCCCGTTGCTTCGTCAATCTTTTTTCTTTTTCTGTCCGAAACCGGTCGTTGCCTTGCTTAATCCAATAATCTGATTCCTTGTGCGCTTCCGGATCGTTGTATCCAAGGAAATACTGATTTCGGTCTGTGTCATCCTCCCCGACTTCGTCCATGTCAATGACATCGTCAACCACTATCAAGTCATTTGCGTTCTGCTCGATGCCGCGCACTTCTCTTTGGCCAACCGCGCTTCCTCCGACGGATTCAACCAGCGCCCAGCAGACGATGGCCCGATTGGAAATTTTTCTTTCTGCATTTGCCGATCCCTCGCAATGAACGGCTTTCCAACCTGCCTGCGCCGGTATGATTTGGAGAATTTTCCAATTTTTATCTTCGGTCATAAGGCCCCTCCTGGCATTGAGCCGCGGTTTTTCATAGTTTACTCGATCTCATCAATGTCGCCGAATGTTCGAGCGCAGTTTAACGCTATCATCTGAAACGAACCCCAATCCAGCTCAGCCGACAGCCGTATTTAACAACGCTGTTTCAGATCGCGACGGCCGTCTGCTCATCGATCCAGTCCCGGCATAGCTTGAGTCCATACTCTTCGGCGGGGCGCCTGGCTCTGAAGGTTAACTCCGTGGAGGTCTCGATTCGTTTAATCTCGATGGTTTGGTTAAGATCCCGATCAAAAACCAGCCCGCGCACGCCCCACCGATGCCCAGACGCCGCAACAGCTATTCCATAAATAGGATGGCCTTTATACTGACTCATGATCGTCGCCGACTTTATTGCGCATTCTAATCTTGGTAACCGGGGCAGCTGCCGCCAGACACTTCATTACCGCCTTGCATGCGTTCTACACTATCATTTGCAATGAGAATTACCTAACAAGCGTCGAGACGGTATCCGGCCACGACCTTGGCTACTAACCCAAGTGAGAAAGGAGGCCGGGCTCCTCTGTCGAAGAAAATTTCAATATTTTGGGAATTCTCGAAATGTGTTAACTCCCTCTCAGAGTGTAGCGCCTTCAACGTTTTGAATCGTTAGCTTTTGTCTCTCGCCTCGCGCCTACTCGATACTCGTTTGCGCGGCGCACCACGAAACAAGGTTACTCTGCGGCGCTGTCTCAACGGTCGATCCCGCCCGCGAGACCACGCTCCGCGCGTTGCTCGCCGATTCGCCCAACGCGAGCAGCACAGAAATGGCAAATGTCGCGGTGCGGCCGACGCCGCCCGCGCAGTGAATCAGCACGGCCTCCCCGGACTGCAATCGCTTCGCTATGTCGCCTGCAAGCGCCCAGAAAGCACGCCGATCCTCGGGCGCGCCACGGTCAGGAATCTCGAAAGGCAGCACCGAACAGGGAACTGTGCCGGCTTCAAGTGCCCGCGCGTACTCGGAAGATTTCTCGTGAATTTCATCCTTTTCAGCCAAACACACGATGGCGCCGATTGTTTCACTCCTTACCTGATGCCACACGGTCTCGATAGCTTCATAGCGGCCCGGCATGCTGTGCAGCAGGAGTCTCCCAGGAATCCGCGCAGGAAGATCGACGCGACGAAACATCTTTATCCCTCTTGTGCAAACAACTAATTCAGAGTTCTATCCGTCTTTAACGTCTTTAACGAAGCGCAGTGCTTGAACGATTTGCACGTTTGGAACGGCCTTCGGTTTTTGTGTGTCAGCGCGGCACAGGAATGCCGTTTGGGTAAATTTGTTTTAACAAACCTTCGCCGGTGATCTGCTTCATAAACTGGTCGTCGATAAACTCGGTAACAAACTGTTCCGCAGCGCGACCCGAGACTCCTAAGTTTTCTAGAATGGTCTTGGTCCCCTCGGGAGTTGGACGGGGCACCGCTTCCATGTAGCGGGTATCTGAGTCATAAGCGTGCTGCAAAATCATCGGATCGGAAACCCTGGTATACTTCTGTAAGATTCCCTTAGCTTCGGTGGGGCGCCTTCGGATATATGCGATCGCTTCGGTGATGCCCGCGACAAAGCTGCGCATGCGCGCCGGCTGTTTGGTGATGTAAGGACGCATTGCCGCGCTGCAATTCCCCGCATAGGGAATGTTCAGATCGCCCAATTCCAGCAAGGGTTTGAAACCCGCCTGGGCGGCCTGCAGATCGTTCGGTGACGTCGCGAAGATGGCCTGCACTCTGCCGTTGACCAGTGCCGCAAATGCCGCGCTGGTCGAACCGCTGTAGATGAGAGAAACATCCTGACCGGCTTTCATTCCTTGGCGCGCGAGAAAAAGCCGCGCCGCAAAATCGCTGGCCGAACCCGGATTAGCCACCGCCAAGACTTTGCCACGCAGGTCGGCAACTTTTTGGATCGACGGCGTCACCATGATTTTCGACGTGAGCGTGTGCACCACACAAGAAGTCACCACGACATCGGCGCCACCCAGACGCATCTGCACCAACGGCGGACCGGCAGAAAAATAAATTTGTATGTCGCCGCTAAGCAGAGCGGGCCGGCCCGCCGCGCGCGGTAAGTAGATCGGTTTGACTTGTAGTCCGTGCTTCTCGAATAGCTTTGCCTCTGCACCCACCCAAAGCGGCAGGATCGATCCCGACAAGGTACCGTGGCCGGCAAGAAGTATGGGTCGCTCCTGAGCCAAGCCAAGCACTACCCCGTACAGCAGCATGCCCAACACGACACCCGACACAATCGGCAAGACACGGTGACATCTCATCTACAGACCTTCCAAAGGCGCCTGGCTATGTATTATCTCATGGATTGGCCAGCCAAGCCTGCACAATGGACCTCCGCCGTTCTTAAATTTCTGAAACGCTTTGAACGAAAGCCGCAGCGGTTGAACAATTTGAACGTTTCGTACCCGCGCTGGAGGGTCGCACGGAGGCCGCATCTCCCCTATCCAAGCTCGAATTCCGGGCTCTGGATGTCGCCGCCCCAGATATCGACGGGAGTGCCAACTGGAAAGACGGTCGGCTGATGCGCATCAGCGAGACGACGGTGACCCCAGCCGAGTTCTACGGCAAATCCACCAGGGGTTTGCACGTATACGTGCACGGTCTGACAATTGATGTGGCGGCCGGGGCCCATGCCTATCGGCGCCTTGTGGATGCGCAGGAAATGATACGAGCGCATGACGTCATCGAGCGATTCCACTTCGAACATTACATGTTGCAGCCTGGGGGATTTGCCCGGCATGCATGGCGCGAAAGCCATGCTGTGATGACGCTCGTTGCAGCGCAAGAAGCACAAACGAATGTTCTCGTCGATGTGGACCCAATCACTCAGGCGAAAGCCCAACACACCAGTGTAGAAATCATGTGAGCGTTGGGTGTCCGCTACCGTGAGCAGCACGTGGCCTAAGCGCAACACACTCAGATCACGAGTGTAGCGCACCGGATCTTTGTTAACCTCGAAGCCATAGGACAAAGCAAGAGCGTGTCCGTCGGGATCGTTGAATTCAATGAAATCGGTCACGTGCCGTTCGGCACACTCTTTCGGGTGACTGCGGCGCCAATCGATGCCTTCGGCGGTGAGCTTGGCTTCCCACTCGGCAAGCTGTTGACCACCCCCGACATCGAAACCGATGTACTGCAGAACCGGTTCCGGAGCCGTATATGCCGCGATGCGATGGGAATACTGATCCGGCCGCAGATAGGTAACTCCCCCGTCCGGCGATCGCCTGACGGAAAATCCCAGCAGATCACGCGCAAAATCTTCGAATCTTCCGCGATCCGGCACGCCGACGCCGACTTGCATGATATCTTGGATTGTCGTCACGATGGACCTTCCTTCGCGTTTGTCATTGGATCACTCGAACAACCGGAAAGCTATCGTTCGGGGACAATACTGTCAAGAATTTTTAAGAAGCGAACAAGTGGAGGATCAACAAGGGGGGACAAAAATCTCCCGGGAGGTGTTCGACGGACAAAGCGCAAGAGCCTTAGCTCGAATTCAGGTGAGAAGCGCTCCGGTTGCTCGAGACCTCACAGAAGCCCATGAACTTTCGAGTTTAAAGTCTCTCCACTTCGCCTCCCCAGCGCTCTGCGGTGAATCCTGTTTTTCCTTTGGTCGCGGCTTTACCGCGATGGATCATGACGTGATCGAGCCGCTGCCGAACCGTGTGCGCGGCTGCCGCTCCCCTTGAAAGAAATTAACCAACTTTTAAACATAGCGTCAAATCTCCAGAGCGATGATTTGCTATCGATGGGAGAAAGTTTATTCTGGATTTATTGTGCCTCGAGACGAACGCCTAGCATGGAGCACGGGCAATCAGGTGCCTACCGTTCGGTGAACACGATCCTACGAAAAGCACTGATCCCTGAACTCAACGAGCCATGCTGCAAGAGACCATCACTTTGATTCCAGCGATCGCCGGACTTGCGGCTGCCGCTGGAGGTGTTTGGGCCGCCCGTGCCGCCCATCGATCGGCCGTTACCGCACAGGAGGCAGCCAGACATGCGGAAAAAGTCGATCGTCGTGGACTGCTGAGAGATCTGAGCACTACCGTTCATCGGGTTGTCGATGAATCTTTACAGATAGGTTCGCTCATCCAGGAATTGAAAACGGAGTACCGAATGCTCGCTACTTCTTCCGGGCAATCGGGAAGTTCCAGAGAGAAGCTGCTCATCCAACGGGCCGAAGCGAAACAGAAGGAGATATACCCATTGCAGGAAGAAGCATTAAAGCTGATCGAAGAGCGGGCGCAACTTCGCGATGCTTCAGAAGAGGACTTGACGCAATCACTGAGCAAGTTCGACGGCTATCTCGTTCAGGTACTGCGGATAAAAGATGGCCTTGAAAGAGAAGTCACAGCAGCGGCAGGCGACAACCGAATCCACCGTGAACGCCGCATCAAAGCTATCCATCACAACCGTTAAGATAATCGCGATGCGAATTTTTTATTAAAGACGGTGTTTGCCGCTTCAGACACTCGTGTGTGGCCTTTAGAGAACGTTTCCCCGTCGAATCTGTCCTTGACCGATTGGTCTTGAGCCTTTGAACCAGCTTGATGCTGTAACGCCTTGAACGTAGCGCAGCGCTTGAACGACCAGAACGATTAGGTATTACTTTTGAACTCTCTGACGGGTTTCTTTAATGATATGTCCTTGGGCTAGTCGGACCCCGAAACACTGGCTGGCGACATGTTGGGATTGGTTTTCGAAAGCACCCCCAAATACCGCGTTCTTTCAAGTCGTACATTCGGAAGTAGAGTGAGGTCCCTCCGTAGCTATGGTTAAGCATCGGTTGTTTTTATCAGGCAGCATATGGCGCGGGAAACGAAACTCGAAACCGCTCCTTGTGTGCCGTTCCGGCAGTAATAGGTATACCGACTGCTCCCGCGCGGGAGCAGTTTTCCCCACCCGGATCACACCTTTATCCTTTGCGAAGCGCACCAGGAAAGCATTTCGATCTGCGGCATCGTTTCCACCAAGGACCCAGCCCGCGAGACCGCGCCTTCCGCTTCGATCAACGGTTCGCCCAAGGCAAGCAGCACAGAGATGGCAAGCATCGCGGTGCGGCCAACACCGCCCGCGCAATGAATCAGGATCGATTCCCCGGACTCCAATCGATTCGCGACATCGTTCGCAAGCGCCCAGAAGGCATCCCGGTCATCGGGCGCGCTACCTTCAGGTATTTCAAAAGGCAGGACCGAACAGGGAACGGTCCCGGTTTCCAGGGCGTCTGCGTATTTAGAGGATTTCTCGCGGATTTCATATTTTTCGTTGAGACATACGATCGCGCCGACCGCATCGCTCCTCAGGTGATGCCAAACCCGCTCAATTGCTTCAAAGCGGCCCGGCATGCTGTGCAGCAGCAGCCGCCCCGGAACCAGTGTTCGGAAGATCGACACGACGAAACATCCTAATCGCTCCTGTATGCAAGCACCGCATCGTTGCTCTTCAGAAATCCTATTTGGCCGTTATTTCTCATGGGCGAACACACGCAAGAAAGCACGGAAATCGAAAGATTGTCATGATGGCCAGCCTCATCCTGCGTCTCTCAATCGTGAGAAAAGCAAATTAGTCCGCGGTAGCTCAAGGGAAAAATGATCTTAAGGGATGAAGTCCGTAAGTGCGCAGGGCCAATCGCGGTAGCGCTTTTCAGTTTGTACGACGACGGTCGGACCTTTTCAGGTACATACTTATTCCAAAATCGTAAAGATTTTGTAATGTGAAGTTTTCCTCTTTCTGATCATAGCGAAGCTTTATCGAGTTCATAGACCAGGAGATAGTAAATTCGCGGGCCGCTTTTCGATCCAAGTAACCGCCGAGCACACGCAAAACGAAGGATAAATCGCGAAGATCCGATGGGCTATTCGAGATCCTTCGTTTCGATTGCTGCTCCATATCCGAGTTGAAAATCTCGACGTTACTAAAATAGATACGATTCAGAATTTCTCTTTCTGAATCAGCATGTCCGACAATCTTTCGGGTAATTTTCGCGAAAAAACTCTGTTTCGCTGATAGGTCGCGCGCAGCCCCGCCGTGCTCCCAAACGATATAATCGTCACCCCACTTCGCCAACTCGAAAGAATCGATACCAAGCGGGATCAGATTCTGACCGATCACTCTAAGAGCTTGTGCGTATGAGAGAGTTACGGCTGCCATATCTACAACCGTAGGCCGTACGTTGGTGCATGTTCAAATCTACTATAGCCAGTTTCCACCAGCCCTGTCACCTTGTCAAGGAATGCGTTACGAGCCGCATGACTAACGCGGCCTGCCTCGTCTCTGCCTACGACTGCGTACGAGTTTATAGAACGATGGGAATCACGACCCCAGCCAGACAATTAGTAGTACACCTCGAATGCGAAGTGACCGAACTCTTCCCAATTTCCGGGGGGTCTTTTTAGGTGCGTACCTATCAACGGGGCCAAACGGAAAAGAACTAGCAAGAATTGTCATTATGTCACGCTTTCTGCGTCAATTTGACAGGAGTTGACAATCCTGACCAATTTTGATCTTTAGTTCACCTACCGTAAGCTCTCGTGATTTCATGAAAAGTCCTTGTGCTAACCCTGAGGTATCAATATTGCTTTGTCGTCCCGCTAAATACGTCACGATTATGGAGGCAGACATGAAAAAAGTGAGTCTTTTCAGTCAAGTCGCAGTTATATCTAGTGGCATTTTTTTATTCTTGGCAGTCCTGCTAGGCGTCAGCCACGCGGCCGACGGCGTGCTTGATCTCATCGGCAAGGCCACTCCGGGGACATTTCAGCCGAGCCTTCAAATTGATGGGACCGGCGCGAAGCTGTTGATTGAAGCGCTCAGCGGACGCTGGAGCTATGACACCGAGCGGCGGGAAAAAAGAACCGTTTGGTATCACGTCGCCAACGCGTTTTCGTTTCTTGTCGCAACGATAGCGCCCATGCCGAGCAACGAACAAATCAAGGTGATCTCGAATTACGATCGGTGACTTTACTTATAGGAGACATTCGAAGCATCCCAACGCCAAAAGGCGATGTGTAGTCGAGCGGTCATTTCATTGTCGTCTACTGTCAAGACAAGAAGAGCAGAGTACTTAAATTGAAGGAAATGACTTCAAAAGCATTATTTTCTTAACCCATGTAATAATCGAGAAGCTAGTTGCCGAGAAAATTGTCTTAGTAAAACTGAGAGATAGGGGAAAACCATGAAGAAAGTAACCATATGCACCGTGTTTTTATTACTGATTTGGTCCAGTCGTCTAATCGCCGCCGAGTACCAATTCAAGACCATCGCCGTGCCCGGCGCAGCGCATACCGCGGTGTTCGGGATTAACGGGCTCGGCGACGTGGTGGGGTGGTTTTCTGAAGGCACCGGCCCGGTTATCACGCCGCAGGGGTTTTTATACTCGGATAACCAGTATCACGAAATTGGCATAGCCGGGGCGCGGAGCTTTGTGCCTTCTGGCATTAACCGGGCCGGCTTAATCGTCGGAAGTTTCAGCGGCACAACAGGGCAATATGCTTTCATCATGGACGATCAGCAGACCACGATTCTCGAAGGCGCAATTCGAGCCGATGAGAATCAACAACAAAAACGTGGTGGTTGGTTATCAGGAAAGCGGCGCGATCAATCAGCTCGCCTATATCTGGCGTGATGGCCAATATCGCCAGCCCGTGACGACAAACAGAAGTGCCGGGCATCCTCGGTAGCGCGGCCACTGGGATAAATGGCCGTGGCGAGGTGGTCGGTTATTATTTCTTTAACACGCCCACGGGCCAGATTGTCCAGGGATTCGTGCGCAGAGCCGGCAATCTTGCGCCGGTTGATTTAATCCCGCTCAGGCATCAACAACGTCGGCCAGATCGTAGGGCTGTCAGGCGCAGGCAATGACGGCGCGGTCCTTGAGGACGGCATCGTCACGCTAATTAAATACCCAGGGGCGGACTATACCCAAGTCCACGGCATCAACAACAAGGGCCATATCGTAGGCTACTACCTCAAGGCAGGGCAATATTACGGGTTTTATCGGCAAGCCGATTGTCAAGGTGGCGAATGGGAACAAAAAGTAAGTATAGCATTCGTAATTGAGAGCACTGCCGCCGAAGGCCCATGCCTTCGCTCGCAAATGCCGCCAGAACGTGAATCGAGCCATGTATTGGACTGCTGCGCAATGACGTTGCCGGCAGCGGCCGACATCGCATATAAGTTCGAGATCGTGGATATACCGCTCCATATTACGTTTCTTGGTGAGCCGCGTGATGACATCGTACGCCTAACAGACATCGATAATAAGGGACGAATGGCCGGAAACGATTTTGCGGGCGACGGATTTTTTGTCGGTGTCAGACATAAGGCACATGAGATCCGCTGCCCCAGTGATCAAACCGACAACGACAGCACAACGGCCTCCGCTATCAACAATCTAGGGCAAGTGGTGGGTTCCTGCACCGACGGCGGGTTTATACGCGACCGGAACCGCAAGATCACTATTCTTAATTATCCGGGTGCCGACGGCACCGTAGCGTTGGGTATCAACGATCTCGGCCATGTCGTGGGGCAGTACTGGGGAAATCTTTTTGGCCAGGGATTGCAGCGGTTTCATGGGTTTGTCTGGAAAAATGGCGAGTACACGACCATCGATGCGCCTTTCCCCGAAGCTATGTACACCACACTCTCGGGAATTAATAACGCCGGGCAGATCATCGGAACATACTTGCATCACCGTCCCGGCAGCCCCGACATTAACGAATATGATAGCGAGGTCGCATTTCTTTATGACAACGGCAGCTTTACCGAGCTGGACTTTCCCGGAGCTCAGATACCGTTTTGCTGCGGCGCGCAGACCTTTCCCATGGACATCAATAATCTTGGCCAGATTGTCGGATCGACTTACAGTGACGAAGGCAAGCTGCAATTTTTTCTGTTCGATGACGGCACTTATTTTAGGATCGCCGGGTTACCGGAAAACGTAATTGGCACGGCTGGGTCGTGGGGTCTAAATGACAAGAGTCAGATTGCTGGAACGTACGTCCAAAACGTGCCATGTGACACTTGCGGCTTTGGGGGCGAACCCGGCTTTAAGCCGATACTGCATAGTTTTGTCGCCAAACCCACAAAGGCGTCCAAAAAACAGCTGGTGAACTAGAAACGGGCGAGGGGCGGATGATTAATTGCACACCATACAAGGAGTGGCCCAGCGGACAGCGAGCGGGAGGTTCATCATCAATGAGCATTGCCCTGACAACTGTTTCGGCATCCGCGCTGCAAAAACATATCATTAACGCGAACTCATCGCTGGGCATAATTCAGGCGGTACGCACCGACTCATGGCAGAGATGTCTAGCGCGGCCTTTCGTCCGTTAACGTCTTGAAGGAAGTGAAACGATTGAACGATCGGAACGGGCTTCGGTGCGCCAGATGTGAAACCAGCTTCTTAAAGCCTCATTAGAACTATGAAGCGACTACGTTGGATTTTAAAAAAATCAAAACGGAGATGGAGCGCAGTAATCAAACCCCTGGAATGATCCGGTTCTAACCGGTGCCTGTTGCTCAAGCCCTCATGCCTATTTTACAAAGCGATGAAACGACTTGAACAGAGTTCAGTATTACGTAAGCTAAGGCCTCTTAAGCAATCGCCGACGCAGTCGACTGTGTCAACGGATCTCCACCGTTAAGACCGAAGGCTTTGACTATGGCGTCGATCTCCGAACCGTCCAGAACCTCTTTTTCGAGCAACTTCTCGGCCACTTTATGGAGTACACGGAGATTCGTCGTTAAGAGGTCCTTAGCCCGCTGGTAGCTCTCCTGGATAATGCGCCTGATCTCAGCGTCGATCTCGATGGCTGTGTTCTTGGAATAGTCTGATTTCTGGGTAAAATCTCTTCCGAGAAAAATCTCTTCTTCTTTTTTGCCGAAAGTCATGGGCCCTAGCTTTTCGCTCATTCCCCACTCGCATACCATCCGGCGCACCAGATCCGTGGCTTTCTCGATATCGTTCCCCGCGCCCGTCGTTACTTGCTCGAGCACGAGCTCTTCGGCCACGCGGCCGCCGAACAGGATGACCAAATTATTGAGCAGATATTCTCGCGGATAGTTGTGCATTTCGTCCACGGGCAGTTGCTGCGTCAAACCCAAGGCCATGCCGCGGGGAATGATCGTCACTTTGTGGATCGGATCGGCGCCCGGCAGGAGCGTCGCTACCAAGGCATGTCCGGCTTCATGATAGGCCGTATTGCGCTTTTCTTCGTCGCTGATAATCATGCTGCGCCGCTCGGCGCCCATCATGACCTTGTCTTTGGCCAGCTCCAAGTCGAGCATCTCGACTTTTTCCTTGTCATTCCGAGCTGCCAACAAAGCCGCTTCGTTTACGAGATTCTCCAGGTCCGCACCGGTAAACCCGGGGGTGGATCGCGCCAGCACGCTCACGTCCACGTCCGCTGACAACGGCACCTTCCGGCTGTGCACCTGCAAGATACCTTCGCGCCCTCGGATGTCCGGTCGTGGTACGACAACGTGCCGATCGAACCGCCCTGGACGGAGCAACGCGGGATCCAATACGTCAGGCCGATTGGTTGCGGCGATAAGAATAACGCCCTCGTTGGACTCGAATCCATCCATTTCCACCAGCAGCTGGTTTAACGTCTGTTCCCGTTCGTCATTGCCGCCACCGAAGCCGGCGCCGCGGTGACGCCCGACGGCGTCGATTTCGTCGATAAAGATGATGCAAGGCGCCTTCTTTTTGCCCTGAATGAACAGATCGCGAACACGCGATGCACCGACGCCGACGAACATTTCTACGAAATCGGAACCACTGATGGTGAAAAACGGGACCCCGGCTTCGCCCGCGATGGCACGAGCCAACAGGGTCTTGCCGGTTCCCGGCGCCCCCACGAGCAAACACCCTTTTGGAATTCTACCGCCAAGTTTCGTGAATTTTTTCGGATCTTTTAGGAATGCGATGATCTCTTGCAGATCATCTTTGGCCTCGTCCACGCCGGCGACGTCGCTAAAGGTTACTCGATGCTGATTCTCCGTAAGCAGTTTTGCCCGGCTCTTGCCAAAAGACATCGCCTTGCCGCCGCCCACCTGCATCTGGCGCATAAAAAATATCCACACGCCGAGCAGAAGCAGCATGGGAGCCCAGCTAAGCAGTAGCACCATGTACCACGGTGAGTCGTCCTCGGGCTTTGCGGCGATTTTCACCTTCTTATCCCGCAATGACTTCACCAGCTCCGGATCATCCGGCTCAAAAGTTTTGAACTGTCCACCATTCTTGTAAGTGCCCTGAATATTATGCCCTTGGATCACGACCGCTTGAACGTCGTCGCGCTCCACGGCCGCCATAAATTCGCTGAAAGTAATGTCCGGTTCGCGCCGGTATTGTTTGCTAAGAACGCTGAAAAGCCCAAACAAAACGAGCGCGAAGATCAACCCAAGTGCAATATGTTTTGATGATAGCTTCAAGAAATTGCTCCGTTCAGGAAAATCCGTTTTGCATCGAACGTGTTGATATTAGCTCTTTCGGGTACAGAAGGATACCTTCGATGAGTTACACGGATCCTTCTAAACTTTGAGCCAATTGTCCCAGGTGAGACAATCAAACACGCACGAGAATACCGATTGTCGCTACGACGCGGATCGGCTCGCCATACCGAAAAGCCAACGTCTCAGAACAAGAAACAAAGAGCTGGCCGGACTGCACAGTATCGACACGATTCGATGCGCCCTTTCACAAGACCGATTTGAGATAGCCCTTTTCCAGGTAGAACCGCCTCGCCCCCGGATGGAGCGGCACGTCGTACGGCGCCTCCGGATCGTTGGCGCAAAGCTGCGCCATATCCAGCGGTTTGAAATTGTCCGTCGGCATGAGCGCTTTGCGCGCCTCGATCGCTTCGCAAAGAGCGTAGGCGACATCCTCCGGCATAGATGCGTTGACGACCATCGGCCAGCCGCTGAAATCTACCGTCGGTACGTCGGAGGGCAGCGCGGGAAACCGGGATTTGGGCAAAACCGACGCGCGATAGCCTATCGCCGTCAATTTTTTTAAAATGTTTCCCTCCACCGGCAGGTAGCGAAACCCGGCATCGATGGCGCTCTGCCCCCAGCTCTTGATTCCCTCGTCGAACACCGCATTGATCGTTCCCTTCTCGAGGGCCTCGCGGCGGTCCGGATGGCTCGGCCGCGTAACCGACTGAATCTTCCCGCCCCATTGTCGTAGATTCGCAAAGGTGAATCCCGCCGCTTTCATGACCGCGCTCACCGTGAACATCGTCGGGCTGTACTTGACCCATTCCTTGGAGATGGTTCCGGTCGAGACGCGGAGCGGGATGCGTTCCTTCCTGATCTGATCCAGCGAGGTGATGCCGGTCGACTCGTGCACGGCAAATGCCATGACGTCGTAGGAAGGAAATACCGCGATGGTCCTGATTGGCTGGCGTTTGGCGAACAGCCCTTTGCCTCTGAAGGCCATGGTAGCCGCGACCGAAGGATTAATCCATGCGAGGGAGAGCTTGCCCCGGCTAACCGCCTGGAGCTCGCGAAATCCATCCGCCGCAAACGAGAGGGAAACCCCTTTTTCACGCGTCGCCGTAAGCGCAAGCGTGAGCGAATAACCGACGCGCGATTCCGTCTGAATCGCCTGTTCGGCGGCGCGCTCGGTTTGAAAAGAAAGCGAAGTGTCGTAGAGAGCGGCGGCCAACTCCAGCAGTCCCCTGGTCCGCTGGATCTCCGCGCTATAGCGGTGCTTCACGGCGTTCATCTTGATCTCCTGTGCGAAAAAAGTCCCGGCGAGCGGATTCGTAATTGAGGTCCGGCTCAAGTTCGCCCTATGCCGCGCTGAAACGTACCCTAAATCGTCGCCCACAGCGGTGGATAGTCACCCTCAGATAAAGGTGCAGGCGAGATGGCTTGCTCACGATGAGGTTGTCGTGGCTCACCTCTGTAAGAGTCATTCAAAACTCAAGATTTTTTCACGGCTCGTAAATCAAAAGGTCGACCGGCTTTCCTCCAACCGGCATATCGGGACAGGCGCTGAAGGCGACGAGCAGATCCATCTCTGCTCTAAGATCCACGTAGCTGCCCGGTTGGGGTCGCACCGTCGTATGATCCATGCGGCCGGTCACACCGTCGATTTTCATGTGCTGATTGAGGTTGAATGGATTGGGTACATCTTCCGGATCGATGCCGTACGGCGCCAAAGCCCGCGAAAGATTCTCGTAGCAGCCATGATCCGGAATCTCTTCGTCTTTATAATCTCTGTGGTAATAGTCTCTTAGCTTTCCCTCTTTTTTGGCGAGTTGAAAGCGGTAGCCGCTGCACATGCCTTTCTGCAAATCGTGAGTTCCCTCGCGGTTGGTGTTCTCGACGATCGTCATCATGTGCTGATTGTTGCGCCCCATCAGCTTGTCGCCGGTCGTGATGAAGATTTTCATGTTATAGACCTTGGTTCGCGCCTGGTCGAAGCGCTCTTTGAGGTTATCCCGCCTCATGCACACGAAATCGACCGTGGTCGTCGCTAGGATCCGAATCACCTGGCCATTTTTCAATTCTCCAGCCCAGCCGGAATTATAAGGCACATGCGCCTCTTTCACTTTTTTCATAACGCTACTTCCTCTCGACGTGCAATGAATAGGAATTTGCTTTCTACAGCCCGAAGCGGAGAGTATTCGATCACAATCGAATATGTCAACTTGAAGCAAAGCCGAAACTGAATATTCGCTTCCCGGCGAGACTCCGCTAAGAGCCATTTAAACTAGCTGGGGCTCGAGGATCGATTAGAGATGATCTACTTTTTGGAATTTCTTCCCGGTGGCGCTGACGACGCCTGCCAAACACCCAAGCGTTGACGAATTTTATTTGTCGCCTCAGGCTAGTCGGTGGCGAGCGAGTCGGACAAGCCGCACCGACACACAGGGTTATTCGAGTAAATATCTCGCGCTGAACCCGAGCATCCTTCTGGACTTTCCAGGGTCATAACCGGCCCAGTTTCCTGCGCTGTTCGTACGGAGGTTCGCATTCGGCAAATACTCCGTAACAAGCTCCGAAGTCGGCCTGTTTATGATCGTATTAGAAGCGCAAATGTTGAATGCCTCGTGACCTGTGAAGTTGGCTTCGACCGCTAGACGGCACGCAAGAGCAGCGTCGCGAACATCGATGTAAGTCCACAGCGGGCCACTCCATCTCAAGGGATCTTTTCGTCTCTCCCTGAGATTCTGGTGCGTGAAATCGGCGCAAATTCCGGCGAATCGCAGGCTGGCGATCTGCATATCGCCCTTGCTCGCGAATGCGTCGCAAGCGCGCTCGACAACGAGCTTGGACACGCTGTAGGGATCCTGCGGCCTCAAGGGATAATCTTCATCGACCGGTAGATACTCCGGCGCCGTCCACCGCGAGGGATAATAGAAGCCGTAAATCGTAAGACTCGATCCCATCACGAGCTTTTTGATTCCGGCGGCAAACGCCGCCGCCATGACGTTGTAGCTTATAGTTACGTTGTAACCGAATATTGCCGCGTCGCCGAGGACGTCGGGAGTTTTCCATGTGCGAGACGCGGGATCGAATCCGTTGCTCGTGTAGGGAAACTTTTTTCTGGCCAGATGGACCACTGCGTCGGCTTGCTCAAACGCCTTGGCAAGATCGTCTGCCTGGAGCAGATCGATGACCGAAGAGCGGCAGACGCTTTCCGAGATGGGCACTTTATCGATCGACAGCACGTCGTGACCGTGATCGAGCAATTCGCCGATAGTTAACTGTCCAAGCCTGCCGGCGCCGCCGGTCACCACGATTCTCATTTCAGTGAATCTCCGTTCGCACATTCCTCGTTTAGCGCTTTCGTAAAACTCTTGTCAATGAAGACGTGGCATCGCTTCGTTGTTGGCCGTCGCGTATTTAGGCTCCGATTTCTCCCGATGCTTGACATGAATTGGTCGCTTCAATAGATTCCACCCAGTCGTTTGCCAATCGTTGCCGCGAGGCAAAGGAAAATTCGATGAGAAATAACTCTCGGTTACTGCTCCTGGCGAGCTTCATTTTATTGTCAATTGCCAACTTGCCGCAAAGTTTTTCGGCGGAGGCGGCAAAAGTCATCATCGGCATGGATGCGCCGACTCTCTCCGATTTGCCGTTGTCCTTAGCGCTCAAAAAGGATTTCTTTAAGCCTGAAGGCTTGAGCGTCTTGCCGGTGCTGTTCCGGAGCGGACCCACAGCCATGCAAGCCCTGGTCTCGGGATCGATTCAATTCAGCACCGGTTTCGGAACGGGAACGCGAGCCGCCATGGCGGGCGCGCCGGTCAAAGGCATCATCGGGTTCAACAACAAACCTGCCTTCATCCTTTATGGGCGCCGCGAGTCCGGCATTCGCTCGATCGCCGACATCAAAGGAAAAAAGATCGCTGTCACCGGCGTCGGCAGCACGACCGACTATGCCGCAAGAGCGATTCTGACGCATAACCACATCGATCCCGATAAAGAAGTTTCGATCCTGGCTGTGGGCAGCGAGAGTGTTTTTGCCGCGCTTCAGAAAGGCGCCGTGGATGCGGCCATTCTTTGGGCTCCGGGTTTTGCCATCGCCGAGAAGCTCGGCATGGTCAGGCTCCAGTCGCTCGCCGACATCCTCGAACTGCCCGGCTCCGGGGTCGTGGTATCGGACCAGCTCATCAAGGAGAATCCTCTTCTGATCAAGAAATTTCTACGCGGCACAGTCAAGGGATTTCACTATGTGCACGATCCTAAGAATAAGGATGAAATCGTCAGTTCGATAACGAAGGATTTTAGCCTCGAACGGGATATCGCCGACACCAACTACAAATTTATGCTGAGCATCCTGTCAACGGACGGCAATATCTCGCGGCGAGCGATCGAAAACGGCATCGAGCTCACGCGCCAGCGCGTGAAGACTTCAGAGTCGACCAGCGAGCTTACCAAAAAAATGTATGATTTTACTTTGCTGGAAGACGTTCAGAGAGGCAAATAATTAGCTTATGGGAGAAGAGTCATGGCGGAAGCAACCCAGGAGAAATTGAACCTATCGGCGATCTGTCATGTCGGTCCCGGTACTGCCGGCGGTGAAATGTTCCGGCGTTACTGGCTGGCGATTTCCCGGGCCGAAGATTTAAGAGACATTCCCATGGCGGTCACGGTTCTTGGCGAGGAACTGGCGCTTTTCCGCGACGGCGCCGGCCGCCTCGGCCTTATGGGACTTCACTGTTCGCACCGAGGCACATCCCTGGAATACGGCGACATTGAGGAACGAGGCATAAGGTGCCCTTATCATGGATGGCTTTATGACGTCGCGGGAAACTGTCTGGAGCAACCGCTCGAGCCCAAGGGCAGCACCTTCTGCCAAAAGGTGAAGCATCCGAGCTACCGAGTTAAAGAGTTGGGCGGTTTGATCTTCGCTCACCTCGGCAAAAGTGATCCACCGCCGTTGCCGCGTTATTCCACCCTCGTCCGAGACGACGGTATCCGTTTGACGCTGCCGCCGCGCCATTGGGATTATAACTGGTTCAACTTTTTCGAGAATACGATCGATTCACTGCACGCGTTTTTCTTGCACAAGCCGAGCCGCGCCGATCGCTCCTGGGAAAATGCCTTCTGGGATTTCCCGGGCGACCATCATATCGAAGCTTTGCCGACTGAGTATGGCCTGAAGACGATCGTGCACTGGCCGGGCCCAACACCGGATACTCTATACGTCAGGCTCACGAGCCTCGCACTGCCGACGGTTTTTTCTCTTGGCGGACGGGGAGTCGAGGAAGAAGGCTTTGAGCGCCTGCTGTTCGTCACCCCTGTGGATGACGACAGCTTCATGGTCTTTAGCAGCGATTTTGTTCCTCAAGGTAAAGATGACGTGATTACAAAAAGGGATCAAACGCGCTACGCCCCACCGACCGCAGAGCCGGTCAAAGAGTACGACAAGCGCAAAAACGTGCCCTACCGAGGGCAGGTGTGGAGGGAGGACTACGTCTGCCAGTCGACGCAGGGAAAGATCGGCTACAGAAACGAGCAATTGGCAACGTCCGATCGCGGGGTGATTTTGCTCCGAAAGCTCCTCATGGAGGCGATCGACACCGTGCAGAAGGGCGGCGTGCCGATGGGCGTCGTTCCGAAAGAAAAAGAAAACGAAACCATTAGCCTGGATGCCTTTCGCCGAATATTGCCTAAGTCCGAGCTGAACCAAGTGATGCAGTCTACATGAATGCTTGGAGAGATCCGTTCGAAGGTCACTCCGGCGCATTCGCGGGAGCTGACAACAAACCTGCGCCGTCCTCACCTCGGCGCCATCTCTTTTTGAACGTCTATTTCTCTTGCCGTTGACATCCGAAATTTCGCTCCTTAAGGTGGCGTTTTCGACCCAATGAAAAAGTTCATCTGCTACTCATTTATTTTGCTTATCGCTTTTCTTGAGGGAAACTCTTATGGAGACTTTACTGGCACCGGGCATGTTCACACGCTGTCAGAGACAAAACAGGTTTTTTTGAATCCCGATTGCCGGGCTACCGACACGTGCGATCTCAAAAGATTCACGCTCACAAGCCTGGTTAACGAAATTTGGTTCAGTGACGACCCCAATTATCCCACTTACGGCAACGGCGCGATCATGGAATACGAAACCGATTCAGTGGATACGATCGAAAAATACGCCATTGTCCAATTCGTAAAAGGCTGCGTCTTTGACAGCTCGAAAAACCGGCAAGGCAAGATCATTAAGAATATAAATTATGGCGTATCGAGCTTTGGCGAAGACATTCCTCTTTGCTTTCCCGAATGGGTGATAGATTCGCAGGACACCGATCCCGCCTACAACAGCGATCCTGAATACGGCAGATTTTATTTATTGAGATGGAACGAACCCGGCTCCTATGATAACCGAACCCAGCAATACTACGGCGCCAAAAAGCCGAACCATCCGGTTGTTTACATGACCGATTACCCCGCCGGAGCGTTCGTTACGGGAACGGGCGTAAAAAACGCCGCGCTGCAATTCAAAACCTGCATCTATAAGGCAAGCGACGTACCTACGGCAACACGGCGCGACAATATCAAATTTGCCAAGCCCATTACCTGCTTTGAATGGCAAAATGTTTACGTCTACGACTTTGACAAAGCAAAGTTCGAGACCCAATTGGCGGATTTTCCGGGCCGGGAAAAGCCAGCCGCGCGCGTGAATATTTTCCTGGTCATAACGTTCGTTACCCTCTTGGCCGCACTCGCTCTGGTCGCTTGTTCACGCTTCGGCAAATTCCCCCGCCAAAAAGATTACTAATCCGATTGGCAAGCGATGGAGCGCCGCCGCTGTATTATCGAGACCTCCCGGTGGAAGACGCGCGTCGTTTCCAAGTAACAGGAGGCATAAAAATGCCGAGGCTGCTTGGCTCGGCGCTGAACGAAGACCGGTTTAAGCCACTTTATCCTTTCCAGCAGCTGGCACATTGAGGGCTTCCTTCTTCTTCCTAAAATACTCGCGTTTAGAAAGCCGGATTGCTTGCCGCTTGCGGCGTTGCAAGTTGCGTTTAGCATTCTGATTCATGTGAGTGCCTCCATGCGATACGTTTCTGAACTACCAAGGTTCTATCAATACCACTATCGAACAACAAACTCCGACCGTTCAGGCGGCGCCTAGGGTCAGCGGCCAGACAATGAATGCGCCAATACCCAGGCCAAATTTGGCGGCATTTGGGCGAAGATTGGCAAAAACCGACCAGTCGGAGGAAATCACCAGGCTTTATCGCCTGTCAGCCGTAGGCGTTTCCCAGACGAATGTAAGTGTATGTTCTCGGTGGAGACGTGTTAGTAGCCGCTAATTTCACGTACTACAACGACTTGGACTCTTTGGCATTTAGCTTGCTGCCTATGTGAGTAGAACCCGACAGGAGGCCAGAGATGAAAAGAAAAATTTTACTATGGGTCGTTGTCATGCTCATGAGCGGAATTTTTGCTATTCCAAAGACAGCGTTCACCCGTGACGAAAGAAACTATAACGGGAGCCAACTACAGGGACGTTGGTATATGAATGGCGATCCGAACAAGCCCACCGAGATCAATGCAGATCGGCGGGGCCTTGAAGCGAGAAATGAAAACGGTCACACGAGTAGATTGGAAGTTGATCGTAAGGGGAATATTCGTGCTTTGGACTGGCATGGTATACGCGGCGATCTAAGAGGCAACAGAATCCAATGGGACAATGGCACGACGTGGACGCGAAGGCCATCGGACCGAGGTAGGCGTTAGACGGTTTATCATGCTTCTTGCGTGACGCTTTGAGAAATTTATTGATTGCACCGGAAAACTCTAACCGAAGGGGTCGCGCCACGACGAGCCGTGTTTATCAGGACCCATGTGGCACCCCAAGAAAGTTGTTTGCTTTTCTTTTCACAGCGCGATTGTTTCGATTCGCTGGACTTCTTCGTCGGTGAGCGTGAATTGCCCGGCTTGGAGGTCTTCTTTCATGTGTTGTTGGTTCGTGGTTCCGGTCAACGGCAGCATGCCGATCAGCATCGCGAAGCGAAAGATGACTTGCGCGACAGTAGCGTTGATTCGCGTCGCGATGGCATGAATCTCGGGATCGCCAAGCACTTCTCGATTGGCGGTCAATAGCGAAAACCCCTGATAGACAATCCCGTTTGTCCGGCAAATTTCTCGCACGGCTTTATCCCAGCCGAGGGCGGCAAAGCAACGGTTTTGCACCACCATGGGTTTGACATTCGCTTGTTCACAGAGCTGCGCGAGCTGAGCGCCCGTGATATTGCTCACGCCGATCATTTTAGTTTTTCCGGCCCGATAGAGACCTTCCATAGCCGTCCAAACTTCCCAATCCGCCGTTCCCAAACCTCGCCTTTGGAACGGCGCGTGCAGGACATAAGAGTCCACATAGTCGGTACCCAGGTGGTTCAGCGAGCTGTCAAAGGACTGACTGACTTGAGTGGTGAGATCAGCCGAGGGATCGTACGGGGTTCGACCGCCTTGGCCATCCACCGAAGTAAATTTGGTTTGAAGAAACAGGGAGTCACGCTTGATCCCCTTTTTTGCTAGCGCCTGCAGAGCTTCGCCCACCAGAGCTTCCTGGTAGTGGATCAATTGATTGGCCGTGTCGATCGCCGTGAAGCCCGACGCCACCGCGAGTTGCACCAGTTCCGTCGTCGCCTCCTTTTTCCAAGCCGTCCCGTACATCCAAGAAGGAATCGGAACCCCATTGTAAGCCGTCAACGCCATGATCTTTCCTCCACTTCGAGGATTACCTACTCGCCGCCCCCCTGTCCAGGCCTCCGCCTTCTATTTTCCCCGAGACAACTCTCCAAATCTTTAGCTTTAAACACGGGAGGAAGTTTCGCGAATTATGTATCAGAAACCTTCCTGGCCAAGTCATTACCTGCCAAAGCGCAGGTCCGATCAGCGCAGCAAAGAATTGCGCGCGCCGCGAAAACTCGCAAGCATAGTAGCACAGAGTATATAGAACGGCTGAATGCTCTCAACTTTTGCCTTTTGTCCTTTTACTTTTTGGTTTTTTGGTGTCACTCATGCTGGAATATTTGTAAGCTTACCAAGGAAAAGGAATGAATCATGATCCCATCGTCCGATTTAAAGAATTGTCGACCCAAACCGAGCAACTCGGCATCGTGTCCTATAACACGGCCGCTTTCAGCTCCGCCGACAAAGAATTATAGCCGACCGGCGCATGCTGCTGTTAAAGGACGTCGATCACTGCGGCCGCGTATTCTACCCCAACCTGCAGAGTCGTAAGGCGCGCCACCAGCGCGAGGTTTACACGCGCCAGTTGGTGGTTGGATGATCCCACTTCTCGCTCCGATCGGCAGCAACCACCTCGCCGATTTCATTCGAGCGATCGCAACACGGTTCGGAATAACCCAGACTCATTTCATGCCCAGCGAAATCAAAGGTCTCAAGTTCCTCGTGCGCGCGTTAGGTTCGCGAAACTTTCGGCTGTTTTTCTTCGGCCAAGCCGTGTCGTTGATCGGCACCTGGATGCAAATCATCGCCATGCGCTGGCTGGTCTATCGCTTGACAAAATCCGAGCTGATGTTGGGCATGGTGGGATTTATCAGCGACGTCCCGCTCTTTCTGCTCGTGCCATTTGCCGGTGTCTTGGCGGACCGGCTCAAACGTCACCGCATCATGGTTGTCACCCAGGCATTCTCGGCTCTTCAGGCGGCGGTGTTGGCGGCGCTTGTCCTCACAGATCAAGTTGCCGTCTGGCATGTGTTCGTTCTCGGCGGCCTGCTCGGCGTCGTCAGCGCCTTCGATATCACCGCGCGCCAAGCCTTCATCGTCGACATCATCGAGAAAAGAGAGAGCCTGCCCAATGCCATCGCTCTAAACTCTTTCATTTTTAACGGCGCCCTGCTCATCGGTCCCGCCGTCGCCGGCATCCTGATCGCCCTGGTCGGAGAAGGACCGTGCTTCGCTCTCAACAGTTTGAGTTACCTGGTGGTCTTAGGCGCGCTCTTTCTGATGAAAATCCCGGAAAAGACATTTTCCGCCAGCCCGCTCGATTTCAAGAAAGCGATCGTGGAAGGCGCCGCTTACACGCTCGCTTCGGTGCCCATGCGATCCATCTTGATGTTCGTTGCCGCGGTCAGTCTCGTCGCCGCATCCTACACGCTGCTCATGCCGGTATTTGCCGAAGACATCCTGCAAGGCGGCCCGCGTGTCTTCGGCTATCTCATGTCCGCCACCGGCGTGGGCGCACTCGCGGGCGCGATCTTTCTTGCCTCGCGCAGCCGCCTCAAAGGACTGGCCGAGGTCATTGTCATCGCCGGCACCCTCTACGGCGTCGGCCTGGTGGCTTTATCCTTCTCGCGCTTCCTATCGATCGCTTTGATCATTGCCCTGGTGCTGGGCTTCTCTCTGATGATGCAAATGGCCTCGAGCAACACCATCGTCCAGAGCATCGTCGACGACCAAAAACGCGGCCGGGTACTGAGCTTCTTTGTGATGGCACGTCGCGGTGTCGAATCGCTGGGCAGCCTATTGTTCGGCGTCATCGCCAACTGGGTCGGCACGCCCGGGACTCTGATGATCGGCGGCGCGGTCTGCCTGCTTGCGGTAGCCGCTTTTGCCACCCAACTTTCATCGATTCGGCAAGCCAGCCACTTGTTCGACGAGGATAAGAAACGCGCAAGGCGTGAAAATGCGTGACCGTGCAATCAAAGAGTGCGTCACGGCACAGTCGGTAGCATTTTTCTTGCTGGCCTCGGCAGAATCCTCCAGACGTATCGAAAAATAATCCCGCTCCAGGGACAGCATAAGCACATTTTCTCTTTCGTTTGTCGCTGTTAGGAGACCTGTGAGATGCCTTCGTTACATGGCATCAGAAATGCTCTTTGACGCCTACAGGTTGTAACAATAAAAAGAGAGGTGATTTTATGGATGGTCATTTTATGAGAAAAATCTTTTCGGCGCTGATTATAGCTGGTTCGCTAGCGGGTATCCTGGGTTCGTTCGCCTGCAATACGGTTCACGGGTTGGGGCAAGACATTGAGCGTGGAGGCGAAAAAACTCAGGACGCGGCGGATTCTGTGAAAAGACGGTTGTAAGAAACGGATTCTCGGTCAGCCGCAATCACCGATTCGGGTCGAGAAGCGGTCGGCGGTTGCGCTGTATTATGTCAGCCTGCTTCACTCCGGTCCGTGAATATCTCGAACACGATCACGAACACGTCGATTCTCAGACCTAATGTTCAGCAGGCCGAGCGCCCGATTAGTTGTTCCCTGGAGGTTTTGGAAAGCTGGAGGGCCGCCTTCGATTTGGCGGCCCTCCACGCATACCGAAAACATTTCGGTCAGACATCAGTCGTGATCATGATCACGGTCACGATGCCATCGGTCACGGTTTTGCCCGTATATATCTCTTCGGTCTTGACGGATTTCCCTCTTCTGATCGCGTATCTTCTCGTTGTATTCACGGGCTTCGCGCCTGTCGCCCTCGCGGCGCTCCTGGTTACGCCGCTGTCTTAACTCTTCGAGCTGTCGCTGGTCTCTGCGTAGCTCTTCACGCTGTTTATGATCGCCGGGCGGGTTATCGGCATAACTGCGTCCACTCGGGATCAGTAGAGAAGCCGCCAGCAAACTCAGAGATATTATTGATATCGATTTTTTCATTCTTGTTCCTCCTTTTCTGTGAAAGAAGAACCGCAATCACCATACCAAGAGCGTAAATGTTAGATAACTTTAGACTTGCGCAATACTGAAGCAGCATCGAGTAAGGGAATTCCGTGCGGAGTCTTGAGAAATTTCGTACGTCCCAATTAAGCGATAGAATCCGATAAAACGTGAGGCGAATCGTCGAAGCGCGTCAGCGCATATTTTTTTTCATCGAGATTCGCGCCTTCAAATATACATGCCTACGTCTTGATTGACGCGGGCGAGCGGTGACAGGCGGGCAAACAACCGTTTCATCGCCCAATTCGTCAGGGCGGCGAGAATAAATACAAAAAGCAGCAGCGAATACATGTCGGCGATGCGAAACTGACCGTAGTATTCGACGATCATGAAACCCAATCCGGCTTTGGCAATCTTCGTTTCCGCGAGCAACGCGCCGGTCACCGCCGCGCCCATGCCGATTCTTATGCCGCTGAAAACCTGGCCGGCGATTGCCGGCAGGTAGACGCGGGTGGCGATTTGCATCGGGCTGGCGCCGACCGTGCGCGCCACGTCGACGTAAACTTTCTTGACTTCCCTCATGCCGGCGATGGTCAACAGCGCGATCGGAAAAAACGCCGCGATGGCGCCGACCGCAAGCTTGGACTGAACGCCGATACCCAGGAATAAAATAAATATCGGAAAGATGACGATCTTCGGTACAACAGCGGCATATAGAATGAGCGGCTCGACGACCTCCAGCCAGCTTTGCCGGCTGCCCCAGAGAATCCCAAGAGGCACGCCGCATAGGGCGGCGAGGGCGAGCGCGCCGCCGATTTCGTAGAGGCTCGCTTTAATGTGCGGGATCATCAGCGGCGTGCTGATGTATAGCCAAAGGGATTGCAGGATCTCCAGGACGGAAGGAAAAAGCTCGGGGAACAAGAGTCCGGTACGGCCGATAAATTCCCACGCGGCGACGACGGCCAGAAGCGTCAGCGCTTGTACGCCGAACGGCGTCTGAATATGCGCTGCGAAGGCAGCGGAATTCTTTTCGGCTCGATCCATGGCTATTTGCGCACCAAGACTTCGCTCCGGTTGATCAGGTAAAGAAACAGAATCGACAACAGCATGGTGCCGAACAACCCGGCATAAACCTCTTCCACTTCGAACTTGAACGCCGCGTCGGACAACCACATGCCGACGCCACCGACCTGCGCGACGTACTCCAGGCCCAGCACCGACTTCAAAATATAAGTCAGTGCGAGACGAAAGCCGCTGAAGATCGTCGGTGCCACGGCCGGTATCAGAATATGCCGAAACATCTGCTGGCGCGTCAGATTCATGCTGGCGCCGACTTGTAAGAGAATCGGGTTGACGTTCTGAAAGGCGCCTTTGGTGTTGATAATGGTCGGGATCAGGCCAAATATCGACGAGAGCGCGATCACCGCGGCGCTGCCGCGGCCGAACGTGACGAGAAAAATCGGATAGGCAAGAATCACCGGCGAAGAGAACAACGCCGCCAGCAACATCTCGTAGCTGTTGCCAATTAGCCGGTAACGCCAGAGCAGGAATCCGGCAAGCACGCCAAAAATGGTCGAGATCGTTAGGCACGCGGCGATTTCAAAGAGCGTGATTGCCGTCAACCAGAGCGCGTTGCCATGGACGATTTGCTCCCATAGCACCACCGCCGCGCGCGTCGGCGCAGCGAGAAAAAACGTACTGATCCAACCCACGCGCACCGAGGTTTCGACGATCGCGAGGACGCCGAAGATCCAAAAGAAGCGCCAAGCCGCGAGTCGAGTGTTTTCGGACATGATCGGAATAGTTTCACCGGAGAGACACAGGTTCGCAGAGATCGAACCATCTTAAGAAATTTTTTTTCCGCGTGCTCGGCGTCTCCGCGGTGAATTCATCTTGCTACGGCAAAAAGCTCAGATCGATCAGGCTATTGATCTCGGCTTGAGTCAACGGCTGAGTTAAAAATTTGTTCCTTACGCCATCGTCGATGGTTGCCTGCAGGCCGCGGATCGGTTTGAGAGTCATCGCCGCTCTATTGTAATAGTCCCACGTCCTCAGCACGGCGCCCTCCGGGTATTTCATTTCAGCCCGGCGAATCCAAATTTTCGCGGTCTCCTCTTTGTGCTCGAACATGTAGTCGAGAGCGCGCTGTTGCGCTCTGAAAAAGCCGCGCACAGCATCGGGATTCTTGGCGGCGAAATCGTTGTTGATGAAGTGCACGCGCGGGGTAATCTCTTTCATCGCCGCAATCTCGTCGCCTTTCACGACGACGCGCAGCACCCCTTTTTCCACCAGGTCCAATTGAAACGGCGCCACCGACCAGCCGGAGTCGGCCTGCCCGGTGCGAACCGCGGTGTAAACCTCCGGGATGCCACCCAGCGACACCGGCTCGGCGGGTTTCAATCCTTTGGCTTTGATCTGATCGGCGATGGCCATGACCGCCATATGGCTCGAAGAGCCCGGCCGGCTATAGGCAACTTTCTTGCCGGCGAGGTCTTCGATTTTATGGATCGGCGTATTGCTCTGCACGTACCAAAACGCGTCCATGCCGGTGATCTCGGCGCCGGCGATTTTGATCGGCGCTTTTTTCACGAACGCGCTGATCACCGCCAAGGTGCCGGTGCCGAGGCCGATCTGGGCGTCGCCGGAAACCACCGCTTGCACGTTCTCGCCGCCGCCGCGGGTGAAGACGGCGTCGACATCGATATTGTTTTCGCGGTAGAAGCCCTTTTCCTGGGCGATGTAAACCGGCAGGGCGACGGTAAACAAGATGCGGTGCGGCACCACGATGATGATCTTCGTGCGCGCCGCGGCTGCCCAAGCTGGAAACAGCAAATGCGAATAGAACGAATGCAACAACCAGGCCCGATACGACACAATTTTTAGCGTTGCTGACTTGTTTCTTCATGCTGTGCCTCCTTACATTCGCTGTTCGGTTTGCTTGAAGCTTTTGATCGATTCTTCTCTGAGCGCGCCCCACACCTGGCCGACGAGCTTGCCGAATCGGTCCGAGGCGATGATCGTCGAGTCGCGCGGATGGGGCAAGTCGATGGGCACGACTTCTTTTACCCGCCCCGGCCGCGCGGTCATGATCATCACCCGGTCCGAGAGCTGCACCGACTCGTTGATATTATGCGTGACTAAAATAATCGTCTGCTTGAGCTGATCGCGGATGCGCAACAACTCTTCGCCGAGAATGATGCGGGTTTGCTCGTCCAAGGCGCCGAAGGGCTCGTCCATCAGCAAGATCTTCGGTTCGAGGACGAGCGCGCGGGCGATGGCGACGCGCTGTTTCATGCCGCCGGAAAGCTCCGACGGATAGCGCTCCTCGAACCCGGATAAGCCGACCAGGCGAATCATCTCACGGGATTTCTGCCGGCGCTGGTCCTGCGACACGCCGCGCATCTCGAGGCCGAACTCGACGTTTCCCAGCGTCGTGCGCCAGGGAAAAGTGGATTCTTCCTGAAATACCATGCCGAGCCAGGGATGCGGGCCGTTGACCTTGTCGGAGCCGACGGTCAATTCACCGCTCGATGCCGCAAGCAATCCGCCGATGATTCGTAGCAGCGTCGATTTGCCGCAGCCCGAGGGCCCGATGATCGAAAAAAATTCCCCCGCGCTGACGTCGAGCGAGACATCGTTGATCGCCACGACTTGTTCTGAGCCGTTGTCGGCGTCGCCGAAGAATTTGCTGACGTTGCGTAAGGTCAAGATCGCCATCGATTTGTCTTACCGGACTGCGCTAAATCGCGCCCTACAAATAAGCGCAATCAGGAGGGCCGTCAAGGAGCTTTGACAGCAGGTAAACCCGACGAAGCTAGAAATGACTTTCCTCGCTTGAATTCGGGTTCGGTAGAGTTTTTCAGTAATGGGGGTCAACGATAGGTCATGTCTTGCAACGCGGCAATGCCTAATCTCGGCCGAAACTCGCGACTCGAAATTTGTCAGCTTACTCCGAGATAACCCGAACCGGCGCAGCTTCGGATCCTTCAATCGCCGGGGTGCCGCGAAAATCCACCGGCAGGGGCTGTTCGCCCAGCATATGGGCGATCAATACCTCGCGCACGTTTTCCAAGTCCAGCCCCGTCGCAGTCGCCTGTTGAGCGACTTCCGCTAAAACGCGGTCGACGTCTTGCATCATTTTCCACTGCTTGAAGAGATCCGTTTTCTCGACGCCCATGGCCTCGCCGACCAGCTCCAGAAAATTGACGATCTTGAACGGCGAAGTGGTTTCGTGGGCGCATAGCTCGCGATGGCAGGCATGGTAGATGCCGACGAGATAGTCGACGCCGGCGGCTGCCGCCGCGTCGAGCTCGCGGGCGTGCAGCTCGCGTTTGTACGCCGGCACGGGCGCCAGCGAGTTGCACATGTAGCCGACCCGCGGTTGTTCCAGATCGACCAGCTCCAACCCCGGGATCGCCGTGAGAATCTTGATGGCGCCTTCGGTCACGCCGGCCACGCCCGGATGCTCATGCAAGGCGACCCGCTTATGGATCGAGTGGACGAAGTGGGGGCGGAGCCGTTCGATGCGCGCGGCGATGTACGGCACGACGTGCTCGAGATTGAAGCTTGCGTCGGTGCTCGGCATGACAATCTCGCTCAGCTGGATGTTGCAGGTCGGACACCACGTGAGCACGCGTGGAGCGCCCGTGCCGGCGAATCCGGCCACCGTGTTGCCGCCGATCTGTCCGGAGGTCCTGGTGTCGCCGGCGCGGTACTGAATCACGCCGCAACAATAAGCCGGCCCGGCAAAAACTTTGTAGCGCGTGCCGAGACGAGCCAAGACTTCGAGGCACAACAGCGCGATGTGCGGGGTCTTGAGAACGTTGCAACCGAGATACATGACGATGTCCGGCGCCGGCTCTGAATCGGCGGCGGCCGCTCGCGTGAAGCCGGCGAGCAGGTCGGCCGGGAGTTGCAGACGCGAGAGCACCTTGACCGCGGTAGACATTTTCTTGAACCCGGCTCGCCCGGTGGCGCGCCGTTCGCTCGCTTGGCGCCGCTCATTGAGTCTCAGGCGGGTCGCCGCCAACATGAAACGCGGGTTAATGCCGTCGTCGCAGGCGGAAATACACCGGCCGGAGCCGGTGCACGCGTTGGCCCAACGGGCGCCGCGGCTCGACGGATCACCGCCGCCGCGCAGGATATCCAGCACATCGCCGACGATCGCGGCGGGCTCGCTGGTATCGATTCCCGCCGGCGCCGCGGTGGGGCAGACCTCGACGCACTTCGCGCAGCGCGTGCAGCGGTCAAGAATGTCGCGCACGCGCAGGTCGATGGTGGCGATGAATGCATCAGCGTGATCGGTCATAGTTCCCCTCTGCAAGCGCGCGAACCAACGGCTTTTATCGGCAGCCGGAGTTTGCCTCTGTCCCAAGCCAGTTGTCAATTGTTATATGCTCACCACGAACAGAATTTGTCTGGTCCGTTCGCCCTGAGCCACGTCAAAGGGCTCCTGCTGTTATAATCCACTAGTATTTCTCTCCACGTTTCCGGAATCCCGGAAACGTGGAGGTTCCTTTTAATTTTTAATCCTCAAAAGTTTTGAACGGAGTGTAGTTTTTAAACCCGGTCCATCGTGAGCGTGCTTGACACACTCAGCTGAGGCTTTTCAACTTTGCACCGCCGCAAGGCTGTTATCGAACCGTCCTTTTCTCGATTTCCAGAAACCGCTCGAGTCGCGCGGTCTTTTGCGCGGCCTTCATTTCGCTCGCGGCTCCACCCCGGCCGAGCAGCGGATCGATCGTTCCCCGCGCGAGCGACTCGTAGGACTGGCGCGCGGCCTTGTACATCGCGGCGAAAGCAGACCCGGAGGATGCCGCCAGGCGGAACCCAAGCCCCGCCAGATCGGTCGGTGACAGCGGAAATTCGGCGAATCCGTCCTCGGGCGCAAAGATCATGAGCGGGGGCGCAAGACGCTCGCCGATGATCCGCATCTCATCCGGGTTGCGCGTATGCACGAAGAGCATGTCGGCGCCGGCCTGACGATAAGCCTCGGCGCGCCGCAAGGTCTCATCCATATCATGGAGCCGTCTGGCGTTGGTCCGCCCGATAATCAAAAAATCCGGATCGCTCCGCGCGGCGACCGCTTCCCTGATCTTGGAGACCATGAATTCCGGTGGAACCAGGTGTTCGACGCCAACGTGATGGTGGAACCTTCGGGGAAGCAGCTGATCTTCGATCTCGATCGCGTCGAATCCGGCGGCTTCGGACAGGCCGATCGTTCGGTGCATGTGCGCCGGATCGCCCCAACCGCCGCCGGCATCGAGAACGATCGGCAATTTGCACACGGTGCGCATCTCCACGGCCACCTGCGCCATTTCCGGAAGCGTCAGATTGGCTTCCGTTACGCATTTCTGCCACCCGAGCGATCCGCCGCTCAGATAGAGCGCTTTAAAACCGACTTCCTCGGCGAGCCGCGCCATGATCGCATTGAGCGCGACCGGAGCGACGATGAGATCGTGACCTTCGATGAGCCTCTTCAACCGTTCCATCACGAACCTCCTTTCACAATTGCTTGCGAGTCATCGGGGACGAATGCTCGGATGCCTTCTGCTAGAAATGCTGCGTGACTTTTCCGTCTTTCCGACGTAGCTCAGAACCATACACGTTACAATGTCGGCAGCCGCAGTGCGAAGTTAGCGTGTCACTAAGAAGCCACGGTTTCAACTCATATTTGAACAGCTTGGAATGGAGCAAAGTGATGGAAGATTTTGAACGTGTGAAACGAATCAGTGTCGCACTGTGCTAAGGCCAATCGTCGCCGTTCGAGTAATGCGACCAATCGGATTTTTGCAAAGCGTCAACAAACGCTGGAACGAAAGACTCGACTTTCTGTTGGGGCACGATCACACGGAGAACTTTGACTTGGGACGGGTCTCGCATCTGGCGCACGTTGTGGGCAAAAGCAGAGTCCCTCGTAAAACAAAGATCGTAACCGATGGCGACTTGCCGATAGAGCGTCCCGTTATCGAGCCCCTTGAGCTTGAGATGATTCACCGAATCAACCTCGTGGCCGAGGCCTTCGAGAGCACCGACTAGAGATTCAGGCATGTTCTCGTCGAGAAGGATTTTCACTTGGTGCCAGCAAATCGGAATGGGCTAATTCTTCCAACACTCCGCGAATCGACTCTTCCGTGAGACTCGGGTATTCCTTTGCAATCTCACCGATGGTCATTCCCGCAGCCAGCCATTCCAGAAGCAATGCTACCGAGATTCGAGTATCCCGGACGCGGGGTTTGCCTCCAAGATGATCGGCGTCTGATACGATCCAGGCCATAGCTTTCTCCGTCGAAGGCGAATCTACCATAGTTTGATGCGGCGTCGCTACCAGCTTATTTGGCGCCGACGACCTCAAACTTCTTGAGAATTGCCAAAACATGCAAGCGCTCCTTCAACCTTTGAACAGCCTGCGGAGAACGCAGTTCCAAGCGCGCGGCATCAGCGACGTGAGTTTAGCCGAGGCCAAAAACCAGCTTGATCGCAACAATGCCGTTCGTCACTGCTATGCTCGACAGGATCATCCCATCACCCGGGAAACGACGCTGAGTCCGCCCTTTCCCAGCAACCGGTTGATAGGCTCGGCGGCGAAGTAGATCAAGGCGATCACTGCCAGAGTGACTGCTGGATGAAGGACCGGCTGTAATTTTCCGTGAGCAAGGTGACGGTCAACATCGCTCCCCGGGGCGCGTCGCAAACTCGGGTCGAACATGAAACAATCTACAGCGCATGCGCATCATCGTGCACGTCGACATGGACGCGTTTTATGCCGCGGTCGAGGAGCGTCTCAATCCCGCGCTGCGAGATCTTCCCGTTGTCGTCGGCGCCGACCCAAAGGAAGGCAAAGGCAGGGGTGTCGTCACGACCGCCAATTACCGGGCGCGAACATTCGGCATCCGCTCGGCCCTGCCGATCTCACGAGCGTGGCGCTTTGCCGAAACGGCGCGCAGACGCGGTGAACCGGCGACGGTTTTTATTCAGCCGAATATGCCTCTCTATCGCGAAGTCTCCGGCCGCATCATGCAGATCTTGCAGCGCCACGCGGACGCCTTCGAGGAAGCGAGCATCGACGAAGCCTATCTCGACGTCTCATCGCTGGAAAATTTCGCGGCCGCGCGGCAACGGATGATCGCGGCTCAAGGACGAGATCCGCGACCTCGAGGGGCTCGGCTGCTCCGTCGGCATCGCTCCCAACAAGCTGATCGCGAAGATCGCTTCGGACCGACAAAAGCCCGATGGTTTGACCGTCGTCGAGCCCGAGCAGGTCGCCGATTTTCTCAGTCCCCTGCCCCTTCGGGTCATTCCCGGGATCGGGCCCAAGAGCGAATACTTTCTTCACGAAAGAAATCTGCGGACCGTCGAGGACCTGCGCCAGGTTCCTGAGTCCGCTCTCGTGGAGTGGTTTGGTAAATGGGGCAAGCGCCTGTTCGAAAAAGTCCGCGGCATCGATGACTCCGAAGTGTCCAACGAATGGACGCGAAAATCCCTCGGCGAGCAGGAAACTTTCGACGAGGACACGCGCAATCAGGCCCTCGTCACCGAGCGTCTCGATCGTATGGCGGAACGGATTATCGCCAAGCTAAAGGCAAAGGAGTTCAAGGGCTTTCGCACGGTGACAGTGACCGTTCGGTTCAGCGACTTTCAGACCAGCAATCGCTCGCGCAGCCTGAAAGACGGCATCCGCATCGATGACGACGCCTTGCGCCGGCTCCAAGAAGCCGCGTTGGCGCTGATCCTGCCTTTTTTCGACGCCCGCGAGAATCCGCGCGCCAAGGCATTCCGTCTGATCGGCCTCCGCGCGGAGAAACTTTTTTGACCGAAGAGGCCGCGACTGGGTTGAGACGCGCGCCGCGCTTCGGCAAACGAGAGTCAAAGCCTGGACGACTGCGCGCGCAAAGTCCTCATCATGATCGAGTAGCGAAGGTCCTTGACCGGCGGAATTGAATGCTGCCAGAGCTCTCGCGAAGCTCCGCTCATCAAATAAATCGAACGCGGTTGCTAGCTCGATCGATAATATTTCATCACGCTTTAAGTTCTTCGATCGGACACGGTTATATTTTCGAAATCTCATCCGGCATGCTGCGCCAAGAGAAATGCCAACCACAACGCCAAAATGCGAAATATCCCGGTGCCAGCCAATCGGCGATCCAGTGGAATATTCAATGATGGAAGTTTGGCATGAAACTATTCGGATCGATGTTGAAGAGGGTTCCCGCGCGTATCCGGAGCGGCAAAAGAAACGCCGGCATGTCCGGAGCTGTTGTGATTTCACTTTTTCCGAACTCGTACTGCCAGCCAAAACTAGCGATTCGCCGCTTCCCGGTAAATTGATAATATTTAAACGACTTCAGGTGAAGGCTCTGAATCTCCCGGATAAGTTCTGGTTCTTCGGCCTCTGAGATAAAGTTTCGGTGATAAATAAATCCATCTGGAACTTTTGCCGCGACCTCAAAAAGATTCAGATCTCCATTTACTCCGGGCATACCATTATGATGCCATGTCCCGCTCAAAGTTGAACTGGCCCTGCTAAGAATGTTTTGTGGCTAACGAATTTCAAACAGACCGATTTGAATTACTGGCTAGTTCTTCTCTTGCTTCCTGCATCGGTGCTCGTCGAAGCCGACTGCTCGGCAGTACGCACGAAACGACTTAAATGGAATGACGCGAGATGAATGTCTTCCTGTGATAATCGCCGCGGTTCCTGATCGAGAAACGTCACGAGCCTTCTAGGCGCCAGCACCCAGACCGTGTTCTTGTTTGGCATCTCCCTCATTCGTACAAACCTGGATAAACGATTACCGCTCTGACAGCAATTCTCGGAGCTAGCTTGCCTGCCCCTTCACCTGAATCACTCAAGGCCGTCGAATGAATTGTCTCGCCGTCGAATATAACGCGTGCATTTCCGTTTGGCTTACTGTCCACCGTCAGTCAAACCGAGGCTATCTCAACTGATCCTACCTTCTTCCCTTGACACGGTGACACGCCGTGATTAACTTCGCGCTATGTTAAAGAAAAGGTTTAAAAAGGAGAGCTAATTATGGAACTAGTAAGATGGGAACAAGTGGAGGGTGTAAACAGAATTCAGTCCCGGATCAACGAGTTATTCGAAGACACGTTCGGTCGGACACGGGCGCAACAGGGTGCTGCCACTGGAGTCTGGTATCCTCCCGTGGACATTCTTGAAAGTAAGGATTCGTATCTCATTCGCGCCGAGCTGCCGGGGATGAGAAACGAGGACCTCAAAACGGAAGTGAACGAAGGGATGTTGACCCTCAGTGGCGAGAGAAAGTTTGAAGAGCCGGCCAATGGGGTCGAGTACCACCGGGTCGAGCGGGTTGCAGGTAAATTTTCTCGATCCTTTTATCTGCCGCAAACGGTGAAGCAAGATAGCATCAAAGCGACCTATCGCGATGGAATACTTGAGGTACAAGTTCCCAAGGCCGATGAGGCCAAGCCAAGACAGATCGCTATAAGCCTGAACTGATTCATCGCAAACCGTCAAACAGCAAACTAAAGGGGAAAGCCTAGCGCTTTCCCCTTTAGTTTCTCA
>CAVWLW010000008.1:0-47712 GCA_963755715.1 uncultured delta proteobacterium
TTTGTTTCTCGAAAGCGAAGGGGAAGTCAAAGATAGTTCCATGCCTAACGTGTTGTTGCCGGCAGCGTCGCGAAAGCTGCCGCAGACATTATCGGGCGACGACATCCGCAAGCTGCTGGCTGAGCCCGATGCATCAAACTGGCCGCTCGGCGCGCGCGATCAAGCCATGTTGGAACTCTTGTACGCGACCGGCTTGCGGGTATCGGAACTCGTTGCCCTTGAGACTCGACACATCAGTTTTCAGGGCGATTATCTGACAATCAAAGGGAAGGGGGCTAAAGTCAGGGCCGTGCCTTTCGGCAAATGGGCGCGGGAAAAGCTTACGCGGTATATCAACGAGGTCAGGCCACGGCTCTTGAAGGGCGTCTTCAGTCAGTTCGTTTTTACCAACCGTTCGGGAAAACGCTTGAGCCGGCAAGGCTTCTGGAAGCTTATACGCCGCTATGCGCTGACGGCGGGGATCGATAAGCGCGTGACGCCGCATACCTTGCGCCACTCTTTTGCAACCCACCTGCTCGAAGGTGGCGCGGATTTAAGATCAGTACAGGCGATGTTGGGCCACGCCGATATTTCGACGACGCAAATCTATACTCACGTCGATGGCGCGCGTCTTAAAAAAATACACCGCGAACATCATCCGAGAGAGCGAAGCGGCACAAAGAAAAGGGTTAATGGAGTGACGGAGTGATAGAGGCGCGCCCACTGGGTCGCCCGTTTCAGAGGGCAGACACGGGGGTCTGCCCCTACACAACTATTATAAACCGCATTCTTCCACCTTGTCTTTTCCTCGGCCTTGCCGTATTCATATTGGAGTAGTTCTCCCGCGGAACCCTATTGGAAGAAACAATCCGTCAAATCGCGATTTGGGCGCTTCCTGTTTTGGTCGCAGTCGTGTTTCATGAAGTCGCCCACGGTTGGGTGGCGTACCGGCTCGGTGATTCGACCGCTGCGCGACTTGGCCGATTGACGCTCAATCCTTTTGCGCATGTCGATCTATTTGGCACGATTCTGTTGCCGCTGATGTTGATCGTCACCCACGCGCCTTTTGTGTTCGGCTATGCCAAACCGGTGCCGGTTAACTTTCTCAATTTGCGCAATCCCAAACGCGATATGATTTGGGTTGCCGCGGCTGGACCGGCAATGAACTTGGCGCTGGCGTTTGTTTGCACGGTGATCTGGAAGTCGCTTGCGCCGATGCTCGACGCACGGCCGGACCCAGCAGCGGGATCGGCGGCTGGCAATTACGTCACGGCGATTGTGTTGATGGCTCAGAGCGGGATTTTGATCAACGTCGTATTGGCGGTGTTCAATATGTTGCCGTTACCGCCGCTGGATGGCGGGCGGGTTTTGGTCGGCTTGCTGCCGCGCGCGCTAGCGGTGAAATTGGCGCGCATCGAGCCTTTCGGCTTCATCATTCTGATCGTATTGCTGATGACGCATACTTTGGACTACATCATCGATCCACCGACGGAGTTCTTGTTGAAGCTTTATTTGCGTGCGTTTTAGCTTCGGGCAAATTATGGAAACCATCGTCAGCGGTATGCGACCCACGGGACGGCTTCACCTGGGCCATTTACACGGCGCGCTAAAAAATTGGCTGAAGCTGCAAGAACAATATCAGTGCTACTTTTTTGTCGCCGACTGGCACGCCCTGACGACCGACTACGCGAGCCCCCAAGGGATTCAGCAGAGCACTATCGATATGGTGATGGACTGGCTGAGCATCGGTCTCGACCCGGCGAAGTCCGTCTTGTTTCGCCAATCGCGGGTCAAGGAACACGCCGAGCTGCATCTGCTCTACTCGATGATTACGCCGGTGCCGTGGCTCGAACGCAATCCGACTTATAAGGAACAGCTCAAGGAAATCGTCGGCAAGGATTTATCGACCTACGGTTTCCTCGGCTATCCGGTTTTGCAGGCGGCCGATATCACGATTTACAAAGCCAACAAAGTTCCGGTCGGCGTCGATCAGGCGCCTCATGTCGAGCTGACCCGCGAGATCGTGCGGCGATTCAATCAGCTTTACCAGCCGATTTTCCCCGAGCCGGAGGTTTTGCTGACCGAAACGCAAAAGATGCCGGGGCTAGACGGCCGCAAGATGAGCAAGAGCTACGGCAACGCGGTGTTTTTATCGGACACGCCGAAGGAGATCGATCAAAAGCTCAGCCGCATGATGACCGACCCCGCTCGCGTACGACGCACCGATCCGGGCGAACCGGAAAAGTGTCCGGCCTTTCAACTGCACAAGATTTATTGCACTCCCGAGGAAATCGCCCAGGTTTCACAAGGCTGCCGAAGCGCCGGCATCGGCTGCCTGGAATGCAAAAAAATTATGATCAAGCACGTGATCGAGGATCTGGCGCCGTTTCGCGAGAAGCGCGCGCATTATCAGGACAAGCCGGGCGAGGTCGAAGAAATACTCGAGTCGGGAACCCGACAGGCGCAAAGCGCCGCCGCGGCGACCATGACCGAGGTGAGAGGAACACTAGGGCTGTGAGCACGCGCGTCCAATTGGAATTTTTCGAAGGCCCCTTGGATCTCTTACTTCACCTGATCAAGAAAAACGAGGTCAGCATCACCGATATCCCGATCGCGACGATCACCGAACAATATCTGGCGACGTTGGAATTGATGGAAACTTTTAGCCTCGATGTAGCCGGCGAGTTTCTCGTCATGGCGGCAACGCTGATCCATATCAAGTCGCGCATGCTCCTACCGGCCGGAGACGAGGAGAGCGATGACGACGAGGCTGGGATCGACCCGCGCGATGAATTGGTGCGCCGCTTGTTGGAGTACCAGCGTTACAAAGACGCGGCCACGGAGCTGGAGCAGCGCGAGATTTTGACGCGCGACGTGTTTGTGCGCGCCCCACCGCCGGCGGAGGAGAGCGGCCCGCGCGGTTTTCGCGAGATTTCAGTCTTCGAATTGCTCGGCGCGCTCAAGCGAGTCATCGACCGGCTGCCGAAAGACAGCTTCCACGAAGTCACCCTCGATAAAATTACCGTACGCGAAAAAATGACGCTGCTGCTCGATAAATTGCGCCATCAAGGAAGCGTTTTATTCGAGCTGCTCTTCGACGAAGCCAAAACCCGCATGGACGTGGTGGTGACCTTTCTCGCGATGCTGGAACTGGTCAAAGTACGGGCGATCCGCATCCTGCAGGAAGAGATGGCCGGGCCGATCATGATCGAAGCGGCCACCGGGATGGACGAAGCCGCGGAGCGCGTCGTGCTCGACGAAACCGAGGAGAAACAAGATGGAGCGTGACGAGATCAAATCCATCCTGGAGAGTCTCTTGTTTGTCGCCGATGGACCGCAGTCCGTGCAGCGTCTGGCCGAGGTGCTCGATCCGGTGGACAAAGAATTAATCCATGAGCTGCTCCATGAGCTGCGGCAGGACTTCGAAGCGCAAAACCGGGGCATTCGCTTGGTGGAAGTCGCGGGCGGCTATCAGTTGCGCACGCCCAAAGCTAACGCAGAAGCGGTCAAGAAATTTCTTGGCGGCCGGCCTGCCAGGATGGGCAAAGCGACGTTGGAAACTCTCGCGATCGTCGCCTACCGCCAGCCCATCACTAAAGCCGAGATCGAAGCGATCCGCGGTGTCGACGTGGACGGCGTTATCACGACGCTCTTGGAACGAAACCTGATCCGCGCGGTGGCGCGCAAAGATGTTCCCGGCCGGCCGTTTCTCTACGGCACGACGCCTGAGTTTCTGCAGCTTTTCAATTTAAAAGATCTATCTCAGTTGCCGACGCTCAAAGAAATGGAAGAAATCTCGCTGCCGGAAGTCCCCGCCGAGACGACCTCGGTCGACCAGCTTGAAGAGACCTGATTGTGCCACCTCATGGACCGTTTGCAAAAAATTATCTCTCGAGCCGGTTTGGCTTCCCGCCGTGAAGCGGAGCGGTGGATTGTAGAAGGGCGTGTCTCGGTCAACGGCAGCGTCATTCGCAAACTCGGCACTCAGGCAGATCCCGCCAAAGACAGCATCAAAGTTGATGGCAAACGCATCAAGCCGGCCGTGGCGCCGCTTTACTATGCGTTTCACAAACCGCCCGGCGTTATCACGACGCTGAACGACCCGGAGCACCGTCCCGATCTGACGCCGTATCTCGCGCGCCTCGGCGAGAAAAAGCGCGTCTTTCCCGTCGGCCGGCTCGACTACAATACCACCGGACTCTTGCTTTTGACCAATGACGGCGATTTAGCCCTCCGCTTGGCCCATCCGCGTTTCGGCGTCAAAAAGCTTTACCATACAAAACTGAGCGCCTGCCCAACTGAAGAGGATTTTGCCCGGCTGCGCAAGGGGATCCGTCTAGACGACGGCATGAGCGCGCCGGCGCGCGCTCGGGTGATCGACAAGCTCAAGAAAAATGCCTGGGTGGAAATCGAAGTTCATGAAGGACGCAAACGCGAAGTGCGCCGCATGTTCGAAGCGCTGGGGTATTTCGTTGAGAAACTGATTCGCGTTCGCGTCGGTTCCGTTTCACTCGGTCCCTTGGCGCAAGGGGAGCTGCGGCCGCTAAGCCGGAGCGAAATCCAATCGCTCAAATCCGAAGTCGGCTTAGAGCGCTCCGGACATCATTCATCCGATCGAAGGCGCCTAAAAAAGAAAAGGGCGGCTTCTTGAACCGCCCTCATCGTCTCCATTCGAAAAACATTTTCGGCTTAATGGCGCAGGCTGCAGAACTCTTCGTAGTCGATCAGCTCATGAATCGTCGGATGATCGCCGCACATCGGGCAATTCGGATCGCGGCGCAGATTGAGCGTATTGATCTCCATCGTCAAGGTGTTGAAGCAGAGCAAGCGTCCGACCAGGTGCTCGCCTTTGCCGAGAATAAGCTTGATCGCTTCCAAAGCTTCTATCACGCCGATCAAGCCCGGCAATACGCCTAACACGCCGGCTTCGGCACAACTCGGCGCCAGCTCTGCCGGCGGCGGCTCGGGATAGAGGCAACGGTAGCAGGGGCCTTTTTTCGGATAAAAAACCGTGGCCTGGCCTTCGAACTGAAAGATGCTGCCGTGCACGTTTGGCTTGCCGGTCAGCACGCAGGCATCGTTGACTAGATAGCGCGTCGGAAAATTATCACAGCCGTCGACCACGAAATCGTAATCCTTGATGATTTCCATGATATTTTCGGAAGTCAGCTTGGCTTGATAAGGGATCACTTTCACATCCGGGTTGAGCGCCTCGAGAGTTTTTTTGGCCGACTCGACCTTGGGCATGCCGACCCGATCGTTGGCGTGCAGGATTTGCCGCTGCAAGTTGGAAACGTCGACAACGTCATTGTCGATGATTCCCAAAGTTCCGACTCCGGCGGCGGCGAGATAATAAGCGGCAGGTGAACCGAGACCACCCGCTCCGACCAACAACACTTTGGCTTGCAGCAGTTTCGCCTGCCCGTCCTCGCCGACCTCAGGCAGAAGGAAATGCCGGCTGTAACGGATTAACTGGTCCGGGGTATATTGAAAATCCTGAACCCATTTAAAGCCGCCATTCTTCCAAGCGCCATAGCCGCCCGCCATCGAAGAAACATTTTGATAGCCCATCTCTTTCATGACCTTGGCGGCCAAAAGCGAGCGCGTGCCGCCAGCGCAATAAGCGATAATCGGCGCGTTTTTGTCAGGCACCGTTGTTTCCACTTTGATTTCAAGAAAGCCGCGGGGCAGGGGAAGCGCTCCTTCCAAATGCCCTTGACGCCATTCGTCGCTTTCACGAACATCAAGGATAACCGGTGACTTGCCGTTGTTTTTAAGCAGTTCGTTGACTTGCTGCGCGCTTACTTCCGGCACTTCCTTGCGCGCCTCGGCCATTATGTCTTGAAAATTCTTGGCCATGATTCCTCCTAGATGGACCTTGTAGGTCTAAATTATGCACCGACCAGAGAAATGTCAAGACGACTGCCGAATCTAGTAGATTAGACTGACGTCCGGCCGTGTTTAGCGCGACATCGCTGGATTTTTTTGCGTCGTCAAGTTGCAAAGGTAAGATTATCTTTCCCGGACAAAACCACGCGCTTCCAACTGCTGCGCGCAACTTTCCACCGCCGCGGCGAGCACCGCAGGGTCGCTCCTCCCCATTCGATCGCTGGCGTTGCAGTTTAGGGTTTGATCGGTTTCGGGATTGTGCATCTTGATCAATAGCGGCGGCGGTCCGGAAGCACACCCAAAAATAATCGCGACGAACACATACGTAAGCAAAAGAAGCTCGCTCTTAGAGCGATATTTACTGCGCTCTAGCCGCATTGCTTGATTGGTTCGAAGAAAATTTTCCGCGTGCGAAAAATATTTCATCGCTGTTTGATCCTGCTTTGCGATAGATGCTAACAAATAACAGAGCCAACGACAAAGAAAAATCAGAATTCGTGTGGCCCCCGTAGCTCAGGTGGATAGAGCGCAGGATTCCTAAAAGTGCTCACCCGTTCAACTGAGTTAACTCCCCGCCGCAGACGAGAACAGGGAAGGGGAGATTCGCCCCCGGCGGTTCATCAGGCAACAAGAAAGCGCTCAAGCACGGCCTTTACGTCTATCAAGCCATGCTAAACGGTAAGGCCTGGACGACACCGTCAAGAACATGCTCTACATCGCCAGCCTGGATAGTTACCTGATGGGGATTGAAAAGCTTGGTGCGCAAGGGCAAGCCGCATCCCGTGTTGGCGATCAGAACGCGGCTATCCGCCCATTTGCGCGAGAATCTCAAAACCCTTGGGCTTAGGCGCGTAAGCAAGGCGCTCACCGTTACCGACGTGCTCAACGGCCACGATGAAACACCAGCAAGTCCAAATGCTGAGGGGATGCAGTGAGCGGCGCAGCGCTCAGATCGTGCGCCATAAAGTCGTTAACGACTAGCAGCGGGCAATCTGACACGTGTCAGAACCCGTTCTGCAAGTCTATCATTGAGGCCTTGCCGGATGGGTGGCGCAGGACCAAGCGGCGCTACTGCTCGAACCGGTGCAAGCTCGACGGCTACGCGCTACGGCGCGCCGAGGCGCTGCTCAACCGTGTTGGAATAGTCAGGTTCCACGATCTACTGGATCAGGCATGACCGGGCGCGAAGTCAGACCTACTTGTTGTAAAACAGAAGAAAAAGAACAGCGCCGACAATGAGAACCACCACTACCACCACAGTTTCAGAGTCGGCCATATAGGCGGGTAGCTTATCACAACGGCGAAAACGTTCACAATGATCAAGAACGTCAGCCCGATTCACTTCATTGACACACTCGTTAGTAAAAACGAGCTGGGCCAGCCCTTCAAGCTCATCGACCATCAGCGGGAGATATTACGGCTGCCTTCGCCTTCGATAGCGCTGGCCGCTTGCCCTACGACACGATCTTGTACAGTTGCATCAAGAAGAGCGGCAAGACCACGCTCAACGGTGCAATTTCCCTCGGTTGGGGATTCACCCGAGAGTCACCCAACGAAATTTTGATCCGTGGCAACGACCTGGAGCAAACCCTTGCCCGCGTGTTTCGCACCAGGAAGGCATTATCCAGCACAATCCCGAGCTGCATCGCGAAGCCGAAGCAGAGCAAGAGCATTTACTTGGCCAACGGTACGATCATAACGGCGGCGAAATTGGAATTCTTCAAGATGTGTCGATTGGTGTTTTGGTCGATACGACACTCTTTCTGTTTATCGACTACCAAGCCTTTCGATATGTGGGATCGATGTCTTTCGATGACTCCATATCTTGCCAGAAAATTTATAACCTGCTGAAACCGAACGTAGACCGCTCGATCAAAGAGATCGGTGATCTGGAACTGGAACCTTAAATTCTCGCCCTACGCCCGTGGCTGCGCCTTCGCGTGCAGCACGCTCTTCACTCACCGACGCCGGAGAGGGCACCAAATCTAGGGTCGACACTTTGACCTGATTCATTGTGTGCGAAAAACTTAACAGGTAAAATTGCCGAATCTTCAACTCCCGCGCGTTGACCTAGTCTCTCCAAAGTCCGATTGAAACTGAAGGCACAATCCGTGCTCAATCTGTACTTTAGCAAGGGCAAAGAGAATCGCATTCTCGGAAGGTGAAATGATGAAATTTAGAGAAATGTCACTCTGGCATAAGTTATCCATTGTCGCCGCTGTTCTTGTCGGTGGCGTAGTGACTCGCTATGCAGCACTCGTCATTATGGCCGGGGGTCATTTCTGACCTTCCAGCGGGCCTTTATGACATGACGAAGTGGGACGAGTACCGGCCCGAGAGAAGTAACGTGTGTGATTCGTGTATGTTCGCTGATCTGTTTAGTAGAAAGGAATAGTAATGAAATTTATTAACTTAAGCATGTTGAAAAGAAGGGGATAAGAGAAATTCCAATCCCGGGCGAACTCGTGACTGCTCTTAGGGAATGGAAAGACAAATGTCCGAAGAGCAGGCTCGAGCTGGTGTTCTACAACGAATTTGGCGAACCGTGCGACCGGACTGGAATCGGTCGTTATGGTTTGACGCCAGCGCTCAAACAGGCAGAAATCGAAAAGGTCAATCACGATGCACAGGCTGAGACACACTTACGCGTCCATGTTGATCCTGCTCAGAAGGCCGATCAGGGGCATGCGTAGCGATCTCGAACGGCTGATCCAAAACGGTTAGGGGTGTCCAATGGCAAATCCAATTATAAAGCGGTTCCGAGACGACAGTGACAATGAAAATCTACGCGCATTTCCTGAAAGAGAAAAAGCAGGACTCAAACGGTTCATTGATGAGGGTCTCCAGGACGGAGATGTTCAGCCGCTGACGAATGTCAGGCACAAATAGGCACAGATTGACACAGGAGAAAAAAAATATAACTGTAACTAGCTGATATTACTACGCCCCCGTAGCTCAGGTGGATAGAGCGCAGGATTCCTAATCCTGAGGCCGTGAGTTCGAATCTCGCCGGGGGCATTTGAAATCAACTAAGGTGGGCGTTACTCTGCGCAAGTGTCTAATGTGTCCACGTTTTTGTTCTCTTTGAAAAAGCACTCATCGTTCGTTTCACATTTGCGCTGTAACATTCATGGTCTCTAAAGGCTTTTCATCTTCAGCCGGCCTTTTGCGTTGAGAATCAATCCGGCTGGGCGGGAAATCCAGTCCGTCTTGGTTCGCGGTATCCAATGGGAATAGACTTTCAACGTGATCTGCGAGTCAGCGTGTCCAAGATAGTTCGATACTTCCGTGATCGGTGTATCCTAGAACAACAGCAGAGGCGAAGGTATCGTGGAGCGCGTGCCTATCGAGTTTTTTGACTTCGGCTCTCTACGAATCATCTGAAAAGCCCTCTTCTTAGAACCGTCTTTCGATCGTGCAGGCCCCGTCTTTCTTTGGGAATACCAAGCCCACTTAGTGATAAGGCAGGAGACCTTCCAACGTTTTAGCCCCTGCATCACCTCGCGGAGGAACACGGATGGCAGACGGTGGCTATCGTTGCTTTACCGGTTCTGTTTAGCTTAGTGCCCTTCGATCGGCATGAGTGTCACGTTCGATATCCCTGATCCGTGCCTCATTTTCGGGAGATTTTGCGGGGGACTTGCATGATGGCATTGGGTCGCTTGGCTCCCTCCATCCACTTTGGAACTAATCATCGGTGACGGGTCATAGGCATCGATTGTTGACTTTAACCGTCGTTACCGGCCTTAGGAGCATTGGCCCCTGCCATCCCGGCTTAAAACTCTCAGACCAATGAGTCTTACTGCGACTTGAAAATAGCCGCGGGATGATTTGAGCTTGTAAGGGGTCTTTACCAATACCATTCATCTCCTGAAATTCATTTTCCGGTATGCCGAACGTTGCCAAAACGTAATTCAGCTTGTGGACTGACCCTGCTAGCGGAAGACTTAATTGGGCCTTGTTTTGTATGATATGAAGTAAGGTAACGCAAAGTGATCTAGACGCTGGGTCGGTATGATGCTTGGGGAAGTGCTCAGCCCACAATGTGCCGATGTAGCGGTCTTGACTAGAGTTCATTCAGTGCCTCCACATTTTGATTTAGAGTTATCTATGGAATTCAGAACGACTCAAACGCAATAATAGGACCGCAGTGCAAATAAAGGAGATTTTGCCGCGCTATTCAGAACTTACGGTATGGAAAGCGAAAAATAAAACCTGGGCGCTTTGTCATCTGGTGTCAATTTGACGCCTAGAGTGACAAGTGACAATTCTCGTAGAACGAGCCAGCTTGTTGATCCCTGCCGGCAAAAATAACATTGATGGTATTAGCTGAGAGTCAGTGGTTGCAGGTGGACTGCATCCCTCCAACTGGAGAGTTTTCACTGAGAATTGAGCGGAGCGCGATCGGTGGTTTTTGTTTGAGTCGCCATTTAGTATTCCTGCGGGGGATAAATACCCTTGGCCTGGTCGCGATTAAATACGCTGTGAGATGGCCCGCAATATTGAAATCAAGGCGCGTATCGAAGGCATCGAGGCGCTGCTGCCGAAACTGGCGGCGCTTGCGGACGAGGGGCCTATCGAAATACTTCAGGATGACTGGTTCTTTGGTTGCGAGTCGGGAAGATTGAAGCTGCGCGCGTTTTCCGACGCCGAGGGACAACTGATCTTTTATCGACGGCCGGATCAGCTGGGTCCCAAAGAGTCCTTCTACGCAATTTCTCCCACTGGTTCACCCGATTCCCTGCGCGAGACGCTGTCTCTGGCCTACGGCACGATCGGCCGCGTGCGTAAACATCGCACGTTGTTCATGATCGGCCGAACCCGCGTGCACCTCGACCGCGTCGATGGGCTGGGACAATTCCTCGAATTGGAAGTCGTTCTTGAAAACCAGGAGACGGCGGCGTCCGGCACTGCGGTGGCGCAAGAACTTATGGCTGACCTCGGTATCGAACCGTCGCAGCTTGTTGAAGGGGCTTATATTGATCTGCTCGCTCAAGGCCGCGGCTAAGGGGTCCATTGAGCGAACGTAGCTGGCCAGATCGGTTCAGGCGGTTTATAATTCAAGGCTATCGCTGATTTCATGCTATGGGCATTGCGCTTCGGCGTCTTCGTTGGCTGCTCGGAACAAGCCTATTTGCGGATTTACGAGCGGCCAATTCGTAATTTTGGAAATTAACCGACAATGATTTGGTCACGTACACGTTCCGTGATGTTCTTTATAGGCGCACTGATCATTCTGAACTCATGCGTGAATCAACTAACGATGCACGCGCGTGACGGTGAAAGGTTGGATGGAAAATGGCGATTCGCGCGCGAAGGCAGCGGGTTGATTGAAGTCGAAGGGTCGGCCGGCGAGTTGTTGGTCGGTACTTTTAATCCCGTGCCGAGGCATATTTTTTTTGATGGCTATCAAAAGGCTTTTGGCGGCGGAACAATCGACGCCGATGGGCCGGACGTCTCTGGATTTGGCAACGCCTTCGCCGGTGTCCTAGGAAATTCGAATGCTTTGATGGATACCGCTTATGGGGAAAATTACAACAGCGCGGCGGGGAAGCCGGTTGTGGTAACCGGCCCACTGTTCTATTGGACGGCGAATCTCCGGGGCGACAGGAGAACAACGATGCAATGTTTCTTGATCGGCTCTTCGTACACCGGGCGCGGGCTCGGACGATGCAAAGGCGCCAGCGGTAAAGAATACACAGTACAGTTTTGAGGCCGGTCGTTGTGCTTGGGCGCAGTATCGCAGCGAAAGTGCCTTGGTTCGACTTAAACGATCCGGCGCCACTCTCTTTCGGTGAGAGGTAGCCGCGCGCTGTGAACGCTTCGACTCGAGGTCTTAGGCGCCGTCAGGCGATCCTGGGACTGTTTAATTTTCAACTTGATTTCCGACCATGAACAGCCGTTCTTAGCCAGCTTCATCAAAGCGACATAACTCTTTTGCAGCGACGCTTCACTCAGCTTGGCACCGCTTCTAAGCTGTGCCGCTTTGAACTGATCAAAAGTAAAAATACTGGTCGGATCCTTCGCCCGCGCCAAATGAATTCGCGGAAGCTCTTTTGAATGTGTCCGCGACGCACGGCCTTGCAACTCCATGACCCGCCCCAAAATACGTTCGCGTCCTTTGCGCCCCTCTCCTCGCATGTGCTGCAGGCGTCGATCGATCCAGTACTTGCTGCGACTGAGCGCCAACGAAACTGCTTCAGCTTCGCTCAGGACCCGTGTCGGGAACCTGACAAATTCAGACTCGCGAACTGGACCACTCGGCCAACTAATATCGGCCTGCGCTGCCCAGAGATTTGTCGCTGTGTCAAAACTCGGAAACGCCATGATAACGTGCTCACGATAGCAGCGGCTCCACATGATAATTAACTCCTCTCTGGGTGGATACGATGGCAGGGCGCGAAGAGCTAATTTTTGTATTGGGCAAGGTGAAAGTGCGCAGGAACTTTATCCACCCGTAATAAGTGTGAGCCGATCGAATGCAAAAGGCAAGAGGTAAAAAACAAGTTACATAAAAATGCCCGAATTCTAAATAACTAAGTGAATCACCCATACCTTGTGTAGGCGGCACGGGTGATTCATGTCCTTAGCGACAGGATCCCCAGGTTATCGGTGATCCCACCATCCCACACCCCCATAACGGCGTCCGTTATTGTAATTGTGCCAACGATCGTTTCGCCACTCTCGTCGATCCTGCCAAATATCCCGGCGTTCGCGGGCGATGGCAGCGCGGTCTCTAGCTATTTCGCCGCGACCAGCGCCCCGACGAATATCACTACGCAATTCGCGCCGAGCAGCCGAAAGCTCCTGGCGATCACGGCGGAAATCATTTCTTCGATGGCCCCAATCCGCGGACGCAGACGCGGTAAAGGCCAATAAGCCGCTAAACAACGCCATTCCGGCGATTATATTTTTACTGGTTTTTATATTTTTCTCCCTTCCGATTGTTTTGACGCAGCAGTGACCGAAATGTTTCAGCAATGCAGTGCGAATTAGAGCATGCAGATTTAGGCCGAATTCCGCGTGCTTACGAGGACGGCTTGCTGTAGGAAATGTTTCGGCCGCAAAAAGGAATTTTCCGACAGAGTCAGTAAAAACCATGCACCTGTCCGAAGATCATTTTGCCAAATCCGTAAAGTTTTTACTCGGCTATCGTCTAGTTAGTCGTTCTTCCGGCGCAATGGCACGGGGCTTGCGCGCGTAACCTCTGTTGTTGGCTTAGGGGAATAACACACAGATCTTTTTCCTTTTCGGTGCCAATGAGCGTTCGGAGGATTGCTATGCGCAAAACGAAAATGCCATGGTTTTTATGCCTGTTGATGTTGAGCACATTGGGCTGCGCAGGAACTAACGGGCAGCGAGATTTAGGCGGAACGACAGGTCGAATGGCCTCGCGCAGCTCACAGCGCGGCCCGGACTTTGTCAGTCTCGTAAAAAAATTGCAGCCCACCGTCGTCAATGTGTCTGTGTCGATTGTGCCGCCGGTGACGCTGCAACCCGGCGCTCAGCGCCAGGATGATTCCGCCGATGATCTGATGGAGAAATTTTTCGGCGTGCCGCCTTCGGCCGCGCCGGCGCCGCAACGCCAGCAGGGTTCGGGCTTCATCATCGGCTCAGAGGGAATCATTGTAACCAATGCGCATGTCGTCGAAAGCGCAAAAAAAATCATCGTTAAATTAAGCGATAAACGGGAGTTCGAGGCCCGGGTTATCGGTAAAGATCTGCCCACCGACATTGCCCTTTTAAAGATTGCAGTCAGCGAAACCTTGCCTACCATCGGACTCGGAGACTCCGATCAAGTCGAAGTAGGCGAGTGGGTAATGGCCGTAGGGAATCCATTTGGCCTGGAAAATAGCGTCAGCTCGGGCATCGTCAGCGGCAAAGGACGCCATATTGGCGAGGCTTACGATCGCCTCATTCAAACCGATGCGCCGTTAAATCCCGGCAGTTCCGGCGGACCGCTGATCAATCTCAATGGGCAGGTAGTCGGCATCAATAAAGCGATTGTGAGCGAAACCGGCGGTAGTATCGGCATCAGCTTCGCGACGCCCATCAACTCGGTTAAAGAAATTCTGCCGCAGCTCCAAACGACGGGCAAAGTTACGCGCGGCTGGGCCGGGTTGGCTATTCAGGAAATGAACTCAGCGCTGGCGGATACGCTCGGCGTTAAAAAACCCGGCGGTGCTCTGGTCGCCGGTATTGTGAAAGGCGGCCCTGCGGATCGTGGTGGCGTGAAGCTTGGCGACGTGATTACGGAATTCGACGGCAAGACCGTCAGCGACGCTCTCGACTTACCGATTTGGATCGCGCGCACGCCGCTGGGGAAACAAGTTCAGCTTAAAATCCAACGAGAGCAGCGCGAAATGGATCTGAATCTCACGGTCGCCGAGCTGCCCCAGGGACCGATGCAGAGAAAAGACATCGGCTGAGTCTTTCCCTGAAAGCATCGAAAAAAAGCCGCGAGTCGCAGGGCGCTGTGGCGGCTCCCTTGTCGAGATTTCCCAGTGCGCTATGATGGGGTCACTCGGATCATTGGGAGGCGGCGATTTTCATGGCGATGACACAACTCATTCAAAAACTTGGGCCCCTGGTTCTGGAGAGTGCGGCGGCGGTAAGCTATCTGCGAAAATACATGGGCGAATCCCGCTCAAACGGCGCGGAAGCGCGGCTGGCCGCGCTTGAAAATGCCATCGAGGTACAGTCGACATTCAATAAAACCGTCGAGGTGCAGATGAATCTGATTGTCGCGCTCCTCGAAAAAGCCCAGAAAAAACTGCAACTCGCGATCCTCGCTCTGATCGCGACGGGAACCCTCGCTGCTATCGCCCTGGCTGCCGCCTTGATGAAATAGGACCGTCGTTTATCTCGCCTCTTTTCCTTTCCGCGCGATCGTCGGTTATATTTAATTTTTGCCGGCCTTGAGTCCGAACCAACTCGCATGCCGTTATTGCGCCTTGAAAATCTATCCTTAGCTTACGGGCATCTACCGTTGTTGTTGCACGTCGACTTGCAAATCGATGCCGGCGAACGAGTCTGTCTCGTCGGCCGCAACGGCACCGGCAAGACAACGCTGTTTCGCGTTCTCACCGGCGTGGCGATTCCAGACGAAGGAGACGTCCGGCGCATGGACACATTGCGCATCGCTCATCTCGAACAGGAAGTGCCGCCGGATACCGACCAGACCATCTTCGAAGTCGTCGCCGGCGGTATCGGCGAGTTGGGCACGCTATTGACCGAATATCACAACCTCACTCTGCATGACGGCTTGGCGCAGCGCGAATCGTTGCGCGCGTTGGCCGAGCTTCAAGGGCGCATAGAAATGCTCGACGGCTGGAATATCAACCAAAAGGTCGAGACGGTTTTGACCCGCTTGAATTTGCCGGAAGATAAACGGCTGGTGGACTGTTCCGGCGGCACACGCCGCCAAGTGATGCTCGCGCGGGCGCTGGTGAGCGAGCCAGGATTTGCTGCTGCTCGACGAGCCGACCAACCATTTGGATATCAACGCGATCACCTGGCTGGAAAAATATTTGCTGAGCTACAACGGCGCCGTCATGTTCATCACCCACGACCGCACGTTCGTGCGCCGCTTGGCTACCCGGATCGTCGAGTTGGACCGCGGCAGACTCGTTTCGTTTCCCGGCGATTTCGCTGCGTACCTGCGCAAGAAAGACGAGATGCTCGAGATCGAAGAACGCGCTAACGCCAAATTCGACAAGAAGCTCGCGGAGGAGGAAACGTGGATCCGCCGCGGCATCAAAGCCCGGCGCACGCGCAACGAAGGTCGGGTCAGGGCGCTGCAGGCGATGCGCCGCGAAAAGGCGCAACGCCTCGAGGTCCAGGGAACGGCGCGCTTCGGCATCGACGCCGGTGCTTTGTCCGGCAGGCTTGTCGTCGACGTGCGCCAGGTGAGCTTTCGCTTCGGTGAGGAGCCGATCATCCGCGATCTCTCGACGCGCATTCTCCGCGGCGATCGGGTCGGCATCATCGGGCCGAACGGCTCCGGCAAAAGCACTTTGCTCAGGCTGATTCTTGGCGAGCTTGAACCGAGCAGCGGCGAAGTGGTGTTGGGGACCAAACTGCAAGTGGCCTACTTCGATCAACACCGGCGCACTCTCGACGTGGAAAAAAGCGTGCGCGAAAATATGAGCGACTCGGATTACGTTACAGTCCGCGGCCGCTCGCGCCACGTCATCGGCTATCTAAAAGATTTTCTTTTTCCGCCGGAGCGCATCGACTCGCCGGTCAAGGCTTTGTCCGGCGGCGAACGCAACCGCTTGCTGCTGGCAAAGATATTCACCCAATCGGCCAACATGATGGTTCTCGATGAGCCGACCAACGATCTCGATGTCGACACTCTGGAGCTGCTCGAAGAGCTTTTGGCGGAGTACGAAGGCACGCTCTTATTGGTGAGCCACGACCGGACGTTTCTCGACAATGTCGTCACCAGCACGCTGGTTTTCGAAGGGGAGGGAAGATTCAGGGAATACGCCGGTGGCTACGAAGATTGGGAACGCTATCAGCGCTCGATCCCCGAAGTGCCGATCCCTGGCGCTAAAGGCTCGAGCGCGACGGCGATCTCAGGGCAACCGGAAATCAAGCCAAGCAACAAGCCACGCAAGCTGAGCTACAAAGAGCGGCGCGAGTTGGAAGCGTTGCCGGCCAAGATCGAGGCGCTGGAAACGGAGCAAGCGGAATTGCATGAGCGCATGGGTCACTCGGCTTTCTATCGACAGCCGGGTGATCAGATAACCTCGACGATCGACCGGCTGGAAGCGGTGAAACGCGAGCTCGAAGAATCCTATGAGCGTTGGCAAACACTGGAATCGATCGCTTCGTGATCAAACGACGTTGGCGTTGCGATCATTCTTCATGAACCCGTAGAATGTCGCGGCCGCGGGCAATCGCGCCGCATCAGTTTTTATTGATACAGCGCTTTAATGAAGCCGCTTTCTTCCAAAGATTTGATCAGGCTGTTGTCGATGAATGAGCTCGCATCGGCGTTTTTCGCTTTGGGAAAATCCTTGACGAGAAATTCCAGCACCGTCTTGGCGCCGTTCACGGAGGGCGCGGGAACGTTTTCAATGTACTGCGACGCGTAGAGCTGATAGGAGCGCTCCAGGTAAGTTTCTTTGCCTTTTTCGATGCGCATTTTTTTCATGAGAATTCGTATGGAGTCGTCTTTGTTTCTTTTAAAATAGGCAACGCCTTCGACAAATGCTTTCATGAATCTGAGCGCGGCATCGCGATGTGACCGCAGATAGGCGCGCGATGCGACGAGGACGTTCTGTAAATATTGAATGTCCATCGCCGCCGGGTCTGCCAGGGTTTTGAAACCGGCGTCTTCGGCCATGAAAAACGACGGGTCTTGGAGTACAGCGCCGTCGATGCCGTTCTTTTGCAGACTAATGAACATGATCGGCGATGAGCCTAATTGGACAACCTGGACATCGTCCGGATTCTGCCCCCATTTTCTCTGCAGCAGCAGCAAGGCCAGATGCCCGGACGAGCCCAGCGCCGTCACGCCGATTCTTTTGCCTTTGAGCGCCTCGGGCGTTTTGATTTCCGGTTTGACGATCAGGCGCTGTACGCCTTTATTATTCCCAGCCGCAACCATAACCACGTCGGCGCCTCCGAGCGCGGCGCTGATTGCTGCGCCGCCACCGGTCGTGCCGAACTGGAGATCGCCGGCCATTACGGCGCTGACCGCCCGGGTCGCGCCGCCGCCCACGACGATCAACTCCGGCTCGATATCATATTTTCGGAAAATGCCTTTTTCTTCCGCGATCCACGCGGGGCTGTTGGCTAAACTCAGCGCCGAAAAACCCAGGCGCACTTTGTCGGCGGCATAAACTTGAGTGGCAAGACCGATCCAGCGCGCTGTTGAGAAGCATGGCACATAAAATCAGAATAAATGATCCCGTTGGTTTGCTTTTCATCCTCGCCCATTCCTCCCGGCTGCAACGATAGAAACGCATTCACTGGCTTTTGACATCGTTCTCGCAACTGTCAAAAAACGCGTCATTGAACCGACGGCCATTCCGCTAACAATCTGCCGTAATTTTTGACCGAGTATTTCAGCCCCAACCTTGATAACAGGTTCCAAATCATCGACGTGTTACTGGTAACGACCGGCACATGGAGCCGATCTTCAATGCGCTGAATGATCGGCAGTGGGTCCATGGTTGCACCTTGAAAATAAATCGCTTGCGTCGGAGTTTTTCGGAACATTTCTTCGACAAGATTAAAGAGCTGATCCGGGCTTAGATTCAAAGACGTGCCGGGTATACGGTTGTCGAACGCGGGACCGAGATGGAGTGTGAAGCCGAGCTTATCGACGTGTGCTTTGATGCCTTCGTTCGAAGCGCGATCGAACGGCGTCATGAGCAGTACCGATTTGGCGCCGAACACCGTCAGCGCGGCGGTGGCAGAGGAAATCGCGCTGACGACTGGCAACCCGGTCGCGTCGGCAACTTTCGCTTCTATAGCGGGATTGAATAGCGTGACGAAACCGCCGGTGAGCATGAGACCCGCGACTTTGTGTTTGTTGACCAATTCGCGCGCGCGAGCCACGATCACGTCCTCTTTGCCGGCAAGATCCTGATAGGACTCGCCGAGCAAACCGAGACCTTCATGCGCGATGGACACGCCAGGAGGCAATATTCCATCAAGTGACTTGAAGTGTGGACGGTTGGGAGTTGCCGGCGAGAGAATGCCAATTTGTATCGGGCTGTTTGTTGCCATCGGTAAACTCCTTGATTGATGATTTCGCGTATAACACGAATGAGAAAGTCCGACCAGTCGCTCCTCGCAAAGGAGTTTGAACAAAGCGATCGAATCTCGCATAGTGGGTTTTAGTTTCTTCGCCTGGAGGATGTTCGTGCAATTTCGTATCGCAGCCGTAGATCTTGGTCAGCAACACGTGCTTTCCCGCGCTCGCCGCCGATGAGTTGGGCTACTTCAAAGCGGAAGGATTGGACGCGCATATCGGACTGGCCGCGATGTTGGGCGCGACCAAGGCACTGCGCGAAGGCAGTGCGGACGCCATGATCGCCGGCTCGGTGCACGATGTGCTAACCGAATTCCCCGATTGGCAAGGCGTCAAGATCGTCGTTGCGTTGTCGCAAGGCACGCCGTGGCTCTTGACAGTGCGCGCCGATCTTCCGGCTAAGCGCGGGGATATCAACGCAGTGAAAGGGCTGCGCATTACCGCGGCAGAGGGGCCGGACTTGGCGCTCAAACGACTGCTCCGCGGTGCGGGTATTGAACCTGGACGCGATGTGGAAATTGTCGAACTGCCCGGCGCCAAGTTACGCGATGTCTCTTTCGGCGTGTTCGCCGCGCGCGCCCTCGAGGCCCGACAAGTCGATGGCTTCTGGGCCAACGCCATGGGCGCTGAGACCGCGGTCAGTCACGGGGCGGGGAAGGTCCTGATCGATGTGCGCCGCGGCGATGATCCCGACGAAGTGCGCTATTTCACATTCGCCGGAATGGCGACGACAGATAAATTCATCGGCAAGGAACCCGACGCCGTCGCCGCGGCGGTGCGGGCGATCGTCAAGGCGCAAAAAGCGCTGCGCACCGATCCGTCTTTGGCGCGCGAAGTCGGCAAGCGAAAATTTCCTGCGGACGCGGCGGAACTGATTACCAATGTTGTCGCGCGTGACATCGAGTTCTACAATCCCGGGATTACTGAAGACGCGATCGCTAAAATGAATAGCTTCGCCCAATCGGTGGGACATTTATCGGTGCCGGTAGCGTATGACAAAGTCGTTGCGGTTCAATATCGCGACTTGTGGCAAAGCTGACAAGCGAAGTTTAGCTCGTTTGATTAGCTTGCCGTCGCCGGCGGCAAGGGTTTTTTCACCAATGCATAGAGCACGCTGGCGACTAACAACAAAACCGCGCATGACCAGATCATGATCTCATAGCTCTCGAGTCCGGTCATAAATCGCCCCGGCGACGACCGGACCGATCACGCTCCCCCAGGTAGAGACAAAGCTCATCGAGCCGCGAATCTTGGCAAAATTTTTCCGCCCGAAATATTCTCCGACGCTGGACCAGTTGACGGGAAAAGTCGACTCCACCACACTAAACAACGCGACAAATATCAAGATCGCCCACTCCGCATGGACGCGCGCCAGTACGAACATGGAGATTGTCGCGAATAGCATGCACGTCGCCATAAGCTTGGGTTTGTTGAGGCGATCGCCGATCCACCCGAAAAGGAGGTGGGAAGGCACAGCCATGAACGCTTGCGCGGCTAAGAAAACCGCCGCGCGCTGCTCGCTCACGCCTTTCCACACCATGAGAGCGACGTAGTGTACATTGATAGCGCTGAGAATAATCACGCGTATCGCGGTTGCGCTGGTTAGGAACCAAAAGGACGACGTGCGGAGCGCTTGGGCTAGGGTAAAGTTGACTTCTTCGAGCGGTTGGGATTGCCCGACAGGGGCGCTATGGGCATTGACCATCAGATCACCGTCGGGCAACAGCCCCATACTTTCCGGCGAGCGGCGCACCAAAAGAGCCAGCGGCATACCAGCAACGATAAACGCAATACCACAGCCAAAGGCCGCTTGACGCCAACCATAGGCATGCACGGCGGCCGACAACAATGGGGTAAAAATAACTCCGCCAACGCCAATCGAGCCGCTGATCAGCGCCATCGCCATGGTACGCTTGCGAATAAACCAAGTGTTGGCGATCAACATGGGCGCATCCATGAAGCCGGCGTGAAACGACAGCGACACCACGCCCATGTAGACGATGAGCAGCATGACGTAACTACTGACGCCGGAGAGCAGCATGTGGCCGACGCCGGTCATGAACAGCGCCAAGATCATCAATGGCCGTGGCCCGTAACGATCCATGAAGTAGCCGGCGATCGGTCCTTCGAATGCGCCTTGCGCTCGAGCTAAAGAGAACACCAGCGATGTCGATGCGCGGCTCAGGTTGAGATCCTGACTCAACGGCAGAAAAAAAACTGAGAAGCCATAAAAATACAAGCCACCGCCTAAAATCCGCAGGACCGAGCCGACCGCAATCATGCGCCAGCCGTAATAAAGGTCGGACAATCGTCCGCGTAGTAGATGAAACACGTCGATCCTTTTAGGAATTGAATCTATCGCAACCGGAAAATCCCCGGTGGGACAACAGGCGTGGGAGTTTTTAAACTAACCGACTCACCGGACCTTTGCAACGAGTTCAATTTGACAGGACGGGCGGACCCCATAGGGGGCGCTCCTCCGTGTACCCAGAAATACGCAGATATAAATTCACTGCTTCGTCAGTGTAGATGGCTTCGATGAAACGGGCGTGACCGTGCCGGCGTGAAATTCTTTCAACACGCTCTCCAACGTTTCAAAATCAGCCAAGGTTCGCAACGATACGAAAGTTGGAAATATCATCGGCAGTTGTCCGCGCTCATGAAGCTGCATGGCGCGCTCGGGTGCCAGCCATAAGCTATGGGTGACTTCATAAGAGGATTCCAGTGGAATTTGTTCGGGCGGCAACGCTGCGACAAAAAAGCGCGTGTCGAAGCGCTGCGAAACCTGAGAGGGGGTCTGCCAATGAGAAAAGTATCCGAGGCTTGCCAAGTCGCAGCGAAGCTCCTCGCTTTCGAGTAACGAGATGAAGCTAAGGGAGTTTTTGAGCAGCGCATCATGCATCGCCGACATTTTTCGCGCCTGCGCGACGGTGGGAAAGCGCTCGCCGGACTCGTGCGCAGTGAGCAGAATCCCGACTTCTTCGAAAAGCTCGCGAATAGCCGCGATCCAAAATCCCAGGGCTTGGCGCGGACTAAAATGGGCGCCGACGATCTTGCGTGCTTGATCAGGGGAAAGTCCCGTGCAGCGCGCGATCGCCGGCGGTGAGCAATCCTCTTTGGTGACAGAACCTCCGGGATAACAGTACCGGCCGCCAAGAAATGGCATGCTGTCGGGACGCTGGGTGAGAAAAACTTCGAAACCTTTCGGCTCCGCCGCCCGCATCAAGATTACCGTCGCCGCCGGCCGCGCTTTTACTGGGGTGTTCACTGGACGTCGAGTGTCAGCCCGGCGCCGAAAGAATTACGGCAGGGCGCGCCGGCACAATAGAACGTAACGAATCGAGACTGCGGTTCGGCAAAAAAGACAATGCTCGAGGACACTGTGCCGGAGCTATCGCGATGAACGCAGATGGCATCCCCGGGGTTATCGGAGCCCGGAGCGAGCGAATGATCGGCCAACACGTCTTGCAATGCGGCGACGGCGTCGCTGAGATCGCCGCGCCCAAGCCGCGCCGTGATTTTCGCGTCGCCGAAAAGCGCGTAGGCGCGCTCGGCCTTCGCCGAATGCAAGTCGAATTCAGCCGCGCTACTGAAGACATGAAGTCCGGCTGGAAGCTTCTGGGTGATGATTTTCTCTTCGGCATTGTAGGAAACAAAAGCGTCGTTTTTATCGGCGAACAGCAGCGTAAATGGATTATAGTGCGCGCGCTGATGGCGCATGAAAACTTCCGCCGCTGCGCTCGACATGCAGCCGAGCAATTCCATGCACAGCAAACCGCGGGAGCGCGCGTCCGCTACAAGGGAATTCTGCCCATCGAGATGGCGGTTGAGAATACCGACCATCAGGCCGGCGGAGTTAACGCCCAACCAGGTGCCGCCGGCACGGAGATCTCTACCCGCGATGATTTTTGGCGTTGTCTCTATCAGGCTCGGCGCTGCCGATGGCCGGTCGTAATGCTCGTCGCGGTTGGCGGCGACAATCAACGGAAAATCCTCAAACATGCGAAAGTACAAAGCCAGAGTACACACTGTTCAAGCTTTACAGAATGCTCCGAGCATCTGCAAACCGGCCGCTTGATTGTCGTCACAGATGCTTTGTGTTAGCCTCAAAAAATTGGAAAGGGCAGCTATGTTTCAATCCGTAAATGACGTGATCGCGGGTTTCGGCGCGCAAAAATATATCTGTAATAACAACGTCGCGACGGTGGTTTATCTCGGCACGGCGCTGCAAAAACCAATTCTGGTCGAAGGGCCGGCGGGAGTCGGCAAGACCGAGCTAGGCAAGGTGCTCGCCGATGCGCTCGACATGGAGCTCATTCGTTTGCAGTGCTATGAGGGACTCGATGAAGCCAAAGCCCTCTACGAATGGGAATACGCCAAGCAGTTGCTCTACACGCAGATCTTGAAGGAAAAAATCGGCGACATTCTCCAAGGTTCGCGGACGCTGCAGGAAGCTGTCGATTGCGTCGCCAATCAAGACGGCGTGTTTTTCTCGGATCGATTTTTGTTGCCGCGGCCCTTGCTGCGCGCATTACTGTCGGAAAAACGCTGCGTTTTGCTGATCGACGAGGTCGATAAATCGGACGCGGAGTTCGAAGCGTTTCTGCTGGAAATTCTCAGCGACTTTCAAATCTCTGTGCCGGAGATCGGCACGCTCAAGGCGAAACATATTCCGTTCGTCATTCTAACCAGCAACAATAGTCGTGAAATGTCGGACGCCCTCAAGCGCCGCTGCCTGCATCTTTATATCGATTTTCCCGATTCCCAGCGCGAGATGGAGATCATCAAGCTCAAGGTCCCCGACGTCGGCAATCAACTTGCCGAAGAAGTCGTGCGACTGCTGCACCGCTTGCGCAAGTTGGATTTGAAAAAGACGCCGAGCATCAGCGAGACTCTCGACTGGGTGCGCGCGCTCACGTTGCTCAACGTCAAACAGCTCGATCATGACCTGGTCGAAGAGACCCTTTCCACCCTGATGAAATACGAGGCGGACATCCGCAAGGCGCATCAAGAGCTCAAGGCCTACCTCGCCGAAAAGCAAGCGCAACGGCCAGGCGGCGGCAGCGAAAAAGACCACCTGCACTAGAACACCCAATTGGCATGGAAGAACGGCTGATTGAATTTGCCAGTGTTTTGCGGCGCAACGGCATCCGCGTATCGCTGTCGGAAAACATGGATACTTTTCGCGCGCTCGAGTTGATCGGCATTGGCGATCCGGTGCTTTTTCGCCATACGCTGCGCACGACGCTGGTGAAACGCGCGGGCGATGTCAAGCCGTTCGAAGAGCTATTCGATTATTTTTTCCTCGGCATCGGCCAAGCGCTGGACGCGATCGATCGGCGCATCATGGACGAGCTCGGTCTTTCACCCGAACAGTTCCAGGAGATGCTCGAACAGATCCAGCGGCTGTTGAAGGAAATGGAAGGCGACCTATCGGCGCTGACGCGGGCACTCCTCAATAACAACCGCGCCGAGCTCGAACGTCAACTGCGCGAAGCCATGCAGCAGGAGATGGAGCAGGGCACGGCGGACAATTTTCGCTTGACGCCGTATACCCGCATGACGGCGCGCTTGCAGCTCGATCGGGTCCAAAGCGAGATCGAGCGCTTTAAAGGCATGCTGCAGATGCTCGGCGAGAACGGCGAAGACTTGCAAAATGTTTTGCGCTACCTCGACGAGCGCATGCGCGATCTCAACCGCCTGTTGCGCGAGATCATCCAGCAGGAACAACGCAAGAAGGGAATCGAGCCGAGAGATTTCTCCCAGCGCAGCGCGCTGGCGGACAAAAGTTTCGCTTTTTACACCGAAGACGATATCCGGCGTATGAACGATGCGGTGGCCCGTCTGGCGCAGCGGCTAAAAAACCGGCTGTCGGTGCGGCGCAAGAAGGCCGCGCGCGGACGCTTCAACGTCAAGAACACGCTGCGCAAAAACTTGCAGTACGGCGGCGTGCCGTTTCATATCCAACTCGATCGGCGCAAGAAAACCAAGCCGCAGGTGATGGTGCTGTGCGATATCTCCGACTCGGTGCTCAACGCTTCGCGCTTCATGTTGCAGTTCGTCTACTCGGTGCAGGATCTCTACTCGAAAGTGCGCAGCTTCGTTTTCGTCGCGGAGATCGGCGAGGTCACTAAACTATTCGAAGAGCACGATATTCACACTGCGGTCGAGGCCGCCTTGAAGGGCGACGTCATCGATGTTTTCTCTCATTCGAATTTCGGCCGCGCCTTCGAGCAATTCTATAAAAACTTTTTTTCCGCGGTGAACGCCAAGACCACCGTGCTGATCATCGGCGACGGGCGCAATAACTACAACCGTCCAAGCGACTGGGTGCTGCGCGAGGTCCGGCAAAAGGCCAAGCAGCTCATTTGGCTCAATCCGGAGAGCCGCATGACTTGGGGCATCGGCGACAGTGAGATGCCACGCTACGCACCCCAGTGTCACGTCGCCGAAGAATGCCGCAGCATCAACCAGCTCTACAAGATCGTCGATTTGATCGTGCCGTGAATAAAAAGATCTACATCCAAACCTACGGCTGCCAGATGAATCAGTATGACTCGGAACGGATCCTCCAAGTCATGGCGCGCCGGGGCTACGTTCCAACCGAACGCATGGACAGCGCCGATCTCATTCTGCTCAATACTTGCAGCGTGCGCGACAAGGCGGAGCAAAAGGTCTACAGCGCGCTCGGAAGGTGGAAAGAATTCAAACAATATCGGGAAGGCGTCGTCATCGGCGTCGGCGGCTGCGTGGCGCAGCAGGAAGGCGCGAACCTGCTCAAACGGGTGCCGCACCTTGATCTGGTTTTCGGCACGCACAATATTCACAAGCTGCCGGAAATGGTCGAGCAAGTCGAAGCCGCGCGCGCCCGGCTGGTGGAAACCGCCTTTTACCGCGATCCGGCTTATATGGAAGACCCCGACGGGAGAACTCAGGTCCACGGCGTCAAAGCGTTTGTCACCATCATGCAGGGCTGCAATAAAGTTTGCAGCTTCTGTATCGTGCCGCACGTGCGCGGGCGCGAGCTCAGCCGGCCAAGCGCCAACGTCATCGCCGAAATCGAGGCGCTGGTGAAAAAAGGCGTGATCGAAATCATGCTCTTGGGACAAAACGTCAATTCTTACGGCAAACTCACGCCCGGTGAATTGAGCTTTGCTCAACTGCTCGGCCGTGTCGACGCGATCGACGGCCTGAAAAGAATCCGCTTTACCACGTCCCATCCACAGGATCTCTCGCCGGAATTGACCGACGCTTTTGCGACCTTGGAAAACCTTTGCGAGCATTTGCATCTGCCGGTCCAGTCGGGCGCGGACACGGTGCTCGCTCGCATGCGTCGGGGTTACACGCGCAGCGAATATTTAGAGCGCATCGAGCGGTTGCGCAAGCGCCGCCCCGAAGTCGCGCTCAGCACCGATATCATCGTCGGATTTCCCGGCGAGACCGACGCCGAATTCGACCAAACCCTAGAATTGCTGGAGCAAGTGCAGTATGATGAAATTTATTCGTTCAGCTATTCGCCGCGACCACAAACGGTTTCCGCAAAAATATTCGATGATGATGTCCCAACCAACGTGAAGCGAGACCGCCTGAACACCGTGCAAACGTTGCAACGTGAAATCTCGTTGAACAGGAATCGTCAGCGAATCGGAAGTCTGGAAGAGATTTTGCTCGACGGTCAATCGAAGTTGAAAAATGGGCAAATGATGGGGCGCACGCGCGGCAACCGGATCGTCAATGTGAGATGCCCGGCAAATCTCTTGGGCCGATTGATACCGGTAAGGATTACCGGGGCGACCGCCAACTCGTTGATGGGCGAACCTTTGTCGGATAAGTTTGATTTGAAATCCCAGTTAGAAGGGGACATGGCATGACGAAAAAGGAAGATACCATCCAAATGGCAGTTGGCGGTTTGACGTTGGACCCGGTTACGAAGACCCCCATTGTCATTCTCAAGGACACCGAAAATAAGCTTAATTTGCCGATCTGGATCGGTCTCTTGGAAGCCACGGCGATGGCCACGGAAATCGAAGGAATCAAGATGGCGCGCCCGATGACCCACGATTTGCTGAAAACGATCCTTGGCGAAGTCGGCTGCTCGGTTGAATCGGTGGAAATTACCGAGCTCAAGGAAAATACTTATTACGCCGCCGTTAATCTAAAGTTGGCGGGGCGCCAGGTGATAATCGACTCGCGGCCGAGCGATGCGATCGCCCTGGCGTTGCGCACCAAAAGTCCAATCTATGTTGCCAAAGCCGTGCTCGAGGCTTCGAGCATGCTGCAGCAGAACGAGGATGCCGAACGTCCGGTGGAAAACGTCTCCAATGTCTCCAAAGAGAAATGGGCTGAAATCCTAGAAAAAATGGGGCCCGACGATTTCAAGTACAAACAATAGCCATTTTACCGCTGCGCTGCTTCTCGGTCGCCCTGGTGTTCGAATTAGAAGCTGAATCGTGCTTTAAACTCTCCAGTCTAGTCAAATCATGGCAACCGCCAGCAAGCGACTCACACGAAAGCAACTGCGTGAACCGGATTGGTTTCAGGTCGGTTTGGAGCACGCTGTTGAATATTTCAACGAGCATAAAGCTCTGGTGTTTTCCGCGCTTGCTGGCATCGTGATCTTGTTGGCTGCGCTCTGGGGTTGGCAGCAATTCAAAGAAAACCAGAACGTCGCCGCTTCCCAGGAGTTTACCAAAGCTCTCGCGCTCTACCAAAATCAGAAATACAACGAAGCCATACCCGCGTTCGAAAAGGTTCAAGCTTTTCGCTGGTCGCGCTATTCCGTGCTCGCGCACATTTACCTGGCCAACAGCTATCTAACGACGCATCAGTTGGAAAAAGCGCTGAGCGCTGCGGAGCGCTCCGTAGTCGCCACCAAACCGGACAGCCTTTATCGTCAAATAGCGCTGGTCACGCGGGCAGAGACTGAAGAACAGATGAAGCAGTGCAAAGGCGCGATTGAACATTTCGCGGAAGCGGAAAAAATCACCGGCGCCTTACAATCCCGCGCGACGCTCGGCAAAGCCCGCTGCGCCGAACAAATCGGCGACATCAAGACCGCCGTTCAAGCGTATAAGGATTATCTGAAAGACAACCCGGGTTCGCCCATGGCTCTAAAAGTGACCGAGCTAGAGGCGAAATCGAGCAGCCCCGCGGTCAGCAAGTAAAACTTTAGAGGTAATATATAACGTCTGATAAGATATATTATGTAAACTTTTGTGAATTCTCCCAGATTAAACATTTGCCCAGCCCCTTCTCGCCCCTCTTCTCCCTTTGGTCGCCAGCAGTGAAAAACCAAAGCAGCAAATCTATTTTTCGTAGGAAGATTAAATAGGGATCTAGAAGTAGCGCCAGAGCCACCATTTCTCAAAGCCGACCTTGGCCCAATAGATCATTCTTGATGGACCCCAGGTTCGTGGCTCGGTGGCGCCGAACGGCGGCCAGCCGGTTGGATAAGTCGTTCGATTTGCGGCGGCGCGTCCAGCGCCGAATGCGAGCAGTCATATCGTATGCAGCCAGAGATCGACCGGTCTGCCTTTGCCGGTGATCTCAACGGCTAGATTATGCGCGAGCACGTCGGCTTCCTGATGCGCTACGCCGCCGGCCTTCGACGCCGGCATATCGGCGCAGTCGCCGATCGCATAGACGTTCTCCCACTTTGTTTCCAAGGTGTCGTAATCGACCCGGATGCCGGTTTCGGTGTCGGCGAGGCCGCTGTCGAGCAGCACTTGAGCCGGACGGTGCGGCGGCACCATCACCAATAAGTCGTAAGGGATTTTGTAATTGTAGAGCCCCTGCACGACTTTTCGCTCCGGATCGATGGAGCGCACAACAAACTCATAGTTCTGCTTGATGCCGCGCCGTTTGCTCTCGGCGTCCATCCATACCGTTGGGTCGTGCGCCTCGCCAGTGGGCTCGGCCTCGCGTGTGAAATATTCAATCGTGACCCGCTCGCGAATGCCTTTTTGGCGGAAATAACCGTCGAGCATCCATTGAGCTTCATACGGCGCCGGCGGACAGCGGTATGGCCCGAGCGGCACACCGACGACAATTCTGCCGCCGCGAAAAGCCGCCAGCGTGTCGCGCAAGCGCACGGCGGACTCCATTTCCCAGGGATGTTGCGACGACTCGGCGAAGCCCGGAACCAAATCAGGCCGCGTTTGCAAGCCCAGCGAGACGATCAAGTAATCGTAGTTGATCTTCTCCCGCTCCAGTGAAACTTCTCTGACGGGCTGGATCGATGCCGAGAATTTCCGACTGAATAATTTTGACGTTGCGCTTTTCGAGAAGTCTCAAGCTCCGGCTGATGTCGCGCGGCTGGCGTTCACCGAGCATGATAAACAAAAACGCGGGCATGAAAATATGCTCAGCGCGGCGATCGACGAGGATCACGTCGTGGTCGGCGCCGAGCTTGCGCCCCAGGTGAGTTGCCGCTACGACGCCACCGCAGCCGCCGCCAAGGATGACGATTTTTTTCCGCCTGGTTGAGAATTGCATGAATATTTTACGTATGGCAGGACTTATGAGTTTTTAGTCTTTGCGTTCCAAGCGCCGCGAGCGCAAGGCCAAACCGCGCAAATTCCGCAGCCGCTGTTCGCGCCAAAGCTCCTGCTCTCGCTTGCCATCAGGGGTCAGCTCTTTGCCGAATCGCGAAGAGGCCCGCAATAACCAGATGACCAGTTTATCCGACAGATATTTGATCCATTCCATAAATCGCTGCGTTGTCAGCGCGCCGTTGGCGCCCTGCTAATTCTGCAACTCTCCGAATCTGATTCGCTAACGCAGGAACGTGTCTTCCTGCCGGAGTGTGTCTTGAGCATCGAGCAAAGCTTGAGGCGTCGGCCCCGCTTCGCCGATCAAGCCGACTTGACGCAAAAATTGGCCGATCTGCGCGTGATCGCGCGGGCTCACGGGAGCGTAGGGCCGGCAAGGGTTGCCGATATCGACGCCGAAATGCTTCATTGCCGACTTCATCACCGGCGGCAAGCCATACGCAGCCCACTTGCCGGGAAACAGCGCGTAACAACGCGCCCAAAAACGAGCTCGCTCCAAATCCCCTGCTCTGAACGCCTTGACGATCTGTGAGCCGATGCGCGTTCCCGGTGGCGGCATCGTCGCGCCCGAGCCGCCGAGCATCAAGGTAACCAAGAGGGGCTGCATCGTGGTGAAATAATGGCCGCGTCCCGCAAGGTCGATTTGTTCGATTAATCGGGATATTTTCGTTATATCTCTCGAGCTTTCCTTAAAGTAGCGAATGTTGTCGATCTCGCTAATTTTTACGAACGCGTCCTGGGGCGGATCGGCACCGGGCCCGGGATTGTGATAGCAGGTCACCGGCAGCGGGCTCGCTGAAGCAACCTGGGTGTAAAATTCCATCAATTCGGCGATCGTCGGCTGTCCACCCCACGGCCGCAGCGGCATCAACACTTGCACCAGATCGCCGCCGACCTTTGCCGAATACTCCGCCAAATCCAAAACCTCTTTCGGCGACGGGCTCGAGCAGCCGAGGATCACCGGCACGCGTTTGTTCACCATTTCAGTCGCGACTTTTAAAACTTCTTTGCGCTCGTCGCGCGTGAGCATGGTGTATTCGGCGGCTTCGACCGCGGCGATCGTAATCGCGTCGCAATCGGCGACGATGAAATCGATTTCTTTCTCCAATGCTTTGTAGTTGACCCGATCGCTGTCGTCGAACGGAGTCAGACAAGCGCCGATGATTCCTTTGATCGGTTTGGTGAGCGCCATAGGATCAGTTCAAGATCTCCGCGATGATGCGCGCGTGGCCGGCGTCGCTGCCTTTGATACGCAGCGGCAGCGCCATGATGCGCGTGCGCTTGCCGACGATGCTGCCGAGATTGGCGACGTTCTCGGCAATCAAGACTTCATTGCCCAGCAAGGTTTTGTGCACTGGAAAATCGAATCCCTTCGGTCTGAGCGGCGTCGGCAAATCCACCGTGATGCAGTCGATGCCGAACAACTTGATGCCCTTTTGCACCATCCATTCCGCGGCGTCTACCGACAAATACGGATGAAGATTGTAGTCCGGGCTATCGAATTTATCGTCCCAGCCGGTGTAGAGCATCAGAATATCGCCGCGGTTGACCGGCACGCCGGAGGCCTCAAGATCTTTTGCCGTCACTTCTTCGCCGCCTTTTTTCTTAACACCGATAACCGCCCCGGGCCCTACGAATGCATCGAGCGGCAGCTGTTCGATGGACTTACCGTTGGGCACGATGTGAATCGGCGCGTCAACGTGGGTGCCGGCATGACATGGCAGCGACAATTCGGTCACGTTTAACGGATGACCTTTTTCCAAACTCAAAAACTTTTGCACGTGAACTTCCGGCAAGATCGGGATCTTCGGCATGCCGTCATAAATCAGCCGCGACAGATCGACCATTTCCATGATTTGACAGCTCCTCGTTACTTATCGTTGCGCCAGCGCGCATAAATAGGGTCTTTGTCGACGAACGCGCGTTTAATGCCGTCGAAAGCGAGCCAAAACTGATCGAGGGTTTTTTGCACCGAAGCGCGCACCGTAGTTTGCTGCGGCTCGCTCACGGCGTAACGCTCCACCGCGAGCGGCCCGACCTTCATATGTTCTTCGTCGACGCCCATGTGCAACGTCCAGTAGCGGATGTCTTCGGACTCGCGGTCGAAGCCGTAGTGTTTAGTCAAGCCGTTGACGATGCGCGTCATGCGCTCGTTGGCGGTCCCTTCGAGACAAAAACCTTGGCAGGCATAAAGTTCCAACCAGCTTCGCTGATACATTAGTAGCTCGCGCCAGTCGAGAAACGCCTCGCGTCTCCGGCAACGGTTCGACGCGGTCCAATTCTTCCTTGCTGTAGCCGCACGCGCCGGCAAAACGAATAAACAAAGCTTTGTGGCTATCGGTGCCGGTGATCTCGCCCGTCCCTTCTTCGACAACATTCTCGATCCACATTTTTTCCATCTCGGGATCGTCCGGGCAGCGGCTCAACATCGCCGCGATCGGCTTGGGAAACGGCTTGGGAAAAAAAAGATAAAACTGGCCGACGAAGCCTTTGAGCTGCTCGCGGTCGAGCTTGCCTTCCTCGATCATGCCGATGATCGGATGATTTTTGGAATGCTTCGCGCGCACCATGCGCTGAATTTCGGTGACAAAATCTTTGCTCGACACTATCATTTGGCGCGACTCCCCTGTTTTTACTCCCGTGTAGGAATTTTTGAACGCACCACCCCACGATTAGGAATCCGACCGGGTGTATTCTGCTAAATCATATGAATTCTTACCACACGGAAAAATCAGAGAAAAGCCAATCAGGCCATTTTACCAGATCACACAGCGGGGAGTTTATATAAACCGAATGTTCCGTCTCATCGCTTAATATCGCGAAAGAGTATGGCGGCTTTTACGGAAACGGATTCGCTGTGAACCCGAGAACCTCGACGTACCAACGGAGACTTTTCTCTACGTTAGCGACTTGCCGTTATTGAGCGGGCTACGTGGTTATCGGTATCCGGTCGCATCCGCTGGTTTGCCGGCATCCTGGACCTCAACAACGTAGCGCCAAGCATCGGGCTGGGACCCATCCAAATCAGTGAAGCCATAGACCTTTGCGAGCTGGCCGCTCGAAAGCGACTGACCACTCCAGCGCGCCACATCGGAATCTCCAGCAAGATGCGCGACGGCACGGCCGACGTAGCGTGGCGTTTCGGTGATGACGAAGTGCGGTTGCTTCGCGATGGCGTCACGCCAATTTGCTTCGCTGACACCGTAGGCATCCAGCATCATCTCGGAACGCAGCCAGCCGGGAGTCAGGGCAACGGCGGTGCACTGATGGGGCCGAAGCTCTTGCGCCTGCGCCCAAGCCATGCGAATGACCGAGGTCTTGGCGAGATCATAGAACAGCGACAACCGGTAGTTTGCATTGTTGTATTCGGCAGTGCCGTCCGTCATCTCGACGACCAGTCCGCCCGGATTCTTGATCAAGAGGGGTAGTGCGAAGTGGCTGGTGATGATATGCGTGTCGATGGCGAGCCGCAGCATGCGCAGCCCCTTTTCCAGGGAGTGCTTCCACACCGGCACGTTCCACTCGATCAAGAAGTCCGCTCCCCACACATCGTTGACCAGAACATCCAGGCGGCCTTGCTCGCGCTCGATGCGCGCCACCAGCGCTTGCACTTGCGCCGGGTCCAAATGATCGACTTGCACGGCGATGCCTTGGCCGCCCGCGTGTTGCACCAGCTCGGCCGTCTCTTCGATCGTTTCGGGACGGTTATACTCGGAACGTTGCGTGCGCGTGGTGCGGCCGGTGACAGTACACCGTGGCTCCAGCCGCGCCCAGTTCGACAGCGATGCCGCGGCCCGCGCCGCGCGTTGCCCCTGCGACCAACGCCACTTTGCCCTTTAAGGACTTGACTCATCATCCAACTCTCTTTCGCTCGTTTTCGTCTAGAATTGATGCCCAACGCGATGCCGCTGAGCCGTGATCAAGAACAGCGACGGTCTTAAATCATAATCATATCGGTTCTAGCGGGGTTAGCCGTCTTGGAATTTTCAGGCGCTAACGCTTCTGCGGCGGAATATTCTTGATTGGAGCCGAGAATCTTGCATGCGCCGCGGGATCAACAGGCCTGTGCTTGATCTTAGTGCTCGCCGGATCCTTGCCGAGGAAATTGTCGCCTTTCCAATTATTCGATGGCCTGATAGGCCTGGGTACAAATCCACCGCCACAGTTAGGGCAAACGTTGCCTAGGACACTATCAACACACGTGACACAGAACGTACACTCGTAAGTGCAAATGCGCGCTTCGAGTGAGTCCGGCGGCAGAGTCTTGTTGCAGTGTTCGCAGGTCGGACGGAGTTCGAGCATCGTGTCTCTCTAGACGACAAAGCCATCGATGTCGTGTGCCGTCATAGTTGGTCTCTGTGTTCGCTTGGGGTCTCGCTCGTCACCGTGAAGGCCGTGGCCCGCTCCGGGTCGATGGGCCGGATCTCGTAGAACAAGCCGCAGTTCAGACACGGATTTCCTGCGGCAATCTTCGCAGCTTCCTCGAGGCTGCCGGCCACGATGAACCAGTAGCCGCCGATGACTTCCTTGGCTTCGCCGAACGGGCCGTCCGTCACCACGTTTTTCCGTGAAACCGTTTTGCCCCCGTTCGCGAGCCGTTGTCCGGTTTTCATCTTCCCCTCGGCGACGAGCCGATCCAGCCAGACGTAGAATTGGTCGATCGCGTTCTGTATTTCCTCCGCGCGATGTCCTTGTCCCATTGTCCGCGGGAAATGACGAGGTATTCGGATGGTGAAACTTGTTCGTTCATCGCTTGCTCCTACAGGTTCGGTATAGTGCGTCCGAGGCCTGAGCCACAGCCCCACCAAAGGCGAATGTGAAAGCGATAGCGAAGATCCCATTTTCGATTTTGGATACTTCGACTGGGCTCAGTACAGATTTTAGATTTCGATTGTCGGAAACAGAATCCCGCCATCGCAGCCAACATCTTCTATTCATTCTCTTCGCCCCTAATCGAAAATCGGCAATCGAAAATCTAAAATGTCACTTAATCACTTGATTCGCCCGCTCGAGCACGCGGCCTGGAATTGTCAGACCAATCTGTTTCGCCGCCTTAAGGTTGATGACGAATTCAAACTTCGTTGCCTGCTGCACCGGCAAATCAGCCGGTTTGGCGCCTTTCAAGATCTTGTCCACGTAAACAGCCGCGCGCCGATAGAGGTCATCGAAGTCCGCCCCGTAGGACATGAGACCGCCCTCATCGACAAACTCCTTCTGGGGTAAATAGCCGGCAACCGGTATTTGCCGGCAAGCTCGACGATCCGCTTTCTTTCGGCGAAAAAGGGGCGAGTGGGGATCGTCATAATCGCGCCCACCTGCTTCTGCTTTGCGGTTTGAAAGGCGCTCTCTAAACCTTTGGCGTCGGCTTGAGTCTCGATCTCCTCCAATTTTAGCTTCAGTGCCACAGCCGCAGGCCTGAGCTCTTTCAGTTGGAGGTCTGCTAGTGCGCTGCTCCCGGCGGCCGCAGAAGTCCAACTCGGGCGAGCTTGGGGACTGCGTCCTTGAGTATCTCTAGCCTTTTGGTATTTAGCTCGATCCTAAACTCGAGAGCCCGGTGACATTGCCTCCCGGCCGCGCCAGACTGGCAACCAAACCTGCACCCACGGGGTCCCCAACGCTCGTCATCACGATGGGAATGGTAGTGGTTGCTCTCTTCGCCGCTAACGCCGCTGGTCCTCCCTGTGACCACGATCAGATCAACCTTAAGACGAACCAGGTCCGCCGCAAGCTCAGGCAGGCGCTCAGTCCTTTTGCTCTGCAAACCGGTACTCGATAGTGATATTTTTTCCCTCGATCCAGCCAAGCTTGCTCATCTCCTGCCGGAACGCGTCCACGAGGACCGCGCTACCGGAAGCAGTGCTATTATCCAGGAAACCTATGCGGAAGACTTTTCCTGTCTGCTGCGCGTGACTTGGATTAACGGCCGCCAGAAACAAGGCTGTAAGTACGAAGACAAGAAATTTGTTTCTCACGGGTCTTCCGATGCGCTGCAGCGCCCTCGACAGTGCGGACTGCCGCGATGAACTCCTGGATGTTTTCGACAATTGTATACTACACGGAATCGAGATCCTTCACTTCGTCGTTCAGGATGACACCTGCTCTTGTGTCATTCCGAGGCGGAGCCGAGGAATCTCGCATTTGATCTAAGCGCTCAATCAACCGCAAACCCGTCATTGGCATCAGTGCTAATTCAATCCATAGAGCCGCGCGCAGTTGTCCCAGAGGATCTTCTTCCGGCTCTCATTCGAGACACCGTCCATCTCGAGAAACTCCTCTACTCCCTCCGGGAAATCGGAGTCGCCGTGCGGATAGTCGGTGGAGAAAACAATATTGTCGTCGCCGATCAGATCGATGATCATCGGCAGTTCTTTTTCGTGCTCCGTTGAAATCCAGCATTGCCGCTTGAAATACTCGCTCGGTTTCAACTTCCCCGCCGTTGGAAATCGCCCCTTCGCCATGGCGTTGTCCATGCGATGCAGCAGGAACGAAACCCAGCCGCAATAACATTCCAGGAACGCCAGCTTCAATTTCGGATGTCGCTCGCACACACCGCCGCCGATGGTGTCGGCCATGGCCATCATGTTTTCCATCGGATGCGAGACGACATGGCGCAGCAGCAAATTATCGCCGAAACGATCGCCGATCTGCGCCACTTCACCGGCCGCCGTCGCTGAGTGAAAGCCGAGCGGCACGCCAAGCTCTTCCAGCGCCGACCATAGGCTGTCGAAGTAGCGCGAGTGCCACGGTAGATTGCGCAGCGGCTCGGGCCGGGCGAACGTCCCGATAAATCCCAACTTTCCGACCGCGCGTTGAGCTTCTTTGACCGCTTCATTGGGATCATGGAGCGGGAGCATCGCTACCCCTTTCAATCTTTTCGGATCGGTTTGGCAGAAGTCGTAAAGCCAATTGTTATATGCGCGCGCGATGGCTGCCGCCAGTTTGGGATCCATATCGTCGCGCATCATGATGCCGAGACCGATCGACGGATAGAGCGCCGCGACGTCCAATCCTTCCCGGTCCATCGCCTGCAATTGCGTCTTCGCGTCGAAACCACGCGCCCGGTAGTCGGCGATCTCTTCGTCGATGCGCGTCGCGTCGAATATGCCGCCACGATAACTGGGTTTGTAGCCCTGGAGAATTTTGCCTTCGATCAGCACCATCGCCGAGCTGCGCGCGGTGGAGCTTAAGATTTTCGGCGCGCGTTCGCGCCACTCGGGCTCCATATATTTGTCCCACAGATCAGCGGGCTCGCGCAGATGCATATCGGAATCCATAATCTTGAAACCGGATTTCACCGTGTAGTCTCCTGTCTTATTGTTTTTTCTGCTTGTACCGAAAATTTATTTTCGACAGGAGTATCGCCAGAACGGCTGATAGTGTCAACCGAGGAATGAACTACGGGAAGCGGGAAAACAGTTGCTACTCGTTGCAGCTTTTGGCTTTGAGACGACGCAAAATCAATCGCGTTGGCCAAAGAATTCCACCACGAAGAACACGAAGTTCACGAAGGGTTCAAAAACTATGATTCGTAACTTCGTGTTCTTCGTGAACTTCGTGGTGAATAAAATCAATGGTCAGACGTTACATCAGTTCGCGCACCAACGATTTCGCGACGTCGGGGGAAATTCCGAGCGGCCGGCGCGCAAGCGGTCCGCCTTCGTCAAGAATCGGCTCGAGTTGATCCAGCGCCGGAAGATCTTCTCGCTTCCAGAAAAGCCCGATGGGAATCTCATCACCCCACTCGTAGCTCTTCTGTATAGCCGCGGCGAAGTCGGTCGGATCATGCCCCATGTCTTCTAACTTTTTTGTCCGGTGTTTGAAAAACTCGTGGGTGTTGTCGAGATTGAAGGTCACGCACGGACTGAAGGCATCGATGAGCGCAAACCCCTTGTGTTGAATGCCGCCTTTGATGAGATCGACAAGATGTTTTACCTGTCCGGTATATCCCCGCGCCACATAGGTCGCCCCCGCAGCAATGGCGAGCGAAACAGGAAAGATAGGATTCTCCACGCTACCGATAGGCGTGCTCTTGGTTTTCATCCCTTTAGTGCTGGTCGGGGAGATCTGTCCGGTTGTAAGTCCATAAATCTGATTGTTCATCACAATGTAGGTTAGATCGATGTTGCGTCGCATGGAGTGAACAAAATGGTTGCCGCCGATGCCGTAGCCGTCGCCGTCGCCCCCGGTAACGATGATCTTGAGCTCGTGATTGGCGAGCTGGGCGCCGGTCGCCACTGCCAAAGCGCGTCCATGCAACGTGTGCATACCGTAGGTACTAACATACCCAGGCAGGTTGGAAGAACAGCCGATGCCGCTGATGGTCATCACCTTATGAGGGTGCAGATTCAACTCCACTAGCGCCTGTTTCAATGCTGTAAGCACACCGAAGTCGCCGCAGCCCGGGCACCAGTCAGGATCTGCCTTTCCTTTAAAATCCTTGATCGTTAGCGGTATCTGAATGCGCGCGGCATGGATCGCGCTTTAGATTCGATTTCGACCGTAGATAATGTCATCATTCACTCCTTTATTCGTTACGCCTTGAGTTCGTTAACCACGAAGCTCACGAAGGACATGAAGATTTCGGATAACAAATATTCCGAACTTCGTGATATTCGTGTCCTTCGTGGTGAAGACTTTCCACGCTAAACGTAGAGTAAGTAACTTTTCTAAACCATAATCTCATGCACCGGCACATATTTCTGTGTCTGTGCCCGCCAAAATCTCCTTCACGCCATCGACAATATGATGCGGCATAAAGGGCTCGCCATCGTACTTGCGAATGTGACCGTCGGCGACGATGCTGGTTTCGGAGCGCAGGTAGCGCGCGAACTGTCCGCTGTAGTTATTCTCTACGATGATGAGCTTCTTACACTTGGAAACTATCGCCGTGATTGCTTCGCAATGGAGAGGAACCATCCACTTGATCTGGAGATTATTGGCGGCAACCCCTTCTTCGTTTGCTAACTTTTGCATGGCTTCGCGAATGACCCCTTCCGTTGAGCCCCAACCCACCAAGGTCACCTGCGCGTCCTCTGGTCCGAACAGCCTAGGAGGCTTCAGGAGCGGCAGAATCGACTCCATCTTGCGCATGCGCTTTTCATGCATCGCGCGGCGCTTATGGGGGTTGGTGTATTCGTCGCTGATCAACACGCCATCCTCGTCATGTTCATCGGTCGCCACGACATGCGTGTATCCCGCCGTCCCTGGCAGCGCCCTAGGAGAGATACCGATATCCGTGAGCTGATAACGATTATAGCCGCCATTGACGGGCGGGACGCTACCGTTGAGGCCGATCACTTCTCCTCTGTCGATGGGAACGTTGAAGTCTAATTCCGCCGGATCCACACTGGAACGACCCTCGGAAAGCAAGAGATCTGAAATGACGATGCCCGGACACTGAAACTTATCCACGAGGTTAAAAAGCTCGGGCACTGTCTTGAAGCAATCCGGTATGTCGGTTGGCGCGACAATAATGCGTGGGTAGTCTCCTTGCCCTGCTCCCATCACCTGCCAGAGGTCGCCCTGTTCCGTCTTCGTCGGCACTCCCGTAGCCGGCCCCGCGCGCTGCACGTTGATGCACACCAGCGGGATTTCCATCATCGCAGCCGCGCCAAGCCCTTCGGTCATCAACGCAAAGCCACCTCCCGAAGTGGCGCACATCGCCCGGCATCCTGCATGGGCAGCGCCGATGACTACGTTGATAACTCCGATCTCGTCTTCAATCTGACGCACCATGATGCCCAACTGGCGCCCATGCCGGGCCATCCAGTGAAGTACACCGGATGCAGGGCTCATAGGATAGGCACAGTAAAAACGCACACCCGCCGCCGCTCCTCCCATCGCCAGCGCCTGGTTGCCTTCGAAGAACGCCAGTTTTTTTCCGGTGTCGGGCAGCGAGAATGCGAACGGCTTGAAATGCGCCGCAGCGTAGTCGTAACCCGCGCGCGCCACGCCGACGTTTTCATCGATCACGGCTTGGCCTTTTCTTTTGAACTGTACGCTGAGGATGTCCTCAAGGATTTTGAATTCTACGCCGATGAGCTGCAGCACCGCCGCCAGCGCGATCGTATTCTGCACCAAGTCGCCTCTGACTTTCGGCGCCAGTTCCTTCACTGAGAATGGACAGAGCTGCACGCCAGCTGTAGCTTCGCCGGGCTTGATCTTGTCACCGTTGTAAAGCACCGCCGAGCCCGATTTCATCAATCCCAGGTGACGATTCATCGTGTCCTGATTGAGCGGAATCATGATGTCGAGCTTGTCGCCGAAGCTAAGCACCGGCTCGTCGCTGGTCCGGAGCGTGAGAAAAATGTGGCCGCCACGCACGATCGACTGATAGGCGTTGTAGGCATTCAGGTGCAGACCCCGGCGGACGAAGATGCGCGCCAGGATATCGCCGGGCGTCGCGATGCCCTGGCCGGCGGCGCCGCCGATTGCGATCGAGAGATCGACTTTTGCCATAACGACTCCTCTTTTCACTTTGCTGAAGTAAAACTTCCCGCCGGTACTTTGTCGAGAATCTTGTTCATCTCAGCGGCGGAGAATGCCCGCAGAGTTTGTGTGCGAATGTTGCCGAGCGAGCCCATGCTCGCGGCGAACGCCATGACGCTATCGTCGTCGGGCGCTTCCGCGATAAAGACCGCGTCGAACGCACCCATGGTCCAGTAAATGTCTTTGATTTTGACGCCGAGATTGGCCGCCGCGTTGATCAGCGCCTTTGCTCTTTCGGTGGTCTGGCGGATTTGCCGCACGCCCTGATCGGTATAGTTTACCAGTGCAATGTAGGTTGCCATGCTAGCTCCACCTTCGCCCCGCAAAATAAAAAAGCCAGATCACTCTTGCTTTATGAGCAAGAACGCCTGGCTTGTTGCGATCGCCGCCCTCTTGAGAACCACAGTGTGCTCTTCGCTTTGAAGTCTCTAGCTGCTTCGCCGTCTCAAAGCTGAGGGAGTCCGGTTGTGTGAACGACGCTAGCAACGTCTGAAATAGCTGTCAAGTTTATTTCTTCTGCCGCGCCGTCCGTTTCGTGCTTGGCGCTTCAAGGCAACCCATCGAGAAAAGGTTGTCTCCATGCTTTTTTTGCGGTACGCACAAGGTTTGAATCAAAGCCCATGTCGCGGCGGACAACGAACACGAAATATTGAGGAACGCTTATGTTCGACTTTCTCTTTCCCAATCATCCTTTCGGCGGGCATACATTGCGCCTTGTCGCACAAGCGCAACAAGGCGGCGGTGACGTGTTCGATATCGCGCGAGCGATGAAGAACGTCGAAGCGGGCGACAAAGCGGCGTGGGAGCGTGCTTGGTTGGAACTGGCAGAGAAAACCGAGGCGCGCGCCAAAGAAGCGCTTGCAGCGGGTCGTCAACGCACGGCGAAGCAATATTATTTTCATGCAAACAATTACTATCGAATGTCCGACGTGTCTGCTGACGATCGCCGAAGAACCGAAGCGCGGCAGAACGTTTTCGCAAGGCCCGGGACAATTTTCGCGCGGCGGCCAGCGTTCAACGAGTCCTAAGATCGAAGTCGATTACCGTCCGCTGCGGTAACGAAGAGTACGACGGCTACTTCTGTCATCCGGTGAATCCCAAACCTGGCAAATGGCCGGCGGTGCTTTTTCTCGGCGGCGCGGACGCTTACGCCGAGGAGATTTATTTCGGCGGCAAACAGATGCTCGAGCGCGGCTGGGCGATGCTGCTCGTCGACACGCCGGGACGCGGCTCGTCGATTTATCTTAAAGGAATCAAGACTCGACCCGATTATGAAGTGCCGGGAAAGGCGTGTATCGACTATCTGGTTTCGCGTCCTGAAGTCGATGCCGAATCGCGTCGCGCTGCTCGGCATCAGCATGGCCGGCTATTATGCGCCGCGAGTTGCGGCATTCGAAAAAAGAATCAAAGCATTGGTTGCCTGGAGCGGCTGTTACAGTGTGCTCGATGATCTTTACGACTTTTGCGTTCATCTGCAGCCGGTTTGCCAAAGACTTCTCGGAGGAGTCAGTCATGACGAAGCAAGAAAACAATTGAAAAACTACACGATGGCAGGCATTGCGCAGAACATCGCCTGCCCCACGTTGATCACCCACGGCGACAAGGATACGTTGATGTCGGTTGACGGCGCCAAGAGGTTGTTCGCCGAGATCGGCGCTAAAGACAAAACGCTAAAAATATACACTGAAGAGGACGGCGGCGGGAGAATTCACTGCAGCCACGACTACTGGGCGCACAACGTGCCGTACATGTTGGATTGGTTGGAGGAGAGACTGTGAAGATTGGAGTGATGGATGGGCATGGAAAAAACGACACAGCGCTGTCATCTCGAACACCAGACTATGTGAAAACACCGTTCATGGTTCGACTCGGCTCACCACGAACGGTGTGGTTTCGTTAGAAATGAAGTACTTGTCCGTTCGCCCTGAGCCTAGTCGAAGGGCTCCGATAGAGTTTTCACACAATCTGACGCAGTGAGAGATCTTTCCGAAATCCGAGTTTAAACAGAAAAACAACGAAGGAGTAAGCATGGCCAACAACGGAGATAAGCACCATTGGGACAAAGAAGTCGACGTGATCGTCGTCGGCTACGGCGCGGCCGGCGGCATTTCCGCGATCACGGCACACGACGCCGGCGCGAAAGTTTTATTGATTGAAAAAATGCCGCACCCCGGCGGCATCTCGATGCTTTCCGGCGGCGGTGTCGCTTTCGCGCACAATGCCGAAGGCGCCTTTCAATATTTCAAGCGCACGTGCAACGGCACCACGCCCGACGATATCCTGCGTAAGATGGCCGAAGAGATGGTCGGCATGATCGATTGGCTGACCGAGCTTGCCAAAGTCAGCGGCACCGAGCCGACCAAAACCGAGACCCGCGGTCACGGCACCTATCCGTTTCCGGGGACCAACGACATCGATTCGATCAAGCTCAAAGACTTTCCGGCATACTCTGAATTTCCCTGGGCCAAGGGACTCCGCGGCGGCGCACGCTTGTTCAAAGTCGTTTATGACAATGTGAATACGCGCAACATAGAGGTCATGCTCGCGACACCGGCAAAAGAACTGATCACGAATTCAAATGGCGAGGTCATCGGATTGGTCGCCGAGCACGAAGGCAAGGCGTTGCGCATCAAAGCGAAGAAAGGCGTGATCCTCGCCTGCGGCGGTTATGAAAACGACGACGCGATGAAGCTGCAATACTTCCAAGCACAGCCAGTTTATCCGGTTTACCTCGGCAACACCGGCGACGGCGTAAAGATGGCGCAGAAAGCCGGCGCCGGACTTTGGCACATGTGGCATTTTCACGGCGGCTACGGTTTCAAATTTCCCGAGCTGCCGTTCGCCATCCGCCACGTCTGGGCCGGACCGAGAAACGAAAATCGCAAAATGATCTGGATCGCCGTCGACAAATTCGGCAAGCGGTTCATGGACGAGTATCCACCCGCGCCGCAGGACACGGGCACGCGCGCGTTGGAATTTTACGATGCCGATATCCAGGACTATCCGCGCATCCCCTGCCATCTGATTTTCGACGAAGAAGGCCGCAAGCTCGGCCCCATCGGTATCCCGATCGTCAACGATGAGCGCTTTGAAGCAAGTTGGAGCGAGGACAATCTTCGCAGAAGTCAACAAAGGCTGGATCACGAAAGGCAATTCACTCGAAGACATCGCGGCGCAAATCGATGTCAATCCGAAAGTGCTAAAGGCCACTGTCGAGCGCTGGAATGAACTATGCGAGAAAGGCCAAGACGACGACCACAAACGTCCGCCGAAAACCATGATGCCGATCAAAAACCGACCGTTCTATGTCATGGAAGCCTGGCCGATCGTCAATAACACCCAAGGCGGCCCGGAGCACGACGTCGAGCAGCGCGTGCTCGACCCGATGAAAAAGCCGATCCCGCGCCTCTACGTCGCCGGCGAGATCAGCTCGATCTACGGGCATCTCTATTTGGAAGCTGGAAACATCACGGAATGTTTTGTCGCCGGCAAGATTGCAGGGCAAAATGCGGCTGCGGAAAAGGATTGGGAATAACACGGGAGCTAAGCGGCGCGCGCGTTTTTCGCGCCCCTTCGGTTGAACGCCATGTTACTTAAGAGATTTGGTCCCAAAAACGGATAACGTCATCGTACTGAAGTTTTTCTCGCCAGAAAGTAGCTAGCTGTGGATCCTTAGGAAATCCGAACTTACCGTTTTCATAGGCATCGGCGATAAACTGTAGCGCTCCCTCATATTTGTTTTCAGCTGCTTTACAAATAAACGTGATGCCTACCGCCGACTCTCATTGGCGGATTAGAAATCGACCTCACCTTCTATGCAATCTACGACATCTCCGCCGACCCAGACTTCGTTGCCACTCTTTCGCAAGTGAACGCGACCCGCTCGCTGCATCGCGGTGCCTTGTGCGGCGACGTACGCCGGTGGCGAAAGTCCGGCACCAATGAGCCATTGCGCCAGACTAGCATTCAGACTCCCGGTGACCGGATCTTCGTATGCCCCGTCACCGATGAACGCCCTCACTTCGAAGTCGGCCTCGTGGCTAGGTGGATGGGGCCCAACCACGCCGACCTTCAATGGATGAAGGACCGCCCAATCGGGTTGGAGCGACAGAACTTGGCTCGCGGAGGACAGCATTACCGCGCACCAGCCAGGCCCGTTGTCGACCCACTGGTGATGCCGGATATCTGACGATGTGAGCCTCAAGGCCTTGATGATCTGATGGAGGACCGCCGGCTCCAATGGACCGGTCCGGCGCAACGGGGGTGCGGCAAACTCGAGTCGCGCGCCGTCGCGACGCACGCGTACGAGCCCTACCTCGCACTGCTGCACGACGACTCTTGAGTCGTGTGGTGCTCCGCCCGCAGCGATCCATGCGTGACACGAGCCGAGCGTTGGGTGTCCTGCAAAAGGCAATTCTCCGCCGGGCGTGAATATCCTCACGCGGTAGTCGGCAGCTGCGTCCGTCGGAGCCAGCAGATACGTTGTCTCGGAAAGGTGAGTCCAACGCGCAAACGCTGCCATTTGCTCGTCGCTCAGACCATCAGCCGCGTGCACTACGGCAAGGGGATTGCCCAGGAGTGGATCGGAAGAAAACACGTTGACTTGTCGGAATGATCGCTTCATCGCCTCGCTCTTCGGTGCATGCACGAGCCGGCGGGGCGGGCTAACGCTCGAATCATGAGTTTCGCGCTACAATGGAGCTCATCAACCCGAACCGTTCCAAGGCGCGAAATCTCGTGCATTCATTGGTTATCTTCTGAGCCAAGCATATTCTCCCCGAACCCACCGTCGACAGACACTTTAGATCCGGCAAAAAGTGCTCGCACGTCTCGGTTCTTACGGAAACTCCCAAGCCCTACGCTTACTCGCTTGAGAGTCGGGTGCTTAAGAAACGGCTTAAATGTTTCTGCTGAGCAATGGGGAGCGGATGTTAGCGTGAGCCACTCGAGCCGAGGAGCTTCGGTGACGGGAACAATATTTTTGAGGCCCTTAAGATGATTAAAATGTACCTCTCTCAGTTCTTTCATGGGCGCAAACGAAGGGAGCTGGGTCACATTCGGAAGATCTTGTAAGTAGAGAACTCGTAAATTCTTTGCCTTTACGACATCGTCGAGATTGGCTAATTTGCTGACCTGCCAAATTTCAAGTTGCTTCAGATTGGCTAAGTCCCCGAGAATATCGAGATTCTTTGTACCGCCCAACTTTAGGTCCAAGAGGCGCAGCTTCTGAAGACTGCTCAAGAACGACAAGGAAGGTACCGTAATAGATCGGAGTACCAGCTCCTCGAGATTCCCAAGTTCACTTACCACATTAAGGTCTTTATGATGTCGCTCAATATAAAGTCGCCGAAGTTTCTGAAAACGTCGGAGGGGTTTTAAACTCAAAGTCTTACTTTTTAGCCTCTTCGAGGTAGAGAACCTTCAACGAAGGAGGCAGTCCGTCAAGGAAAGTAAAGTCGTTCAAACATTCAATTCCAATCGTTAAGTTTACAAGATTTTTGAGCCGTCCAATCTCATCGACCCCGTCGACCTCTCCACTCAAGCAGTTCACAACAAGCGTCTTCACTGACGGAATATACTGAAGCATTCGGAGATCACATGTCGTCTTGTAAAAACCGTAGAAGCGAACTTCAAAGTCAGAACGGTGACGTAATATATCACGCTCTAACGTTTCAAGAGCATCTCGGGAAGGAGGTTCGGCAAATTGGATGTCATTTGCCCTCTCCTCTCGGGCGAGTGCTGCTATTTCTTTGGCGTTTGGTGCAAGTATGCTCATAAGGAAGTAGTCAGAAGATAACGCCCGACGCTGAGGGGCGCGCGCTGTTTGCATACGCTCCAGCGCTGGGTTAGGTGGCCTCAACGGTGTGATACCGCGTAGCGGATGGCATAATCTGGACCCATCGGTGTCGAAGCAGCCCGAACCATGATCTTGAGGACAGGTACCCCAAATCCAGATCGTGGATGCCCAGGAAATACATCTTCGATCCGTCAGGATTTGCGATGGAGTCCAGCGAAGTCGCGACAAGCTTCGAGATAGCCGCGACGGCATCTTTCTGCATGGGGTTGACAGCGGCGTCCGCGATTACAAGCGGCCCGTTGTCGCCGTGATAGAACAGCGAGTAACCGATGATGGGAGAGGCCATATCTTGCACACTATAGCCGAGATCAACCATCATCGGGCCCTGTTTCTGCGTTGCCATAAGCTTGAAACGCGTTTGTCGCGCCTGAAGGTATGCCTTGCTGGCAGTGCGATTGGCGGAGGCGGATACGGGGAAAAGGCATCAGACATGAGGAAGTTCCGTCTCAGGGTATCAAGCGTGGCCTGCGGCACCCGCTTGGTATCGCCTTGTTCGGCTGGAACATTCACCTCGTGATGCAGCGATGGCGCACGCGAAGACTGCCGCGAAAACGAATGCAGCTCGTACGGTCATGCTTGGTCTCCTTCCGCTAAATCCTCCACCACCTAACTACTAAGTGAGCCGCCACAGATAGCGACAATTACTGGTCGGCTTATCTCGGCTATGGCTCAGACAATAAATGTTCAAATTGACTGAAATATCGGAACAACCGAGAGCAGCGTGCCGGCGAGCCGGCGGATGACGGCGGGATCGGCGCCGGTGACGACGAGACCGAGCGCATGGAATGACTGCGGCGAGCGCGTCCGCGTCGCGCCGGATCGCCGCGAAGATCGCGGCGACGAGCTGCGCGGCGCAGCTCGAGCGGCACGCGCACGACCATGCCGAAGTCGAGCAGGATGATCCGGCCGTCCTCGGCGACGTGCACGTTGCCCGGATGCGGATCGGCGTGGAAGAGGCCGTGCACGAGCATCATCCGCGCGTACAGCTCCATCACCTCGCGCACGAGGCGGTCGGGCCGCACGCGTCCCTCGCGCGACCCACTCGTCGAGCCGGTCGACGCGCCGGCCCGGGCAGTACTCCAGCACGAGCGCGCGCTGCCGGACCATCGGCTCCATGACGCGCGGGATCCACATGCCGCGCGAGCCGGCGAAGTTCGCGCGGATCGCCACGGCGTGCGCCGCCTCGCATGGCGGAAGTCCATCTCCTCGGAGACGCGCGCGGCGAACTCCTGGATCACGACGCGCGTGCCGACGACGTGCGGATTCGGCCACCAGCGCTCGACGACGCGCGATGATGCGCTGCGCGACGCGCACGTCCTCGGCGACGAGCGACTCGACGCCGGGCCGCAGCACCTTGATCACGACCTCCTCGCCGGCGAGCGCGCGCGGTGCACCTGACCGAGCGACGCCGCGGCGATCGGTACCTCGTCGAACCGCTCGAACAGCTCGGCCGGCGGCGCGCCGTACTCCTCGCGGATGACGCGCTCGATCTCGGCGAGCGGCACCTGCGGCACCTGGTCGGTGAGCGTCGTGAGCGCGCTTCGCGTAGGCCGGCGCCAGCAGGTCGGTGCGGCCGGCGAACAGCTGCGCCATCTTCACGAACGTCGGGCCGAGCGCGGCGAGGCTCGCGACGAGTCGCTGCGCGCGCCGCTCGTGGTCGGCGCGCGTGCGCGCGCGCCGGCGCGCCGAAGAACAGCCAGCGCGCGATGATCGCGCCAGAACGCCAGCGCGAGCGGCAGCAGCCGCCAGAGGATCACGACGAGCCGCATGCGTCCTCCGTCGGGCGCAGCGCCGAGCGCCATCGCGCTCAGCGCGCGCGCATGGCGCCGGGATCGATCCCGATGCGCGCGGCACCACGCCTCGTACTCGCCGGGCAGCACCTCCGACGGCTTGATCTCGCTGCGTCCGCCCCAGAACACGTTCGTGTAGCGCACGGGAATCCCGCTTCCTCGAGGTGCGCGTCGATCGCCGCCTTGTGCGCGAGCACCGTCGCCTTCTCGGTGCCGTGCGCGACGGCCATGATGTTCACGTTCGCGAACTCCGGCCCGCCCTCGCGCCAGTACGCGTGCGTGAGGATGTGGTGACGTCCCACCTCGCGGCCCGCCTCGATCTCGCGCCCCGCCGGCACGCGCCAGTGGAACAGCGCGTTGTAGCGCGTCGCGCGCTCGCCGGCCGCCGAC
>CAVWLW010000009.1:0-81346 GCA_963755715.1 uncultured delta proteobacterium
CCGACATTTCCGATCCGCAGGAACTGATCGCGCGCGCCAAAGCGCTAAGCGTCGAGCTCGAACCACGATCACGCCGGGCTTCGAAGCATTGGTGTTCAAGGCCTCGCGCGGGATCGAGGACATCTATGAACTGACCTATATCCGCAAGGATGGGAGCCGGTTCGGGGCTGTGGTGTCCGTCACGGCGCTGCGCGACGCGCAGGACGCCATCATCGGCTATCTGTTGATCGGCACCGATAACACCGCGCGTCAGCTGGTCGAAGCCGACAAAAAAAGCTCGATCAGCGCCTGCGCGACCAGCAGTTCTACACGCGCTCGCTGATCGAATCCAACATCGACGCGCTGATGACCACCGACCCCTCCGGCATCATCACGGACGTCAACAAGCAGATGGAGGCGCTTACCGGCTGCACGCGCGACGAGCTGATCGGCGCGCCGTTCAAGAGCTACTTCACCGATCCGGAGCGAGCCGAGGCGGCTATTAAGCTGGTGCTGAGCGAAAAGAAGGTCACCAACTACGAGCTCACGGCGTGCGCCAGGGACGGTAAGGAAACTGTGGTGTCCTACAACGCGACCACCTTTTATGACCGGGGCCGCACGCTGCAGGGCGTCTTCGCCGCGGCGCGCGACGTCACGGAGCGCAAACGCTTGGATCAGGTTCTGCAGGAGAAAAATGTCGAGCTGGAGAGCGCCAGGTCCGCGGCGGAAAAAGCCAATCTAGCGAAATCGGATTTCCTCGCGCGCATGAGCCACGAGATCCGGACGCCGATGAACGCCATCATCGGCATGGCGGACGTGCTGTGGGAGACCTCGTTGGCCTCGGAGCAGCGCGAGTACGTCCGCATCTTCAAGAAGGCGGGGAGCCAACTCCTGGACCTGATCGACGACATCCTGGACCTTTCCAAGGTGGAGTCCGGCCATCTGGTGCTCGAGAGCATCGACTTCGATCTCGGCGAGGTCCTCGACAAGACGCTCGAGATGATGGCGATTCGCGCCCACGAGAAGGGGCTCGAGCTGGCGCTCCGCATTGCTCCGGAGATCCCCACCGCGCTGGTCGGCGATCCGGCCCGGCTGCGGCAGGTGCTCATCAATCTCATTGGCAACGCCATCAAGTTCACAGAGCAAGGCGAGGTGATCGTTCGGGTCGAGCGTGATCCCGAGGACGCCGCCGCTGGCGCCCTGCGGTTCGCGGTCTGCGACACCGGGATCGGGGTTCCCGAGGAGTCGCGCGAGCTGATCTTTGCTCCCTACTCCCAGGTGGACACCTCCACGACGCGCAAGTTCGGCGGGAGCGGCCTCGGACTGGCCATCTCGCGGGAGGTCGTCGAGCTGATGCAGGGGCGGATCTGGGCGGAAAGCAGCGTCGGAGCCGGAAGCACGTTCTACTTCACGGCTCGGTTCGCGGTCGGCGGCAAGCCCCCGCTCAGGGCCCTCTCCGGGCTGATGGATCTCAAGGACGTGAAGACCCTGGTCATCGACGACAACACGACGAACCGGCTGATCCTCAGGGAGATGCTCTCGCGCTGGGGCGCCGTGGTGACGGAAGCGGAAGGGGGCGAGGAGGGGCTCTCGGAGCTGCTGCGGGCACAGCAGGCCGCTGTCCCTTATGCCCTCGTGTTGCTGGACTGCCGCATGCCCGTAGTCGACGGGTTCCAGGTGGCCGAGCAGATTCATCAGCACCCCACCATGGCCGCGACAACCATCCTGATGCTCACTTCGGACAACCGCGCCGGGGATTTCGCCCGAAGCCGCGATCTAGGGGTATCGGCGTACCTGGTGAAACCGGTGAAGCGCGCCGAGCTCCTGGAGGCGATCCAGCAGGCCCGCGCCGGCGCGTCCGCTCTGGTGGAGCCCGCAGCGCCGGGAGGCGTGCTAGAAGACGCGCGAGGGCTGCGGATCCTTCTGGCCGAGGATTCCCTGGATAATGTGCTGCTGATCCAATCGTACCTGAAACCCAGCGGGTACAGCGTGGACCTGGCCGGCAACGGCGAGGTCGCCCTGCAAATGTGCATCTCCGGCACGTACGACGTCGTCCTCATGGATGTCCAGATGCCGGTCATGGACGGTTACTCCGCCACACGCAGGATCCGCCAGTGGGAAGGCGAGAACCGCGCGAGGCCGGTTCCGATCCTGGCCCTGACCGCTCACGCGCTACCGGAGGAGGTCCAAAAGAGCCTCGATGCCGGCTGCACGGCCCACCTCACCAAACCCATCCGCAAAGCCACGCTCCTGCACGCCATCGAAGAGCACACCATGGGACGCGTCCGCGTCCGGGTAAACTCGAGTCTCGCGGAGCTGATTCCCCGCTTCCTGGAGAACCGACGGAGGGACGTCGAGGCGATAGCTGCAGCGCTCAAACGCGCGGATTACGAAAACGTTCGCATCCTGGGGCACAACATGAAGGGAACCGGCGCCGGCTACGGCTTGAACCGGATTACGGAGATCGGCGCATCCCTGGAGCAGGCGGCCGGACGCCGTGAGCCCGAGGAGATTCGCGCGCGGGCCGCGGAACTCGCCCGGTACCTCGACGGTCTCCACGTGGAGTACGAATAACTGACACTGGAGGGAGTATGCGAGTACGATTCTGGGGCACGCGGGGGTCGATCGCCGCGCCGGGCCCGGGCACCGTCCGTTTCGGCGGCAACACCTCCTGTGTGGGAGTGACGACGAGCGGGGACGCCTGCTTCATATTTGACTGCGGGACGGGCGCCCGCCCGCTCGGCGCGGAGCTCATGGCGCACACACCCAAGCCCATCTCGGCAACGATCTTGCTCAGCCATACGCACTGGGATCACATCCAGGGTTTTCCCTTCTTCGCCCCGCTCTTCGTTCCCGGGAACCAGATCACGGTCTGCGGTCCAGAAGGGAGCGGACATTCTCTGCGCGAAGTCCTCTCCGGCCAGATGGAGTTCACTTACTTCCCCGTCGAGATCGGCCAGCTTCCGGCCACCATCACCTTCCGAGAACTCGGAGAAGGTACGCACGAGATCGGCGGCGCGCGGATCGTCGCGCAGTATCTCCATCATCCGGCAATGACGCTGGGCTACCGCGTCGAGGCCGACGACGCGGCTGTTGTATACCTGTGCGACCACGAGCCCTTCTCCGAAACGCTCTGGCACGACCACCCCGCGTCCAGCCACGCCGAGTCCATCGTGCACGAGGGGGACCGGCGCCATGCGCGATTCATGGCCGGCGCCGGCCTGGTGATTCACGATGCGCAGTACACTCCGAAGGAGTACCTATCCAAAAAGAATTGGGGGCACAGCACCTACGAGTATGCCGTGGGGCTGGCCGCCGCGGCGGGGGTGCGTCAACTCGCTCTCACCCACCACGATCCTACCCACGACGACGCTTTCGTCGAGGCGATCGAGAAGCGCGCCCGCGGGTACGCCGAGCAGTTTGGTTACGCTGTCCGGGTCTGCTGCGCCTATGAGGGCCTCGATCTGGCCGTCGAGCCGCACAGCGTCCGGCAACTAGCCAGCACGCCGCTGGCTCCGCACTCGGGTCGGGACGCCCTGCGCGGTAGCCACATCCTGGTCGTGGACGACGACCCAGACCTCCGTATCCTCGTGAACAAGGCTCTGAGCCAGGACGGCCACATCGTAAGCGAAGCTGCCAGCGGCCAGGAGGCACTCGCGTTGATTGACGCGCAGGCACCCGATCTTCTCGTGCTGGACCTGCTGATGCCGGAACAGGGGGGCCTGGAGGTGCTCAAGGTGCTTCGTTCCAGGCCAGCGACGGCGGCACTGCCAGTCCTCTTGTTGACGGCCCTGGATGACGAGGTCAATACTCGTGCCGGCTTCGATCTCGGAGCAACCGACTACCTGACCAAGCCCTTCTCGAACCCGCAGCTCGCGGCGCGCGTGCGTGCCTGCCTCGCGCGCACCGGCGGCGGAAAGGGTGTCCTCAGCCCCCGCTGACCGCCTGTGATACGGCTCCGATGGACGAGTTTGTTGGAGGCGCTTCCTCCTATGGGAAAAGTAATGTCACGGACGAGTTTCGCGTTGACAGCTTGATGACGCTACCGTGCTACACCGCGGGCTGATATCTGGATATACCGCTCCGCGGGCAGCGTTTGTCGGGTGAAACGATTGAATTGATTTCTCCATCAACTCAATTCTAGATTCTGAAGCGCTGGAGCGCCACGGTCCGTGCTGCCCGGCCCTCTCCTGGATGGACTCCAGGTGCACCAGCATCTAGTTTTCTACCTTAGCGACGTCGCTTCATTCCTGCACATCGGCGTCCCGCCCACGTTCGTCTCTGTTACGACGCTCTAATATTTCGTCAAGCCGAGTTGTTTTAATCGGAATATTCGGAATTGTGTCCCCTTCTAAGGCAAGTCCGTGAACGGCACACTATTGGCTTACGTTCAAAAGGCGTAATTATGCTGGCGGAGGAGGGACCTTCTTTGAACGTCGAGGTTAGTCTCATTACCCTGAAGCTTAAAGAACGCATCGTCGCATACCTTGAAAACCAATATCGCAAGACGGGCACTAACGATGCGGTTTCTTGGAGGGGGATTTGGATCGAATCTGGGGCGACTGAGGAAGAGTTCCGTAAAGCCCTGAACGCTGCGGCAGAAACGGGGATAGTGTTCACTGATTCCGATCACATCAGACTAAGATTCAGCGCAAGACTAAAGAATAAGCTCCTACCAACAAATGCAGAGTTTTCAAACACCACCACTTCTGAACAGGTCTATCGCCGTGCCGGTATGTTTATCCGTTTGCTCCTCCAGTTCGGAAAGAAACAACACGTCAGCAGCTGATTCTTTAGCTATAGTCAACCCGATTGGAGCGCCACGGTCGGATTCACACCGCCCTCTCCTGGAGTCTGACCTGGTAGACAGGCAAATTGAATGGCAGCAGGCGAATTCTGGCTTTGATTTATATGAGCCCAATAGCGGGGCGACTCAGCTGAATATCAGTGTGAGTTATTTCAATTATAGCGTCAAACACGACCCGTCAGCGCCGGTGAGAATAGGGCGCGGGATGATCGCCTGCAATACGCCGGCGCTACAGCAGTGGTGGGATGCTAAGAACCATCACCGCGTCACAGATAAACGATGAAAGTCTCAAGAAAACACTAGTACTGTCGTTGGATGATCTGAGTTCGATTCGGACCTCTGATATTCAATCAGCGTGCATTCTCAGTTCGATGTCCGCTCGCCCTCTCATAAGGCCCCGCCGTGGGCTGTCTGCTCCAGCGGTTTGTTAGGCGTTTTGGCACTTCCTGTGAACCATCTCCTTCCTATGTTGACTTGTGCGCTACAACCTCACCCGCTGTGACCTGTGGCGGATTTGGGAGCAATGAACCTCGACTCTCCCGTATCCACTCGGCAGCTCTTCGGTTCGATTCTTCAGAAGCCGCTTTATCTTGAAAAACACCGGTGGAAATCAGGACACCGCCGCCAGCATCAACCAAGTAGTACGCGACGAACCCTGGGATCTCAGAAATGAGAGGCAAAAAAGTTTCTCTTACCTGGCGTCCGACCTCACTAGGATTCGTCACGCCCTCGTACCGTCGCACTGTCGCATACATAGCTTCCTCCTTTCACAGCACTTGCTATATGTCACCTAACGAATCTACAAAACTCGTTTTCTGCGTATGTTTCCGTCTCTCTTAAAAGCCCTGACCAGCTCTTGCGGATATTAATATCGGCAAAGGCCGCCTGCAATACGGGGGCTGATCCTGGCGCGGTGCATCCAGCGCCATCACCCTCCAGGTCAGAAATATGACGAACCCTCTGCGCCAGTTCAGACATACCGGCGCTTAGCAACTCTTCTCGTTTGATCCGCGGGGCCGGGCAGCACTTGCGTTGTGTGGGCTTGGAATTCGCCTTCGTTCAGCGGATTACCTTCGATGCTGTAAAACTCGCCGGCGTAGTCGCCAATCTGACGGTTGAATTTCATATGCGGCACCCGCAGTTTGGGCTTGCCTGCGGTTCGAGTGACAGGGGACGAGTGACAAGTGGCAAGCCGATAACAGCTCTTCCTCGACCCTCGCCACTCTTTTCTTCGTCATTTCCTTTCCAGCTCCGGGACATTCGGCGTGAAAAGCCGTATGGCCTCAAGCGGCAAGCCGAGGATCCTTACGGGGATGCGCAAAAGTTCGGCGCCGACATCTGCCGGAGATAGATACGTAACATCGGGATGTTCAAGAGAGCCGGTCATGCGAATCGGAATGCCGACTATGCCGACTATCGAACCAGCGAGAAACGAGCCAACGACGGGTATGCGTCTAATGATACGGTCTCCGGGCAGCAACACGGAGACCAGACCTCTCGCATCGATTTGCTTGTGCTCAAAATCAATCCTGCCGGTGCCGGCGATGGTATATAGTGAAGACAGGAGGGTCACTTCATCATTGACCAGGCTCGTGCCTTGCACCGTTCCCCGGCTGCTGATCAGCCGGAACGGAAACGATTCTTTGTCGAGATCGGGGAAAACCACGCTAAAATCTCCGGTGTTATTCAAGTAGTTGAAGGCGGCTTCCAGAGGGGTATCCACGGTGGGAGACTGTAGGATCTCGCCATCTCGAGCGCTGAAATCGAAGTCGCCGCGGAGGGTCTGCGCTATCTTTTCTGGTGTTCCGCGACCGCTGAGCCGACCCGTCAAGGAATAGTTACCTTTGATGGCTTGTTTGTTGTCGGACAGACAGCTGCTGGTCGATTCTAACTGACCGCCCGTCACAGAGAACGAGACATCGAGACCGATTTCTCCAGATGCGACGTCGACGTTGCCGACTGTAGCGATACCACAAACGTCAGCGTGTTTTATCTGTACGTTTACCGTGTTCTGGGACAGAGAAGCCACGGCTTGGAATGGGCTCGAGCTAAATCCAGCAAGCGTGAAACGATCCGCCTTGAGGCGGACCGTGCCCTCCAGGGGTGGCAGCGCTCTTCCCAGGACACTATTGTCTCCACCCTTGCTGCCACGGTTAACCAGTTGGTCGAATTCCTCCCAAACAACCCGGTCAGCGGAGACATCCATGTCGAGCCGCAGCGCCTTCGGTTCCGCGAGCAACTTCCCCATGAACGACAGACGGCTGTCTCGCCATCGGAGGTTTGCGGATCGAAGGTTGAGTCCGTTAGGGTCGGCTTCCAGGAAAAAAAACTCGACGATCGCGTGCTCATCCTTCAATGGCACCCGGAGCTCTTTGCCCGCCAATCGTCCACTGGCCGTGAATCGGTGGGGTTCCTCGAGAAAAGCGCTGACCTCAATGTCGCCCTGAATCAGGCTCGCCTCGAGCGGCGGTGCTTGGAAAATTTGGTTTAGCGTTTTTTGTTCGAGCGCGCCGTTGAAAGAAAGAGCAAATTTATCTCTCTCGAGATCAAACGTCATACGAGCACGCTGCTCGCCGTCCGCGATAAGGATCTCCTTGACCTCGACGGTTTGCGGCGCCCGCACCAAATCCAGAGAAAGTCGGGGACCGCCAGCGACAGTGAGGTCCCCTTGAAAAGCAACATCGCCACCCTCTTTCCAAAGGACGCGGCCCTTGGTCACCTGCAGAGGAGAACGGAGCATAAGCTCCTTAGGTAATTCGATTTGCCGGCTGAGCCATCCTGCCACCTGACCGCCGATGGCCCCTGTTGCGGTCGCGTCCAGACTCAGCGGCGCTTCGTTGAAGCCTTGTAGAAATCCTTCAACGGTCACCGAAGCGTCCAGCAGATTAACCTTGGCATCGGAAACCGTTAATTTTGCCGGTGTCGCACTCAAACTTCCGCCGGACACATTCATCACTCCGGGGAGGTTGGCATGCTTCACAGCGATCCCGCTAACGCTGCCGGTACTGCTAAAATCCCATTGACTCGGCTGGTCGAGCGGACCTTTAAGGGACAGCGCAATCAAATCGAGCCTGCCCTGAGTAAAATCGACATCTCTAAGCCCTTTCGGGAGCACTGCAAAACGATTCAACAAATTGCTAGTCTGCGCTACGTCGAGGGAAAACGTCCCAGACTCGACCTCGATCTGGCGTGCGCCGCTGTAGCTCAGAGAGCCAGTGACCTCGGAGAATGAGGAAAGGCCGACCGTTCCACTCACGCTATCCAACGCAATCTTGCCGTCGCCGTACTGGAAACGGCCTTCTTTGACTGAGATGGGGTATGGGATCGGATCATAAGAGCCGCTAATGGCCGCCTTCAAGATGGAAACCTTTGGCAAAATGGAATCAATTCTTTCACCGAGTATGAGTCTTCCCGACAGATTCCCCTTCACGTCGCGGAGTTTCGAGACCTCCTTGCGAAAATCTTCGTTTTCCACGACACGGAGAAGCAAGGACCGCAGCTCGGTCGCATCGGCCTGCACCATCAGATCGAGATGAAAAGGAGCGCTCTTGCCTTCGAGTCCCACTCGAACCACGCCGTCCCTTCCCTGGATTTTGCCGAGTCGCGCCGAGAACTGATTAGCCTCGAGCACTCCCCGGGACACAACGAAGGGCCCGCTCACCTCTTCCAGATTACTACCTGTGGCGAAACCTAAGATATTCCCATCACGGAGGGTCCCGGTTACCGCCATGTTGTTCGTCTTCCACAATTCGTCGAACGACCGCCCGGCGGTCTGGAAGCTGATTTCCGGTATCTTTCCACCTTTGACATGACGGAATATGTACTCCACGACTTCGATATCACCGGCGATCTTTAGCGCCCAGTCACGGACTTGAGAAACATCGAGCTCCTTCCCTGCCAACTTCAACCGTGATGACGAGGCCGGATCAAGCGTCAATTCTCCGTTGGCAGCCAAGCGCGGCGAGGCGACATCAAGGCGGTCAATGATAGCGTTGACGATTCCCTCGTCACGGCTGATGGCGGCCTTGAAGCTGCTTCCTTCAACAACCGTCTTTCGGTTTCCCCGCACCAGTCCTAGTGACGGCAACGTGCCGTTGATTTCAGTCTTAATCTTCTTGAGTCCCGTGGAAGTGAGCCCCACCTCCAAACTTAGGTCGCCGGACTCGACGTATTCTGGCGGACCGGGCCAGAGCGCAGCAATCGATTCTCGAAGGTTGAGACGCTCAATTTTCATGCGTCCTTGCGTCGCGAGGGTAGCTGCAGCGATGTTCCCCTCGATATGCAACGACTCGAAGACGTTGGCGCGGGAACTGATCTGAAAGTCCAAGTCATCAGGCAGCGCCTTAAGCCGACCGTCGAAGTCGGTCAAAATTACCGGCGGCCGATTGCCGATCTTGATCTCCGCTGAACCGCCTCTGACGGTCACGGCTATGCCGGGAATTTCCGTCCCCAATGTCGTTATTATGGAGCGAATCTTGCTCTCGATCTCGTCAATGTTGAAAGCTCCTTCGGCCGGCTCGGGCAGCCGCACCGCGACCGCGGGGCTCACCGCCTCCACCCGCGAAATGTCCAAGCGCCCCGAGAGTAGACCCCATATCGACGGGTAGACTTCAATGGACTCGATCTTCCCACTGACCTCATCGGCGACAGAGAGCGACGCACCGTGTACCACCACAGTCGGCCGGGGAAGCCACACGAGATCGATTTTTTCGAAGGCCACGTTTTCGTTTGTTTTGGCTAACAGGAAGGCGCGGATTTTCTCTTTTACGGGTTGGCTATCGAGAATACGGGGGAGAATCAAAGCGATGGCAAAGAACAGAATAACGCAAAGCCCGCTCAGGCCACCGAGCCATTTGATGATGCGCCGCTTCGTCACCTATTCGTCCAATTGCCGCGATACCAAGGTATTGGACTTTGGTCCAATAAAGGGTCAGCCGATGACATGTTCTATATACTGAGCCAAAATTTTGCAAAAGTCCGGAAAGCGCTGTGCCAGTTTTGTGCTAGCTCAATCCGCAAACACGAGCAAGCACCAGCAGAGAAGAGGGGAGAGAGGCGCTGATTTTCTGTTGGTTTTGCCGCGCTTCTTAACAGGCTCGTTGCAATAATTCCGCGAGGAATTGAAGGCGACAAGTCCCCAGTTGCATCCCTACGCCTTCCTTTTGCGCTTGCCTTGATCGGCGGTAGCTTTCTGCTGACCAGCGGTTTCCAAGCTCTTCTTTAATGCCGCGAATATATCGACGACTTGTCCGCTGCGGCGCGGCGCCAATGGGACGGCTTTGATTTCCTGGCCTTTGACCTTTTGCTCGATCATGGCCAGCGCACGCTCGCGGTATTCGTCGGCGTAGCGCTCAGGCTCGAAGTCCGGTGAGGACATTTTCTCGATCAAGTTCATGCCAAGCTCCAACTGCTCGCCGGGGAGCTTGATGTCTTCGCCTTTCGCTATCGCGTCGAAGTCGCGGATCTCGTCTTTGAAAAACAGAAAATGCAGAATCAGGCCGCGCTTGACCGAGCGGATCAAAACCAGACTTTCCTTGTTGTGAAAAACCGTTTGGGCCAGCGCGACACGGCCGGTCTTCGCCATGGTGTCGGCGAGCAGCCGGTAGGGTTTATCCGCACCTTTGTCGGGGGCGAGATAGTAGCTGCTCTCAAAATAGATCGGGTCGACTTTCTCTATTGGGATAAACTCCCTCATATCGATGCTGCTGTTCGCCTCAGCTTCGAGCGCCTCCAGCTCAGCATCTTCGACCCGAACGTATTGGCCTTTTGACACCTCGTAGCCGCGCACGGTTTCGTCGCGCTCGATCACGACCTTACAGACCGGGCAAAACAACTGATTGCGTACGCGGGACCCGCACTTTTTATGCAGCAGATGAAAGCGAATGTTGTGGTCTTCGATAGCCGAATAGAGCTCGACTGGGATGGAGACCAAGCCGAAAGAAAGGACACCGCGGGAGATGGGCCGAGCCATCCTGCAAGGGTATCATGTCACTGGAGGGCCGATCTACGGGTAGAAATTACGCTCTGGTTTGGACCGTGAAAAGGAGCAAGAAGGAGCAAGTAGGGGTCACCCATTAGCCGGCGCGTGATGTCGATGCGTTTGACCGTCCCATCAGCAGCCGCCAAAAGGCGAATCTCGCAAATAATCGGAAGAGTAGTCTGTGGCGTATAGCTTGAGCTGCTCTGAATCTGCCCGTACTTATTTACCGATCCAGAGAAATTCGACGAGCCAGGGAGCGTGACCGAATTCACGCCCGAGCGCCAAGTGTAGAACTTGTCGCCGCTTGATAACGCGTACTCACTGACTGGTGGACCGTAGGTGATAAAAAATTGATCGACGTGCCGACCTGTATAGCGTTCACCCAACCGATCGGCCACACCCTGTGTTGTGGTGCAGGCTGCTAAAAATAAAACGCCGGCAAGCAATGCTCGTGGCGTCGGGGTTTATCGCTGATCGCAGCGGATAGCCGGACGCCCATCGCACCCGAGCCCCGCGATTTACTGTCGTTCTTGTCGCTTTTCTGACATGGGGCGATTCGATTTGACATGTTTGCCGCCCGTCTTGCACGCGTCCAACTCCCGCGCATTGACCAGATTATCTCCAAAGTCCTGTCGAGCTTAGGGCACGATTCGTGCTCAACGGTTCCTTTCAGCTGTGGTAAGGAAATCGCAGCTTCTCAGCGCCACATTCCCATGGACCTGCTACAATTTGCCGTCGCGACCATTATCCAGCCCTCAGCCTGGCTGTTCTTTGGTTTTGGGCTCATCCTTTTGACGGCAGCTTCACGACGATTGTTATGCCTGTTCAAGCGGTGGCGGCACCCGGAGCCTAGAATTTTATCGGCCGTTCGCCGAACTTCCGCAACTCTTGGATCGCGAGAATGACTCATACACCCGTGGACCAACAAGAATCGAAATGAACCCGATCGAGGACGCAGATATAAAGAGCATCTGGGCCGAGCACTTCCCTAAACGGCTTGTCGATGGCCGCTCCAAGACTGTCTGCGCTCGTATTTGTTTGGTCCTGAGCCACAAAGCTCAACACGAAACCGGAGATTGGAGAAAGAAATTGCGAATGGTCCTACGAAAGTTTGGTGTGCCAGAGAACCAATTTCATCGAGTTAAAAGTGAGTGCGACTTCACATGAAGGCGCCGACCGCACCGGCGCCCGAATCCATCAAGCCCTGTGCGCCTTTCACAGTTCTTTCCGCCCAAACAACCATCGACCGGTAATAATCGTCAGATAGGCGAACGCCAAACCGAAGGCCAAGCTCACCAGGAAGCCGAACGGCTTGACCCATCGCGCTACGATGACGACGGCCAAAACTTTGGCGACGAAAATGTAAGCGTAGAGGTCGTTCGGCGCGATCGCCGTCATTCCCGCCTAATTTCCTGCGCGTCTTTGTCGTCCCTTAACCCCGCGATGCTCGAATGCCTCAGATGTCCGTCCGGCGTCCACTCGTTGAACTCGATCTGTGCAACGCGCACCGGCTTGAGCCACCGGCATTCTTTCATTTGCTCCGCCGTGAGTGCCTACATGGTGCGCTGCTTCTCCGGCCCGATTTCCACAAAAAGATCGTGGACGATATTCAGTCCAGCGAGGTTTTAGTGCAATACGTTACTGCGCCGGGACGGTTTTGCCGGGCTGGTGAATGGAAACGCACCGTTCGTCGAGGTGGTCATCCCTCCACGAAGAGTCGTTGCTTTGCCGCTGGTGCCTACGACGCAACGCAGGGGAGAGTTGTTGGCAAAATGCGCCGTCGAGTCGCAGGTGACTCCCGATGTCAGACCTGCTCCACATGAGTTGGTTTGAGTGACTTCCACGCCCCGCGAATCAATAATTTGGGCGGCCAGATCGCGCGCAACGGTATCCAGGTTAGTAGCAAAACAGACCGCAACTGAACCGTTTGGTTCGAGCACAGGCGCAGTGAACAGACGCTCGGCTATCTGCACAGGGGACGCGACATCCCAAGTTGAGCCGCTTGGCCAATTCGGACAAGGGTGAGAGGGGCAACGATTATAATAAGGGCCGTATAAAATTTCATAAGACCTCCTTTTGTCAGTTCCACAGTCAAGGACCGTCTCCTGCGAGAGATATCATGGCGCTGGATGGCCGATCTACGGGTAAGCGGATATCATACGGGGCGTAAAGCCAAAGCGAGCAATAAATGATAGAATCGTGGAACTATGTTCGTGGCCGGCCTCGGCGGCACCGCCTTGGAGGTAAAATGAAAAACAAGACTTTGCTTCTCTGGGCATCGCTTTTGGTCGTCTTAGCCCTAGAAGGATGTGCAACGGTTCGCGGCATGGGGGAAGATATACAGAACCTCGGCAGAGCCATGAAAAGGGCTGTCTCTGGATAGTCAGGACTTCTAACTGCAACCGTTAGTGAGCCTTCAGGAGCCCGACGATGGAGGTCGGCGAGCCGGTATCCACAGTGAGCATCATTCTTTCGATTGGCTATTCGCCTTGCTGGGGACAAGAAAAGGGGACATTCTAAATTTCTATTTCTTTTCTCGGTCGCCCTCGTGGTCTTAGGCTTGCGTTCAAACCAAGCTGAGCCGCAATGCGAGAACCCCAACCAATCGGCTAATCGGCAGCGCTCAGCGATACCCCATCGCTGCTAAAAACTGTTTCAGCGAAGCGAATCTGAGATAAGGATTGGTCTTTTTCTGCTCGCCGATGGTGGCGTGGGTCAGCGCGCGTAATTGTGGCCGGGAAAAAGAATCGTTTCGTCCGGCAGCGCCATCAGCTTTTGCGTCAAGCTGTAATACATCTGCTCGGCGTTGCCGCCGGGAAAATCCACTCGGCCGCAGGCATCGATAAACATCGTATCGCCCGAGATTACCCGCCCATCGACGAGGAAACACTGGGATCCCGGCGTGTGGCCGGGCGTGTGCAGCAATTGAATCTCGACTCCGCCGACGTCGATCTTGTCGCCGCTCTCGGCTTTGATGATGTCAGATGGCGCGAGCCCTTTGAGCGCGTCGGCTTCAGCTTTGTGCACGACGACTTTGAGTTTGCATTTGCTCAGCAGCTCGTTCACCCCGGGAATTTCGATTCCCGAGAAGTGCCCGCCGACGTGGTCGGGGTGGGTGTGGGTAACGAAAGCATGGGTAACTTCAACGTCGTCTTGCGCCGCAATTTTGAGAATCGTATCGATTTCCCACGCGGCATCGACCACCGCGACTTTGCGCGTTTCAGTCGAACCGATCAGATAGACGTAATTCTGCATCGGCCCGATCTCGATCTGTTTGAAGTACAACATAATAATAAATGGAAAATTGAAAATTATAAATTATCGGAATGAGAACGATCGATGAGTCGTGAACCTGCTGGCCTTTTTAATTTTTACTTTTTAACTTTTAATTTCAACGATTCGTAGCTGACGCCCTCGCCGTTATCATCGCTCACCGGCAACCCCGACGCCGACCAGCCCGGCGCGATCACGGTGCCCATCGGGTCGCGCATGCCGCCGAATCCCCCGAGCATATTGGAAACGTCCTGATAACCGGCCTGCTGCAGCAATCCCGCCGCAGCGTTTGAGCGCGGACCGGCCTGGCAGCCGACGATAATCTTCTTGTCGTGAGGAAAGCTTGCTTCGACAACCTTGACGAAGTCCGCGTTCATCATCATACCGCGCGACGGGTCGGGGAACGCCACAGGAATATTCACTGCGCCCGCGGGATGACCATTGGCGAACTCGCGCTCTGTGCGCACGTCGATGTAAACGACGCTGGTATCATTGGTGAGAATTTCGTGAGCCTGCTGGGGTGTAACTTCTTTTATCGCCATATAAACCTCGCTGGAGTTGGAGTATTGGAATGACGGAGTATTGGGTAAATCAGACCAACACTCCACTACTCCATCACTCCATTTACCCAATCTCTCACATTCCCATAATATTGTAACCCGCGTCGACGTGCAGCACTTCGCCGGTGACTGCGCTGCCCAAATCGCTGCACAAGTACAGCGCCGTCTTGCCGACTTCTTCCGCCTCGATGTTGCGTTTGAGCGGGGCGCGCTCGGCGACGTGATGCAGCATGGACTTGAAATCGGAGATCCCCGCGGCCGCTAATGTTCGCAGCGGTCCGGCGGAGATGGCATTGATGCGAATTCCCTTCGGGCCGAGATCGTGCGCGAGGTAACGCACGCTCGCTTCCAGCGCGGCTTTGGCCACGCCCATGACGTTATAATTGGGAATGACTTTCTCTGAACCCATGTAAGTCAGCGTCACGATCGAGCCCTTTCGCCCCTCCATCAGCGGCGCCGCTCGTTGTGCGAGCGCCACCAAGGAATACGCGCTCACGTCCATCGCGAGGTGGAAGCCAGCGCGACTGGTTTGCGCATAAGGATTGGACAGGTCTTCTTTGTTGGCGAAGGCGATGGCGTGCACCAAAATATCGAGTCCGCCCCACTCTTGTTCGAGCGTCGCGAAAACTTTTTCGATCTCTTCGTCTTTGGTGACATCGCAAGGCAGGATGATTTTCGAGCCGATGCCTTCCGCCAGCGGCCGCACGCGCTTTTCCAAAATTTCCCCGGCGAATGTAAACGCCAGTTCCGCGCCCTCGGCGTGAAACGCCTCCGAGATCGCCCAGGCGATGCTGCGTTCGTTGGCGACACCGAAAATCGCCGCCTTCTTCCCGTCCAATAAACCCATCAGTAAACCTCCATGATCCCTACTTCGAAGCTACCGTCGAAGCGCACACCGTCTCGGTCTTGGTGTCGTTCCGCTAGGATAAAGACCTCTCACTTCGTCGAAATGACAGACGCTTATGTTGTTGTCATTCTGAGCGAAAGCGAGGAATCTTTCTTTCGTCATCGTGAAAATGTGGCGAACGCTAATTAAACCACTGCCGGTCTTTTTACTTTTTACTTTTGCCTTTCTCCATAGTCCGCGTTGCCACAGATACTCGGTCTGGCCGGTTTGCTTGGCAATCCAGCGCGACAAGACGAAGAAAAGATCGCTGAGGCGATTGATGTACTTGATGACGCGCGGGTTGATTTCTTCGGCGCGCGACAGCCGCAGGATCTCGCGCTCGGCGCGGCGGCAGACCGTACGGCATTGGTGCAGATAGGCGCCGACGCGCCCGCCGCCCGGCAAAATAAACGATTTGAGCGGCTCGAGATCTTCCTGACACTGGTCGATCAGCTTCTCCAGACGCTTGATTTCATCATCGCCGACTTGGTACATGCCCGCCTGAAAAAATTCCGGCGGTGTCGCCAGCTCGCTGCCGATATCGAAAAGCTCATCTTGAACGCGGCAGAGAACCTCGTCTAGGAATCGATGCCCCTCGCCGGCTTCGAGGCTTTCTTCGTTAAACACCCGCGCCAGGCCGACTACCGAGTTGAGCTCGTCGATGGTGCCGTAAGCGTCGATGCGCGGCGAATCTTTGGGGACGCGTTTACCACCGACGAGAGCGGTGTCACCCTCGTCGCCGGTGCGTGTATAGACTTTGGTGATGCGAACAGCCATGGTTCCAATTAATGGAGAATGGATAATGCAGAATGGAAAATTAGGAATTGCCGCTCCGCCGTTATCAATTCTCCATTATCAATTATCCATTCAGTTCTTTACAGTCCGCCACCGCCAGATCAAGTACGCCGGTATCCCAAGGCAAACGATACCGAGCCCAATCAGGGAATCTTTGGGATTTTCCGTGACCGAACCCCACACGATCCATAAATGCGCGGCGACAAAAAGAATCGGCACGATCGGATAGCCCCAAAGTTTATAGGGCCGTGGAAGCTCCGGCCGCTTATACCGCAGCACGATGACCGAGCCTACCGTCAACGCGGAGAACAGCGTGATGACCACGCTGACATAGGTAAACAACGTTCCCCAGGTGTTCGTGAGAATGAGCAAACAGGTCCAGGCCGCCTGGAGAATGATCGCGCTGCTCGGCGTGCCGAATTTTGGATGGATGTAAGTCAGCCGCTTAAAAAACACGCCATCGAGCGCCATCGCGTAATAGATCCGCGGTCCGAGCATCGTCACGACATTGAGCGCACCGAGAATCGAAACGGTGATGAGCGCCGTAATCCATGCCGAGGTCGGATAACCGAACAACGCGGTCGTCGCCACTTCGGAAATTCTAGCCGCGCCTTTCATTTCGCTCACCGGTACGCCGTAGATATAAACCATATTGATCGCCAGGTAGAGCGCGATCACGATCAGGTTTCCCATCAGCAGTGCTTTGGGTAAGTTTCGCTCCGGGTCCTTAACTTCACCGGCGATGTAGATGACCGCATTCCAACCCGAGTAGGCGAAAATCGCCGGGATAAAAGCCGAGGCGAAGACGCTCGATTGGGTGATTTTGTTCCAGTCGAACAAAGGAGTGAAGTGCGCGATATCGCCCTTGCCGACAAAGATGCCAAGTAGAATGATTCCCACGAGCGAGCCGATCTTGATCACCGTCAAGATGTTTTGGGTTACGGTTCCTTGACGCACGCCGATGCAATGCAACGTGGAAATCGCCAGCACGACAAAGATGCAGAAGAGAGTGCCGACGGTAACGTTGATCGAGATCAAGGGTATCGCCGCCGAGAAAAGCACCTCTTTGCTTCCGAGCACGGGAAAGAAGAACGACATGTACTCGTTGAAGATCACCGCGAGGAAAGCGATAGCTCCCGAAAACGTCACCAGAAACGACGACCATCCGGAAAGAAAGCCCATCAACTTGCCGTACGCTTCCCGAATATAATTATAGTCGCCGCCGGCGTACGGTAGACTCGCCGAAAGCTCGGCACAACTCAGCGCGCCCGTCAGAGCCAGCAAGCCGGCCAAGATCCAAACCAGAAGCACGCCTCCCGGCGATAGCACTTGAGCAGCGATGACCCCCGTCGAAATGAATATTCCAGTGCCGATCATATCGCCGGAGATCAACATGACGGCGTCGAATAAACCGATTTGTCGTTTGAGCTCTGTCTGCGCCATAGCGCCTACCAATACAGGGAAATGAGAAGTCAGGCAACTTATTTACGGGCGCAGCAACGACTTTGCCGCGCAATTGGAACGGGGGAAAAATGTGATAGCTTTTAACCGGCCCTCACTGAAATAGCCCTCAGGAGGAATCGTCTCATGATCCGTGTCTTTCTCGTCGCGCTGATTTTGTCTCCCGCTTTTCTCTGGGCTCAAGACGCCGTCAAACGCGATGAACACCAGATGCACGGCCTGCACAACGATCCGAAGGCATACATCGGGTCTCTCGAAGATCCCAAGCGCGACGCCTATCAGAAACCGCACGAAGTCTTGACTGCATTGAATCTTAAGCCGGCGAAGTCATCGCCGACATCGGCGCCGGCTCCGGTTATTTTACTTTCCGTCTTTCGCACTTTGTCGGCGCCAAAGGCAAAGTCTACGCTGTCGACGTCAGCCCCGACATGATTTTGCATATCAACCGGCGCATCCGCGCATTGAAAGCAACGAACGTCGTCTCCATCCTCGCCGATCCGGACGATCCATTGCTGCCGGATCGATCCGTGAACCGGTTTTTCTTCAGCGACTCCTGGCACCATATCGAGAACCAGACGAAGTATCTGGCACTGATGAAGAAGATGTTAAAGCCGGGCGGCGAAATCGTCATGATCGACTTTCACAAAAAGGAATCTCCGATAGGTCCGCCGCTACAAATGAGAATCGCCCGCGAAGATTTGATCAAACAGATGGAGGCCAACGGCTTTCGGCTCGCCAAGGAACACTCATTTTTGCCGTATCAATATTTTCTCCTGTTCGCGCCCAAGTAATCGCGCGCCTAGTCCTGCGCTGCGAGACGACGAAGCGCGCAAACTTCTAGCGCTGGTACGGGGTCGACGAAAAAGGTCACGCTCGTTCCAAGAGCGCGATCTTCGCGCGGCTTCGCTACTTTTTCGATAGCAGCAACCTCCCTGGCAGTGCGTTCACCAATCCCGGTCGGGTCTCTGAAAAATCCCTCCTATGGGGTTTGACGCCACCGGTGCCACAAGGACTACAATCCCTAGCGCGATTAGTGTTCCAAAAAAATAATTGGAGGTGTGTTATGAAAAGCTATTTATGGGTTGCCAGTCTCGCGTTAGTTGCCTTTGTGATTCTTGTCGCGTCGGCGCTAGCAGATGATGAACGAGACACCTTGGTCAGATTCAAGGGAGGTATCGGAGTAATTCCGGTGTCAAGCGGCGTCGGTACAGCGACCACCGCTACGACTGTGAACCGGAACATCGTCCGTACCATCCAACCGCCCGGTCAGCTCTGGACGATCAGAGACCTGGATACCAAGATAAAAAAGAATGGGGACATCAAGGTCGAAGGAAAGGGACTTGTTTTGGCTGGCGGCAATGGTATCGGAAGCCCACCGGCTAACCCGACGCGCGTGTTTGCCACCCTGATCTGTGAAGCCGCGGCCCCGTTTATTGAGCACAGCACCACCCTCGCCGGTGTCCTGCTCGCGCCCAACGGCGACTTCAAAATCGACGACGTGCTGGTGCCGATGCCGGATGGCTGCGCGAGCCCCGTGCTCCTGATTCGCACCGCGGGCGGCGGCAATTGGTTCGCCGCCGGAATACTCGTCCCCGGCAAATCCGACTGAGATTTGTGTAGGGACCAAGAAACCCTTCTGGCGCCAGCTCAAATGCTTGCAAGCACGCGAGCTGGCGGCCCTGTTCTGTCGAGTTGCGCCTAGAGTCGATAAAACTCGACGGCGTTGTTTTGTAAGATTGCGTTCTTATCCTCCTCTGACAGTTCATCGTTCTCGATCAATTCATCCAACTCTTTTCTACAGGTCGCGGCATTCACCTCATGCGGAAAATCTGTGGAATACATGAACGGCTCGGTTGCCGACCATTTTAACTGCCGTCGCGATGAGCGGCTCGCCGCCTTCGCAGCCGATGAAGATTCTGCGCGCCTTCACATGCCGGATGATATAGTCGCTGATTTTTTCGCCGGGTTGGAGCTTTAGATATTGTCCGCGAAGATCGCGCATCACATGTGTATCGTAGGACCGGTCGAAGCGTTCGAGGCAAAACAGAAACCAAGCCACGCCGCCTTCGAGGAAGCCGAATCTAATTTTCGGAAATCTTTCCAACACGCCGTTGAAAACGATCGACGCCAGCGAAATCATCTGGCCTAGGGGATGGCCGATCGCATGCACAGCGGCGTAAGGATCAAGCCCGTCCATTCCCATATTGCCGTGAATGCCGCCGTGGATCGCCACGCAGCAGCTCAGCTCGTTCGCTGCCTCGTAAACTGGAAAGTACGTCGGCGTACCGAGCGGAGGCCCGTGCAGACTATTCGAAGGAATCACCGCACCGCACATGCCAAGCTTTGTCACCGCGCGGTGCAGTTCTTCTGCAGCGACCTGCGGATTCAACGCCGCTTGCGGCAACAACGCCAAGCCATGAAAACGCGGGCTGTGTTTCAAGTAAGTATCGTGCAACCAATCGTTGTAGGCGCGCGTCGCATCGATGGCCCAATCGGGGTTGACGATATTCGATGACGCCACGCCCGCAGTCGGATAAAGCACCGTCGCTTCGACGCCAACCTCGTCTAAAAAAGCCAGCCATTCCTTCGGCCCGACCTTGCGGTTGAAAGCACCGGTGGGCATGTCGACCAGGTGCGCCGCATGCAAATGATCGAACGGCGGAAACGGATTGAACGGCTGCATGCGCGCTTTTTCGCGATAGGCTTCCGGCATATGCGCGATGATCGCCTGCGCGTCTTCCGCGATGTGGCCGTCGGCATCGATGATTCGCTTTGTAATATTCGATGTCATTACGAGACCTCCATGCTAAGCGTCAATTCTCGAATAGCAAATCTAGCAACCTTCGAGCAATACGATTCGGTTTGCCTTCCGCTCATACCGCATCGTATAGAACGAAACGGGTAGAGTCGGAGGTGTCTTCATGAAAATCATGGTCGTCGGCAGCAGCGGATATATCGGCCGGCATGTTGTGAAAGGATTGGCCGCTCGAGGCGCGCAGGTCGTCGGCTTCGATTTAGTCCGCGCGAGTCGCGAGGCGAGCGCAACCGGTGTGCCGTCAATCCAGGGAAACATGGCGAACCTTGAAGAAGTCATGGCCGCGATCGTCGATCACGGCATCGAGCGGATCGTCGCCCTCGGCTATTTCATGACGCCGCTGCTCGCGCCCGAATGCCGCGATCTTCTCAACGCCGCGCGCGTGAACATCATGGGCGTAACGAATCTCTTCGAGGCCGCACGGCTGGCGCGCCTCCAACGCGTCGTCTTCGCCAGCACGGTCGGAATCTTTGGCTACCAGGACGGCTACGGCGATGAATCGATCAATGAGAACACCGAGCCGCGCGCGCCGAAAAACCTTTACGGTCTCATGAAGCTTCTCAACAATGGTATGGCCGAGCGTTACAGCAAAACATTCGGCATCCGGATCGTCAAGGTTCACTCAGCGGCGGTCATCGGTCCCGGCAACACCGCTTTCTCCCGCCGAATGATTCAAGATCCCGCGCTCGGCAAACCCGGCTTCGCCAACTGGCCGTCATCCGGACCGCGCAACATCGTCGGCGTCGCCGACATCGCCCAGCTCTACACAAAGCTGGCGCTCGCCGACGAGGTCAAACACGACACGTACATGGGCACCGGGCCGTCGCCCACGGGCAGAGAGATTGCGGACATCGTGAAAAAATATCTACCCAATGCGCAAATCACTTTCGACGAAAACGCCCGAGTGCCCGCCTGGAACTTCGACAATTCCCGGGCCGTCAACGAGTTCGACTGGAAGATTCAGTCGGTGGAAGAAATGGTGTTAGATGAGATCAATGGAACTAGAGAAGCGGCGGGATTGCCGGCGGCTCGGATCTAAATTACCTGTCCACCTCTTAGCCAGCGCACAATAGTTATACAAAGCTAACAACCCGCCGCCTAAGCCGAGACGACTAGACCCAAGACGCGAGACGACACCGTGTTTGCATTCACCCGAAGTTGAGATAAAAAAGTAGCCCATGAATTGGCAAGACCCCGTTGACTTCGAGGCCGGCAACCACGGCAACAAACCCTTCTCGATTCGAATCCCCGCTCTCGTCGTCACCCGGGGGAAAAACGACCGTTTGAATTTTCTCACCGCCATGTGGTTTACGCCGACCGGCGCCGAGCCGTCGCGCATGGTCGTGGCGATACAGAAAAGAACTCTGACTTATGATTATCTGCTCGAGCGCGGCGAGTTCGTCATGAGCGCTCCGACCGATAAAATGATGGACATCGTCGTTTTCGGCGGCTATGTTTCGGGCCGCGATGTTGATAAGTGGCAAGCCGCCGGACTAACGGCCGTGCGGCCATCGAAAATTTCCGTGCCGCTGATCGGCGAGGCCATCGGCAACGTCGAATACAAAGTCGCGCGCCAGATTCCCTTTGACGACGGCATGGATCTGTTCGTCGGCGAAGTATTGGCGACGCATATCCGCAAGGGCGTCATGGACGGCGAACTTTACCGTGCGGATGCGAATCCGCTCCTCTACATGGGAACGAAATACGAACTCTGAAGGCAAATCCCAGGGCAAATACTACGCTCACTTGAGCGGCATCGGACCGGCGAATTATGATTCGCCGCTGCTAAAGCAATACCTCTCTCAACCGAAAAAACGAGACTCTGGAAGGAAGGAATAACTGGCTATGATCGCCAATACGCGTTTCTTGCTGGCCGTGTTCGTCGTAGTACTGCTGCATTCTCAGCCGAATTTGTCCAACGCGGCTTCCGCTCCTTTGCCAAAGTCGACGGAGGAAATACTCAAGAAACTGAAGCTCGATGCCAGCACGTTCTGGCCAACATCGACAAGGAGCTAGAAGTACCCAAAGCGTGGCTCGACGGCGCGCGCAAAGAAGGCAAGCTGCGCATCTTCTCGACTTTCGACCCAGGGCAGATGGAAGTTCTCGCGCGGCCTTTCAAAGAACGCTATCCGTTCATCAATATCGAATACTCGCGCGCCAGCCACGAGGACCGCGCGGTGCGCACGCTGGTCGCCTACAAGAATAAAAAGATCGTCACCGACATCATCACCGGACTGGGTGGTAGCTATTTCATGTATAAGGAGATCGGCGCCCTCGATGATCTGCGCGCCATCCCGAATCTCAAGAATAATCCGCGCGAAACCGTCGACCCGGAAGGATTATGGGTCGGCATGCACATGCGCTACTGGTGCATGGCTTACAACACCAAGCAGTTCAAGAAAGAAGACATGCCCAAGCGCTGGGACGATATATTGACCAATCCGAAGTTTCGCAACGGCAATCTGGCGCTCGGCAATCGGCCGCAACTCTGGGCGCTTAGTTTATGGAAGGCCAACGGCGAAAAATGGGCGAAGGACTTCCTCGCCAAGCTGCTCAACGACGTCAAACCGCAACTGCGCCGCGAGGGGATGAACGCTATGCTGGAGCTCACCGCTGCCGGTGAATTCTACGCCAGCATACCTTCTGCGGAATACCGCACCTACCAAAAACAAATCGAGGGCGCGCCGGTCAGCTACCATTGTCCTGAGCCGGTACCGGTGGCGGTTTCCGAAATGGGGATTCTCAAAGGCGCGCCGAATATCAATGCCGCGCGAGTATTCGTCAACTGGTTCCTCAGCAAAGAAGGGCAAATCGCTCAATACGTCGCCGACTACGCACCGCCGGTGCACAAAGAATTGCAGCGCCGGGAGTTTGTTCCCTTCGCCGACGAAATCCTGGGGAAGAAAGACGCCTTCCGAGATCCCGCCATCGAGGTCGAAATTCAGCCGAAGCTTTTGGCCTATTGGGACGAGCTTTGGCTCAAGAGCGGCGGCAGACGGCGAGGACGATGAGAAAGGGATAAAGGCGAAAGGATGAAGGATAAATTCGGATGCCGTTGCGGCGTTCGTCGCTCTGATAATTTCCTTTTCATCTTTTTTATCCTTTATCCCTTATCCTTTATCCTTTAGTCTATGTTTTCGCTCCGCCCCACTCTCTGGCACCACGGAATTTTTTTTCTGGTCTTGGGCCTGGTCAGCCTGCCGCTCGGTTTTCTTATCTTGGGAAGCTTCAGCACCGCCAGATTGCCGGGCGATTTTTCTCTCGACACGATGGGCCTGGTGAACTACATCAAAGTTTACACCGACCCGGGCACCTACGAGCTTTTTACCAACACCTGCATTTACGTCGGCGGCAGCGTTCTGCTCGGCATCAGCATGGCCGTGACTCTCGCATGGCTCGTCGAACGCACCAACATGCCGGGAAAAATTTGGATTTACGCGGGCGTGCCGATGACCCTCGCCGTGCCGGGCATGCTGCAAGCAATGGCATGGGTGATTCTCTTGAGCCCGCGCATCGGCTTTATTAACAAATCGCTACAAGGTCTTTTTGATCTGTCCGAACCGCCCATCGATATTTACTCGCTTGGCGGCATGGTTTTTCTCGAAGGGTTGCGTCTTGTGCCCACGGCGTTCTTGATGCTGGTGCCGCTGATGCGCGGCATGGACCCGTCGTTGGAAGAAGCCGCGGCGGTGTCGGGAGCGCGACCGTTTTCGACCCTGCGCAAGGTCACGCTGCGACTGCTCGCGCCCGGATTGGTCGCCGTGATGATCTATCAAGCGATGACGGCGCTGGAAGTTTTCGAGATCCCGGGAATCTTGGGTCTTCCCGCCGGCATCCACGTTTTCAGCACAAAAATCTATGCGATCGTGCGCAGCGCCACGTTTCTACCCGTGTACGGTCAAGCGAATGCCTTGGCGATGGTCTACCTGTTCATCGCCGTCATCACGACTTTCTTTTACACGCGGCTTATCAGCCGTGGGGAACGTTTTACGATCATCACCGGCAAAGCGTATCGACCGCGCCAAATCGATTTGGGTCAGTGGCGCTTTCTGGCCCTCGGTTTCGTCATGCTCTATTTGTTTCTCGCCATCGTGCTGCCGTTCTTGGCCTTCACCTACGCGTCGTTTCTCGCCTTCTTGCAGCCGCCGTCGTTGGCGGCATTCAAAGGTTTCACGCTGAAGAACTATCGGTTCTTGGCCCAGTACGGTGAAGTCGCTTCGGCCTTGAAAAACACCGTCGTCATGGTCGTGGTCACGGCGACGATGACGGTCGCGCTGTCTTTTTTCGTTTCGCTGGTGATCGTGCGCAGCAAATTCTGGGGGCGGAAACTGCTCGATCAACTGGCCTTCATGCCGCACGCGATTCCCGGCATCGTGCTCGGCATCGCTTTTTTCTGGGTCTTTTTGAAAATCGACTTCCTGCCGATTTACGGCACGGTCTGGGCGATATCGATCGGCTTCACCGTTAGTTTTCTCTCCTACGGCACTCGTTCGATGAGCGCGTCGCTCTTGCAGGTGCACAAAGAGCTGGAAGAAGCCGCCTATGTCAGCGGCGCTCGCCCTTGGCGCACGATGCGGCGCGTTTTTCTGCCGTTGATGATGCCGACCCTTGTCGGCATCTGGATCTGGGTGGTATTGCACGCCGTGCGCATCGCTGGACTGCCGCTGATTCTTTACGAAGGACAACAGAATCAAGTGTTGTCGATTCTGATTTGGAATATGTGGGACGAAGGCTATGTCCCGGCGGTCGCGGCCATCGGCACGCTCTTGATGTCGACGCTGTTGCTTTTAACCTTGCTGGTTCGCTACGTTGGTTTCCGCCGTCAATGGATCCAGCCGCCAGCGGTATGATTCGCATAAAGAACTTGCATGTGTTTTACCAAACCGAGCGCGGCCCGGTGCACGCCGTGCGTGGCATCGATGTCGACATTCAGCAGGGCCAGTTTTTTACCCTGCTCGGCCCGAGCGGCTGCGGCAAAACCACGACCTTGCGCTCGGTCGCGGGCTTAGAGACGCCGGAACAAGGACAAATTTTCGTCGGCGACGATCTGGTCTTTTCTTCGACCGAGAAAACTTTCGTGCCGCCCTATGATCGAGACATCGGCATGGTGTTTCAGTCCTACGCGATTTGGCCGCACTTGAATGTCTTCGAGAACGTGGCGTTTCCCCTGCGCGAGATGAGACATAAGTTCTCGCGCCAGCAAATACGCGATAAGGTCGCGCACGCTTTGGCGCTCGTCCAACTCGAAGGCTTGGCCGATCGCCCGGCGCCTTTCCTGAGCGGCGGGCAGCAGCAGCGTCTCGCCCTGGCGCGGGCGATCGTCAAAGAACCGCGCGTCTTGCTGCTCGACGAGCCGCTCAGCAACTTGGATGCAAAGCTGCGCGAGGAAACCCGCTTCGAGCTGCGCGAACTGGTCAAGCGGCTGGGCATCACGACTCTTTACGTCACCCACGATCAGTTGGAAGCGTTGACCATGTCCGATACCGTCGCGATCATGGATCAGGGCCGGATCGTTCAACAGGGCACGCCCGTGGAAATCTACCAGGCGCCGCGAGAAAAGTTTGTTGCCAATTTCATCGGCCTGACCAATTTTCTTGAGGGCCAGGTTGACAGCGCCGTGGCCGGTGTCGCCGGCATCGGCGCAGTGATGACGGCGAGCGGCAAATTGCATTGCGTGCTGCCGGACGGTATGGCTCCCGGCGAGAAGGTCATCGTCGTCATTCGGCCGGAGGATATCAATATCGTCGCCGAGGCCATACCCGCGGCAGGTAACGTCTTGCAGGGCAAAGTCGATGCGCTGATATTCATGGGCGACGCCTTGGAATGCCAGTTGTCCGTCGGCGCGCAAAAGATCCGCACCAAACTCCATCCGGCTTCGCCCGTTCGACAAGGGCAAACAGTGCTGCTGCAGTTGCCGGCTGAGAGTTGCCGCGCGCTGCGGAGCTCTGAAAAAGTATAGCCGTGAAGGAGCAAATCCATTGACCGCGAGAAAAATCGCCATCGCATGTGTCCCATTAGTCTTATTCGTCCTATTCTGCTCGCCGGTGGCGCATAGCCAGGAGCGCGAAAAGCTTCGCGTTAGCACGCTTTTCATTGGCTCGTCGCTCGTGCCCCTCTGGATCGCTCAGGAGCAGGGAATTTTCGCGCGCAACGGCGTCGATGTGGAATTGATCTGGATGCAGTCGACGCTTTCGACCACGGCGTTGCTCGCCGGTGAAGTCGACGTCATCTACGGCACGCCGCAGTCGATCTTATCGGTTTTGACCTCGAAAAATCCGCCGCCGCTGGTCACGATCGCCGCGTGGGGTTCCGCTTCGGAGCACTGGTTGGTGGTCAATCCCGCGATCAAATCGGCGAAAGATCTCGAAGGAAAAGCCATCGGCATGAGCCGGCCGCGCTCGGCGGATCACGGCTATACGCTGGTCATTCTCGAACGGTTGGGCATCGACCCGCGCAAGGTGACGTTTCTCTCCACGGGCGGCCAAGCCAGCCGCGCGACGGCGGTGGAAGCGGGCACGACCGTGGGCAGCTCGTTCAATCGCTATTACATGCTGCAACTCAAGCGCAAAGGGTTTCGCGACTTGGCGCGGTTGGAACGACCCGACTATCCTTTCCCGCCGTCGATCTTTGTCGTCAGGAAAGACACGCTGCAGAGCAAACGCAAAGGGCTCAAATCGATGTTGCTCGCCATGATGGAAGCGAGCGAGCGGCAAAAAACCAACAAAGAGCTTTCCCTGCAGCTCATCCGAAAAAATCTGCGTTTACAAAATCCCGAGGTTGTCGAGGCGGCGTACGAAGACGGCGTGACGATCAGTTATCCCTACTTCACCGAACAGCAGTTTCAGATATCGCTCGAATTACTTGGCAAGAGCATGGGGCAATCGGTGTCATTGAATTACAAGCAAGTCGTTGATCACAGCTTGCTCGACGAAATCGGACGCCCGGGTATGAACCGACCGGGGTAAAATTTTGGAATGGCTGGTTGAATGCCCGTGAACATTGGTCGTGGTTCAATTTTGAATTCGATATCAGGTCCCGTAGGGGCGGACCTATGTGTCCGCCCTAGCGAAATAGAACATCACCTACGGACGTTCCGCCAATTGACAGCGCTCTTGCCGCTGAATAAAGTCCAGAGAATAATCAGCCGATCGATTGACGGAGACTTGTTGCATGGATCGTAGATGGAAAATCCTTTTACTCGCTTTTTTCTTCGTGAGCGCCTTAGGACGCACGAGTTTCGCCGCCGTCGCCGCGTCGCCAGAAGAGATCTGGCGATCTCTCGAAAAACTCACTCCCTCCGAGCGAGATAAGAAGCTCATCGAAGGCGCCAAAAAAGAAGGCGAGATGGTCTGGTACACCAACTCCGGGATCGAAAATGCGACCCGTTACATCCAGGCCTTCAGGAAAAACTTTCCCTTCATCAACGCCCAGGTGTGGCGCGCCAAGACGCGCCAGGTCACGCAACGCGCCATCTCCGAGGCGAATGCCGGCAAGTATCTGGTCGATGTCATCAAACCCTCGACCGATCTTCTGCCGCCGATGCTCGAAAAGAATCTGCTCGGCAAGTACGAAACGCCCATCCGTGCGATCTATCCGGCCCACGCAAAATCGGTCTATTATACCAGCATGAACTATGCGTTCCGCGTTTTTGGCTTCAACCCGCGCAAGATCAACCGCAAGGACGCGCCGAAAACCTGGGAAGAATTGCTGCAACCCAAATGGAAAGGTGAGATTCTCTTCGACGAATCCTCCCTCGAAGAAGTCATGGCCTTGCTCGGGGCCTGGGGCAAGGAAAAGACCGTGAATTACGCGACCAAGCTCAGCCAGCAGCAGCTCTTGATCCGCGTCGGCCGCGATACGACCACGCAGATGATGATGGCCGGCGAAGCGCCGTTGGCCGTGACGACCTACGCGTACAACAATGAAGGCTTGCGCGCGCAAAACGCGCCCGTCGATTGGATCGCCGAAGATCTGATTCCGGTGCTGCTGTATCCGCTGACGATGGCGCGCAACGCGCCCCATCCGTACGCCGCCGCGCTGTTCTACGATTTTCTGCTCTCCGAAGAAGGCCAGCGGCTGATCGCCAAAGAAGGCCGCGTCGTCGGCCATCCCGAAGGTCGAGCCGATCTATCCGCGCATGAAGGAGTTGCAGAATTTTCTCGGCACGCCGCGCGTCCAGTTGAATACGCTGGAGCAAAATTACAAGCTTCTCAAAGACGGCATTCAAATCCTCGACGAGATCATCTTGAAGCGAAAATCGTCGTAGCGAACGGTCGCGACCGTTTCGATAAGAGGAATTTGCGAATGGAGGACAAAATGTTTGGCGCCGAAACCCTTGACCACGTGGCTTTTCCGGTGCGCGATCTGCCGCGCTCGGAGAAATTTTATATCGACACCGTCGGCCTGACGTTTCTCACCCAGCGCAAGAACGCCGACGGATCGCCGCGCCACACCTACGTCAAAGCCGGCGAAAATATCATCGGCTTAAATCTGCCCGGTATTCAGGCCGATCCTTCCCCCAGCGGCGCGCCGCGTTACGCGGTGGCTGTGGGCTCCGAGGAAATGTTCGACGCGACGGTCGATAGAATCAAACAGTCCGGCGTCAGCCTGCGGCGACGTGCGCGAGCATGGCAGCGACTCGCCGTTTATTCGGTCGTTTCGCTTCACTGACTTCGATAACAATCATTTCGAGATCTGCATGAACCGCGAGTCTTTAGGCGACATCAGTTTGAGCCATGTCGTGTTCGAGACCAAGGATTTAGCAAAAGCGAAACAGTTTTATGCTGAAGCCCTCGGCCTGAAATTCGTCGGCGAGTCCGGATAACGAGCACTTCTTCGAATTTCCCAATCATCAGCTTTTAGCCGTCAAGCAAGTCGACGCGCTTTCCGATCGGACGAAACGGCATGGCCGGGCCGTTCACGTCGCGTTTAACGTCAGTCAGGAAGATTTCGACCGCATGCTCGAGCTAATTCCCGCCTGCGGCGGCGCCAATCAGGGCGACTTTCGCTCTGAGGACGGTCTGCGCGCGCCCGGAGAACGCAGCATTTATTTTTCCGACCCGGATACTAACAAGCTGCAGATCACCGCCCTCGGCAAAGAGAACTGGTCGCTCATTTCCGACGAAGAGAAGTGGAAACGCACGGAAGAGAACCGAGAAAAACTCGGCAGAGGACTGTCGCGCTTCGACCGCGGCATCAAACCCAATCAATAAGGATCAAACGTGGCGCTCGAAAAACCGATCATTCCGACTTTTTCACTTGAAGAACGCGACCGCCGCTGGAATCTGTTGCGCCAGGAAATGCGCACCGCGGATCTGCACGCGCTCATCAGTTTGCCCAATGAAGGGCATTGGGATCAGTTCGGCGCCGATACGCGCTACATGACGCAGATCGGCGGCACACAGACCGAAGTCGGCGCGGTGCTGCCAGTCGAAGGCGAAGTTACCGCAATCGTGCGCGGCGCCAATGAAATCGAATGGTGGGGCTTGGCACAAGATTGGGTCAAAGACATCCGCCCGTCGCGCCGCTCTTACGGCGAGCCGGTCATCGAGCGCCTCAAGGAAATCCGCGCCGAGCGCGTCGGAGTCATCGGCCTCGCCGGCCTCGTGCGCGCGCCCGAGGGAATCGTGCCTTGGGGAACCTTTGAAAAGATCCGCGCGGCGCTTCCCACCGTCAAGTTTGAAAATGCCACCGATCTCATGCAACAGGTTCGCTCGGTGAAAAGCGCTGAAGAGGTCGCCTTTATCGAGAAAGCCGCTGAGATCATCGGCAAAGCGATCGACGTGCTGATCGAGCATGTCAAAGTCGGCGTGCGCGAAAATGAACTCATCGCCGAGATGTTGCGCGAGATCGTCTACCAGGGCGGCGAGCCGATCACCATGATGCTCTTCGGCACCGGCGGACCGGAAGTCCCCTGGGCGCAGCGCGTCTTTACAACGCGCGAGTTAAAGGCCGGCGATTTGATCAACACCGAAGTGGAAGGAAAATACGCCGGCTACATCGCCCAAGCGTTGCAACCGATCTCTCTCGGACCTAAACCCCAACAGTTGGAAAAAATTTTTGCCGCGACGAAAATCATCTTCGACAGGATGCTCAAGATCCTAAAGCCAGGCGTCACCTTTGGTGAGGTCGTCCAGTTTTACCAAGATGAAGTCCAAGCCGCCGGTTACGAGCCCGACGGCGCGCTCATGCACGGCCGCGGCCTCGGCGAGGACGCGCCGATGCTCTGGGGCGCGCGCCGCGATTTTCCCGAAAAAGAAGCCAAGCTCAAAGAAGGTCATGTCTTCATCTTGAAGCCGGCTTGCAAGGAAGGCTTCATGCGCGACTCGATCCGCGCCGGCGATACCGTTGCGATCGAAGCCAATGGCGCGAGAAGGTTGGGAAAACGAGAGCTCACCTTCGTTAGTGTCTAACCTCTCGTGTGCGTCGAAGCATCAGCGCGGATCGAACTTCGCCGAGGATCTGAGTGAATTTCATCTTGCAAAAAGATTTCTGATTCACCGCGGTCCCGCGCAATGAGACGCGTTTTTCTCATGACGGTTGTCATTTCGACCACAGGGAGAAATCCTTCTTCGCCTTTAGTCCCCCGTTTCTCCGATAACCCTCAACACTTCATGACTTCACTACCCCATTATTTCGACTCTCTCCCATCTTGTCACCCATTAAGCGTCGTATTATAGAATTGGCTAAGATTCTCTCAACGGAGGTTTCCCATGAGCGATGAAAATCTTAACCCCGACGCGCCGCTGCATATTCGCGGCTTAAATCATCTCACGATGCCAGTGAAAGACCGCTATCGCGCCGCGCGATTCTATATCGTCGTACTCGGTGCAGAAGCGCATCATGAATCGGCTCCGGACCGCGCTGCCAAGGGACTCGCCCGCTCTTTGCAAACCGGCGTTCGCCTTGCCCCCGGCTTCGAGGTCGATCTCTTCGAGCAGAGCTACGGCCAGCCCGATTGGAATCAGTCCCATCCGCATTTGGCACTCGATACATCGGCTGAAGACTTGGCGAAGTGGACGGAGCATTTTAAAAAATGGCAGGTGCCGTTCGTCGGACCGATGACACGCTCCGGCACGACAGGCGCCGAGATTTATTTTAACGATCCCGACGGCAATCACCTCGAAATCCACTGCTCCAACGTGCCGCAAGCGCAACGCGAGCAATTCCCAGTCGGTCCTTACGACAAAGGTCAATGCGTGCACAAACAAGAGTGGCCGCCGAAGGAATTGGCCGACGAAGCCGAGCGGCTCTTTCAAGCGTCGCTGGCGCGCATGCGCGAACGCAGACAGCCCCACTGAAACGAAGTTAGAAATGATTTACCACGAAGGTCCCAGCGCGGCTGAGCCGCAACCGAAACTCGGAGTATCTCCCGCAAAGACGCAAAGGGCGCAAAGTTCGGAGATTGAGGGTGAAAATCATTTATAAGAGTTTTTGTCCTTTCCCCATAACCTTGGCGCCTTTGCGCCTTGGCGGGAGGAATTCCCGACTCCGAGTACTTTCGATGCCAGATTATTTGCGCAGGCCGCGCAAATTTTTAACTATAGTAATACGAAGCGCACGAAGTAGAAGAAAATTAAACCTTCGTGTCCTTCGTGCGCTTCGTGGTGAGTCAATTCCTACGCTTTGAACGACTTGAACGTTTTGAACGGAGCTTAATCATGCCCGAACTCCACCCCTATCCCCGCTTCTCTCTTGCTGAACGCGACCGGCGTTGGAAAGCCGTGCGCGAGAAAATGGCCGAGCAAAATATCGACGTCATCGTCACGCCGCAGAACACCGGCCACTCGATGGATTTTCAAGCCAACACCCGTTACTTGACCCACTGCGGCGGCGGCGGTGACGCCGATATCGCCGCGGTGTTTCCGCTAAACGGCGCGGTCACGGCGATCGCGACGACGGCGAATCCGCGCTGGACCACTACGCAGGATTGGACCACCGATGTGCGCGAGGCGCGCCGCGAATATGGCAAGATCATCGTCGAGCGCTTAAAAGAATTGAAAATCGAACACGGCCGCATCGGCATCGCCGGCCTCGGCGAAGTCGAAGGCACGCGCACGCCGGAAGGAACGATTCTGCACGGCACCTACGAAAAAATCCGCGAAGCCTTTCCGCAAGCGGAGATCGTCGACGCCACGCCGATCTTGACCGAAGTCCGCTACACCAAGAGCGAGGAAGAAATCGCTGCCCTGACCAAATCGATGGAGATCGTCGAGCTTGCCTATCAAGCCGAGATCGAAGCCGCGCATCCGGGTGTCAAAGACTGGGACGTCTGGGCGTCGACGCAATACGCGCTCATGCGCAACGGCTCGGAAATGCCCGTGCACTGCAATTGGATATCCGGGAAAAACGTCCGGCGCACATTGACCCGCCCGAGCATGCGCCTTCTCGAGCTCGGCGATCTGATCATCAACGAAGTCGAAGCGTCGTGGATCGGCTACCGCTCTCAGGGTGTGCAGCCGGTCTTTGTCGGCAAGGCCGATCCGATGCATCAAGAGTTAATCAAAGTGCAGCGCGAGCTCTTCAATCGCGTGATGGAAAACCTGAAACCCGGCGTAACGGTCAAAGAGCTAGCCGAGTTGACGTTGAAGACAAGCGCGACCGTCGCGCCGAAATCCGGCCCCGCGGCGGGCGCGCGCGGCGATTTGAATATGCACGGCCGCGGCGCCGGCGACGACGGTCCGATCATCACCGCGCACGCCAAAAGCCCGCGCCAGCTCGCGATCGCGCTGCAGGAAAATATGGTGTTCATCTGCAAGCCCTCCGCCATCTCTGCCGACGGTCAATCGATTAGCACCTGGGGCGACACCGTGGTGATCACGAAAAAGCGGCGGCAGGCGACTCGGCAAACGCCCGCATGATTTAGCCGTATCAGCGGGATGATTACCATGCCGGTCCTATCGTAGGGGCGACCGGCGGTCGCCCTATTCAGATAATTCTAACCCGCCTTGCGAAACGATCTTTTCCAAGCAAACAAAGCAACCGCGAGCGAGATAATCGTCATCGCCCACGCGAACCAATCGCCGAAACGCACGTAGAAGGTTTCGCCGTTTAGAATCTCGACTTCGGTTTGCATCGTATCCGCTCTGAACATCGGCAGCGTTTTGACCACTTCGCCTTTGGCGTTCACCAACGAAGTGACGCCGGTGTTGGTCACGCGCAGCAGGCTACGGCGAGTTTCTATGGCGCGCGATTGCGCGAGCCATAAGTGTTGCCAAGGCCCGACGGTTTTTCCGTACCAGGCGTCATTGGTGAGATTTACCAGAATATTCGCGCGCGTTTCGCCGACGAACTTACGCGATATGTCCGGCATCAAATCCTCATAGCAGATCAGCGGCGCAATCCGGACACCTCGAGATAAATTAAAAGCGATAGGCCCCGGTCCGGGCGTGAAGCCCTCGGCGAATGGTATTCCGGGTATAAGCGACAAGATTTTGGCGAACGGCAAGTATTCGCCGAAGGCAAGTAGTACCTGTTTGTGATAGCGGCCCAGGACCCGTCCTTTAGCGTCAGTGAAAAAAGCCGTGTTAAAGGCTTTGGCGCCGGGGCGGCCGAGCGTGCCGCGAAAACTTTTCGCGCCGAAGATAAAATAGGTTTGGCTGGACTTGAATGACGGCATCACTTCCGGCGGCAGAGCCGGCAGATCCTCCGGCACCAGGAATTCGACCGCCGATTCCGGCCAAATCACCAAGCGCAACCGCATCCAACCGGTCGGTGAGCTTGCGGTGCTCATCAAGATTTTTCTGTGCCAAAGCAGGGTCCCATTTAAGATCGATATCCACGTTGCCCTGCACCGCGGCCACAGGCAATTTGCGCGCCGTTGCCATGTCCTCTCCGACGCTTTCAATTCTCTGGAATCCATAGACGAGCGACAATGCGATCACAAAAACCGAACAACCGAGCGGGAGAAAACGAACCGAGGGTTCCTGTTCTCGAGCAAGCCAGAGCTTGGAACAACGCCGCGTTAAACCAGACAACGATGAAACCAGCGCCGTAAGGTCCAACAAGATCGGCGCTCTGGATAAACCACAAAAATGACACCTGCGAGTTGGCCACGTGCCAGGGAAAAAGCAGCGGAAATAAAAATTCGAGCGCCACCCAGAACACAGCAGGAAATATGCACAAGGGACCGAGCCCGACGCTGCGCACCAGCAGCGCAAAGAGCGCCATTTGAATGGCCTGCAACGCGGCATAGAGCAGAAAGACGATCGCGCTTATGGAATAAGGAAAGCCGCCAAAGGCACTGATCGTATAGACCAGCCAGTGAAATCCAATCAGATGCGCGACAAAGCCCATGAACCAGCCGCAAAACACCGCCTTGCGAAATGTTCCCGCGCGCTGAATTGCCCAAAAGAGCGGCACGAACGAGAGCCAAGCCAGCGGAAACAAGCGCGGCTCGAGGAAAGGCGCCGCCAGCAGGGCCGCGGAGAGCATCGAGAGAAGCATTTTTACCAATATCACGGGTGAAATTATCGCGGCTGGGCAGATCGGAGGAAAACCGGCAAACTAAATTTGCTTGACGCGAAAGTCATAGACGAGCTCAAGAAACTGCACGATGATCCTCGCGGTTACGCCCCACACGTCCCAGCCATTCACGTAGAAGTGATAACTCGGGTGGCGGCCCGGTGAAAGATGTCCGTCTTGAGTAAAGTTCGCTTGCTCCATCAGTGACTCGATCCGCACCGAGGCCACCGCGGTGGTCTCCGCGGGATCGAGGCGAAACTCGCAATGCGCCGGGATCACGCCGACGACGGGCGTAACGACGAGACCGTAACCCGCGGTGAACTCATCTAAACGGCCCAGTACGGTCACGCACTCAGGACCGATGCCGATTTCTTCGTAGCACTCGCGCAAGGCGGTTTCCGTTACGTCGGCGTCGCGCGCATCGACTCGTCCGCCCGGAAAGGCGATCTGCCCTTTATGAGTGCGCAGATGATCGGCCCGCTTGGTCAGCACGAGATAATCGCCGTCCCGCCGCTCTTGGATCGGTATCAATACCGCGGCGGGCTTATGGCCGTTGCCGGTAATTGCCTGCGGCGAGCGGGCTTGGAGGGCTTTGGCGATTTTTTCTGCAATCATTGCTGGGAAACTTTTTTGATCCGTAGGATCTATGATAGAACCAAATTCAAATTTAACCAAACTATAGGGGAAAGGGGGAGTGGTTCATTTTAATTGGCCATGAGTCTTCACACGAGAAAGATTCCTCGCGTCCGCTCGGAATGACAACTAACTAAAAAAGCGTGTCATCTCGAACGAAGTGAGAGATCTTTCCCAAACTGAACCACTACCGGAAAAAACCTAGCGCCGTGAAAGACCGCGACATTCACGCAGCGATTCGAATCCTGCGCCGTGAAGTGCCCAAGTGGGAAACGCCGATCGTGACCCTTATGGCGGAAACCTACGAAAGCCCCTTCCGCGTGCTGATTTCCTGTATTCTCAGCTTGCGCACGCAGGATTCGACCACCGCCAAAGCGTCGCATCGCCTATTTGCTGTGGCGGATACGCCGCAAGCGATGGTGAAACTTTCGGCGAAAAAAATCGAGAAGCTGATCTACCCCGTCGGCTTTTACAAAACCAAGGCAAAAAATATTCTCGAAATCTGCCGGACATTAATCGACGAATACGGCGGCAAAGTTCCCGACGAAATCGACGACCTGCTAAAGTTCAAAGGCGTCGGGCGCAAGACCGCAAATCTAGTGGTAACCCTTGGTTACAAAAAACCGGGAATCTGCGTCGACACGCACGTGCATCGGATTTCGAACCGCTGGGGCTACGTCGCCACGAAAACGCCGGAGAAAACCGAAATCGCGCTGCGCGCAAAGCTTCCCAAGCAATACTGGATCGAATACAACGATCTTCTGGTGAGTTTCGGCCAGCATCTGTGCCGGCCGATCTCTCCCGTTTGCAGCGACTGTCCGGTCAAAAAATATTGTCGGCAAATCGGCGTAACCACGAGGCGATGAAGATGGCGCAAAAAATTCCCTCAGGTTATTTCGCTCGGAATATCGAACCGCTCGGCTATCACGATTTAGACGGCAAGCCGGCATTTAAATTGGCGATGCAGGAAGTGAATCGTCGCTGGTATCTTTACGTCGCCCATCTCTGGCATCGCGGCTGGAGCGTGCTCGACGTCACCGACCCGACGGCGCCGGAGTTTTGCAATTTTGTTCCCGGGCCGGAAAATACCTGGACGATTCAGGTCCAGGTCGCCGAAGACAAGATGATCGCCGGCCTCGAACGCATCGCGCCGGGCTGGGGCGGCGCCGACGGCCACCCGTTCACCGAAGGTTTTTTCATCTTCGACGTGAGCGCGCCAACCGAGCCAAAAAAAATCGGTCATTTCCAAACCGGCAGCACGGGCACGCATCGCAATTTCTACGACGGCGGCAATCTGGTTCATGCCGCAGCAGGCGCGCCGGGTTTAACCGGAAAAATTTACCGCATCGTCGATATCGCCGATCCGGGCGCCCCGCGCGAAGTCGGCCGCTTTTCATTGCCGGAGCAGGCGCAAGGTGCAACGACGAACGGCTTGAAATTTTCTTGCCACGGCCCGGCGCATATCGAAGGCGATCGCGCCTATCTTTCCTACGGCGACGGCGGCGGCATCATCCTCGACGTTGCCGACATGTCGCAGCCAAAATTGATCAGCCAAATCGCTTTTCGCGGCATCACAGCCACGCAAGGAATCCATACCTATCTGCCGCTGCCAAGGCGCAAAATGGCATTAATCAATGACGAAGCGATTCGCGAGAATGGCGACGAGAATCTCAACATGGCGGGGATCGTCGATATCAGCGACGAAAAGCGGCCGCGCATGCTGTCCCTCTTCCCGCTGCCCGAACCCGCGCCGGAAAGCGAGCTGAAGAATTTTTACGAGAAAGCCGGCCGCTTCGGCCCGCACAACCATCATCATCCGAATCATCAACTCTGTCTCGAAGATCGAGACGACGTCGCTTATCTCACGTATTTCAATGCTGGACTGAGAGTCTATGATATTCGCGACGCCCGCCAGCCCAAAGAGATCGCCAATTTCGTGCCTGCGGACCCAACGATGCGAATCGGCCTCAAGCCAAGCCGATTAGCCGCGCAATCCGAAGACGTGCTCGTCGACCGGCGCGGCTGTATTTATCTGAGCGATAAAAATCATGGGATTCACATTCTGCGGGTCAAAGAAATTTGGTCGTATGCGGCGTAAGTCTGAACGGAAAGCGTTCTTCGCTTTTTTCTCAGGCGAAAAGACAAGCGCCACCGATCCCGGTGGCGCTTGAATGTGAATATGTGAAGCGAGAGCTCTTTTCTGCTACGGTTTCATCGATTCGGGAAAATATTTCGAAGGCGCCCAGACATTGACCGTGAAGTGGTTGCAACCGAGAATGCGCAACTCGCGCATGATGCGAATATAGTCTTGAGAATCGATAAAGTCGCGCCAGTTGTCCAAGGTCTCGAAGTCGATGGTAATGGCGACATGCGGTGTTACTTCCAAAGGATTTCGGTAGTTGCGAACCTCGATCACGCCCTTGTGCGCCAGCGTAGTCGGCAGCCAATCGTTTTTAGCCTTGTTCGCGTAGATCGTCAGGTTCGCCTTTTGATCCGGCAAATCCCACTGAATGACGAAGTGGACCATGATCGTATCCTTCTTACTGTGTCGCCCTGACTAAACCGCCGTCGACCGCGATCGTCGTGCCGGTGATGTAGGTGCCTCGATCCGAGCCGAGAAACACGATGAGATCAGCGACCTCTTCTGCCGTCCCGTAGCGGCCGAGCGGCACTTCGGCCGCCATCTCTCGATTGATGTCTTCCACCGGCCGCTTCAGGCGATCGGCCCGCGCCTTGTTCAATTTCTGCGCGCGCTCGGTATCGATCCGCCCAGGGCAAATATTATTAAACAGAATATTGTCACCGGCGAGCTCGCGCGAAAGAGTCTTCGCCCAACCGATGACCGCGCTGCGCACTGCATTAGACAGAACCAATCCGGCGATCGGCTCCTTGACGGAATAAGAAGTAATGTTGACGACTTTGCCGCCGCCGACCTTGCGCATGTGCGGAACCGCTTCGCGGGTCATGCGCATGGTGCTCATGAAACTCAGATTAAAGGCGCTCTGCCAATCCTCGTCGGTAAATTTCATGAAATCGCCCGGAGGCGGTCCGCCGGCGTTGTTGACGATGATGTCCAAGCGGCCGAAGTGTTCGGCGCTCTGATTGACGAACTTTTTTATGTCCTCCGGCTTCGCCATATCGGCCACCATGGCCAGCACCTCGCCGCCGGTTTCTTTGCGAATCATGGCCGCGGCTTCGTTAAGTGCTGCTTCGCCGCGCGCGCAGATCGCCACTTTTGCCCCTTCACGAGCGAATCCCGATGCCGTCGCGCGGCCCATCCCCTGGCTGGCGCCAGCCACCAAGGCAACCTTACCTTTTAATCCTAAATCCATTCTTGCTTGTCCCCCCGGTCGTTTACGTGTGCCGGATACTAGCAAACCGTATACAAGGGGTCAAAAGAGAAAGCGCAAATTTGCGCTGACGTAAATCGGCGAGAAACGCAGCGACCCGCGCCACGCCTGATCGACTCGACTGCTACTTTTGCTGCCAATAAATGTTGTCGCGGAACTCCGGCTGCAAACGTTTAATATAGAGACAGAGCATGCCGTGCACGCCGAGTTGGCGCAGTTTGCGCGGGTCGCCGGCGCGCAGCGCGTCTTTCTCTTCGGTGGTCAGGTCGTAATCAGCCATCACCCGTTCAAAATCTTTGAGTGAGCTTTGATAGACGGCTTCTTTCATCTTGAGATCGAATAGCAGACGGCTCAAATCATAACAGCTCACAACGACCTCCAACTGACGAATCCCCAACCCGTGGCGACAAAGTCCGGCATGTAAGCGGTGTACGATGCCTTCGCGTCACCGACGGCGCCGATCACGACCATCCAATTGAGAAACTCGGTATCGCCCGCTTGCAAAAGATCTTGGACGGAATAATCGACCAGACTCTTGCCCTTGCCTTGGCGCATCACCTCGAGGAGCTGGTGATCGAAAGTTTCGTCGATCTCGCCGATCCGCGGCGAGCCGGGGAAGTGCGACAAGCCGCCAGTGGCGAGGATCGCCACGCGTTCTTGGAAATTCTCCGCCACCGCGCGAATCAGCTCGCCGACTTGATAGCAGCGCCGTGGCGACGGCGCCGGATCGACCCACGTGTTCACATAAACCGGAAGAATAGGAATCTTCGCTTCGCGCAGCAAGAAATAGAGCGGCACGTTCTGCGTATGCTGCAACTCGATGTGCTCGCCGTACGAAAAATCGATGCCTCTATCCATGCCCGCACGAATGATCGCTTTACCCAGCTCTTTGTGATTTCGGTAGTGAAAGCTATGACGCGTAAACTGCCCTTTGACTTCGTCGCCGATGGTGACAAAGAAGGTCGGAATATTGTTCCAAAAAAAGTTGACGAATTGATCGTTGGCAACGACGATCAAAACGTCGGGTTTGGCTTGTTCCAAATCTTCGCGCAAAACGGCAAATGCAGCCTCAGCATCTTGCCTAAGTTTTTTCTGCTGCTCGAATGTCGGCCGGTTCGCAGAAGCTTGCGGCGCCATGCTGTAGTGAAGATCCATGAAATCTTCCCATTCGCGTCCCGGCTCAAGTAGGATGTTCGGTGCATGGCTCGCAGCCAAAGCGGATACAAGAGGCATAGGCAACTCCTCAGTGAATTGCAAAAATCCTATTCCCCGACCTGGGAAAAAGCAACCGCGAGATCGGATGAAGAGAACACTCCCGGCAAGTGCCCGAAGCAATCAATTTCGCGGATGATTCGAATAGAAAAATCGGCGAGACTCGAATGCGAGGCGTAAATCAGAGCATCCGATAATTGCGCACGGAAAAATAAATCAACGCGACTACCGCGACCACTGATATGATCGGATGGTTCAAAACCCACGCGAATGACGGGTTCATGATATTGTGAATTATATACTCGATAAACCTATCCATGTGATCTCCATTCCCTCGCGTTGGTCGGCCACAGTTTAACACAAAAGCGATCTTGTCGGAAAAGACCGAAATCGAAATCGGCAACCCAGCGACCAAAGCGCCAGCAGCCAAAGCCCAAAATAGCCGAGTTGCTGCCAACTTGGCAATCTAAGGAGTAATGTGGAGATTATTTGTACAAGTTTGCCTATTTTAGGCCATTTCTGGACAGAATCGCAGCGTAACGACGATTGAAACAGCCTGCCCTTTCTGAGCAACACCCGCTAAAAATCAGCGTTTTCTCATGATCAAGCGAAAACCAGCGAGACTGGCATTGCCGTTGCTCTCTTTGCCGGACATCAAGTTTATTGGAGGAGCGATCAATGAAACTACTATTAGCGACAATGTTCAAGAAATTGCCAGTGAGAACGACCAAACAGCGCGCCACGATTTGTAAACGCTGTGGCACGCGCATCTATTCGTTGAGTTATTTGAAAGCGCATTTAGAAGCTCACGACAGAAAAACTCATTAAGCGAAAAAACAAAGGAAATGTACGATGGAGCTTTCGATTATTCCCTGGCAGGTGTTCCTTGACGCGTTGCATAAACAACAATCGGGCACGCTGGAACTTTGGCTGCGCAGTTGGTTATTTAGCAACGAAGGCGTGATGCTCGCCGACGATAGTTTCGCAACGACGGATTATTCGTCTGTTCCCGGGTGATGACAAAAGTTTCTGCAACTGCAAAATGGCTGGGACGAATGTCGAATCGGCCCGACAAAAATCTGCCGGCGACGAGATGGTCTCGGCAGAGTTCCTGCCCAAGCAAGACCGCCGCGAGCTAAACAGCCCTGCAACCATCCGCTGGCTCTCGTCGTCGATCGAACGGAAAGAGAACTGCGCGAACTGGAAGTCATGTTAAGCAATCGTCCGAACTGTAGCCGATGGACGCCGGAGAACGGGCCGATCATGGCCGTGTTGTCGAGCGCAGAGAGCCAAGACCACAAAGCACCTGAAGATTTGACCTGAGACCAGCCATCTTTTTCTGCCCCTTAGCCCTGCTGCGCGGTTAGCCGGACGGCAGAGATCACCGTAAAATTAATTTAGATCAAACGAGGAACCGCAAATGGAAGCCGTGAAGATCATAACGCCTCCCGCCGAGCGAAAACCCTGCGTCTGCGGCGCCACTCTCTACATCTGCCGCGAGTCGACGGAACAACGCAGAAATCAAATGTGGCGCTGCGCGCGCCACTGCGGCGCGCGCGGGTTAACCTATGAGGGCGCGCTGCGGCGAAAACTGCGATTGGATCTATTGAGCTGGGGCGACCTAAAACGCAAAGCGCAAGCCTTAATCGAGGCTGACAATGAAGACCTAATAAATGTGTCGCTCCTGCAATGAATCATCCCTGTCAACAAAGGGTGTACCGGCGAACACTGTTCACTGCGCTTGGAGGGGTCCAAGGCGACAACCATCCTACAATTGATGAAGCATGGTAGACGCGGCAACGGCGATCTTAGCTGAAGTGGTCGCTCGTGAGAGATGCTGGACGTCATCCAGTGGTTAGCGTAAGTGTAGTCTGCTTTCGGGATGGACTAATAGACGTTTCCCTTGCTTCTCAGGAGCGCCCCGGCTTGAATACATTTTGCCAAAGAGCCGTACTGTTTTTCGTAACCGGCGCGGGAGTGGGATATTTTCCCCGGCTCCCAGGGACCATCGGAACTCTTGTTGCCATTCCGTTCTCGCTCGCGCTTAACCACATCGCCGTGCGCAACTTTCCACTTGCCGTAGCGATTGTGGTCGGATCGATCTTCTGCGCGATATGGCTGTCGACCCAAGGGGCCAGAATTCTGAAACAGAAAGATCCGCAGTTCATCGTCATTGACGAGATCGTAGGCTTCCTTGTGGCCAATTTTCTTGCTCCTCCGCGATTGACTGCCTTGCTCTGGAGTTTTCTATTATTTCGCTTCTTCGATATCGCCAAGGTATTCCCGACGAACAGATTAGAACGATTGCCGGATGGGGCCGGCATTGTGCTGGATGACGTAATGGCAGGCGTGTACACGCTCATCAGCTTGCGGCTGCTGTTGAAAATGGGTTGGGCCTGATTTGTAGAACCGCCGGGCAACAGCGAGTACCATCGCAATCAGGAAATTCCAGCGGGATTCTGAAATTACAATGCAGTCGATTATAGTTTGCGTTCGTTTTTACAATGAGGACGCCACAAACGCGCCTCGGCGACCCAGCAAGCGGCTTTGAACCCATCGGCTGATGCGTCAAGTATGGAACCCCGATTCGCTTGTTGCGACCTTTCTCAGGAGTCGCTCCAGCTTGTTGGAATCAATCGGTTTGATGAGATAGGCATTGAAGCCAGCCTTCAGCGCGAGCGCGATCGTTTGGTGATGCCGAGGGATTCCCACTTGCCACACCTGAAAATATTTTCAGTATCAACTCGGAAGCCATAGCAAGACCCTAGAGCGCCTGTTAGTCTTCTATCATGCGCTAATCGCATGCGCGCATCCTTTTGGCTGCGAGAAAGGGGACTGTTATGAATAAAACTTCTTTTATTCTTTTTTTTCTCTATTCTCTTTTTGTCGCTTCACCTCTGTCAGCAGCTGCTGAGAGTCAAACATGGAAGGTGCGGCCCGGCGACAATCTCGACATCATTGCGACGACTCTTGAAATTCCCAAAGAAGAAATTAAAAACCACAATCCCGGGGTTCTGGAGAGCAATCTCCAAATCGACCAGAAGCTGAAACTGCCGCTTCACTCGTATGTAGAGAGTAAGACGCTTCAAGAAGAACTCAGCAAAAAAGATGAGCGGATTGGAACGCTTGAAAGAAAAAACGGTGATTTGGAAAAACAAATTGCTAGCGCAGAATCGCAGTTGCGCTTGCATCCCATTTGGCTTTGGGGATTCTGGATTTGTTTCGGCATCATTGCATTCATAGTTTCCGGCGCATATTGGATTTTTCGGCAAACCCACCCCCGGGTTTTTGAGCAACCGCATGACCGGTCGATCAGAGACTTAAAAGAAAGCCAAATGCGGGTGCGGTCATTTCCGCACGAAGAAGAAGGTGCAAGCAGCCACGGAGTCCAATGGCACCCGCCGCTGAAGCGGGTTCCCGCACACCGTTAGGCAGACAGGTGAAGCTCAGGTCGGCGCACTTGCGGCTCTAATGCTCCTGCGGCGCCTGAGCACGAGGACGGGCGGTGTTCAAAGACCAAAGCAAAGCGACACGGGGATTTAGGATTCCCACTTAGAAATCACGGAGAGATTTTCTGCTTTGCCATCACTTTGCCAGTAAATGCGTACAATTCGAATCCATTCACCACTGACAGTTCGAATCACCCAGATGACAGGCTGCCGGGCTTTCTACAGCTGATCCGGATAGCCATGGATGATCGCTTTTCGGTCCACAATGCTGGCTCGCAAACATCTTGATCATTCACTCTTAACGCGAAAGTGAACTATGCGGTGGGTTAAATTCGCTGCGATTGTTTCTCTCTGGGCAATTTTTTTTGGCCTCATAGTCCTCGTGCATCTGTGGATCAGTTTGCTGAAATTACCTAACCGTTGGGAGATCATCAGCCGCTTGACGTATAGCTTTTCGTTTCTTTTGAGAACGATCCTCAATATCAAGGTGACGGTCGCCGGCGATGCGGGACAAATCGATGAAGGCGATACCGTTATCATCAGCAATCATCTCGGCTATGTGGACGGCTTTGTTTTGGGCAGCATTTTTCCGGTAGTTTTCGTATCCAAGAGGGAAGTTAAGAAATGGCCGGTAATCGGTCTGTGGGCGACCTTAGGCGGAACGATTTTCATCAACCGCCAGAAGAAGGGCGAGGTGGGATTGCTCGTTATGGAAATGAGCAAAAAACTCAAAGAGGGAGCGAATATCCTTCTGTTCCCTGAAGGACGCGCGACCAACGGCGAGCGAATGTTGCCCTTTCAAACTGCCCCGTTAGCTGCGCCCTTGCGCAATCGCTCGATCATCGTACCGGTGACTCTCGTATACACCCGTGTTGACGATAAACCCGTCTCGAAGGAGAATCGGGATTTGATTTATTGTTATGACGACATGGATTTTTTCCCACACTTTTGGAAGTTGTTATCACTTCGTAGCATCGAAGTGGTGGTGACGATTCAGCGGAAGATCGAGTGCTCTCGATACAAAGATAACTCTGCAGGCAGAAAAAAATTAGCGCTCGACTGCTATAATCGAGTTTTGGGGAGAGTTAACATTTTGCCCAATTAACTCAACCATACCCTGGGTCAGCTCATTGCGTTACGCTGATATCAGAGCTGGGCTTGTTAAAAGTAAAATGATAGCGAATTCCAGTGTGATCGATTCCCTCATTCTGCGATGCTCCGAAAGCTCCGCCGCCCGACATGTGATCAAAGAAAAGCGATAGTCCATGATTCCCCCAAAAAGTGGCCCCTATTTCTATCTGGAGCCGTGGCAGAACTCGCCGACCAAACCCGCAATCGCTGTCCAACCTGCAGCCGGTCACGTTCTTTTGTAGCGGGCCGGTGTGAACCGCCGTGCTTACACCGCCTGAAATCCAAAGTCTCTTGGTGAAATCATTGGTTAGGTTGTCCAGGAACCCGTTGGACAAGCTAGCCTCCCACGCGAGGCCGAGATAAAAAGCGCTCGTGTTCCCGGTGAAGTTCGGAGTAGCGCCGAGCATCGCAGAAGGAGTGCCAACCCAACGCCACCATTTCCACTCAGGGGGGTTGAATTGCATCTCCCAGTTGGGGTCAACTCCGTTTTCTTTCTGATCACTTATGAACCCTACATCGTGCAAGAGTATGCCAAACGCAACCTTGCGGACCCAAGGTTTGACCTCGCTCTTATCGGCGTCAGTGGCTGCGTCTTCCGCTCCCAACACGGCTCCCTGCAAGTTGCAAAGGAAAAAAACCACCGCAAGAATAATTCGAGTAGGCATTTGAAGAGCAATAACACAGTTTTGCAAGAAGGTCACTGAGAAAACCAATCACGCTGAAATTCTGCGCCTTCATGGAAAGAGAGGGGCAGTGCAATTTCTGAGAATCAGGGCTTTACCTCCAGGTTGTTGACCACGCTCTTCACGCCGCTTACCTTGCGCGTGATTTCTTCGGCTTTCGCTTTTTTCTCCGCTGAAGACACCGTCCCTTTGAGCTTGACCAAACCGTCGTCCCCGATATCGACCGTGACCGCCTGCAAGGTCGCTTGATCCTCCCGCGCCAGTTGAGCTTTGATGGTCGCTGTCAATTTTGCCTTTTCAAATTCCGGCCCGGAAGCTTTTTCCCGGATCGTCTGGCAGCCATTGAGTATGCAGATCAGTAAGATGACTAGCGCGAAGATTTTGCTCATATCAATCCTTTCTAAATGAAATTGAACGGCTTTGACAAATATTCGGGACGGTCCGATTAATTTTGTCGTATTCATACACACTCGATCAGAGAAGCAACCGAAAGTTGGGCAAGATTTTAAAAGGTCTTTATGGGACTCTTCGATGAAGTTACCAAAGGATTAACGGGAAAATTTTCGGGTAAGGTGCCCAAAATCCACTACTAGACACGGTCTTGAATACCAGGGGTCAATGGCCGGGTTGTGGGCCTCGGCTTCGGCGAAGTGCTCCACACAGCGTCTACCGCCCCGGCTTGTGGATACTTTACCTTCTTCCAAACCTATTTGGCCGGGTCATAGCGGCTTGTGGCAACCGCCGCCGCGGTGTCGTTGGCCATACAGGTATACCGAATGAATAGCAGCAGGGTTGATATATTTGGTACGGCTGATAGGGCTGCAGATAGAGCTGGTAGTGCATCGCATGCAGCTCGTAATACGGATCATTTTGTTGCAAATACTGTAAATACTGCTGCCACTGCAAATATTGCTGATACTGAGCATCCCAATACGGATCGTAGTAAGGGCCATAGGACTGCGCGCGAAGATTCGGGGTGACTAAGACCAGCAAAATGAAAAGTGTAACTGTCGAGAATAACAATTTCACCCGATTGCCCTCCCTTCAAAGTTTAGCAGATTGAGAGCGAGAAATAAGACAGCACGACGAAATTATCCGGCTTCGGTCCACTGCCCTCAATGCAAAACCAGTCGACCTTATCCGGGCAGAGAAAGAATTGCAGCTAGAGGGCATCATCGCTAAGCGCAAAGGCTCACTTTACGAGCGGAATCGACACCACAAGACCGCCTTCCTTCCGTGCGCCGGCAACAACCCGTTCCCAATCAGCTTGAGAACTTGATTCGGCTCCCTGAGCAGAGTCGCCAGAGAAACGAGCCACAACAGGGCTAACAAAATCGAATTGCAGGGCAACATCACGATCACGATGAGCCTCAAAGAAAATTGGCTCCCTTCTCAGAAACCGTTCATGCCTCTCGCCATCATGCGAGTTGGAATTTCGTCATGGCGGTGAAAACCGGCATTCAGGTTCGTTTCGCTGAAGTTCAAAAAGCCGCCCGGATTCCGCATGCGCCGGAATGACGGACGAGCCAGTCACCTTCCAATCGACAGTCAGAAAATTCCCCGGCTTTTGTCCATGCGTTGTTCAGGTTCGGCCATCAGCAGCCGCGACTCGGCTAGTTCAAGCCAAATATCCCGTTGTAGAGCTTGATCAGCTCCACTTGCTTTTCGTCCCATTCCACCGACGGTATCTGCATCTTCTTGCCCTTTAGGTCGGCGAAATAGTTGCCATCTTTTCGGCTCACCCAGCGCCCCTGGCCGGCCATTAGATCTTGTCCTGCTTTAGAAAGCAGGAAATCCACGAACAGCGCGGCCGCGTGCGGATGCGGCGCGCCGGCCGCGATCGAAATCGTCGTCGGCGTTTTAACCGCGACGAACGGCTCGGAAAAGATGAAATCCGCCGGCGCCTTGGCGTTTTTCATCTGCATGATTTCTTCCGGAAAGGCATCGATGACGATCGGAAACTCTCCGGCCACGGCGAGCTGCACCAAGAGCGTCGGACCGCGCCGCAAGTTGAGCTGCTGCTTGGACAACCTGCCGGCGAGCTCCAGCGCCTTGCCGCGGCCATAATAGTCGATCAGCGACGCCAGCCAATCGTAATCCGTGGTATCCATGCCCAATTTATCTTTCCAGCGCGGATCGAGCAGATCTTCGAACGATTGCGGCGCCTTGTCGCGCGCAACCATGCGGGTGTTGAAAAGAAACACTCTCGGCTGAGCATAGATGCCGCTGATAAAGCCCTCCTTGTCGGTAAAGCCTTCGCGCAGCGACGCTCGCAGTGGCGTCCGATACCGCGCCACCGCGCCGGCCTTTGCCATCACGCCGACGTAGGAGCGGCGCGTGTTGATGATATCGGCGCGCGGCTTTTTCGTGCGATGCTCGACGAGCAATTGCTCCAGCTGCCGTCCGGCACCGCCGGGTTGGAATCTGACTTTCACGAATGGATACTTGCCCTCGAAGGCTTTGATCAGCTCACCTGCCCGGTCGTTCGCCATCGCCGCGTACCAAACCAGCTCGCCCTCCTTGCGCGCCTCTTTCTCAAGCGCATCGCCGCGAATTTTTCCGCCATGCGATTAACTTGATCCAACCGTTCTTCCACCGATACCGCTGCGGCGGAACCGGGCTGCACAGTAGAAGACTAAGACGACGAAGATCGCGCAATGACCCTTTCATCTAAGCTGCCACCTCTGAAATATCTTTTGTTTCACGTCCACCCTTTCGCCTCACGGCCGTCATTGCAGCTTGGCGAAAAAACCCTTGCGGTCTAGCTCAGCAATGACGCTGCTGTCCATAAATTCCGAAGACCTTTTTATTTTTGAAAAGCGCATCGGTGAACGCGATGCTTTCCAGTTCAAGCTGCACCGCCTCTTCGCGCGGATACGGTTTGCTCGGCATTCGACCCAACGAAGCGTCATAAATAACATCAAGCCGCTTGCGGTCTGTGACCTTCATCTGTTTGGCAATCACTTTTACGAGTTAAGTCTTTATTTCTCTTTCCGAGCGCGATGGCTTCGCCGCTCGCCATAAAAAACGCGCGCAACAAGTCCGGGCGAATTCTTCATCATATCGGTCCGCGTCGATAAATCGCCGACGGTGTTGTAGATCTTCATGTCTTCCAGATCGGCGAAAATCTCTATTTTCACTTTCGCCTGAGTCTCCGCCGCTAAAATACTTTCCGGACTGCCGATCGTGCCATCCATGCGTCCTTGCAGCATCAGCATGATTCGCTTGTCCGCTTCGCCGATGCCGGTGGCGAGAATCTTCACGTCCTTGTCCGGCGTCCAGCCAAGCTTGGACAACGCGCGTCGTAGGGCAAAATCGGTGGTGCTGCCAATTCTACTCGTACCTACGACTTTGCCGCGGAGATCGGTCACGCCGGGATTGGCGACTAATTTATAAGTCGTGCTGCCGAAGCTGCCGACGATCACCACCGGCAAGCCGCGGCCCGCGGCGACAATGGTCGCCGAACCCGAGCCGCTGACAATATCGACCTCGCCGCTCACCAATGCGCTGATCGCAGTGTTCCCCGAGGGAATATTGATCAGCTTGGCGTCGAGGCCATACTTTTCGTAGAGCTTGGCTTCTTCAGCGATCCAGAGTGGCAAGCGAATACCCGAAGTCGTCGCATAGGCGATCTTGATGGGAACAACTTGGCTTTCGCCCACTGCGACAAACGCCGCGAGCGCAACGAGAACAAGGACAAATAGCTGCGCGCGCATTTTCATGATTTCCAGTCCGAAGCGTTGCTGATCTGCTCGATACCGCCGAGGAGCTCATGTCCCGGTTGGCGCGACCACACGGAAACGAGTTGAGCAGCGTGCTCGCCGTCGTTGACATGTTGATGCACGATCATCGGCGGCACACAAATCAAATCTCCTTCCTCCCACGGATGCTGGGTGCCTTCGTGCAAGATCGTAGCCGCGGCCTTTGACCACCAACAAAAGTTCCTCGAAAATATGGCGATGCTCGCCGCTACACTCTCCGGGGCAATTTCCTGCGCCATCAAGTCAACGCCGCTCGCGGCCACTTCGGCCCATCGGCTGATGTAGAATTTAAGTTTTCCCTGCCGGGTCATTTCCCACGAGCAGTCCGCGTCGCGGATCACGCGCGGATTTTCTCGCTCGAATCGATTTTCGTCGGCGAGCCTGGATAAAAACCAGTCGTAGCGCGTTTTACCGGCCGTGGAGCGTGCGAACTTGCCGTCGTGACTTGAAACAGCGCGCGCTATCTTTTGCTCTGATGCCGACTCGTTTCAGATCTTTCACCGTTAGACATGGGATCCCGCCACAAAAGCCCTTGCCCATGCCAGAGCCTGATCTGCGGCAGCCAGGCGCGAAAGCCTTGTGGCGAATCGCGATAAATTGGTACGTCGTATACGGCGGAATGATAACCACGTCTCCGGCCGCAAAGGAAACTCTAAGACCATTCTGAACGGACTCGCCGCTCCCCTCGATAATATAAGCGATCAGTGAGGGCAGCATGCGCCGTGGCTCGGTCCGCGCTCCAGCTCGCAGGTCGAGAAAACCGCAGGTCAACATGCTCAGCGGAGCCACGGTGTAACGACTGAAAACGCGCATGTCTCCGAGCGCAAACTCGCCCTTGGCGAACATCGCGGGCTTGATCACGCGCGGCAGGATATTGATCCGCTCTTGCTCGCGCTTTTGTTTAACGAAGCGCGCTTCGTAATCGTAGTAATGCTCTGCTGTGATCCCGGCTTGGCTGCCTTCGTCTGCTTTCCGATTTTTCTGCGCCATTCTCGCTAATCTTGTCCGCGCTGCGTATCCGAGTATTCCGGCGCGTCTTCCAATTGTTCGATCCCGCCTAGTCCGAGCGCCACGCCGGCGCTCGGCATCGACGACAACAGCAAGGCTGGAAGGTCAGGATCGGCATTGAAATGTTGATGTTCCGCCATCGCAGGGATGCTGACCAGATCTCCCGTTTCCCAATCCCAGCGCGTACCATCGTGAACGTCGTTGCCGCGCCCTTTGATGACGAGCACTTGCTCCTCCGTCATATGCCGGTGTTTGCCGGATCGGCTGCCAGGTGGAATCTCCTGCATGTAGAGCCAGACTCGCCGCGCCGCGCTGTTGATCTCGGGGTGGGTGAACCATTTCAGCCGTCCCTGCGCGCACCATTCCCACGGTTGCTCTTCGTAAGCGATCACGTGCGTCACGGTGTTGCAGAAAACACTCTCGTCGTGAAATAGCTTCAAATAGCGATCGTAGGTATTTTCGACTGACCCATTCCAGGAAGTCGCTTCCTTGCGCGCGCGAAAGACGCCTTCGGTTTTCTGATCGGCGCCGAGCATCACGTCGATATCTTCTTTGATCCCCAGCACGCCTTTTTTAATCCGGTAGCCGATCAATTTTCCCTGTTCGTCGTGAAGCGGCTCAGTTCCTTTGGGAAATGTCGGGTTGTCGCCGAATTTGATTTGCTCGCGCTTGGTTAAACCCATCAGGCTGAACAATCGGCTTTGCGGCACGAAGATCTGGCAACCGGCATCTTCGTCGCCGCCATGCTGGTGAATCGTGAACGGCGGAACCACCAGCATATCGTAGGTGGCGAACGAATAAGTCTTGCCGTCGTTGATTTCCCAGCCTCGGCCGCTGAGACAGAACAAGGTCGGCGCGCTAATATGGCGGTGCGCGCCGCGCGACGGCGCATGGGGTTGAATATCCGAGAAGTGAGACGTGAGATCGTACACCGGCGCGCGCTTGAGAATATCGTAACAAACGATATCGCCGGTCTGATGCGGGCTGCTGCTGCCCATCACCGTCCCCTGCACGGGAAGCAGCTTGACCACGCGCGGCAATTGTTCTTTGATCGATTCTTCGTGCCGTTGATGCGCCAACGGATCGCTGGCTTCAAGACTCCCTTCCGCCTCCCAGGGCCATCGTTCTTCCATCATCGAACCTCGTTTTTCTCTATGAACTTGCCCATGACATCCGCCCAATGAAAGTCTCTATACCGTATCTCACAGTGTCATTCTGAGGCGAAGCCGAAGAATCTCGCCCTTTTTCAACAAGATCCTTCGCTGGCGCTCAGGATGACACACGAATATGCGAACCACCCTGAGTTACGCGACTGATGGCCGTCTGCCTCCATTGGACTATTTCTTATACAGTCCGTCGATAAAACCCTGCTTATCGAGTTTCTCGATCACCTTCGTCTGAATGAACTGAGCCGGACTCGCCTTCCGCGCATCCAATCGCTTCGACCAGTCGAGAATCGTTTGAATGCCCTTCGCGGAGGGATACGGTTTCTCCGCGAGCAACTTCACGTAGAAACTATAGGCCTCTTGCAGTTCCTCAGTGTTTTCTAGTTTCATATACTTCTTCATAATCATCGGGGCTTTGATTTTTTCGGTCTTATAGAAATGAATCCCTTCGATCACCGACTTGATCACCATTTCCGTGGCGAATGGTTCCGCGTCGTAGAACCTGCGGCTCGTCGTCAGCGCGGCGTTAGGCAGTTCCGAATCTCTCATTCCGGGAAGATCTTCGAAAAAATTGTAACCCGCCCGACGCGCCGCGAAAGTAAACGGCGGTGCCAACGTCGTCGCATCCACCTGACTTAATTGCAATGCGCCGAACCGGCTGGACGAAGGACCCACGGCGAGATAGCTCACGTCCCGTTCAGGGTCAAGTCCGGATGCCGCAAGAATCATTTTCAGTGACAACATCGCAGGACCAATTAAACTGTTGACTGCGAGTTTTTTTCCTTTGAGTTGAGCGAGGTCTTTAATCTCCCGCCTTGTCACGAGCACTTGAGGCTCTTGATTGATCGGACTGGCGACGATGAAGATATCCGCGCCGCCGAGCACGGCGTCAACGACACCGCCGCCGCCGGCATTGATAAAGTTGACATCGTTGCTCACCAGCGCCTGCGTGGCGACCACGCCGCCGCGCATATAGACCAACTGCGCATTGATGCCGTTCTTTTTGAAAAACCCCGCTTCCTTCGCAATCCAAACCGGCGCGTACTGTGGCGAAATCGAAGTGTAGGCAATCGTGACGTTGGCAAGCTTCTCTTGGGCGGCGAAGACTGCGTCACCCGAAAGCCAACTAAGGAAGAGGAGCGCAATGCAAGAGCCGAGTTTCGACAAGATGTTGCTCCAGCCTATGAAGACCGCTTGGACTCGACCCGTCGTAAACCTTCCGCGATCGCCCGACGCAGGATCGCACTCAGCGCCTTTTTTTTGTACGCGGCTGAGCCGCGCAGATCCTCGATCGGCTCAGCGCCTTCTTGAATCACGTGGCCGGCTTGCTCGATCAGCTCTGAAGTAATTTTCTTCCCACGCAGCAAAGCTTCAACCGGGACGCCTTTCGTCGGCGTCGAATGAGCGCCGGTGACACCGATGCCGATTTCATTACAGACGGCGTTCGCATCGAGACTCAACTGCACGGCAGCACTGGCGATCGCAAAATCGCCCGCCACTTTTTCGAGCTTCTGATAGACGCCCGCGCTGCTTTTATCAGGCAACGGAAACACAATCTCGGTTAGAATTTCGTCGGGTTCCATCGTGGTAGTATAAGCGAAGGTAAAAAACTCATCGGCCGGGATGACACGCTCGCCGCGCGCGCCGGCGCATTTCAACTGAGCATTTAGCGCCAGCACAACCGCGCCGTAATCCCCGCCGGATCGGCCTCCGCCAAGCCGCCGCCGATGGTGCCCCGGTTACGTACTTGCGCGTCGCCGATCTCGCTTGCTGCTTCACGGAGAATCGGCAACCTATCGCCGATCAGGCGGGATTCCTCGATCTGCACGTGACGCGTCATCGCGCCGAAGCGAACCGTGCCCGCTTCTTCTCGAATATAATTCAGATCCGCGATCCGATGGATGTCGATCAGATATTTGGGCCGGGCGACGCGTAGCTTCATCATCGGCACCAAACTCTGGCCGCCGGCGAGAAGTTTGGCGTCATCACCGTATTGGCGCAAGAACTCGATCGCTTCGCCGATTCCTTTTGGCGCGAGATATTCAAAAGCCACTGGATACATGTTTTTCAGATTACCTCTTGCTATATTCGTAGCGCATCGGGTCCCACTTGCTGGCGCGAATATCGTCGTAAGCTTTTTTCACGAAGCTGAAATCGTAGACCTGATCAAGGGTCACCGGCCCTTTGATCCGGCTGGTCGCTCCGACGGCGCGCATTTGCTCGCGCACCCGTTCGATATTGGTCGTCATCACCTCTTCGCTGGCGCGGCCGACCTGCGCGAGATCGGAAGCCTGTTTATCGCGCTCGCGCCAGATCTCTTTGGCTTCGTTCAAGTCATTGATGCGCAGCACTTCCATAATAAACTTCGCCGACTCATTGGCGTTGCGATGATAAAAGAGTTGGCCCTTGAGCGTCGCTTTGACCACCCGATACACCTCATCCGGCGAGTTTTTGATTTTGTCGTCGTTGGTTTCGAGGTTAGCGCTGAGCGCCGAGACATAATCGCCGCTGTAGGCGAGGATGCGAAAGCCCTTCGATTGGGCGATGCGTGCGTTGCCGATCGTGATCATGGTGGCGTCCACCGTCCCGGCCAGGAGCGCGCCGAAGCGAACCGACGGTTCACCGAGCGCGCGCATTTGCACCGTATCGACGGCCACGCCATTTTTGCTGAGCAGCTCACGAAACAGCAGCGTCGAATTGCCCGACGAGTCGGAGATCGCCACGGTCTTGCCGTTCAACTGCTTGATATTCGTGATCTTGGGCGACACGACAAGATACTGTGACGGCTTGTCGGTGCTGACCTGGAGAATTTTCATGCGCGCGCCGCCGAGGATCGCCGGAATCGACCCTCCGTTGCCGTAATCGACGGCGCCGCTAACGACAACCTGGGTCGTCACGGTGCCGCGGGTGACGATCACATCGACATCAAAACCTTCTTCCCGGTAGAAACCCAATCGTTGCGAAATCGTATAAGGAACCAGCGATTCACCCGGGGCTTTCGACGCGATGCGAATTTTCTTCAGCGTCTGCGCGTCGACGAGCTGAGATGCCGCACAAACAATTAACGCTGTCGCCAAAATTAATTTTGCTAGCATAATGAAGCTACCGTCATTAGCTCACCGCTTGGCGTATTCATAGCGCAGCGGATCCCACTTGCTCGCTTGGATCTCGTCATAGGCTTTCTTGACAAAACTAAAGTCGTAAACCTGATCCAGGGTAATTTTTTCTCTAAGCCGCGCCGCGGCGCCGACCATTTTCATCTGATCGCGCACACGCTCGATGTTGGTCATGAGCGCGTCCTCCGAGGCCCGGCCCACCTGCGCCAACTCGGATGCCTGCTTGGTGCGCTCGCTCCAAACTTCCTTGGCGTCGTCCAGATTGGACAGACCGGCGACTTCCATGATGAACTTGACCGCCTCCTTAGGATTGCGATGAAAAAACAGCTGGCCCTTTAAAGTCGCCTTGACCACGCGATAAACCTCGCTGGGCGAGTTTTGAATTTTATCATCGGTGGTTTCCAGGTTGGCGCTCAGCGACGAGACATGGTCACCGCTGTAAGCGAGAATGCGAAATCCCTTGGTTTGCGCCTGCTTGGCGATCGCGTAGGAAAGCATGGTCGCGTCCACCGCGCCGCTCAAGAGCGCGCCGTAGCGCACCGCTTGCTCGCCCAACGGGCGCATCTGCAAGTTATCGATTGCCACGCCATTTTTGCTCAGCATCTCGCGCATCAGCAGTGTTGAATTGCCCGACGCGTCGGAAACGGCGATGCTCTTGCCCGCCAGTTGCTTCATGTTGGTGATCTTCGCTGAAGTGACCAAATGCTGCGCCGGCTTGTCGGTGTTGATCTGCAAGATTTTCAGCCGCGCGCCGGCAAGCATCGCCGGGATCGATCCGCCGTTGCTATAATCCACCGCGCCGCTCACAACGACCTGCGTCGTCACCGTCCCGCGCGTCACGATCGCGTCGACATCCAACCCTTCTTCTCTATAGAAACCCAACCGCTGCGAAATCACGTAAGGCAGCAATGATTCGCCCGCCCCTTTTGATGCGATACGAATCTTCTTGAGCGCTTCGGCGCCGAACGCCTGCGCGGTCGCCAGCTCAAGCAAGAGAGCGAGTATGATTAGACGATGCCACATGACCGTTCCACCGAATCGCCTGAGCCGTGCCGATGCGAACCGAGAATACCTACGCGATCAAGTAACACGCGGTCCCGCGAAGATCCGCCCCATGTTATCTCTCGCGCCTTCGTAAATATCGTCGCCGTGGCCGACCAACAATCGTTCCAGATCCAAATTCATCGCGATCAAGCGGCGCACCGACTCGGCCGCCGCCTCTGGATCGGACGACAAATAAGTCGGCGAAACCACCAGATGCTCGCCCGCGCTGACGATGGCGTCGCCGGCGATCATGGTTTTGATCCGCGGCAGATGCAGACTGATGTGCCCGGGCGTATGCCCGGGAGTATGAATCACGTTGATGCCGCCGCAGTCGGGCAGACGCTCGCCGCCTTTGACCACATGTTCGACATCATAGCCGCTCGCTTTCTGGATCGCCGGCATATCGAGCTCATGGGCCATCACTTCGAACTTGAGGGTCTTTTTGAGCTTCTTCAGGCCGCCGGTGTGATCGCCGTGGCGATGGGTGAGCACGCAGAGTTTCAAGTCCGCATGGTTGTGACCCATGTCTTTAATCGCATCCATGATGATGTCCGCATCGGCGTCCGACGCGCCGGTGTCGACCAGAATCACGCGGTTTTCGCCTGCGACCAGGAAAGATTTGACGACGCCGCGGTTGTTCATGGCGACTCGACACGGGACAATCTTGATGCCGTCGATCGGAATATCTTTGAGAATGCTGACCATGATTGCCCCTCACTTGGTAAAATTCGTCGCCGCTTCTTTGATCGCCGCGACGATATTGCCGTAACCGGTGCAGCGGCAGAGATTGCCGGAAATCGCCTTCTTGATTTGCTCTTCAGTCGGCTTGCTTCCTTTGCTGAGCAACCCGTAAGCCGACATGAGCATGCCGGGCGTGCAGTAGCCGCACTCCACCGCGTCGTTTTTCCAAAATGCTTCCTGCAGCGGATGCAATCGTTTGTCCTGCGCCAAACCTTCGACGGTGACGATTTCGTCGCCGTCAGCTTGGACGGCGAAGACCATGCACGATTTCACCGCCGTGCCGTTCCACATCACGGTACACGCGCCGCAGCGGCCGACGACGCAGCCCAAATGGGTGCCGGTCAATCTCAAGCGTCGCGCAAAAAATGCGCCAAGTAGAGTTCTCGGCTCAGCTTCGCCCGAATACGATTTGCCATTGACGTGTTAAAGAAATGGTTTTAAGCATTGAGCCGATTTCGCCTGCGCTTTCTCGATAAGATCCAAAACTCTGTCCGGCGTGAGCGGCGTCTCGCGAACTCTTCACGCCGAAAGGGCTCAACGCGTCTTCCACCGCGCTGCACAGCGCCGGCGGCGGCCCAAGCATGCCGGTCTCGCCCGCGCCTTTCGCGCCCAACGGCGTAAATGGATTGGGCGTGACGATGTGCTCCAACGCCAACTCCGGCACTTCCTCCGCCGATGGCAAGCGATAGTCCATGAACGTTGATGACAAGAGCTGACCATCTTCGCTATAGCGCAGCTCTTCGTAAAGCGCCGCGCCGATACCTTGCATGATCGAGCCCTGCTGTTGGGTGTCGACGATCTGCGGATTGATCATGTTGCCGCAGTCGTGCACCGTGCAGTACCGGACGATCTTGATCATGCCGGTTTCGACATCGACATCGACCACCGCGATCACGCGCCGCATACGGATAACTCGAAAAGGTATTCATGCGCCCTTTGTCATCGGGCGTGTAATCGATATTGGGATTGATGAAATAGCCGGTGACTTCCAGACCGGGCTCCATATTTTCCGGCAGCAAGTGAATCGCGCCGTAGGCGGTGCGGACGATTTCCATCACCGCGATGGACTGCTCCTTGTTTTCCTTGGCGAAAACTTTGCCGTCGCCGATCTCGAGTTTTCCGGCGCGACGCTTCAATTGGCGTCGCGGCGATGCCGAGAATCTTGTCGCGCATCAATTTGCCCGCCACCCAAGCCGACGGCATCAAGACCACCGAAGAACGGCTGCTGCCGGTGCCGAAGCCATAGGGCGTCGGCAAAGTATCGCCGTGAATCACGGTGATCTTGTCGAAGGGAATGCCGGTTTGACTGGCGACGATCTGCGCGAGCGTCGTCTCGTGCCCCTGTCCCTGCTCGCCCATGCTGGAAAACACCGTCGCCGCGCCGGAGGGATCGATGCGCAAGCGGCACGACGCATAGCCGCCGGTCGCATGAATGCGGCTTGAGCTCGTCGGCTCCATCACCAGAGCCACGCCGATGCCGCGATAGATTCCTTTTTTGCGCAACTCGGCTTGCTCTTTGCGCAGTTGATCATACCCGGCGATCTCCGCGGTGCGTTTCATCGCCAGATGATACTGGCCGCTGTCGTAGAGCGCGCCGGTGGCGTTGCGATAAGGAAACGCGTCGGCGGGGATGAAATTTTTCATCCGAATGTCGATTGGGTCGATTTTCAACTGGCGCGCGGCGATGTCGACCAGCCGTTCGAGAATATACGACGCGTCGGCCTTGCCGATGCCGCGCAGGATCCATGCGTCGTCTTATTGGTGGAGATGCCGAGCGCGTCTACCTCATAGTTTTGAATTTGATAAACGCCGGTCATGTACAGCGCCGCGGCCTGAATCGAATGATCGACGGTGTAGGTCGAGCCCATATCGGCGATGATCTTGTCTCTGATGGCGAGCATCGTGCCGTCTTTCTTGAGCGCCATCTCGATGTAGTGAATCTGATCGCGCCCATGGCGGCCGTTGCGCATGTGCTCGACCCGCGTCTCGCACCATTTGATCGGCCGGCCGAACTGGAGCGAGAGATAGGGCAGCAGTAATTCTTCCTGATAAGTTTGAATTTTAACGCCGAAGGAGCCGCCGACGTCCGGCGCAATCACGCGGATTTTACCTTCGGGAAAACTTAGAATATCGGCGATGCGACCCCGCAGTGAATGCGGATTCGCCGTCGCCGACCACATGGTCAGGCTGTCTTCTTCTTTATTGTAAGAAGCCAGATACGCGCGCGGCTCGATCGGGCATGCGGTGATACGGTGGCTGCGAATTCGTTCTTTGATGACGACGTCGGCGTCTTGAAAGACTTTGTCGATGCCGTCCGTGGCGAAATGGTATTTGTAGACGATATTGCTTCCGGCATCTTCATGAACCGGTTGCGCGCCCGGCTCCATCGCCGCTTCCGGATCGATGACCACCGGCAACAAATCATAATCCACCGAGATCATCTCGGCGGCGTCCTCCGCCAGATAACGATTGTCCGCCACCACGACCGCCAAAGGTTCACCGAAGTAGCGAATCTTATCGACAGCCAAAGGATAAAGCTTCACGGGCCGCAGCACCGAGCTGCCGCCGACGCGCAAAGGCTTGACGTGCTGCTCGATGTCCTTGCCGGTAAACACAGCGTGCACACCGGGCATCGCGCGCGCCGCTTCGACGTCGATCGATTTGATCTTGGCGTGAGCGCAGGAACTGCGCGCGAACGCGACCTGCAATGTCCCCGGCGGTAAAAGGTCGTCCACGTAGCGACCGGTGCCGGTAATGAAGCGTTGGGTTTCTTTGCGGCGAACCCGTTCGCCGATAGGCGAATTGATCGAATATTCCATAAGAGTTTTCTGGGATGCCTTGCTAGGGATGGTTATTTTCAGCTCACACTTTGAAGTGGCCATCCTCGCAAACCACTTTATTGTCGTCGACGACGAAGGTCACGCGCCGGGCGATGCCTTCCAAGCGCAGCGTGCTCTTCACTTGGCCGCGGTCGGCGCCATGACCGATGCCGAAATGCATCGCGCCAAAGGCTTTCTTATCGTTGCGCATCAAGCCCATGGGCGCCCAGCAGCGATGGTTGGTGCCGACCGCGATCTCGCCGCCGACCAGCATGGTTTGATCGTCGCCGTAGGTTTCTAAATACCAGCGGACCTGATCCGCCTCGGCGCCGCCGTCGATGCTGACCACTTTGCCGTTCTTGATCGTCAACGTCACCGGATCGCGCCACAGTCCGGAGGGATAGTGCGAGGTCGTATCCCAAACGATTTTACCGTTGGCGGTTCCCGGCACCGGTTCGACATGGATTTCGCCGTAAGGCCAAGTGCCGCCGCCCAGTTTGCCGGTCTTGGCATTGCGTTCGAACGGCATTTTGCGCCAGCGCTCGGCGAAGTAGCCCGGCGGCATCCCGGAAATATCGGCGACCAGGTCGCTGCCGGCCGGCGAGGTCACGTGAATTTTTTTGCCGTGGTCATAAACCTCGCCGATGCGCCGCTGCAAGTCGCAAATCTGTTCGAGATCTTCAACCGTCGCGCGGCCGCCGCCTTCGGTGAGAATCTCCACCGTAGTCTCTTCCATCAACCAGATCGGCGTGCGCCCGCTGCCGCCGCCTTCAGCGCGGATCGCGCGCAAGCCGGGGGTGCCGCTGTTAAGCGCGGTGGTTGTCAACGCGACGACAGCGTCGGCTTCCTTCGCCGCCGAAACCGCCATCGCCGTGGGATCACCGCAGTGATAAGTCCGGCGCGGATAGAGCGCCAGGGTCACTTCGGCGCCGCGCTCCTGCAACGCCGCCATCGCCGACTGCCAAACCATCGGGTCCATCGAATCGTCGGTCATGATCAACAGACGATCGCCTGCCTGCACGTTGCGAAACGGCACTTTCCAAGCGCTCATCAAGCTGATGATTTTCGTCGAGGGAATTCCATATCTTTCTGCCATCACCATAAGTCACCTCCTGTAGTTGGAATCATTTGAGATTTTCCGAACTCCGCGTCTTCGCGGGGCAACTTCTAATCGGATTTAATCTTCCCCCAGCGCCTTGCCCCACTTGGCATTGGTCTCTTTCAATAATTCCTCGGCAATTTGCGTGGTCGCCGGGAATTCGTCGATCCAATGATAGGGCCGGCAGGCGTCGATGATCGCCACCGAGCCGGTGTAGTCCGCCACTTCCTTTTTATGTTTGGGCAAACGCGGATCGATTTTGTAGCTCCAAATGCGCCGCGCCACATCCACTGAGGTTTCCGGATCGCAGCGCGTCGCGATCGCCCACAACACCTGTTCGAGATTGTAAGGGTCGATGTCTTCATCGACGACGATGACGAATCTGCCGTGATAACCCGCCGTGCCGCCGATGGCGCCATGCGCCGCGCGCATCGCATGGCCGGGATAAGCTTGCTTGAGTGAAATGATGCACATGCCCCACGAATAATTGACCGCCTTGATGTCGGGGATGCCCAAGGCATCCAGTTCGTTCCAAACCAGGATGCCGCGCGAGGAGAGAATACCGCGGCTAGCGCCGATAAACGGCGGCGAGCCGAGGATGATAGGCTCGTTGCGATGGAGCACGCTGCGGATCATCGTTACCGGCGCCGGGCGCGCGCCGCCGCCGTAGTATCCGGAAAATTCACCGAAGGGTCCTTCTATCTCCAAGCCGGCCGACGGCGGCAACATCTCGCCTTCCAAAACAACTTCGGCGGTGGCTGGAATCGGCAGGTCGGTAAACACGCCCTGGGTCACTTCCACCGGCGCGCCGCGCATCCAGCCGGCAAAACCATATTCCGACACGCCCCAATTGGTGTTGGTGCCGGCGGCCACTAACAGCGACGGCTCTTGACCGAGACAAATCGCGATCGGACAAGGCTTGCCCTTGGCCCAATATTTTTTGCGGATCACGTCGCCGTGATGGCCGGAACCGATGTGCGCGACGATTTTGTTCTTGCCGAGCAACATGAAGCGGTAGGAGCCGACATTGATGTACCCCGACTCGAGATCGCGCGTCACCGACGAAGTCGCGCAAATATACGGACCGCCATCGCGCTCATGCCATTTCGGCCAGGGCAGCTTGGTGAGGTCGACTGCCGAATCTTGAAAAACATTCTCCTTGATCGGCCCGTCTTTGACTTCCACGGGTTTGATGGGATCGTAATTTTTCAATCGCCCCTTCCAGTAGAGCACCGCTTCAGGATCGGTGAGATCGTTGGACACGCCGAAGACCAAGCGCTCGCGCAACCGGTTCGAAAGAAAATTGGTCAGCACGCGAAAGCCTTTGGGATGGCCCTTGATCGAATCGAACAGCACCGCCGGGCAAGATTTGCGAAACGAAGCCAGCTCGGTGATCGCGCCGATTTCTAGTTCGCAGCTCGCGCCATCGATGGTTTTTAACTGACCGAGCTCGGTCAAAGTCGCAAGATACTGTCGTAGGTCGTTAAAAATCACTTCTTTCTCCTGTCGTAAAGTTTCATGCCGAGGTTCTGTTGGTTGTGCAGGATCGTCACTTCGATCGGTATGCTTCGCGCCGCCGAAACAAAAGCCGGACAACGGCGCGTCGCGGCTTCGACGATCGATTGAATCGCATCCGCCGAGTTGGGGCTTTCGATCGTCACCGTGTATTTGATCAGATCGAATCCGCGTTCGACTTCTTTGCCCGCGTCGCCGCCTCCCGCCTCGACGAAGCCGGAGATTTCTCCCTGGAGACGATCCAATTGCACATCCGCCACCGCCGAACTCTTCACGCACCAGACCTGATGGCACATCATGATACCGGCGAGAAAATATCTGAGCGGCGCCGGCCCGGCGTCATGTCCGCCGGCTTCGTCGCCCTCGTCGGAAATAAAACTATGTCCCTCCACGGTGGCGCGGAATTGCAGTCCATGCAGCGCTTTGCAGTTCACCGTGGTTACCGGCCGTCGCGCTTCGCCCTCTTTACGCGCGCGGCGCTGTGTCAGTTGCCGCGTGGCGATTTCTTTGAGGTTGGCTTCCACCTTGAACATCGTTGCCTCCAAATCTCTTAACTCGAAATCGTCAAATCCTCGCCATATCTATATTCGCATCTTTGGAAACACAAACTTAGTCAGCCGCCATGTTTACGCAAAAAAACTAGCATGAGCTTCGCGCATTCTTCCGGCACTTCGAGATGCGGCAGATGGCCAACGTTGGGAATTGCGGTGAACTCGGAGTTCGCGATCCCTTCGTGAAAAGCCTCGCCATGCGCGATCGGAACGTAGTTGTCGCGCTCGCCCCAGAGGACCAGCGCCGGCAGCCGCGCGCGGTAGAGGTAGCGAAGCAATCTCGGATCGTCGGGAAACTGCCAAGCAAAGCGCGCCAAAGTGCGCCGGCCAAGAATCGTACTCACGATCGCGTCGGCTTTCGGTGTATCGGGAAGCGTTTCCATCGCCAGCGTAGAATTAGGATCAGCGAACAACGCCTGCCGCAGCCCAGGGCCGTCGAGACTCAAAACGTCCGCCGCGGGCGCCGTCTCCAACCGTAATCCGAGCGCGTCGATGAGGATCAGAGTTTTCAAACGATCGCTGCAGCGAATCGCCCACTCCGCCGCGATCCAGCCGCCGAACGACGCGCCGGCGACGGCGGGCTGCTCCAGGCCAAGTGCTTCGCACAAATCGAGGTAATGGATCACGAGATCTTCCATCACTTCGAATTGATCGAAGTGATCTTCCGATCCGGAAAATCCCGGATGGATCGGCACAAAGACTTCAAACTCAGCCGCAAGCCTGTCGTACAACGGCAACCAGGACGGACAAAACTCATCATGGAGAAACATGAGCGGCGGCCCGTCGCCGGCGCGAAAGAGGCGCGTGCTTCGTCCGCGAACTTTAATGGTTTCTTCTTTACAACTCGCCATCTCGAATTCTGGTCTCAAATGTTGCCGGTCTACTCAATTCATGATTCCCGTGGAAACGGGAATCCAGGTTCTTGGAATTCAAAAAATTCAACCTGGATGCCCGCGTTCGCGAGCATGACGCACTCTACTCTCAACTAATCTGCGGCTCACCCATTCGCCGCCGGCGCATCGACGTTAATATCCCGTAGCTTCGGCATGACCTTGTCGGCAAACAGCTTCATGCTCTTCTCCGTATACTCGCGCGGCGCGTTGCCGACGGAGAAATTTGCGATCAGCAGGCCGAATCCCACCTTCTTCGCATAATCTTCGAGCCGCTGGCGCACCGTCTCCGGGCTGCCGACGATCACGTATCCCGCGTCGTCCACTTCCTTCCACGTGGACAAATTCGATGGCCGCGACTCGAGCCGCCGCTTCATCATGCCCATTACGCTGGCGATCGACGTATGTCCGGGCGGCATGCTTAACTGCACCGGCTGCTTTAGAAGATTGCGCGCATAGTACCAATAGTGCGGCTCGTATTCGCGCCGCGCTTGCTCGTCCGTATCGCTGACGTAAATACCGATGCCCCAGCCGATTTGCGTATGACGAACCGTGTATCCCGCTTTGCTGCAACATTGGGAAAAATATTCGGCCGCTTGGCGACGTAGCTCGAACGGCGCCAGGGTCGGCAGAACCATATACGTATATTTCTGCTTGGCCACCCACTCCATCGTTTCGGAGCTGCCGGAGCCGGGAATCCAGATCGGCGGATGAGGCTTCTGATACGGCCGCGGCCAGACGTTGATATAGCGGAAGCGATAATGCGTGCCGTCCCAACTGAACGGTCCTTCCGTGGTCCACGCTTTGATGATCAGATCGTGCGCTTCGTGAAAGCGCTCGCGCGCGTAGGTCGGATTGATCCTGTATGAGAAATATTCCATGCCGGTGCCGACGACCATGCCCGAAACGACACGGCCTTTGGTAATCACGTCGAGCATGGCGATCTCTTCGGCGACCCGTTGCGGATGATCGTAGAGGGGCAAGACGTTACCGAGGATCACCAGCTTCGCCTGCTTGGTGCGCCGCGCTAAGCATGCCGCCATGATGTTGGGCGACGGCATGCCGCCATAGGCGGTCTGATGATGTTCGTTGACGCAGACGCCGTCGAATCCGAGTTGATCGGCCAATTCCAATTCGTCCAGATATCGATTGTATAGCGGATGGCCGAGCTCGGGATCGTACAGCGAATTCGGACAAGTCACCCAGGCGGTTTTGTGCGTCTCGGAAAAATCCTCCGGCAAATACGCCCACGGCATCAGATGAAAGCAATAGACTTGCATCAGTTCCTAACCGACAGCTTGGACCTCTTAAACGGCTTGAACGATTTGAACTCTTAAACTCATTTACGGCTTCCAGCCTGCTTTCTTCAGCTCCGCTTCCACGTCCGCCGCCAGGCTCAAATCAAAAACGTCCGGAATCTCCACCTTGCGTTCCATCTTTCTCGCCTCGCGCGCGCGGTCGATCACCTTGCGCATGTTGCCTTGCTCAAATCCGCCACCGGGATTGTAGCGGCGCATCTCATCTTCGTAGGTTTCGCGCGCGGTCTTGCGATCGTCGATGCGCAGAACTTTTTGGATCACACTGAGGGTTTCTTCAGGCTTTTGACCAAAAAACAGATGGCCTTTCAAAAACGCCCGGATAAACGAACGGGTTATGGCTTTTTCATTCGCGAGCATTTCGTTTTTTACGATCAACGGATGGGAGACATAAGGCGGCGGCGTGTATTCCAGATTCCGAAAGCCATTTTGCATCGCTGCCAAGGCGTGTTGGGACGCGAGCAAAGCACCCTGCACGTTGCCGGATTGCAACGCGGCGAATCGCACCGGCACACCGCCGGTTTGCAGCAAGATGACATCCTGCATCGGCTTGAGGCCGTGGTCGAGAAAATTTCCCGAGTAAGCAAATCGGTCAACGTTCCGAAGGCGCTGATGGCGATTTTCTTTCCTTTGAGGTCTTCGAATCTTTTGATTTGCGGCGCGACGATTAATCGATGCAGCAAAAACTTTTCGGCAACATAAATTGTTTTGCCCTTGATATCGCCGGCGACTATCGAGTCAAAAGTGCTGGGCGAGTAGGTAAACTGAAACGAACCCGCGATCAGTCCCATGGTGCAGAGATTGCCCCTCCCGGCAATCACTTCGATATCGATTTGTTCTTGGGCTAAGTAGCCATTCTGCTTGGCGACGAAAAATGGCATGACGCCAACGGAATAGTCCGGCACGCAAACTTTAAATTGTCGGGTTTGCGCATCGACCAAACTACCGAAGCCAAAAGCACCAGCAATAAAAATGAGTAAGAATGCGAAACTGCGTCGTTTCATGAGGCTCCCACTCAAACCAAAATCTTGCCGCTATCGCAGATCACGGTGTCGTCGATGATCATCGTGATCTTTTCGATGATGCCTTCGAGGCGAAGCACGCTGACGATCTTGCCGCGATCGGCGCCGTGGCCGATGCCAAAGTGCATCGCGCCATAGTGCTTTTTCCAACTGCGCACCGAGTCCGCGTCCGGCTGGCATAACTTGCTCAACCCGAGCGCCATCTCGCCGCCGCAAAGCCACGAACTTTCGTCGCCATAAGTTTCTAAAAACCAGCGCACTTGATCGGCTTCGGTCTTGCCTTGGATGTCGACGACGCGGCCGTCCTTGATCGTCAGCGCCACCGGGTTGCACCATCTCCCCGGCGGAAATACCAACGGATTTCATCTCTTCTCGTTTAGAGTCCGCCATCCGCGTGGTGGAATCATTTCGCGGCCTTGAGCAAATCGGTCCATTTGGCTTCCATCGCTTTGCGCAATTCCGACGAGATACCGACCTTCTCGGGGAAATGTTCCTTCCAGTGATACGGCCGAGTCGCGTCGATGATGGCGCAGGATGCGGTGAAATCGCCCTTCTCGACCTTTTCCGGTTCCAGACGCGGATCGACGCGCGAGCTCCAGATGCGCCGATTGATATCGAGCGAGGTGCCCGGATCGCAGCGGCTGCCCATCGCTTCGAACACTTCGTTTAGATCGTGCGGATTGACGTCTTCGTCGACCAGAATCACGAAGCGGGTGTGATAGCCGCCGGTGCCGCCGAGCGCGCCGAGCGCCGCGCGCATGGCATGCCCAGGGAAAGATTGCTCGATCGACAGCACGACGATGCCACCGCCGTATCTGACGCCTTTAATTCCCGGGATACCCAAAGCTTCGAGCTCGGCACGCACGCGTAAGCCGCGCGCGCCGAATAAATTGCGCGCCGTGTTGGGAAACGGCGGCGAACCCATGATGATCGGATCGTTACGATAAAGCACAGCGTGAATTTTGATCAGCGACGACGGGCTCGCGTCGCCATAGTAGCCGCCCATCTCGCCGAACGGTCCTTCGATCGCCGTGCCCGATTTCGGCGGGAGGATTTCGCCTTCGAGCACCGCCTCCGCGGTCGCGGGAATCGGCAGATCGGTAAAAACGCCCTTCGTCACCTCCACCGGAGCGCCGCGCAGCCAGCCGGCATAATCGTATTCGCAATGGCCCCAAGCCGCGTTGTCGCCGGCGGCGATCAGGATCGATGGCTCTTGTCCCAATGAAATCGCCACCGGACAAGCCTTTCCCTGTTTCCAATATTGCTTGCTGATGATGTCGCCGTGATGTCCCGACGCCATATGGCCGACGCAAGTAGTCTCGTCGATCAGTTTGAAACGATACGAACCAACGTTGACGTAGCCGCTTTCCGGATCGCGCGTCACGGTCGAAGTCGCGCACATGTAGCCGCCGCCGTCCTTCTCGTGCCAGCGCGCCCATGGAAAAATTTTGAGATTGACGTCTTTGCCCTGCTTGACGTTTTGTTTGACCGGACCGTCGTTAACAAAAACCGGCGGCAAGGGCTGGAACTTTTTCACTTGCCCGTTCCACCAGCGCGCTGCTTCAGCTTCACTGAGCTCCGGCGGGCAGCCATGGATGATCTTTTGGCGCTCCGCATTGTTGAGCATATTGGTCATCAAGCGTACACCGCGCGGGCAACCTTTGATCGCATCGAAGAGTAAGACGGGACAATCGCGCCGCGCACCGATCATCCCGGTGAGCGCGCCAATCTCCAACTCGCCGTCCGCACCGTGGATGACGGTTAAATGACCCATCTCTTTCACCACGGACAAATATTCGCGCAGATCGTTAAACGGTCGCGGCCGGCGCTCGGCTGCTGTTAGTGTTGTCATTCTTTCTACTCCATCAGGCTAACGAAGAATTCACCACGAAGGCACGAAGTTCACGAAGGTTGATAAAAATCCAGATTTCTCTTTCCTTCGTGCCCTTCGTGTGCTTCGTGGTGAGTAATCCGTTCAGATCTTAAACTGCCCCTTCTCGCATACCACCGTATTGTCGATGGTCATCGTGATGTAGTCGGTGATCCCTTCCAGTCTTAAAATACTATTGATCTTGCCGCGATCGGCGCCGTGGCCGATGCCAAAATGCATCGCGCCATAATGTTTTTTCCATTCGCGCACCGAGTCGTTGTCTTTCTGGCAAAGCTTGTTCAGACCAATTGAGATCTCGCCGCCGACGAGCCAAGAGTTGTCGTCGCCATAAGTTTTCACAAACCAGCGCACTTGATCCGCCTCGGTCTTGCCTTGAACATCGACACAGCGGCCGTTCTCGATCACCAGCGTGACCGGATGCTTCCAGCGGCCGGGCGGATACTGTGCCGTCACTTCCCACACGACTTTGCCATTGGCGGTACCCGGCACCGGCTCCACGTGAGCTTCACCCCAAGGCCAGGTGCCGCCGGCCAATCTGCCGTTCTTCGGATTGCGCCCAAACGGAATTCGTCCCCACCAGTTAGCAAAAAAGTCAGGCTCCAAACCGCCGATCTCTGCGGTGAGATCGGTGCCGTTGTCGGCTTGCACGCGAATTTTCTTGCCCTTGTCCTGCAGCTCGCCGACTTTGCGGCCGAGCGCGCAAATCTCTTCGACGTCAGCCATCGACGTCCGGCCCCCGCCGTCGGTGAGGATTTCGACCGTCAATTCTTCCATCAGCCACATGGGCCCGCCGCAGGCTTGGCGCATGGCTCGCGCGCCGGGCGTGGAATTGCTCATCGCCGTCGTCGTCAGCGCGACGACTACATGGGCGCCGCGCGCCGCCTCGATCGCCATCTGCGGCACGTCGGCAAAGTGCCGCGGCAAGCGCGGCCACATGCACAGCATCGCCTCGCCGCCCTTTTCGTTGATCGCCGCCATCATGCACTGCCAGATCAACGGATCCATCGCATCGTCGGTAATCACCAGCAGCTTGTCGCCGGGCTGCACCGAGCGCACCGGAACCTGAAAGCTTTTCATCACCGACATAATCCGCGTGCTGGGACTGCCGAACCGTTCCATCATGACCATAACTTTACCTCCATCAATTTTGCTTGTTCAGTTTCATTGCATGCTTGCCCATCACGGAGTCCATTGCGCCCGCTTCAGCTCCTCTGCCACTTCTCTGGCGATGCTGAAGTCGAACAGCTCCTTAATATCAAGCTCGCGCTTAGCCACGCTGTCCTCTCTCGCGCGCTCGACCAGCCGTTTCAGATAGGAATCTTCCAGCCGGCCGCCGGCGTTGTAGCGGCGCATTTCGTCCTTGTGCAGTTGCGCGGCTAATTTTGGGTCCTCCAGGCGCAAAGCTTTTTGTAAGATCGCCGCGGCCTGCTCCGGTCTCTGGCGAAAAAACAGATGGCCTTTCATCACGCCGCGGACAAAGCCCGTCACCAAGGCGCGGTCGCGCGCCAACGTGCCGTCGAGCGCGATCATCGGCCCGCTGACGTAGGGCGGCGACTCGTAGTCAAGCTCGCGGTATCCCTGTTCGAGAGCCGTGATCGAATAGTTGCCGACCAGCAAGGTCCCTTGCACCTTGTTCGATCGCAGCGCGGCGTAACGCAAGTCTGCTGTACCGATTTGCAACATCATGACGTCTTTCATCGCCACCAAACCGTGCTGCGAAAGAATCTCGCGCGAGAGCTTGTCGGCAAAACCGCCGAAGGTGCTGATCGCCATGGTCTTGCCCTTGAGATCCGCGTAGCTTTTGATTTCCGGCGCGACAATCACCCGATGCGCCAAACCGCGCGCCGCGTTGTAGAGCACCTTGCCCTTGAGCCTTCCTTCGACCATCAGATCGAACGCCGTGGGATTGGTCGTGAAGGCGATCTGCTCGGCGAGCAACGCCGTGATGCACAACTGGCCGCGTGCGGCGAGAATCTCGACATGAAGTTTCTCCTGGGCAAAGTAGCCGCGCTCTACCGCGACGTTTAAATAAGTAAACGCCGGCGAAAGTCCCGGCGTACACACGCGCACATTGCGCGGTTGGGCGGCCGTCCAACTCGGCGAGAAACAGATTACAGAAAAGAGGATTATGAATCGTTTTGGATTCATATGGGTTCGGAGGGCGGACACGCAGGTCCGCCCCTACGGTACAATTACGTTCGCAAAATCAAACTTTCATCAGTTCGGTCGTAGGCGTTGTTTTGCCTGCGCGATTGCGTCGTGAAGCCTTTCTGGACTGACGGGAATCCGATCCACCTTTACTTTCAAATCGGACAGCGCGTCTTCGATCGCCAATGCCACGGCAGTCGGCGCCGGGATCGTGCCGCCCTCGCCGGCGCCTTTGCAGCCGAGCGGATTGAGCGGCGTCGGCGTTTCGATGTGCACGACGTCCATGCGCGGCACTTCCATCGCGCCGGGCAAGTAGTAGTCCATGTAGCTGCCGTTTGAGAATTTGCCCGCTCTCGTCGTGAATCACTTCTTCGTAGAGCGCGTTGCCGATGCCATGCGCCACGCCGCCATGAATCTGGCCATCGACGAGCATCGGGTTGATCACCGTGCCGCAATCATGCGCCACGGCGTAACGCTGGACTTCCACGTGACCGGTTTCCTCATCGACTTTGACGACCGCGATATGGACTCCGTTGGAATGGGTCGAGCGGCGCGGCGAATAATAAACCGTCGCCTCCAGGCCGGGTTCGATGCTGCGATCGACCATAAAACCCGAGACGCGGTTTGCCGCTTCGTGGGCCAACATTCGTAAAGTGATTTTCTTTTCCGGCGTCCCCTTGACGAAAATTTCGCCGTTGACCAAATCCAGATCTTCGCTGCGGCATTCCAATTTATTCGCCGCCAACTGAAGCGCCTTCTGGCGCAATTGCTCCGAAGCCTGCGCGATCGCGTTTCCCGCGGTCACCATTACTCGACTGGCGAAAGTTCCGACGCCGTAAGGAATCGCCGCGCTGTCGCCGGTAACGACATCGACGTTTTTGAAATCGACGCCGAGATAATCGGCGCAGATCTGGCCGAGCGCGGTCTCCTGTCCCTGTCCCTGCGATGCCGCGCCGGTGAAGACATAAATTTTGCCGTCGGTGCCGACCTTGACGCTGCCGCCCTCGTAAGGACCGAATCCGGTGCCTTCGACGTACGCCGCGATGCCGACGCCGAGGCGCGTGCCGCGTTTGCGCTCCGCCAATTGCGCTTTACGAAAGTCGTCGTAACCGATCATCTTGAGCGCTTCTTCCAAGCAAGCGGGATAGTTGCCGCTGTCGTACTCGAGCGGATTGTTGTCGCGATAAAGAATGCCGACGTTGTACGGATACTCGTCTTTTTGGATGAAATTACGCCGGCGCACTTCGGCGGGGTCCATGCCGAGCTCGCGCGCAACCCGGTCCATGATCTTTTCCATCACGTAGACCGCCTGCGGCCGGCCCGCGCCGCGCACCACCATGGCGGTTACTTTGTTGGTATAAACCGCTTTGAACTCCAACTGCAGATTGGGAATTTTGTAAGGTCCGGGAATTGTCGCCAAGGAGATCCAAGGAACGACCAAGCTGGTGCTGTAAGCGCCGGTATCGTAGAGAAAGAAGTTTTTTAGCGCGACGACTTTGCCGTCCTTGTTAAACGCCGCTTCGACCCAATGGGTTTGATCGCGCTCCTGGCGGCTGGCGATAAAATGTTCGCGCCGGTCCTCGATCCACTTGACCGCGGTGCCGAAACGCACGGCGAGCCAAGGCACGAGAAAATTCTCCGGATAGAAGCCGCCCTTGGGCCCGAAGCCGCCGCCCACCCGCGGCGCGATCACGCGCACTCTATGCTCGGGCATGTCCATCAATTGTAATAGCGTGCGGCGAATCCGGTGCGGACCCTGACACGAAGCCCAAATCGTTAGAAAGCCGGCCTTCGGATCGAATTGTGCGACGATACCGCGGGTCTCAATCGCGTGGCAGCCGCCGCGATGCACCCGCAGGGTTTCTTTGATCACATGATCCGCTTCCGCGAACGCTTTCTCGACGTTACCCGTCGACTGCTTCATGAAACCCGCGACGTTGTCCGGTTCGCTTTCGTGCACCAGCGGCGTATCCGGCGCCAAGGCCTTTTCAATATCGACGCATGCCGCGGTGACTTCGTAATCGACTTCGACCAATGGCGCGGCGTCTTCGGCCAAATGGCGCGCCTTCGCGACGATCACGGCGACCGGTTCGCCGACGTAGCGCACCTGATCCTTGGCCATGGGAAATTCGGTGAGCGGTTTCAGATTCGGATGAGGGATCGTCAGCGGCAACTTGCGCACCGCGCCGAGATCCTCGAAGGTAATGACGTCGACAACGCCGGGAGCGCGCTTGGCGGCCGCGCTATCGATGCGCAAGATCTTCGCGCGCGCATGAACGCTGCGCACCACATACGCGTGCAACATGCCGGGAAAATCGATGTCGTCGACGTAGACGCCTTTGCCGGATAACAGCTCGTTGTCTTCGGCGCGTTCCACCCGCGCGCCGATGAATTTTGAAGGCGTCGCGTGATCATGATGCGCTTGCGACGCAACTTTCCCGCCCGAAGCTTCGACGATGGCATCGACGATATTTTGATAACCGGTGCAGCGGCAAAGATTGCCCGACACCGCTCGGCGCGCCTCGGCATCGGTAAGCGGGCCGCTGTTGCGCAACAAAGCGTCGGCGGTCATTAAAAATCCCGGCGTGCAAAAACCGCACTGGAGCGCGTGATGTTTTTTGAAAGATTGCTGCAACGGTCCGAGCGTATCCCGCGTCGTCAGCCCTTCCACTGTGGTGATCTCGGACCCATCAGCCTGTACCGCCAGCATCAAACAGGAGCGCACCGGAGCGCCATTATGCTGCACCGTGCAGCTGCCACACACGCCATGCTCGCAGCCGACATGCGTGCCGGTTAGAGCCAATTCGTGGCGCAAGAAATCGGCGAGATTCTGCCGGCACTCGATTTCTCTTTCAATCGGCTTACCGTTGACGATCAATCTTATTTTCTGCAAGTCCATTCTCAATTTCGACGTGGTCAGGATTTACCCCTCTTTGAAAAAGAGGGGCTCGGGGAGATTTTCCGAGTGACCCACAGCTCTATCACAGCCGAAATCTCCCTTGTTCCCCCTTTTCAAGGGGGAAAGTTTTCACGACACCCGCTGTTTGTCTGCGCCGTAACCATGTCATCAGTCGCCAATTCGCGCTTTTTGCAATGCTTCATTCAATGCTCGCCGTGTCAGGACATTTGCCAGCGACTTTCGATAGGCCGCGCTACCGTGGATGTCCGAGCTTGGGTCGATGTTGGCGGCGATTTCGCCGGCCGCTTTGTTGAATAAATCCGGCGCCGCTTTTTTGCCGATGAGAATTTCCTCGATCCAACGCTCACGCCACGGTTTGTCGCTGACGCCCGTCAAAGCAATGCGCGCGTCGGTAATTTGCTCTTTCGCGAGCGTCAAAGACGCGGCGACGCCGACGATGGCGAAGTCGCCGAACCGCCGCGCGAATTCGACGAACGAAGAGCCGGAATTTGTCGCTTGCTCAGGAACCGAAGCTTCGAGAACCATCTCATCGGCGCCAAGCGCCGTGCTCAAGTAGGATTGAAACAAGTCTCGCGCAGAAATTTGCCGCGTCCGCGTCGAATTAGCGACCGTGACCGAGCCGTCCAGCGCGAGCAACACCGCCGGCAGCTCCGCCGCCGGATCGGCGTGCGCCAGGCTGCCGCATAAGGTGCCGCGATTGCGCGTTTGCTCGTAGCCGACGTGAGTCATGGCTGCGGCGAGGAGAGGACACCGTTGTCGAACCAGTGCATCGCTGAGCAAACGAGATTGGCGCGCCAGACAGCCGATCTTGAGCGCGCTGTTTTCACTGCGGACATAATCCAAGCCGTCGATGAAATTGATGTCGATCAGATGCGCCGGCTCAGCCAGCCGAAAATTCATCATCGGCATCAAGCTTTGGCCACCGGCGAGAATCTTGCCTTCCTCGCCGACTTCCTTCAATAACGTCAGCGCTTCGTTGACTTCGCGTGGCCGGTGGTAGTTAAAGTCTGCTGATTTCAATTGGGTTGCCTATTTCTTGATTTCGAAATTGGCCGCATCGATTTTTCCGTCTTTCCTGGGATATCTCGCCATGCACACCGGACAGAACATGGAGAAATCCTCGCCCTCGTCGTAAATCATTTTGTGGACGTTGTAGCGATGGCCGCATTTCGGACAGGTAATGTAAAATTCCGGTGGCATGGATTGCTCCTTATTCGGAAGGGCGACCGCCGGTCGCCCCTACGCCTCCTTTGCGTCCTTTGCGATTAGTTTCTTATCCCGCGACTTTTCCCAATTCTGCCGCGCTGACAAAATCTTCCAGACGAATCCGCGCCAGCGCGTCATCGGGCGGTTTGCCGATATCCGGGAACGGCTTGCCCACCGGCTTGGTGGCGTCGATGATCAAGCCACCGACGCGCAGATACTTTTCCGTCGACGGATCCTGTCGATTGGCTTGGAGGTCACGGATGATTTGCACCTGGGCGGAATCCGCGTCGGTTCGCGTGCTGATCGCAAACAAGACCATGCTCAAATCGAACGGATCGATGTCGTCGTCGACCAGAATCACGTTCTTGATTCGGTCCGCGAAGCTGCCGAGCGCCATCAAAGCTAGCCGAGTGCTTTCTCCCGGCACTCTCGGCTTGAACTGAATTACGTAAGTGTAGGGACAGACTTGATTGACCGCGAGAACGCGCGGGTAACGCTCTTTGAGAACGCTGTAGACGTAAGATGCCGCGCCCAACACACCGTACGTGTCATGGCCGGTCCAATTGCCGATGCAGATAGGATCGTGCCGCATCAAAAACGCCGTCGGCGTAAATACCGGCTCGAGGGTCTGCGGCGAGTAGTAGCGCATCACATCCGCCCACGGCCCGCAGATTTCTTTTTTGGTCAGATCGATCATCCCTTCGAGGACGATCTCGGCATCGGCGGGAATGAGAAAATCTTCGCCCAGCGTACACCGATGGCGTGACCCGCACGGCGCCGTCCATCAAGCCGCCGGCGAATTCATATTCGTCGACGCCCCAGGCGCAATTGGAGCCCGCCGCGACTTCGAACGCGGGATGATGACCGAGCGCAAAGGCCACTGGCATTTTGTCGTGGCCTTTGGCGCGATACCGATTCATATATTCCATCAAATGGCGCGGATTGATGCGCGCCGAGGCGTGCTCGGGCGAGTGAACATGGAGCCGGTGCCAAGAGAGATTGTAACGGCCCGAATCCGGCTCTTTGCCGATGCCGATGGCGCATAGCCAACCGGGCTTGGCGTCGAACTCGTCCTTGCGATAAACCGGTAGATCGAAAAGCGACATTTGTGAGCCGGTCACCACGGTTTGGTGGATCGGCGCTTCTGCCGGCGGAATGCGTACTGGCTTGGTCGTCAAACGATTGCGCCGCGAGAATTCCTGTGCCAGATCCTGAAACTTAACTTCGCCGTCGAGATCCATGGCCGCCGCTTGCTTGCGCAGCGTGGCCAGCTCGGAAAACAACAGCTCGCCTGGCCAAAGTTTTCCGCTGAGTGTCTTGAAGCCGCGGAAAAGAGTAGCCGGTCGCTTGCCGCCGGCTTTCAGTTTGGCGAGGAAGGCCGCCGCGTCGCACTCGGCGAGGTCGAACGTTTTACCCCGGGTATCGACGCGCAACACCTCGCCGGGCCGGCGGTCATCGAGAATCTTTAAAAAAGTGCGCAGATCTTTCGAGTGAGCCTGCATGGATGACTCCGTTGTCAACGACGCGCGTCGATTTAACGCGCGCGCACCGTTCGCGTTCGAGCCTCGATCTGCTTGAGCAATATCGTCTTGACGTTTTGCAGATGAGACCTCATGAGCTCCTGCGCTCGTTTGGCATCTTTGCGCTTGATCGCCTGAAATATTTCCTGGTGATGGCGCAGCACCGCAAACCCGCCGTGCGTAACGCCTTCGATGCGCCGCTTGAGCACGAGCTTCTCACAGGTGTCGTTCAAGACGCGGCTCACCGCGCTATTGCCGGCGATCTCGGCTAGCTCCACGTGAAAATCCTTATTGATAATGTAGCGGTCGACGAGCGGATCGTTGGCCACGATCGCTTTGCGGGACGACTTCACACTTTGCTCCAACGCTTTGATTCCGTCCGGGGTAATGCGCCGGATCGCCTCGTCGATGCAGTAGGCTTCCAACGCGCTCCGCAAACCGAACAGTTCCTCGACTTCCTCGGCGGTCATTTCGCTCACTCGATAACCGCGATTGGTCAGCCGCGTGACATATCCCTCCTGAGCCAATCGTGACAGCGCTTCGCGGATCGGCGTCTGGCTGATCTTCAACCGCAACACCAGCTCCTCGTGCGACAATCGCTGACCCGGCACAATCTCATGCTTGAGAATCGTCGCTTTGATTTTTTGATAAGCGATCTCGGCAAGACTAAGATACTCCACGCGGGTTTCCTTTGCGGGTTCGTGGAAAGTCTTTTGGCTTGCTTCCCAACGCTGCACTGCGCTACATATTAAATAATTTATAAATTATCAAATCCTTTGGTGAAAATTTTTTTACAACTGGTGAAGGCAATAGCATGAAACGAATGCTGATCGGCGTCGCCGGGCTCTGGCTATTATTATTCGCGCGCACCGCTGGTCGCGCAGGAACTCGGGCCGCATTTCCAGAAAATCCGAGATGGCATCTATGTCTACGGCATAGACGATCTCGCCGGTCGAGATCCGACGTCGAATTGCGGCATCATCATCACGCAGGAAGGCGTCGTGCTGATCGATAGCGGACCCAATCCGCCGGATTCTCTGATCATTCTAAAAGCCGTGAAGCAGCTTACGTCCCTGCCGATTCGGTTTTTGATCAACACGGAAACTCACAACGATCACGTCACCGGCAATTTTGTTTTCTCGCCGCCGGCCATCGTCATCGGCTCCACAGGAGCAACGGCAGGAATAAAAAATTACTACGACCCCAAGCGCAACGAAAAATTGATGGCCGAATCGAGCGAAATGCGCGAAGCGTTTCGCGGTTTCCGCGTCGTGCCGCCGCATGTGGAATTCAACGACCGGATGATTTTGAACATGGGAGATCGGACTTTAGAGCTGATCCAACTCAAGAATATCCACAGTGACGCCGACACGGCGATCTGGCTGCCGAAGGAGCGCGTGCTCTTTTCTGCCGCCACCGCGGCGGTAAAACGATTCGGCTTTCTGCGGCGGTTCGTCACCATCGAAAACATCAAAGCCGACATCAAAAAGCTCAAGGCGCTCAATCCTGACATTGTCGTGCCCGCGCACGGTCGCCCGACCACGGTGCAACTCCTCGACGAAACCGACAAGTTTTATGATGTTCTTTTGGAGCGCGTCGGCAAACAAATCGCGCAGGGCAAATCCCTCGAGGAAATCAAAAAAGATCCGGGTTTGCCGGAATATAAAAGCTGGTCCGGCGGAAAAGAGCGGCTCGACACCAATATCGAGGCCGCTTATCGCGCGCTAAAAAATCAGTAGAGTTTTGCCGTATCAGGACTCGACGGAATCAGGTCGGTTGATCCTGCGCGATGGAACGACCGCAATAGTCCGTTTGGCGCGCCGCGAGGGCCGAGAATTGATGGCGCCATTTTTTTGGCGGCTCTCCAAGGATTCCCGCCAACGAAGGTTTTTTTCCATACCCGAGCCTACCGTCGAGTTCAATTAGCGCGCAGCGCCACGGCGAAAAAGCATTTTTGACGACACGCTATCTTGGGCACAAAAGCTAGCGAAGTGTAACAGCTACATAGCGTTTGCCGTTCATGGTTCGAGAGCCTCACCACGAAGGCTTATGCTTGACCGACCGAGGGTCGAAGGGTTCTACGAACTGTTAAAGTCACTAGAATATTGCGCGCCAGGCGGATTTCACTAGGCTAGACCGCGTCGCCTGGCAGTAGTTCATGCCAGCCAAAGCGAAAGTGACTGCGGATCGCTTTTCATCAGCATCTCGCGGATCTGTTCACGGTGTCTCATCCCGTCTGCGTAAATGCGTTCCAAAACTTCGGCGACCGCGGGAAACTCTTCGCGGAGGCTTTGCGCCTGTTCGATCAATCCCGCCGCAGAGCGCTGCTCTTCGTTTAGATCTTCGAGCAGATATTGCCAACTGTTCTTCGTCGCCGCCGGAACCGGCGGCACGTCGGGCAGTCTTCCGCCGAAGAGCTTGATTTTTTCGGCGAGCCGCTCGACGTGTTTGGCTTCGTCCGCCGCAATCGCCAATAGTTTTTGTCCGAAATTGCGGATACTGCATCCGTTCTGCATGTTGGGTAAAGCGCGTTACGTGCTGGCTTTTCTCGATGTACCGCTGCATCAGAATTTCGCTCGCCTGGCGCGAGCGATCGGCAGAAAAGCCGAGGAACTGACGCCACCATTCGGACCAGCTATTCTTGTCGCTCATCCGCCCCTCCGCCTGAAGAAAACCAATTCATCTAAGGATAATAAAGCAACCAAACCATTTGATGCGGTGCGGTCGATCTCAATCTAGCTTGGTTTCTCGGACGATTTTATGAAACTTATTATCAGATTCGAAAACTCCGGCAAACTCTCCTACCACAAATGGGAATTGCCATGACCGACAAACAGTCTACACCAAACTGCGGAAGTTATGCCGTTTGATTTCACGAAGTGTTAGATTGAGCCCATGGCAGCTATCGACTTCCAAAAATTATTCAAGGCAACCCCGCGGAAGAATCCGTTCCGCGCCGCACTCTGTCCATGGAAACGCTTTTAAATCTTGGTTTGGCGCTCGCTCTCGGGCTGCTCGTCGGCGTGGAGCGGGGCTGGCAGGAGCGCGAGGCCGCTGAAGGCAGCCGCCTGGCCGGCATTCGAACTTTTGGCCTGATTTATTGGACTTATAGAGCAACCAGGAAAGAGCTTCGACGAATTGTCAACTCTTTCCGGATATCGTATGAGAAATCGTTTCACTCACCTCACCTTGATTGCTCTGCTCGCATGGCCAGGCAAGGGATGAGGCGAAACATAAGATCGAGGCCGCCAAAAAGACGGCCAGGTGTTTTTCTTTTCAGGTAGGGATTTGCTAGATACGATTCCCAGGAGGGATAGGATCGTTCGGCCCAACAGAGAAGGTGCTTTAAATTACAGAGGCGAGACAACTCTTACGGAGCGCTCGTTATGAAAACACATGATAAAAGTTTCATCTGGGCACTTTTTATTTGCCTAACCACGATTTTTTCTGAAGGTTCTGCGATCGGTGCCCAGTCGGACCCCGGGTCACGCATTCTAGAAGGCGCGAAAAAAGAAGGCGCGCTAGTCTGGTACACCGCGCTCAACCTGAATGATTCGGAGATGTTGATTAAACGCTTCGAGCAGCTCTATCCGTTCATCAAGATCGAGGCGCTGCGCTTGAGTTCGTTTAGTCTTCTCTCAAAAATCCAGACCGAGGCAAGAGCCGGCGCGTTTAAGGCCGACGTGATTGAAATCGCCGGGGTGCTCGGCCACATCCTCAAGAAGGAAGGACTATTCGCGAAATATATTTCGCCGCAGTCGCGCTTTTATCCCGATTCCGTCAAGGATCCGGACGGAACTTGGACGAGTTTCTTCATGAATACTCATGTGCTCGTCTACAATACCAAGCTGGTAAAAAAGGACGAAGTACCAAAAACATTCGACGAGGTCACTCAGTCGAAATGGAAAGGCAAGATCACCATGCCCGAGGACTTTGACATCTTTGGCATGATGCTAAAGATCATGGGGCGGTCAAAAGGCATGGATTTTATGCGGCGGCTGGCGGCCCAGGAAGTGTCGCTCAAAAACAGCTATTCGCTCGCTATCCAAGCGGTTGCGTCGGACGAAGCGGCGCTGGGTCTCAATCTCTACGGCACCCGAACAGAGGAGTTCAAGAAAAAATCAGCGCCGGTCGAATGGGTTCCGCTCGAATTCACGCTCGCTTCATTGGAGCCTCTGGCGGTGGGCGCGAAGGCTCCTCATCCGAATTCGGCCCGGCTTTTTGTTGATTTTCTTCTATCAAAAGAAGCTCAGGGCCTGATGCGCGAGCGCTTTCGTATCCCGTCGCGCCCGGATGTGCTCCCGGATCCGCCGGAGCTGACGAAGGGATTGAAGTTGATCCCCACCGATTTATCCCTCGCGGAACAATCGAAGCAGCTCGCCGAAGAGTTTCGCCAAACCTTTCAAGTCCGTTGACGAGGACCCATTGGACTACCTTGTTAGAGGCCGATTTGTATTGACCATGCGCGAGGGGCTTGGCGCGGATGGCATCATTAAAGACGGCGCGATCTACGTTTCGGGAAAAAACATCGTTGAAGTAGGGCTGTTTAAGGACCTCAAGGCGCAATATCCGACCGCGACCATCGTTGGATCGCCGCGTTTTTGGATCACGCCTGGTTTTGTCAACGCTCATCAACACGGCAAAGGCATGACGAGCTTTCAACTTGGCGCCCTCGATGAGCCTCTGGAATTGACGCGGGTCAAAGCGGCGCCTCAGGCAAAGATTCCGCCGTATCTCGATACGCTCTATGCCGCTCTACGCATGATCGAAGCGGGTGTCACCACGTGCCTTCATTACAACTCAAGCCGCGGTCCGACCCAGTATGAGAGCGACGTGCGCGAACGGATCAAGGCCTATGCCGAAGCCGGCGTTCGCGTGTCTTTCGGTCTCGATATACGCGATCGCAATCACCTCGTTTATGGCGACGAAGAGTTTCTTGCCGGCTTGCCACCCGCTCTTAAAGAGCCGGCGCGGGCAAAGATCACTGAGCCGCGCACCGCAAATCCGGAAAATTACTTTCGGCTTGTCGGCCAACTTACCGATGAGCTGAGAAATGATCGTGACGGTCGGATCCAGCTTTTTCTTACGCCGGCCGGTCCTCAATGGTGCACCGAGGACTTGCTCAGGACTATTCATCGGATTGCCGACGACCGTGGTCTGGGGATTCAAATTCACGTCTTGGAAACCAAGTACCAGCGCGCCTACTTTCATCGAACCTATGGAAAAAGCGCAGTCGAATGGCTCGACCAGCTGCAGTTCCTATCAGCCAATGTGAGTCTCGCCCATGGTGTGTGGCTGAGTGAGCAAGATATCGGCTTGGTCGCGCAACGCCGGAGCGCGTTGGTTCATAATCCGAGCTCCAACTTGCGGCTCAAAAGCGGCATCGCGCCTTTGACTCTGATTCGCCGCGCGGGCATTCCCGTAGCTTTGGGGCTGGATAGCAGCACGCTCAATGATGACATGGACATGCTCCAGGAGATGCGCCTGAGCGCCAATCTACAAAGAGTTCCCGGTGTAAGCGCCGAGACCGTAGCGCTCAAAGATATTTTCCGAATGGCGACGGTAAACGGCTCTCACGTATTGGGCTGGGGAGAATTGTCCGGCACGCTGGAACCCGGAAAGCGAGCCGATATGGTTTTGCTCGATGGCCGGAGGCTGGCTGAACCTTATCTCTCCAGCGAGCACAATCCTATTCATGCGCTTCTTTACCGCGGCCGAGCGAGCGACGTAGATACGGTGATGGTCGATGGCGAGATTCTCTACCGGGGTAAAAAGCATCTGAGGCTCGATGCAAAAAAATTGCTTAAACAAGTGAAAGCGTCGGTCAAGCCGGCGGCTAAAGACAGCGCTGAATCGGTCGAAGCGGAACTCCTTGCCCATGCGATCCGCTACTATCAGGCCTGGGACGAGGAGCCTCTAGTCCCGTACCACCGAGTTAACAGCATTTGAAGATTTCAAGGAGGATTGAATGGCACGATTGGCATTGACGGGCGCGACTTTGATGACCGCAACCAGAGGTAACATCGAAAATGGCACACTCCTGATTCACAATTCTGCGATCGCCGAGATCGGCGCTCACGTCCGCATCCCGCAGGACGCCGAAGTTTGGGATCTCAAGGGCAAAGTGGTGATCCCG
>CAVWLW010000010.1:0-56146 GCA_963755715.1 uncultured delta proteobacterium
AGATCTCTTTGAGCAACTCAAGGCGCTTAGGCCATAGATCGGTGGCCATTAGAGACATTCCCGTGACATTACCTCCAGGCCGCGCGAGACTCGAAATAAAGCCCGTGCCAACGGGATCACTCGAGCTGACGATCACGATAGGGATTGTTTGAGTTGCTTGTTTAAGAGCAAAAATAGCGGGGTTAGATCCGGTGAAGAGCAGGTCGACCTTTAGTTGTACCAGTTCTGTTGCAAGTTCGGCCAGACGATCTCGCTTTCCCTCTGCATACCTAAACTTAAAAAACCTATGTTTTTCCCGTCGACATAGCCAAGATCTCGAAGTCCTTGAAGGAAAAATTGGAAAGGTCCGTCTCATAACCGGCGCGCCGGGCCGTAGAATACCGATCCGCGGAATGCTTGCAGGCTTCTGCGCTTGCGCGAAAGAAACCGCGGTGAGAAGGAAAGTTGCTATATACAACGATGGCTTTTCTATTCATATTCTTGTTCTCCCCTTTTGCCGTTTTGTCTTTTACTTTGCCTTATCTGATATACTTTGTCTGCTCGCGCCAGCACATTCGGTGGAATCATCAGGCCGATCTGCTTGGCTGTTTCTAGATTGATGACGAAATGCAAACTTTGTAGCCTGCTCCAGCGGGCAAATCGCTAGGCTGCGCCCTTGATAATTTTATCTAGGCTTTGACTCCATACCGAAGCGGGTGTCGCGTCTTGCAGGGGAGCCGTGGACTAAGTTTTGAGACCCAACAACGCCCTGAAGAGATAAACGGTCGTTATAAATTCTGGCAGCGAATTTGTTGCTCGTCAACGGGCCTTTGCCTTTTCTCAGCATTTTGCTGAGCTCGACGGCTGCACGCTCATAGATGTTGGCACGTGGTTCAAGCGCGACGATTTGCACCGTCGTAACCTGCTGATACGATAGATGACTCGTGACCTGGCCACCCGGTAGCTTCTCAAGCCTGCCAGGTTGTCCGTCCAACTCCTTAGCGCGATAGGGGTCATCAGAAATTGATCTCAGTGCAGTTTTGATTTTGGCTTTTAACTCAGGCGGAAGATGGCGTATGAGATCTCGCACCATTCGCGGCATTCTCCCAATGCGATAACCGGTCATTTCGGACGTTTGGCTGGTTTCAGCAAGTTCTGAAAACTTCCTCAAAAGTGAACCGTTCGGCCCTTCCTCCAAGCTGGCGCAGTCCTTGTTCTATATTTCCTTCATCAGGGAGGTGGTTACGCATGATTTGTCTCTTCTGCCGTCGCTCTACCCCTTCTATACTCATCCGCACTCAGAAGAACAGCTCGCGGGCCGCCCATTTCGAGTAATGACAAGTCTTTGCTTTTTCTCTTTCACAGTCAGCCACTTAACTGGGCTCAGACTGAGCCCTTGGCTTCGGATAAAACTCAGCACTACCCGTCCACTAAAAACCGTCTCCTTGGGTATTAGACCCTAGGAATTCTAGAGCTAGCCTCCGGTTGGTCCACGTTTGTCAAAACCAGACAGATGGCTCTATTGAACACCTCTTCGTCTCACCGAATGACCCGATCCGCACGCGCCAAAAAGTTGCGGAGGAACCTTATTTCGATTTTGGATTGTCGTTCACCGGATTACTTTATCGGCTCTAGCTCAAGACGTTGGGCGGAATCGTGAGTCCGATCTGCTTCGCGGTTTTCAGGTTGATCACAAACTCGAACTTCTTCGGCTGCTCGACGGGCAAGTTTGCAGGTTTGCACGCCCTTTAAGATTTTATCCACGTAACTAGCGGCGCCGACCATCCAAGCTCAGCGAAGCTTACACCATATACCACATAAAGCCCGCCGGCTTCGACAAATGCTGCTCTGCTCGTTAAATCGTCGGGAGGCCGCTCTTGAAGGTGCGAGTTCGGCGATTTTTTTTCGGTTCGCACTTGCGACGTCTCCTGCGAGCCCAGGAGGATTGCGTCAGCTCGTTCCCTTTGGGTTGTCTCGCGGAAGGAACGTTCAAAAATCATTGGCATTTACAACATCAGGAAATACCGAAGCTTGATCCCTAAGAGGGCGCGGGGGGTTCAATTTCTTTTGACACTTGCGTATTGGCCCGGTTAGCCCGAGATATGAAGACGGCCAAGCGAGCTAACTTTGGAACGATTTCATGTGAGAAGCTCTACTTGTTTTCCGCTTAGCTCAAGGAGCAAGCCGGGATAGCCCTGGGCAGATTACCACCAGGCCGAGTAATAGGTTGGCGACAAACCCATTGCCGATCGGATCAGTAATCCTGCGCAAACACGATCGGAGTCGTAACGGCCGCCTTCTTAGCCTCGCGCACCGGTGGCTCCCCACCGGCCGCGACAATCATACTTCGAGCTTGAGATTCGTTAGCTCAGCGATGATTGAGCGCAACCGATCAGGGATTCGGAGTCTGGCACCGCGGAACTCAAACCGGATTCGTTTCACTTTCGATGTAGCCGAGCTCACGCAGACCTGGCCGAAAGGCCTCTGACTGCTGGTGTTGCGTTAGAGGCAAGCGACGAGGCAGTTACCCATCCTATTCGTGGGACCTTCTCTCGGCTGCTGCGCCTCAGCGGGAACTGTCATGGAGTCAGAAGAGAGTGGCGCTGAAGTGCAAAGCAGACTAACCACTTTTGGTTATTGATCCACTGGTGGCTTAGCGGACATGACTTTTCATCTGATCACCTTGTCCGCTCTCGCCAGCACATTCGGCGGAATCGTCAGGCCGATCTGCTTGGCGGTCTTCAGGTTGATAACGAACTCAAATTTCGTCGGCAGCTCGACTGGAATGTCTGCGGGCTTAGCGCCTTTGAGAATTTTGTCGACATACACGGGAATTCGCCTGTATAGCTCATCGAGGTTTGGCCCATAGGCCATGAGCCCCCCGGCTTCGACAGGTTCCTTGCGGCCGAACATGCTCGGGAGCCGGTGCTTCACGGCAAACTCCAGGATCTCCGTATGATGCGCGTTGGTTACGGGGTCGGAAAACTAGGAGACCGTTGGCTTTTTCCTTGATTATGGCATCGAAGGCGGCGTCAACCTGCGCCGTTCTCTTACCTGATTATACGAAGAGTGATTCCCATGGCTCGGGCGGCGTTTTGCGTCTCCCTCAATTCGCGTTGTTCACCTGGATGCGCGGGATTTGCTAAAACGGCCACACGGGAGACTCCGGGCACAGCCTCCTTAATATTTCCAGCCGTTTACCGACAAGTTCAAAGGCCAGCTGGCTCATGCCCGTCATGTTTCTTCCCGGCCGCGCAAGGCTGTCAATAAAACCGCTTCAACCGGATCGCCGCTAAAGTTGAAAACAATCGGAATGGTCTCCGTGGCGTCTTAGCCGAACGAGCTGCCGGACCTGACGTTACGATCACTTCAACTTTCTCTCGAACCAATTCATCTGCCAACTCGAGTCAGTCGGAATCCTCGTGCCGACCGGTATTCGATAGATATTCTGACCTTCCGCATAGCCAAGCTCACGAAGACCTTGGCGGAAGACCTCATAGCCCGCGAAGGCCCGCTTGCCGAGCGAGAAAGCCTATCTTTCGAACTATGGGTAGCTTTGTTGGGCTTCGACTGGATGAAATAAAAACAGCACCAACGTTGCAAAGAGAGAAACGGTGGGCATCCTTTTCATGATTTTCTACCCTCCGCAATCGAAATCCAAAATTCATTTGATGACCTTGTCCGCCCGCACCAGCACATTCGGCGGAATCGTGAGTCCGATTTGCTTCGCCGCTTTCAGATTGATGATGAAATCGAACTTTCTCTGGCTGCTCCACCGGAAGGTCGGCGGGCTTTGTGCCTTTCAAAATCTTGTCCACATAGGCGGCGGCGCGCCGGGTCAGGTCGCTCCGGCTCACTCCATAGGTCATAAGCCCTCCGGCTTCCACCAGATCCCCCGTGTAATATATCGCCGGCAGCCGGTTCTTAACCGCAAGCTCGACAAGCTGCTTTCGCTGAGAATTGAGCAGAGGAATACCCAGCACAACGATTGCCTCAGCACCTCCCTTGCTCGCGGTTCGGAACGCGGTCTCGATAGCCTTGGGATCTAGTAAGTCTAGGTATTGAAGCTTCAGGCCGAAGGTCTTTGCAGCGACTTCGACCTCTCTTAACGCTAGTGCGTTGCCCGGATTAGTTGAATTGCCGAGAATGGCCACACGGGATAACTTAGGAACGATCTCCTTCAGAAGCTCGAGTTGTTTGCTGCTCAACTCCGGGGCGAGCGTGGACAAGCCAGTAATGTTTCCACCAGGCCGCGCAAGGCTGGCGATGAACCCATTGCCAACAGGATCATTATCAAACGTCATGACAATGGGGATTGTGCTAGTCGCTTCCTTAGCAGCCCTCGTATCGGCCGGGCCAGCCGTGACAATGACGTCGACCTTGAGACGAATCAGCTCAGCCGCGAGTGCGGCAAGGTGATCGAGTTTTCCCTCCGCAGAGCGCCACTCAATGACAATGTTCTTCCCCTCCTCGTAACCAAGCTCGCGCAGCCCTTGAAGAAACGCTTCGTAGCGGGCCGCATTAACAGACCGAGAGGAAGCGATCAGGAATCCTATCCGTGGGACTTTGAGCGGCTGCTGGGCTTGAGTGGTGGAGGCGGTTGTCAGCAAGATAATAGTTGTCAGGAACAAGACAAAAAATTTTCCAACCATCGCATTCATCGTTGTTTTTTCTCTGACGCCGGAGCCTATCCTGAGTATGTCGAAGAGCCTCACCACTTACCTTACCGAATCACCCGATCCGCCCGCACCAGCACATTCGGCGGAATCGTCAGGCCGATCTGTTTCGCCGTATTGAGGTTAATCACCAGCTCGAACTTCGTCGGCTGCTCGACGGGTATGTCGGCCGGCTTGGTGCCTTTGAGAATCTTGTCCATTTGGACGGCGGCGCGACGAAATAAGTCGGGATAGCTCGGCCCATAGGATATGAGACCGCCAGCTTCGACCCAATCACTGCTTTGGAATATCGCCGGCAACGCGATTTTTTGCTAAAAAATCTAGAATACGCTTGCGGTAGGAAATGAGGACTGGATCCATTAAGGCGAGGAACGCATCTGGTCGATCTTTAGTCATCACTGCAAAAACCACTTCGAGCTCATTCGGGTCTTTCACTCCTCGATCTTGCAACGCTACGCCCAACGGCCCTGCCACCTCTTGGGTCGCTTTCGCTTCGAGTGCCATGCCGTCATTGTTTTTATTCCAAAGCATGGCCACCCTTGAAAGCTTGGGAAAGATTTCCTTAAGCAGCTCTAGCCGCTTGGGCCATAAGTCGGAAGCTAGGCCAGACATGCCGGTGATGTTACCACCCGGGTGCGCGAGACTAGCGACAACGCCGGTTCCGATCGGATCGCTCGTGCTGAAGAAAACGATAGGGATTGTTTTAGTCGCTTGCTTAAGAGCGAAAAGGGCCGGTGTACCCGCGGTAAAGATCGCGTCGACTTTCAGTCGGACCAGTTCCGTTGCGAGCTCAGGAAGACGATCTTCCTTTCCCTCTGCATAGCGGTACTCAATAAGAATGTTCTTCCCCTCAATGTAGCCGAGTTCCCGCAGCCCCTGAACAAATACATCGAAGTTGGGGTTGGAATGAGGCGCACCGAGGTATAAAACACCAATCCGCGGTATCGTCGCTTGTTTCTGCGCGTGGGCCGGATAGACCGGAGCAAAAATAAGTGTGGCCAAGATGAATAATGTAGAAGTTGCTTTTTTCATGGATTTTTCTCCTTCCATTGACGCCTCATACGCTCGTGCCTGTTTTCACTTGATCACCTTCTTCGCGCGCGCCAGGACCTGCGGCGGAATGGTCACTCCGAGTTGCTTGGCGGTTTGTAAATTGATCGCCAGCTCGACGCTGTCGACGGTCTCGATCTTAAGGTCCTTCGGCGGAGTGCCGCTTAGCACTCGCTGAACGTACTTGGCGGAAATCCGGCCGATCTCAAAATAATTCTGGCCGTAGCTCGCCAGTCCGCCTTTGGCGACGAGGCTTTGGTCCTGCAGCATGGTCGGCAACTTTTTCGCCTTGGCGGTGTCAATGATCAGCTGCGCCTTGGCCGACCACCATTGCGTCCGCGAGATAAAAAAACGCGTCGGCCTCATTGCTTTTGATTTCCTGCAGCGCTTTGCGCAGCTCGTCCACCGAGTTCACATGGCGTTCGATCAGCTTGAGCCCAAGCCGTTTCGCTTCTTCCCGCGCCAATGCAGCACCGTCCACAGCGACCTGATTTTTCGGATCGTAGATCGTCAGCACTCGACCGATTTTTGGCAGCATCTCCTTGAGAATCTCCAAACGCTTTGCCGTGAGGTCCTTCACCGGATAATGAACCCCGGTGAGCCTGCCGCCGGGCGTGGCGAAGTCGTTCACCAGCCCGAAGGCCACCGGGTCGCTGCCGATGCAGAACACAATCGGCGTATTGACCGTCGCTGCTTTCGCCGCCGCGATCACTGTGCTCGCCATTACGTAGAGCAGATTGACCTTTTCCTCGCTCGAAGTCTCGCGCCGCCTCTTCAGCTGCTTTCAGATCGCCCTTGGTGTCGCGAATGGCCAGCGTGAATTGTTTTCCTTCTTGCAGACCGAGTTCCTTCAGGCCGTGACGCAGCCCTTCAACGATCCCGTATAAGGGCCCCCCAGGCAGGATGACGCCGATACGCGGTACCTTCGACTGTTGTGCCGGCTGGGCGGCGGCGCAATAGATGAACGTGAAAGACCAAACAACGCTAAGGAAAAATGTCTTGGTAATCATAAATTTTTGACAGCCTTCCGGCAGGGTTGCATCGGCAAACCGAGCAACTAGATTTTTTTGGACCGATTTCGATAGCGGACAAACAGTGGGCACACGACGTCGGCGCTTTCTAGCGCAAGCTGCATACCACCCTTGGGTCGCCGGCAACAATTTGATTAAGCGTTGAATCCACAGGGATTTGCCGATTAAGAAAATGCCATCGGCGCCCGCCGGAAATAGTAGGGGAGTCGTTTTGCTACACCTGGTAGCAAGAGTGCGACGGGGGTGGTGCGGGTATGTGGCGAGCAGTGAGGTGGATCCCCGTATCCCTGACGCCTAACTCTTGCCTCCTTATGTTATCCGGAGAGCTTTGAGCAGTTTCATTAAATGAGTGCGATGCAGACCTAGTGTCTTGGCGGCGCCGGCGCGGTTGCCTTGGGCGTCGGCGAGGGCGCGAACGATCAGCTCGCGTCGATAACTATTGATGGCGTCGTGGTAGGACACCTCATGCGGCACAGTGGCAGGTTGGGCGCCGACGACTCGGGCGGGCAAGTGATGACGGGTCAATTCCGGTCCATCCGCCAGGACGACGGCGCGCTCGATGACGTTGGCGAGCTCGCGAATGTTGCCGGGCCAATGGTAGGCGATAAGTTTATTGCGGGCTTCGTCGGTTATGTTGGCAAAGCTCTTCTTGGTTTCGGCGGAAAATCGTTCGAGAAAAAAGTTCGCAAGGGCGGGAATATCTTCTTTTCTTTCGCGTAAAGGCGGCAGCGTGAGCGCGATCACGTTCAGGCGGTGATAGAGATCTTCGCGGAACGTGCCGCTTTTCATGGCCGCGTCAAGCTCGTGGTTCGTCGCGGCGATGATGCGCAGATCCACCGCGATGGACGTGTTGCCGCCGACCCGCTCAAATTCCCGTTCTTGGAGGACGCGCAAGAGTTTTGTTTGCAATTCCAGGGCGAGATCGCCGATCTCGTCGAGGAACACCGTGCCGCCGTGTGCCAGTTCCAACTTGCCCTTCTTGAGCTGGTGCGCCCCGGTGAAAGCCCCTTTCTCGTGACCGAAAAGTTCACTCTCCAACAACTCTTTGGCGAGGCCGGCGCAGTTGATGGCGACGAATGGCTTCAGCCTCCGGTCGCTCCAATTATGAATCGACCTAGCGAAGAGCTCTTTGCCGGTGCCGCTTTCACCGAGAAGCAGCACGGTGGCTTTGCTCGCGGCGGCTTTGCGCGCTTCCGTTACGATCTGCCGCATGGCTTCGCTGTCGCCCGCGATTAAGCGGTGGCGGCCACCGAGCTCCTCGGCAAAGAATTCAACATCGGAGCGAAGCTTCGCCCGTTCCAGATTTTTTTTAACCACCAACGCGAGATGTTCGGGATCGAACGGCTTGGTGATGAAATCGTCGGCGCCGGCCTTGATCGCTTCCACCGCGAGCTCGATGCTGCCGTGCGCGGTGACGATTACAACGGGTAGGTCTTTGTGGGTCTTGCGAATGGCGTGCAAAACCTCGATGCCATTCATTCCGGGCATCAGATAGTCGAGAAGGACCAGCTCGGGAGGGAGCTTATCGAGCTCAGACAACGCCTGCGCGCCGTCGCTGGCCCGCTCGACGGCGTAGCCCAAGTCGGTCAGCTCCTGTTCGAGCACATCGAGATTGAACGGCTCGTCGTCGACGATTAAAATTTTGCTCGACATGGCTAGGCGTTTAGTTTTGTCTTGGCTCGTGGATCAGGGCACGGTCAGATCGACAAGATCGCCTTGACTCTATCCTTCGGCGCGCCGAATTTCCTTTCGCGGGCTATACTTTCTCCTTCGAGCCCTACCCTCCTGGCAACTTATCGCAACCCGCATGACTCTGCACTTAAAAAAATCGAATCACCCAACCGCTCAACCAATTGTCGACGCCGAAACCCGCGCTACCGCGCGCCGCGAAATAAATCGCCGCCGCAACCAACACCAGATTATCGCGTAGGCCCACTTCGTGCGAATGGTAAGACTGCCGGTCGAAAGAGCGAAAATAGTTTTGCGCTTTTTCATCCTGGAGCGCTGCCTTCACGACCGGCACCATCGTCGGCAAAACTTTCAACCAGTGCCAGTGCAAAGCAAAGGTCGGGATCAGAAAAATGACGATCATGACCGCCGAAATAGGAGTCTGGATACCCGCGGCGAGCCCGAAACCGCCGACGACCATTAGAAATGTCGCGACGAAACCGAAAAACGTCGCGCCCTTTGGGAATAAGATGCTCGCGGTATTCACCGGATTGGGCCAGCGGCGCACGTTGCTCAGACCGCTGATCAACATACGCCAGCCGAGAATAACCCGCAGAATCGCTTCGGTCATTATGACTAATGTCGAGTGGTCCAATGATTTCTCCTGTGGAAGCGCTTGGATAGAATTTCGCCGCACTATAATCGGCGCCAGGAGCGCGGTCAATTTGCCGCGGCCAAAGCTCGCCATGACGATGCGCATCGCAGCGACCGTGACACTCAGGTCACGAATTGCACCGGCGCCGGTAAAATTTGTCCAATTGACAACCATTTATGCTTGTTTCCTCAATAAAATTTCTTTATTATGCAGCGGTTAGCGATCGCTTTTCTCTGGCACGGCGGTTGCTCAAGCCCCAGCCTGGCAAAGGAGTTGGCAATGCGTGATATGGCAAAATGGTTTCTCTTGCTTGTACTAGGTCTTTTGGTATCACTGCCATCGACCGCCTCCGCCCAGGTAAGTTCTCTTCAATCCAGTCCATTCGTCCTTCCCGCCGGACTGGAGCCGGCCGTAGAGTTTTGGAAAAAAGTCTTTAGCGAAGTCAGCCTTTCACAGTTGATCTATTTCGATCCGTCCGACATGAGCAAGATCTACGAGGTCGTCGACGTGGGCGAGGATAGCCGGTCGAACGACTATATCAACGGCGAGCGAGCGCGCATCGCCGCCGCCAATGGCGTCGATATCGAGCGGGTCAAGGCGCAGCGCGGCGTGAAGGAAAGAACCGCCGCCGGCATCAAGCGCTCGGGTCGATATATTTCTCAGATCAAGCAAATTTTCAAAGACCGCGGTTTACCACCGGAGCTCACCTATCTGCCGATCGTGGAATCGTCTTACGATATGAGCGCGCGATCGTCGGTCGGCGCTCTGGGCATCTGGCAGTTCATGCCCCGCACCGGACGGGAATATATGCGAGTGAACTCCGTAGTCGACGAAAGACTCGATCCGATCGAATCGTCCCGAGCCGCGGCGTCCTATCTCCAGCAAGCCTACGAGGTTTTAGGCAGTTGGCCGCTGGCGATCACCTCATACAACTATGGAAAGGGAGGTATGGCTCGCGCAGTGGCGGAAGTCGGCTCGGATAATCTGGTCGACCTGATCGAAAAATATAATCATCCCAACTGGGCCTTTGCGCCCAAACACTTTTACGCCGAGTTTCTCGCCGCGGTCGAGATCGGCATGAACCTGCAGCAATATTTCCCCGGACTCGATCTCGATGCTCCCGTCGAGATCAGAGAAGTTGAGCTGAATAACAAGACAACGCTGGCGGCGTTGATCAGCTCTTCCGGCCTTAGCCGGGAGGAATTTTTGGGTTGGAACCCCGCGCTCACTCCGACAAGCCGCATCGTGCCGGCCGGCTATCGGATGAAGTTGCCCATCGATCGAACCACGCCGCCACTCGTCACTGTTGCCCAGGTGCAGCAGACCACGCGTCGGCCCCAGGCGCAGGCGCAGGTCGTGCATCATCGGGTGCGCCGCGGCGAGACGCTTTACGACATCGCTCGCCGTTATGGGGCATCGGTGGAAAACATTCTGCAGATCAACGGACTGCGTAAGGCTCAACTGATAAAAGTCGGAACCACGCTGCGCATCCCGAAAATATAGCGCGTTTTTCTTTTGCAAAATGACCTCACAAGGCCGGGCCGCCGATTCGCGGCTCGGCCTTAGTTTTTTTGCGCCATCTGGCATCGAGAAAAATTGTTAGTCAGCTCGGTCACGTTGACAAGTTTTCCGCCCGCTGCGTATAGTCAGCCGGGTGAAAGTTAAATCGTCGAATTATCAGCCGCGGTCACTTCGACAGTTCGACCGAAGAATCGGTATCGCGGTCGGCGTTTTCGTCCTGCTGCAATATTGCGCGCCCCTTCTGGCACAAGACGCCAAGAAGGTGCGCATGGCCTACTCCGCTTTCAGCATTTCGTTTTTGAATATCTTCGTCGCGCGCGACGCCGGATTGTTCAAAAAGCATGGGATGGACGTCGAACTCATTCAAATGGCCGGTCCGCTGCCGATCGCCGCTCTCGCCAGCGGTGAGATCGATTACTTGACGGGCTACACAACCGGGATCGTCGCCACCGGCCAGGGCGCGCCGCTCAAAGGAATCATGATCTCCCTGCGCAAACCGCCCTTTTATCTGATCGCCGAGCCGAGCATTCTGCGGCCCACGGATCTTGCCGGCAAGAGAATCGGCGTCGACCGCATCGGCAGCTTGCAGCATTTGGTCGCGCGGCTGATGCTCAAGAACAAAGGCGTCGATCCGGACAAAGCGATTTTTACGCAGACGGGATCCGTGTCCAATACCGTAACCAGTTTGGGCCAGGGCGCGGTCTCGGCGGCGATTCTATCGGGGCCGCACAACGTCATCATGGCGCAAAAAGGCTTTCGCTCAATCGGCGCCGCCGATGAATTGCCGACGCATTTTCCAACGAGTGGGCTCGTGGTGAACGAGACCAAACTAAAGAGCGATGCGCCGCGCATTAAAAACGTGATCCGCGTCATGCTCGACGCCACGGCTTTTTGCCGCAAAGAAAAAAACTGGGTGGTCAATTATATTAAAGATCGCTGGAAGCTAGAACCGAAAACCGCCGAGACCGTGTACGATCAATGGCTATCGATTCTCACCCCGGACGGCAAGATCAGCGTCAAAGACATGCAGGAATATTTCGATCTGGCGTACAGCCAAAAACAGATACCCGCGCCGATCAACGTCGCCGCGGTGACCGATTACTCATTGCTCGATCAAGTATTGGCGGGGAAATAATAAACTTGTCTCGTGTCTCGCGTTGACGAGACTCTGGATTTCGACATTTAAAGTAAAGCTGCAAAAGGAGCGAACATGGACGGCAAAGCGCTGGTGGACTCGGTAAAAAGAGAAGTGATCGAGCCCGGCATTCGACGCCTGATGGACAGCCAGTATTTTACCGAAATGCGCCAGGGGAAATTATCCATCAAACGGCTGCAGGGCTGGGCGATCCAGCATTATCTGCATAACAAGGCGATCCTTAAATCCTTCGCCTTGGGCATGGTGAAAAACGCTCAGGACCAGACGATGTTCGATTACTTCATCTATCAGCTCAATGAAGAGCAGTCCCATCCGGATCTGGCGAAACGCTTCGGTCTCGCCTTGGGGCTCAAAGAAGAAGACTTCACCGAGGCGACGCAGATTTTCGAATGCCAGATTCATTCGGCGCGCACGGTCTACAACACGCTCACGGGCATCGCGCCGCAAAATCGCGCGTCGGCGATGACCAGCGAAAGCATGGTCTGCCGCTACTCGGAAGAGTTTTTAAACGCCGGGCGCAAGCATTACGGACTCAGCGATCATGACCTGATATTTTTCACCACCCACATGGTCGCCGACATCGAACACACCGCGCAATCGGCGGAGCTGATCGCGCGCCTGGTGAAAACCCCGCGCGAAGAGCGCCTGGTGCGCGAAAGCGCGCAGTACATGGTGCGCATCAAGCTCGGGAAGTTTGACGGGATCTACCGCGAATATTCCTAATTTTGTAAGCAGAGTCATCAAGTCTAAAATTCCGACAGGAATCAGTCATGCTGAAAATCGTGAGAGCCCTCGTCGCAGCCATAGTCTTCTCGTCCGCCCTACCGGCGCAGGCACAAACCGACCTTTCTTCGCTCATCGCCAACGCCAAGCAAGAAAAAGAAGTCGTCTGGTACACCACGACTTCCGCCGGCGACAATCAGGCGGTCGTCGCCGGATTCAACAAGAAATATCCATTTCTCAAAGTCCAGGTGCTGCGCTCCACCGGAGAAAAGTTGCGCCAGCGCATCCTGACCGAGGCCGCCGCCGGACAATTCTATTCCGACGCGGCGAGCGTCAGCAGCATGGAGATGGGGCTTTTGAAATCGAAAAACCTGCTGCAACCCTACGATCCGCCGGAAGCGGCAAATTATCCCGCCGGCACCAAAGACAAAGAAAAATATTTCACGGCGATCTACGCGCGCAATTTTGTCATGGGCTACAACACGGCCATGATCGCCGAAAAAGATCGTCCCAAAGATTGGCCCGACCTCCTCGACCCCAAATGGAAGGGCAAATTCGGCATCGACGAAGAAGAGTTCGAATGGTACGGCACCTTGGTCGATTACTGGGGTCGCGAGAAGGCGGGAAAATTCCTCAAGGCGCTCGCCGCCCAGCAACCGACCCTGCGGCGCGGCCATAGCCTGCTCGCGCAGTTGCTCGCCGCCGGCGAATTTCCGGTCGCCCTAGTCTTTCCGTTCGAAATCGAGCAGCTCAAGCGGCGCGGTGCGCCGGTCGACTGGTCAAATACTTCGGATCCGATCGTCACGTCGATCAACGTCGTCGCGCTATCCACCAAAGCGCCGCACGCCAACGCCGGTAAGCTTTTGATTAATTATATCCTCTCCGAAGAAGGCCAGACGATCATCAAAAACGTTTCCCGCGTCCCGATCCGGCCCGGTGTCAAGCCAACGATAGCTAAGCTCGACCAGTCGACGCTGAAAATCCACTACGTGCCCGCGGACATGTTTAGAAAAATCGCCGACTACGAAAAGGAATTCAGGGATCTCTTCTGGAAAAAGTGAAAAGAAACTGCATTGGGCCTAGTTTTTCGCCTCGAGAGACTGTGTCGCAACTTTGCGTGTTTCCCTAGTATCCTTCGGTCAATCTTCACCCATCGGACACTATGTCTTCAGCTTAAGGCCGCCGAAGAATCTCATATTCGTAGGTTGCGCTTTGTGGCTCAGATCGTGGCGATCAATCTTATCGCTGTCATGTCGAGTGCAGCGAGAGATCTTTCCGATCCCGTCGCGCTTCAGAGAAGAAAGATTTCTCACTTCGTTCGAAATGACACGCGATGTTCCGTACACGCTCATCGAATAGTGGACATGGTCAGTCCAACCGTTAAGCGCAATTGAAAGGCCGATCTCTCGGATCAGTAACCACTGACTGCGGTTGCCTCGATCTCGAGCAAATACTTTTCCCCGGCAAAGCCGTCTACGAAGGCAAATTCGATCTCCGGGATATCGAGTTTGCCGGCTTTTGCCAAAACCCGTCGAACGGTTTCGAGATCTTGCCCGCGCTGCAAAAGTGCCGACAGCTTCCTCACCTTACCCCAGTCGGTGCGCGCACGCGCCAACGCCTTGTCGATGGTCGCGAGAACTTCGACAACTTGTTCTTCTAGGCTCGGCGCTTCCGAAGTGAAACCCGAGAAGAATAAAAGACCATCGTAATCGAGATAGCAAACATAGTTTCGCGCCGGTTCGAAGTCGATCGGCTGCCGATCGGCTCCGCTATGAATCGGTTTCATCGCGAGTAATTCTAAACCAGCGCTCCCGTCAGAATCGAACCATTGCTGGGAAACGAAGCTGGAGCTCGCCGCCTTGCGCTTTCCCGTGAGAATCTTCGAGCGCGCAGCCGTAGCAAGGGTACGCGCATCTCTATCCCGGCCCCACACACGGACTCGCACAATGTTATCGAGCGACAATCCCCAGCCTCTAAGTTCATTATCGCATTTCTGAAAGAGTTCGATCACTGCACCATCCGCGGCCAGTGCGCTGCTTGCCTCAGCGACTACTTCAACGCACTCTCGACCCAACCAACTAAATAATCTGGCTTGCATTGTGGCGCCACTCTACTGCAAAGTAAGGGCTCAGGAAAGATCTAAATTCGGTCTATTTGGTTTTGTCGCCTCGCCGGTAAAATCAAACCGCCGGGGAGAGTTCCAACATGTTTCGCCGCTTAATCAGCGCCGCGGGCCAGAGCCGCTCAGCCAAGACCGTGGAGGTTTTCGGTTGGCTGATTCTCTTCGAAGGAACCATCGTATTGTTCGCGCCGCATTTTGCAATTTCGCTGCTGGGATCGAACCCCCACACCACAAACCCAAATTACTTTCGGCTGGTTGGCCTCCTCGTGTCGGGGCTCGGCATGCTTTATATCGCCAGCGGCCGATTGAACGCGGAGGGATTTGTTTTCGCTTCCATGCTCGACCGGCCAGTCGTTCCCTTTGCCATGGCGATCCTTTGGTTTCTTGAGATCCTCCCGGACCGCTCGCTCTGATTTTTTCAATTCAAGACTTCGGCAGCTTTCTTTGGACACTGTTCAGCTGGCGTGCCGAACAGCCAAAATCGTAGAGGAGAATTTTTATGAGTAATCCGGTCATCGGTTTCATCGGTCTCGGCATCATGGGCAAACCCATGGCGCGAAATTTATTGAAGGCCGGTTACACGCTGGTCGTGCACAATCGCAGCCGAGCGGCGGTGGATGAATTGGCTAAGGAAGGCGCGCAGGCGGCGGCCGATTCACAAGAAGTCACCCGACGCAGTGAAATCATCATCACGATGCTGCCCGACTCGCCCGACGTCGAGCTCGTCTACGCCGGCGATCAGGGTATTTTCTCTGGCGTGAAGTCGGGAACTCTACTGATCGACATGTCGAGCATCTCACCTGTCGTCGCGCGCAAGCTCGCGGCCGAAGCCGAGAAGCGCGGCTGCGAGATGCTCGACGCGCCGGTGAGCGGCGGCGAAGCCGGCGCCATCGGCGCGTCCTTGTCGATCATGATTGGTGGCAAAAGCTCAGCGGTGGAAAAAGCGATGCCAATCTTTCAAGCGCTGGGTAAAAACATTGTACACGTCGGCGACGCCGGCGCAGGTCAAGTGACCAAGGCGGCAAATCAGATGGTCGTCGGCACGACGATCGCAATCGTCGGCGAAGCGCTCGTCCTCGCCGCGAAAGCGGGCGTCGACCCGGCAAAAGTCCGCCAAGCTCTGCTCGGCGGCTTCGCCCAATCAAAAATCCTCGAAGCGCACGGGCAAAAAATGTTGGATCGGAATTTCAAACCCGGCTTTCGCGTTCGCCTGCACGAGAAGGATATGAAGATCGCCCTCGCAACCGGTTCCGAATACGGCGTGCCTTTAATGGTTACCGGCGTCGTCGGCCAGATGATGACCGCCATGAAAGGCATGGGCAACGGCGATCTGGATCATTCGGGACTCGTCAAATTTGTCGAGGAGTTGGCGAAACTAGAATTGCCAGCCGCAAAATGAGCAGTTAGCAATGAAACCTGTTTGATACGCTGCGGTTTACAGATCCAGGTTGCTCATCCGATCACGAATATGCATTGTTATCCCAAAACTCTTTTGCCAAGGAGAAAAACATGACTAAAGTTTCTAAGGTTGACGTGCCCTATGAGCACTGGGATCGGCTATATTCGCCGGTCGCTTGCGCGGTGATGATAACAACGGTCGACAAGCAAGGGCGCGTCAATGCCGCTTCGTTTGCAACTTGTGTCAGACAAAATCATGAACCAACCTGCATCTCATTTACCGTCGAGATCGACAAAGACACTTACCACAATGTAATCGCAACCGAAGAGTTCGTGGTCAATATTCCGTCGTTCGATAGAGAAATTCTTGAAAAAGTAAGAGTCGTGGGTTTGCCTTTTCCGCGCGGTGTGAATGAACTCGAAAAGGCCGGCCTGACGGCCATCCCGGCAAGAGCCTTAAAGCCGCCGCGCATAGCGGAATGTAAAGCGCATTATGAATGTAAAGTGATCTGGACTAAGGAATGGCTACACCGTCTCACCGTGATGGGGCAAGTCGTTGCCGGCTCCGTTGATGAAGATTGCATCGACGAAAACGGCTATGCGATTCTCGATAAACTGAAACCTACGCATTATTGCGGCAGGGCGTTCGACAACCGGTTCGTCGCTTCTTATGAAGTAATGGAAGTCGATATGGTTTACCAAGGCCCTGAGGCACAACATAAACCCAAGTAAGCATCGGCCGTATCCCGTGAAAGAGAAGTGATGAGAAGGTCTTTATTGCTCGTTCTCGGCCTAGCGTTTGGCTGCATCATTTTTGACCTGTGCGGTGCTCGTAACCACTTTCTCCATGCCCAACAGACCTCCTACTACGAAGGCAAAACGGTGCGACTCGTAGTCGGATCGAGCCCAGGCGGGGGCTACGACTACTGGGCGAGAATATTGGCACGTTATCTGCCGAAATATTTGAGCGGAAATCCCGCCTTCGTCGTTCAGAACATGCCCGGGGGTGGATCATTGATGGCTGCAAACTACGTGTATGGCGTAGCGAAGCCAGACGGTTTGACAGTCGGAATGCCGAATCAGCTGGTTTACATGGGGCAGCTCGCTGGCGCGAAAGAAGTGAAGTTCGACATTCAGAAGTTCAACTGGATCGGATCGCCGGACCGCAATCCCACCATTCTTTACATTCGGGCCGACAGCCCATTTAAGACGATCGATGATGTCATCAAAGCAAAGACGCCGCCGAAATGTGGAGGTTCGGGAAGAGACAGTGCGAGCATAATCTTTGCGCTGGAGGATTTCCTTGGCGCAAAATTCGAAGTAGTCCTGGGTTATCAAGGAGGCAGCCAAACGGACCTTGCCGTCGATAGAGGCGAAGTTGTTTGCCGCTCGATGGGCTTAGGCGCGCACTTCAGCCGACAGCCATTTACCGGATGGCATGCAAAAGAGTTTGACAGGCATTTGGTCCAAACCGCACGAAAAAGAGACGATCGAGCGTTGGATACCCCGACTATCTATGAACTGATGGACCGTTACAAAACGAATGATTTGGGCAGGCGTGTCGCCAGCGTGCTGACGGCAGGCGAAAATTTTGGCCACCCGATGATCGCTCCTCCCGGGATACCCGCCGATAGAGTAAAAATGCTCCGCGATGCGTACGAGAAAACATTGAAAGATCCCGATTTGGTAAACGAGATTAAGAAGCAGGAATATGATTTTGATCCGGTTTCAGGCGAGGAACTTCAGGCGTTGGCTAAAACTGTTGTGAATCAGCCGCCTCAGGTGATCGAACGCGTAAAAAAGCTTCTCGGAAACTAGAGAGCATCGCTGCAAGAACGTGATGCAGGACCGCGGGTTCCGGCGAGGCGGGAGGCGATACTGCACAATACTCAATTTGTTTAGAAAGCAAAGTCTGGTCCGATTCCCTACTTTCGGCGCCATGAAAAGCGTGGGCAACGGCGACCTCGATCATTCCGGTTTGGTCAAGCTCGTAGAGGAGTTGGAAGGCTGAATTGACTATGAAACCATGAAGTCAGTAACGTCGGGCTGGTCGGATTGACAAGCTTCTCCCGACTCGACTAGCTTAGCCGCAAATCGAATCGACGCACTGGAGGAATCCTATGTCTGGAACTGCCGCCAAACTCGTCGACGCCGATACCCATGTTTCTGAGAATGAACAGATGTGGGAGCATTTCGAGCGTGAGATGTATCACCGCCGCCCGGTGCTGATTTCCGTGCCGGAGAATACTCTCTATGGCGACCGCAACGCCATGTGGCTAATCGACGGCAATATTTTTCCCAAACCTGCCGGCAAAGGCGGCTTCGCGCTGATCACGCCGTCAGCGGCGAAGAAACAGCAAATCCGCACGGATATCAGCGCCGGTTGCCGGGAGATCACCGATCCCGAAGCGCGCTTGCACGACATGGACAAGTCGGGTTTCGACGTACAGGTTATTTACCCGACGCTGTTTTTGATTTATCTAACCGACGACGTCGCCCTCGAAGTCGCGTTATGCCGCGCTTACAATCGCTGGATGGCCGAGGCGTGCGCGAAAGGAAAAGATCGCTTGAAGTGGGTGGTGATTCCGCCGCTCCACTCCATGGAAGAGTCGATCAAGGAATTGCGCTGGGCAAAAGAACATGGCGCGGTCGGAGTCTTCTTTCGCGGCATCGAGGGCACTCGAACACTGGATGATCCGTACTTTTTCCCGGTCTATCAAGAAGCGAGCGATCTCGATCTGCCGATCTGCGTTCATCAAGGCTCCGGTTGCCCGACGTTGATCAATTTCTTCGACTTGGAGCGTAATCGCCAGTGGTCCCACTCGGCGATCCTGCCGCTGTTCGCTTTCAACGACCTCGTCAACAACCGGATCCCTGAAAAGTTTCCCAAGCTCAGGATCGGCTTCATCGAAGCTTATGCGACGTGGGTGCCATACCTTTTGCACTCCTTTAAAAGGCAATTCCGCGAGCAATGGAAATTCTCTTCGACCCAAGATCTTTTCCGCGAGTTTCGCATTTTTATCGCCTGTGAAACCAGCGAGAACCTTCCCGTCATCGTGGACTGCATCGGTGAGGATAATCTGGTGATCGGCTCGGACTACGGCCACAACGATCCCTTTGAACAACGCAACCTGCTGCCGACGCTCAAATCGTTGACCAGCATACCGAAACGCGTCGTCGACAAAATGGTGCGGGACAATCCCTGCGCGCTTTACGGGCTCTGAGTTGAATGCGGTCACCACCGACAATGCCAGTAATCCATGCACTACAACTGCTGCGAATCACTAACTCCGTCCTAACTTCCCCCTTTGAAAAAGGGGACTGAGGGGGATTTGGAAATCTGTGCGCTTAAGAAAATCCCCCCTTCCCCCTTTTCAAAGGGGGGATCAACCAATTTAATGTTGCGATTGGGTCAAAGAGCTTCTGGCTAAGGATGCTAGTTACCCTCGCGGCGTCATTCAAACTACTCGCCGCCAATGTTGCTGCCCTCGAGACCGTCAACATGGCTCTGAGCAACAAAAACTTTCAGATGATCCTCTATCCGATCGCGCAAGAGCGCGGCTACATGCAAGAAGAAGGCATCGACCTGCGCGTGATCCTCGCCCGCGCCGAGCTGAGCGTGCAGGCGACGATGGCGGGGAGCTTTCAGTTCAACATGGCCGGCACCATGGCGGTGGTCAACGTCATGAAAGGCGGCGCGCCGTTCAAAGTGATTCTCGCCACCAACGACAAAGTCCTATCCTGGATTTTGAGTAAACCGGAAATCACGACCCTGAAAGAGCTCAAGGGAAAGCGCGTCGCCACCAGCGGCGTGGCCAACGTGACCCTGATCATGGCCAAGCAAGTCATGCAAAAACACGGCATCGATCCCGATCGGGATATAAATTTCATCAATACCGGCGGCGGCAGCAACGGCGTGCGCGCTTTGATGGCGGGAGCCGTCGACGGCGTCGTCGCATCGACGGCGGAACGTTACATCGGAGTTCCTGCCGGTTTCAGAGAATTGTCGTTCATCGGCAACGAAGTGAAAAATTCCTGGGGCACGATGGCCACGACCGATCAATTGATTCAAGAAAAGCCGAAGCTGGTGGGCGGCATGATCAAGGCGTCGCTGAAAGCGCTGCGCTTCATCCGTAAGGAGCGCGATGCGACCATCGCCGTCGCCATGAAGTTCGCTGGTCTGGACAAAAATGTCGCCACGCGCATGTATGACGACCTCGTCGGTACCTTCAACCAGAACGGCATGGTCGACGAAGAAACTCAACGCAACGACATCGAAGTCATTCGGCAGATCTTGAAGACACCCGATACCATTCCGGTGCAGCGGGCCTACGACTTCCGCTTCGCTCGCGAAGCCGACCGCCAATTGACACAATCCGGCTGGCGACCGTAGCCGCAGGGAAAAGTGAGTTAGCAAATAAGTGAGCTTGTGAGTTAGTCTCGTAGGGTGCGCTTGCGCACCAAGAATTGAATCGGTGCGCTTAGCGCACCCTACAGGCCTGAGACGCAAGTCCATGATGACCGCTTTACTTCTCGCCTCAACGGGTTCGGCTCTATCGGAGGCCAAAGTGCTTTTCGAACAGCTCTTCTGACCTGGCCAGTCCTTCTCCGGTAAGAACCACCGACCTGGCTCGATTCTTGGGGTCGCGGATGAATCCTTTCTCGTACAGTCGGTCCAGTACTCTAAAATCAAACCCCTTCCACGCTCGGATCTCATCGTGCAGCGTCAGATTCATCAACGCCAAAACAACTTCGTCAACTTTGTTCTCATCGTAATCCATAGCTCAATATGTCTTTGAATCAGGGTTTCCAGCCCATCTTGTTTAATTGTTGATCGGCCTCCAGTGCGAAGCTGAAGTCGTAGGCCCTTGCGTTCGGCACGATTTCGTTGGTGCTGGTGACTTGGCGGATAATGTTGAGATCGTTTCTTTGCGTCTCGTCGTCGACGGCGCCGCTGCGCGTAAAGGTGCCGATGATGTCGTCATAGACACGGGTAGATTGCTGGCGCGAGACGCCGGAGAATTTCACCATGGCGGCGATCGTGCCCTCCTTGTCCTGGCGCAGATAACGCAAGGCTTTGATCGTCGCGCGTACGAAGCCGGCGACCATCTTGGGGTTTTCCTTTATAAGCTTGTCCGTCGTCGCCAGCGTGCCCCAGGAATTTTTCACTTCGTTGCCCATGAAAAACATCTCATGCATGCCTTTGTCGAGAGCGACGTAGCGCTGCTCGACACTGAGCACCGCCGCGTCGAATCCGCCGCCAAGGAGCGCCGCGAGCTGATTCCCCTGCCCTACGTCGAGATACGTCACGTCTTTGTTGCCGTCGAGACCATACTTAGTAAGGACCTGTTTCACCATAAAGGTCGCGACCGCGCCGACGCCGGTGGTGGCGATCTTCTTGCCTTTAAGTTCTTTGGGGCTGGTGATCTCCGGGCGGGTGACCAGCCATTGAAGAACTCGATCGTTGGTCGCGGCCACTACTTTTAGCGGCGCACTGCCCCGAGCGATGCTCACCAGCGCGCTCGTGCCTGCGCCGGTGAACTGAACGTCGCCGCCGAGCATGGCCTGAATGCTCGTTGTCGGCGCGACAAAGATCACCCTTTGATCGAGCCCTTCTTCCTTCATGTAGCCCTTCTGTTGAGCGACGGGATAGAGCACCATCTGGAAGCTTCTCGCCGGGACCGCCATGTTGATGGTCTGAAGTGACTGAGCGATTCCGAAGCCCTGGTCGAGCAACAGCAAAAATAGAATTATGACGATGACCGAGAGTCGACCCGACGGTTGCCGGAACCGTGTTTCAATCAGTGATTTTTTCATCGGAGTTCTCCGACTCTGCGCTTCACCCTCACGCTTCCCTCTCCCTCACGATAAGGGAGAGGGTTGGACAAAGGAATGAGATGGAGAGCGTGTCGCACCAATTTTAGTTGAGCGGATAGAGAAGCTTCGGATTGTCGAAGAAGATTTTGTCGGTAAGCGCCGGCGGAATATCTTCGCGCGCGCGCATGGCGGCGACGAGCTGGCGCTCTTCGGACGGATCTTGATGGCCGTAGTCTGAGCCGATGAGCAGATGATCTTCACCGGTATATTGAGCGATGTAACTCACGTCCTCGTCCGCTTCGCAGGCGACAAAAATTCGGTACTCGCGGAACATGTCCTGGTCTGAAGAAAATTTCCACTTCTCGCGGAACAGCCTTTTTATGATATGCATCATGAACGGCACCCAGCCCGCCGAGGCTTCGATAAAGCCGAATCTTGAGCTTGGGAAACTGTTCGGGAATCTTATTGGCGATCAAATCGCGAAACGCGAACAGCGGCTGCACGCGGCTGTGACCAAAAGTATGGTTTCGTTCCACATCGAAGAGATTTAAAAACAGCGGACAGCCCGCGCCGGTATGGATCAGAATCGGCAGATCGGTGTCGCTGGCCGCCTGGTAAATCGGGTTGAAGTAAGGGTTATCCAAAGTCCGTTGCCCTTCGATACCGCGAAAGAAAACTCCCACCGCGCCGTTGTCTTTGCCCCATTTTATTTCTTTCACCGATTCTTCGACCGAGTGCAGCGGCGGCACGACCACCCAACTTATGCGCCCGCCTGATTTCGCGCACGCTTGTGCGAGAAATCGATTGTAAGCGCGCGCCATCGCCACGTCTAAAGTTACGTCGTCCGTGATGTAAATCAGAAACAGCGTCGGAAAGACGACTTGCTTATCGACGCCGAGCTTGTCCATGTCCTTCAATCGGCCGGGAATATCCGTCATCTCTCGATAGGCGAGATGAATGTCGCCGCGGGAAGATTCCAACTTCGACGCGGAAGGAGTGATCAAACGAAAACTGCCCTTGCCGTTGGGCTTGGGAAAAATATTGCCGTCGATGAGCCAAAAAGCGTTGCGCGGGCCGTAGAGTGTATCTTCCGGGCTTTTGAGCAGCACCGGCCGGCGCGGGTACATTTCCTTGTCCATCATCGCCCACATCGCTTCGCTCTCTGAGATATGCGTATCCGCGTCAATTATCCCTGCCATATGAATCCTCCTTCAAAATGATCTTAATTGGTTAAATCCAAATGTAACCATCGGCCCCAATACTCCACTACTCCCTGACTCCATTCCCCAATTATTTCTATGGCTTCCAGCCGCTCTTATTCAACTGCCGGTCGGCTTCCAAAGCGAAACTAAAGTCGAACGCCCGCGCCGGCGCCAGCGTTTCTTTGGCATCGAGCACCTGGCGGATCACGGCCAGATCATTTTTCTGCGTGTCTTCGTCGACTGCGCCGTTGGCGGTGAAAGTACCGATCAGATCGTCGTACAAACGGGTCACGGTCGCCGCAGGCAATCCAGAGAATTTGCCAAACGCGGCGATCGTTCCGTCACGATCCTTGCGTATCAAACGCAGCGCTTTGAGCGTCGCACGCGTGAAACCGGCCATCAACTTCGGCTGCTCCTTCATAAACTTATCCGAGGCCGCCGAGGTGCCCCAGGAGTTTTTAACTTCGTTGCCTAGATACATAAGCTCTTTCATGCCGTTATCGATCCCGGCGTAGCGTTGCTCGACGCTGACGATGGCGGCGTCGACCGCTCCCGACATCAGCGCTACGGCCTGATTGCCGACACCGGGATCGGTAAACACGACATCTTTGTTACCGTCGAGGCCGTACTTCGGCAAAATATTTTTGAACATGAAAGTGGACACCGAAGCAACGCCCGTGGTGGCAATCTTCCTGCCCTTCAAGTCCTTGATGTTAGTGATGTTCGGCCGGCTGAGAATCCACTGATGCACCCGGTCATTTACCGCGAGCACCACTTTCGCCGGAATGTTGCCGCGCGCGATAGCCACCAGGGCGCTGCCGCCGGAAGCGGTCAGTTGAATGCTATCGGCGACCAGCGCTTGGATGCTCGGCGTCGGCTCCATGAAAGTGACTTTGAGATCGATGCCCTCTTCCTTCATGTAGCCGCGCTCCAGCGCCAGGGGGAAAATAATCTGCTGAAAACTTTTCGTCGGTAACGCTATCGTAACTTCGGCTGCGGCGGCAAATTGCGCCAGCAGAGCCAGGAACGCCACCGCACAAAGACCGCAGATCGTCACCTTCCGATCGGTTGAATAACTTGCCTTGTAAGGCCTGCCCAACGTCCTCATTCGCTCAGCCTCCTCCAGTCCTGTCATTGTGAAGTTACTATGGTTCAGCGGAGCTATAGCAAAACCACCCGGTTCCGTGAAAGGACCCTTCAAATAGCGAGAACTCATTCTTTCACTGCCCCGGTGGCGATCCACTCGGACGCCACCTGGCGAGCGTCAAATGCTTTTTCAGGCGCGACTTGAGTCAGAAGTTTCGCGAAATGTTTGAAATCCACTTGCAGTGACTCGTCCATGCAGACGATGTAGTCGTTGCAGGTTTTTTTCGCCAACGATTCGGAGTGGCCGAAGCGTTTCGTCAGGATCCGGATAGCGTCGTCGCGATGGCTCTTGAAATAGCGAATACCCTCCTGGTGCGCTGCCAGGAACTTTCTAAAATCGTCGGCGCTTTCCCGCCAGAGTTTCTCGCTGGTTTCGATGGTAATGGGCAATGGGTCATCGACCACATCCGGCCACTCGGAGATGCGATTAAATCCCCTCTCTTCCGCGATAAAACCGAAAGGCCGTGGTAGGAATGCGCCGTCGACTTTGCCATCGATCAGCAAATTGAAAGCGTCTTGGTCGCCTTTGGGCATTTGTAATGTGAGATTCTTGCCGACATCGAGTTGAGCAAGGTTTCGAAATGTCTCAGCGATGGGTGTATTGCGCGACGGTCCTTCGCGGCAAGCCACCGTCTTATTCTTAAGGTCGGCCAGCTTCGTGATCGTTGGCGCCGCAATCAGATAGTAAGGACAGCTATTCATCGCGCAACCCAGAATCCTCGTGGTTCTCGAAGTGAGGAAATGTTGCAGAGAAGCCCGGCCGACGACCAGGGAGATCTGCGCGCTGCCGTTTTCAAGTCTGCGATAGCGCTCTTCTGTGCCTTGAACGTGATTCCACGAAACACTCAGGCCATGCCTTTCAAATATTCCTGCTTCAATCGATAAATGCCCCGTGGGATCGCGAGCGAAATCACCCCCCGCTCCTTCAAGATGGCCGTACATGACGTTGAGATTTACCAGGCTCATCGCAAGCCTCCTTCCATCGAACTCGGGTCGTCTCTTTTTCTCTATAGTACGCCTTGCCGAGGCAAACAAACCTTACCATTGACAAGACCTCGACAACGGGAATAGGTTTAGTGCAACAAGGGAGATGGTTAAACCCCGCCGTCGACTAAAACCAAAAGGAGGTCAGCATGGAAGTCAAGGATATTTCTGAAATCGCCAAGGAGAGAAAGAAAGGCCAGCGCCGCATCGATCTTTACCGGCGCGAAAACCTGGAAACCTGGGTGTTGATTTTTCCTCCGGGGGACGTGCAGAGAATGCACAACCACCCGTCGGATCGCACTTACTATGTGCTCACCGGCAAGGGCATCATGAAGGGTCTCAACGAGACTCACGAGCTATCTCCAGGGAAGATTATCAGCATCCCGGCGCATGAATTTTATGAAGGATCCAATCCGCACGATGAGCCGATGGTTCTTTTGGGCAATAGCCACAAAGCGACGCCGGAAGACGTCGCCAAAGCCGGCGGTCAGCGCAACGAGATCGATGACAAGACCGGCAAGCGCGTCATTTTTCAACACGGCGGCGGCCAGGATATGGGAGTGCTGGCGGACTAGACGATCACAACAGATTTTTTGACCAATTTCATAAAGCCCGGTCTGGGGGTAACCCAGCCGGGCTTTTACTTTTCGTTCATCACTGGTTCAGGTTTTGCCCGAGCCGGGTATGAATACGCCGGACGCGTTCCACCTGGCCCTTGGCCGGGAAACGTTCGTAGAAACCTTCGGCGCGAAACTCTCGCGTTAAATCGGCCCAGGGTTTGACGACGTTCGTGAAAACCTTAGGCGAACGGTCCTCCTCCCAAGCCTGGACAATCTTGCGGTTGCGAATGAGATCACCGAACACGCGAAAGAGCGCCTTGAGAGTTACGTCTCGCGTAAACATGAATTTTTCATTGTCGCCCCAAACGGCGTCCATGACGTCGCGCACCGCTTTGAGATAATCCCGCAGCAGAGCGTAGGCGCGGTCTGCGCGCATGCCAAAGTGGTCGTCGAAGAAGCGGCGGTTTCGCTGCACGACTTTGAAGACCTCATTGAACACTTCCGACTGTAAAACCCATTTTTCCTGCCGGCTTCGCCCGCCCAGACGATTGATGCGGTAACGCATGGGCGAGTCGGATTCTTCGTAAAGCAGGTTGACCAGCTTGGCGGCGAACTTCTTTTCCGGTGTTTCCCAGGAGACCCTTTCGTAGAGATCGACCAAATGGGATTTATTGATCCTCGTGTGGGTCGAATTGATGATCACGAACATCTCGGTGGCGAAGTCGGCGCTCTTGCCGTCGAACAGCACACAGGGAACCTCGATCCGATCGATCTGCTCGGGATGTTTTTGGCGGAAAAAATGCAGCGCCGCAAGACGATGCTGACCGTCGATAACCAGATACTTGCCGTTTGGCTCGCTTAGAAAACCTACGCTTTCCGAAGCGTCCGAGCGCCGGAAGCGCAGTGTTTCGTCGGTGAAGAGCAGGATCGTGCCCGGAATCAGCGGCTGGCTGACCGCGGTCTCGTAGAAATTAACGATCTGGCCGATCTTCCGCCGGTTCAGCAGACGTTGAAATGATTTTTCGCTTTTCTCGATTCCGGCGATGAACTTGGCCACCTCGTCGTCGCCGGGTTCATCGGCGTCAATCTGCTCGCCTTCGAAATAGTAGCGGCTCGAAAAACTCACCCGGTCGAGCAGCTCCGTCGCCTTATAGGCGATAAAGTAAAACGTCCCTTCCTTTTGCAGCACTCGCGTTGCCAACATAGATCGCTCCTCCTCAATCGACTAGGGTTTGCCACGGAAACAAGATCGGTCCGTTAGTCACTCTCCCAGAACTTTCGCTCAGTCCCTTGCGCAAGTTGCGTTAGGATCTGCCACGCTGTCAATCTCATGGTTCGCCTTGCGCACCGCCCTTTCGACCATAGGCTCCTTGCAACGTGCGTGTCTTGACGAAACCCGCCAGCTGATCGTCGCTACGAAACTTGTTCATATCATAGATTTCGTGATGGATGACTTCTTCCAAGCTCCGGCGCGGCGGCGCGACGACGTTTCCCTTGCCGTAACCGATCGGAATCAGGTGATAGATGCGCAACGGCTCGGGAATCTTCAGCAAAACTTTGAGCATCGTTTCCATATACGGCGAATTGGCGTCGCTGACATACTGCGACGCCAAACCCAGCGACGTCGCCGCCAGATGAATGAGCAACGTCGCATTGGCCAAGCCCGTGATGAAGTGTGACTCGGCTTTTTCCAGCTTGGTACGAATCGGGTAAGCTTCTTTGACGCGCGGATCGCCAAGCACGACGATATGAACCGGCGCATGGCGGAACCCGTCGCCGGTCATTTTCGCCGTGCCGCGCACGGCGAGATCCATTTCGCGCTTTTGTTCCATCTGTTTCATGTAACAATCGGCGATCTTATAGCGCACTGATTGCTCGCGCACTACGACGAATTCCCAGGGCTGGCCGTTGCCGCCCGAGGGCGCCCAACGCGCGCAGTCAAGAATGGTCCTGATCATAGCGACGGAAACCGTACGGTTTTCGTCGTATCCTCGAGTGCTGCGCCGTTTTTCAACCAGAGCTTGTAACTCTTCGATATTCATCTGGCAAAATCCTCTTTGAGCAAAGTTGGCGCGCCGGCGCCGATTATAGTTCGCGGCGGTTTTTTTTTGCCAGCGAAATAAGCAGCCTTCAGGCTCGGCGCGGGTTGCGGAATTTTAAAAAATTCCTCCTTAGTTTTACCACGGATTTATGGTAATCTTAGCCGGGCACTTAGATGAACGGCAAATCCATCCCGTCCGAGTATCCGCGGACTTCGACTTTTGCCTCCCGGCTTCGCGCCTTCGCCACCAAGGTCCGCCTCAAAGTCTGGCTTGCATGGATCGGTGCTTTTCTCGTCGTTTGTCTTGCTGTTTTTATCGAGTTCCAGACCTCGATCCTGCAATCGTGGATTTTCACCAGCACCAACCAACGCTTGTCTTTCACCTTGAAGGACGGCCCGAGCAAGGAAATCGCCTTCCCGCGCGCCGGCCCGTTCGACGAACGGCGCGGCTATTCCAAGCTGCCATTTTTTCAATCCCGGCTGACCGCGCAGAACTATCGGGTGACTCAACAGGTGCAGCAATCAGAGACCATGCTAACGCTTTTCGAGCATGGCATTTCTCCGCCCTATCCTGAACGCCCCGACACCGGTCTCGAAATCCGCGGCGTCGATGGCACGCCGCTGTTTCGCTACGGCCAGTCAGAATTTCTCTTTGGCAAGATCGACGACATCCCGCCGCTGCTGGTAAAAACCCTGCTTTTTTTGGAAAATCGCGATCTCGATCATCCGGCGACGCCCTGGCAAAACCCGGTGATCGAGTGGGATCGCACGCTTAAGGCCGTGCTGATGTATGTCGGCGCCAAGCTTCATCTGCCGGTGCCGGTGCAGGGCGGCAGCACCCTGGCCGTGCAGCTCGAAAAATTTCGCCACTCGCCCAACGGCCGCACCGACACACCCCTCGAGAAGCTGCGCCAGATAGTCGGCGCCAGCCTCAAAGCCTACCGCGCCGGCCCCAATACCCGCGCCTGGCGCGAGCGCATCATCGTCGATTATCTCAATACCGTGCCGCTGGCCGCAGCGCCCGGTTACGGCGAGATTCACGGTCTTGGCGAAGCTCTCTTCGCCTGGTTCGGCATGCGCCTCGATCAGGCGGCGGCCGCCTTGAACGAGCCGGGTCGGACTCCGGCGAAGGTGCGCGCCTTCAAATATATTTTGACGCTGCTCATCTCGGTGCGCGCGCCGTCGGTCTTTCTGGTCGATGAGCGCGATTCGTTGGAAGAAAAAGTCGACCAATTCACGCGCCTGATGGCGCGCGCCGGCCTGATCGATTGGGAGTTGGCGGCGCAAGTGCAAGATATGCCGATCCGCTTTCTACCCGCCGCGCCGCTGCCGCCGCAACCATCGTCAAGCAGAAACAAAGCGGCCAACGCGATCCGCACCAATATGATGGACGCGCTCGGCGTCACCAATCTTTACGATCTCAACCGGCTGCACTTGCAAGTCGACAGCACCTTCGATGTCTCGCTGCAAAAACAGGTGACCGAGTTTTTAAACCGTCTCGCCGACCCGAATTTCATTAAAGCGCACGGACTGAACGGCGAACGGCTCTTGGAGAACGCGGATCCGGCCAAAGTGATTTATTCTTTCCTGCTGCTTGAAGCGACTCCGAGTGGCAATCTGATACGCGTCCAGGCGGATAATTTTGCCGCGCCCTTCGATTTCAACAAGAGCGTGAAATTGGAGTTGGGCAGCACGGCCAAACTTCGCACTCTCACCCACTATCTGGAAGTGATGGCCGCTCTTTACGGCGAGCTCGCAGGACTGGACAACAAGCAGCTCGGCCAGAGAGCCCAATCGGCGCGCGATCCGTTGACCAAGTGGGCAATCGAAACAGTTCGCAACGAAAAATTGCCCGACTTGCAGTCGTTCCTCGATCTCGCCATGGAGCGGCGTTACTCGGCAAGTCCGTATGAAGAATTCTTTACCGGGGGGGGACTGCATCACTTCGACAACTTCGAGAAGGAAGATAATGCGCGGATCTTACCGCTGCGCGATGCCTTTCGTAATTCAGTCAATTTGGTGTTCATCCGTTTGATGCGCGATCTCGTGAGCTACCATAGAGCCCGCCTACCCTACGACTACGAGAATGTACTGGAAAATCCGACTAACCCGGTGCGCATGAAAATGCTTGAGGAAATCGCCGAAGAAGAATCGCGCCAGGCGCTGCGCCGGGCTTATCAGAACTACGCCAAGCAAACGCCCGAGCAGATCGTTGGCCGTTTAGTGGGCGCGAAGAAAAATCCCGCGCGCCGGGCGACCATATTATTTTTCGCCTGGCGCATCGGCAAGAGCGAGAGCGATCTTGAGGCGTGGCTCAAAAAAAATCAGGTTCCAACCAAAGACGTAGATATCGTCAAGCTATTTCATGCCTACGACAATCCGCGCTTGACTGTAACCGATTACGCCTATCTGCTGGCGCTCCATCCGCTCGATCTCTGGTGCGCTAGCGAGTTTCGTAACGATCCGAATCTTTCCTGGGAAAAACTTTGGGCTCAGAGCGGCGACGCGCGCCGCATGGGTTCAGCCTGGCTGCTCAGCGGCCGCAACCGGCGCGCTCAGGATCTGCGTGTGCGCATCCGCATGGAAAAAGACGCCTTCAGCCGCATGACGCCCTATTGGCAAAAACTCGGATTTCCTTTCAAAACTATGGTGCCGAGCTACGCCACGGCCATCGGCAGCTCTTCGGATCGGCCGGTCGCGCTGGCGGAACTGGTGGGTATCCTGATCAACGACGGCATGCGCCGTTCTTCGGTGAGTCTGGCGACTATACATTTCGCCGGCGGCACACCGTACGAAACACGGCTCGAGCGCGCCCCCGAGAAGGCTGAGCGTGTGCTCGCCCCAGAAATCGCTCGGACCATGCGCAAAGCCATGGCTGATGTCGTCGACCAAGGAACCGCGCGGCGCCTAAGCGGTGTTTTTAAATTATCGAATGGTAAGCCCCTCCAGGTCGGCGGCAAAACGGGCTCGGGCGATAATCGTTTTATGACGTTCAGCCGCTCCGGCGCCGTCACCAGTTCCCACGCGACCAACCGAACGGCCACGTTCGTCTTTTACATCGGCGAGCGCTACTTCGGCGTCATCACCGCCTTTGTCCAAGGCCGGGAAGCGGAAAACTATCACTTTACCAGCTCTTTGCCGGTGACACTGTTGAAGATGCTAGCGCCTACCTTGTCGGCGAAATTGGCCGATCACGGCGCGCAGCCGGCGGCCAAAGAAACTTCCGCGGCGTTAAAATCGCCGCCGAATGTTTCTTCGACCACGGGAAATTTTCTCGCCGCAGCCGTTCATCAAAGCGCCAGATAGCCGCCGCACCGGAATAGGTGCGAAATCCCGCCCGAGCGCGATCAGCGTGAGTCCGAACGAGAAACGAATCCAGTGCCGGCTCAACCTGTTCAAGCCTTCTATCGAGCAATTTCTCGAGCGATCACGTGCCGCGCCGATTGCCAAATAGCTCGATGTGCAGGCGCGGCGTAAAGCCGTAGCCGTTCTGCTTGCAGAGCTCGACCAGCCATTTGGCCTTTGCCGTGAGCGCGCGCCGCGTCGTGCCCTCGGGCATGATTAAGACGCGCGATCGATCGACCTTTTTCAAGGCGGCGAGAATCCGCTCGATTTCGTCGAAGTCGGCCCTTTGCGCGACGACGAATTTCAGCTGATAGTCGTAATTGTCGACGTAGCTTTGGATGACGGAAAAATTCAGGCGCTGCGCCTCGTGACGCGGCGCGAATTTGCCCGCAGCTCTTTTCCACGGCGTGGAATTGGCGAGCTTGGGACTCAAGGAAAACAAATCACAAGGCACGGCCCGGTAAATCGTCGCCGCGGTTTCGATCGTGATATGCCGGCCGGCGGCTTTGAGCTTGGCGGCTAGTTCAGCGAGCTCGGGCGCCAACAGCGGCTCGCCGCCGGTAATCACAACGTGGCGCGCCGGATACTTTTCGACCTCGCGAATTATCTTTTCGATGGGGTACGATCGGCCTTCCGGTTGCCAGGAAGTATAAGGCGTATCGCACCAGACACAGCGGAGATTACAGCCCGAGGTTCGGATAAACACGGACGGCAGGCCGATCAACCGGCCTTCGCCTTGGAGCGAATAAAAAATTTCGCTGATCCGCACCGAAATAACTTAGCAAAGCGTCGCGCCGCCTGAAAGGCGCGATCAAACTTGCATCGAAGGCGGCGTATGATAAACCTTAAAGGTTGGCGCGTCGAGAAAATGACTCCCGTATAGGCGGGATGAAGAGACCAATTCCAACGATGGCGGACAAGGCGGCTTTGATGGCCGAGGAGCGCAAGTTGCGCCGGCTCGGTCGGGCGATGGATATCGCAGCGGCGCTGCTTTGGCGGGTCGATCTGACCCTCGAAGAAGCGCAGGATGTCGTCAACCACGCCAAACATACCGCGCTGCAACTTTTTCCCGACAAAGAAGAAACTTTTGATCTGATCTACGGCTCGCGCTTCCGCCGTATTCTAGTGGAAAAGTATCGCTTGCAATGAAAGTATTGCCCGGCAACGGAAACTTATCAGAGCAATCCTCGGTCACGCCTCGGCCGCTGAAGGGTAAATGCATCCACATCCGCGGCGCCAAGCAAAACAATCTCAAAGATCTCGATATCGAGATTCCCCTCAATGCCCTGACGGTGGTGACCGGCGTCAGCGGCTCGGGCAAATCGACCTTGGCGTTTGACATTCTGTACGCCGAGGGTCAGCGCCGCTACGTCGAGAGTTTTTCCGCCTACGCGCGCCAGTTTCTCGACCGCATGGATAAGCCTGACGTGGAAAGCATCGAGGGCATCCCGCCGACCATCGCCATCGATCAAAGCCGCCCGGTCAGAACTTCGCGCTCCACCGTCGGCACGATGACCGAGCTGCACGATCACTTCAAACTGCTCTTTTCCAAGATTGCGGTGCTTTACTGCCGCGGCTGCAATCGTCCGGTCGAGCGCGACTCGGCCCAGTCCGTCTACGCCAAGCTGGACAAATTCGCCGAAGGCTCAGCCATCGTCTTGACGTTTCCATTGCCGCGTTCGTCGGTGGCTTGGAACGAGGTGCAGAACGGTCTTGCGCAAGCCGGTTTTCACCGTCTGCTCGCCGATCAGTCGATCCGTGAGCTGAGCGAATTGGCCGCGCCGCCGGCCGGCGATGACGCCTTGCAAGTCGTGGTCGATCGCTTCGCTTTGCGCGGCTCGAACAAAAAACGCATCGTGGACTCGCTCGAGCAAGCGTTCCATTACGGCAAGGGCCGCTTGAATTTATTTTTGCCGCAAGAGGAGTGGCGCCGGGAACCGTTCAGCAATCATCTGCATTGCCCGCACTGCGAGATCTCTTACCGCGATCCGGTGCCGAATCTGTTTTCGTTCAATAGCCCGCTCGGCGCCTGCGAAACTTGCCGCGGCTTCGGCCGGGTGATCGACATCGATCTCGATCTGGTGATCCCTGACCCCGGCAAGTCCCTCAGCGATGGCGCGATCAAGCCGTGGCTCAATCGGACGCGGCGCACCCGCCGCTTGCTCGATTTCTGCGAGCGCAAAAAAGTCCCGACGAAAAAGCCCTGGGGCGAGTTGACCGACAAGCAAAAAGCTCTCGTTATCGAAGGCGACGGCGAATACAAAGGCATCCGCGGCTGGTTTCGCCGCCTGGAGCGAAAAAGCTATCGCATGCACGTGCGCGTGTTGCTGGCGCGCTACCGCGCCTACTTGATGTGCCCCGAGTGCCAAGGCAGCCGGCTCAAAGCCGACGCGCTGAATTATCGGATTGAAGGCAGAGACATCGCGCAAGTGAGCGCCATGAGCGTCGGTGCGGCGCAGGGCTTTTTTCAAGAGCTCAAGCCGGCCGGCGCCCTGGATCAAGTAGCGAGCCTCATCCTTGATGAAATTCGCCGGCGCGTGGCCTATCTCGTCGGCGTCGGTTTGGAATATCTCACTCTCGATCGCCAGTCGCGCACGCTTTCCGGCGGCGAACTGGAACGCGTCGATCTCACCACTGCGATTGGCTCGTCGTTGGTCAATACGCTCTATGTTCTCGACGAGCCGTCCATCGGCCTGCATCCGCGCGACAGCCGCCGTCTGGTCGAGATCCTGCAGCGCTTGCGCGCCAATCAGAACACCGTGGTCGTGGTCGAGCACGATCCCGAGATTATCAAGGAATGCGATCACATCATCGATCTGGGACCGAGAGCGGGCGAACAAGGCGGCCAAATCATGTTCGCGGGTTCCTATCAAGAATTGCTCAAAAACGACGAGTCTCTGACGGCGGCGTATCTGAGCCAGCGCAAGACGATTCCGTTGCCGGCGCGCAACCGTAAGCTAGTGGCGCAGCGAGTGATCAAGGTCAAAGGCGCGCGCGCCAACAATCTGAAAAATATCGACGTCGATATTCCGCTGGGCATGCTCGTCTGCATCACCGGCGTATCCGGCTCTGGGAAATCGAGCCTGGTCGACGAGGTTTTGTACCGCAATGTAAAAAAGCTCAAAGAAGCGCCCACTGCGAATGTAACCGATTGCGCCAGAATCGACGGCATCGATAAAGTCTCCGAAGTCCTGCTCGTCGATCAATCGCCGGTGGGCACCACGCCGCGCTCCAATCCGGCGACTTATATGAAAGCTTTCGACGGCATCCGGCGCCTGTTCGCCGGCGCCGATCTGTCGCGCTTGCGCGGCTATACGCCGTCGACCTTTTCGTTCAACGTCGAGGGTGGGCGCTGTGAAACCTGCCGCGGCGAGGGTTATGAAAAAGTCGAGATGCAGTTTCTCTCCGACGTGTATACCTCCTGTCCCGAGTGCCACGGCAGCCGTTTCCGCGAAGAAGTTCTGGAGGTCGCCTACCGCGGTAAGAATATTCGCCAGATTCTCGACCTGACCGTTGCCGAGGCGCTGGAGTTTTTTAAAGACACGGCGGAAATCAGAGATAGTTTAGCGCCGCTGCACGCCGTCGGACTGGAATATGTCCGCTTGGGCCAGCCGTTGACGACGCTCTCGGGCGGCGAATCGCAGCGTTTGAAGTTGGCCGCGCACATGGCCAAGGCGAGAAAAGCCGGTACGCTGTTTATTTTCGATGAGCCCACGACCGGCCTGCATTTTCACGACATCGAACGACTGCTCTGGGCATTTAATGAGCTGATCGACCAGGGTCATTCGATCATCGTCATCGAACATAACATGGAAGTGGTGAAGTGCGCCGACTATATCATCGACTTGGGTCCGGAGGGCGGCGGCGCCGGCGGTGAGATCATCGCGAAAGGCACGCCCGAGCAAATCGCTAAGGTCGAGCAATCGTATACCGGCGTTTATTTGCGACCGTATCTAAAAGATAAGGCCTCGCCTTTCACGCCAGTGCTGGAAAAAAACCTAGAGACACGGCATGCCGTGCCCGCAGCGGCGGATTCAAATGCCATCGCCATCGTCGGCGCCAAGGAGCATAATTTAAAAAACATCAGCCTGAACATACCGCGTGACCGATTCGTAGTCTTCACCGGACTCAGCGGTTCGGGAAAGTCTTCGCTTGCTTTCGATATCGTCTACGCCGAAGGACAGCGCCGCTACATCGACAGTCTGTCGGCTTACGCGCGCCAGTTTCTCGAAGTGATGGCGCGGCCCAACGTCGACTACGTCGCCGGCATCCCGCCGACCGTCGCTATCGAACAACGGCTCAGCCAGGGCGGCAAAAAATCGACGGTGGCGACGGTTACAGAGATTTATCATTACCTGCGCCTGCTCTATTCCAAGATCGGCAAACAACACTGCGTCCAATGCGGCCGGCAGATTCACTCGCTGTCGCGCAGTCAAATCCTCGATCGGGTCGGCCGCTCCTATCGCGGCAAAGAAGTCATGATCTTGAGTCCCATCGTGCGCGGCCGCAAGGGCTTTCACAAGGAAGTGATCGCCGGCGCGCGCCGTTTAGGCTATCGGCGCGCGCGCATCGACGGCAAATTGATCGATCTGCGCGCGCCGGAGCTGACCAACGGCTTGGAGCGCTTCAAGGAACACAACATCGACATCATCATCGGCAAAGCCAAAGCCGGGGGCCGCGAGGTCGAACTGATGATCGACCAAGGGTTGCGTCTGGGTAACGGCGTGATCCACCTGATTTCGGAGCGCGGCGAGCAGATCTTCAATCAGAAACTTTTCTGTCTCGGCTGCGGCATCGGTTACGAGCCGCTCGATCCGCGGCTTTTTTCTTTCAACAGCCAGCAAGGCGCTTGCGGCCAGTGCGCCGGCATGGGCTTCACTTGGGATTTCGATCCCGAATTGATTTTTGCCGATCCGCACCAACCGCTCCGGGACGCGCTGAGCGGCATCTCGCCGGGCTCGTCGGTGAACGGTTCCGAAGTGGAGCGGGCGATGCAGCGCCTGCTGGCCGAGCTCGCAGACGAGCACGATGTCGACGTCGACAAACCCTTCGCCAAACAAACGAAAAAACTTCAGGAGGAAATCGTCCACGGCGGCAGCGGCCGCGGTGCTTTCGTCGGCCTCGTGCCTTACCTGAAAGAGCTTGGGCAAGCGAGTGATGAAAACTCGAGCAGCGAGCTCGATGAGCTGATGACGGAAATACCTTGCACGGCTTGCCAAGGCCGCCGGCTCAACCAACGCGCCCAGGCGGTCAAAGTCGAGGGCAAGACGATTTGGCAAGTCACGGAGCTCTCGGTCGATGACGCAAAAACTTATTTTAGCCAGCTCGATCTTTCTCACGCCGAGAATGGCAACGCCGTGCGCGACCAAGCGGTGGCCGATAAAATTCTCCGTGAGATTCAGCAGCGCTTGAGCTTCTTATCCGAAGTCGGCTTGCCGTATTTGACCCTCGACCGGCGCGCCGACACGCTTTCCGGCGGCGAGGCGCAGCGTATTCGGCTCGCCGCCCAGCTCGGCTCCAATCTGCGCGGCGTTTGTTACATTCTCGACGAACCGACCATCGGTCTTCATCCACGCGATAATGCCATGTTGTTGGGTACTCTGCGCCGCCTCGAACAATTGGGCAACAGCGTACTCGTCGTCGAGCACGACGAAGCGACCATTCAGTCGGCCGATCTGGTCATCGACCTGGGACCTGGCGCCGGCGTGCGCGGTGGCCACGTGGTTTCGATCGGCACGCCGGAGGAGATCAGGAACAATCCTGACTCGCCTACCGGCGTTTATCTGCGCTCGGAGAAAAAACGCCTTGGGCCGAAGCGCGAATTGACCAAAGCCGGCTGGCTCACCATTCGCGGCGCGAAAGCGCACAACTTGAAAAATATCGACGTCAAAATCCCGCTCGGTATGTGGACTTGCGTTACCGGCATCTCGGGATCGGGCAAGAGCACATTGGTCAGGGAAGTTCTTTACAAAGGATTAAAGCTTCATCTCGGTCAGTTTGCCGGCCGGCCCGGCCTGCACAAAGAAATCGCCGGCTGGAAACCCCTCGAGCGGGTGGTCGAAGTCGATCAAACGCCGATCGGTAAAACACCCCGCTCGGTGCCCGCTTCCTACGTCGGACTGCTCGACGAGATCCGCAAGCTTTACGCCCTCGCGCCCGAGGCGCGGCTGCGCGGCTATACGCCGAGCCGCTTCTCGTTCAACGTCAAAGGCGGGCGCTGCGAAACCTGCGCCGGGCAGGGCAAGATTCGTAAGGAGATGAGCTTCCTACCCGACGTGTTCATCGACTGCGAGGATTGCGCCGGCGAGCGCTTCAATGAAGAAACGTTGAGCATTCGCTTCAACGACAAGAGCATCGGCGATGTTTTTCGCATGACCGTCGAAGAAGCCGTGCCGGTATTTCACGCCTTTCCGAAAATCGCCCGGCCGCTTAAAATTCTTGAAGACATCGGCATGGGCTACATCACGCTCGGCCAAGCGAGCAACACGCTTTCCGGCGGCGAAGCCCAACGGATCAAGCTTGCTTACGAGCTCGGCAAAGAGTCGCACGGCAAGACGCTTTACGTCCTCGACGAACCGACCACCGGCCTGCACTTCATCGACGTAGAAAAGCTGATTCAAATTCTCCACCGCTTGGTCGACATGGGCAACACAGTGATCACCATCGAGCACAATCTCGATATCGTCAAAGATGCTGACTATCTTATCGATCTCGGCCCGGAAGGTGGCGCGGAAGGCGGTAGAATCGTTGCCTGCGGCTCGCCTTTCGAAGTCGCGCAGGACGGTAAGCGCTCTCACACCGCGCGTTTTCTGCGCGAGTATTTAAGTAACGGCCTAACTCACCCAGCGCGCGCCGAATCGCGCCAACCGGCCATCGCATAACTTGGCTGCCAGACTCTTTAATATGCTTCGATTAGGGATCCGGTTGCGCTGTCCGCGCTGCGGCGTCGGACGGCTGTATGCCAAACCTTTTCGCATGTTGTCGCACTGTCCGCACTGCGCTTTAAAGTACGAACGCGAGCAGGGCTACTTCATCGGCGCGATGTACATCAACTATGCCGCGACGGTGGCGATCGCAGTTCCTGGATATTTGCTCTTGGATGTCTTCGCGAGCCTGACCATCAACCAGCAACTCGCCCTCTGGGTGCCGTTTGCGGTGATTTTCCCGCTGCTGTTTTTTCACCACGCGCGAAGTCTCTGGCTCGTGCTCGATCATTTTTTCGACCCAGCCGCCAACCTCTATGCCACCCCGCCCAAGAAAACGACGGACGGTTAACCGTCCCGGTGCGACTCACGCTTAGTTTACGACAACGAGCAGTCCTGCCCGGACAATCAATCTGTTTACTTGCGACGGTGGTCCAGTGGCGTGGTGCCGGTCCAGCGCTTGAAGGCTCTGCTGAATGCGCTGACTTCCGAATAACCCAACAGAAAGGCAATCTCCGTCTGCGTGTTTTCGGAATCTTTCAAGTACTCGACGGCAAGCCGTCGACGCGTGTCGTCGACCAGCGCTTTAAATTCAAGACCACCCTCCTTGAGTCGTCGCTGCAACGTGCGCGGGCTTAGCGCCAGTCCTTTCGCCACGCGCGTCAGTTTAGGGTTGCCATCTTTCATCAACTCCGCGATCGTCTTGCGAATCGAAGCCGACAACCCGTCTTCTCTCGGCGCGCGACTCAACACGTCATCCAGGTAGTGGCCCAAGATTTTGAACAAGTTTGGGTCAGCGGCGGGGATCGGTTGCGCGCAAAATTCACGGTCCATTACCAGAGAGTTGTCGGCGCAATTGAAAACCACCGGCGCGTTGAAAATTCTCACGTGCTCCGTGGTTTGCTCCGGCGTCTTGTGCGCAAAGTGAACTTCACGCGGAGCCCACTGGCTTCCCACCATGATACGGAGCGTGTTGAGAGTAACAGCCATGCTGTATTCATTGAACTGACGGGATTCCTCTAGACCTAAATTAGACAGCGTAAACCGCAAATACGCCAGGTTATCTTCGATGCTGAAGGTGACCTGAGCCGCTTCGTTATGGACGTGCAGATAACGTCCCGCGGTTTCAAAAGCCGCGGCGATCGTCGGCGAGTTCAACACCGCATAAGCGAGCGGTCCAATTTTTTTCGGATTGGCGCGCTCGCCGAAATGCAATCCGAAGCAACTGTCGGAGGTCAGCCTAGCGGCCTCTTCCAACGCGCGCGCATACACGGCACAAGGCAAAAAACCGTCCGCATTCGAAACAAGCGAATTGTCCAAACCGACATTGCGTAGGACGACTTCGGGGTCGGCGCCTGCCGATCGAATGGCACCCAGCAAACCCGTCGCCACTGTCGCGGCGATCATCGGTCGTGCGCGCATGGATTAAAGCCCTAAATTTCTTTGCCGCATCATGCGCCAGCTGTCAAACGACTGTCGCCGAATGTCAAGAAAAGTCGCGCGACCCGACTTACTGTTTCGCACGGAGGTCGTTATGGATCTACAGCTCAAATTATTCCGCTTGCATACCGCGGGTACTTATTTCTTCATGATCGCGCAGGGAATCATGGACGTTGAGGGGATCAAAGCCCTTTTTCACGAGATCGCCAAGGGCACACAGTCACTTTTGTACTGCAAAGTTTTGGTGGATTTGGTCGATGCCACGGTGAGACTCGATGTTGCCGCAGTAGCCGATTTTCTCGAGAGCCTCGAGCACAACCCCTGGCAATCAGGTAATACGGTTGCCTTGATCGTTCCACCTCATTTGCCGGAACTGCCGATGCTCGTCCAACTGAGAGCTGATTTTGCCCGCCGCGGCTTAAAAATTGCCGCTTTCACCACCGCAAAAGCGGCAATCGATTGGCTGGACTGCCAAACTTAATGTTTCTGGCGGCTCCGTGTCCGCCTTTTTATCTTGGCTAATTTGCCGAGCCACTCTCTTCTATTGCGGCCCGTTTGAAATCTAGAATTAACGTTCTCTCGTTGCCCGGACCATCTGGTTCGCATCCTCATTCCTGACCTCGAAGTAAGTCACTATTTGGTCGCCGACGTTACCAGTCTGGTCGCAAATGGTAATCCGGGAAAGAGCAATCCAAAAGGCAGTGGCCGCTGGATCGTCTAAAATTCGGTAAATCGCTCCCGAGCGCATGACAAGCAGATCTCGATCGACAGTATCCAGAGCGTCTTCCCAACAAGCGCCCTGCGATACACTACTCAGAAACAAGAGCAAAAGAACGGCAAGAAAAAAATGCGAAAGTCTCATACGACGGCACCCTTTCTGTCTACCGTTTGCTGTAAAAATGGAGACATTTTCCCTTTCGGCACAAGGGTTTCGCCTCAGAAGCCAATTATTCGTCTGTCACGGTACGTCGCGGAAAATCAGACTTTTCTACGGCCTTTGACACGATCCTCATTTCCAATTGCGCTGCGATTTTTCTAGCTAAGATTTGGCAACTTGGATATTGGACCTTGGTCCAATAGGGAAAGGAGCCAATCCACGTCGGACCGACCCAGAACCAAGCCTAAGAAGCAACAGGAAACGCCAATTGGACACAGTCTCAATTAAACCTGAGGAGCGCCCGGATGCGAGCCCCGGAAAATTTAATTCGATCTTCACACTGAAGAGGATTTTCGCAACACTCAGTCCGTTCGATCGCGATCGGCCTGTAGTTTCTGGGACTCAACCAGCAAGTCTCGACGTGCGTAGTCCAACAGGTTGAGTTTGCTGTGGTGCGGTCGTACTATCGCGCCTGTTGTGGACTACTTACACTCCAGCGCGATCCGGAACGGCGTTCGTCGAATCTTATATTATTTGGGTCTTTATGCGGTCTGCGCAATGGTTTGCCTGACCGTAACAACCGACATACACGGCGCCGATAACAGTAGATCCAAACGCGTGTTGATCGTTTCGACCGGAAGTAACTTCGCGCCCGGCTTCACCCACGCCGCAGAGACTGTGGCAGATACCCTGCGCCAACTCGAATCGGGTCCGCTGGAGCTTTATTCCGAATCCCTGGACATCGTGCGCTTTCCCAGCGGCAGTTATAGCCGGCTGTTTCGTAACTATCTTGGCGAAAAATATATCGACTACCCTCTCGATCTCATTCTTTTGATTTACGTCGGCAATTTGGGTCTCGCGGAAAAGCTGCTCAAAGAACTGTTTCCCGGAGTTCCGATTGTCGTTATCGGTTTGACCGAAGAGGAAATTTCCCCTGGTCAGCTAGGCACTCACCTCACCGGTTTAGCCCAGCGTTCCGATCCGCGCGGGACCATCGAGTTGGTGCTTCGTTTGCAGCCGGAAACGCGCCGCATCGTCGTGATCGGCGGGACGGCGGAAGTGGATACTGCAGGTGACCAGTCGCGCGCGCGAGGCGGCACGCTCGTTGACCCGTCGAATCGAATTCGACTTCTGGACGAACCGTCCGATGAGCGAGATGACCCAGGCCGTCAGATCGCTGCCGCCACAAACGGCGATTTTGTTTACCAGAATGTTTCGGGACGGAGCCGGCCAAGCTTTCAATTCCGCGCAGGCTGTGAAGTTGATCGCCGAATCGGCTAATGCTCCGGTGTATATCATGACAGACACGCTGTTGGGTTCCGGGGCCGTCGGTGGATCTGTGGTGGATGTTGCGGCTTTGGCACGGCGAGCGGGCGAATTGGCCCACGTGTTCTAAGCGGTGTGGCGCCAAAGTCATTGCCCTTCGAAATCCGCACGGACGGGGTGCCGATGTTCGATTGGCAAGCCTTGAAGCGATGGGGCATCAGCGAAGCCCGACTGCCGCCCGGCAGCATGATTAGAAATCGTCCCCGATCCGTGTGGGCGCAATACCAATGGTACATTGTCGGCGCTCTCATCATCATCGACGATACAAGCGACAATGATCGTTGACTTGCTGGTGCAACGCGCACGCCGGCGACGTGCTGAGAGCAAGCAACGGGAGACTCAGGAAATCATGGAGCTGGCGGCGAGCGCCGGGGAGTTGGGCCTTTGGATGCGCGACCCGAAGGGCGGCGATTTTTGGGCCAATCCGCAATTTCGTTCGCTGTTGGGTCCCGACACAAATGATGCTCTCAGGTTTGAAGACGTCGTCAAACACATCCATCCCGACGACCGAGCGCGTATGGCTGCTGAGATTGAGCGCGCGGAACAAATTGGCCTTCCCTTTGAAGGAGAGTTTCGCGTGATTTTACTCGACGGCCGGGAGCGATGGATCGCGACAAGGGGCCGGAACGTCAATGACCCACATGGCCGCGGCGGGCGGAGGATGGGCGTGGTGTTGGACATTACGGAGCGCAAACGGGCCGAAGAAGAGCTCAAGCAGAGTGAAAACCAAGTCCGCTTGTTTGTCGAACATACGCCGGCGTCGGTAGCCATGTTTGACCGGGAGATGCGCTACATCTTGACAAGCCGCCGCTGGCTTAAAGATTACAAATTGGGTGAGCAGAACATTATCGGTCGCAGCCATTACGAAGTATTTCCGGAGATTACAGAGCGGTGGAAGGAGATTCACCGGCGCTGCTTAGGCGGAGCCGTGGAAACCTGTGAGCAAGATCCCTTCCCTCGACTCGATGGGAGCGTGGACTGGGTTCGTTGGGAGGTCCGACCCTGGTACGCCACGAGCGGCGAGATCGGCGGTATTATCATGTTCACCGAAGTCATCACCGACCGCAAGCGCGCCGAAGAATCGCTGCGCGAGAGCGAGGATCGCTTTCGCACCATGGCCAACACGGCGCCGGTGATGATCTGGATGTCAGGTGAAGACAAACTCTGTAATTTCTTCAACAAGGGCTGGCTCGACTTTACCGGCCGTACGCTGGCTCAAGAATTGGGCAATGGGTGGGCAGAGGGTGTCCACCGCGAGGACCTCGATCATTGTCTTGAAGTGTATGTTAACTCTTTCGACGCGCGCCAGGAGTTTACAGTCGAATACCGCCTGCGGAGACTTGACGGAGAATATCGCTGGCTGGTTGACACGGGGGTGCCGCGCTTTGCGCCGGACGGAAAGTTTCTTGGCTACATCGGTTGTGCAACTGACATCACCGAGCGCAAGCGGACGGAACTAGAAGTGGTGCAACAACGCGCCGAACTGGCTCATATCGCTCGCGTGTCCACGATGGGCGAACTCGCGGCGTCACTGGCGCACGAGCTGAATCAGCCTCTCACGGCGATACTGAGCAACGCTCAGGCGGCGCAGCGATTCCTGGCTGCGAATCCGGCGGATATTGAAGAGGTGCGCGAGATTCTGGCGGATATTGTTCAGGATAACAGCCGCGCGGGCGATGTGATCTACCGCATGCGCGCGCTGGTCAAAAAAGAAACTCTTCAGTTTGCGTCGCTTGATTTGTCCAACGTGGTTGGTGATGTGGCGTTCCTGCTGCGCAGCGACGCTATATTACACAACATCCGCGTCGTGCTTGAAATCAATCCCGACCTGGCGCCGGTTCACGGCGACCGGGTGCAGTTGCAGCAGGTCTTGTTGAACCTGCTGCTCAACGCCTTTGACGCCATGAAGGATTGCCCGGTCGACAAGCGCAAGATCACGGTGCGGGTGGAACAGGACGACGCGCGTTTATTGAGTGTGGCCGTGCGTGACAAAGGCGTCGGCGTAAGTGAAGATCGGCTCGACAAAATTTTTCAGCCGTTCTACACGACCAAGCGAGATGGTATGGGGATGGGACTCTCCATCAGCCGCTCCATCATCGAGGCGCATGGGGGACATCTCTGGGCAAGGAATAACGCCGATCGCGGCGCGACCTTTTACTTTACGCTGCCGACTTCGCTTGTCAGTCATAGTTCGCTGACGGCCGCGGCACCGTGAACATCCGGTTAAATCCTTTCAAAATCACCGCTTCCGGCTTGCCATTTTACATGGTCTTGGTTAGGATCTGACCTCATCCGTTGACTTTGCTGTGAATTGTTTGTGTTAGATTATCCGGAGACGAAATTGGCCCCGTCTGCGCTGGTTTCGGCGTACGAGATCGAGACAGGGATTTTCAAAAGAATTTTCTGCCTATTTCGTCGTGCGCTCTTACCGCTGTTGGTCTGTGCCGGCTACTTTGCCGGCGCTTTGATCGGCCAGTCGCTTAGATTTCCCGATTCTCATCTTTCGCTGCTCTGGCCCCCCACCGTCGTCGTGTTGGCGGCATTGCTGCTAGCGCCTCCACAACAGTGGTGGATAGTTCTGCTTGCCGCCGTTCCGGCGCATGTCGTCGTGCAACTGAAAGACGGCGTGCCGGCCTTGGGGATTCTCAGTCAACTCATTGGTAACTTCGGTCAGGCGCTCGTAGCGGCGCTGAGTGTTCGCTACTTCGTCAAGGGACGCCTCCAGCTCGACAGTTTTCGCGCCGTTACCATTTTTGTTCTTTGTGCGGTTATTCTCGCGCCTTTTCTCGTTTCCAGTATTGCCGCCTATCTTTATGTATTGAGCGGCTGGGAGCAGGAATATTGGTATGTATGGCGCGCGCGGGTTTTATCCAACGCGCTGTCGACCCTGACGATTATTCCGCCGATATTGATGGTTTTCGACCCTCGATCGGCGAAAACTCCCGTGCACGCGTTGGCGGTACATGGAATTTGGTTTGCTGACGGCCGGTCTTATCGCCGCTGGCTATGCTGCCTTCGGCAAACAAATCGCCGTTCCGACTTTACTCTACGCGCCGCTCCCCTTTCTATTGTGGGCGGCTGTTCGCTTTGAAATAGGGATCCTTTCTCTCGCTCTCCTTATGGCCTCCTACCTTGCCTTCTTGAGTACCTCGAGTGGTCTGGGTCCTTTCGCGATGGAGTCGGCAGCCGAAAACGCCCTGTCTCTGCAGTTTTTTTTGATCTCGGTTTTTTTGCCGCTCATGTTCCTATCGGCTTTGATCAGCGAGCGGCGCAACAAAGAAGAGGCTTTACGCGATAGCGAGGCGCGGTACCGGGCGTTGGTCATGGCCACCGCGAATATGGTCTGGCGCGCCAACGCGGAAGGCGAGGGCTTCTTGTTGTCCCCACGTTGGCAAGAGCTCACGGGACAGAACGAAGAGGAAATGAGCAACTTTGGTTGGCTTAAGGCTCTTCACCCCAAGGATCAAGAGCGCAGCGGGCGATTGTGGGAACAGGCAATGACGGAAAAGCGCATGTACGAGAACGAGTTTCAAGTACGCGCTCGCGATCTGAGCTATCGCCATTTTCATGTTCAAGCAGTGCCGATCATTGCGCCCAACGGCGCGGTGCGCGAATGGATCGGCGCCGCGGTGGACATTACCGAGGAGAAAGAGACGGCATTGACGGTGCAGCGGCAACGCGACGAACTCGCGCACGTAGCGAGAATCACCACGATGGGCGAGCTCGCGGCGTCGTTGGCGCATGAGTTGAATCAGCCGCTCACGGCGATCCTCAGCAACGCCCAGGCCGCGCAGCGTTTCCTCGCTGCCGACCCGACGAATGTCGGAGAGCTCCGGGCCATCCTTCAGGACATCGTGGAAGACGATCGTCGCGCGGGTGAAGTCATCCGCCGGGTGCGCGAATTGGTCAGAAAAGGCGATCTCGAACTTGCGGTCGTGGATCTTGAAACGATTGTGCGCGACGTCGTGACGCTTATTCACACGGACGCGATCCTGCATAAGGTCAATATCCTGCTGCAAATGGAGCCCGGCGCGCCAAAAGTTTACGGCGATAAGGTGCAGTTACAACAGGTCATCTTAAATTTGTTGCTGAACGCTTTCCAGGCGATGAAAAATTGTCCGGTGACCGAACGCCAGGTGACCGTGCGAACCGAATTGGACACTCATAGCGCAATCGTCGCGGTGCGGGACCGCGGCGAGGGGCTGAAAGACGGTCAGCTCGAAAAGATTTTTCAACCTTTCTATACGACCAAAACTAATGGCCTCGGTCTGGGGCTCGCTATCAGTCGCTCGATCGTCGAAGCCCACGGCGGGCGGCTATGGGCGCAGAACAATCCCGATCGCGGTGCGACGATCGGCTTCACCGTGCCATTAGACGAGAGAGAAATTCGATGATGAAACCCATGAATTCTGTAGCGACGGAGAAAAGCGCGTCGAGTCCTGCACTTGCCGCCGCATCCAGCGTATTTTTAGTCGATGACGATGCTTCGGTGCGACGAGCTTTGGCGCGTCTGATCAAGTCTGCGGGACATAACGTGCAAACTTTTGCCTCGGCGCGAGAGTTTCTCGACACCCAAGCCGGCGGCGAAGAAGCAGCCTGCCTCGTGCTCGACGTTCGTATGCCGGGTGTCACCGGCATAGACCTACAGCGGGAATTACAAACTTTGAACCGCGATGTTCCGATCGTTTTCATCACCGGCCATGGCGACATCCCGATGAGCGTCAAGGCCATGAAGGCCGGCGCCGTGGATTTTCTGCCCAAGCCGGTCAAGGACACGGATCTGTTGCGCGCAATCGAACAAGCTCTCGCTCGCGCTTGGCGCGATCGTGCCGCGCGCAAAGAATTGGCAGACGTCGAAAGCCGCGTCGAAAAGTTGACGGCCCGTGAGCGCGAAGTAATGGCTCTGGTGGCGCGCGGGCTGCCGAACAAACGGATCGCTTTTGAACTCGGCACAGTGGAAAAAACCATCAAAGTCCATCGCGCCCGGATCATGCATAAAATGCAAGTCCAATCTTTGGCCGACTTGGTTCGTGCAACCGAAAAACTTAGATTGCTGCCAAAACCCAGAGCCACGGAGCCAGCATCGGCACCAGTGATACGCGATCGATTGTGATTTGCCGGTTTTTAAGAAAGCGGACATCGATAGACATTCAAGGACAAAATCAGCATCGGGCATCGGCTTTAGTCCCCAATGAGCCGCCAAATCTTGGATTAGATCCGCGTCCACAAATCACCGCCGCCTCCCCCTCCCCATTGGACTAAGGTCCAATATACACGCTTCGCACGCTTCGCTAGAATCCGTCACTGCACTGCACCGCAGTAGAGTGATTTTTGTTCCCAACGCGATTTGCGTTAGGGGGTTGTCACGAGAAGTAAACCATTGATCGCTGTTGTCGATGATGACGAGTCTGTCTGTCGAGCTTTGAAGCGTCTTGTCCGCTCGCTGGGGATGGATGCCGATACGTTTGCTTCGGGTCGTCAGTTTCTCGACCTTATAGAAGCCATGCCGTCGTTAGCGCTCGACTGTGTTGTGCTGGATGTCCAGATGCCGGGCCTGAGCGGTCTGCAGGTGCAAGAACAGCTAACGAGAAGCGGTCATCGATTCCCGGTGATCTTTATCACCGCGCATGATGATCCTCTGGTGCGCGAACAAGCGCTAGCGGCTGGGGCTTTGGCCTTCGTCCGCAAGCCGTTTAACGATGAGCTCTTGATCAAGACGTTAAACGTGGCAATCGAACGCAATAGCCATGAAGACGATGGGGATAAGCGCTGACGCATGTTGCCAGATCCCATCATGGACGCCGGCTAGGAAGGTTATTTCAAGGATGAGGATGAAAGGAAAAACAATGCAAAGGAACTTATAAATCGGCGGTCGAATCGGGGGTATCGAGGGGGAAGATGGCCCCCGGTAGCGGGGAGATTTTAACGTCGACCTGCGAGGGGATGATGCATCGCAACAAAGTTAAATCATAGACCACAAAAAAATAACTGATTAAGGAGATTTCGATGACACAATCAAATGGATTTGCGCGAGCAACCGCGCTGTTGTTTTTTTCACTTCAATTTTTTGCCTCCGGCTGTCTGGCGACTCAAGATTGGGTCAAAACCTATGTCCCAGAGCAACTGTTCCCGGTGAACAAGAGAATCTCTGACACCGAGGCTAATGTGACCCAGTTGGGGGGCCAGGTCCAAACGATGTCCAAGCAGATCGCGGACATTGACAGCCGACTGAACCAGACCACGGCCAAGGCAGATCAAGCCTTGGACAATCTTCAACGACTCAAGCTCGACAGAAAGCTGGTCCTCGACCTAAGGCAAGGCGCATTTTTTTCCACCAATTCAACCGTTCTTACCGACCAATCTAAAAAAGAGATAGACAGTTTTTTGAGTGATGTGAGCGGAGATGCAGGCGGTACGAGTGGCCTCATGTTTGTTGTGGCCGGCTATACCGACAACACAGGCAGTGCGAAATACAACTACGAATTGGCATTGCTCAGGGCAGTAAATGCGGCCAGTTATCTTACGACCGACAAGAAGATCGAGCCCGGGCGCATGATGGTAATGTCCTACGGAGAGAAGTCGCCAGTGGCGGATAATGCGACGGACGCCGGACGCGCCAAAAATCGCCGGGTCGAGATCCTTGTTTACAGGGACGCCATTACCGTTGGCTCCGCCGCACCGGCGGCCCCCCCGAAGTTGAAATAGCGTAGTGATCTACCGTCCAATTGTCGGACATGTTTCGTTTCAAGAGGGGTAAGCCGAAATGACTTACAAGCTCTTTAGACGGGTAGGCGCCGTGTGGACCGTCGTATTGTTCATGGCCGTGGCGGCTTCGGAACTCCACGCGATCGACAGCAAGGGCCGGTCTTTTGCCTATGGCGTAGGCCAGAGAACGCTGTGAGGACTACGTCAAGTTTAGGGAGAAACGGCTCGAGACGCTCGAGAAGCACGAGCGCTACACGAAAGACGAGCTCTACGAGATCGTCGACAAGATCGTCGAGCATTGGATCGCCGGCTTTCTCACGGCGCACAACTTCTACGTGGCGGATACCTATGATGTCGCCGGAAAGTCGGGCATGGACGATTTGAAAGCGCGGCTGGAGAAGAGCTGCCGGAGCAACCCGAAACAACTTTTCGCCGAGGCCATGATCACGCTGATGCAGGAGCTCAATCCCCAACGGGTGAAAACAGACGCCGGGAAATGAGAGAGAGAGATTTTAATCAATGGATAACGGCGAGGACACATACCTGGGAATTCCAAGGGACGAGAGATGAAGAAAACGGTCACGACAGTATCGACAATCTTATTGACTCTGTTTTTCCTTGGTTGCTCTGAGCCGCTGACGACAAGAGAAAAAGGCGCGGGCATCGGAACTTTAGCCGGAGCCGGTTTAGGCGCGATCATCGGCAGCGCTACCGGCAACGCCGGCGCCGGCGCCGGCATCGGCGCCGCTGTCGGCTTGCTCGGCGGCGCCTTGATCGGTGATCAGATGCAAGCGCGGCAAAAGCAAGAACAAGATCTGCAACAGCAGATGGCGGCACAGCAAGCTGAGATCGACCGGGCAAATAGGGAGATCCAGCAGCTCAAAGCGCAACAAGCGCGGTAGTGAGGGGAATTCTCCGAGTTAGAAGAGCATACACGGTTCGCAACTTCGTGATCGATAACCGACGAGTCCAGCACTGATGACCTTGCGTCAAAGCCAAGAACCCATCCTGTCAGCTACCGATATGAGGTCGCAACTGATGGATAGCAATAAACCTTCTCTCTTCCGATCATTGCGCTGCTAGCGACACGCTCCGTCAACATTCTCTGAGCGGGTTTCACGGTGTGGTGAGGCCAGATCGATCCGTCGGGGAACGTCTGGTTAACGAACAACTGGAAGATCGACAGCGATGGGTTCGTGAATCCGGGTGGGAATGCCGTCGTGATCGCCATCGGCGCGGCCGCACCGGTGAAGACGCCACTGATCGGGCCGCCAGTTTCGTTTAAATAAGTTCCGAGCGAGCCAGCCTCTTGGGCAGTTGCGCCGTTCGACGACGCTGCCTGAGGATAGGGTTGCCTCGGGAATCATTATGGGAATTGGCGATGGGAGTTGAAGTAATAGCCACTCATTTTCCGTTTGCCCATATCCACCCCGCTGTTGTAATAAACTGCGTCGCGCACTCGATAGAGAAGGATGCTTTGATGAGAAACGATTTAATCCAATTTCAACCCACGGACCTCGTGTACGAAGTCGGGCGACTCCACTGGCGTGGATAACCCAAGAGTCCGGGTTTTTTGCGAATATGCGCCTTATACGTGTCACCCTGGCTCGTATCTGTTGAGAGAAAACTCTCGCGTAGTATCTGTCGTGAAAAGACAACCGCGCATGGAAACCATCGCTGGCCTCGATTGTGATCTGCAGTCCCTTCCGGAAATTCCCTACAGAGCCAGGGCGCACTTGATGCGGAATCCGAGAGGTCCGCTGATACTGATCCTCGCGCTGGCATTGCTGACTCAAGGGTGTTTACTCGGACCGAACTTCAAGTCCCCGCCAGTAGGTATTGCCGATCGATGGATGGAAGAAGGGAACAAATCGATGGACTCCAGCGCGGCGGAGCATCGAGATTGGTGGACGGTATTCAACGATCCCGTCCTGAGCGACTTGATCCAGCTCGCGTATCAGCAGAATCTCACGTTGAAAACCGCCGGAGTACGAGTACTGGAAGCACGCGCGCGCCTTGGAATCGCTATCGGTGAGTTCTACCCGCAAAAACAGCTGGTCGGCGCATCGTTAACTCATAATCAAATTCCCATTTCGTTGCCGCAAAACATCATTACCAATACCTACTGGTCAGACCAATTCGGCGCTCAGGCCGCATGGGAGCTGGATTTCTGGGGTAAGCTGCGCCGCGCCATCGAATCGGCCGATCGTGCATTCTTGGCTTCGGTTGCCAGCTACGATGATGTTCTGGTGACCTTGGTGGCGGATGTTGCCAGCGCATACGTGAAGATTCGGACCACCGAACGGCAAATCGCCATCGCCCGTGACAACATCACGCGTCAGCGCACGGCCCTGAAGCTCGCCACGGTCAAATTCCAGTATGGCACGGTCGCCAGGCGTGACGTTTATCAGGCCGAGAATGTTCTCGGCGCTACCGAGGCGACGATCCCGCAGTTGAATATACAACTCGCACAGACAAAAGACGCGCTCAGTGTATTGCTCGGCATGCCGCCAGGGCCGCTGGATAATTTGCTGGCTGGCGCCGGCGATATTCCAACCAGTCCCGAACAGGTGATTGTCGGCATTCCCGCAGATCTGCTCCGCCGTCGGCCCGATGTCAGGCGCGCGGAACTCCAGGCGGCTGCGCAGTCGGCGCAGATTGGCGTCGCCAAAGCCGGCCTGTTTCCAACTTTTGCTCTGGTCGGCAATGTTGGCACGCTGGCGACCGATGTCGGTACCAACAGTCTCGGCGATCTTTTCTCGCGCGGCAGTTTCCTTTACAGCGCCGGCCCGAGTGTGCAATGGAACATTTTGAACTACGGGCAAATTACCAATAACGTGCGGGTGCAGGACGCTAAATTTCAGCAACTGCTCATCGACTACCAAAACACAGTCCTGAAAGCGCAGCAGGAAGTGGAGGACGGCATCGCGGCATTTATTTACTCGCGCGAGCAGGCAAATTTTCTGCGACAAAGCGTCGGCGCGGCTGAAGGGGCCTTGAGAATTGCGATGCTCCAATACCGCGAAGGCATTGCCGATTTCACCACCGTTCTCACCGCAGAGCAAAACCTCTATCAAGCGCAGAATAATCTCGCCCTCGCTACGGGAAGCATCGCCTTGGGACTGATTACGACGTACCGCGCATTGGGCGGCGGATGGCAGATTCGCGAAGGCAAAGACTTTATTCCTGCCGAAACGCAGCAGGAGATGCGTGAGCGGACCAACTGGGGCACTTTGCTGACGCCCGAGTTGCTCAAGCCCCAAGCGCCGGGACTTCCCTCGCCTCAGGACCAAGGACCGCCAGTCCGATTGCCTGAATGGTGACGATCCGACGGCAACTTTCAGGCTGGTCCGGTCAAAAGGAGCAACCCACAGCCGTAATGAAAGGGAGGATTTCATAGGTGCGTTTGCGGCATGATACGTTTTGGTTGCTAATCCTCATCAGTGTGGGCGTCGTCGGCTGCCGCTCCAATCCTGGTACTTCGACAGCGGTGCCCGCGACGGTTACGGTCGCCAAGCCCGCTACCCAGAGCGTGACCGAATATCTCAATTTCACCGGCAATACCGCTGCGAGTGATTCCGTGACGCTGGTGGCGCGCGTCGAAGGATATTTGGAAAAAGTCCACTTTAAGGACGGTGCCCCGGTCAAGAGCGGCGATCTCCTGTTCACCATTCAGCAGGATCAGTATAAAGCGCAGCTTCAACAGGCGAACGCGCAAGTCGCCGCGCAGCAGGCAGCGCTGGGGCACGCGAAAGAAGAGCTGGCTCGCTATACGGGCTTGTTTAAAGAGGATGCCGCGCCGCAAACCCAAGTGGATCGCTGGCAATATGAGAGAGACTCTGCCGCCGCGGCGCTGCTCTCCGCCCAGGCGCAGGTCGAACTCGCCAAGCTGAATCTTGGCTATACCCAGATAAAAGCACCCTTTGATGGCAGGATCGGCAGACACCTGGTGGATCCCGGAAATGTTGTCGGCGCGGCCGGCGTCCGCACATCTCTGGCCGAGATAGAACGCATCGATCCCCTCTACGTCTATTTCACGATCAACGAGCGCGATCTGCTGCGCGTGATCGAGCACAGGAAACAGACCTCCGCGCCGCCCATAGCGGAAAGACGCATTCCGATTTTTTTCGCACTGTCCAACGAGGAAGGGTATCCCCATGAAGGCCGCCTGGATTTTGCTTCCATCAGCGTCGCGCCGACGACGGGTACTCTACAGGCGCGCGGTATCTTCGCCAATCCGGATCGCAGCGTTCTCCCCGGGCTCTTCGTGCGCGTGCGTATACCCGCGCTGGAGAAGAAAAACGCGCTGCTGGTTCCCGGAGACGCCGTGAGTTTCGATCAGCAGGGGGAGTATGTCCTGGTCGTCAATGACAAGAACGTCGTCGAGCGCCGGGGCGTCAAGACCGGATCTCAGGTTGGCGGCATGCTGGTGATTGGAGAGGGACTCAAACCTGAGGATCGGGTCATCGTCGAGGGCCTCCTGCAAGCGATTCCGGGTCGGGCGGTGAAGCCGCAGCAAGCCGAAAAACTTTCCTCGCCTGCAGAAAGCAAAAAGAGCCCAGAATGAGGGATGTCGAAGAAGTCGAGGCATCCGTGGATGATACCGGGTCCCCATCTTCGTGCGATAACTCTGCTGCGTGTCCCTTCAATTAGTTAAAAGATAGTCAAAGACAAAACTCATCGTCATGTCCAAATTCTTCATCGAGCACCCGATCCTTGCGAACGTGATTGCCATTATCACGATCCTCCTGGGCGCGGTTTGTCTGCTCCGATTGCCGGTTGCCGAGTATCCCGAAATCGTGCCGCCGACGATCCGCGTCAGCACGAACTATCCCGGCGCCAGCGCGGACGTGGTGGCGAGCACAGTGGGAATCCCCATCGAGCAAGGCGTCAACGGCGTTGAGAATTCGATCTACATGCAATCGACGAGCGGCAGCGACGGCAGCTACGCGCTCACGCTGACCTTCGCCGTCGGCACTGATCTGAACGCTGCGGTCGCGCTAGTGCAGAATGCGGTGAACGGCGCTCTGTCGCAGCTGCCCCAGGAAGTTCAGAGCCAGGGCGTGAACGTTCAGAAGGTCAGTACCAATATTCTACTGATCGGCAGCCTGTATTCAGACGACGATCGGTTCGATGAAACCTTTTTGAGCAATTACGCGATCATCAATTTACAGAGCCCGATCGCTCGTCTGCCCGGCGTCGGGCAGGTTCAAGTTCTTGGCGCCGGTCCTTATAGCATGCGGATCTGGCTCGATCCGATCAAACTGAGAGCTTACGGTCTCACCGTATCGCAGGTGCAGAATGCGATTCAAAACCAAAACGTCCAAGTCGCCTCAGGACAGCTCGGCGGGCCGCCGGTGCCGGCGGACCAGGTTTTTCAATTCACCGTGACGACCCTGGGCCGACTCTCCGACGTTTCTCAGTTCGAGAATATCATTGTCAAAGTGCAGCCGCCGTCCGTCGAGACGAGCGGCAACACTAAATCCGGTGAGGTCAATCAGGCGGCGGCCATCGTGCGCATCAAGGATATTGCGAAAGTCGAGTTGAGCCAGGAGGCGTTTACTTCTTTTTCCGGCGTGAGCGGCAAAAAGGCCGCGCAGATGAACGTCTATACGCTGCCCGGCGCCAACGCGCTTAAGGTCGCGCAAGAAGTGCGCGCGTTGATGGCGCAAATGAGCCAGAAGTTTCCCCCCGGTCTCAAGTATACGGTGCTGCTCGATAGCTCGATGTTCATCAAAGATTCCATTCATGGCGTGTACATGGCGTTGATCGAGGCGGGGATTTTGGTGCTGATCGTGATCATGCTGTTCCTGCAGAACTTCCGCGCCATGTTGGTTCCCGCCACCACCGTACCGGTGACCATTGTCGGCGCGTTTGCGGCCATGGCGTTGCTCGGTTTCACGATCAATCTGATGACGCTGTTTGCGCTGATTTTGGCGATCGGCATTGTGGTGGACGATGCGATTGTGATCGTCGAGAATACCTCGCGTTATATCGAGCAAGGGCTCACGCCCAAGGATGCGGCGATCAAGGCGATGAGCGAGCTTACCGGGCCGGTGCTGGGGATCACGCTGGTGCTGACGGCGGTGTTTTTGCCGGCGTCGTTTTTACCGGGGATCACCGGGCAGATGTTTCGGCAGTTTGCGCTGGTGATTGCCGTGACCCTGATCATCAGCGCATCAATGCGCGACGTTAAAGCCGACGCAATGCGCGCTTTATTTAAGGCCAGCGGTGAAGGATCGGCAAGTGAACTGGTTTTACCGCGGGTTTAATCGCGCCTACGGAGCGGTGGAAGGGCGGTATATCGGTCTGGTGCAGTGGATGGTAGACCGCCCGGGCAAAATGGCTGTCTTTTCTTTATCGTGGCGGGCAGCGCTGCAGTTATGTTTGCGCGCTATCCAACCGCGTTTCTTCCCACCGAAGACCAGGAATACCGCGTGCTCGTGGCACAGCTTCCTGCCGGCGCTTCGCAGCTGCGCGTACGCCAGGTCTCGGCCGATGTCGACGCTCTTCTCAAGAACGTGCCGGGCATCAAGGGATGGGTGACGAGCGGCGGATTCTCCGATCCCGATGCAGCCAATCTTTCCACGTCGTAACCAAGTACGTCATGTATAACGATTGGGATAAGCGTCCGGCGGACCTTTCGCAAAACAAGATTGTCGCCGACTTGCGCAAGCGGCTTCAATCGATCCGTAAGGCGCAGTTCAATGTGCTGATTCCGCCTCCGGTGCCGGGCCTAGGTCAGGCAGGCGGTTTTCAAATGATGATCGAAGACCGCGCCGGCATGGGTCTGGGACAGCTCGAAAAAGCCATCCAGCAAATTATGCTGGCAGTGGACAAAGAACCCGGGCTGCACGACGTCACGACAACGTTCAACTCGAAAAGCCCGCAAATACACCTGACGATCAATCGGACGATGGCCGAATCGCTGGGCTACGATCGAGGGCATCTTTCAAACTCTGCAAACGAGCCTGGGATCCACCTACGTGAACCTCTTCAATAAGTTTAACCAAAGCTTCCAGGTTCGGATTCAGGCGGACGCCGATTATCGCCGGCGCTTCGACGACATTGCGAACCTATATGAGGCCAACCGCTCCGGCCAGTTGGTGCCGCTCGGCGCTTTGCTTGAGGTCCGCCGCGTGCTCGGGTCGGAGCTTATCACTCGCTACAATCTCTATCCGGCGGCGCCGCTTATCGGAAGGCCGGCGCCCGGATTTAGCTCCGGCGAGGCGCTCGCCATCATGGAACAGATCGCAAACGACAACTTGCCATTGAATACGGGCAACGACTGGACGGGGCTTTCGTATCAGGAAAAGCTTATCGGCAACCAGGCTTACTTCATCTTCGCGCTCTCCATCACGCTGGTATTTCTCGTACTGGCCGCACAATACGAAAGCTGGACCGCTCCCGCGGCAGTTGTTCTGACAGCGCCGATGGCCCTGTTGGGGTGATTACCGCGCTGAAGATCCGCGGATTGCCAAGCGATCTCTATACTCAGATTGGTCTGGTGCTGATGATCGCGCTCGCCGCCAAGAATGCCATCCTGATTGTCGAGTTCGCGCGGGAGCTCAAAGCGCAGGGCATGACAACCGTGGATGCCGCGGTCGAAGCGACGCGCCGGCGCTTTCGGCCGATAGTGATGACTTCAATCGCGTTTATCTTGGGCGTCGTGCCTGCCCATGACGGCTTCCGGCGCCGCAGCTGCAAGCCAGCAGTCGCTGGGGACGGTGGTCTTTGGTGGGATGCTCGCTTCGACGTTCCTCGCAATACCGTTCGTCTCCGCGTTTTACATCGTGATGGA
>CAVWLW010000011.1:0-48666 GCA_963755715.1 uncultured delta proteobacterium
AAATGAATTTTCGGTTTACAATGGCTTCAGAATCCTCAGCGCCTATCGAACACGGAACAACACCAAGATCTGGGTGATCACCGAAGCGGACAGGTCCGTCACCACACTCCTTCTCCCCGACGAATACTAGCGCGGCAAAAGCTCCCCATATTACGGAGAGGAATAGGCTCAGCACAAGGACAATGAAGGTGCGCCCGCAATCAAACGACGACGACTCCAACACGAACAATCAGACTCCATCCAATTTGGTTCCCGTCGAAGTCGACGGATTTCACGCTTTTTCAGACGCCTTTGCGCTGGATGGCCAGTGGGTCATCTTTCTCTCTATCGGCGGCCATAAAGATGCGGTCAAAGCCATCAGAGCCGGCCTTCTTACCAACCACTGGATCAATGTCGGAGATCACGAGGTATTCGTCCTGCCGAGGACCAAGTACGGGACGATCGTAAGAACCTTACCCCGCGGAATTACCCACGCAGCGGTTTTTATCAAAAATGACCTTGCCTCATCGTCCGTTCGCTATGTCCTTGCCACTGAGACGAGCACTCTGGCGGCGGATCTCTACTTTGCTGCTCTGACAAAGCACAGCGCCGTTCCGGTCCATGCAACATGGAAAACGTGGCTGCATAAAAGAGCCGTCCAGAAAAAAGAATTGGAAGCCCTAACAACACACGGAATATGCGGGCTCAAGATTTCACCGGATGATGACAGGCTGGCCGAAGACATTTCGGCGGCGCTCAAGAAAGGAAAGCTGAGAAAGGCTTTCGATCAAGTCACTCTCTTGCCGTTTTCGAAGACAACCGCACGTATCTAGGCTGCTGTCTTCTCTCAACAGTTGAACATTCATGCGACTTGAGGCTCAGGCCAAAGCCGGTTTCTATCCAACGCCGGCCGAGGTTGTGGAAATAATCCAGACCTGGATTGGGGAGAGAGCGCCTGGTCTCCGGCGGCTTCTCGATCCTTGCTGCGGGACGGGAGAGCCGGCAGCCCAGATTGCAGCCGCCGCAGGAGGCGAGGCATACGGTGTCGAAATCAACACCGAAAGAGCGCGAGTGGCGAAAAAGCTCTTGAATAAAGTCGTTGCCAGCGACCTTTTCACCGTGAGGGCGCGCCCCGGCGCCTTTTCAATTTTGTACTTGAATCCCCCTTACGATTTCGACGCCAACGATGGCCGCTCCGAGCTCTCGTTTCTGAAACACGCCATCCCTTATCTTAGTCCAGCAGGTCTTCTGTTTTTTCTCCTGCCGCAGGCACGAATCACAACTCGAATCGCCCGAGTTCTTTCCGCTTGCTTTCGGGATTTGAAAGTCAGAAGGTTTCCGGCCGAGGAGTTCCAGGCATTTGGGCAGATCGTCATTGCCGGGATTAAGAAGGCGCGCACCGAGATCGACAGCGAAACTTTTACCAGCTTGACTCAGATCCCAACCGGCGATCTGCCTGAAATGCGTCGAAAAGAATTCTCATTCACTATCCCGGCCGTCGGCAAGGACTTCTTCATCCGATCATCTGAGTTCGGCCCCGATGAGCTGGCTGAAGAAATCAAGACGAGTTCCCTGTGGAGAGAGCCGGCGCTCGGTCTTGTCAGGGAAGAGCAAGAGATAAGAGCAGCTATTCAGCCGCTCATGCCGCCCCGCAAAGCCCATCTCGCAATGCTGATCGCGGCCGGACTGATCAATAATCAAATCCTGGAAGCGAACGGCCGCAAACTCCTCATCAAAGGCACTGCGAAAAAGGTGATCGATCGATCCGAGGAGGAGACCGAAAAAGGAATAAAGATCACGGAGCGGGAAAGAATTGTCACCCAGATAAACGCCTTCGATCTGAACACAGGCGAATATCTGCAGATCATATGAACATCCACGACTTCATCGAAGAATTCCGCTCCGTGATCGTTGCGACCGTCGGGCGAGACTCCAATCCCATCTACCATCCGGGGACAGACCGAAAAAAGATCTACCAGCTCATAAAGAGCCTCACCAGACGGCCCATCGCCAGCCAAATCGACGCGATCGGCGGTATCGTCCAAGCTTTCGGATCGCGCGACTCGGCGATTCTCGTGGGAGAGATGGGTCTAGGCAAAACCTACATCTCCATCGCTGCGGCGGTGGCTTTAGGACTGAAAAGGGTTCTCGTCGTCTGTCCGCCTCATCTCGTAAGCAAATGGCGCCGCGAAGTGAAACAAACCGTGCCCACGGCCACTGCGGTTGCCGCCGAGAGAATAGGCCAGCTCGAAAAAGCGCTGAGAGAAAACGAGCCGCCTCTCTTTGTGATTCTTTCTCGCGAGAAAGCGAAACTCGGTTATTACTGGAAAGGATACGCGGCGCGCGCCAGAGACGGCGTCCTTGTCTGCCCTGAATGCAGGACACCCCTCATTGACAGGGACGGGTTACCCCTCACCGTGGACGTCCTGAACCGAAAAAAGCACAAGTGCAAAGAGTGCCGGGAACCTTTGTGGGAAGCGGATCCACGAGGCCCTAGGCGCTTTCCCCTCGCGACTTACCTGAGGAACAAGTACCCCGGCCATTTTGATCTGCTCATCTCCGACGAGTGTCACGAATATAAAGGCGCAGCCACGGCCCAAGGCATCGCTCTCGATCATCTAGGAAAGGCGGCACGACAGATTCTCGCGCTCACCGGCACTCTTCTCGGCGGCTACAGCTCGAACCTTTTCTATCTCCTTTTCCGGATCTCGCCGGACATACGGAAAGATTTTAAGTTTCGCGACATCAAGAGATGGATGGAGCTATACGGCGTCCTTGAGAAGATCACTTTCGTTTCGGCCAATGATGAAGGACGGGCGAGCTTGAAGAAGGCTCAGGAGGTGCGCTGGCACGAACGGCCGGGAATCTCCCCGGCACTCATCCCTGAACTGCTACCAAGGGCGATTTTCTTGAAACTCTCCGATCTGAATATCGCTCTGCCGCCCTACCGTGAGATCGCCCATTCGATCGACATGGAACCGGAACAGAGAGAAGCCTACCGCTCATTCCAGGACGATCTCCTCACCGAACTCAGAATGGCGCTAAACCAGGGCTCGAAGCGGCTTCTGGGTGTCTATCTCCAGGCATTGCTCGGATACTCCGACAGCCCGTGGGTCCAGGAAACCATCAAAGATAAAGAGAGCGGCAGAGTCTTGGCGGAATCGACTCCGCTTCCAGAGAACACGCTCTATCCCAAAGAGAAGGAACTGTTACGGATCTGCACCGAAGCAAAGAGAGACAATAGAAAGACCGTGGTTTATTGCGTTCACACAGAGACCAGGGACATCACGGAAAGACTCAAGAAGATACTTGGCGATGCGGGACTTGCAGCCGACGTGCTTAAAGCCACAAAGGTAAAGGCCGCTGAGCGAGAGGAATGGATTCAGTCGTTCAGAGGCGATGTTTTGATAACCCATCCAAGGAACGTCCAGACCGGTCTCGATCTAATCCAGTTTCCCGAGGTCGTCTGGTACCAGCAGGACTATTCGGTTTACATCGTTCGACAGGCGTCCAGAAGATCGTGGAGAATCGGCCAGAAAGAACCCGTGAACGTTCACCACCTGTATTACAAAAGCACCATCCAGGAGAAAGCCATAACCCTGAACGTCAAGAAACTGCGCGCGGCGCTTTTAACGGAGGGGGAACTAACAGACGGACAATTTCTTGAACAAATCGAAGAAGATGGCCTAGTAGCGCTGGCAAAAACAATTATTGACCGCGCGGAAGAGAAAATCTCTCTCGAAAGCGAGCTTCGTAAGCTCAGGGGCGTCGAAGAGGAAACCGACATGATCCTTCCAGACAATGGCGAGCTGGAGGAATTTCACGAAGACGATTTCCCTGCGAAAGCAGACGAATCGATTCAAGAGACAGTCCGGAATGCACACGGCCACATTGAACCGATACGGGAAGCCGTCGTTCTGACAGAATCCATGAGGGAATCGCCGGCGAAAAAAGACGAGGCTCGATCCCAACACCCAACTCAGCTGCTCTTGTTCGCCTACGTATCCTGAACATCATTTCCTCATTTTCGTCAGCACGAGCCGATACGATCGCCACACTTTTTCAATGTAATCCCGTTGCCGAAGGTTTTCGGGAGAATGGTAGAGACCGACACCCTTCCACCAGCTTCCACTGGCGCGAATGCAGTGCTCAAGAATCGTTGCGCCGACCAAGACGTTTAATTGAGGATCGAGAAGCTCGGACTTGGAAAGACCGAACCGGTTTCCCCAGTAACTCCAATTGACCTGCATGAGGCCGATATCGACATTGTCGCCCGATCGTTTGAGTAGCCCCATGGCTTCGTAGATTGAGGACGGAAAGAAAGAACGTCCTGAAACGTTGAGCGCGTGGGGTTGAAAACCGCTTTCGACGTGGCTGATCGCAAGTAAGAGCTCAACGGGAATCCCGGTTGCCGCCGAGGCTCGCATGTACACATCCGGCGACAACCCCCAGCAGTCGGTTCGTATCAATAACAAAATCAAAACTAACACGAGTCTCATCTGTCGATTCTAGGGCAATGAGCGCTCAAGAAAGACCAGAAAATGGAACCAAATAATAACGGCTTAAGAACAATTTTCAAAAATCAGGAAGGAGAAACATTATGATCAGTCAGGAAGAAGCGAAGGATTTCATCCGGCGTTACCGGGAGGTCGTCCTGGAAACGCCCTACGGAGAGGTTCACGTTTGCGGCAGCAAAGAGGTCTATGAGGAGCTTATCGGTCAGGGAAAACTCGCTTTTAGTCCGATTGAACTCCTCCATCTGCAAAAAGCCACGGAGAATGGCTCTCTTGAGACCATTGTGAAGATCAAGAGTCTGTTCCGGGGGCGAGAATCAAAGACATCATTCCGGTGGAGAAAAAACCGGAGACCACGCAGAAGCAGAGCTAATTTTGCTCGGCATCATCGGAGGCTTATATGGACAAACCCTTTCTTCAAACGCTGAATTTATACCGGAGCAAAAGCGCGCTTCAGATCAGTCCAAGTCCGGAACTGGCCCTTGTCTTTGTGAGTCTGGCGCCGGCAATCCCAGGCATGGAAAACAAGATGCCGGACAAAAACAGCAAGAAATATCAGTGGGAAAAAAAGCTCACCGCTAGTTTCAACTTTGAGGGAGCTTTGGAAGTCGCTGCGGCAGCGGCGGCACTCGCTCAAGGGAGAGAAGAACTGGTCTCCGATTCTGACGGAACTCTCCCATCCTGGTATAGGGACCCAACGAAGACCGGCCGCGATGGCAGTGCCAAGACTATCGGCTTTTATCGTCCAAAGGACCAACCGAAAACTCCAAAGGTTCGCTATTTCCTTGGAATCACCGAAAACGGCAAGGACAAACAGGGAAACAAGATCGGCATTTCTCTGGAGTATCCTGACCTCTTCAAAATCGCTCGCGTGATGGAGGAGGCTGCGCTGGCGATCCTGGGTTGGAGAAAAGACATCGAGGGACGAAGAGAACCAAACGGACACGGTCCCGCAACGAAAGGGTAAGACTGCAAACGCGGAAGCCTTTTAAAATGTATTACATCATCCACATAGCCACGGCTTTCCAAAGCTTCAAGGCCCAGCCGAGGAAGATCCAAGAACTCATTTGGGCAAGAACGCTGAACGATCTTCGAAAAAAAGACCCAACTCACCCACTTTTATTCGCTACACTGGATCAATATCTCGCCAAAGAAGTTGCGGATCCGATCGCGCTGACTGGTCTTCTCAAAAAGAAAATGGCGCTGACGCCGGAGTTCGGCCACATCATTGGCATCGGACGGGCGCTCGTGATGACTGGCTCAGAGCCAAAGCTCACTGTAGCTGTGGCCCGAATTATCGACGATGAAAAAGATCTCCTCGATAACTTCTGGCAGAGACTGAGAGGATTCACGAAAGACCGAGGCGTGCCGACCTTTGTAACGTGGAATGGTTTGAGCTTCACTTTCCCGTTCCTGATCGAGAGGTCCACTGCGCTGGGCGTCGAGCCTTCTTGCATCCTGCCGCGGGCGCGCTTTCAACCCTGGAAGCATCTCGATCTTTTCGCCGAACTCGCCGCCTATGATCCGCACCGGTATATGAGCCTTCAAAGCCGGCTAAGCCTCTGGCGATTGAGTCTCAACGGGAACGGCGGCGAGTGTCACTTCGGAGATCATGATCTATTGACCAGACAATGGCGTAAAGGAAATCCGAAGCCTCTCGAAGAAAACTTAACGCTCGTCCTTGAAGCCATCCAGCGGATACTAAACCGCGTCGCCCCTTGTTTCCTTGAAGCAAGAAACGGCCACTGAGATCAATGCTCCCTGTAGCCACGAGTCTTAAAATCAAAAAGACCCCGTGGGCCATCTATACGATCGTCGCCGGCAATGTCCTGGTTCATTTCCTTGTTAGCCGGCATACGAATTTTATTATTCCCGATGGAGTTGCTCGCACGTTCGGTTTCGATCCCCTTTCGTTTGGAAACCTTTCAGCCGTCCCGACTCTCATTGCATCGATGTTCCTCCACGGAGACCTACTTCACCTGTTTGGGAATATGGTTTTTCTATGGGTCTTCGGAAGGCGAGTGGAAAATCAGCTGGGGAGAATAAACTTCCTGGCTTTCTATTTAACCGCTGGCATCACCGCCTGCCTGACTCACATGCTCATGGTGCCCGACTCCGACGCGCCACTGGTTGGTGCCAGCGGAGCCATCAGTGGCGTCTTGGGAGCATTCTTCGTCTGTAATCCCAGTGCGCGCATAACCTTGGTTCTCGACCCTACCCTCATTTATTTTCTGCACCGGCTCACGATCCGCCTTCCAGCCTGGTTCTTCTTGCCCATGTGGTTTTTTCTGCAGATTTCCCTTGGTCTCAAACAGCACGCTTCAAATGTGGCCTTCTGGGCTCACGCGGGAGGATTTCTTGTTGGAGTCCTCGTGGCCGTTGCAGTTCAGCAATACACTTCCGATGCTCACTGCCCGCCTAAATGGCGCAGATGAACCGCGAGTTTGTCTCCGATTCCGTATCCCCACAGGGGCATTCCCTAAAGTAAGATCTGAAACGTGATCGCCCGTTTGACGAAAACGAGAGATTTTCCCGCTGACGGGAGAGTCGGCGATTACAATTGGGAGACTACAAATCAAGGGAATAAACCAATTTGGATGCCGAGCTACAGGTCTTTTTGACCCCTCAAGAAGTCGCGGATGCTCTACGCCTATCCGTGAGAACCATTACTGGAGGACTCTGCCGAAAGACCCTCCCATGGATCAAGGTGGGGGGGAGTCTGCGCATGAGAAAGGAAGATCTTCTAACCCATTTGAGAAGTAACGAAAATGAGCTCGTTCTGGAGAAAAGACCGAAAGTGCTGGGCTTACGAATTCCAATACAAGAAGCAACCCTACCGCGGCTCGGGATTTCAAACGAAGAAAGCAGCGGCCCGCGCAGAAGCAGACGCGCGCGAGCTATTGAGAAGTGGGAAATTCAGAACAGCGATTCCGACGTTTCGTGAGCTTGCGGTTGATTATCTGAAAAAACTAAACACCTATCACACTAAAGCCTGGGCAAAGCAGGTACGCTGGAAACTTAATCGATATTTTAAGACACTTTTTGGGTTAGAGGCTGATTCGATTACCGCCCAAGCCATCCAGCGAATATTGCTGGATCTAAACGGCAAGAAAAAACCCGCGACCCTAAACGAGTACAGAAAAATCCTCAATGCGATATTCAACCTCGCCATAAAAAACAACCTGATCTCCGATAACCCGATTAAGCACCTGCCGCCGTTTCCAGAAGACGACACGCCAAAATATATTCCGCCGGAAGGCGATTTCCTCAAAGTCCTGCAGGCCGCCACGCCCGACCAAAGGGCCCACCTCCTTTTTCTGAAAAATACCATGTGCCGAATTGGCGCTAGCAGGAACGCAACTTGGAGTGATGTGAATTTTGAAGAAAGGTGGGTCACCCTCAAGACGCGTAAGAAACGCGGTGGCTCGGAAAGAAGATGGAAGGTCCCGCTTAACAGCGAACTGATAAAGGTCCTTACGGAGCTCAAGCAGAGATCAACGTCCGAATATATTTTTCCAAACAAAGATAACAACCATCAGAAGCAGTACCCCAGATACTTAAGAGGATTGTGCAAACAAGCTGGGGTAAAGCCATTCACCTTCCATTGCATACGTCACTTTGCCGCAACGGTCGCGGCCAATCGGAATGCGCCTTTGCCAGCGATACAGACCATCTTGGGTCACGAAGATATAGCGACAACCAGCATCTATCTTCAGTCTCTCGACGAAACGGTAAGAAGCACCGCCGAATCACTCGTGGGACAAGGCCATTTCTCAGAAAAAGTCCTCACCAAGTCCTCACCAGAGCCCGATCCGGACTGACCGGTGCGGTGTCAGTTCAAGTGAAATAAGTCCTTGGTAAGATTAAAGAAATTAATGGTCGGGGCGAGCGGATTTGAACCGCTGACCACACGCACCCCAAGCGTGTGCGCTACCAGGCTGCGCTACGCCCCGACAAGGTTTGGAAGTATGCGGAATGTAACATTCCGCGCGCGCTAAATCAATTTATATGGGTCGGGAGAACCCTTGAATGACCTACGCAAATGGAGAATTGGAACTGGTCGCGAAGGCGCGACCATGTTTAGGAAAGTAATCTGCGCAGCGACTCTAAATCTTTTTTGAGTTTCACCAGAGCGCTTTTATATTTCTGTTCGGAAAGAGGCAGCTTCAGTTGATCTTTTTCTTCTTTCTTCGCTTCTTTCAATTTCTTCCGGGCTCCTTCGATCGTGAAGCCTTCAGTGTAAAGAAGCCGCTTGATTTCGAGCAGAAGCTCGACGTCGCGCTTCTTGTATAAGCGATGTTTCGACGGCGCCTTGGAAGGCTTGAGCAGATCGAACTCGGTTTCCCAATAGCGCAGCACGTAGGGTTCGACACCGACGATTTCACTCACTTCGCCGATCTTAAAATATATTTTCTCCGGCAAGCGCGGCGGCATGACCGATCCTATTCGGCCGCGGTTGAGCCGGGCGAAGACTCCGGCGACGAGGACATGCCGTTTAAGCTCTTTTTCATGATTTGGCTCGCCTTAAAAGTCAAAACCTTGCGGCCGACGATGATGATCTCATCGCCGGTTTGCGGATTTCGTCCTTTGCGCGGCCGTTTGGTATTGACGACGAAATTCCCAAAGCCGGAAATTTTCACTTTTTCACCGTGCTCCAAACAACCTTTGATGATGTCGAAAGTGGCTTCCACAACATCCGTCGCATCCTTTTTTGAAAATCCGACTTTTTCGTAAATGCGCGTGATAATTTCTGCTTTCGTCATTTTTTACCCCTTTGTGAGATTCGATGATCAACCGTCTCAACTACGCCGTTCAGCGCCGAAAGTTTCTCCGAGCCGCCCAACGAGCTTTTGGTGCAGTTCATTGACTTCCAAATCGGTTAAAGTTTTGTCCTCGGCGCGATAAGAAACACGGTACGCCAGGCTTTTCTTTCCATCCGGGACCGGCGCCCCCAGATACTGGTCGAAAACCTCGACACGTTCGATCCAAGGTTCGCCGAGAGCGGCAATCCAACTGATGATTTGTTGGGAAGCAAATTCACGATCGACCACTATTGCAACGTCGCGCTCGACGGCCGGAAAACGTGGAAGCGACTCTGTGACTATTCGGCGCGGAGCATACTCAAGCAGTTTCTCCAAGTCAAGTTCAAACAGCAGCACCGGCGCCACCTCAAGCTGGTCCGCCAAATTCGGATGCAATTCACCTAAATAACCCAGCGCAGTGTCGCCTACCGCAAATTCGCCGATTTTCCGGGGTGCAAAAACTCTAATTCGCTGCGCGACCAACTCGCCGATTCTTCCAAACGGAAAAGTCCCAGGACGGCTTCCACCAGCCCTTTACACTCGAGAAATCCGATCGGCCGCTCTTCGCGCGAGCGCAAACCGTGACTCGCACGCGGACCGTACAAAATTCCGCCGACGGCTGTCCGTTCACCGGTTGCCGCGCTCGCGGTCGAACAAAAGACCTTGCCGAGGTGATAGGCATGAAAACTTTTCATCTTCTGAGCGAGATTGAGCCGCAGATTGTCGATCAATCCCGGAATCAAGCTAAAGCGCATTTCGGCGTTTTCCTTAGCCAAGGGATTGAGCACCGTCACCGCTGCGGTCGTCGGCGACCAAAGTCCGGTGAAAGTTCGATTCAATTGTTTCGAAGTGAATGGCAGATTGATTACTTCGGTCATGCCCTCGCCGGCGAGCAGCGACCGGAGCCTTCTTTCCCATAGTAAGCGAGGGTCGGTCTTTCCGGCAATCTTCATCAGCGGCAGCGTCGTCGGCAAACTGTCATAACCACGCAGGCGCGCCAGCTCTTCGATCAAGTCGGCTTCACGGATAAGATCGGGCCGGGTTGCCGGCACGCTGACCTTCAGGCTCCGGCTCTTTGTTTGTCCTTCGGTTTTTAAGCCGAGGGCGCGAAGTAGTTTCTCAGCTTGCTTGAGTTCGACAGGAACGCCCAAGAGGCTTTCTATTCGCTCTTGGCGCAACCGCAGCGCGATCGGCTTCATGCGGCCGGGATAACTGTCCGCGGCGCCGGCCAGCGCGCTGCCTCCGGCAATCTCGTTGATCAGCCATACCACACGGTCCAGCGCTCGAATCGTGCCGTCGGGATCGACGCCCCGTTCGAACCGATGCGAAGCTTCGCTGTGCAGCGCCAGGCGCTTGGCCGTGCGCCGAATACTGGATGGCGCAAAGTTCGCGCTCTCCAGCAAAACTGCGCGCGTCGTGTCGGTCACTTCGGAATTGAATCCCCCCATCACTCCGGCTAGAGCAACCGGGACGTCGCCGTCGCAAATCAAAAGATCATCGGCGGCCAACTCTCTTTCGACGCCGTCCAGCGTGGTAAATTTTTTAATATCTCCCGCGCTTTTCACGACGATTTTCTTGTTCCCCAAGCGGTCAAGATCGAACGCATGAAGCGGCTGACCGGTTTCGAGCATCACATAGTTGGTGGCGTCAACGACATTGTTGATAGCACGGATGCCGCAGGCTTCGAGCCGGTAGCGCAACCAGGTCGGCGCTGGTGCGACCCTGACGTCGTCTACGAGCCGCGCAGAATAGCGCGCGCAGAGTTTGGGATCGTCAATCTGAAGGGTGATACGCGTGCTAATTCTCGCGTCCTTTTTGGATACGCTCGCCTGCGGCGCTTTGAGCGGGGCACCGGTCAAAGCCGAAACTTCGCGCGCAACACCGGCAAGCCCAAGACAGTCGCCCCGGTTCGGCGTGACGGCGATTTCGAACAACCAGTCTTCGCGATTCGTTTCCGGTTCGCGCAACGGAGTCAGTGTCTCCACCTCGAGGCCCGCCATAGTAAGCAGTTTGGCAAGCGCCTCCGGCGCACCGGTGAAATCGACAAGTTCTTTAAGCCAGTTGAGAGTGAATTTCATAGGATTGGAGTGATGGATCTTCTACCCACTACTCCACCTCTGACCGTCTAGCCAAACTGCCGCAGAAATCTCAAGTCGTTTTGAAAAAACAGCCGAATATCGTCGATGCCGTATTTGAGCATGGCAATCCGCTCAACGCCCATGCCGAAGGCGAAGCCCGAGACCTTTTCCGGATCGTAGCCGACAAACTCAAAAACGGCCGGGTCGATCATACCGGCGCCGAGGATTTCCAGCCAACCCGAGGTTTTACAAACGCGACAGGCCTGTCCATCTCTGAGCGTGCCGCTGCCGCCGCAGATGACGCACTGAATATCGATCTCAGCACTCGGCTCGGTAAACGGAAAAAAGCTCGGCCGAAACCTGACCTCAGCATCACGATTAAAAATCTGCCGCAAAAAATGCGTCAAGACGCCTTTCAGATCGGAGAAGGATATGGATTGGTCGACCATGAAGCCTTCGACCTGATGGAACATCGGCGAATGCGTGGCATCGTCATCGTGGCGATAAACGGCTCCGGGCACGATCACTTGGAGCGGCGGCTTGCGACTTTCCATAGTGCGGATTTGCACCGGCGAAGTATGAGTTCTCAACAACCCGTCGTGGGACACGAAGATAGTGTCCTGCATATCGCGCGCCGGATGATCTTTCGGAAAGTTAAGCGCCACGAAATTATGATAATCGTCTTCGATATCGGGACCGCGCGCGATTTCAAAGCCCATTCCAGAAAAAATATCGATGATCTCGTCGATAACCAGAGTGATCGGATGCGAACTGCCCCTCACCCAACGCGTTCCGGGAAGCGTGATGTCGACTCGCTCTTCTTTTAACGCTTGGGTTTTGGCTTGTTGTTTTACCGAGCCGAGCTGCTCCTCCAAACGCTCTTCGAGAGTGCGGCGCAACTGGTTGAGTTGCTCGCCGGCACGCCGCCGCTCTTCTCCGGGCAAATCTTTGAGGCCACGGAGCCGCAGTGTCACGCTACCGCTTCGACCCAAGACCTCTATCCGGATTTGTTCCAGCTCTTTCTCGGAGCTGGCTTGCTGAATACGAGCCAGAACCTCTCCCTGGAGAGTTTCCACGGAATCGTTCATTCGACGGCACGAAAGGGACGCTTACGCGCCTAGGTGAGATTTTGCGGTTTGCGCTAACTGACCGAACGCGGACATGTCGGCAACGGCAATCTCAGCCAAAATCTTGCGGTCGATCTCCACGCCGGCTTGCTTGAGTCCCTTGATCAATTGGCTGTACGAAAGACCGTTGATTTTGGCCGCTGCGCCAATGCGGGTGATCCATAGGCCGCGAAAGGTTCTTTTCTTGATTCGCCGATCACGATACGCGAACGTCAGCGCCCGCTCTACCGTTTCCCGCGCCGACCGATACAAGCGTCCTCGGCCGCCAACGTAGCCTTTCGCAAGCTTCATGATCTTCTTGCGTCTCTGCCTCGATTTGCTTCCACCTTTAGCTCTGGGCACTGGAAAACTCCTTCCTGAGTTAATATGAATGACGAGAAATTGGAGTCCGTGTTGGCACTCAAACCTCGCTACTCGGTCCTCAGTCCTGCTTTATTTATAGGGTATCAGCTTACGAATATTCTTCGTTTCAACCGCGGCCACCGTCGTTGACTGCCGCAAATGTCTTTTTTGTTTCTTGCTCTTGCTCGAGAGAATGTGACGTTTATAGCCTTTGTTGCGCTTGATCTTACCGCTGGCGGTGACGCGAAATCTTTTCGCCGCCGCTCTGTTAGTTTTAATTTTGGGCACTTTTTCACTCCTCTAATTTTACTTTTCGCGGTCTCGGTTGAGCCGTCACTTTGGCGACAATAGCATCGCCATGTTTCTTCCCTCCAGCCGTGGTTCGATGTCAACTTTAGCAACATCGAGTACCTGACCGACAACGCCCCGGAGCATCTGCCGGCCCAATTCAGGATGGGTGATTTCTCGACCGCGAAAGAAAACCGATACTTTGACTCTTTGGCCTTTCCCGATAAATTGACGAATGTTTCGGACCTTATGCTCGACGTCGTGGGCGTCGGTGCGAGAGCCCATTTTCACTTCTTTGATCTCGACTACCGAATGCTTTTTCGGCCCATGGGATTTCTTTTTTTGCTCGTAGCGAAATTTGCCGTAATCCATCATGCGGCACACGGGCGGCTGCGCGTCCGGAGCCACTTCAACCAAATCGAGCTCCTGGGCTTCCACTTGTTTGAGCGCCTCGTGCAATGGCAATACTCCCAGTTGCTCGCCCTTCGGTCCGATCACCCGCACTTCGCGCGCGCGAATTTGATGATTGATCCTCGCTTCCCTAGCTATAGGCCACCTCCATGTCCAGTTTGATTCCCATATTTATGCCTCTCCCATTTCTTGCGCAACCTCGGCGCAAATCTTTTGGCTAAATTCGGCAAGCGACATGGCCGGTAAATTCTCGCCGCCACGCCGCCGGGGCGCGACCGTCCCAGCCTCGACTTCCTTGTCACCGATCACGAGCGCGTACGGGACCTTGGCCAATTGCGCTTCGCGAATCTTATAGCCGAGCTTTTCATTTCGAAGGTCCAATTCCACGCGCCAGCCGGCATCGCGAAGTTGCTCGAACACTTTTGTAGCATATTCTTTCTGATCGTCGGTAACGGTCAGGATCTTTACTTGCACCGGCGCCAGCCAGAGTGGAAATGCGCCCGCGCAATGCTCCAGCAGAATGGCGATAAAGCGCTCGATCGAGCCCAAAACTGCGCGATGCAGCATGACCGGTGTCGCTTCGCTGCCTTCCGGAGTTACATACTTGAGATCAAAGCGCTCGGGCATCGCGCAGTCGATCTGCACAGTCGCGAGCGTCCACGAGCGTTCGAGCACGTCGCGGAAATCGAAGCCGATCTTCGGCCCGTAAAACGCGCCCTCTCCAGGCAGGACTTTCACCGAAAATCCCGACCGTTCCAGACAGCGGCGCAGCGCCGCCTCGGCGGCGTCCCAGAGCTCGATCCGGCCGAGAAATTTCTCCGGCCGCGTCTGGAGCGTGACTTCGATCCTATCAAAACCGAAGACCTTGTAGACCTCCTTGGTCATCGCGACAAATTGTTCGAGTTCACTGTCAAGTTGCTCCGGCGTGCAGTAAATATGCGCATCGTCTTGAGCGAAGGAACGCACGCGCGTCAAACCGGACAATACGCCCGACGGCTCGAAGCGATGCAGTCGGCTAAAGTCGGCAAAGCGAATCGGCAGATCACGATAGGAATATTTGCGCGAAGCGAATAGGTAACAATGGCCCGGACAGTTCATCGGCTTTACGCCGTATTCGCCGTCGTGCACTTCCATCAAGAACATATCGTCACGAAAGGCTTCATAATGTCCCGAGGTTTTCCACAGATCTGTTTTATAGATCAGCGGCGTCACTACCTCGGTGTAACCGTAGCGGCTGTAAAGCGTGCGGATATATTGGATCAGCCGGTTGTAGATGACCGTGCCCTTAGGATGAAAAAAAGGCGATCCCGGCGCGATCGGATGAAGCGAGAACAAATCCAAAGCCGGGCCAAGGCGCCGATGATCGCGCTGCTTCGCTTCTTCGACCCGCTTGAGATAGGCATCGAGGTCTTTGCGATTGGCCCAGGCGGTGCCGTAGATCCGCTGCAACTGTTCGTTGCGCGAATCACCGCGCCAGTACGCGCCGGCGATACTGGTCAGCTTAAATGCCTTGATGGCAGAGGTGCGCGGCACATGAGGACCGCGGCAAAGATCGACCCAATCGCCCTGGCGGTAAAGCGACACGTTGTCATCCGCGATTCCTTCGATGATCTCGACCTTGTAGTGCTCGCCCATTTTGCGAAAAAGCTCGATGGCTTCGCTGCGCGGCATTTCTTCGCGCACGATCGGCAAATTGGCTTTGACCAGTTCCTGCATCTTCTTTTCAATCAACTGCAACTCTTCGGGAGCGAAAGGCGCATCCCGTTTGAAGTCGTAGTAGAAACCGTTTTCGATCGTTGGGCCGATCGTGACCTGCGTGCCGGGAAAAAGACTCTGAACCGCTTGCGCCATTAAATGAGCCGTCGAGTGACGCAGAGTATCAAGCCCCTCTGGGCTTTCCGGCGACACCCACTCCACCGTCGAGTCTTTGTCCAAAATCCGACTTAGATCGACCAGCCGGCCATCGACTTTGGCTGCGATGAGGTCCTTTTTGCCCCCCACCTCAGAGGCCAGCTCGTTGATCCGTATACCAGGACGAACGTCGACGAATTTTCCGTCAGGCAATGTGACGTGGATCCTGTCCATGCGATTCGGTTAGAAAATGGTAGGCACGGGCAGGATTGAACTGCCGACCTCTTCCGTGTCAAGGAAGCGCTCTCCCACTGAGCTACGTGCCTGCGGGGTCCGACGGAAGCAGTTAGTTTGGTTGAATCGAACAAACATTAAATAGTTTTGAATTTGGCTTTGTGCCGATGCTCCCCTTCAGGGCTCTGCCTGAAAGCGCGGCAAACAGCGCAAGAGATCGATTTTATTATCAATTTCCAGCCCGCATGTCAACCAGGCCGGGTGATGGATGGGGCCCGACTTTGCAGCCAGACCAGCCCTCGGTAGAGATACTGACATCCGGAAACAACCGTTACAACGGCCGTCGCACCGACGAAAACATCCAGGACTCGCGGATCTAAAAGCCGCGGGTCGTCGAGCATAACCAAAGCCACCGCCAACGTTAAAAGCTGCAAGGTAGTGCTCCATTTACCCACGACCGTCGGCTTCACTTGCAGCCGCTCTTCGATCAGAAAATAAATAATCGCGTAACCCACCAGGATCAGAACATCGCGGCCCACGACGACAATTGCGAGCCACATGGGAATGCCCCCGATGGATCCGAGCATAATGAAGGAAGTAATCACGAGCAGCTTGTCGGCGACCGGATCCAAATAGGCGCCGAGAGCGGTCTGCTGCTTCATCCAGCGGGCAACGAACCCATCTAAAAAATCGGTCAGACCACCGATGGCGAAAACCACCAGCGCTTCCCAATAGAAGTGATAGGATAGGAATTCCAGAAACACCGGGATCGTCAATATACGCAGGAGCGTAAGAAAATTCGGCAGGTTCAGCATGAAGGGTCACGACGGCCGCTCGGCTTGCACGCCATTAACGCCGAGTAACTTACGCATTTGCCCGGCGAGCTTGGGCGTAACCATGGCGGTGACTCGGATCAAATCATTGTCATATTCTTCTTGGACGATCCGGCCGCGCTCACGCAATAGCGCCAGCAAGGGTCCCTGAGACGGCGTAAAGCTCGCTTGGAATTGCTCTTTCTCCCGATCGAGAATCTTTCCGACCGTTAGCAAAAGCTGCTCGACGCCGGAACCGGTCAATGCCGAGATCGGACAAACTCCGAGCACATCCTTGGCCTTGAACTGCGCCATCGGCAGCATTGAGATCCGATCGGTCTTGTTAGGCACCAGCAGCGTCGGCAACTCGCCCGCGCCAATCTCGTCCAGCACCTTCTCGATGACGCGGACCTGTTCTTCGAAAAGCGGGTTGGCCAAATCTACCAGGTGCAGCAGCAAGTCGGCGCGGCTGACTTCTTCGAGCGTGCTCTTGAACGCTTCGATCAAGGAATGGGGAATCTTGTGGATAAAACCGACGGTATCGACAAGCATCACTTTATCGCCGCTGGGCAAGCGGAGCGCGCGCGTGGTTGGGTCAAGCGTCGCGAACAGTTTGTCTTCAACAAAGACCCCGGCGCGCGTGAGCGTGTTCATCAGAGTCGATTTACCCGCGTTGGTATAACCGACCAACGCTACGGTCGGAAACGGCACCTCGTGACGTTCCTTGCGTTGGAGCGCGCGGGTGCGTTCGACGGTCTCGAGCCGATGTTTGAGATGGCTGATGCGCTCGCGAATGCGCCGTCGATCCACTTCCAACTGCGTCTCGCCGGGACCTCGGGTGCCGATACCGCCGCCGAGCCGCGACAGATGGGTCCATTGGCGCGTCAGCCGTGGCAACAAATATTCGAGTTGCGCCAACTCGACCTGCAGCTTGCCCTCGTTGCTGCGCGCGCGCTGCGCGAAAATGTCTAGAATCAACTGGCTACGATCGATGACGCGGATTTTGAACGCAGCTTCCAAGTTGCGCTGCTGCGCCGGCGTGAGATCTTCATCGACGATGATCAAGTCCGCGTGATTCTCACTCAGGCTCTTTTGAATTTCGTCGACCTTGCCGCGGCCGATCAACGTCGCCGGCGTGATGTTTCTCACCTGCTGGGCGAATTTGGTTAAGACCGTCGCGCCCGCGGTTTCAGCCAACCGTTCGAGCTCTTCCATGCTTTCGTCGAGCGCTAGTTTGTGATCGCGCGACGGCAGCTCGACGCCCACCAGAACGGCCTTCTCCCTGCGATGCTCGGTGGAAATCAACTGCTTCAAGAGTCTAAGGAATGAAAACTTACTCGAGAGCCGAAAAGTCGCTCGACCGTGGCGGTTAACTCCTGGGATGAGGCGATGCGTACCTGTTCGGGGAGCTCGATGATGGTCTCGCCATTGGCGGAGGCGAGCATATGCAGATAAACGGTCGCCGGTCCGGGATAGTCAAGCAATGTATCGCGCAAACGAACCAACTCATCGGCTGAAACTTCAGACTCGCGGACATAAAGATGGATTTTTTCGCCGTTGCCGTTCGATTTGCCATTGGCGTGGCCGTTTTTCTGATTCTTTGCGGCCTCGGCGAGGAGAACCACCTCGTTCGCGATGACTTGCATCCGTTCTTCGCCGACTTCTAGTCGACCTTTGACAAAAATGGGATCGTCCGCGCCGAGCAGCTCCGCGCTCCTTTTGTAGGTATCCGGCCATGTGATGACTTCGATAAAACCGGTCTTGTCTTCGAGATTGAAGTTGGCATAGCGATCACCCTTTTTAGTATTGCGCAATTTCAAGGCCGAAACCACCCCGCCCATTTTGATTTCGCCCGGCTGCGCCTTCTCCTTCAACACCGATATGGTTCCGCTGGTGATTCGGTTCAGGACGCGATCAAATTTATCCAGCGGATGACCGGTAATATAGAAACCCAGCGCTTCTTTTTCGAAGGCCAAAGTCTCCTGGGAAGTCCATTCAGTTACCTGAGGATAAACGTCGCCCGGTTTGCTCGCTCCCTTGGCGGGCGTGCCGAGCATGGCGAAGATATCGATTTGATGGCTCGACTCGTCGCGTTGATGCGACTGCCCGGTTTTCATCGCGTCGTCCAGCGCGCCGATCATGCGTGCCCGCGAGACTTGCGTGGCATCGAAAGCACCGCATTTGATCAAGCTCTCGATCACCCGGCGATTGACCGCCGTCATATCGACGCGCCGACAAAAGTCGAAAAGCGAACTGAAGGGGCCGTCCTTTGAACGGCTTTCAAGAATGACTTCCACGGCCTTCTCTCCGACGTTTTTCACCGCCGCCAAACCGAAACGGACTTTGTCGCCGATGGGCGTGAAGTCTGCGCGGCTTTCGTTGACGTCGGGTGCGAGCACCTCGATGTCCTTGGCACGGCACTCGGAAAGATTTTTGATGACCTTATCGGTGTCGCCCATTTCCGAGGTCATCAATGACGCCATGAACTCGACCGGATAGTGAGTTTTCAAATAGGCGGTCTGGTAAGATACCAGCGCGTACGCCGCCGAGTGCGATTTATTGAAACCATAGCGCGCAAAGGTTTCCATCTGGTCGAAAATTTCCGTGGCTTTTTTCTCATCGATTTTTTTGGCGCGGGCGCCGTCGACAAAGCGCTCGCGCTGCGCCGCCATTTCTTGGGGATCTTTTTTGCCCATGGCCCGCCGCAGGATATCGGCGTCGCCCATGGTATAGCCGCCGAGCACCTGGGCGATCTGCATCACCTGCTCCTGGTACACGATCACGCCGTAGGTGTCTTTGAGAATCGTATCGAGCAGCGGATGCAAGTATTTGATTTTTTCTTTGCCGTGTTTGCGCTTGATGTATTCCTCGGCCATGCCGCTATCGAGGGGACCGGGCCGATATAGCGCTAAGATCGCGACCAGATCCTCGAAGCAATTGGGCCTGATCTTGACGGTCATCTCGCGGATGCCCGTGCTTTCCAGTTGGAACACGCCGGTGGTGTTGCCGTTACAAAGCGTTCGATAAGTTTTTTTGTCGTCCAACGGCAAGCGGTTAACGTCCATCGTTTCGCCGCGGGTAATTTCGATGAGCTTTAAACAATCGTGAATCAAGGTGAGCGTCTTAAGACCGAGAAAGTCGAACTTGACGAGGCCGATCTTCTCCACGCAACTCATGTCGTATTGCGTGACGATGCCGCCTTCTTTATCGACAAACAGCGGCAAGTGATCGACCAGCGGCAGGTTGGACAAGACCACGCCGGCCGCATGGGTCGAGGCATGGCGCACCAATCCTTCGAGCCGCAAGGCATGATCCATCAGAGTTTTGATCCGCGGATCGTTTTTCATCATCTCGCCAAGCCGCGGCTCCATTTTCATCGCTTCGGTCAGTGGATAATCGAATCCCTGTTTCGGCGCGGGAATCAACTTTGCGATGGCATCGGTTTCTGCGAATGACAACCCAAGAGCGCGGCCGACGTCTCGGATCGCGGCTTTGGCTTTGAGAGTTCCGAATGTCGCGATCTGCGCCACGCGGTCGGCGCCGTATTTATCTTTGACGTATTGAATGACTTGTGCCCGGCCGCGAATACAAAAATCGACGTCGATATCCGGCATCGAACGGCGCTCGGGGTTGAGGAATCGTTCAAACAACAAAACATGCCGGATCGGATCGAGATCGGTGATTTTGAGAGCATACGCGACCAAGCTGCCGGCGGATGAGCCGCGTCCCGGCCCGACAGGGATACCGTTTTCCTTCGCATAGTTGATAAAGTCGGCGACCACCAGGAAGTAGCCGGGAAATTGCATGCGCTTGATCACGTCCAGCTCGTATTCGAGCCGCTCCACATAACTCTTTCTGAGCTCGGCATCGATTATGCCCTCAAGACGTTGTTCCAGCCCCTGGTGCGCCAGCTCGTCCAGGTAGTCGTCAAGGCTGATCTCTTTAGGCGGTGTAAAGTTCGGAAAATGATACTTGCCGAATTCGATGTCCACGTTGCAGCGATCGGCGATTTCGAGCGTCCGCTCGACGGCGCCGGGACAATAGTCGAAGCCTTGATTCATCTCGTCGGCGGATTTGAGATAAAGCTCGTCGGTCTCGATCTTCAGGCGATTGTCATCGCTGACCGTTTTGCCGGTCTGCACGCAGAGCAGCACATCGTGCGCGTGGAAATCCGCCCGCTCGCCGTAATGACAATCGTTGGTCGCAACGACGGGAATGGATAACTCCTTGGCAAGCTCGACCAACTGACGATTGACCTTTTCCTGCTCGGCGAGTTTATTGTCTTGAATCTCGATGTAATAGCGATCGCCGAAAATCGTCGCGTAGGTTTCCGCTGCGGCCTTTGCCTTCTCATAGACACCGTAGTTAAGCGCCTGGGAAACTTCGCCCTGTAAACAAGCGCTCAACGCGATCAGGCCGCCGTTCAGTTCCCTGAGCAAGTCTTTGTCGATGCGCGGCTTGTAATAGAAGCCTTCCATGTAGCCGAGCGACACGAGCTTGCAGAGATTGCGGTAGCCTTCTTTGTTCATCGCGAGCAGAATCAGATGGTTGTTATATTCCTTCGGCCCCTTGTCGACGCCTTTCTTCTCGAAGCGGCTGGTCGGCGCCACGTAGATCTCGCAACCGATAATCGGCTTAATACCGTGGCTCATCGCTTCGCGATAAAACTCGACGGCCCCGAACATGTTGCCGTGATCGGTCATGGCCACGGCCGGCTGCTTGAGCGCTTTGATACGCTCGAAGAGCTTGTCAACCTTGTTCGCGCCATCCAGCAGGCTATATTCGGTATGACAGTGAAGATGAACGAAGCGAGAGTGTTCCATCAGAGCTATTAATCAACTACCATAAAGCCGACGACTCGACAATTATTTACCGGTAAAATTCACGGGAAAGTTATCCACAGCTTGCGGCCACCAACCGGCGGCGATGAAATCTTCCAAGATCGCGCCGAGGATATTCGCGAATCTGAAGTGATACCGTTCATTCGCTTCGATGCCCACGAGCCTTTGCCCTTCTCAAAGCGTTAACTCTTCAGCCGTTCTATCGATGCGCGCGCGGTAAATATATTTGGTGTTGGGATAAGCATCGCCGCTCAAACATTCATAGCACCTAAAAAAGTCCCACCCCGGTAAATTCACTCCCAATTCTTCCATGACCTCGCGCACCAGCGCCTGTTCGGGCGTCTCCCCTACCTCGACGTGGCCGCCGAAGAAATCCCAGTGATTAGGAAATGGAATCTCCGGTTTGTTGTCACGCAGATAGATCAGCAAGCGATTGTGCCGATCGAATAACAGGACCTGGGCGATCTGTTTCATGCCACCGATCGCCTAGACGAATAGAAAGTAATCATTGAAGTTGACGATACAAGCAGAATTACCGGGAGGAATCTCAATCGTTTGTGCCCTACATCATCACGCCGGCTCACGCTCGCCGAAAAACCAACGTCGCTTGAGGCGCGAGCCGTAACATAAGCCGAACTGTCCCATAGCGATGTCGGTGATTTGCTTGACCGCCTCTTGAGCCGAATCGGTGACGATTAAACGGTCGAGATCGGCTTGATCAATCGTCTGTTCCTTGACCATCCGTTCGGCGAGAAATTCGAGCAGCGGCCGCCAGAATTCTTTTCCCATCAGCACCAGCGGGAAATTGCGGATCTTTGCGGTTTGAATCAAGGTCGCGGCTTCAAATATCTCATCCAGAGTGCCAAATCCGCCGGGCAAAGCGATGAACGCATAAGAATATTTGACCAGCATGACTTTCCGGACGAAGAAGTGGCGAAAGGTGATCCAGCTGGTCGAGATAGGGATTGGGCTTTTGCTCTTCCGGAAGTTCGATATTGCAGCCGATCGAGCGCCCGCCGGCCTCTTTGGCGCCGCGGTTTGCCGCTTCCATGATTCCCGGGCCGCCGCCGGTCATCACGGTAAAGCCGGCTCTCGGCCAGTCCGGCGCCGCATCTGGCGCGCCATGTCATAATAAGGATGACTTTCGTTAAAACGCGCCGAACCGAATACCGTCACACAGGGCCCGACGAAATGCAGCGCGCGGAAACCGCGCATAAACTCGCAAAAAATCCGCACCGCGCGGAGTAGCTCCGAAGTGCGATTCTGCGGCCCCTCGAGAAAGCGCACCACTTCGGGCGCTCCGGGCGTCGACGCCCCAGCCTTCCATGCGCGTACGATCTCGTCATTCCTGTTGTGGTCATTCGGAAATGATTGTGACCGCGCGGTTTGCCGGCGATTGAAGTTGCCGCTATTCCCACTCGATCGTCGCGGGAGGTTTGGAAGAAATATCGTAAACCACGCGATTGACGCCACGCACTTCATTCAATATGCGGTTGGAGATTTTACCGAGCAGGTCGAATGGCAGCGGCACCCAGTCAGCGGTCATGCCGTCCTGGCTGTCGACGACGCGAAGCGCGATGACGTTCTCGTAGCTGCGCTCGTCACCGACGACGCCGACGGTTTTGATCGGCAGCAAAACCGCGAATGACTGCCATATCTTTTCGTACAATCCGGCCGCCTTCACTTCGTCGAGTACGATCACGTCGGCTTCACGTAAAACCTTCAGGCGATCCTCGGTAACTTCGCCCAAAACGCGGATCGCCAATCCGGGGCCTGGGAAGGGTTGGCGTTGGATCATTTCATTAGGTAAACCAAGCTCTTTACCAAGAATTCTAACTTCATCCTTAAATAGCTCACGCAGCGGCTCGATGAGCTTGAACTTCATGTGCGGCGGCAAGCCGCCGACGTTATGATGCGACTTGATCGTCGCCGAAGGCCCGAGCACCGACACCGACTCGATGACGTCCGGATAAAGAGTTCCCTGCGCCAAATATTGAATCGCGCCGAGCTTGCCTGCTTCTTCTTCGAAGACTTCGATGAATTTATTGCCGATGCGTTTGCGCTTGATCTCCGGATCTTCGATCCCGCTCAACGCCGCGAGAAACTGTTCGCTGGCATCGACGTAGCGAAAGCTGCCGCCGAATCTTTCGGCAAATAGAGCGCACACTCGCTCGGCTTCGTTTTTACGCAGCAGGCCGTTGTTGACGAACACACAGATGAGCCGATCTTTGATCGCGCGATGAATCAACGTCGCCGCCACCGAAGAATCGACGCCGCCGCTAAGCGCGCAGAGCACGCGGCCAGCGCCGACTTGGTCGCGGATTTTTTTTACGGACGTTTCGATGAAATGCCCCATCGTCCAGTCCGGGCGGCAATGGCAGACACGAAAAACAAAATTGTCGAGGATCTCACGCCCGCGCGGCGTATGCGCGACTTCGGGATGAAACTGCACGCCGAAGAAGCGCCGCGTCGGATCGGCGAAAGCGGCGATGGGCGAATTGGCGCTGTGCGCCAAGACGCTCCAGCCTTTCGGAAAGGCCGTCATCTTGTCGCCGTGGCTCATCCAAACCCGCGCTAGTTCGTTCGCAGAAAAACCCTGGAACAGATCGCCGTTATTGTCGATGATCAAGTCGGCGGGACCGTATTCGCGCCGATCGGCCCGGCCGGCTTCGCCGCCAAAGGCTAAATTAAGGACGCCCATGCCGTAGCAGATGCCGAGAAAAGGCACGGGCAATCGGAAAAGCGAATCGTCAACTTTCGGCGCATTCTCCTGATAAACGCTGGCCGGCCCGCCGGAGAGGATGATCCCTTCCGGCTTCAGCTCCTGAATCTTCTCCAACGTTAGATTGAACGGACGGATTTCGCAGTAGACTTTAGACTCGCGAATGCGGCGAGCGATCAGTTGCGTGTACTGAGAACCGAAATCGAGAACGAGAATCATTCGACTCTGTAATTGGGCGCTTCCTTGGTGATGAAGACGTCATGCACGTGTCCTTCCCGAAGTGAGGCGGAAGTGATCTGCATGAACTTCGCCTTGCTGTGCAGCGCCGTCACATTCTTACAACCGAGATAACCCATACCTGCCCGCAAGCCGCCGACGAGTTGATGGATGTTGAACGAGAGTGAACCTTTGTAGGGAACCTGCCCTTCGATACCTTCCGGCACCAGCTTATTGGAATCCATCACGTCGGCCTGTCCGTAACGATCGCGGCTCCCTTGCCCCATGGCCCCGATCGAACCCATGCCGCGATAGGCCTTGTACGTCCGGCCTTGATACAAAATCGTTTCGCCCGGGCTTTCTTCGGTGCCGGCGAATAGACTACCGATCATCACCGAAGCCGCGCCGGCGGCAAGTGCTTTCGTGATATCGCCGGAATATTTGATGCCGCCGTCAGCGATGATCGGCACATTGTGACGCGCCCCCGCTTTAGCGCAACTGCCAATGGCAGTGATCTGCGGCACACCCACGCCGGAAACGACGCGCGTGGTGCAGATCGATCCGGGACCCACACCCACTTTGACGACGTTGACGCCGGCTTCAATCAAAGCCGTGGTTCCTTCGGCGGTGGCGACGTTGCCGCCGGAGATTTCCAGATCCGGATAGCGCCGGCGAATTTGTCCAATCACATCGAGAACGTTTTTCGAATGTCCGTGCGCCGTATCGACGGCGATCAAATCGACACCGGTTCGCACTAAAGCTTCGACCCGCTCTTCCCAATCGGAGCCCACCCCTACCGCCGCACCGACGCGCAAGCGGCCGCGCTCGTCCTTTGACGCATTGGGATACTGAATCTTTTTTTCGATGTCTTTAACCGTGATCAAGCCCTTGAGCTCGAAGCGGTCGTCGACGACAAGCAGCTTCTCGATGCGGTGTTGGTGCAGTAACTCTTTCGCTTCATCGAGACCGACGCCGAGTTTAACCGTGACGAGATTTTCCTTGGTCATCACTTCGGAAACCGGTCGATCATGGCGCTTCTCGAAGCGCAGGTCGCGGTTGGTGAGAATCCCGACCAGCTTGCCGTTTTTGGTAACCGGCAAACCGGAGATGCGGTACTTGTTCATGATCTCTTGGGCGTCGGAGATCTTTTGGTCTGGCGCCACGGTAATCGGATCCGTGATCATGCCGCTCTCGAATTTTTTGACTTTCTCGACTTCGCCGGCTTGAGCCCATACCGACAGATTGCGATGGACAATTCCCAAACCGCCTTCTTGGGCCATAGCAATCGCGGTCTTGGACTCGGTCACAGTGTCCATCGCCGCGCTCACCAGGGGAATGTTGAGCGTGATGCGTTCAGTCAAACGGGTGGAAACATCGATGTCACGCGGCAAAACGGAGGACTCGGCGGGAATCAATAAAACATCATCGAAAGTCAAACCGACGGGTAGGACCTCTTGTTCTAGCATCGTTCACCTCCGAGCGAAGCTAAAAAAAAACCCAGACTTGGGCCTGGGTTTTTCGCGCTAGAAAATTGTTTACAACCAAACATGAAATCTTATACCAGGAAACTTTTCGAGCAGCAAGGTCGCTCAAACTTGAGGGAGTGATATCAATATGATAGCAACAGACACCGACTATGCCACTTTACGAATACGAATGCCGCAAGGGGCATCGCTTCGAAGCAATTCAAAAAGTCACGGAGAGACCTCTAAAGCGCTGCGAAATATGCGCCGGGTCCGCCAAGCGCGCGATCTCCCAGCCCACCTTACTGCACAACCGCGGCGTCCACGTTTTCGATCGGGTCACCAAAGACGACGCCTTGCGCGCCCGTCCGTCATCCCTCAAGTCGCTCAAGAAAGATAAATTCTAGACCTCGCTCTTGTTCGCCTCTGGCGGCCGCAGCGGAATCGAACTCGGCCGCCCAGCGCTATCCTTCTGGTACGTTCCGAATTGCCGAGTTGTACTTCCAGCATCGTCGACCATCGATCCTTGAGCAAATTTCAGTTGTGCTTCGCCGAGCCCTTTGGTAGCGTACGAGCCGCTTCACGCCCGACCATGCTCGCCAAAGTCAACAGCGCAGCCCTTTACGGTATTGATGCTCTGCGCGTCGAAGTAGAGATCGATCTCGCTTCCGGTTTGCCACAGCTCGCCACAGTCGGTCTGCCCGAAGGCGCCGTCAAAGAAAGCAAAGACCGCATACGCGCCGCGGTGAAGAACTGCGGCTATACTTTCCCCGCTAAGCGCATCACCATCAATCTCGCCCCCGCCGACATCAAAAAGGAGGGCTCGGCCTACGACTTGCCGATGGCTGTCGGCATACTCGCTGCGGAGGGCTCGATCGAAAAAACTCTGCTGGACGAGTACCTGGTGATCGGCGAGCTTTCTCTCGACGGCACGATCAAAGCAGTGCGCGGCGCGCTGTCGATCGCAATGGCGGCAAAGAAGGAAAAAGTCAGAGGGATCATTCTGCCTGAACAGAACGCTCCTGAGGCGGCGGTGGTGAAGGAAGTCGAGGTTCTCGGCGTACGCGACCTGCCGCAAGTCGTCGAGCTTCTCAACGGCTCTCTGCATGTCGAACCGACCCAGGTTAATCTCGACGATCTATTTAATCAGCATTCGCACTACAACGCGGACTTCAACGACGTCAAAGGACAGCAACACGTAAAGCGCGCGCTCGAAGTCGCCGCGGCCGGCGGCCACAACGTAATACTCGTCGGCCCGCCCGGCTCGGGAAAAACCATGCTGGCGAAAAGGTTGCCGACGATCCTGCCGGATCTAACCCTAGCCGAAGCGCTCGAAACGACCAAGATTCACAGCGTCGTGGGATTGCTCAACGGTCAAGCAATCATCGCCACCCGGCCGTTTCGTTCGCCGCATCACACAATCTCCGATGCGGGCTTAGTCGGCGGCGGCGCGGTGCCGAAACCGGGTGAAGTCTCGCTCGCCCACAACGGCGTGTTGTTTCTCGACGAGCTGCCGGAATTCAGACGCAACGTGCTCGAGGTCATGCGCCAGCCGCTCGAAGACGGCAGCATCACAGTTTCACGGGCGATGGGCTCGATTAATTATCCGGCGAGTTTCATGTTGGTCGCGGCGATGAATCCCTGCGTCTGTGGCTTCCTCACCGATCCGCAGAAGGAATGCACCTGCACGCCGCTGCAGATCCAACGCTACCGCTCGAAAGTGTCGGGCCCTCTGCTCGATCGAATTGATATTCAAGTTGAAGTGCCGGGTCTGCGCTATCAAGAGTTGGCCAGCAAAGATGCCGGTGAGTCCTCCGATGTCATTCGCATGCGAGTCAACACCGCTCGATCCATTCAATTGCAGCGATTCGAGAAAACAAAAGTTCATGCCAACGCGCAAATGGGGACCAGGGAAATCAAACGCTTCTGCGCAGTGAAAGAAGACGCAGAAAAATTACTAGAAACAGCCATCAACAAACTCGGCTTGAGCGCGAGAGCCTATAGTCGAGTTCTAAAAGTCGGCCGCACGATCGCCGATCTCGCCGGCACAGAAAATATCGAAGCCTCGCACATCGCCGAAGCGATTCAATACCGAAGCTTGGATCGGAGAATGTGAATGAGTAACTCGACTCCTATTCAATCTCACCACTGAAAAGCAAACGGTAAAGGCCTTACTGGGCGAGCGCTCAAAGATTATTAATGATGCGGCAAGATTTTGGCCGGGACGTCCGGGCGCGGCGGCGATGTTCTGTCCAGACCACTCGAATCGCTGCATCTTTCCTAGAGCTGACAAGTCTTTCTTGTTTTTCGTACCTGTTGCCGGTCGTGAAAAAGCTCATTTTGGTACGCTGTCGTACGAACCCACACGTTTCCTGGCTGCGCTTTTGTCAGCTAATACGCCGTATCGGGCGCCCGTGCGCCTCCTCGCTGCCGGTGTTCATGCGGGATTTCAGGGGCATGGTCGTTGCGGGCGATACCTTTGCGGTGAGCCATGCAGTGTTCGTTCACAAGATCATCAACTTCGCCAACCCCTGAGTCCCTCTTTGATTGGCGGGTAAGCGCATGGATGCTGGCAGCGACGCTGTTATCGACCGCTCAAGGCTGCGGCATCATTTCAGATGCACCTCATCAATCAGTTTCGAGGAGCGCAATATCGCCGCCCGAAAGCCGGAGAGACAACCCGCCCATTGACCAGGTGCAGACCGACACCCCGCCGCTTGAGAGTCCATCCGCGGCCATCATTCCCTTCTCTCCTGCAACGCGGGAAACTTCGCCACGGGCAACATTCCCCGCGTCTTCGCCACCGACGATTGTAGAGGCCGGCCTGGCCTCGTGGTATGGAAAAAAACACCAGGGGAAGCGCACCGCGAGTGGAGAAGTTTTTGACCAGAAGAAATTCACGGCAGCGCATCGAAGTCTTCCATGGGGCAGCATAGTAAAGCTGACCAATCTCGCCAATGGAAAATCGGTGGAAGTGCGGATAAACGATCGTGGGCCCTTTGAGAAAGGTAGGATCATCGATGTCTCGCGGGCCGCGGCAAGCGTTCTTGGCATGGTGGAATCCGGAGTGGCGCAAGTGCAACTAGAATTGCTTTCTCCTCTTGAATCATCGGATGACCTGGTGTTGAGAAATAGGCAATAGGCTTGAGGCAACAGCCTCTGGGCCACATCCTTTGCGTCATAGGATTGAACTGAACGACGCTTCATCAAATCTCAGACGATTCGCTCGAACGACGCGTCAATTCAACTCGTCCCCGTTGAGGCCTATTATTTACGGTCGAACCGAGGCCTCAACACCAAAAGCGGTCTATCTATTATCACTGTCACAGGGTTGTCTTCCTTGCGCGATGAACTGCCGGAATTCAGGCGCAATGTGTTGGAACTGATCCGGCAGCCTTTAAAGCACTTTGGCCGTTAGCAGAGATTTAGTTGACGGAGAATTCAGTTCAATCCTAGCATCGTCGCTTCGCTTTCTTTGTTCACTTGATCACTTGATTCGCCCGTCCGAGCACGCGGACTGGAATTGTCAGTCCGATCTGTTTTGCCGCTTGGAGGTCAATGACAAACTCAAACTTCGTTGCCTGCTGCACCCGCAGATCAGCCGGGTTAGCGAATTTCAAGATCTTGTCCACGCAAAATAGCCGTGCCCGATAGGGGTCAGTAGAGTCCGCGCCGATGAGCCCGACGGCATCTACAGCTTCTCTGCTGTAGTACATCGACGGTAGCTGGCTCTTAACGTAAAGCCTACAATCCGTTTTTGGCAGCGGCGCCGAGCAGGTCCGGGATCTCGAAGTTATCGTTGCGCAGCGGAATCTTTTCGAAGTTTTGAATGAAGTTCGACAGCGTATCGTCGTCGAGCGTGCGCTGGCCGATCTTGCGGTTGAAGTTGATATGCTTGAGCACGTCCTGAAGCACATCATTGAGTATCTGATAAAGCCTAAATGAATTTTATGGATTCTACGCGAAACCGCGCGAGAATGCCAAGAAGGAATCCAGCTGCCTCACTCGTCCCGCACGATCACGCACACGTCCGGATGGGCGGCGGCATAGATCTCCTGGCCAGACTCATAGCGTTGGCTCGGCGGTGTGATGACGCGAAGGGTTTTCCGGGTTGCCAATTCGATGGTGTAATCGATCGAATCGCCGAAATAAATCGAGCGGCGAATGGTGCCGGGAAAAAGATTGTAGCCTTGCTCCGCCATGCGGCGCGCCTCGGCGTCGTCGGCAAGCAATGAAATATTGTGCGGCCGCAGACATACGGCGACTTGTCCGGTGGCCGAGATTTCTCCGGTGGAATTCACGCGGATCTTCACACCGTCTCCCAGGTGCAATAGTCCGTCGCCGTCGAAGCGGCCGGTGAGGATGTTCGCTTTGCCGACGAACTCGGCGACGAAACGGGTTTTCGGCCGGTCGAAGATTTCATCCGGCCGTCCGACTTGCACGAGTCGACCGCGGTCGAGCACGGCGATCCGGTCGGAGGTCGCCATCGCTTCGGCTTGATCGTGAGTGACATAGACCGTGGTGATTTTGAATTCCTCGTGCAGCCGGCGAATCTCGAAGCGCATCTCTTCGCGCAGATTCGCGTCCAGATTGCTCAGCGGCTCGTCCATCAAAAGAATCTGCGGCTCGACGACCAAGGCGCGCGCCAGCGCCACCCGCTGCTGCTGGCCGCCGGACAGCTCGGCGGAATAGCGATCTTTCAACTCCGCCAAATGCACGACGCCGAGCAGCTTGGTGACTTTCTGCTCGATTTCCTGCTTTGGTGAGTTTTTTGAACTTGAGTCCGTAGGCGACGTTTTGCGCCACGGTCATGTGCGGCCAAACGGCGTAGCTTTGAAAGATCATCGACATGTTGCGCCGCTCGGGCGGCACCAGATGACGTCGGAGATGAAATCGACTTTGCCGTCGACGCGAATCTCGCCGCGCATCCGGCTGCAAAAAACCGGCGAGCAAACGCAAGCGTCGTGGTCTTGCCGCAACCGGACGGACCGAGCAGCGAGACGAATTCGCCGTCGCCGATTTCCAAGTCGAGAGTCGTCGACGGCGGCGGCTTCGGTAAATTTTTTCGTCAGTCCACGGATCGAAACGATCGCCATGGATTATTCCCGCGTCGCCACCACGTCGCGTCCCGGCAAACCATTGCACTGCCAAGAATCACCGCGAAGGAAACCGCCAACAAGAGAATTCCCAAGACCGCGATCACTCCGACTTGGCCTTCTTCTTTGAGATCGAAAATGACCACGGAGACGACTTTCGAGCTCGGCGCGAATAGCAGAATCGCGGCGCTGAGCTCGCGGATGACGCCGATGAAAATAAACGACCAGGCGGCGATCAGTCCCGAGCGCGCCAGCGGCGCGGTAATATCCTTGAGCGACATGAGCCGGTTGGCGCCGATGATCCGGCTCGCGTCTTCGAGCTCCGGGTGAATGCTTTTGAAGGTCGATTCCGCCTGGGAAAATCCGATGGGCATTTCTTTGGTCAAAAAAGCCACGAACAGAATCCAGATCGTGCCGTAGAGCACCAGCGGCGGTCTCGTGTAGGCGATAAACAAGCCCACGGCCAAGACGATGCCGGGAATGACCAACGGCGCCAGCGCAAAGAAACTCAGATAGCGCGCGCCGCGAAACAGATTGCGATTGGTAATGTAGGCAATGAGAGTCGCTAGTAATGTGCCGATGGTCGCCGTCATCATTCCCAATTTGAAAGTATTGTAAATCGCCCGCTGGGTATCGCCGTACTCGAAAAAGGTGAACGAAAAATTGTGCAGCGTGAAATTATCCCAGGTCAACGGCATCGCCCAGGCTTTGGAGAGCGCCGCTTTCAGCAGAATCCAATAGGGCAAGAACACCGAAAGCGACAGAATGCCGAACACCAAAAGCAGCACCGGAATCCGGCCCCAGCCGAGGCGGATCAAGCGTTTCTGCCCGCCTTTGCCGCCGACGGTGCTGTAGCCTTTGCGCCCGAGAATTTTTTTTTGCACGGCGATCAGCGCCATCGTCGCCAGCAGCAGCGGCACCGAAAAAGCCGCGGCCATATCCAAGCGCGGCGGATATTGAAACAGCGCCCAGATTTGCGTCGTGATCGTGTGCAGGCCCGCGGGCAGGCCGAGAATCGCCGGCGCGCCGAAGAGCGACAGCGATTGCAGAAAAGCGAGGATAAAGCCGCCGATCAATGCCGGCATCGCCAACGGCAGGGTGACGGTCCAGGCGGTGCGCCATTTGTTCGCGCCTAAAATCTCCGCGGCGTCTTCGAGATCGGAGGAAATCAGCTCGCAGACGTTGGCGATCATCGAAAACACGTAGGGAAAGCTGTAAAGCGCCATCACGAAGATCAGTCCCGGCATGGAGAAAATATTGAACAGCGCATCTTCGGAACCGGTCACCGCTCGGTAAAGCTTATTCAGCGAACCGGCATTGGGGCCGGCCAGAAGCGTCCAGGCAAACGCCCCCAAGAACGGCGGCGTAACGAACGATGCCATGACCAGCGCGCGAATCGATTTTTTCCAAGGGAGATCGGTGCGCGTCACCAACCAGGCGAGGAGCGCGCCGACGATAACGGAGATCACTCCCACCCACGTAGAAATGATCAGGGTATTCCAGATCGCCTTGAGAAATTGCTCGTTGGTAAAGACTTCAAGATAGCGGCTGAGGCTGATGCCGTTTTCGTCCCACAAACTCGCGCGAAAAATCGCGCCCAAAGGGAACAGCATCAAAAAAACCAGGAGAATGGCCGCGCCGAGCCATACTGGAAACGTCGGATCCTTGAATCGAAAAGCGGACCAGCCCGTGTGGCCAGCGCGACGGAACGTCCCGGTTTGAGAAGCGGGCATGAATGTTTTCGCTGTTACGCGCCGAAATATTCCGTGAAGCGTTTCTTTATTTCAGCGTTGCGTTTTTCCAGCTCGTCGGCGTCCGCGGTCAGAAGTTTCAGCTCCTTGAGCTTGGGCTTGTCCGCCGGATAGGTCACCTCCGGATGACCGGTATAAAGACCTTCCTTGTCCGCCAAAAGCTGCTGCGACTCTTTGGAAAAAATAAACTCGGTGAAGAGTTTGGCCGCATTGGGATGCGGCGCGTCTTTGGCGATGGCCACAGGCGACACGACGAGCGGGACGCCTTCTTTGGGATAGATGATCTTGATCGGATTACCCTGCTTTAGCGTCTTGTAATAGAAATACTCGGAGCCGTTTACGCCAACGGGCCGCTCTCCCGATGCCACCACGCCGGCGGGATCGTTGGCCGATTGGACGATGTGTAATTTGTTTTTCGCCAGATCGCGAAAATAGTCCCAGCCATAGGCGTTCACCAGCGCCAGCACATGGGTCATAATGATGCCGCTGTAGCCGGGATGGGCGGTGACCATCTTGCCGCTCCATCTTGGATTCAAAAGATCCTTCCAGGTTTTCGGCGCGTCTTTTTCCGAAATGACTTTCGGGTTATATGCGATGACCGAAAGCGTCGCCCGCATGCCATAGTAAAATCCGGCCTTGTCCTTAAAGCCGTCGGGGAAGGCAGCGACGCCCTGGGGCGTAAATTTCAGCAGCATCCCCTTGTCTCTCAAGAGCTCGAAGTTGCCGGCATCCGAGGTATGCACGATATCGGCATTCTTAATTCCCGCCGCCGCTTCCTGCATGAATCGTTGCAGCACGCGCTGGGAGCCGTTGCGGTGCACTTCCACCTCGATGCCTTTGTATTTGTTTTGAAAATAGTGCGCGATCGCGGTGGAAGACGGCAACGCCAATGAAGTATGCCAGACCACCTTGCCTTCCTTTCGCGCCGCCTGAATCAGCGCGGCGTCTTGCGCCAAAGCCACGGACCCCAGCGTCAAAACGCCGCAGAGCAGGGTGAAGCAAATATTGATCTTTTTCATGGTTGCCTCCTGACGCTCGATCAGAAACCCAATAATGATTATTGCGGAGTTAACTTTTCGGTCAATAGGTTCGATCGAAGGAATCTGCTCCAGCCGTCCGACGAGCCGGACAATCTCGTCGACGTTGCGCGCCGGCAAAGCGAGCAAGGCATTGGCGCGAAACTTATCTTCGATCTCGCTCGGCGGCAATGGATCTTCAAAACCACCGCGCGGATGGAGCTGATCTTCTTCGAAAATAGTTCCGTCGTTCATTTTAACTTTCACGTGCCCCTCGAAATGGCGCGGATAATCAATCGCCGAATCGAGCTCATAGCGAACCTTGGCGGCCAACTCGAGCAGCTTGGGATCACGGATCGCCGCGTCGGAGAATTCGTCGAGCCCCGCTCGGCCACGAACCAGCATGACCGCAATACTGTAGGGCAGGCTGAATTTCGCGCCGTAGGAGCTCACCGGCTTTTGTTTATCGGCGAGCGGTTCCCACAGGCGATGCACCGGGCCTTCCGCGGTGCGGCAAATGATTTCGGCGATCTGCTCAGGCGCCGGAGAATATTTTTGTCTAATCTTGAGCGCGCAGTCCATGTACGGATGGGAAATCGAGCCGCACGGGTAAGACTTAAAAGTCAGGCGCGGAATCTCCCACTCTTTGCCCAGCTCTAAAATCTTTTCGAAGCGATATTCGTTCTTGCCGCCGAAGGCGCTGAAAAATCCATGCGTGCCCTCGAAAACTTTTGCCGGGCCGCGAAAACCCTCGCGCGCGAGCATGGTCGCGATCACGCCGCCGTGCGCGGACCAGCCGGGATGCAGGCGTTTCGTCCACGTGCCGTCGGCGAGATACTCGATGATTCCCGAGCTTTGGCTGCCGCACAGGCCGAAGGCGTCCACCCATTGTTCGAGACTCAAACCGTAAAGCTTGCCGGCCGCCGCTGCGCCGCCGAAGGTCGAACAGATCGCCGTCGGATGAAAGCCGCGGGCGTGAAATTTGCCCGGCGCGACGAGGCCGATTTTGCACAAGACTTCCGTGCCGGCGATGGCGGCTTCGAGCACGGCCGCGCCGCTGGCGCCGACTTCCTCACCCACCGCAAGCGCGGTGATCCCGGCGCAGCAGCCGGTATGCACGATCGCTTCTTCGAGCGTGTCGTCGTAGTCGAGGCCATGCGCCAAGGTGCTGTTGGCGATCACGGCATTGGCCGCGGCCACTCGACTCGATGTACCGATCAATAAACTGCCGGGCGCGCCGCCGAGTTTTTGCGCGACCCGGGTCACCATCGGACCGAAATCCATCGTCGATGACGCCAGCGCGATGCCGAGGGTGTCGAGGAAAACCAATTTAGCTTTTTCGATGACGGCCGGCGGCACGTCGGCGAGTTTCAAATCGTTGACGAAACGCCCTATGCTTTGCGAGTAGGGTTCCACTTTTTTCTCCCAGATTTTCCGCTGTTGGTTTTACGGGTGCTCTTGGCGCGGCCGACGGCCAGCGCTTTGAAAAGCGGACCAAGGCTTTTGAGCTGCTCGATGCGGGCAACCAGTTGGATCGCCTCCTCGGCGTTCTGGCGCGGCAAAACCAGATCGGCGCAGTCACGGAATTTATCGCCGAGCTCTTCCCAACTCAGCGGTTTTTCCGGATGGCCGCGCGCGACGTCGTAGCGCCCCTCGATAACGCGACCATTTTTGAGCCTGAATGCGGATGCGCGAGCGCACTTGATCGTAGCCCAATTGTTCCAGTTCATCGTCGACGTAAAGCGTCACGCGTTTCATCAGTTCGACGACTTTTTTATCGCGTACTTTGCGCATCGTTGAAACTGGGCGATGCCGGCCTTGCGTTCGATGACGGCGATCGCCATGCAAAAAGGAATGCTGAATTTTCCTTCGAGCGCGGTCTTCGGCATCGGATAGATCAGCGCGTTAGGCACGTTGGAATTGGTGCCGACCTCGATGCGCTCGATATCGGCCGCGGTCAGATCATGTTGTCTGACCAAATCGAGAATCAAATCCTGCGCCGGATGAGACAAAGAGCCCGATGGATAGGGCTTGATCGAGATGCCCGGCTCTTTCATAAAATAAGGCGCGCCAAGCCGTCCGGAAATCTTGCTCTCGTCGTAACCGCCGGCCATGGCGTTGAAGAAACCGCGGCGCGCCTCGAGAATATTCGTCGCCGCCGTGAAGCCGTCGCGCGCCAGCAAAGCCGCGGTCACGCCGTTCTCAGCCGCACGTCCGGCATGCAGCGGCTTGGTCATGGTGCCGAAGTTTTCGCGCAACCCTGAAGCCATGCTCGCCGCGATGCCGAGCGTGCGAATGCAGCTGTTCTTCCTTGAGGCGGAGAATTTTGCCCACTGCCATCGCCGCACCGAGACCACCCATCGTCGCAGTGGAATGAAACCCCGATTGATAGTGGCGCGGGTTAATCGCATCGGCGATGCGGCATTCGACTTCGACTCCCAAGATATAGGCCAAGACGAATTCTTCGCCGCTGATTTTCGCTTTCTCACCGACGGCCAAGAGCGCAGCCAAAACCGGCGTGGTCGGGTGCGTCAGCAAGCCATAAACCGCTTCTTTGGAAGTCGAAAGCTGAGTGTCGTCATAGTCCATCGCGTGGCCCGCCACGCCGTTGGCGAGCGCAGCCTTCGGCGCCGGCGCGAAAAGTGACGTTCCGAGAATAGATGCCTCGGCCTTGCCGCCCATCTGGCGGGTTTGCGCTTGCACGATGCGCGAACATTCGTCGGTCGACCCGGCTAAAGCGACTCCAAGTCCGTCCAAGAGGAAACCACGAGCCAGCCCCACGACATCTCCAGAGATGTCGCGAAATCGAGTCCGCGCCACAAAATTCGCAATCTCTTGCGTCAGTCCCACCGCGCCTCCGCCGAGCCAATTTGTTTGACCGGAAATTTACAGGCGTACTACCTTCGCGCACATTGCACCGGCCCACGGCCGAGTTCAAGAGGAGTCGATGCTGAATATGGTTCTCGTCCCGTGTTTCATTGCGGCCGGATGATCGCCGTCGGTTCACGCTGCTCTGATCAGCCAGGAACAACGAAGGCTTCGATCCCTCTCACGGTTGCGCGGCGGCGCGAATGCTTGACAGCGAATATTCGCCAGGTTAGTGTCTGAGTAACTGGACACCTTATTCAGAGTGGTGGAGGGAAAGGCCCTTCGAAGCCACAGCAACCGGTTCCGGAAAACGGATCGCTGGTGCTAAGTCCGGCTCCCAATCGTTGGGGGCAAAGATAAGGTGAGGTCTTCGAAACCTCCTCTTATCTTGTGTAAGACGGGGTTTTTTTTGGCGTGAAGAAATGAGCACAAGACTCACCACGGAACAAATCGAGCGCTACAGCCGGCAGATCATGGTGCCGGATATCGGCGGCAAAGGGCAGATTCATCTGCGCGAGGCGCGCGTGTTGGTCATCGGCGCCGGCGGACTCGGCTCGCCGGCGGCATTTTATTTAGCCGCCGCCGGCGTCGGCACCTTAGGTATCGTCGATCCCGACACAGTCGAATTATCCAATCTCCAGCGCCAGATACTGCACGCGACGCCGGATATCGGTAAGCAAAAAGTCGAATCTGCGAAAACAAAGCTGAATGGTCTGAATCCTGACGTCGAGGTGAAGACCTATCCGGTGCGTTTCGATAACGACAATGGCGCTGACATCGCCGCCGGTTACAATTTCATCGTCGACGGCAGCGATAATTTTGACACGAAGTTTCTGGTCAACGACGTGGCAATACGATTGGGTATTGCCTTCTCCCACGCCGGCATCGTCCGTCTGCAAGGCCAGACCATGACGGTGCTGCCCGGCAAGACGGCTTGTTACCGTTGTCTCTTTCAAGCGCCGCCACCGGCCGAGGAAATATTGAACTGCCAGCAAGCCGGCATCCTCGGCGCGGTCGCCGGCACACTCGGCACGATCCAAGCAACCGAAGCGGTGAAGTACCTCGCCGGCTTCGAAGAAGGATTGCTGACGGATCGGCTGCTGACCTATGACGCCAAGACGATGAAGTTTCACAGCATCGAAATAACCAGAAACCCGCAATGCGCGGCGTGCGGCGCGGCCCGATCGACCGACGCAAATTTAGCGGCAACCGTTTGAGCCGTCGAAGAATAAAGGAAGCACCATGAGTTTTGTGCTAGGACTTCAATGCCGGGAATGCGGCCAGGAGTATGAGAAAAAACCTTTGCATGTCTGCGAGAATTGTTTTGGCCCGCTGGAGATACATTACGATTACGCGGGCATCAAAAAATCTTTGAGCCGGGAAAAGATCGCTGCGCGCGAGCGCAACCTGTGGCGCTATCGCGAGCTTTTGCCGATCGACGGCGAACCGCGCGTCGGTTTGTATTCGGGCTTTACGCCGCTGGTGCGCGCCCATCGTCTCGGCGCGGCGCTCGGCGTCAAAGAATTGTACGTCAAGGACGACTCGGTCAATCACCCGACCTTTTCCTACAAGGATCGCGTGGTGTCCGTGGCGATTTCCAAAGCGATTGAATTTGGTTTCGATACCGTTTCTTGCGCGTCCACCGGTAACTTGGCCAACTCCGTGGCCGCCCACGCAGCAAAGGCCGGTCTCGACTGTTACGTCTTCATTCCCGACGGCCTCGAGCAGGGAAAAATCATCGGCTCCGCCATCTACGGGCCAAAGACCGTCGCCATCAAAGGCAACTATGACGACGTCAATCGGCTTTGCACCGAGATCGGCGACAAATACGGCTGGGCTTTTGTCAACGTGAATCTGCGTCCTTACTATTCCGAGGGAGCCAAGACGCATGGCTTTGAAGTCGCCGAGCAACTCGGCTGGAAGCTGCCGCAGCATATCGTCGTTGCGTCCGCCGGCGGCACGATTCTGCCGAAATTGGCCAAAGGCTTCAAAGAGCTGATCAAGGTCGGCTTGGTCGAAGAAAGCGGTTGTAAAATCTATTCGGCCCAGGCGGCGGGCTGCGCGCCGATCATCAATGCGCTGCACAAAGGCACCGATCTAGTGACGCCGGTCAAGCCGAACACGATCGCCAGCTCGATCGCCATCGGCAATCCCGCCGACGGTTATTATGTCATTCAAGCCGTGCGCGAGTCGGGTGGCTGGGGCGAGAGCGTCACCGACGAAGAAATTCTTGAAGGGATCAAGCTGCTCGCGCGCACCGAAGGAATCTTTACCGAGCCGGCCGGCGGCACCGAAGTCGCCGTGGCCAAGAAACTGATCGAAATGGGACGCATTCCGCGCGACGAATCGATCGTCATCAGCATCACCGGCAATGGCTATAAGACTTTGGAAACCGTCGCACAAAGCGTCGAACGGCCTTATACGATCGATGCCACGTTGCAGAATTTTGACGAGCTGTTTCGCCGGCTCGCGCCGCAAGCGAAAGTATCGCTGGCCGGCTGAAAATCTCGATAAAGAAAGCTTGCCGTCGCGGCGCCTTGCAAGGCCTGGATTGACGGATTATTCTAAATTCGCTGGTTAGAGTGTTGTTGTTCGTCGAAGGAGGAAGTTTATGCCGGTTCGAGTGCGTGTCCCGACCCCGCTTAGAAAATTTACCAATGGCGCCGATGAGGTCAATGCCCAGGGCAACGACGTCAAGACGCTTGTCGATGACCTGGAAAAAACTTACCCTGGCATCAAAGAACGGATTTGTGACGAAAGCGGAAAGGTTCGCCGTTTCGTTAACGTCTACGTGAACGGCGACGATATTCGTTTCCTGCAAAATCTCGAAACCGCTCTTAAAGAAGGCGACAATATTTCCATCGTACCGGCGATCGCCGGCGGCAATTAACTCGTAACCAACTGCGCTCATGTCACCGTCGACCTCGCCCAATCTGCGCCTAGTACGATCCCCTTGGAAAGAGCCGAAGAAGGTGGAGTCGGTTCTCGATTTGATCGGCGACACTCCCCTGCTCCAGATTCAGAGGATTTCCGAAGGCCTGCCCGCCGGCGTGAAAATCTATGCGAAGTTGGAAGGGTTCAATCCCGGCGGCTCAGTAAAAGATCGGCCGGCGTGGAGAATGGTGCAAGAAGGGCTTCGCAGCGGTAAGCTTCAACCCGGCAAGACGATCCTCGACTCGACTTCCGGCAACACCGGTATCGCCCTGGCGCTGGTCGGCAGCGTGCTCCGTTATCCCGTCGAGTTGGTGCTTCCGGCCAACGTGAGCGCGGAGCGTAAACGGATCATCGGCGCTTACGGCGCCAAAGCCATTTACAGCGATCCGTTGGAGGGCTCGGACGGAGCCATCCGCATGTGCCGTAAGATTTTAGAAGCCGATCCGGAGAAGTACTTCAAACCGGACCAGTATTTTAATCCGATGAATCCGCAGGCCCATTATGAAAATACCGGGCCGGAAATTTATCGCCAAACAAACGGAACCATCACCCACTTCGTCGCCGGCATCGGCACCGGCGGAACGATCATGGGCACCGGTCGCTATTTGAAAGAAGTCAATCCGCGCATTCAAGTCATCGCCGTGGAGCCGGACGACGCGCTGCATGGGCTCGAAGGTTTGAAACACATGGCGAGCTCGATCGTACCCGGCATTTATCATGAAGAAGAATTGGACGCGAAAATACCGGTGTCGACCGAAGACGCCTATACGATGGTCTATCGCTTAAGTCAGGAAGAAGGCGTGCTGGTCGGTCAATCTTCCGGCGCCGCGATGTTCGCCGCGATGAAGCTCGCGCGCAAACTGCGCACCGGTACCATCGTCACTATTTTTCCCGATTTCGGCGACAAGTATCTGACGACGAACCTATGGGTGGGCTGGCGCGATCGGATGACGGTGGGCAATTTGGAATTTTCGATCTAAGTTTCAATGGCAACGAAAACCAAGCAAGAAGCCGTGCGCGAAAGGGTCTACTTGACGTTTCCCAAGGACCAAATCAAAGAACCGGTGCTCAGCATGTTGTCGAAACAGTTCGATATTGTTTTCAACATTCGCGGCTCGACGGTGACGTCGGATATGGGATTAGTCGCACTGGAAATCGACGGCAAGGAAAGCGAAGTGGCCAAGGCGATCGATTGGCTCAAGGCCAAGGGCATCACCGTGGAGCCGATCGAAAAGAACGTGATCGAATAGCAGAATAATTATTGCATGGCGGCGGAGATCGATAAGACCAAAACTCCGCCTTCATGCGGCGGCCCGCCCAGAATAAAATTTCCCTTGTTTGCAATCCGCACGGTAGTATCGAGCAGCGGCTTTTTGCCGTCGGTCAGGCGCACCTTCAGAGCGATCCGGTTGTCTTGGAACTCTTGCGGCGCAACCATCAGCGACCGCCCGCCGGGGATTTCAAAAGCTTTGTTTCCATTCCAGGGAATGTTTTGGCTTTCGTCTTTCAACAAGCGATAGGAGCGATATTTTAATACCCGAAGCTGCTTTTCCAATCCCTTGAGTCTGGCATCGAACTCATCGCTCTGATTGCTCGCCAATATCGCGCCAATCCTAACTTCAACGTTTTGCGGTTGTTTTTGCGCCGTGCCGGTGACCGCCACGGCAAGCATCGACAGCAGGCTAAAAAGCAGGACCCGAAGGGGCGGTTTCTTCAGCAGCTTCATTTTCACCTTCTTGATCTTGATACAACCAGATGACGGTCGTCTTGGTATCGTATTCGCGCAACAAGGCGACGTTGCGTCCATACGCGTCGATCGACTCGACGGTGGCGAAGGCGTTGCGTCCGGCGCCGCCGCGCCAGTACGATTCGAGCGATACACCGGCGAGCAGCAAAACGATCACCGCCGGCACTACCCAAGCCACCCTCGACGCCGGGAGCACGCCGCGCATCCAATCCAGCGCATCTTGATACCACGGCCGCTTTTCATTGACACGAAGCTGTACGGCGCGCCAGAAGGGCATGAAATCCACTCGCTGCGCTTCGGACAAGAGCACGCCCGTCAGCGTCGACTGCAATTTCTCCAATCGCCTGCGCGCTTCGCTGCATCCGGCGCAGGCCGCCATGTGGACGCGCAGCGATTCGCTTTCGGCTCCGCTCAACTCGCCGTCGAGCCAGAGTTCAATTGACGCGATCTTATCTTCACAGCCGTTCATAAAAATGCACTTAACTTATCTTGCAGTTTTTTTCTCGCATAATGGAGCCGGCTCATCACCGTGCCCTCGGAACAACCCAGGATTTCCCCGATGTCTTTGTACGAAAGCCCTTCGATCGTTCGTAACACGATGACGGCTTTGTGTTCCGGTGTCAAATCATTGATCGCGCTAGTCAGTTTTTCTCGAAGCTCCTTGTCATGAAAATCGGCAAACGGATCCCGCGCCGCTTCGCCTTGAGATTCCAACAAGCCGTCCATCGACTCACGGAAGTCCAATGGATTTCTTTTTTGACGCCGCTGCGCATCGATGGCGAGATTGACCGCGATCCTATAGATCCAAGTATAAAACGACGAACCGCCTTGAAAACCGCTTATCTTGCGGTAGGCCCGGAAGAAAGTTTCCTGGGCTACCTCGAGCGCGTCTTCGCGGTTACGCAGCAACCCGAAAATCACCATGTAAACTTTCTGATGGTAACGGGAAACGAGCTCCTGAAATGCACTCATCTCGCCGGCTTGGCACTGCTGAACCAGTTCCCTGTCAGTCAGCTCCACGATGACCTTGCCTGTTAGACGCCGTCGCAATGTACTTATTCAGCATAGCGAACAACTTAATAGCATAAAACCTTGAAGTTTTCGCGAATTGCTCTAGAATCATTGTGATTTCCTTACCTTTTTATATCACCACGGCCCGTTCTGAGAGGAATAGCCCATGTTAATACAATGCCCAAACTGTCAGACGACCTACAAAGTTTCCGACGAGGTTTTGAAAGGCACGACCCCGGCGTTCCGTTGCTCAAGATGCAAACATACGTTCGAGCTTGAAGCGAACGACGCGCCGCGAGAATTGCCGCAAGTGACGCATCTAAGCGAAGCGGCGGGCGGCAAGTCTTCCGCAGACGCGGAGCCGAGCTTGCCGTTTGCGCCGAAACCGGAGCCAGCCAACACCGATGTCAAACCGGTCATCTTCAACCAATCATCGAAACAGGACTCGGATGACTCTCAGCCCAAGGAAGAAAACCGGCATCAATGGGAGGTGAGCACGGCGCGCCGAGAAGATGAAAGGCCGTTCATCATGCCGGAATCTTCTCGGCCCGGGGAGCAAGAAAGAATGATCGACGCGCCCGGAGATTTTTCCATGGATGATCCAGTATTTCGCAAGCTCGATATCCACGGCGAAAGCTCCAATAATATCTTGGCTATCTCACCCTATCTGGAGCAACGAGCCTCGATCCTGCCTTACTTGAGCCTCCTCAGTTTGCTGGTGATCGGTTTTTCGCTCTTGGCGGTGATCAGCCATGCCAACCCTCAGACGCCCGAGAATATTCTTAAAAATATTCCGTTGCTCGGCGCGACCGTGCTCAAGAACAATCATTTAAAAAACGGCATCCTGATCAAGTCGCTGGGCACCAGCGTTCAAAGCATCCAGGGAAACCGCGAGGTATTCTTGATCACCGGCGTTGCGCTCAATCAAAATCCGGTGGTGGTGCGGGAAATTCAAGTCACCGGCAAAATTTACAATCGCGACGGCAAAGAAATCGAGCACCAGACCATCTGGGTCGGCAACACGATCTCGCCGAAGATTATTCGCGGCATGACCGTGGAAGATATTCCGCAGTTGCAGGAGCTCAAACCGCTCAAAAGTTTTGAAGTTCCGCCCGGGGATTCGATACCATTTGCGATCGTGTTTCTAAAATCAACGAAGAATGCCAACGAATTTACCTGCGAGGTCGTGAACGCGCAAGGCGAAATCTAAGCTGCAGCGGGAAAACTAGGGTTTGGTGGAGTCGTTTTTCGGCGTGATATCGATCTCGTCGGGCTCATTCATTCCCTTGCGAAACTTCTTGATGCTCTTGCCGAGCCCCTCGCCCAAATCAGGCAGGCGGCGATTGAATACCACCATCACGATCACGAGAATAATTAACAGTTCACCGATTCCCAGGCCGAACATGAAACCTCCGTACTCGGTCCGCGTAGCGACACCGAGCGAATTTTTTAAAGCTTGCTCCCGCGAGGTGACTCGATAATATACGAATATGGCGGCGTTGAACACATCTCTATGGCGTTTTTTCGCGCTGTCCGTTGGCGCTGCACGTCCTTGCGGTGTTGCTCCTTTATCCTATCCGCCCGGCGCCCACGCCGCGTCCGGAAACCATCGCCGTTTCGCTTTTGCCGAACCCGGAAAAAATCGAGCCTGCGCCAAAGCGCGCGCCCCGCTCTGCGCCAACCCGTCCGTCAAAAGCGCCGACTGTCGTCGCCAAGAAAGACTCTCCGATCCCTTTTGAAAAGCCCACTAAATCGCTCGATAGGTCGGCCAACCGTGAAGACAATCGAACCGAGCGGCCGACGCCCGCGCCACCGGCACCGCCGCGCGAAACGGTGCCAGAGGAAAGCGTCATCGCCGAACGCCCATTGCCTTCTTTAAAAGAATTGTTGCCAAGTGCGACTTGGTCGTCATCGAGCCCGCGCGACAGCGGGCCGATCAGCCTGAATACGAAAGATCCCGTCTACGTCAGCTATTTTAACAAGATCAAACAACTGATCGAGTCCCAGTGGGAATATCCCGAGCTTGCCCTACGCTACGGCTTGCAAGGACGACTCGCGCTCCAATTTGTCATTGACGGGAACGGCCGGCTGGAACAGTTGCGCCTGGTCCGCTCTTCGGGCTCGCAGTTGCTCGACGACGAAGCTTTGCGAGCGATCAAAGCGGCAGCGCCTTTTCCGCCGATCCCGCCCTGGATCAAACCCAGCCCGCTATTCGTCTCGGCTTCCATGGAATACCACGATAACCGGCTGAACTATCGCTTCAGCCCGTGAGCGCAGAAACCTTGGTGAAATAAATTTACGATTCGCCGTCGGCCGAGCGCGGCTCCCAGCGCAGCACCGGCTTGCGCGCGGCCCGCGCTTCGTCGAGCCGGCGCACCGGCGTCGAATAGGGCGCATTTTTTACCAGCTCGGGATCGTCCTTGGCCTCCTGCGCGATCGCGAGCATGGCGTCGATGAAGCTATCGAGCGTTTCCGGCGTCTCCGTCTCGGTCGGCTCGATCATCAACGCGCCTGATACGACCAACGGAAAATAGATGGTCGGTGGATGGTGGCCGTAGTCCAGCAAGCGCTTGGCGATATCGAGCGTGGTGACACCGGATCTTTGCTGGACGCGGTCGGTGAAGATGCACTCGTGCATGCACGGTTCGTTATAAGCAAGGTGGTAGCTTTTTTCTAATTTTTTCCGGATGTAGTTCGCGTTCAACAGCGCCATCCGGCTCGCCTCTTCGAGCCCGTCGCCGCCGAGCGAAAGAATGTAAGCGTAGGCCCGCACGAGAATGCCGAAGTTTCCAAAAAACGAGCGCACGCGGCCAACCGATTTTGGCCCATTTCCCTCGAGCTCGAAGCGTTCGCCGCGCCTGGTGACGCGTGGCAGCGGCAGATAATCGCTCAGCGCGCGCTTCACCGCCACTGGGCCGGCGCCCGGACCGCCACCGCCGTGCGGCGTCGAAAAGGTTTTGTGCAAGTTCATGTGCAGCACATCCACGCCCATGTGCCCCGGCTTGGCGATGCCCATCAGCGCGTTGAGATTGGCACCGTCCAGATAAACCATCCCGCCTTTGGCGTGCACGACTTCGGCGATCGCTTCGATGTTGGTTTCGAACAAGCCGAGGGTGTTGGGATTGGTAATCATCAATGCGGCGACGCTGTCGTCCATCACTTGGGCGACGGCCGCTGCGTCGATCACGCCGCGCTCATTGGAAGAGATTTGCACCACGTCGTAACCGCACAGGGTTGAGCTCGCCGGATTGGTCCCGTGCGCCGTGTCCGGCACGATGATATTTTTGCGCGGATCACCTCGGTCCGCGAGACAAGCGCGGATCAACATCAAGCCGGTCAGCTCGCCTTGCGCGCCGGCGGAGGGCTGCAAAGTCACCTGATCCATACCGCTGATCTCAGCAAGCGCGCGCTCGAGCTCGTAAAGCAGCGCCAAGGCGCCTTGCAAAAGGTCCGGCGGCGCCAGCGGATGGATCTGCGCGAAGCCGGGAAAACGGGCGACCACTTCGTTGATCTTGGGATTGTATTTCATCGTGCACGAGCCGAGCGGATAAAACTGGCTTTCGATGGCGAAATTGCGCTGCGACAAGCGGGTGAAATGACGCAGCACTTCAAGCTCGCCCAGCTCGGGAAAGCCGGCGATATCGCGGCGCAGCAGAGCGGCGGGGATGGCGTCCTCGACTCGTCCCGGCTCGGCCGGCCATAGGGCCGCGCTGCGTCCCGTGGAGCCGCTTTCGAATAGGAGTTTCGTTTCGGCCGCGCGCGGCCGCTGATTATTCGGCGAGGCTATCGACAAGGCGCTCGATCTCCCCTCTTTCGTTCATCTCGGTGACGCAGATCAATAAACAATCTTGCAATTCCGGATAGAAATCCCCCAGAGCTATTCCGGGAATAATTTTGTTAGCAGCGCACTTGGCGAACAGTTGGCGCGTATCGCGCGAGCGCAGGACAAATTCGTTAAAACAGGGGCCAGAAAAAACCGCCTCGAGCTGGGCGCGCGACTGGAGTTTTCCGAACGCCGAGCGCGCGCGCAGAGCGTTGATTTCCGCCATACGGCGCAGACCGTTCTTGCCTAGTAGAGACATGTAAACGGTGGCACCGAGCACGCAAAGCGTCTGACTGGTGCAAATATTCGAAGTCGCCTTCTCGCGCCGAATATGCTGCTCGCGCGTCGCCAGCGTCAAGACGAAACCGCGTTGCCCGTCCGTGTCAACGGTCTCGCCAACAAGGCGCCCCGGAATGCTCCGGACAAATTTCTTCTGACAAGTAAAAAAACCAAACGCTGGGCCACCGAGGCTCATCGGCACGCCCAAACTCTGTCCCTCGCCGACCGCGATGTCGACACCGAATTCCCCCGGCGGCTTGAGCAGGCCGAGCGCGAGCGCTTCCGTCGTCACAGAGATCAATTGCGCGCCTGCCTTGGCGCATGCAGCTTGAATCGGCGCTAGGTCTTCTATAACGCCGAAAAAATTCGGATAGCCGACCAGCACGCACATGGCTTGATCGTTCAATCGCTGGGCAAGCTCCCCGACATCAGTTGCGCCTGTGGCGTCAAACGGAATTTCCTCGAGGCGCACATCCTTAAGATTTTTAAGATAAGACGCAATCACGGCGCGATATTGCGGGTGCAGCGCCCGCGACACCAACACTCGCCGCCGCTTCAGCGGTTGGATGCGGCGCGACATAAGCGCGGCTTCAGCCGCCGCGGAAGCGCCGTCATACACGCCGGCATTGGCGACTTCCATGCCGGCGAGCTGGCAGATCATCGTCTGAAATTCGAATAGCGCTTGTAAGGTTCCCTGGCTCACCTCCGGCTGATAGGGCGTGTAGGAGGTGGAAAATTCAGAGCGGGATACCGTCGCGTCGACGGCGCTGGGAATGAAATGATGGTAGATACCGCCGCCGAGAAACAGGCTCCAGTCGAGGGCTGTCGCGTTGCCTGTCGCCAACTCGCCGAGCCGCTTGCGCACGGCCAACTCTGTCAGACCTTCGGGTAAATCAATTCGCGCGCGGTCGCGCAGCGTGGCGGGCACATGCCGATAGAGTGCTTCGATCGCATCGACGCCGATCGTGCGCAGCATGTGTTCCTGGTCTGCCGGCGTGTGCGGAGTATAGCCCATCGACGCGGTTATTTATCCTCTTCTTCTTCCTCTTCGGAATCTTCTTCGTCTTCTTCCTCGTCGTCGTCTTCTTCTTCCTTTTGCTGGGCGACGTATTCGGCGTATTCTTCGGCGTCCATCAGGTCTTTCAGATCATCCAGGTCCGACAATTCGACGCGGATCATCCAGCCGTCCCCATAGGGATCGTCGTTGATCGTTTCCGGATTGTCCGGCAACACGTCGTTCACCTCGAGCACCGCGCCACTTACAGGCGCATAGACATCGGAAACGGCCTTGACCGACTCGACAGCGCCGAAAGGATCGTCCTTGACCACCTTCTCGCCGACTTCAGGCAGCTCGACATAAACGATATCGCCGAGCTCTTCCTGTGCGTATTCGGTAATGCCGATGGTCGCCGACTTGCCTTCCACCAGCACCCACTCATGTTCCTTGGAATATTTTAGTCCTTCAGGAATTTCCATCGCTAACCTCCTTCACGCTTTATTGCCGTGCGATCAACGGCTGTAGAACGGTATCGAAACGACTTTCGCCGGCGCGTGCCGGCCGCGAATTTCCACATCGACGACATTCCCGAGCTCCGACTCTGCCGAAGCCACGTAGCCGAGCGCGATCGATTTGCCGAGAGACGGCGACTTGGTGCCGCTGGTGACCCGGCCAATCGATTGTGCGCGCTTGAATAATCCGTATCCGCTTCGCGCGATCCCCGGCTCGATCATTTCCAGCCCGACCAGTTTGCGCTTGACGCCGATTTCTTTCTGCCGCATTAGAATATCGCGGCCGATAAAATTCGGCTTGGAAAATTTTGTCACCCATGCCAAGCCGGCTTCGAGGGGCGTGGTCGTGTCGTCGAGCTCGTGGCCGTAAAGCGGATAGCCCTTTTCGAGCCGCAGCGTATCGCGCGCGCCCAAGCCAGCCAGACACAGGCCATCCGGCGCACCCGCATCCAAGAGCGCATCCCATAAACGAACGGCGTCGTCGGCATTGCAGTACAGTTCGAAGCCGTCCTCGCCGGTGTAGCCGGTGCGCGCTACCAAACAGCGCGCACCCGCCACATCGGCGAAGGCGAAATAGAAAGATTTGAGTCCGCGTAAATCGAGAGCCGTGAGCGGCTCGAGAATCTTCTCCGCGCGCGGCCCTTGCAAGGCCAACTGGGCGTACTTGGCGCTGACGTTTTCAACCTCCACCGCCGCGCCCGACTGGGCCTGGCGCTCGATCCAATGAAAGTCTTTATCCGTGTTCGCCGCGTTGACGCAAATAAAAAATACCGCTCGTCGACAAGCGATAAAAAATGACGTCGTCGACGATACCGCCGTTTTCATTGAGCAGCAAGTTATACTGCGCTTGAAAGGGCTTCATGCGCGCAACGTCATTGGCGCTGACGCGTTGGCACAGATCGAGAGCTCCTTCGCCGCGGATTTCGATCTCGCCCATGTGGCTCACATCGAA
>CAVWLW010000012.1:0-62260 GCA_963755715.1 uncultured delta proteobacterium
GGCCTCCTTCGCCGTGCTGGCGCTGACCGCGGGCGAGCGCTAATCCCTGCCCCGTTGATGGGAGGCGGGCATGGATATCGGCACGGAACGGTTGATCGGGCGAGCAAGGACGGCGCCATCGGCTGGGTGATCTTCAACAACCCGGCCCGCCGCAACGCCATCTCGGTGGACATGTGGGAAGCGATCCCGCCGCTGATGGCCGCCTTCGCCGCCGACCCGGAGGTGCGGGTGATCGTGCTGCGCGGGGCAGGGCGAGACGACATTCGTCGCCGGGGCCGACATCTCGCAGTTCGGGGACCAACGCACCGGCGCGCCGAGGCGTCGAAGCGCAGCTATGACGCCCTGACGGGGGCGGCGGCCTTCCCAGCGCCTTGAGCCATGTGGAAAAGCCGATGATCGCCATGATCCAGGGCTTCTGCATCGGCGGCGGCTGCTGGCCGTGGCCTTAACCGCCGACATCCGCACGCCGCGCTGCGGAGAGCTCAGGTTCGCCATTCCCGCCGCGCGGCTGGGTCTGGGCTATCACTTCAATGGGATGTGAAGGGGCTGATGGACCTGGTCGGCCCGGCCTTTGCGCGGGAGATCATGTTCACGGCCCGGCGGCTGAACGGCGCCGAGGCGCTAGGTATGGGCCTGCTTAAACCGCGTCCGTTCCGTCCACCGAGGTGGAGGCTCCTGGTGCGGGAGTACGCCCTGGCATGATCGCCGAAACGCGCCGCTGACGGTGAAGGCCGCCAAGCTGGCAATGGTCGAGGGGCTGAAGGACCGCGAAAAGCGCGATATGGCCGCCGTCAACGCCGCCGTCGCCGCCTGTTTCGAGAGCGAGGATTTCAAGGAGGGCCAGAAGGCTTTCCTGGAGAAGCGGCGCCGGCCTTCCAAGGGCGCTAGACGCTCGAGCGGGTCGCGGGCGGAAAACCGCTTCACACTTTTCCTCGACCCGCTCCCGGACAACACGGCCAAGCTGTCTTGCCGAACTCCCTCGCTCTGGGCGTCTGATCGCGACACAGAGCATCAGACTCGCGGGGAACCACGCCATGGCCGACAAGGGCCGCCATTCCAACCTGACGCTGGCCGCCTTCGCCGCGCCCTGCCTGCCGATGGCGGCGCTGGGCCTGCCGCTGGTGGTTCAACTGCCGACCTTCGATTCCGACGTCGTCGGCATCCCGCTGGGGACGGTGGGGATGATCTTCCTGGTTATCCGCTTGCTGGACATTGGCGTCGATCCATTCCTCGGCAATCTGATGGATCGCACCCGCACGCGCCTGGGCCGTTTTCGGCCGTGGCTGCTGGCGAGCATCGCGGTGATGGGTCTGGCGACCTGGCTGTTGTTCATGCCGCCAGGCAAGGTTGGGCCGGTGTTCCTGTTCGGCTGGCTGCTGGTCGTCTACGTCGGCTTTTCGATGTCGGTGCTGGCGCAGACCTCCTGGGCCAGCGTGCTGTCGCCGGACTACGATCAGCGCGCCCGCATCTACGGCTTCTGGACCATCGGCAATGTGCTGGGGATCGTCCTGGTGCTGCTGATCCCGGTGATCATCGCCCGAAAGGGGCGGTGGGCTGGCCGAAGGGGTTCGAGGCATGGGGTGGTTCATCCTCATCCTGCTGCCCCTGACCATCGGCCTGGCCGCCTGGCGCGTCCCCGAGCCGCTGCCGAAGGAGCCCAGCAAGCCGCAATGGAGCGCCTATATCGAGTTCATCAAGATGGCCTCGGTGCGCCGGCTGATGTGGACGGACCTGCTGTTCGGCCTGGCGCCCGGCGTCACCGGCGCCTTGGCCCTCTACTATTTCCAGTCCGCCAAGCACCTGAGCCTGTTCCACGCCCAGCTGCTGATCTTCCTCTATTTCGCTTCCGGTCTGGTCGGCGGGGTGCTGTGGAGCTGGCTGGCGACCAAGATCGGCAAGCACAGGGCGCTGGCGGCGGCGGGCGTGATGTTCGCCATCGCCTATCTGGGCGTCGCCGCGGTGCCCCCGGGCGACGACAAGTTCGTGCTGGCGGCCTTGTCGATGGTCGGCGTCGGCATTCCCTTCTGCGCCGGTCAGGTGCTGCTGCGCGCCATGCTGGCCGACGTCGGTGACGAGGATCGGCTGATCTCGGGCAAGGACCGCACCGGCCAGTTATTCGCCCTGCTGACCGCCACCAACAAGATCGGCTACGCCCTGGCGGCGGCGACCTTCCTGCCGTTGCAGTGGGCCGGATTTAACCGCGACGCCGCGGGCGTGCAGACCGAACAGGCGCTCAATGCTCTGCAACTGTTGTTCGTTGGCTTGCCGGTTGTCTTGTGGCGGCGGCGGCGGTGATCTACTCCTTCCCCATGAACAAGGAACGCCAGACCCGAGATTCGCCGTCAGCTTGAGGCGCGTGCGTGACAGACGAGCCGCTCGACCGCCTGCTGGAGATCATGGCGCGGGCTGCGTGACCCGTGTCGCCGGCTGCCCGTGGGACAAGGAGCAGACCTTCGCCACCATCGCCCCCTACACCATTGAGGAGGCCGAACCCAAGAAGGTGGCCGACGCCATCGAGCGCGGCGACCTCGAGCGAGTTGAAGGGACGAACTGGGTGATCTGCTGCTGCAGGTGGTCTTCCATGCCCGCATGGCGGAGGAGATGGGCGCCTTCGACTTCGCCGACGTGGCCCGTCCGCTTCGCCGTAGCTCACAGTGTCCTCTCTGCCGGCATGACGAGATTCGGTTTCTCCGCAGACTATAAGCCAGCCGGCGCCCGGCCTCAAGGATGCGGTTCGCCGCTGTCGCACTGAAGACGTGCGCGATACGACCGTGCGAGATTTTTGGGGGGGGGCATGAGTCTGTACTTTACGAAATTCTAGACGAGGTCGGGTTGGTTATCCCCTGACTCAGTTCTTGCCGGTCAATTTCCCGTTGGCGGAAATCCAGGCTGCCATGGCCGCCGGCCGCTATTGCATCCGCCGGGGCGACAATAAATCGAGTAGCGGCGAGCTCTGCTCTTAGTACACGTCGAACATGCGCTGAATCTCATCGGCATTATTCGTCTTGGTGAGCGCCAACGAAAGCAGCAAGCGCGCCTTCCACGGCTGTAGATTATCACCGGCGACAAAGCCCCGTCGCTGCAATCCCGGACTTCTCACGACGCGGCCCGACGCGACACGGCTGTAAGAAGCTTGGGTCTAAGTTTTTCAATGACACATCTCGGCGAGAAGGCGGTGCCAAGGCGGAAGGTCGCCGTGATTGTATCATGATCCGGGGTTGACTAAACTCGTAAGCCGATGAAAACATTTGCGTGTCCTTATCTTGGCGGCGAGGTCGAGCTGTCGGACGAGCGGGAGAGCCACATCGCTGAAGCGCACCCGGAGCTATTCCCGGTGTACGTGGATCAGATCAGCGACACTTTGCGGATCTGGACCAAGTCCGGCGAAGCGGACGCTTCGCGAATGCACGGCTGTTTTCAAAATGGTATGATGATCTCGTGAAAGGAAAGCATCTGGTGTGGTCGTTGTCAGTGAGGCTCCGCCCAAGAGCAGAGATTGGGTGGTCACGGCTTATATTACCAGGCGAATTCCGGAAGGAGACGTGGAATGGAAGCGAAGCTAACGTTTAAATACGATCGCCAGGGCGACATTCTCTACATCAATAAAATCACGCCCTATCCTGAACAGGAATCCGAAGAACTTGGGGACGAGGCATTGCCAGGCTCAACCCGAAAACCAGGGAGATCGAAAATCTCGAGGTATTGTTTTTCTCGACCCGGCTCCTGCGCAGCGATTTGTTTGAACTGCCGATCACGGCGGAACTGCGGCTAGCGGCGAAAAACTAAACACAAATAACAAGGCTTGCAATTACATGGTTGTTTTCCGTTCAAGTCGTTCAACCGAATGAGCGTTAGACAATGTTCGAGGTCGTGCTAGAAAAATGACAACTCTCGTCCATTGTATCCCCCGCTGCGACATCGTCGGCGGGCGGCGGCGATGATGATTGATAGCGGCGAGCTCTGCTCTTAGTACATGTCGAACATCCGCTGAATCTCATCGGCATTATTCGTCTTGGTGAGCGCCAACGAAAGCAGCAACCGCGCCTTCCACGGCTGTAGATTATCACCGGCGACAAAGCCCCGTCGCTGTAATCCCGGACTTCTCACGACGCGGCCCGACGCGACACGGCTGCACAGGTACATGGAGCATGCCTTTTTCTTTGAAGCATTTATCGAAGGCGGCGTCTTCGGCCGGCGTCGGGCGGCCGGCGCCCGTGCCGGCGCTGACGATGCCTTTAGCCCCGGCTCTCGCCGTGGTTCGAATTACCGCGCCGTCGGCGCCGACGTAGGAAAGCACCATGTCGACGCGCGGCAGTGATTGGAGGTTGCGCACGTCGAATTCTGTCGCCATCGTGTGCTTGCGCACCGGCTGATGATAATAAACAATTTTGCCGTCGCCGTCGCCCAACCATGTCCATCTGCTCGTTGAAAGCTCCGAACAGCCACTGGCGAAATTCATGCAAGGGCTGCAACAATCTTACAGCCATATATTTCAATCTTAGACATCGCAAGGCAGGACACGTGTTTGAAGGGCGCTACAAAGCAATCCTTTGCCAGAAAGACCAGTATCTCCTTCAGCCGATCCGTTATATTCATCTCAACCCGGTGCGCGCCGGCATGGTAAGAAGTCCGGAGCGCTATCGGTCACAACGGTAACAGCCCTTCAGCGACAACGACTTACAGGCACTAAATCTCAACCGGTGACAGATTGAATCTGTTACCGATGCTAAAACCGCTCTCGGCGGCAGCCTTTTGCACGCCTCAGCATGCCCCTCCTCTGGAGAAATCCGGAAACGCAAACTAGTCGCGATTCTTCCTAAATTCAAATCTTTTTAGGCGCTCGTGGTGGCTATGACCAGACTTTCAATACAGCCTGTAGGTTTGATCAGGACAGATAAAGTTAAATCATTCTGGTGCGAATGGCCGTTATCGCAATTTAGCCTTACGCGAAGAATCTCGGCGCCGTACTTACATGCGAATCTATTGAAATATCGCTCGCAGTGTTTGTCCCAGAAGGACGAGAAGCAGTCTATTGCAATGTGGCACACAGAAACCAGCCTACAGGGCTAAAAAAAAAATATAACGAAAAGAATTGGTATATCTGTTGCATCCTGCTGAATATGTGCCGCCCGGCGAAAACGTTTTTTCGGCGGAATCAAGAAATCGGAGTACGATCGGAAACTGCCCACGAGTTCGTGAATAGAAAGATCGTCCATACTCGGCTCCTAGGCGTTAGTTGGACCGACAGTCGCTGGAAGTTACCGCGTAAGGATGTCATTGGCTGGGGAGCCAGCAAGATCACTAGATATAGGGAGGAGACTGTCATGACCGATCAGAAAAACCGATCCTCGACTTGGAAACAGAGCGGAGCGTAGACGCTCAGTGTTTAGTGTTGGAGATGGCAGGGAAAACCTGGCATGTTCCTTTCGACACTCTGCAGGCGATTCCGCGGGTGGGAGAGAAAATTCGTATTGCCGGTGGAAGCACCGGCAAAGTCGCCGAAGTCGAGTATGAATTCGCGGCTGAGAGGGCGCCGATCGAAGTGGCGAGGGAGATGCCCGCCGCCGCGTCATACGCGCGACCCGTCCGAATTGTAATCAGACTGTCGTGATGGGTACGGCCGGCTCATTTCTGGCCCGAGAGCAAGCGGGATTTGGGGTCGGGCATGAGTCTGTACTTTACGAAATTCTAGACGAGGTCGGGTCGGTTATCCCACTCAGTTCTTGCCGGTCAATTCCCCGTTGGCGGAAATCGTGGCCTTGGTGAAGGTGGGAAACAACAAGCCGGAGAAAGCCGTGACGATCCGCATCACGTACCCCAACTCATGCTCGTTGAAATATGACGAGTTAGATTGGCTGGCGCTTACGAGCGGGCGTACTCGCCAAATGGCGATCAGCTCACATTTCCGTGCCTCGCACGCTTTCGTATCTCCCGCCGGGCGGTCCATATTTATCCCGCTGACAGCGACTTCCAGGGCTTTTCGATGTACGGAAGGGCGTCGGAATACGAATCTGTCGCCCGGTCGAATAAAAGTTTCGCGTCGGCATCGTCGCAGAGGATCTCCACGATCGCCTGACCCGTCGGCGATTCCAGAACCAGAGAGTTTTTCAAGATCACGTATTCACGGCTCATGAGCGGGCATGCCTGCAAAAAACCGGAGTGGACTTCCACGGGCATTGCTAAAAGCGATTTCATCCAATCACCAGGCAGGCGAAGCGGGGTATAACTCCCAATACTGATCATTTCGGCAGACACGGAAGTGATGACGTTGAAAAACGTCAACGTCCCGAGGACTGCGTAGTCTCGTTACCTCGTAACTACACAGTGCAAGGACTCGGCGCTCCTTGAAAGCCTCCTGTGCGCTTCGCTCGTAGTCCATAAAGGCTTCCCAGGCTCTCGGTTCCACGAACGACGTATTTCCGGCAATCCGTAACCCCTCGTAGCCGCGCTCCAAGGCTCGCCGCTCTTCCTTGAGCCAGCGGTCGATAGTCGTATCCTGGAGCGATCCCGCTGTCACGTACCAGTCATCGAACTCGCATATGCTCAACTGTTCGCTGAAGATTTTGCGCCCTAGATCGGGAACTACGTGCGCAAGGTCCTTGCGCGCGTCCTCTGAGAAGTAGGGTTCAGACGCAATCCAAATACAACGTTCGTTGTTTTGTAGTCCCGTCGCGAAATAGGGAATTAAAACTTCGGCGAGATCCGCAGCATTTTCATAGAGATGGCAGAAGTGGCTGCCCCAGGGAATTTTGCCAATGTTTGAGATGCCGGACTCGGTGGTAAAGCTCATACTCTTTCTTATTGGACTTGAATTGGTCTGGTCTGAGTTAGCTGACTCGATTGTACGGACTTTCCGCACTTACATCCGTAATAACGTCAACGATTAGATTTTGGATTTGCACTCCGCAAGAAATTCCTTCGGCGCCGGGATTAGGAAGTTTTTTGGTTCTGGATAAATCCAGCGGCAGAGTTTTAGCGTTTAGTCTCTATAGGCATACGAAATGGAAAGCATCCCGGTTTCCGACCTCTTGACCGGCAGAATTGCGCCGCGGCATGATCGCCGTCGTGACTGCGCCGAATACCGAAAACGCTCGGGGATATTCTCTTTGCCGATAAGTCAAAGGTTCGCGTATCCGAGGATGAGTGGCTACAGCTCGTCCGAGCCGTCGCCAGCGGTGATCAGCGCGCACTGCATTCCCTTTACGAGCAAACGCATCGAATCGTTTTTACGTTGATCGTGCGGATAACCGCGAATCGAGAAACTGCCGAAGAAGTCACGCTCGATGTTTTCTATGACGTGTGGCGAAAAGCCTCGACCTATGATCCTGCTAACGGGTCGGTCATCGGCTGGATCATGAATCAGGCGCGCAGCAGGGCGATTGATCGCCTGCGATTCGATCAGAGAAAAAAACGAGTGAACACATATCCGGACAGCTTGCGTCCAACAACGGACATTGTGGATCCTCAACAAGCCTTTCTGTTTGAGGAGCAGAGCCGCCTGTTGCGGAATGCGCTTGAGGTCCTGACTCCAGAAGAACGAAATGCGATCGAAACCGCATTTTTCTCTGAATTGACTTATGAAGAAACGGCCAGGAAGTTGAATCAACCTGCTCGGAACCGTGAAGACGCGAATCCGCTCCGGACTGGGAAAACTCCGAGAAGCGCTAGGAAGGAAATTGAAGGGTATGAACTCAAAACCGGACACACACAGTCAAGAGCATCTGGATCTCGTGTTCCTGTTTGCATTGCAGGCGCTTCCTCCGCGCGAGATCGCTTCGGTTGAAGCTCAAATCTCGTCATGCGAGGATTGCCGGCAGGAAATCGAGACGCTCCGGCCCATTGTCCGCTCGTTTGTCGGCTGGTCCACCGATGTGTTGCGCCCCGCGGAATCTCTATGGGGCCGGCTTGCGAAGCGAATCGCCAGCGAAACGGACACGCAGCCGTTCGTACCTCCGTTGGAAGCGCCGGCTTAAACCAGAGTGGGAGGAAGCGGCGCCAGGTATCCACGTCAAAATACTCGCGAGGAACACGGAAAACGACAGCGTGAGCATGTTGGTCCGGCTTGATCCGGGAACCGATTATCCCGGGCACAGGCATGCGGGCATCGAAGAACTGCATCTTCTTCACGGCATATTGAAGGTCGATGACCGAACACTCTATCCCGGCGATTTCATCCACAGCGAGGCGGGCAGCGTCGATCATCGTGTGTGGAGTGAAACCGGCTGTACCTGCTTTCTTGATGACCTCGACGAAAGACGCCCTTTTCTGATTTCTGGTTGTGGCTGAGGTTGCAAGCATTTCTGGTTGAGTTTATCCGACCGGGGCCGCAGGACCGGGAGCTCGAATCTCAACTTCGGGGGTCCTGCACATGGTTCCAATCCAGCTCCAATGGGAGCGTACACTGAAAGCGATGGATGACGTAAGGGAGTTACGCATGGAATTACAAAAAATTACGGAACAATCGGAAATACCGGTTTTGGAGTCCTTAGCCATCATAGAGAAGACGAATCGACAGCTATCGGAGGCGCAATCACCGCGGGTAAGCATCAGCAACACGGCACCAGCTTCCTACGCAATGAAGACGTCTGTAAGACCCGCGTTGTTGAGTCGTGAAGAGATCAACGAGCAACTCGATCGAGTCGCAGCTGAGTTTTTACGCACTCGCAGCGAGAAGTCTCGTCGCGAGATGCTCGATTTACGCAATCGGTTGAAAAAATTCGATGAGCGAGAAATCTGATTTAGAGCAGGACATATCGCTTTACTAACCCTTTTTGCCGCACTCCTCTCGCCAATAGTCACTTTATTTGGCGCGTTTGATTCTCCTCACTTGGGGGCGATCATGCGCTTGGTGAAGGCGCTGGCTTCCTTTGCCGAAGTATTGCACCGGCGCATTCGATCGCTTCGTTTCTGGTGTGTCCACGCCCATCAACCGCAAACGTACGCCACTGCCGAGAGAAACGTGTCGCCGACAATTACGCGACGGACGTACTGAACGTCGGTTGCAGCGACACCGGGGTCGGACGGGTCGAAGAACGCAACGAACAGCGCGACGAAGGCAACCCGGGCCAATGACCACGTCCAAGTGCGGCGGACCATGACGCATTCTCCGACTCGGGTATGCTGTCCGTCAACCGCGTCCGCATGGAGCGCGATTGTAAGGGGCGACAAGATTTCCCACGCCGCGCCTAAAAAAGGAACTGTTATAAGTGTCTTGTGAGAGAATAAGCGAGTCGCGGGACAGGGTTTCACGCAGCGGCACAAAAAAAAGATGGCAAGACCCCTGCAGGCAGATCAACGAGCCCCACCCTTTAGGCAAAGCCTGCTCGATTGGTAACCAAAGTGGTCTATTCCAATGTCGTTCGCGGCAGAGTTGTTTTAAAACTGTCCGTCAACCAATCCGCAAACTATGGGTAAAGTTATAGAACAAGCCGAAGTATCTTGCTTCTAGTACGTGTCGAACATCCGCTGAATCTCATCGGCATTATTCGTCTTGGTGAGCGCCAACGAAAGCAGCAACCGCGCCTTCCACGGCTGTAGATTATCACCGGCGACAAAGCCCCGTCGCTGCAATCCCGGACTTCTCACGACGCGGCCCGACGCGACACGGCTGCACAGGCACATGAGCATGCCTTTTTCTTTGAAGCATTTATCGAAGGCGGCGTCTTCGGCCGGCGTCGGGCGGCCGGCGCCCGTGCCGGCGCTGACGATGCCTTTGGCTCCGGCATTCGCCGCTGCTTCGATCATCGTGCCGTCGGCGCCGACGTAGGAAAGCACCATGTCGACGCGCGGCAGTGATTGCAGGTTGCGCACGTCGAATTCTGTCGCCGTCGTGTGCTTGCGCACCGGCTGATGATAATAAACGATCTTGCCGTCGCCGTCGGCGAAGCCGAGCGGTCCCAGATCCCGCGATTGAAACGCTTCCACGCGATAAGTCGCATTTTTCGTCACGTCGCGGCCGTTGAAAATCGTGTCGTTCATCACCAGCAGACAACCGCGGCCCTTTGACTGCGGATCGGCCGCGACTTTGATGGCGTTGACCACATTCAGGTAACCGTCGGCGCTGATCGCCGATGCCGGGCGCATGGAGCCGACGACGACCACGGGCTTATCGGTTTTTAACGTCAGGTTAAGAAAATAGGCGGTCTCTTCGATGGTGTTGGTGCCGTGCGTGATGACGATGCCGTCGGCTTTGTCTTCGTCGAAGATCTTGTGAATCGTGCGCACCAAGTCGAGCCAGTCTTTGTCCACCAGCGCGTGGCTCGGCAGTCGGCGAAACGGGAATCTCTTGCACTTCGGCGATGTCTTTCAATTCGGGCAACTGCTGGAGCAGTTCGCCGTCGTTCAAGCGTTTGCCGGCTTCGATGTACCAGGCGAGATCGAGACGGTCTTTGCCGACCGAGTCGATGGTGCCGCCGGTTAAAATCAGTGCGACTTTGGGTAAATTGGCCATGAAAAATCCTTCCTTCGTTATTTGATGTTGTAGACTATGTTTTTATCCGTGCGACGGATTCAAGTTCAAGCTGACGGCGAACTATTGAAGCGTTCAAAACGTTCAAGCCGTTCATCGCCTGCGCAATCGAGATCGGCGAGCACGAAACACGATCACGTCTTCGCGTAGGCTTTCAAACTCGGCAACGCTTCGCGGGCGAAGCGTTCGATCTGTTCCTGACGCTCGGGGTAGTGGGGAATCATGAACTGGAGGCCGATGTGGATGACGCCGACGTCGATGAACTCTTTCAATCTTTCGACGACCTGCTCGATGCTGCCTTTTAGATAGTCGGTTATTTGCGGGCCGGCGGTGGCAGTCAGCTCGACGGGGAGGCAGCAGGCGAGTTCGACTTCGTCCGGATTGCGGCCGGCTTTCTTGGCCTCGGCGCGGACGTTTTCGAACCCGGCGGCCAATTCCTTGGGCGTGATTTTTACAAAGTAGGGAAACCAGGCGTCGCCGTACTGACCGGCGCGGCGTTGCGCGTATTTGCCCTCGCCACCGACCCAGATCGGCAGGCGCGGCTGCTGATAGGGTTTCGGATTAAAGGCGATGTCGTCGGCGTTGTAGTATTTGCCGTGAAAGCTGATGTGTTCCTCGGTCCAAAGTTGCTTGAGCAAAGTTAACTGCTCGTCGGCAACCTTGCCGCGCTCTTTGAACGGTGCGTTCATGGCGGCGAATTCTTCTTCCATCCAGCCGACGCCGACGCCCAGGATGAGCCGCCCCGTCGAAAGCTGGTCGATGGTCGTCGCGATTTTCGCCCAGTGCAGTGGATGGCGATAGGGCAGCACCATCACGCTCATGCCCAAGTGAATTTTTTCCGTGCATCCCGCCAAAAATGCCAGACACGTGAGCGTGTCGAAAAACGGCCGATCCGGCGGCACGATGAAAGTCGCTTCCTTGCTGTAGGGATAAGTGGTTTCGATCTTCCACGGCATGACGAGACGATCCGCCGCCCACACCGAATCGTAGCCGAGCACTTCGGCTTGTTGCGCCGCTTGCATGAGCGTCTTGCGGCTCGCCGCGCGGCCAGACACCGGCAGAAAAACACCGAACTTCATGATCGTCCTCCGAGAGCTTTCTTGACACTGATCCTGGTGAAAGCTACTTTCCGTTTCATTATCTCGATCTCTCTCGTTCGAATAACACAAAGGAATCGAAATGACTATTTGGCTCAGGATCTTGATCGTCGTCGCGCTTTTATGCGTGGCGTCGAACAACAACGCGCAGGAGCTTGTGAAAACGCCGGTGCAAATCCCCGCGATCACGCCGGCCGCGACCGCTTTTGCGGTTGCCCGGGACCGGGGTTATTACCGTCAAGAAGGGCTCGATGCGCAACTGATCGTCATGCCCTCGGCGCTCGGCACGCAAGCGCTGCTCGGCGGAAACGTGAAATTTTCCACCGCCGGCGGCGCGGGACTGCTGCCGATCCTGCGCGGCGCGCCGATCCGCTTCATGTTTACGACCTTCAATCGCCCGATGTTCTGGCTTTACTCTCGTTCGGATATTCGATCGGTGGAAAATCTCAAAGGAAAAAAAGTCGGCGTTTCGAGTCTCGGCAGCGGGCCCGACTCGCTCTTGCGGGAAATCTTGAAAAAACACGGGTTGGACGGCGGCCGCGATGTTGTGATTCTACCGGTCGGCTCGGGCACGGCGCGCTTTTTTGCGCTGCAGGCCGGCACCGTCGACGCCGCGATGCTCTCGATTCCGGCGAATTTGATGGCCCAAGACGCTGGGTTCCGCGAGTTGGTTTCGTTCATCGATCAAGAATGGATCGAGTTGCAGGGCACGATAAACGTCACGGACCAGCTGCTGGCGGCTGATCCAACGTTAGTAGAAAAGTTTATCCGCGCGACGCTCAAAGGCTTTATTCATTTCCGCGATCTGCGATCGCAGACGATTGGCATTTTGATCCGCTTCCTCAGAGTCAAAGAAGATGCCGCGGCGAAGATCTATGAGTTGATGCGTCCAAGCCTGACTCAGGACGGCATTGTCAGCGAAGAAATCCAACGTAAATCTCTTGAGCATGTGATCGATCGTGTCGGGCTCAAAGAGCCGCCCCGGCTCGACAAGATCTTCGACTATTCCATGGCGGTGAAAGTTCGCAATGAATTACGCGCCAAAGGCTGGAAGCCTTAAAAAATTGACGGCGAGCAATTAACTATGAGCACGTTTACAATATTAAAGAAGATGAAGAATTACCTGGCGAGGTGGACCTATGGAAACCGCGGCGGTCGATGCAGTCGTTGATGGATTGAAAAAATCGGGAGTCGATTTTGTTTCTCTCATGCCGGACTCGGATTTTTCCGTGTTGCAGGCGCGCGTCGCGAACGATCGACATTTTACCTATGTCCCTGTGAGCAATGAGGCGATCGGCGTCGGCGTCTGCGCCGGCGCGTGGTTGAGCGGAAAACGGCCCGCGTTGTTGGTGCCGACGTCCGGCTTGCTCGTGGCCGCCTGGCCGCTCACGAGTCTTTGCATGGCGTGGAATTTGCCGCTACTTTTGCTGATTCCTTATCGCGGCGATATCGGCGATGCCTTTTGGTTGATGGGGCCGTATAAAGACACCACGGAGCCGCTGCTAAAAGTTTTAAACGCGCCATACAGCTTGATTTCTAAGAATGAAGAAATTTCCAAGGCGATCGTGGATGCCCAAGGATCGACGATCAGCTGGCAACGTCCGGTCGCCGTGCTGCTCACGGGAGAAACTATTAAATGAAACGCTTTGACTGTTTGAAATCATTGGCGCCGTTGCTCGACCCGAAAACGATCGTGGTGACCAACGTCGGACCGATTTGCCGGGAGTGGAACGCGCTGCGCCCGAGCGACGCGAATCTCCTGCAAGTCAACTTGGGTCTGTGCGCTGCGGTCGGACTTGGGATTGCCGTTTCGCTGCCGCATCGGCAGGTGGTGATGCTCGACGGCGACGGCAACTTGTTGCTGAATCTCGCGAGCCTGGCCGATTTAGCGAATCAGAACTTGAATAACATTATTCATATCGTGCTCGATAACGAGTCCTACGAAGGCGGAGGAGGCTTAAAGTCAGCGACCGCCGGCAAGGCGGATCTTGCCGCCATAGCCCGCGGCGCGGGGATAGTGAACGCGACTGTCGCTACCACAGTGGACGAATTCGAAGCTGGCGCGCGCCGCGCCCTTAACAATCCAGGACATTATTTTATCGTGGCCAAAGTGGAGAAAGGCAGCGTGGACAACTTGCCGACCCTCACACTCGACGGCAAGGAGGGCAAGTATCGCTTTGCTCGTTATATCGAAAGCAGCGAGGGCGTGCAGATCCTGCGGCCGCGATACACGCATATTTAATCATCCAAACGTTCGGAGGGTCCATGGTGCAAGGCGCGATCAAGGTCATAACCATCGTTGCGATTTTAATGAGCCGGCCGTTTGCGGCATCCGGCGCCGGACCGGTCCGGGTCGGTGTTCCGAGTCCGTCGGCGAGCTATTTTCCGCTTATCGTCGCTGCGAAAAAAGGTTTCTATGCGCAAGATGCGCTTCAACCCGAGTTCATCATGATGCGTCCGTCCATCATTCCCGCGGCTCTGACGAACGGTGAAATCCAGTACACGACTGCTACCGGGACCGCCGCGGGCGCTATTTTGCGCGGCTTTCCATTCAAGATCGTCATCTATTTTTCGACGCGCCCAATGGATTCCTTGGTGGTGAAGCCGCAGATCAAATCGGTGGCGGATCTACGCGGCAAGATCGTCGGCGTCGACGCTCCCGGCGCGAGCACGTACGTGCTGACGACTTTGATCCTCAGAAAATACCATGTCGACCCGGAAAAAGACGCCAAATTGCTGGCGGTCGGCGATGAGGATGTGAGGTTGCAGCATCTCAAACAAGGTCAGATCGACGCGGCGATGCTCGGTCCGCAAGGCGTGGTGCTGGCGCGCCGTGCCGGCCTGAAGAATCTTCTCGACGTTGCCGACGAAATTGATTTGCCGTTTGTCGGCATGGCGACGGCTACGCCCATGATCGAGCGCCAGCGCGCGGATCTCAAGAAATTTTTGACGGCGACCGTGCGCGGCATTCGCTATTCCAACGATCCGCGCAACCGCAATGAAATGATCGGATTGCTATCGAGTTGGTTGCGCTTGGATCAGGAAACCGCGGAGCATACTTACAATGTCTTTATCAAAGGCGTTTCCAAAGACGGAACTTTGAGCCGCGCCGGCATGGAAGCGCTGGTCAACGAGCGCAAACGGCAGGTAAAGTTTACCGGCGAGGTCCCCTTGGAGCGCGTCTTTGACTTCAGCATCGTCGAAGAAGTGAATCGTGAGTTAGGAAAATAGGCGAGAAGGCGTACCGAATTTTTCTAATTGCGAACCCAGCGGAAGAATCTGCCTACCATGGTTTTCTGGGCGCGGCGGTATCACAGAGACACCCATCGCTCCAGACCGATCGCTTTCAATGTCGTTGGAGATGGTAGTGGTTCAGTTTGGGAAAGATCTCTCACCTTATTCGAGATGACGAATGCCTATCTGGTTGTCATTCCGAGTCCTTCGGCGGGACTCAGGATAACTCGCGAGGAATCTTTCTCGACGTTAAGACTCATGGCGGATTGAAAATTAACCACTACCTTGGAGAGTAATCGGTAGCTTTATTATCTCTAGTCGAGCTATACTTATTGTGGAGGTTTTCATGAAATACCGCATTGCGCTTCACAGATCTGAAGAAGGATACAGTGTTTCAGTGCCTGGTCTGCCGGGCTGCTGGTCCCAAGGTGTGACGGAAGATGAAGCTGTAGAGAATATTCGTGACGCAATTCGCGAATATTTGTCTGTAGTCGATGAGCAGCTTCGTGGCGAGGATGTGCGCGAAGTTGAAATCATGGTGTAGTGTTGCCCAAGGTACCTGGAGTCAATCATCTCGAGGCTGTGCACGCGTTTGAAAAGGCAGGTTTCTGGATCGCGCGCCAAGGCAAGCACGTCGTAATGACAAATGGTCAACGCATTCTAACAATTCCGCGTCATAACCCTGTCAATGCCTTCACCATGGGGGTATCGTTCGCGACGCGGGTCTCACCATTGAACAGTTTCGCGAGTTGCTCTAATGCACTGTCCGACTAATCACAGTGTCCGCACGGGCACGTAAGACAAAACTCGCATACCGGTGACATGATCCCATTAAACCCTACGACGAGTGCATTGTATTGAGCAGCTTCGATTGTATTTTGGCGGTAGATGTTCCCATCCAGAAACAGTGCAAGTTCAGAACTCTTCGGCTTGGAGCCGAAAGTCTTCAGCAAATACTCAAACATTGCCCGCTCGCTGCGAAAATGACCGCGCGAATCTGGTAAGCTACCTCGAATGGCTGGACCGCTAATTTCATTCTTGACGAGTCTGGGGTCGCGGCGCGTCGTCGAAACGGTGCTGCCGGAGCGCACGTTGGCGGATGTCGTTTTACCGCCGCAGACGCGGCGCACTCTCGATCAGGCATTGGCCCAGGTGCGTAATCACACACTGATCTTCCAGCGCTGGGGCCTGGGTGAGCGGCACACCGCAGGGCGCGGCCTGGCGTTTAACTTCGCCGGACCTCCGGGGACCGGAAAGACGATCTGCGCCGAAGCGATCGCGCACGAACTCGGCATGAAAATGCTGGTTGTCGACTACGCTCAAGCCGAGTCCATGTGGCTGGGCGAAACTCCGAAGAACGTGGCGGCGGCGTTTCGCTCGGCAGCCGAGCAGAACGCGGTGCTTTTTTTCGATGAAGCGGACGCCATTGCGATGCGCCGCTCCGCGGGTGCGGCCACAGCGATTGATCGCGAGAGCAACGTGACTATCAACGTTCTGCTGCGCGAGCTGGAAGCGTTCAACGGCATCGTGATCTTTGCGACCAATTTGGCGGCCAACTTCGACCGGGCCTTTGAGCGCCGCATCCGCACCCATGTGCTCTTCGAGATGCCGGGAGTCGAGGAGCGCGCGCGGATCTGGCAGTTGCAAGTTCATCCGAGAAAGACGCCATTGGCTCCCGACGTCGACTTCAAGGTGCTTTCCGAGCGCTACGCGATGAGCGGCGGCGATATTAAGAATGCGGTTATCAAAGCGGCGGCCGCGGCAGCCGGGGAACCAGGCGCGGATATAGGCAAGCGCATATCGCAGCAACATTTCGAGGAGGCGGCACAAGACGTGCTTGCGGCAAAGACGATTATGCAACAGTCGCTTTTCGCGGACACTCCGGCAGCAGCGCAAAGTCCCGTGCCCGTGCTTGTGTCGCGGCGCAATATTTGCCGCGCTCGGGCTGGCCGGATTCGCATTGTTTGCGGCGCTTCTGGCGCTCGCCTTGGTGCTGCTGAAGTAAAGGATGACAAAAGAATTGCTCCGATACGGCCATCGCCTGGATTTTGTTTTCTCGCAGCCAGGAAATGTGACGGCGCCGCGAGCTCGATTGCTTCAAAGCGATCGTCCGAGCTAAGCGATATTCCGGCCTATGAATGCCTTAGCAAAAATCGAGTTTTGGTTCGATTTCGCCAGCACCTATTCGTATCCGGCGATTAGTTTTTCGAAGGGCGTGCGAGCGGTTTCGCTTATTCCTGTGCTTCTTCCCTATACAATCCGAAAGCCTTCAAGATAGGCTCATCGTGCATGGAAAACAGGATCGCTTCATCGGTCGACGAGGCGTTTGCATGGTCGTGCCACGACCACAGCGGCACGATGAAGGTGTCGCCTTTTTGCCAAGGGAATTTTTCGCCATTGATGATCGTTGTCCCGCTGCCGCGGAAAGCGTGGTAGATGCTCGTGCTGGTATGGCGGTGCGATTTGGTTTGTTCGTTGGGCGCGCAGCAGCTGCACGCGGCATGACATGGTCGCCAGTGTCGGGCCGCCGGTTGCAGGATTGACGAATTCCAGCGCGGCGCCGTCGAACGGATTCCCGGATGCGCGGGCGAGTCGTTGCAATGATGGATAGGTGTCGCGCCAGTGGTAGTGCAGCAGCGGGGCCATTGCCGGCGTAGCGTTGCCAACGGGCCGGGTCATGCCAGAGAACATCCCTGGATCGATACCTTCGCTCACGGGCAAGCGGCCTTTGTACGGGTCGAAAGAAATCTGATTCAGCGCTTGAACGAACGGAACATCGAGGCCATCGATCCAAACCATGTTCTCGTCGCCTTCGTGGGCGTGCTCGTGCCAGCAGCCTTGCGGCGTCAGGATGAGATCGCCGTCTTCCATCACCATCTTTTGCCCATCGACGTTGGTGTAAGCGCCGTGTCCTTGGAGGATGAAACGAAATGCCGACATGGTGTGCCGATGCGCCGGCGCGACTTCGCCCGGTTGGATCAACTGAAACGAAAGAAGAATCGTGTGGCTGGTCATCTCGCTTTCGGCCATGCCCGGATTGACCAAACGAATGACGCGCCGCTCGACGCTGCCGCTGGCGACTGAGATTTTTTCTTTGGCTTGAAGCAAGCTGTCGTAAATATCGTGCCACTTCCAAAGATGCGGTCTGACGCGCGTCTTGGGATCGGATGGGCGCTCGGCATGGTCGACATTCCACAACCCGGAAACCCAACGCGGGCGGAGCAGATCGTTGAGCTCTTGGATTTCTTTGGGCAGTTCCATCTTCGTGGCTCCTCACGCTCAAAATTTCGAAATTCGAATACGAAACCGATCTCTGAAATACTAAAAAACTAAGTTCGATAGCGAATTTCGAAATGTTTTTGAATTTGTTTCGAGCTTCGAATTTGCGTAAACCGTTACGTGTAGCGGCGATACACGCCGTCGTAAAAATTACCGATCATCTGCACGGCGATTTTACCGCAATATTCCAGCGGCCAGCCGGCGCGTTCGTTGCCGAAGCCTTCCTGCAGCGCGACTTCCAAGATCGCTTGGTTGGTACCGCCATGATCTTCGTCGAGATCGGCTTCTTCGTGGACTCGGAAGTACTTCATGTCCTCGTTGCTAACGCCGTATTTAGGCAGGCTTTGCCGGAAGTCGCGCGAGATGAAGCCGAAGATTTCTTCTTCCATGTGCACGGCAAAACATTCGGCGAGCGGGATGTCGATCCAAGAGCGGACGAAAAAGTCGACGAGACCGCGCGCTTCGGGGATCAGCTCACACTCGATCATTTCCTCCGTGGTGACGCCGAGCGCTTTGCCGAGGACGGGTAACATGCGCGCGTGGCCGCCGATCGCCGGAGTGGTAAATTCCTCGCCGATTTTTTGTGCGATGCGGTCTTCCAACGCCGGATGCCTTTTGAAAAACCCGACAAACTGATGATACACGGTGCCCATGCCGGTGTTGACCTCGAGGGCGAATGAGTACCAATTCTTGATCCATCCCTGGAGCCGCGGGCGGGAAAGAGTGCCGGCGCGAAGGTCGGTGAAGAATGGCGACGGTTGGACTTCACGATGGTAAGTATCAAGGATCAGTTTTCTGATGGCCTCGGCCTTTTGCTTTGCTTCCTGTGCGGTCATTTTGCTATGTTCAGTCACGGACTGATTCCTTTCTAAAGAAGACGATTGTCACTACGATTCTTAACTGAACGCTGAGCGCAATGTCAACGTTCGCTGTTTTGTACAAAAGATGAGCGCGCCGGTCGCGCGGGGGAGAACGAATCTAACGATGTCAGCAGTGGGTGTAAGTCTCAGTCGCATCGATGGCGCCGAGAAAGTCGCAGGCCAGGCGGTTTACGCGGGCGATCTTCGATTACCGGGGATGGCGTACGCCAAAGTGCTGCGCAGCCCGGTGCCCCATGCGCGGATTCGCCACATCGATTCTAGTCAGGCGAGGGCGCTGCCGGGTGTGCTCGGAGTTCTGACCCGCGACAATTTGAATCTTGCCAGCAATTCCTTTGGCGCTTACGTCAGAGACCAACAGATCATCGCCAGTGAAAAAGTTCGTTACGTCGGTGACATGGTTGCCGCGGTCGCCGCCACGGATCCCGGCATTGCCGCAGACGCGGTGGAACTGATCCAGGTCGAGTACGATGAACTTCCCGCGGTATTCACGTTTGAAGACGCGCTGAAAGCCGGCGCTCCGCTGGTGCACGAGAAGCTCGACAACCGCAAGGATCCCGGCTACGGCCGGGGCGGCAAGCACATCGTCCACGATCAGAGCAACATTTGTTTCCATTTTCGCCACGAGCGCGGCGATATCGAACATGGGTTTCAGGATTCCGATCAAATCTTCGAAGACAGTTTTTATTTTCCCAGCGCACAGCACTATCCGATGGAGCCGCACGTCTGCGTGGCGCAGTTCGAAGGCGATGTCCTCACCGTGTGGAGCGCGACCCAAAGCCCGTTTCCGGTGCGACAAGAACTCGCGCGCGTCTTCGGTTTGCCGTTCAGCGCGGTGCGCGTGATCGTTCCCTACGTCGGCGGCGGTTACGGCGCCAAGAGCGGCATCAAGACGGAAGGCATCGCGGCATGTCTCTCGCGCATGATCGGCCGTCCCGTAAAGTTGGCGTTCGGCGCCGACGAGACGTTTAGAACGATTTGCCAGCCGCGAGCCAAGATCACGATCAAGACCGGTATCAAAAAAGACGGCACGTTCGTCGCGCGCCACTGCGAGGTTTATTTAAACGGCGGCGCTTACGCCAACTCCGGCCCGTCGGTGACCGAAAAAGCGGGCTATCGCGCGCATGGTCCGTACCGGATTCCGCATCTCCTGACCAACGCTTACTCGGTTTATACCAATACGGTTCCCGCCGGCGCGTTTCGCGGCTTCGGCGGACCACAGGTGGCGTTCGCTTACGAGACGCACATCGACATGATCGCCGAGCGGCTCGGCATCGATCCGTTCGAAATTAGAATGAAAAACCTGCTCGACAAGGGCGAGAGCTTTTCCAACGGTGACACGCCCATCGATTGCGATCTCAAGGCCGGCTTAAAGAGCGTCGCGCAAGCGATCGGCTGGGATGCGCAGCCGAATGGCCAACAGAATGCCGGATCGAGAAAATGCGGGATCGGCATTGCTACGGCGATGAAAGACGGCGGCGGCACCAACAAGCCGGCAAACGCCGCGGTGACGATTTTCAACGACGGCAGCGTGCTGCTTTCGACGGGCTCCGTCGAAGTCGGCCAAGGCATGCGTACGGCCTTTTTGCAGGTCGTCGCCGAGGAATTGTCGGTGCCGACGGACGAAGTGCGCGTGGCCGCTTTGGATACGCACTCCACACCGTTCGATAAAGGCACCAACGCGAGCAGCGCGACCTCGATCATGGGACAAGCCGTGCAAAAAGCCGCGCGCGACGCGCGCCGGCAGTTTCTTGAAGCGGCGAGCGCAGTCTTAAAAGCGCCAGCTGGGGCAATTCGCTTGGAGAACGGTATGGCCACGTATGGCGAGCAAAAGCTCAGCTTTCGCGAAGTCATGCAGCGACACTTCCGCGACTCGGAAGGAGAGATCTGGGGTCGCGGTTATTTCAAGATCGGCAAGGACGAGAATGTTCCGCTCGGCTATCCCTCGCCGTTCTGGGAAATCGGTTTCGGCGCGGCGGAAGTGGAAGTCGATACTGAAACCGGTGAGGTGAAAGTTTTGCGCTACGTGTCTCTGACCGACGCTGGGAAAATGATCAATCCACTGCAATGCCATGCGCAAGACGAGGGTGCGGCGGTCTTCGGTCTCGGTCAGGCGTTGTTCGAAGATCTCGTTTATCAGAACGGTCAGCTCGTCAATGGCAGCCTCATCGATTATCGGCTGCCGACGTTCATGGACGTTCCGCCGATATTCAAAACTTTCATCATGGAAGGCGATGGCGGCCCGGGTCCATACGGTGCCAAGGGAATGGGCGAGGGCGGCATTCTCCCGGTGGCGCCGGCAGTGGGGAATGCGGTGTTTGCGGCCGTCGGCAAACGTTTGCTCGGGGTGCCGTTGACGCCGGGCATCGTTTGGCAGGCGATCAGCAAGAGCTGAAGAGGTAATACAATTCAATTTCATAATTATTTGTTTGTAGGGGCGACCCCCTGTGGTCGCCCGAACGAAAGCACGCACAGGGCGTACCCTACAGTGATCGAAATGCAATCCAAAATCGAAAATCCAAAACCGATCCTGAGCAAAGTCGAAGGATCCAAAATTCCAGACACGCATGCGCCGCGCATCGACTTGAAAGATAAGGTCACCGGTCGGGCGCAATACGTCGAAGATCTGCCGGACCTGCCGAACACCGCCTACGGCGCAACGCTGCTGAGCCCCTACTCCCACGCAAGAATTCTGAGCATCGATTCCAGCGAAGCATTAAAAATGCCCGGCGTCTTGGGCATTGTCGATCGGGAGCATCTCGATGGTGCGAACCCCAGGTTAAAAGTGACGCCGCACGAGCATTTAAAAATCGCCGACGATCAGGATTTTGTCGCCATCGATAAAGTGCGCTTTGACGGCGATCTCGTCGCGGTTATCGTCGCCGAAGATCTGCGCAGCGCGGAGCGCGCGCTGAAAAAAATCCACGTCGAGTATGAGCCGCTGCCGGCGGTTTTCGACGCTATCGAAGCGCTGGCGCCCGGCGCGCCGATCCTGCACGAGGAGCGCGGCAGCAATCTGTTGGTGGAAGATAGCTTGACCTGGGGTGACATCGACGAGGGCTTCCGCCAAGCGGAGCGCATCTTCGAAGAAACCTACTCGTCGCCGTCGATGTTTCATCATCCGATGGAATCGATCGGCGGCTGTCTGGTGCACTACGTGAACGGCGAAGTGAATGTCTGGTTGCCGACCAGCTCGCCGACGCGCGATGCGGCGGAGTTCGCGCACTTTCTCGGTCTGGAACCGGACAAGGTGCGTCTCCGCGTGCCTTATGTCGGCGGCGGCTTCGGTGCGAAGATACCGACGACGGCGCACTTTGCGGCGCTGTTACTTTCACGCCGGCTCGGCCGGCCGGTGCGCTTAGTGCCTTCAGCGGAGTATAGCTTCCGGCAGAACTCGCGGCACGCCGAGGTATTCAAAGCCAGAGTCGGCGTGAAAGCGGATGGCACGATCACGGCGCTCGACGTCGATCTTATCGTCGACACCGGCGCGTACACCACCGGTGGCGCTACCGCGGCGCATAATTCCGTGATTTCCGCCTGGGGTTGCTATCGCATTCCGCATTTGCGCATCAAGGGCCGCTGCGTTTACACCAATAAAGTTCCCGCCGGCCACACCCGCGCCACGGGCAAGGTACAAACGACATGGGGCATTGAGTGCACCATGGACTGCGTGGCGCGTCAGATGGGGATCGATCCCTACGAGTTTCGCAAGAAGAATGTTCTGCTGCGCGGCGATTTCGTTTGCAAAGGCACGCCGCGCATGGATACCGATTATCTCGACTTGATGGCGGAAGCGATCGCGGGCATCGGTTGGGACGGCAAATCAAACTTAAGATCGGGCAATGAAACCGGCGGCTCGCGCTGGGCGCGTGGACGCGGCATGGCGTTGAGCTTGCGCCATGGATCACAAGGCGGCGGCCGAGCCTATGCGTTGGCGACGATGGATGCGCGCGGAATCGTCACGATTCAACACAATGCGCCGGAAATCGGCCAGGGCACGCACAATCTATTCAGCGTAGTGGCGGCGCAAACCTTGGGCATTCCGCAGAGCCAGATTCAGGTGCGCACGCCGGACACGGCAGTGAATTTGCCGTTTGCCGGCGTCAGCGCCCAGCGCACAACCATGCAGATGGGCAACGCCGTACAGAGCGCCTGCGGCAAGCTCAAGGAAGAGCTTTTTTCACTAGCGGCACAAGCGAAGGGCGGCAAGCCGGAAGAGTGGCAATTGATTGAAGGACGGCTTTGCTGGGCCGAAACCAGTTTTTCCATTGCTGAAATTATTCGGCTCATCGGCGGCGGGGTGGTTTTGAAAGCGATCGGCTACCATAGCGCGCCGGCCATGGTAAAGGACTCGGCCTTCGCCGGCATGGACCATTGGGCGCCGAGCGGCGCCGCCATCGACCTCGAAGTAAACCGTGACACTGGCGAGCTGCGCATTCTTGGCTATGCCGTGATCGCTGATGCGGGCAAAGCGATTCATTATCCTTCCGCCAAGGCACAAACGGACGGCGGCGCGGTGATGGGGTTCGGCCATGCGCTCTTCGAAGAGACGATCTATCAGGACGGGCAGTTTCAAAACGGCGACCCTTTCCAGTATCGCCTGCCGGTGATGAAAGATATTCCAGAAAATTTTTACTCCTCGATGCTGGAGAAAGGCGACGGTCCGGGGCCCTTCGGTTCCAAAGGCATGGCGCAAACTTCGATCGTGACCGTCGGGCCCGCCATCGGCAATGCCGTGTATGATGCGCTCGGCGTGCGCATCCGGTCTCTGCCGATCACGCCGGAAAAAATTCTCCGGGCGATGGGAAAAATCTGAGCATCAAATCGGCAAACGGCTGATGGCCGTAGGGGCGGGCCCCGTGCCTGCCCGTTCTGGGGCAACCACAGGGGGTTGCCCCTACACAAAAGACTAGATGGCGAGATACGAATGATCGGATCACTTGAGCTTTTCCAGCCGACGACCGTGCAAGAGGCTTCTCAAGCGCTCGCGGAGCTCGGCGACAAGGCCAAAATCTATGCTGGCGGCGCTGAGTTGCTGTTGCTGCTGCGTAACGGGTTACTGCAATCGGAAGTGTTAGTCGACGTCAAGAGAATCGAGCGGCTGCATCGACTTGAAATGGACAATGGTGTGCTGCGGATCGGCGCTTGCGTCACGCACCACGCGTTGGAAAACAGCGCGCTTGTGCGCGAGCATGCGCCGGCGTTGGCTTACGCCGAATCGCAGGTCGCGAACGTGCGCGTCAGAAATCAGGGAACCCTCGGCGGCAATCTCGCTTTCAACGATCCTCACTCTGATCCCGGAACCGTCTTGCTCATTCATAACGCTTCGGCTTGCCACCGGAAACCAAAACAGCGAACGGCGCGTGGCGCTCAGCGACTTTTTCGTGGATATGTACGCGACGGCTCTCGAAGCGGGCGACCTTCTCCTTGAGGTCGAAATTCCCCGGTTGCCTGCGGGTATGAAAAGCGTCTATCAGCGGCTGCATCGTTATCAACGCCCGACCCTCGGCGTGGCGGTTGGCGCAGCTATGAGAAACGGCGTGATCGAAGAAGCGCGATTGGCAGTCGGCTGCGTCGGGCCGAAAGCCGAGCGCTTGACTGAGCTTGAGCTCAAAATTAGCGGCGCAAAACTGAACGACGCCAGGCGCATTCTGAGCGAGGAAACAAAATATCTGCGCGCTTTGCTGCGTCCGGTGGATGATCTTTTGGGCAGCGCGGACTACAAGCTGTACATGACTGGCGTCATGCTGGCAGATGCGCTGGAGCAGGCGGGGCAAAATGGCAACGGCTAGCGATCTTAAAAAGACTTTTAACGTATCTCTAACAGTGAACGGCGAACCTTGGTCGGGCGAAGTGCCGATCGAAGAAACTCTGTTGGAGCTTCTCCGTAACCGGCTGCATCTCACCGGGACGAAGCGCTCCTGCGAATCCGAAGTGTGCGGCGCCTGCACGGTGCTGGTCGACAACCGGCCGATGAGCTCGTGCAACTATCTGGCGTTCGAGGCGCACAAAAAATCCGTGATCACCATCGAAGGCGTTGCGCTCGGCGACGAACTAGATCCGCTCCAAGAAGCCTTTATCCGCAATATCGGCGCGCAGTGCGGTTACTGCACGCCGGGGCAAATCATGGCGGCGAAGGCGCTGTTGATTGAAAATCCGCATCCCACCCGCGAACAGATTGCCGAATGGCTCAGCGGCAACATTTGCCGCTGTGGCGCCTACGGCGCCATCGCGCAATCGATTCTCGAAGCTGCTCAAGAATACCAGAAGTGAAAGGCTTCCTTCCCTGATGAAAAATTTGGTTCTCGCGGTGTTGGCTCTCGTTGCATTGGTCGGCGCGCCGCCTAGTTGGGCGATAGCCGCCGATAAGATTCGTATTTCCGTGACCAATTTTAACATGAGTTTTTTGCCGTCGGGATTGGCGGTTAAACGAGGCTTTTTCCGAGAGGAAGGATTGGAAGCCGAAGTCATTCGCATGAACGGTAACGTGGCGATCACAGCGCTCGCGAGCGGCGACACGGATTACACCATGATCTTCGGCTCAGTCGTGCGTGCCGCGATCCGAGGTTTGCCCATGAAAGTCGTCGCCAGCTTGATCGATGGCTCGACGCATGCGCTCATCACGCGGTCCGATTTCAAATCCGCGAGGGATCTCAAAGGGAAAACGCTCGGCATTCAAGCGTATGGCGCTACCGACCACGTCGCGGCGACGATGATGTTCAAGCACTTTGGCGTCGACGCGGAAAAAGAAATTAAGGTCGTTGCATTGGGACCCGCCGCCGCTCGGCTATCTGCATTGAAAGAGGGCATAGTGGAAGCGGCGGTGATATCGCCGCCGGCCGACGAAGAAGCGAGAAAGCTCGGGTTTAACATAATCGCGCGAGCCTACGAGCTTTTCAGATTTCCTTTCGTCGGATTAGGGACGCATACGCGGAAAATCAAAGAACGGCCCGATGAGGTTAAACGAACGATTAAGGCATTGATCAAGGCAAATCGTTTCATCCGCCAGAACCGCGAAGGCACGATCGAGACGCTGGTAGACTGGGGCCGGACCACGCCGGCGCTGGCGGCGACCGCGTACGATTCCGCGTTCAAAGTTTATAATCTCGATGGGAGCATCCCGGAGGACGGTCTCCTCACGGTCATCGATCAGGCGATCAAGGAAACTAAGCTGACGCGCCAAGTTGCGATGAGTGGAGGTGGCCGATACGACCTTGCTCCGGGAAGCGCAGAAAGAGCTGGGGATCAAAGGACGATGACAAAAATCAAAACCCGACTAGGAATATCCGCTCCGCTCTTTATTCTAGTCGCTTGGTTTCTCGGCGAGGTCGCCAATGCCGCCGACAAGGTCAGAATCTCGGTATCGAGCTTGGATGTGGCTTTCTTCACACCTGCCGTGGCGCTCAAGCGCGGCTTTTTCAAAGAAGAAGACATCGACGCGGAAGTCATCCGCATGAACGCCAATATCTCGGTGACGGCGCTGGCCACCGGAGACATCGATTACACGACAATCTTCGGCTCGGTGGTGCGCGCGGCGATACGCGGTTTGCCGGTCAGAGTCGTGGCGAGTTTTCTCGACAGCCCGACGCAGATGCTGTTTGCTCGTCAGGAGTTCAAGTCCGTCAAGGAACTCAAAGGCAAAACTCTCGGCGTGAGCACCTTCGGCGCCACCGCCGATGTGGCGGCGCGAATGATGCTCAGGTATTCAGGCGTCGATCCCGAAAAGGACATGAAAATAATCGCTCTGGGCGCCGATCAAGCACGCTTTACCGCACTGAAGGAAGGCATCGTCGATGTTATCGTGATCTCGCCGCCTGCAGATGTGGAAGGGCGAAAGTTCGGCTTGCGCGTGTTGGCCAGAGCTTACGAGCTGTTCAACTTTCCGTTCGTCGGCTTGGGAGCCAACGTCAAGAAACTCAGCGATAAGCCCGACGAGGTCAAAAGAGTCATTAAAGCGCTGATCAAGGCCAATCGTTACATTCGCAGCAACCGTGACGGCTCGATCCAGACGCTGATGGAATGGGGTCGAACGTCGAAAGAAAATGCCAGCCTGTCTTATGATGCCGTAGTCCGAGTGTTCAATGCCGACGGGAGCATTCCCGACGACGGCCTGCAAGCGGTGATCGAAGCAGCGGTAAAGGAAGCGAAAATAACCCGGCAGGTTTTGGCCGGCGAGGTTGCCGATTTGACTCTCGTGCGCGAAGCGCAAAAGGATTTGGGGATTAAAGGAAGATGATGTGTCGATTGGATACTTTCATGGGATTGAAGCGACTACTACCTTCATCGCAAATAATAAAAAATGACCGCCAAAAATCCGTCATGCCGGCGACGGCCGGCAACCAGACATTCAATCCAAGGACAAAATCACAGAACCTGGATTCCGGCGTGCGCCGGAATGACGGACGAAAGAATCGCGTTTCAGTCCTTACTATCCGAGATAAGCCGAGCGCGACATTGCTGTTCCTTTTAGTTTTTGGCCTGACGTTGGCACGCGCAGAAATCAGCGCGGCGCAAGGCTTGGAGAAAGTTCGTATCGGCATGCCCAGTCTATCGTTGAGTTTCATCGCGCCCCAGGTCGCTTATGCGAGGGGATTCTTTCGGGAAGAGGGCATCGATGCCGAGATTATCCGGATCGCCACCAACATCGGGATCGTAGCAGTTACCACCAAAGAGATCGGTTATACGACGGCGGTGGGCGCCGGCCTGCGTAGCGCGGTCAAAGGGTTGCCGCTCAAAGTGGTTATCTATTTCAATGGTCGCCCGCTCCACGTGCTGGTCGCCAAGCCCGAACTAAAGTCGTTGGTTGATCTGCGCCGCAAAGTGATCGGCTTCGCCGGCTACGGCGATTCCACTGAATTCATGCTGCGCGCGATGCTCCGGCAGGCGGGACTGGAATTGGAAAAGGACGTGCAGGCATTTCAGGTGTCGGGCAGTGGACAGAGGTTGCAGGCCTTGCTCACCGGGAAACTGGACGCGGCGATCGTGCCGCCGCCGTTTAATTTCGAGGCCGAAAGCAAAGGCTTTGTCCGTCTTATCACTGCCGCCGATGTTTTCGAGACCAGCGTCTCTGGCCTGGCAGTGCACGTCGACACGCTCAGAGACAAGCCGGCTCAGGTCAAGAGAATGTTGCGCGCGCTCTTGAAGGCGCAGAATTTTATAAGAAGCAACAAAACGGAAAGCGTGCGCGTGATCGCCGATTGGCTGAAGCTCGAACCGCGCATTGCCCAAGCTTCCTATGACATCTACGTGAAAGGCATGAGCCTCAATGGCATCGTGCCGGAGCGAGTCTTGGAAAGCGACATCGAGCGCGCGCGCAAAGAACAGCAGGTGAAGGAAGCCGTGCCGGTGGGCAAAGTCGTCGATTTTGCCATGCTCAGAGAGGCGTTGAATGAGTTGGGGATGCGGTGATGGTGATTATTTTTAGGCAAAGTTAGCGGTAAATATCCCCCTTTGAAAAAAGGGGGATCAAGGGGGATTTGTTCATCGCGGAGGATCTGCAGGAGCGAAGAAAATCTCCCCTTGCCCCTCTTTTCCAAAGAGGGGTTTCGGAGCGGAAGGGGAAACGGGTGTCATGGTGAAAATTCTCGTTGTAGTTTTTTGTCTGCTGCTTGCATGGATTATCAATCCCCAGCAAAGCCTGGGCGCCGACCGTGTTCGCTTTGCTTATCCGGCGAAGAGCTTGAATTATTTGCCGATCACGATGGGCCGTGACAGAGGCATCTTTCAAGCCGAGGGCATCGATCTGCAGATGGTGCTCGTCGCTTCGACAATTCAGGTTACTGCGCTGACGACGGGCGATATTGATTTCTCCGGCGCGCAGTCGCAGGTGATGGCCGGCGCGGCGCGCGGTTTGCCGGTCAAAGTCATCGGCTTTCTTACCATTAAACCTTCCTTTTGGCTGATGGCGAGACCCGAGATCAAGGCGGTGGCCGAGCTCAAAAGCAAGATCGTTGGCATTACCGCCATCGGCTCTTCGACCGATACGCTCGCGCGTTATGTGTTGGCCAAGAACGGCTTGGCGCCGGATCGGGAAGTCGCATTGATCGGCACCGGCACGACTTCGAATATCCTAACCGCGATGAAAGCCGGCACCATCGACGCCGGGGTGTTGTCGCCGCCGTTTAATGCTATGGCGACGCAAATGGGTTATCGTACGCTGGCTTATTTCGGCGATTACGTCGAGCAATCGCTGTCGGGGCTCGGAACGTCGGATAAACTTATCCGAGAGCGGTCGGATCTGGTGCGCAGAATGCTGACCGCTACGATCAAGAGCTTGAGGTTCATTCAGCAAAGGCCGACGGAGTCGATCCAATTCATTAGTAAAGAGTGGAGCGTCGATTCGGCTTCGGCCAGCGAGCTTTACAAATCCATGCTGCCCGGCTTTTTCCAAGGATGGCGGCATGGATGAAAAAGGCATTCGCGACGGGCTCAAGCGCGAGACCGAGCGCATGGCGCTCAAAGAGGAGACGCCGCTATCGCGCGTGCTGGATTTGCGGTTGCTTCGGGAAGTGCAGAAAGACTTTAAATAAGCGTTCCAGAGGTTTTTTGAAAGCGTTTCAGTCGTTCGTGTCCGAAAGAATTCAAATAGCCATTGAAACCTTTGGAGCGATTGAAACCATTGGAACCGAAGTCGTGGTGTAACCATGAAACAAGCAGACGGTTTGAGAAGTTGGCTTAAGCAAGCCGATGAGCTCGGTGAAATCCGGACGATCGAAGGGGCGGATTGGGATTTGGAGATCGGCGGTGTCGCCGATATCGTCAACGAACGCGGTAGTTCGCCTGCGGTCTTGTTTGATTCCGTAAAAGGCTATCCGAAGGGTTATCGCGTTCTGGTCAATTCGCTGGGTTCGACGAAGCGGCTCGGGCTCAGTCTCGGCATGCCGCAGAATCTGAGCTCCATGGAATTCGTCTCCGAATGGCGTCGCCGGTCGAAGGACTTGAAGCATATTCCACCGCGGGTGGTGCGCGACGGGCCGGTGCTGGAAAATATTCAACGCGGCAAAGACGTAAATATTCTGTCGTTCCCTACGCCGCGCTGGTTCGAGCTCGACGGCGGCCGGTATATCGGCACCGGCAGCGTCAATATTACCCACGATCCGGAAGAGGGCTGGACCAACCTGGGCACGGCTCGGGTGATGATTCATGACGAGAACACAGTGGGTTTCTATATTGCCCCGGGGCGCCATGGCCGCATCCATCGCGACAAAGCCTTCGCGCGCGGCGAGCCGTTCAAAGTTGCGATCTCGGTGGGACATGATCCGTTGATCTTTCTCGCCGGCGCGCTCGAAGTGCCGTACGGAGTTTGCGAGTACGATTTCATCGGCGGCATTCAGGGCGAGCCAGTGGACGTCATTCGCGGCGAATTCACCGGCCTGCCGATTCCCGCCACGGCGGAAATTGTTCTGGAAGGCGAATGCGTGCCGGGACCTGAAAAAATCGAAGGGCCGTTCGGCGAATGGACAGGATATTACGGCAGTTCGTCGCGGCCGGAACCGATTGTCAAAATTCACAACGTGATGCATAGGAACGATCCGATTCTGCTGGGCTACACGCGCAAATGGCGCGCGCCGCTCAAAGCCGCGCTGGTGTGGGACGATTTGGAAGGCGCCGGCGTGCCGGACGTGCGCGGCGTGTGGTATCACGAGGCGGCGGGCGCGGCGTATTTGTTTCTGGTCGTTTCGATCAAGCAGCGTTATCCGGGCCATGCGCGGCAGGCTGGGTTGATCGCGACCGAATGTCACGCGGCCGCTTATTTGGGTCGCTACACCGTAGTCGTCGACGATGACATCGATCCGACTAATCTGAACGAAGTTTTATGGGCTGTGTGCACGCGCTCTGATCCGTCGGTGGATATCGAAATACTGCGCCGCTGCTGGAGCGGCCCGTTGGATCCGATCATTCACAAAGACAAAAAAGGGTTCAACTCGCGCGCGATCATCGACGCGACGCGGCCCTACGAGTGGAAGGACGTGTTTCCCCAGGTATCGCGTTCGAGCAAAGAGCTGCGCGACAGAATTCTAACGAAGTGGTCTGATAAATTGTCGTAAGGAAGCTTTCACCACGAAGGTCACGAAGATCACGAAGTTGGGAAAATATAAATATCATTGCCCGAAATCTTCGTGTCCTTCGTGTGCTTCGTGGTGAGCGAATCGTAAGGAGAGAACATGGCACTTCAACTCACCATCGCCTGCGGCGACTATGATCGGACGCATCCGTTGATCGATGGCTCCATCAAGCCTGAGGGGATAGACCTCAACTGGCTGGCGCTGCCGCATCTCGAAATCTGGACGCGCATGCTCAATTATTACGACTTCGATGCTTCGGAGATTTCGCTATCGTCGTACATCACGTCGAAAGCGATGGGAAAGCCGCTGACCGCCATTCCTGTGTTCCCGGCGCGGGCTTTTCGACATTCCTATATTTTTATCAATACGAAAAGCGGCATTCGCGAGCCGAAAGATCTGATGGGCAAGCGGGTCGGCTTGGGAGAGTTTCAACAAACGGCGACGGTGTGGATGCGCGGCATGCTCGCAGCATGAATACGGTGTGAAGCTCGAAGATATCGAATGGCACCTCTGGACGCCACATCCGCGGATGGCAATGGAACTACCAAAACGCTACACGGTCAAGCAAATCACGCCGGACCGAAAGCCCGATCAGATGTTTTTTGACGGCGAGCTGGACGCCATCATGGTTCCCAGTCTGTTTCCGTCGTTGTTCAATCCGCCGGCGCATATCCGGCGTTTGTTCGAGGACTCGCCTAAGGTCGAAGCGGAGTATTTCAAAAGAACCGGCATTTTCCCGATCATGCATTCCATCGCGCTGCGACAAGACGTGTGGGAAGAGCATCCGTGGATCGCGCGCAGCCTCTTTAAAGCATTCCAACGGGCGAAGGAAGACGCTTACGCACGGTTGAAAGATCTGTCGCCGTATAAGATCAGCCTCGCCTGGTTTCGCGGGCCGGTGGAAGAGCAGCAGAAGATTCTCGGCGACGATCCGTGGCCGTACGGTTTGGAAAAAAATCGCCACGTTGTCGAGACGCTGGCGACTTACCTTTACGAGCAAGGACTGGCCGATCGGAAAATGCCGCTGGAAGAATTGTTCGCGCCGAATACGCTGGATCTCTAAATTCATAGAGAGTTCAAACCGTTCAAGCCGTCCAGCCCGGTCTGATACTCAAACACGTTCCGTGTCGTTCCGAACGAACGGGAAAAATCCTTCCGGAAACCGGAGAGATTTCTCCCTGCGGTCGAAATGACAGTAGCGAGTAAAACAATCCACATTGCCGACCCAGTCACAAGAGTCCGATTCTTTTCACGCAACAACTCTTTGGGCTAAGATCCCGTTCGATTCACAAGGAAGATGCGAACATTATGGCGGCGGTCGCTTGACGGTGCATTCCGTGCTGTGTTCTACCTGTGACTCATCTGTCGGGTGATGTCATGGGACGACTCAGATCCTGCCTGGTGCTTGGCACGCTGTCATTATTTCTCTCGGCGCCGGTTTCGGCCGCAGGAATCCTTCTACAAGGGTAAGACGCTAACCTTTCTCGTCGGAGCACCTCCAGGTGGAGGTTTCGACACGATGACGCGGATCGTTGCGCGCCATATGGGACGTCATCTGCCCGGCAACCCGATCGTGGTCGTTCAGAACATGACCGGTGCCGGGACTTTGATCGCGGCGAACCACCTTTACAACCGCAGCAAACCCGATGGCTTAACCATTGGCGTATGGGTCGGCAGCTTGACGCTGCAAAAATTTTTGGGCGGCACTGGAATGGACTTCGATCCAATGAAATTCGAGTGGATCGGCGTGCCGGTGCAACAAACTTTTCTGTGCGCCTTTACCAAAGCCAGTGGAATTACCAGCATGGAAAAGTGGTATGCGGCAAAAACCCCGGTAAAGATGGGAGGTCAAGTGCCGGGCACGCGACCCGACGATATTTCCTCCATTCTCAAAGCAGCATTAGGACTGCCCATCCAATTGGTTCAAGGCTACAAAGGGACCGCTGAGATCACTATGGCGGCCGAAGCGGGCGAGTTAGCCGGCCAGTGCACGAGTTGGCAGGGTTTGAAAAGCAGCTGGCGCAGACAATATGAAGCCGGCGACGTGGCTATTATTGTGCAAACCAACCGGAAATCGATTCCTGAGCTTACGCATGTTCCATTGGCAATTAATTACGCGAAAACCGAAGAAGCGAAGCAGCTGATCGAAGTCGGGATTCATGATCTAAACGCCATTACGTTGGCCTATTCAGCGCCTCCAGGTACGCCAAAAGATAAAGTGCAGATCTTACGGGCGGCCTTGCAAGCGACGCTGCGCGATTCCGCTTTCTTAGCGGACGCCAAAGCGGCCCAACAAGAGGTCGATCCGATGACAGGCGAAGATCTGGCAGCGACGATCGCGGGGTTCAAGAAAATACCGGCACCGGTTATGGATAAATTGGCTGAGCTGTTGCTGCCAAAGAAGTAACAGGAACGAAATACGACGGCCAGCGGTCATAAGACGGAGAGACAAACATGAAGAACGGGTTAAAAGCCTTCGATAGCGACATGCACGTCTACGATCCGGCGTTTCTCTATGAGAAATACATGAACCCGCAATGGGGTGAGCGGATACCGCGTGGGCAGCGGAATGGCAAGCATGGGCGGGTTGAGTTTTCCATCGGTGCCGGAAAGGAGACGCTGCGCGGAATCTCTGCGGTGATCGATCACGGACAAAAACAAGTCGCCGATCGTTACGATTTTGCCGTGGCGCGGGATTACGACGCGGTATCCCAGATCGAAGCGATGGACCGGGAAGGCCTGGATGTGGCGGTACTGTTTCGCACATCGCCGCTGCACTGCGACGAAACATTAGAACCGAATTATGCCAACGATCTCTGCAAGGCTTGGAACGACTGGATTACCGATTTCTGCAAAGAGAATCCGCAACGACTAAGGGCGTCTGCGTTGATCACGTTGCACGATGTGGACTTGGCCGTCGAAGAAGTTCGACGCGCGGTAAGGGATCTAAAAGTGACCGGCCTGTCGCTTTGCCCTGAACCGATCAACGGCAGACGCATTCACGATCGTTACTTCGATCCCCTCTGGGCGGAGATCGAGAAGCTTGGGGTCGCGCTGTGTTTTCATCCGCCGGCGCGGCCGAAACAGGAGCAAGTTGCAAACAAGTTCTTCGGCCATCCTAATGCCAACATCGTCGCGCTCGCTTTACGCAATCCGGTGGAGTTGATTCAAGCCGTTTCGAGCTTTTGCGCCGGCGGCGTCTTAGAGAAATTTCCCAAGCTGCGCGTGGCATTTTTGGAAGGGAACTGCGCCTGGCTGCCCTGGCTACTCTATCGCCTCGATGAGCGTGCCAAGCTGCACGGTCCCTTAGCGGACGTGCCGTTGTCCCGCCCACCGAGCGAGTATTTTCTTCGGCAGTGCTTTATTTCGCTGGATCCGGACGAATACCTGGTGACTGATGTGGTCAAGCGTCTTGGCGACGATAATCTGGTGGTGTCGACCGATTATCCGCATATCGACGCGCATTTCCCGCACGCTGTCGATGAGTTTCTGGAGATCGAAGGGTTGAGCGAAGCAACCAACGCAAAATTCTCTGGGACAATTGCGCGCGCTTATACCACGTCAACTAAGTGTTCCTTCAACCGCCAGGTTCAAAGTTCAACCTCATGGCCGGGAGAAATCCTTCTTTGCTGTTCCGAAAAATTTCTCATGGAGTTCCTTCTGGGCGCTGCCAAAAGGCAACAACGTTATGCGGCACGGAGTGAAGCTCTGCTTTGTTTACCCTAATCAGTAGCCGACCGTTATAGGACAGGAAAAAGCCATGCTCCTCAGCGAAGAAGAATTGGCACGCCTGCAAGAGCGCTTTCCGTACCCGCGTTTCTCCAAAGCCGAGTACGAGCGGCGCTACAATAATTTCGCAGGATGATGCACGAGTTGAGCTTGGACTGCCTGCTGATCATCGGCGGTTCGGCCGCGTACGGGCGTCTGTGGTTCAACTTTCGTTACGTCACTAACATGATGGGCAAAGCGGAGATGGCCAACTACTGCTTTTTCCCGAGAGAAGGCGACCCAGCCGTGGTCACGCGCCCCGGCCATTCGCTGGCGGGCGCAATGCTGGCGCGCACCGCTGTGCGGAACCTGATAGTTGGGAAACCCAGCGTAGTCGGCGCTATCGTCAACGAAATAAAAGAGCGTGGCTATGATAAAGGCCGCGTCGGGATCGTCGAATACGATCCCTATACTTCAATTCCAAAGAATCACTGGGACTTCTTCGCGAGCAATCTGCCAAAGGCGGAATTTGTCTTCGTGACCAAAGAATTTATCGCCATGCGCCTTTTAAAAAGCGCTGAAGAAATTCAGGCTCTCGAGCGCTCCGCCGAGCTCGGCGATATCGGCCTGCGCAGCATGCAGGAGCGCGTGAGGCCAGGCATGACGGAAGGAGAAGTCTTCGGTATCGTCCATGAAGCAGTGTTGAAGGCGGGTGGCGAGATGGGCATGATCCAAATCGGTTCGTGCTCGATGCTCGATCCCGACATCAACGACCAGCGGCCGCGGCCGGTAGAGAGAGTGATCGGCGAGCGCGACATCATCAATAACGAGCTGGGAATTTTTTACAACGGCTACGAAGCCCAGTGCGGCCGTCCGGTGGTAACGGGCGAGCCCACGGCGGCATACAAGGAGATGTTCGAGCTGGCAGTGGAAGGCTACCGGCGGCTCGTGCCCACGCTTTACGCCGGCAAGAGCAGCGAAGATTCCATTCAAGCAATGCAGTTTATCCGCGACACGAATTATGAATTTTACGGCGGTTTTCTCCAGGGCATGCTCGGCGCCAATCCGCGCCACGAGCCGCAAATTGGTTTCGACCGGGTGCAGAGCGCCGAGGATCGTTACCTCTTCGACCCAGACGGCCGATTGGTCTATAAAGTGGGTCACGTTTTCACCTTGCAAATGCACATCGTCGACAAGAAACACACGCGGGGTCTCTTTGTCGGAGACTTCTTTGCGATCGAAGAGCAAGGACCGCGCTGTTTGAACAAGTTGCCGCTGGAGATGGAGCGCACCGGCGCGTAAATTATCGCAAGAACTCAGGAAGGGTAGACGGATGCAGAAAAGCTTTTTCAGCTATCTAGGGATCCTCTCGACTGCTCTAACCCTAAATCTCACACTGCCATTCAATCGCGCTGCGATCGGAGCAGATACGATTAAGTTTGCGCTGCCGGGCAATTCGATGGGTTATCTGCCGCTGTTTGTTGCGGTTCACAGAGGATTTTTTAAAGACGAAGGACTCGATATCGAGCTGCCGCGGTTGATTCCTGCCATGGCGCAAAACGCGCTGCTCGCCGGAGAAGTGCAGTATCACGGACTGGCGGACTCGGGATTGCGCTTGGCGGCGCGCGGTTTGCCTTTGAAAGCGATTTTCTATGGCGCTGACAAGCCTATGTATTATCTAGTGGCGCAAAAGGAAATTCGCTCGGTCGCCGAGCTTAAGGGAAAGGGAGTCGGTGTCAGCCAATTCGGCGGCACCTCCGATCTGGCTGCGCGTCTCGCGCTCAAGCATTATGGCGTCGAGCCGGAAAAGGACGCGCTGCTGATTCAGATCGGCGCCGAGGGCACGCGCATGGCCGCGCTCCGCGCTGGGTCCGTGAGCGCGATCATCGTTCCGGTGCCTGCTGTCGCCGTGCTCAGGCGCGAGGGTTACAACGAAGTGTCGTTTGTCGGCGACGTCGTCGAGTTCGCGAGCAATGGCTACAGCACGACGGATCAGCGCATCAAGGAGCACCCGCAGGAAGTCAAGAAAGTCGTCAGAGCGCTCTATCGTGGCCTGCGCTACGCCAAAGAAAATCCCGAGGGGACGATCGGCGTCATCCAGAAAGAATGGAAAGTCGATGCCGAGATCGCCAAGGGCTCCTATCAAGCGATCATCAAAGCGCTCAACGACGACGGCATCATCGGCGAAAAGCAGTTGAAGATTCACTTTGATCTCATCCGGCGCATGGAAAAAAACATCGGCGAGATCCCGGTCGATAAGGTCGTCGATTTTCGCCTTTTGCGAGAAGTCCGCAAGGAAAGCGCAGGGAAATAGTACGCGAAACTCTTGTGAGCTTTGACCGGTCAAGCGGTGCTTGCAACCGGGCGTTCCTGAAATGGCGCGGTAAATATTCCATCGTGTGGTGTAGTGGAGTTATTATGCGACGGGTAAGAGAATCATCTGGTGCATGCAGGCTTGTTTAAGATTTCGTAGTGGCGGCCTAGCTCAATGTCGGAGGGTGCGCGATGAAGAATACCTATGACGAAGTCTATTCACGCTGGCTAAACGATCCGGAAAATTTCTGGGCTGAAGCCGCTGAAGCGGTTCATTGGAATAAAAAATGGGACAGGGTGCTCGATGCCTCGAGGCCGCCGTTCTACCGCTGGTTCGCCGGTGGATTGCTGAATACTTGCTACAACGCGCTTGATCGACATGTCGAAGACGGTCGGGCGAATCAGCCGGCGCTCATTTACGATAGCCCTGTCACGGCAACCGTCGAGACGTTCACCTATCGCGAGTTGCTCGATCGAGTGGCGCGCTTTGCCGGGGTGCTGGCCGGGCAAGGAGTTCAGAAAGGCGATCGGGTCATCATTTACATGCCGATGGTGCCGGAGACGGTCATTGCGATGCTGGCCTGTGCTCGCATTGGCGCGATTCACTCGGTGGTCTTCGGCGGCTTTGCCGCCCATGAGCTCGCCAACCGCATCAGTGATGCCCGACCGAAGGTGATCGTTTCGGCTTCCTGCGGCATCGAAGTCGGCCGCGTCATTCCCTACAAGCCTCTGCTCGACAAAGCGATCGAGCTCGCTTCGGTGAAGCCCGAACGGTGCATTATCGTCCAGCGCCCGCAGGAAAAAGCGTCCATGATCGCCGGGCGCGATCTCGATTGGTCCGAGAAGATGGCGGTGGCGAAGCCAATCGACTGTGTTCCCGTGGCGGCAACGGATCCCCTCTACATTCTCTACACCTCGGGCACCACCGGCATGCCTAAAGGGATCGTGCGCGACAACGGCGGACATCTGGTGGCGCTCCAATGGAGCATGGAACATATCTATGGAGTGGCGCCGGGTGAAGTCTACTGGTCAGCGTCGGACGTGGGATGGGTGGTCGGCCACTCTTACATAGTTTATGCGCCTCTGTTCAACGGCAATACCACCGTGCTTTATGAGGGCAAACCGGTCGGCACTCCCGACGCGGGCGCTTTCTGGCGCGTCGTCTCGCAACACGGAGTGAAGGTCTTGTTTACTGCGCCGACGGCATTTCGCGCGATCAAGCGCGAAGACCCCAACGGCGAATTTATACGCAAATACGATCTGAGCGGCTTCCGTACGCTCTTTCTCGCCGGCGAGCGCTGCGATCCGGACACGCTCTTGTGGGCCGAAAAGCAGCTTCGTGTGCCGGTCATCGATCACTGGTGGCAGACCGAAACGGGCTGGCCGATCGGCGCCAATTGCGTCGGGTTGGGAATGCTTCCGGTTAAACCGGGTTCGTGCACAAAGCCGGTGCCGGGTTACGACGTCCGCGTGCTCGGAGATGATGGCAAAGAGCTACCGTCCGGTCAGATCGGCAGTATTGTAATCAAGCTTCCACTGCCGCCCGGTTGTCTGCCGACGCTCTGGAACAACGATGAAGGCTACCGAAAGTCCTATCTCGCCGGCTTTTCCGGCTACTACCTCACCGCCGATGCTGGGTACAAGGACGAAGATGGATATCTTTGGGTAATGACCCGCACGGACGATATCATCAACGTTGCCGGGCATCGCCTCTCTACCGGAGCGCTGGAAGAGGTGCTGGCTTCTCATCCCGACGTGGCCGAATGCGCGGTGTTGGGAGTCGCAGACGAGATCAAGGGAGAAATTCCGTTGGGCCTGATCGTCCTCAAGGCCGGCGTGCAGCGTTCCTACGGTGAGATCGTGACCGGAGTTAGTTCAGATGGTGCGCGAAAGGATCGGCCCGGTGGCTTCTTTCAGGGTCGCGATCGTCGTCAAGCGGCTGCCCAAGACGCGCTCGGGCAAGATCCTGCGCGGCACCATCAAGAAGATTGCAGACGGTGTCGAATACCGAGTTCCGCCGACCATCGACGATCCGGTGATCCTCGATGAAATTACCGCGGATTTGTCGGCGCTGGGTTATCCCACTGCCCGATAGCATGCGTCGGCCTGAAATTGCGGCAAATGTAGTTTCCACTTCGCCTGGTCGCGATTCAGTTAGCCGTACCTCGTGGCACGAGAATCCCACTGCGAAAGTCTGTATAATCGTCACCGAAAACTAAATTGGGATTCAGTGACTGATGTTCGTCCTCCGCCACGCTTCTAGTCATGTCCGGAATCTTCATTAGCTATCGCGAGAAGACAGCGCGGCGTACGCGGGGCGTTTATACGACCGGCTATCGGCGCATTTCGGCGCGGATCAAGTTTTCATGGACGTCGACGATATTCCACCCGGCGCCGATTTCGCGTCGCACATCGATGCCAAAGTCGGTTCGTGCGACGCGATGATCGTCGTGATCGGCAAGGAATGGCTGTCGGCGCGAAACGCCGAAGGACAATTGCGGTTGAGCGATCCCAACGATTTTGTCGGCTTGGAGGTTTCGCTTGCGCTACAACGCGGCGTGCACGTGATTCCCGTCCTCGTCGGCGGCGCACAAATACCCAAGGCGGAAGAATTGCGCGCCGATTTGAAACCGCTCGCGCGGCGAAACGCGTTGACTCTCAACGACCCAGAGTTTCAACGTGATGCGGATATCTTGGTTCAAACTCTGGAGAAGATTCCGGGACTGATGAAATCTGGTGCAGGAGAGGTCAGCGATCCGAGAGCGGCATTGCGCAAGAAGTTACTGCGTCGCCTGTGGTGGAAGGTGCCGGTTATTTTTTCGCTTGTCGCGTTCGCGGTGTGGTGGCAGGGGCGCCAAGAAAGAGAACAGGAATTAAGAAGTCAGCGGCCATCGCCGGCAGCCGGCACGATCGCCGGAACTTGGTCGGGTGAAGTCAAATACGGTTGGGGCGATAAACACAACGAAGTGTTTTTATTTCAGCCTGAGGGCGCAAAGCTTTTTGGCACCGCCAGCTTTCTCGGCGTCAAGCGCGGGATTGAAGACGGCAAGATCGATGGTGAAAGTATTTCCTTCATCGTGCGGTTTCAAGAACTCGCCGGCGACACGACCCGAGAGCACAAGAATTATTACTGGGGCAAGCTCAGCGGCAAGGAAATTTTGGTGCGCATCCAAGATGATCGCGGCAGTCCACCGGTGGATTTCGTTCTACGAAAGAGCGCCGCGGCAAATTGAATACAAGTCATAACGGATTCTAAATCGTGGCCGCCAACCGAAGGCTATTCGCTTGACCCTCTGTCGTTCAGTCGATATCCTCGCCAGGAAACGAGTAAGATATCGTGGATCAAGAAATCATTTCTCGACTTAAAAAGCGCATCGTCGCCGAAGGGCTCGATGCGATTGTCGCGAGCTCCCCCGAGAATGTTACCTACGTCTCCGGTTTCGTTGTGCCATCGCAGTCGCTCATGCGCTGGCGCCATGCGGCGGTGATCATTACGGCCGACGGACGGATTTCCATGGTCGCCATCGACATGGAAGCGACGACGGTCAAAGCTCATGCGGGTATCGACGATTTGAGGATCTACCGGGAATTCACCGACGATCCGATGGACAAACTTGCCGAGGCGCTGAAAGATCTGAAATTAGATAGAGGTAAGGTCGGCATCGAGTTGGAGTTCTTACCGGCTAAGGATTTTCAGACCTTGCAAAAAACTCTTCCCGGCGTTCAATGGGCCGGCGCGGATGCGATTTTCAATAAGGCGCGGCAGATCAAAACGCCTGCCGAGCTCGCGCTGCTGCGCTCGCTCAGCAAGCTTACCGATAAGGCGCTCGGCGACGCGCTCAGGTCGGCAAGAGTCGGCATGACCGAGATGGAGCTCGCGGGCACGTTGCTCACTTCACTTTTCGGCGGCGGCGCGGAGAGCTACAAGCTGATGATCATTGCGTCCGGCGAGCGCAGCCAGTTTCCCAACGTCGGTCCCACCGATCGGAAATTGCAGCGCGGCGATATTATTCGCATGGAAATCTTCGGCCAGAAAAACGGCTACCTCACCGGTGTTTGCCGTACGGCGGTAGTCGGCGATGCGACACCCGAGCAATATAAAATCTGGTCCAATCTGATCGAGTGCAAATATCTCGTCATGAACTTGATCAAGCCTGGCGCAAGCTGTCCTGAGGTCTATCGAAGGTTTTTGCAGAAATTCAGCGAGCTCGGCTTCGAGCCGATCAGTTTCGTCGCCCACGGCATCGGCCTTCATCTGCACGAAGAGCCGTACATGGGGAGATACGGTGACGAGATCGTGGAGGCGGGCATGGTCGGCGCTTTCGAGCCGCTGGTTTATATTCCTGGGCGCTTCGGCATGCAGAACAAAGACATGTTCTGCGTAACGGACAAGGGCTGCGAGCTGCTGTCGGATGTGACACCGACGGATACGCTTCTTAGAGTGGGCTAAATGAAAATCACCAAGATCGAAACGATTCCGATTCGCCTGCCGACGCGCCGTGTGCACCAGTGGGCAAGCCTTACCACTCCCATCGGCGTTTATGTGATTCTTAAGCTTTACACCGACGAGGGCTTGATCGGCCTCGGCGAAGCGCCGGTACTAAAAGATTGGGGCGGCGACCACGGCAAATACTTCGGCGAGACGCCGCAAACGACGATGCATATCATCAACGACATTCTCGCGCCGGCGCTCAGTGGCCAGGACCCGAGCCGCTTCGAGTCGATTCACGCGCTGATGGACAAGGCGGTGAAAGGTTATCCCTATTGCAAAGCAGCGATCGACGCGGCGCTTTACGACGTCGTTGGCAAATCGCTGAATGTTCCGGTGTATCAATTGCTCGGCGGTTTGTTCCGCGAGCGCGTTCCGATCGCGCACAGTCTTGGGGCTGATGGAGATCGAGAAAGCCGTCGAAGAAGCCGTGCAAGCGAAGGCGGAAGGGGTTAAGACCATCAAGCTCAAAGGCGGCGTCGATCAAAAGCGCGACGTCGAACTGGTCAAGCAGATCCGCCAAGCGATCGGACCGGGTCTGAATATCTGCGTCGATGCCAATCAAGGCTACCCGACCGCCAAAGTCGCGGTGAAAATCACTAAGGCGATGGAAGAATTTAATTTGCTCTACATGGAGCAGCCGGTGGAAGGCATTGATCAGATGGCGGAAGTGACTCGGCGGGTCGACACGCCGATCATGGCGGATGAATCGGTTTGGACGCCGCAGGACGTGATCGAAATTATTCAAAAGAAAGCGGCCGACGTCATCTCGATCTACACGACCAAGCCCGGCGGCATGTTCAAAGCCAAAAAAGTCGCCGCCGTCGCTGAAGCGGCCGGGCTCAAGTGCAACGTCAACGGTTCGGTCGAAACCGGCGTTGGCAACGCCGCCAATGTTCATCTTGGCCGCGTCGACTGGCGTGGTGACTTTCGGCTGCGTGGTGCCGGTGTCGACACCGAAAGGGAAAGGCAAGGGCGGCATCGCGGGTATTTATTATCAAGACGACATTATCCAAGAGCCTTTCGAATATGCCGACGGCGATGTGATCGTTTCGTCGAAGCCGGGACTCGGCATCGAGCTCGACGAAGACAAATTGAAGCAATACCGCATTTCCTAAATTCGCAGGGCGCAATGAATTGCGCCCCGACAATTCCATTTGATGCCCATTCAGAAAATCGCAATTCTCGGCGCCGGCAACGGCGGTTGCGCCGCGGCGGCCGATCTCACGCTGCGCGGGTTTCAAGTACGACTGTTCGCGCGTTCGGAAAGCACGATCGCGAAATTGGCCAAGCTCGGCGAGATCGAGTTGGTCGAAAGCGGTGTTAGCAAAAAGGCCGCGCCATATTTCATGAGTCCGCATTTGCCGCCGGTGGTGCAAGGCGTCGACTTGATCGTCATCGCCACGCCAGCGGTGGGCCATGAATATTTGGCGAAGGGATTGGCCAATTATGTCGGCGACGGTCAGCGCATCCTGCTCAATCCTGGCCACACCGGTGGATCGCTCCATTTCGCTAACCTGTTGCGCCAACTCGGTTGCAAGGCCCAGGTTCAGCTCTGCGAGACGGTGACGCTGACTTATATTTGCCGGATGCCGCAGCCCGGGAGAGTGGAAATCTATCGGCGCACGACCAATCTCCGCTGCGCTGCGCTGCCGGGAAAGCACACGGACGAAACTCGTCCGTGAAATACAAAGCGTGTTTCCGAACGTTATCGCTGCAGCGAACGTTTTGGAAACCGGTTTCTCCAACATCAACGCAATCATGCATCCAGCCGGCATGCTCGGCAACGCCGGTTGGATCGAAAAGACCGGCGGCGATTTTCTTTACTATCGCGAAGGCATTACGCCGTCGATCGGCGCTTGGATCGATGCGCTCGACGGGGAGCGGCTCGAAATCGTCCGGGCGCTCGGCCTTACGCCGCTTCGTTTCGTCGATATATTCCACGGTGCCGGACTGACGACGACAGAGGCGCGCGACTCGGGATCGGCGTATCAAGCGATCCACGAAAGCGAGCCGAATTTCACCATCAAGTCGCCGCCGTCCCTGGACCATCGTTACATCAAGGAAGATGTCGGTTACGGTTTGGTGCCGATGGCGGAGATCGGCAAGCTGCTCGGCATTGAGACTCCGGTGATGGACGCTTTGATCACCCTGGCATCGGTTGCATTGGGCATTGACTTTAGAGTCGAAGGATTGACCCTCGAAAAAATGGGGTTGGCGGGCGTGGCGCCCGCTGACTTGCAAAGAATTCTTACCGACGGTTTTTAGGAGATCAGCTATGCGTGTCGGTTTATGTTTTGACGGATTTTATTCGATTCAGGAAATGATCGAGCTCTCGCGGTTGGCCGATGAGATCGGCATGGAGTCGATTTGGATGTCGGACCATCTCTGTTTTCGCGATTCGTTGACCACCTGCATGGGCTTGCTGGCGTCGACGCAGACGATCAAAGTTGCACCGGCGCCGATGAGCCCGTACTCGCGTTATCCGATTATTTCGGCGATGTCGGTTGCGACCATGGACGAATTTGCCCCCGGTCGCGTGATCGCGAGTCCGGGTACTGGCAATGCCGCTGCGTTGAAGGAGGCTGGTATCGAATCACCGCATCCGCTACAAACCATGCGCGAGTACGTGGAAATTCTGCGCCGGCTGCTGAAGGGCGACACAGTGCAATATCAGGGCAAAATGTTTCAGATGAACGGAGCCAAGATGGGCTTCGTGCCGGCGAAGCCGATTCCGATGTACATCACCGCGGTGCGCTCGCGCATGCTTCAGCTCGGCGGCGAGATCGGCGAAGGTGTGCTGCTCTCTGCCGGCTGCGCGCCGGGTTATATCAAAAAATGCACCGCCGACATTGCCGCCGGCGCCGCGAAAGCCAGTAAGCCCGCCGATGCCGTGGATGTCGCCGGCTTCGTCACCGCTTCGGTTTCCGACGACCAACACGAAGCGATCGAAGCCAACAAAATGTTTCTCGCCTATATCTTTCGCAACGTGCACCACGCCGAAAATATTCGCCTGGGCGGCGGCAAGGTAGACCAAGAAGGGCTCGCGGCTGCGGTGGTCAAGCGCGACTGGGAGACAGCGAAGAAGTTTATCAGCGACGAAGTCGTCTTCGCTCATTCCGTCGCCGGCACTCCGGCCGAGTGTCAGAAACAACTTGAATCGTTCACCCAGGGCGGATTGAATCTGCCCATCGTTTTGCCCATGGGAACGCAGGAAGCGCGCAAGCGCGTCGTGCGCATGGTCCGCGAAGTGGTCGCGTAATTTTTATTGGATCGTAGGGGCGACCCTATGTGGTCGCCCGTCCGAAAAGGCGGACACGCGGGTCCGCCCCTACCAGGAGGTTGGCCTATGTCACCGACTCGTTTGCGTGTGCTTTTGCCGACGATCTTGATTATCGCGGGATGTTTTTTGCCGATGACGTTGCCCGCCCAGCCCGTCAACGTTGAAGCCGCCAAAAAAGAAGGTAAGACGGTGATCTACGGTACGATCGTGCCGCAGGTGATGAGCCAGATCGAAAAGGGCTTCGAAGCCAAGTACGGCATCAAGACCGAGTACTGGCGCGCCGATGCAACCAAAGTAATCGACCGGGTGTTGACCGAATGGCGCTCGGGCAAGCCGGGATTTGACATCGTGATCGGCGCCCGCGGGCCGTTGGCGTTGGGCAAGGCGGATAACGTTTACGCGAAATACGCGCCGCCGAGCGCAGCTAATTTTCCCGCAAAATTTAAAGACAAAGACGGGCAATTGATCGCGTTTCGAATTACGCCGGTCGGTATTCTCTACAATACCGAGATGGTTAAACCGAATGAAATTCCCAAATCGCTCGACGATGTGCTCGACCCCAAGTGGCTGGGTAAAATCAGCATGCCCGATCCATCGCGTCACGCGAGCACGGCGCAATATTTGTGGAACCTGCAGCAGGTGAAAGGCGAGAAGTGGATGGATTTTGTCAGGAGCTTGGCGAAACAGAGACCGATGCTTTTGGAATCTTACTCCACTGTGCCGAATACGATCGTGCGCGGCGAAACCGCGCTCGGTATCAGCTATATTCAGTACACGGGCCAAACCAAAGGGCCGATCGGCTTTGCCCCGATCGAGCATGTTTTCGCGGACCCAAGCGACGCGGCGCTGAGTGCCAAGGCAGCCAACTCGAACGCGGCGAAACTGTTTATTGAATACCTGTGCTCGCCGGAAGGACAAAAGAAAGTTGCTGAAACCGGCGAGTTCGTGCTTGCGCCAGGAATCGTTCCAGCGATCAAAGGCGCAGACAAGATTATGGCCGATTTGTATATGATGAACGATCCGAGCGCCGATACGCTGGCCAAGCTGCAGAGCGACTTCAGGCAACTTTTTCTAGCTAAATGAGCGCGCTAGATCCGCAAACTCCATGCTTGACTTCAGCCGGATGGGTGGATACTTTCGGGTCGGCTTTTAACCGTGGGAGGGATTACGTGAAGCAGATGTTCAATCGTTGGTCGCTCGTGCCGGCGGTCGCCGCGCTGATAATTTTTATCCAAACCACCGGTGCATTTGCGCAGCCGGCAAACGTTGAAGCCGCCAAGAAAGAGGGCAAGATCGTCGTTTATGGTTCCGTGGTTCCCCAGGCGATGGAAGGGTTGCACCAAGCGTTTAAGAAAAAGTACGGCATCGACGTTGAATATTGGCGCGGTTCTTCGACTCAGGTGTCGGAGCGGGCATTGACGGAGTGGCGCGCCGGCAAGCCGGGTTTCGATATCGCGGAAGGCAATCGCGGCGTGCAGTTGATCATGAAGAACGAAGGCTTGTTCCAGAAGTTCATTCCGCCGGCTTCGGAAAAATTTCCGGCGCAGTACAAAGAAAAGGACGGTCTCATTACTCCTTGGCGCGTGCTGCCGATCAGTATCCTCTACAATACCGAGCTTGTGAAGGCCGCGGATTTGCCCAAGACCTTCGACGATCTGTTGAATCCGAAGTGGAGCGGAAAAATCTCCATTCCAGATCCGACCCGCCACACGACTACCGCTCAGTTTCTTTGGAATCTGGAAAAATTCAAAGGTGACAAGTGGCTCGATTACGTAAAAGCCCTGGCTAAGCAGAAACCGATCCTGGTCGAATCGTTGGCGCCGGTCACGACGACGGTCATTAAAGGCGAGGCAGTGGTCGGCATCACCTACATCAAGTACATCAAGCAATACAAAGGGCCGGTAGATTATATTCCGATGGACAAATACCTGACCGATCCGAACTATCTGAGTCTCAGCGCCAAATCGGCACGGCCGAACGCGGCGAAGCTTTATATCGATTTCGCTTGTTCACCTGAGGGACAAAAAGAGATCGCTGAAGACGGCGAGTTCGTCTTGGCCCCGGGTGTCTATCCGCCCATTAAGGACGCTGAAAAAGTCGCGCCGCGCATGGTTTTTATGGACAACCCAACGGAGGAGGAATTCAAAAAACTCATGAGCGGCACCTTTCGCGAGATCTTTTTCGCCAAATAGATTTGGCCAATCCGACTGGTAGTCGATACCCGAAGAGGGCTCGCCTTGAAGTGGCCAGCCCTCTTTTTTTATTGCGAGCGAGCCTCATTTAGTAAATTAGAAAGGATCGTCGAAGCGTTGTTAACTCGTTTTCTGAATTCCTTTCGGCGCGAGCCGCAGCTGGCGGTGGTTGCGTGCATCGGCGTCATTATCGCCTATCTAAGTTTGTCGCCGACGCTGATGCTTTTCTACGGCAGCTTTCGTAGCAAACCGCTCGGCGTGCCGAACGCCGAGTTTACCTTGGCGCATTACCTCTACGCTTATACCGATCCATCGACGTACCAATTGTTGTTCAACTCGTTTGTATTCGCCTCGGGCTCGTCAATCCTGGCCACTGGGTTCGCTGCGACTCTGGCTTGGATTTCGATTCGGACCAATGCTCCGTTTAGAAAGTTTTTCGAACTAACCGCGATCATTCCAAACATTTTTCCGCCCGTGATGCTCGCCGTTTCATGGACCGTGCTGCTGAGCCCGCGCACGGGATTGATTAATCGGCTATTGATGCAAATGCTGAGCTTGGATGAGGCGCCGCTCAACCTTTATTCTTTGTCAGGAATGATCTTCGTCGAAGCCCTGATCACGACGCCGCTCGCCTTCTTACTGGTTTCTGCATCGCTCTACTCGATGGATCCTTCCCTCGAAGAATCGGCGCGAGTAGCGGGCTCCAACAACTTTCAGATCGCTTGGCGCATCACGTTTCCGATTATCCGTCCGGCGCTGCTGGCCGCCGTCATGCTGAATTTTGTCCGCGCGATCGAGAGCTTCGATACCCCCGCGATCATCGCGCTGCCGGCCCGCATCGAAGTCTTTACCACCAAGATCTATCGCGAGGCGGTAGGCGCCTTTCCGCCGAATCAAAATCTCGCGGCGGCCTACGGCGTGTCGCTGTTGTTGATCACGATGGTGTTCGTCTATTTCTATCGTTCTTTGACTCAGCGTAGCGAACGCTACGTGACGGTCACCGGCCGAGGCTATCGGCCGACGATTATCGATCTCGGCAAATGGCGTTATCCGGCGGCGGGCCTGGCTCTGCTGATTCTCTCGCTGATCGTCGTGCTGCCGTTTCTGGTGCTGATCTACGTTTCGTTTATTTCTTATATTCACGTACCCGGACCGAAGACTTGGGAATTGCTGACGCTCGACAACTACCGCAGCAATTTGACCGATGCGCGCACCTATCGAGCGCTGCAGAACAGTCTTTTCCTGGCCACGGGAGGGGCAACGTTGTGCATGCTGCTTGCTGCGCTGACGGCATGGGTGACAACCAAGACGAGAGTTGCCGGACGCGGGGTCATCGAAGGTTTGACGTTCATTCCCTGGGCGTTTCCCGGAACCGCGCTGGCCATCGGGCTTCTCTGGACTTACGTTTATGTCCCACTGCCGATCTACGGCACGCTGTGGATTTTATTGATCGCCTACATCACCCGGTTCCTGCCGTATGGTCTGCGCACGATGACCAGCACCATCGTGCAGTTGCATGACGATTTGCCCCAGGCGTCGATGGTCTGCGGCGCCAGCTTCCTGACGACCTTCCGGCGCATCCTGCTGCCATTGCTCCGGCCCGGCTTCATCGCCGGCTGGATTATTTTGGCGACGATATTTCTACGCGAGTTCAGCACGTCGGTCTTTCTCTATTCGCCCGGCTCGGAGCCGCTCGGACCGTTGCTTTATCATTTTTACGTCGACGGCAATCTCGGCCCCATGTGCGCGCTCGCGTTGATCGTAAGTGTCATCTGTGTTGTTCTCATAATGATCGCTAGGAGAATCGGCAAGGTCGGCGGCGCCATCGAGGAATCTTAGGCAAGGCATTGTCAACTGCCACTAGGCGCGAACTTAGACACAAGAGGCAAGCAAGCATGGATGCTGGAACGGCAAAAAAATTAATCGAGAAAAATTTGTCCTATGACGAGGTCAAACGGCTAACGGTCAAGTTGGTGCAGCACGCCAGCCCGCAAACCCCATTGCTGGAAGCGGAACCGCAGGTGTTGGCGTTGATCAATGACGTGGTGAGGCCGGAATTGGAAGCGTCGGGATTGAAGCCGGTGATCGATCGCATGGGTAATCTGATTTTGCATATCAAGGGGCGCGAGCGAACCGATCGGCTGATGCTGGTCGGCTACGCTATGTGCGCGGCGCCGAGCACGATGCAGAACCCCTATTCGGGTGCCATCGTCAACGGCGCGCCGTACAAACTCGACGGCGAGTGCGTCTGGGGCCGAGGCGCGTGCGAGCAGAAGGGCAGCCTGGCGGCGATGATGGCGGCGATGAAATTCATCGGCGCCGGCAAGCTCGCGCTGCCGACCGATCTCTACTTCGTCGTCAGCACTGCCGGTGAAACCGGCCGACATGATTCGTTGGCGTACGTGCTCGACCACGGCGGCGTCGAAGCCGATTGGTGCGTCATCGATGGCCCGCCGGAGATCCAATTGGGCAACAAGGGCCGGGTCGATGTGCTCGTTACGGTCAAGGGCAAGCAGGCGCACAGCAGCCGTCCATGGGAGGGCATCGACGCCATCGACGGCGCGATGAAGGTGTTGGAAAAACTCAAACCGCTGATGCCGTATCCCGAAACCAAAGCTCATCCGGAGCTCGGCAAGGTAAGTCTTACGCCCAACGCGATCGAAAGCTTTCCCAAGGCGACGCACACGATTCAAAGTGAGTGCCGCATTATGTTCGACCGGCGCCTATTGCCGGGCGATGATCCCAACAAAGCGGTTCAACAAATAAAGGACGAGATCGGTGCAATCGAGCCGTTTGAGGTCGTCGTCGAGCCGCGCGATTTCATGTACCCCAGCGAGGTCGCGAAGGATGCCGATGTCGTCGGCGCGCTCGAAAATGGCATTCGTACCATGCTTGGCTATGAGCCGAAGTTTTGTTTTTCAACGGCGGCGAACGATACCGGCTTATTCAATTTCCGCGGCATTCAGGCGATCAACTACGGCTCGCGGGATATTCGCTTCCAACATACCGATCACGATCTCGTGTCGGTGGTCAACGTCTTCAACGCGGCGAAGGTGTTTGCGTTTCTGGCGATTCACCGCTAGGCGTGGCGTTCAAGTTGAAGGTTCAGTAGTTCAAGGTTTTGATCGGACCCTGCACCTTGCAGGGATCAGCTTGTCTTTTCGTGCTTCTGCAACATTCGAACGTAGTATTCCCACAAATTGATCATCGCGTCCGGCCGGTAAATTCGCTTTCGTTTTAAGAGTGCATCTTCATCCGTGGCCCAGGAGAAGGCGCCCATGGATGCTGCGGTGACCTGCGTTTTGGCGCTGTATTCGAGCAGTACGCCGCGAATACAAGCTTCTTCGATGGAAGTGCCGGCGACGACGATGCCGTGATTGCGCAGCAGCACGATCTTGTGCTCGCCCAAGAGTTTCACCACGGCGATGCCTTGCTCGGCGGTGACGATCAAGTCCGATGATTCTTCGAATTTATTCAGCGCCGGGGGGTAAAAGGCACAGCTCAGATTTGTTATCGGCAGGAGCCGATGCTCCGATGAGGCGATGATCGTCGAATACGTCGGATGCGTATGAATGACGCAACGAATCTCCGGATGGGCGCGGTACACCTCGCTATGAATTGGAAATTCATTATGACGCTTGCGCTTGCCTGCGAGCGTGTTGCCGTCGAAATCGATCAAGACTAGATCGTCTTCGGTCACCTCTTCGAGACCGATACCCGAACCCTTGATCCAATACTGCCCAGGCGTATCCGTAAGCGCGGACACGTGGCCGTAGATCATGTCATTGTGCCCCTGCATGGCGAGAATACGGCAGGCCAGGGCGAGTTTTTCTTGTAAGCTCATTAAGCAGTCCTCCGCAAAGAATCGCTCTTCGTGTGTTAGCGAGAGTATCGGAGGGACTGAATGCCTGTCAAATCGGGGCAAGAAAAGGGTTGAGAAATCGCTGCGAAAAAGACGGCAGGCATGCGGACCTGCCGTCCTTCAGAGGATTTGTCGGGCAAGGGCTAGCGGTACGCCCAACCCGGGCGGTCATCTTGATAGTAACGGCCGAAGGCGCGGTGCGGACGGTCGAGGATTTCACGTTTTACGGCGGGATGTCGTTTCAAAAACTTTTCGAGATCGTCGTGCTTGTCCAAATATTTCTTGCTGTTGACCAGATTGGGGTTGTTGCGCAACTCGGTCGATACCTTGGGATGGTCCTGCAAGAAATCGTGGAACTGCCGCATCTCATCGTGCAGATTGCTCCAGGCCGCTCCAGGGGTACCGAGGACCGACAGTGCTAGCGTTAGAATCAACGCACTCGACAAACTATACCAGTGAGCTTTTCTCGTTTTCATGAGAGGTTCTCCCTTCGTCCCTTTAGACGTCGGCAAAACAATTTTGTTTAACGCACTTCGACGCAAGCCGGATTTGGCCCTGAATCCGTGTCTTAAGACGAATTATATCCTATTTGACGAACAGGTGTGTGCCGTGAGTCAGGCGGGGGTCGAAGGGCTTGAGGAGTAAGGCATCGCCTTTAAGAACGGCCGAATAGGGTGAAGGGCCGAATCGCCGCAGCCAATCGACCAAGGGACTGGCCGCGTCGCTCGGAGTGAGGAATTCAAAAATATGCGGGCCTACTTCAAAGCGCAGGCCTTCTGCGCCGAGATCAGCGACGGTGATTGCCGTACCTCTTTTTCCTAGAAGAGAACCATACCACTTTTCAATTTGTCGCAGTTCGCCGACCGCGACCCTGACTTTGTCGATGCCGGTGACGCCGTTCCGATGATGAAACGTTTGCGGAATGCGCTCGCTGCGCGGCGTGACATCCTCGATCAAAAACGGCGCAATGCCGCGATGACTTCCGGTCGCGAGCGAAAGGAGCCATTTGAGCTCATAACCGTCCGGCCGTTTTCGTGACCAAGGGATCGGATCGTTGATCGCAACGCCGGCAGCTTGCAGCTTCTTGGTATCGCCGCGCAGGTCGTCGGTCTGAAAACAAAAATCGACCAATCGTTCGCCGTGGCTCAGCGGCTCCCACCAACGGTGATCGAGAGCCTCGCGATAAAAGGCGATGATTTCGAGATAAGAGCCGTCCCGGAGCGAAATCAGCACATTATGGCTGCCGACTGGATGCTGTCCACCTGGAATAACGGTGAAGCCGAGCTGTTCATAGTCTTTAGCGGCTTGATCCAAATCTTTGACGACGACAACGATATGATCGATCCCTTGAATCATGCAAGGCAACTCTCTACATCATCTATATCTTGTGTTCGGCCTACCTAGCGAAGCTTAAGTTCTTGTTGAACATTGCGCAGAAAGCTCAGGTCCACGATCTGCGCGGCCGGAATATCTTTTTGAATTTTGCTGGTCGACTTCGCCTGAAAAATCGCCGCCTGCATGGCTGCGTCGGTGGCGCTGCCATCGCGGCTCATGGTCTTCACGATCAACTCGTAGCTTTTGTCGGCCTGTTTGCGGTCCAGTTTCCAGAAGCGCTGCGCGAAGGTGGTTACTTGCTCGGGCTGCTGGCGAATGAACAGCAAAGATTTTACGATTGCGCGCACCATTTTCTTGACTTGGTCCGGACGTTCTTTAATGCGGCGCTCGCTCGTACCCAGGACGCCCAGAAGACTGTCCTCCATGAAGTCGCCGCTGAAAACCAAAAGTCGAAATCCCAGGGCCTCTGCCTTGAGATCGTTCGGTGGAGTCACTATGGCGCCCGCGACTGTGCCGGTCTGCATAGCCGCCATGCGCTGAGGCTGGTCGCCTAAGCCGACGGTGGTGATGTCGCGGTCGGGATTGAGTCCGTAGTGCTTGACGATCTCTCTCGCCGTGAAGTCTGTCGTCGTGCCGGGGGTTGAGATCGCGATGGCTTTGCCTTTGAGATCTGCGACGGTTTTTATTTCCGGTCGCACGATCAGTGACAGCGAAGGTTTCACGCCGATGGCGGCAAGCATTTTGATCGGCAAGCCTAAAACGGGAGACCGTACCGTCGCGTCCGCAGAAGTCGTGTAGCCGAGCTCGCCGGCAAGCAATGCCGCCACGACGACATTGCCCGTGACCCTGACGAGCTGCACGTCGAGACCTTCTTCGCGGAACTGGCCGAACTCGCGGCCGACAAACGCGGGAAAATGACTCATCGCGGTCGCCGGGTAACCGAGTGTGACTCGCTCCAATTGAGTGTGACCCAGGACCGGCGAAAAGGCGGCGATCGAGTAAACGATGGCGGCAACGAAGCCCCGAGGAAGTTCGCAGGTTCATGATGATTGATTCTACCAAGTTGTTGCGCTCGTTACTTGAGCGCCGGCGCGACTTCATCAAGAAAGCGTTTAAGATGTTTGTTTTGATCCCACGAGGTCATGCGCAGCGTGATGTGCTCGATGCCGGCGGCAAAATAGGCTTTCAATTCCTCGACGCATCGTTGCGGACTTCCTGCGGTGGTGAAGCCTTCGACGAATTTCATGCTGAAGTTGGACGTGTAATATTTGTCTAAGAACGCTTTGCTTTCGTCGAGCGCGGCCTGACGGTTTTCGTTGATGTTGATGTTGTGGTAGAGCGAGCTGCCGATTTTTGCCGGATCGCGGCCTTCCTCTTTGGCCATCGCCAAGATGCGCGCCCATTGCGATTTGAATTCGTCCGGCGTGACTTTGTTGGTCATCCAGCCATCGGCATACTTTGGCGACCCGGCGCAGTCCTTTTTCGACTGCAGGCGAAGGCGCGCTCGCGCCATCCTTCCAGGTTAGACCAGTCGGATTGCTGGCGATCCAGATCGGCAATGGATTTTGCACCGGGCGCGGTTGGATTGTCACGCCTTCGAATTCATAAAATCGCCCTTTGTGCGAGGCTTTTTCTTCGTGGAAAAGTTTTTTCAAAATGACGATGCCTTCTTCGAGCCGGCCGACGCGCTCGGTGTCTTTGATGCCCATGACTTTGTGTTCCAACGCTTGCGCCGGACTCTGCTCGTTCGGTCCGCCGAGGCAAACGGCCAACCACGAACGGCCGCCAGAAATGACGTCCAAGCTCGCCCACTGCTGCGCCAGCAGCGCCGGGTGGCGATGCGGAAACGTAGCCATACAGCCGACGGCGAGCTTCACTTTTTTAGTAATCGCCGCAAGCGCCGAAAGGAGCGCGATGGACTCCAAGCGCGGTTTGGCGAGCAGGCTGTCACCGACCCAAACGGCGCTGAAAGCGCCGGAGTCTTCGCCGCGTTTCGTCATGTCGAAAAGTTCAGGAACCGTCACCGCGCCGATAATCACGCCGCGATTGGCTAAAGTAAGGCCGAATGAGCCCATAAAAATACCTTTCCAACAATCGAACGATTTAGGCGCTATATAACACAGCGACCCAATCAATGCGAAAGCATTGCCGGGTTGAAGAAAGTACGACTCCCGTGTCATGCTCGAAAAAAAATTTCCGTGGGAATTGCGCCACGCGCTAGGAGTACAAGATGAAAGCGAGCTTCCGAGATTACGTCAACACACTGCGCCGGAACGACGAGTTGCTGGAGATCAGCAAGCCCGTAGATTTGCGCGATATCGCCGCATTGGTGGCGCAGTCGGAAAAGGCGCTGCTGTTCAAAAATCTGATCTGGATATTCCATGCCGGTCGTGTCCGGCCTATTACAGTCGCGCAATCGTATCGCCCTCGGCATGGGTGTCGAGTATGAAAATATCGCCGACAAGCTTGGCAAGGCGATGGACAAGCCGATCAAGCCCAAGCGTGTCGCCAACGCGCCGGTGAAAGAAGTCATTCACACCGGTAAAAAGGTGAATCTCTACGATTTGCCCGTGCCAGTATTCTCGATCATGGATGGCGGACCGATGATCACCGGCGGCGTCGTCATCGCCGAAGATCCTGAGTTCGGCATCAACGCTGGCATCTATCGGCTTGATGCTTAAAGAAAGAAATATCACCGGCATCGATATCGTGACGCCGAACAATATGCGCAAGTTCGCCGAGCGCGCGCTCGCGAAAAAGAAGCCGTTGCCGATTTCTATTTCGATCGGCACCCATCCCTACGAATTGGTCGCTTCCACTTTTAAAGCCAATCTTGGCGTCAACGAGCTCACCTTTGCCGGCGGTCTGCGCAACGAGCCGCTTCGCCTCGCGGACGGTGAGACCGTGCCCGTTCCCTGCATCGCCGACGCCGAGATCGTTCTGGAAGGAGAAATTCTTCCCGAAGGGTGGGTGCATCCCGAAGGACCGTTTTGTGAATTCAACCGACTCATGGGCGGTCTGCACATGAATCCGCGCGTGCGCATCAAAGCGATCATGCACCGCAAAGACGCGATGTATTATGCGCTGCAAATGCCTTGGGAAAATATTTGGATGAGCGCGCCGATCTACGAAGCCGCCGCGAGACGCGTGCTCTTCGAAGCCGGCGTACAAACCACCGCGATCAATGTCACGCCGGGTGGCTGCTGCCACTGGCACATCGTCGCGTCGATCAAAAAAGCTCCCGGCGACGGCAAGAACGCGATCATGGCGCTACTCTCCATCGCCGACATTAAGCACGTTACGATCGTCGACGACGATATCGATGTCTTCGATCCGGTCGACGTCGAATGGGCGGTCGCCACGCGCGTGCAAGCCGACCGCGATGTGCTCATTGTTCCTAATGCACGCGCCAAGCCGCTCGACCCGTCTTTGCCTCTGCCGCTGCACGGCAAAGTGCCGACGACAGCCAAGATGGGCATCGACGCGACGATTCCAGAGAATATCCCGGCGGAGCGTTACACGCGGATCGTTTATTTCAATCAGGGCAAGATTGATTTGAAAAACTATCTCGGTCCGGTGGACGAGGCGAAGAAACCAAGCGCGCCTTCGAAGCCCGCCGAAACCGTCGAGATGTTAGCTGAAAAGATCGTTGCACTTATCGAAAAGTCACATTGTTTTTTCGCCGAGCTCCTGGAGAAATTTCCGAGGGTGGACTACAAGACTGTCGCTAGTGCGGTGGCGCGGTTATACGAAGAGGGGAAGATCAACCAGGATAAAGATGGGAAGTTCGAGTTAAAAGGCTAACACAGCGACGATACGGGTGTACTTACTAAGGATGACGGCTGCCTTGTCTTGGCCTTCGAGCAGCCAGTCAGGAGCACTTGACGCTTTCGCAGACGTAAAAAGGCGAGCTTGGCGAAGATATATTCTGACTCGGAGAAACATCAAAGTATAACTGCAGTGATTGATGCATCTCCAGCCTGATAACTCACCGCGATGCGACAATTAGAAGTGCTACGTACGCGACCAATATGCCAGCTACAACAGTGAGAGCGACAATAGATACCGCATTCCAGAAAGGTAATTGTTTAGATTTCATCAACAATCATGACGGCCACGGCGCAACGGCTATGATATGTGACATCGAAAAAGGCGCCTTCGTGGTTGGCACGTTCATGGGCGCCAAACTCGCCGGCGCCTCAGCGGAGACGTTAAACCTGCGGAAACATTTGGTGTTGTAAGGGCCAAACCTGTGGCACTAAACGCCTTGTGTATTGAAGCGATCACACCCGGGCAATGTTTGGCATATAGCAATAAATTCCGAGCTTCGGCTTCATCGCAGCTGAGGACTGCGTTGCCGCCGAAAAGGTCCAAGTGAACGGCTTTCTCAATGATCGATTTAAAGCGCGATCCGGCGGGAATGGATTGCGTGAGACAATGAAAGCTCTTGTCGTCAAGAAAAATTTTGAGAGTCATTGTCAGTAAAGTAAGTCAGTGTTTATGTTGGTCGTCTTTGTCATCTTCGTTCATGATCACATAGACAAATGCGACGATGACCAAAACGATAAAGCTAACGAGCAACGCCGCGGCGTAAATTAGGAATGTCGTCACAAAAGCTCCGGCACCCGACCCGTGAAAAAGGCGCTGAGGTAAGGAAGTTCAAAAGATGTCGTATCGAAGCTGCGATTTCCTTACCTCAGCTGAATGGAACACATGTGCATGGATTGTGCCCTAAGCTCGACAGGACTTTGGAGAGATCTGGTCAATGCGCGGGAGTTGAAGGCTCGTAAGGCCGGCGGCAATTTTGCCTGTTAAGGTTTTTCGCATACATGAAATCAGGTTAAATTGTCGACTGACAGAAAAAGGGGAATTATAGCGATACACAAAACGGCGAGGGTAACGTACCGAGTCGACTTCTGGGATCGGAGCGGAAAACGCTTGCGAAAGACCTTTCCGCACGTCGACGCAGACAATCGATTTCGACAAAGAAACGCTCCCGCAGATGTCGCGCGGCGTTCATCACCCTATCGAAAGACACGGTGTTGGACTGGGCGCGCAGATAGTATAAACGAAAGTCAGACGCCGGTAGTTATCGCTTCGCAACGCTGCAGAATTGGCGGACTCATTGACAAGTACGTCGCGCCGATGCTCGGTGAAATCCAGATTCAACGGGTCGGGGTTGAAACGGTCGAGTCCGCGGCCGCAGAGTGGTCACCATGACATCAGTCAACAAGGCAAATAACGTGCTCACTGCGCCCACGGCGACCTTCAAGTTGGCGCAGCGCTATGGACCGATTGAGCAAAGGCAAACCTCGCTGAACTCGCCGAACGGCTGAAGGTTTCAAACGACGCAACCAAAGCCGAAGAGGTGAGACCGACAAAGGTTTATTCGCCAGAAGAGCTGCAGAAGGTGATCAACAAGACGGCGCCGGGAAGCTGTAGGGCTGGTTGGAATCGTCTTGACGGTGATCGGGCTGTACCTTCATAGTCCCACGCCCGAACAACTCTTCGCTGCTGATTTGCCCATGCACAATTGATTCTCAATCATGTGTCCAAAATCTGCCCATGGAGCTAGTTAATTCCAGCTTTGCTCAACTAGGCAAATCCCGTAAGTTGGCGGTTTATTTAGGTGGTATTATCTGACAAAAACTGCCATAATTTACTACTCGCTACTACGAATCTGGGAATGGAGGGTTCGAATCCCTCCGGGCGCGCCAACCAATGAGGGTTGCGATCAATAAATTTTCACATGCCGATGTTTTCGACCGATGCTGGAAACGCCGTTCGGGGCATCGCCTAAATTCCCTACTGTTTGTTGTCCTTCTTTCCCTCGCGGTCCCTGGCTGTGAGACGACCACCACCACGATGCCTGGTCCTTCAAGCGGCTCCACCGGTAGAAGAGAAGCGCCGCGCGGCTTTTTTGACAAATTGACCGATGCAATAACCGAGCGGGAATGTAGCGTTGCCCATTTTACATGTCCCTACGGTTTCGGGGCCGCCGACGAACCTTGTGACTGTACCGACCCGCGCGGAGTTGTCTTACAAGGTCGTACGGTCAAGTGACACTAAATGTGAACTGTACTTTTTTGTAACTCGCCGTTAAAAGTCAGCGCAAGAGTCTGCCGTGCGACCTTTTTTTAGTGGACGCGGCCGATTCATATTAGTTTTCACCTCAGTCGACGAATTTTTCGCATATGTCGTTGGCTCGAACACGATGGCAACGTCGCACGCCCCTTAGGTATAGTTGTTGCTCTGGCGAATCGTCTGAGGTGATCGCAAAAAATGGTGAACGCATCGCGTCACAAGATATTGATCATTGAGAAACAGCCCAACTATACTCAACCCGTGGTCAAGCAGGTTCTCTTTGCCGGATTGCTTCCGTTGATCGCGGTGACCGGGGAAGGAGGGCTGCGAAAAGCGATCGAGCATCACCCGGATTTGATCTTGCTCGAGTTGGACCTTACGGATATGGACGGCCTGGAATTCGTGTCGCTACTTAAAGAAAAACCTCAACTTGAACAAATTCCTATCATTGCTATGAGCATCTTTCCGTACATGAAGAATGCTGCGTTGTATGGGGGGTGCGATGATTTTCTAAAAAAACCGGTGAAAATGATCGATTTGATGGGCCACATCAGGCGATTCCTATACGAAGCTCCATCCGTCTCTCCGAAACGATTGGCTCGATAAGCCGGCCTTCCTGCATTTGTTCCTGTAAATATTTGACTCGTTGATGCCAGTTTGGTTTTCCTGCTACCTTTGATCGCCCCTCCGCGGCGGCCGAAGAAAGGCCTTGTCGTGTTCCTAGGAAAGATGTACTAGAACGATAGAGATCGTATTGCGTTTTGATTGCAGAGTGTTACGAGACATTTCTAGCCAAACGGACTAAATCGTAAAGGAGGCCAGGGCCATGTCAGTTGTAACCATTGCTCACGCAGCCTTCAGTGGCGGGAATGCAATAGCTGAGAAGGTCGCATCCCTGTTGAATTATCGCTCGGTTGCTCGGGAAGTCCTAATCGAAGCGAGTAAACGCTACGGCATACCCGAGGCGAAGTACACTGAAGTGCTCGAAGGCGAGGGGCATTGGTGGGAACGTTGGCGAGAAAGCGTTCGGCTTTACCGCATCACTCTGCAAGCCGCCATGTGTGAAGTCGCCGAAGAAGGCAATTTGGTTTATTACGGACGTGCCGGCCAACAATTGCTGCCTGGCATTCCTCATGTGCTCAAAGTCCTGATCGTTGCGCCGATGGAGTATCGCATCGAATTGGTGCGGGCGCAGCAAGGAATGGATAGCGAAAGCGCGCGGCAGTATGTGCGCGAGTTGGATCGAGTGCGCAGCCGACGTTTTCGCGCGGTCTTCAACGCCGACTGGCAAGATCCGATTGGACACGATTTGGTATTGAACAGCGGTAGGTTCTCCCCGGAGGTGGGCGCAGCGCTGATCGCCGACACGGTGCGACGGCCGGAATTTCAACCGACGCCGGAATCAACAAAAGCATTTCAAGATTTGGCCACGACGGCGCGCGTCCAAGCCGCATTGATCACCTCGGCGAAAACTCGCAACGTTGTATTGAACGTTAAGAGCGACAACGGTACGGTCACCATCTCCGGGATCTTGGCCGATCCTGATTTGGAAAAAGAGATCGTGCGTATCGCCAAGAGCGTTGCGGGGGTGTTGGAGATCGTTACCGACATCGAACCGCCGCCGATCGAATACATGCATCCGTAAAACGCGCCGAACGCAATTGTTTTTCCGGTAACAGGACATGTCGGTATTCGAAGCTCACGATATTGATTTTATGAAGCTCGCTTTGGCCGCCGCCAAAGAAGCTGCCAGCCGTTGGGAAGTTCCGGTTGGGGCCGTTGTCGTGGCGGCTGGAGAAGTAATCGGCACGGGTTATAACTGCCGCGAAGAGCGCCAGAGTCCGCTCGGACATGCCGAAATCGTGGCCGTCGAAGAAGCGTCCAAGCAGTTGGGTACTTGGCGTCTCGATCAATGTGATATCTATGTCACGCTCGAACCCTGCCTCATGTGCATGGGCGCGATCTTGCAGGCGCGAATTCGCAAGTTAGTGTTCGCCTCTCTCGATCCGAAGGCCGGCGCGGTTGAATCTCTTTATCGATTATGTGAGGATCAACGGCTCAATCATCAATTACCGGCGCTAGGCGGCGTTCTAGCCGATGAATCCGCGGCTTTACTTGCGGATTTTTTTGCGCGCCTAAGATCGCGCAAACGAGATACACGAAAAGCGGAGAGGTGGCCGAGCCCGGTTGAAGGCGCTTGACTCGAAATCAAGTTTACCCGTAAGGGTAACGGGGGTTCGAATCCCTCCCTCTCCGCCAACTATTCTCCATAACCAATCTTCTACTGTGGGGCGCGAGGTTTCGCTTTTGCAAGATTTGTACGAGAGTAGATCGCAGCGATTTTGAAAGGTGGATTGTTTAGCAGTCTGAAAGTCTAGCGAAGAAATTGCTTGAAAGCTTTTGCCGCGAAGTCTGCGAATCCGTCAAAAACTTTTTTTTAGGTCCCAGGACCAGGCCCCCCGGTCGTCGAAAACTGCTTCCTTGAACAGGACATCATAAAAAACTTCGATCATCTCGCCGTTACCACGCATGCGCGCAACTCTGAGGGATGTCCAAATATCTTCCCAGGGAATCAACTTGGCGGGTCGGCTGTGTTCGGGTGCGTTGTCGCTCGCAATTCTAGACTCAATGCGGTCCCTGATTGTCGAGATCGTCGGCGTCGACCTTTTGTGATTGCGGTTGTTGCGATTAACACGCTGAGTCATTTCTGTCTTGCTCTTTGCAAATGTGTAAGTCTTGTGAACAAATTACGGATCAGCGCGATCTGACGAACCGATTTCGCGGTTGTTTGAGCAAGTGCAATGCCAGGCTTTAGAATTATGTAGATTCAGTGGCTTGGCGATCTTTTTCTAAACCCAAAATCGTAAACGGTCTTAACACATTACAGCGAGGTTAAATTCCGACACGATCACCGCTAAATTAATTCCATTTGAATCAACATTTAAGCCATATTTTTAAAGTAATATCTTGTGTGTAAATAAACGTAAGATGATTTGACACTAAAGAAAAAAATGGTCGCACCAAGGGAGACGATAAAAGATAATTCGAAGCAAGTCACCAATTTGTAGAAAATCGAGCGGCACTATGATAGCGTCGAACTATTCGCCGGCTAGCGTTGAGGATGCACGCTGAATCGGAGAGGTGACCGAGCGGTTGAAGGTGCACGACTGGAAATCGTGTGTACCCCTAATAAGGGTACCGGGGGTTCGAATCCCTCCCTCTCCGCCATAAAGCGCCGATTTAGTCGAACACAGTGATTTGAGTAAGACGCAGCGAGCGGTCAGTCGAAAGTGCGATATCGGGATGTCGATTGCTGATAGTTAGGTCCTGTGCAAGGCAGCACCGCGAACCCCGTCAGGTCCGGAAGGAAGCAGCGGTACCGGATAAGCTCCTGTGCCACAGGGTAACCTGGCTGTCAGCAATGGGCATCTCGCGACCCGTGTGCGTATTAGAGCAAGAAGGGTGACAACGGAGTCGGCGATCTCTCTCGTCCGCTGCAAAATATGTCTTACCTCGTCATCGCGCGGAAATGGCGGCCGCAAAATTTTGCGGATATTGCCGGCCAGGAGCCAATTACCCGCACACTGCAAAACGCTATCAGGACGAATCGCATCGCCCATGCCTATTCTTTACCGGCGTCCGCGGAGTAGGAAAAACCACGGCAGCACGGATTCTTGCCAAGGCGTTAAACTGCGAAAATGGTCCTACCGCTGACTCCGTGCAACCGAATGCTCTCACTGTGATGAGATTACCCAGGGAGTCTCTATAGACGTTCTTGAGATCGATGGCGCGTCCAATCGCGGCATCGATGAGATTCGTCAAATCATCGAGAATGTCCGTTACCAGCCGGCTAAATGCCGCTTTAAAATATACATCATCGACGAGGTGCATCAGGTCACCAAAGACGCTTTCAATGCATTACTTAAAACTTTGGAGGAGCCGCCGCCGTCGGTCAAGTTTATTCTCGCGACCA
>CAVWLW010000013.1:0-92326 GCA_963755715.1 uncultured delta proteobacterium
TTTGCTCGGAGCTCTTCTCCCCGTGTCGAGGCATTCCGTCAGGGTCTTCGTGCGCTTGGTTACGTCGAAGGCAAAGACATTGTGATTGAATATCTAAATGCTGAGGGCAAGGTCGATCAGGTTCCACGCAATGCTATCGAGCTGGTTCGTCTCAGGGTGGATATTATTGTGACCGCTGGCCCGACTGATACGCGGGCCGCCAAGGAAGCGACGAGCACAATTCCCATTGTGATGACGCAGGATCCCGATCCCGTTGGGAATGGCTTTGTAGCCAGCCTTGCGCGCCCGGGCGGAAACATCACTGGGTTATCTAGGATTGCCCCGGAGCTAAGTGGAAAACGACTGGAACTTTTGAAAGAGATTGTTCCTCGGCTCTCCCGCGTGGCCGTTTTCGGAACTTCAACCGAGCCCGGCAACGCCCAGTCGTTAAGAGAAATAGAACTTGCCGCTGGTGCGTTGGGAGTAAAGCTTCAATACCTGGACATACTAGCCTCTAAGGATATCGAGACTGCATTCAAAGCTGCACGCACAGGACGTGCTGACGCAGTCCTCGTACTGGCGAGCCCGATCCTTACCTCAGCGAAAACAGATTGCCGACCGCGCGTCAACAAGCCGGATCCCGGCGATATATGACAGGGGAGAATTTGTGGATGCGGGTGGGCTTATGAGCTACGGCGTGAATATCCCCGATTTGGACCGCCGTGCGGCGACCTACGTGGACAAAATATTGAAAGGCGCCAAACCCGGCGACCTGCCCGTCGAGCAGCCAAAAAAATTCGAGTTTGTGATTAACCTCAAAGCCGCGAAGCAGATCGGACTAACTATCCCTCCGAATGTCTTGGCGAGAGCGGATCGATGTATCAAATAATTTTGGATTTATGATTTTGGATTTTGTATTGAAGAAAAAATACATGACTGAAGTCTCCGCTTCGAGTTCTATATTCTTGGTCTGGCAATCCAAAATCGAAAATCAAAAATCTAAAATGGCTGGGGCTTTCAGTTATCGCTCTCTTGCTCGGCGGTGTGCGGGGCTTTGGCCGACGCGCAGCAGCCGGCCAAGATTCCGCGGATAGGATTCTTGTTTGTTAGCTCGCTTTCCTCCAACTTGGCCCGTGCCAATGCCTTTCGGCAGGGGCTCCGCGAGCTCGGCTATATCGAAGGCAAGAACATCATCATTGAATGGCGATCCGCAGACGGCAAATCCGATCGCTTGCCTGTTATTGCGTCCGAGTTAGTCCACCTCCGGCTAGACGCGCTGGTTACGGCGGGTCCGGCAGCAACCGGGCCAGCCAAGCAAGCTACTGCTACGACCCCGATTATCATGGCGCAGGATAGCGATCCGATCGGCTGGGTTCGTTGCCAGCCTTGCGCGGCCGGGCGGAAACATCACTGGATTATCAGCTCTCGCTCCAGAGATAAGCGGAAAACAAATGGAGCTTTTGAAGGAGATTATTCCAAAGCTGTCTCATTTAGCTGTCTTCGGGATTTCGACGCGGCCAGGCAATGCGCAAGCAGTAAAAGAGATTGAACTTGCTGCAAAGCCGCTTGGAGTGCAGATTCAATATCTAGACATATTAATTGCGAACGATATCGATACCGCATTTGGAGCCGCGAGCAAGAGGCGCGCTGACGCAGCACTCATGCTGGGCAACCCGGTCGCTACTTCTCACAGGACACAAATTACCGCGTTGGCGGCAAAGAAGCGCTTACCGGCAGTATAGTATAGGCCAGGAATTTGTCGAAGACGGTGGACTGATGACCTATAGTGTAAGTCAAAACGACCTGTATCGGCGCGCGGCTACTTATGTGCATAAGATCTTAAAAGGTGCCAAACCAAATGACCTGCCAGTGGAGCAACCCATCAAATTTGAATTCATCATCAGCCTAAAAGCGGCCAAGCAGATCGCATTAATCATACCACCGAATGTGTTAGCGAGAGCGGATCGGGTGATCCGATAAGCGTAAGGGGTGCCCTTCAGTCGAGGTGCGGCAACCGAACCAAGATGATCATGCGTGCTAAATCGCTGGCGTTTTCGATTTTTCTTCTCTTGTGCTTGAGCACAAAGATTTTGGGCGCCGAGTTGGAAGGTGAACGACTGCACATCGGCTACAGCATCTATGCCGGCATCACAGCACCCCTTTGGGCGACCAAGGAAGCGGGCCTGTTTGAGAAAAACGGACTCGCCGCGCAGTTGGTCTATCTCAGGGGTGGTATCGAGGCTGCGCAAGCTTTGATCACAGGCGACATTCCTTTTGCGCTGATGGGAGGAGGTGCGGTGATTGCCTCCAACCTTGCGGGCTCGGGAAGTGTGATCCTTGCGGGGATCGAGAATACGATACTGTTTAAGCTCGTGACCGCGAAAGAGATCGATTCCGCCGACAAGCTACGCGGAAAAAAACTAGGCGTCGCATCGCTGGGCGGTTCCACTTATCTGGGTACGGTTCGCGCGCTTCAGCATTTTGGCATCAAGGCGAATGACGTGACGATATTAGCGATTGGCGGTGGGCCAACCAGACTGGCGGCAATACAGTCGGGTTCGATCCAGGGCGGTGTCTTCCTGCCTCCGGAAACTCTCATAGCAAAGAAACTGGGGCTTAATTTCCTTCTCGACTTGGGATCGTTGGGTGTTGAGTTTCAGAATACAGTGATCGCCGGCGGAAGAAACGTCGTCGAGAAAAGACCCGAGACCGTGCGAAAATTCATCAAGGCATTGGTCGAAGGAATCCACGCCTATAAGACCGATCGAGAGTTTGGCCTGAGGGTCCTGCGAAAATACTTGAAGACCAACGATCAGGAAGTCATAGGAGAGACTTATGATTTCTACAGCAGTAAACTCGCTTCCAAGCCCTACCCGACGGTCAAGGGTATGCAGGTCGTGTTGAACGACCTGGTGAGCAGAAATCCAAAAGCCAAAGACGCGCAGACCTCTCAACTTGTAAACTCAGGTTTCCTCAAAGAATTAGACGACGCCGGATATATTGATCGCCTGTATAACACTTCCCGATAAGCCTTCATCGCTTTGGATGTTACGGGCGCGGAGAAATCAATTTTCGGTGAAAATTCTCTGCTGCCCAGGAGGAAGGCTCAGCCTAGGGTTATAAGGAGAACGATATGAAAAATCTCTATCTCCGTTTAGTCGTTACTGCCATCGTGCTTGTGATTGTCGTGGGATCGGCGCGCCGAGTAGAGGCCAAGTTTTATACCGCCTACATCTCCGACGGCCCCGATACTTCCATAGCGTATTGGCTGGCGAAAGAGGTCGGGTTGTTTAAGAAACACGGCCTGGACATGGAATAGAACACGCTTTCGAATTCTCGACTATTTCGCCAAGCGCAGCCGCGCGTCTTTGCTCCAGGTTCTGTATCACGTCATCATTCGCGACAACCAGCGGCGGAAAACCTTTACATCAGAGAGCAACTAACAATCTTATCTTGAAGCGCGCAGTCTTCTCGCCAAATTGCACCAGTGTTTGAGGTTTTCGTAGCCGGTAACACCCCATCTGGCGCGATGCTCTTCACCGCAGACTAGGGGTCTGAGTCGCTTGAAATCGATCTGGTCGTAGGTTTGTCCCCATAAGCAACCGCCACCGTCGTAGGAGGCGCAGGCCGGATTGCCGTCCGGCATGATGGTGTAGACGAGCAGCCCACCGTTCGGTGGTGGAAAATTATAGGACGGCCAGCGCGCGCGCTGCGCCGCCGCTCTGTCCTGAGCTATTCTTATCTTTTCGCGTTCGTCGGCAAGAGCTTTCTGTCTCGCCTCCGCGAGAGCTTTCTGTTTCATCTTTTCGCGTTCTTCGAGTTCCTGCTCCCGTCTCTCGGTTTCCTGTTTCTTGGCGTTAGCGATTTGGGCCAGTCTCTCGGCTTCAGCCTTTTCGCCAGCAGCTTTCTCCCGAGCGGTTCTTATTCTTTCACGTTCCTCGGCTTCAGCTTTATCGCGGGCCTGTCTCTTTGTTTCAAGCTCCTGAGCATACGCTCTGTCTTGGGCTTGTCTCTTCGCATCAAGTTCCTGAGCCAGAGCCCTTTCCTGCGCTCGTCTCTTGGCTTCGGTCTCCGCCGCGATAGCTTGCTCCGCGGCCTGTTTCTTAGCTTCAAGCGCGTCCGCGGCAGCCTTTTCTTCGGCCCGTTTCTTCGCTTCGAGCTCCTCGGCGACGACCTTCTTTTTTGTCTCCTCCAGCAACGCTGCTTGCCGCATCGCTTCGGCGCGCTCGAAAGATTTTTGGTACCATGCGTATCCACCGACAGCGATAACCACCGCCGCCACTGATGCTGCGACGATCATGGTGAAAGATTTTTTCACCGAGTGCGCAGGAGCGAGCGGCGCGGTGCCGGTGGTGCGCGGTACACCGGAAGCGGACGCGATACTTGTCGTCGGCGTTGGGCTCGTGCCCCTAGCGGCGTTGAGGTATTCATTTCGCCCGCGTTTTTTTGTAACGATTCCACATAAGGGCTGAGCGCCTTGATCAGCACCTGAACATCCGAGTCCCAGCGCGCGTGCGTCAGCTCGACGCCGTTGCGATATGCCAGCTCTGCCAGATCCTCGGGTAATTGTTCCGCCCGCGGCATGCGCGCGCCGTGCACGAGCACTGGAACGACCGGAATGTCCCGCTTCAACGCAGAGGCGGTTTCGAGGCGAACGAAATCCATGGGATCTTCGAGCCGGCGTCGGCCCGACTCATCCGTGGCGTCTATCCAGGTCTTGCCGATCATCGCCAAGAGAACACCGCAAGAGGCCACATGCTCGTCTATGACGCGGCGAAAATCGCGCCCCGGCTCGATACCCGCCACGTCCATGAACACCGAGTCCTCGCCAAAATACCTGGCGAGATCATTGAACAAGCGGCCCGCCTGACCTTCGGCGTCTTCTCTCCGATAACTGATGAAGATGGCGCGCATGTGACCCCCTCAGACCGGACCCGGATTCATTGGCAGATTCATATGAGTAGTTTCGACCTTATCTCCGATAGCCGCGCATCGCGCTGGCCAAACTGCACCAGTGCTTGGCATCTCCGAAGAACTCTTTTCCATCCATATGGTTTCGCTAGAGCAATGGCGGTGCCATCTCGCGGTTCTTTTTCAGAATCGGCATAAATAACTGAATTGATTGAGGGGCCGATCGATTCGTGGAATTTACATTCAACGCAGCAAATTACACGGTGCAACGCTTGTATACAGCCGTGTACCCAAAGAGAACGAGAAAGGGGAAGACGTGTCCCGGCAGACTCGGAACGCTGGATAAGTGAGAATTATTCGATCATAAAAGGGCGTGAAGAATCGGCAGGTTGCTGAAAACACTCTTCATGCACGGTTCGAGAGCTTTAGGGGGAAGGTGGGTTGAAATAAATTAGATTTTCCGTTCATGCTAAGTTGTCGAAGCATTCCGAAACTTTTTTCAGCGATCTGCTAAAGACTCACAGACAAAAAATCTTCAGTTCAAGCGGTTCAATACGTTCACCGCGTTGAAAGCATCAAGTCAAGAAACCATGAAGCAAACAGAATCACACAAGCCCAATGTAAGCCGATTAGAATTGTTCCTCGCTTTTTCTCGGATTAGTTTGTCCAGCTTCGGCGGCGCGATTTTCTGGGCGCGGCGCGAGCTGGTCGAGCGACAGCGCTGGCTCACCGAACGGGAGTTTGTCGACGTGTTCACGCTCGGCCAGCTCCTACCCGGGCCGAACGTGCTCAATCTCACGGTGATAGTCTGCCATCGTTTCGCCGGCTGGACGGGGGCCGGGGCGGGCATCGCCGGATTCTTGGGTTGGCCGTGTCTCATGGTCGTCGGTATGGGCGTACTGTACCAGCATTACGGCGCTCTGCCGCAGGTGCAGCAGGCGCTCACCGGCATGTCGAGCGTGGCGGCAGGGCTGCTGTTCGCCACTGTGATCAAGTTGGCGATGGTGTTGCCGCGGGGCTGGCGACCGTGGCTGTTCGGCGCGCTGGCCTTTGTCGGCGTAGGTGTCATGCGCTGGCCGCTCTTGTGGGTCATCGGCGCTCTCGCGCCAGGGGCTGTCTTCGCAGCCTGGAAAGAGCTGGAGTGATGGAGCGTCTCGACCTCGGCGGGCTATTTCTGCATTTTTTAGTTCTCTGGTTTTTGGCTATCGGCGGGCCATCGGCAATATTCCCGGACATTCACCGCTATGTGGTGGAAGCGCAACATCTGTTAACGAATAAGCAGTTCGCTGAGATTTATACCTTGGCGCAAGTGGCGCCCGGCCCCAACGCCATGTACGTTACCTTGATCGGCTGGCACCTGGCGGGATGGAAAGGTGTCGCCGCGACTACGATCCCATTGCTGGTGCCCGCGACCACTCTCACACTGCTTGTCAGCCATCTGAACGAGCGCTATCCCAACGCCCGGATCGGCCGCGCCGTCCGCCGCGGCCTGATGCCGATCACGATTGGCCTTGTGCTCGCGAGCGCGACAATCCTGATGCGGGCGGTGAACCACGACTGGCGCGGTTACTTGATCACGCTGCTTACCGTCGTCGTTGTTCTGCGCAAGCCATGGAACCCGTTGTGGGTGTTCGCGGGCGGGGCATTGGCGGGAATATTGGGTTTCGTCTGAGCGGCGATTCTCGCTCCGAAGAAATAAAAAATGGGAGCGTTCTACATTTCCGACGGGGCTTCACGATGGATGCTCTGCTCGCGGATAATTTGAGCGAGTCATTTTGTTCTACCGGCAGGTGTACCTGCGTGGTATAAGAATTTCCGTTGTTCGGGATACGGCGACGTTGTTTTGTAGATCTCCTCCTATCGTGCCATTCGAGGTGATCAATTTCCTGCTTAGATCTCAGCTCAGGGAGGAACGATGGGATTACAGACAAGAGTCATGGGTGGCGCTTACAACTCTGTGGCTCTCACCATTTTTTGGGTCTCGCTTCATGCTCAGATAGGACTGGCGGCTTCCGCTGGCACTCCGGCGGCAAGCAAAGTCGAATCTCTCGACGCCTTGTACCAAAAGGCAAAACAGGAAGGTCGTGTGGTTGTGTATGCGGCCACATCGACAAAAACAGAGGAAGTCGTGTTTCCCGCTTTCGAGAAGCGCTTTCCGGGAATTAAAGTCAATCATGTGAATGCCACAGCCGATAAGCTTGTCGCACGCGCGATTGCCGAAGCTCGTGGCGGCAAAATCATCGCCGATGTTTTGAGCGGTACGCTGAACTATGTCGCCCAATTGAGGGACCAAAAGCTTTTGCTCGATATCAGCTTGCCGGAGGCTGGGGCTTATCCGGCGGCGCTGAAGGGCGGCGATTGGGTGGCTACCGACACCGAGTATTTCATCGCCGCTTGGAATACGAGCCGCGTTAAGAAAGGAGACGAGCCCAAAACATTTGAAGACTTCGCCGATCCGAAATGGGCTAACAAGCTCAGCGCTGAGCCGAGGGATTTTCAGGTGTTATTGGGTTTGGCGAAGTACAAATATCAAAGCGACGACAAGGCTATAGAAATATTTAAAAAGAATCGCGGCCAATAAACCAGAATTCTACAAAGGCCACGCGCAGCTGGCAGAGCTGCTGACGGCGGGACAGGCGGATGTGTGCGTGACCTGTTACGCGCATCATATTCCGCCGCTACAGAAAAAAGGCGCGCCGCTGCAGATCATGATAGGCGAAGGGATAGGCCGCATCGGCGGCACCGTGACATTGCTCAAGGGCGCGCCTCATCCCAACGCCGGTCTACTTTGGGCGCGCTGGCTCATCAGTGAAGAGGGGCAAAGAATATTTGCCCAGGCGGGCGAGACCCCGGCTCATCCCAAGGTAGAGCCGCTGGAAAAAATTCTTCCCGCGAAGACTTACATGCTGTCGGCGGACGATACCAAAGATTATCCCAAGTATGAGAAGCTTTGGAACGAGATTTTCCAGATTCGCTGAAATCACAAATGAAAAAAACGGGCGAAAGACCGCCCGAGACGCTTTGGGATTTCACCAATATTAAGCATCTGTGGGCATGTCTGATAATTTTTCGATCAATCGCACCGCCGATTTAGTCCAAATTCAGTTTGATCGCTCGATTGCTCACCCTATCACGGTACAATTTGATTGCTCCCAGGCTTTGGGGAATACTATTCCTTGGGTTATCCATCTCATGGCAATTTCAGAGCTGACGTTGCGATTGGCGCGACCGGCGGACGCGCCAGCCCTTGCCAATTTGTCGCGCGACTTGATTGAGTACGGTCTCCGCTGGCGTTGGACAGCGGTGCGGATAGCAGGGAGTATTCGCGCTCCCGATGTCAACGTGCTCGTCGCCTGCGTGCGCGGTAACATTGCCGGCTTTGCGATCATGCGCTACGGCGATGACGACGCGCACTTGGACCTTCTCGCTGTGGCGCCGCGATATCGTCGATTGAGTATTGGACGCCAACTTCTTGAGTGGCTCGAAAAATGCGCCGTCGTCGCGGGCATATTCACCGTCGCTCTGGAAGTGCGCGCGGGGAACGAAGGGAGCCCAACTCTTTTACAAGCGCATGGGCTATCGCACGCTCGTTCACCTTCCCGGCTACTACCAAGGTGTTGAGGCGGCGCTGCGCATGGGCCGAGATCTCTCGTGCCGGCCGTTAGACCATAGAATTCATTAGAAGCTATTCCGGACGAGGGCGCATGTCACTTGGCAACAAAGGTGGTTGGAAGACTTGTTCCAGGGGACATAAATACAGAGGCCCGGCGGGATGCCCGATTTGATGGAAGGGCAATCGCGCCACCGGGAGTGCGCGCAAGAAACGCAAACCAAGCGATGCTCGTCGAAACGCGCCGTCTAGCAAGATGCAACAGTCGATCACTCACCTGTTCGTGAGCCGTTGATCACGAGCGAGCAAAATCCAATGAAAGTTGAAACTCTTGGCGGCGCCGTGGCGAAGACATGGAGCGTGAGGAAGGGAACCTTATGACTCGGAGCGGCGACGAGTATGTGCGCGGCTTGCGCGATGGTCGCACGGTGCTGTTGAACGGTGAGCGAGTGGCCGACGTGACGACGCATCCGGCCTTCGCCGCCGGCATACGTACCGTTGCACAGCTCTACGATCTCGCCCACGATCCGGCTAACCGCGAGCTGATGACGTATTCTTCGCCGCGCGATGGCCGGCCGATCAACAAGTCCTGGCTGGTGCCGCGCACGCGCGAAGATTTAGCGTCGCGCCGGCGCGCGATCAAATACTGGGCCGATGCGAGCTACGGCTTGCTCGGGCGCTCGCCTGATCATGTCGCGTCGTTTTTCGCGGGCTTCGCAGGCTCGCCCGCGTTCTTCGCGCGCGCCGGGCAGCAGTTCGCCGACAATCTTTTGCGCTTCGCCGCCAAGGCCGCCGACGAAGATCTCTACGTGAGCTACGTCATCGTTCATCCCACTATCGACCGCGCCAAACCGGCGCATCAGCAGGCCGAGCCCTATCTTTATGCCGGCGTCGCCGCCGAGCGCGACAACGGGATCGTCATCCGCGGCGCGCAGATGCTCGGCACGGGTTCCGTCATGTCCGATTACGTGCTGGTCACGGTGATCTTGCCGCTCAAGCCCGGCGACGAAGACTATGCGTTCTCCTGCGTGGTGCCGAATGGCGCGCCTGGCTTGAAGCTCTATCCGCGCCGTCCGTACGCGCTCGGACCGACCAGCGTGTTCGACTATCCATTGTCCAGCCGCTTCGACGAAACCGATTCGCTGGTCGTGTTCGACGATGTCTTCGTGCCGTGGGAAGATGTGTTCATCTACAAAAATATCGAGCTGACGGCCGGTCAGTTCAGCGTGACCGCGGCGCACGTACTGGGTAACACTCAGTCGCACATCCGCTCATGGGCAAAGCTGCAGTTTCTCGTAGGACTCGTGAAGCGCTGCATGGATTTGAGCGGACGCTCGGCTTCGAGCGACACGCTCGCCCAACTCGGCGACCTCGCCACTCGTGTTTCGCTCGTCGAAGGCATGATTCTCGGCGCCGAAGCCGCGGCGGAGCCCGATCAGTTTAGCGTAATGCGCCCGAAGGGTTCTTTGCTCTATGCCAGCCAAGTGTTCCAGCAGTCGATGTATCCGGCACTACTCAATCAGATCCGCGGACTGATGGGCGGGAGCGTAATCCAATTACCGGCGACGGTGGGCGAGCTACGCGCAACCAGTTCGGCGGCGGACATCGAGCGCTACGTGCGCTGGCCGAATGCGAGCGGACGCGAGCGCGTGAAGTTGCTGAAACTCTTGTGGGACGCGCTCGGCTCGGAGTTCGGTTCGCGTCATCTCCAGTACGAGATGTTCTATGCTGGCGAGCCCGCGGCGATCCAAGGGCGCGAATTCCGTAACTTTGACTGGGCGGCCGCGGAAGCTTTGGTCGATCGCTGCCTCGCGAGTTACGATGACACCACCCTATAGCTTGGTGTAGCGTGAAGGGAGTCGCACCGACCGGATTTCTACCGCTCGATGATTAGTCTTGCCGCAAATCGCTCACAAACAACTCGCAGACAATTTGAAAAGGACGAGATTTCCTCGAGCAAGCGCTCGATCAATACCAGGGGTCTGCTGGATCTGAGCAACGGGGAGCTAGACTCGTGCCACACCAGTGGCAGGGAAATGTAAATCGCGAATATTCTGAAACCTTTGTATTTTTGCGCACGGAAAGAGCGGCCGGCGCTGTGAATTCGAATCTGTCTTATAAGAAAATTTCAGTCGGATAGGAAGGATTTTCCTTTTGCTTAGTCTCGATGGAGAGCACCGCGACCACCCACAGCCCGTGGATTCGCAGTTAGCAAATTTAAGAAATAACGAGCGGTGTTAAAAACGGGCGGGGAGCGAGGGGCGCGTCAGGGCTGCACAATCCCGCAGTGTTCTATAAGAGGCGACCGTTGAACTTTCTGCGTCGCTCTTGACTGGCCGCCGTAGACTTTCCTATTCCTTCAACATCTTGCCGAATTCGTCCTGCAATTTGGGCCCGTCTCCGGTGAGATAGAAGTTGAGAGTTGTTTGGAATCCAGAAGCTTGATCCCGTTCTCACGCAGGTATTTTGCCGTTCTTGTCCCCTCCACCAGATGGGATGACCGCGAATCATGTTTCTGCAATAGCTCCTGGGCTTCTTTGGACAACATAAAAGCGACAAATAACGTGGCAAGATTTGGATGGGCGGAATTTTTAGGCACACCGAGCATGAAATAGTAAGTCAGAGCCGGTGTGGATGCGAGGACCGCCGCAAACGGTGCGCCTTGGGTCTGCCAGTGCCACATTCTTTCCAGCGCCCCGCTCATATTCGCCATGACCGGGAACTCGCCGCTGATAACACGTTCCTCTTCGTTATACCTGAGTCGTCCGCCAGCGAGCGGAAGCAGTTTGCGGGTGAAATCTTGGACCTTCTCTTTGCCCCAGACCAGGGTCAGCTCACTTAACCAATCGGGATAGGGCGGTATGGCCAATTTTCCTTCCCATGTGCGGCTGCGACGAGGATCTATCAGTTCCTCATAACTACGCGGCGCTTTATCCGCGGCGATGACATTGGTGTTGTAGACGATGCCTTGAGGCGAGGTATAAACCAAGACGCCTTCATTGATGAGAAGCTCCATGTCCTTGGTGATCCATGGAAATGTTCCGGACCAATTGATCTTTTCCAAAGCATTTTGTTGGTGCAGATCGGCGAAGTGGGATACCGAGCCGAGGTAGAAGTCGGTGGAAGATGGCCGGCCGGCTTTGAGCTCCGTCAATACTCGCGCGGCTACCGCGGGCATGGTCGGCCCCGCTGTCAATTGAACCCGCGCCTTGAGACCGAATTTTTTGTTAAAGGCGGCTTCCAGCTCTGCAACTCCTTTTTTGTTCCCGAAAGTTGCGGCGCCCGCTACGAAGCCGATGTCGCCCTCTTTTTTGGCGCCGGCAATCAGCTGATCGATGCTCGCCGCCTGGAGCCGATACGCGGCCGCTAAATCCAACGATAGAAGGAGCAATAACTTGAGACAAACTTTTTTCATTCGCGGTATCCTCGGTTATTAAGGGGGAGAAATTTATCGAGTCGCTGTTTTTGCCGCTCTCAAGGGATTGATACTTACTCTTTCAGGCCCGTGGTTGCCATGAGTTGTTCCGACCGGTTCCACTTTTTTAGCGCTTTGCCTTCCGCCAGCGCTCTTAAGTTCTCTTTGCCAGATTTTGCGTAGCAGAATGACGGCAATATCCGAGCGACCGAGCCGTTCATTGCCGCGGTCCGCAATCGCGCCTTGGCCGCCTTGACCGACATGGTCCTGGATATTGACGAGGTCGGGGCGATCTTCAATATCCTGAATACGCAGCTTGCCCGCAAGAACGGCCGCCGCTACCTCGTGCGCCGAAGCAAGACCGGAGAGACGCGCCAAGCGGCGCTCCTGTTGCTCGCGATAGCGTTGCGCGGCTTCGCCTTTTACGTGCACCAGCGCAGCATTGAAGCTTTGATGGCTCACATCGTCAATGGGGACGCGCCAGGCGAAGGCATCTCGCCAGCCGCCCTCGGCGCTATTGGGAGATCCCTTGATATAAAGAATGTTCGGCATGAGCTGATGGGTCACGCGAACGACGCCATCAGACCGAGTCCCGTACTGCACCAAACCGTACTCCGTCTCCTCAGCGGTGATCTCCGGAAGCCGCTGATTAAGCCCGTAACTGGTGAAACCGGATTTGGCATGAGTGAAGGCCACATGGACTTCATCGATGCCGTTGTCGAGGCTGTTGAAATAGTTACAGTGCCGGACGTAGGAGTTCGCCTCGAGGACTCCCTCTACTTCCAATTCCGGGTATCGGGGCAAGGGCGGAGCCGTGCCCTCGCCAAGATAGACGAAGATAAGGCCCAAGTATTCCTCGGTGGGATAGCTGCGAATTTTGACTTTGCTCGCGAAGGGAGCGCTTTCCGCCGGTTGTTCGACGCACTGTCCTGTGCCGTCGTATTTCCAGCCGTGATAAAAACACCGGATGCACTCGCCCTCAACCCAACCTGTCGAGAGCTGCGTCCCGCGATGGGCGCAGCGAAATCCCACGGCATAGGGCTTTCCGCTTTCGCCGCGATAAAGGGTAAAATCCTCGCTCATGATTTTTACGGGCACTGGATAGGCGGGCTTGAGATCCCGAGCCACATGGACTGGATGCCAGAACAGGCGCATATATTTTCCTGCGGCAGTCCCCGGACCGGTATGAACAAAGTCTATGGGATCATCGTTGATTTGACCGTCATTGCCGTTAGTTGCGCTGGAAATCATAGGATTCTCCATCCAAGCAAGTGATAATTTTTCATCTGCGCTTTTTTTCGAGATCTCATGCCACTTGAAAGAGGACGCCCTAAGTCGGTGCAAATGCGGATTTTGCCGCTTGCGCACAGATGACCTCGATGTCGCCGCCACCGCGTCCGCTCACTCCGACTGCGCCGATAACTTCGCCGTTGTTTATGAGCGGAACGCCACCCCGCGCCAGTGTGAATGGTCCGGGATCTTTCGTCATGACGCTTTGCCAGGCAAGTGGATTCTCTTTGGCGCGCTCCATGAGTTCCTCGGTCTCCCTGGCCGTAACCGCCGCCGTGTAAGCTTTGCCGATCGCCGCCCGAACATTAATCGGCGTAGCGCCATCCGATCTTTCGAACGCAACTAGATTTCCTGAGGTGTCAACTATCGCGACAGCGATCGGTTTTCCCGCTGCCATCCTGTGCGCCTCAGAAATCATACTGCGCGCGCTATCAAGGCTAAGTCCCGTCATGCAACCTCCTGAAGCGAAAACTCTGAGCTGTACGAAAAGACTGTTGCCGGCTAGGTGTAATTAGAAATAAAGGCGCCCTTCTCGCAACGATCCCAATAGAATATACCCATCCACATTTCGTCGGCGGTCCAAGTGATGGGGCTCATCCGCGGATCCGCCCAGTAGCCGCCGGTAAACACCTCGTTGCGATTTCCCGAGGAGTCGAAAAAATAAATGGTATGGCCGCGAGTGATTCCGTGCCGTGTCGGCCCGGTGTCGATTTGAACGCCGGCCCGAGCCAGGACATCCGCGCTGCGTCCAATGGCTTCCCAACTGTCCAACCAAAAGGCAAAGTGGTGTAAGCCTCCGGGCCTCCCCGGGATAAATGCCAGGTCGTGGGGCGTCCGTGTGCGTTCTAACCAAATCGCCAATGGCGTCCCCTCCGGGGTCACGACCTGCTCGGTCAAACGAAAGCCCATCACCTCTTGCCAAAAATGGAGCGACGCCGGCGTATCCGGTGTCGTTAGCAGCGTATGGTCCATGCGCGGCGGGTGGATTCCGAGCAGGCCATCCGGATAAGGCGGGGGATTCGTGGTGGGAAGGCCATTGCCGACGATCGTCATATCGTAATAGAGTTCGACTCGATGCTCGCTCGGCGCTGTGAACCGGATTGCTTCCCCTAACTCATATTTGTCCGCCCCGCCGACACGCTCTACTCGGCATCCATTGCGCTCCAGTTTGTTTTCGAAGAAAGGCAAGTCATCTAAACTCTCGAGCCGAAATGCCATGTGGTTGAGTCCTGGGGATGGATCTTCAACCAAAACGAGTTGATGATGTTCCCACTCATCCCAAGCTTTGAGATAAATCTTGCCCGCGGCGCGGGCGGTTTCCTTGAGTCCTAATACCTGCGTGTAGTATTGAGCTGCTTTGTTTATTTCTTTGACGCGAATCTCCAAGTAGCCCAAGCGTAGAATCCCCATCGATTTTCCCTCCAGCTGAATCTTCGACATGCAGCGAATCGAACAAAAAATACGAAACGATGGTGGTTCAGATAGCCCAAGATCTCTCACTTCGTTCGAGATGACGGATCAGTTACTTTGTTGTCATTCCGAGCGGACGCGAGGAATCTTGCTGTGTTAATATTTACTGCGAACTACTAACTAAGCCACTACCGCGGGGCGTCGCATGTTGTCCGATGCATACTATAACGAATATGTCGGATCAAGGAAGCTGTCCGAAGAAGGCTTTCAATACTCAAACTGACCTTCGAATTTGACTCCTCATGCAGCGGAGTTGATAGGAGCGCCCGTCAAGAGCGCTTAATGTCGTTAACCCACTGGTGCTGCTTTGCTTAGTCTACCTGCAAGACATGTAGAGTGGCGCAGATTTTTATCGGGCTTCCTGCGTCGGCTCCGAAGCTTACAATTTTGACTCGATCTGATATTTCTCTGACATTCAATCTGGTTAGTCAAGGAGCGGACATGGCAAATCCAAAACAAATCGTGCAGCCTGCAGACTTACCCGTTCGCAAATCTCACTCGCAGGTCGTCGCCGTCACCGGCGGGACGCTGGTATTCATAGCTGGCATGACATCGCGGAGCGAGAAAGACGCCACGCCGGTTCATCCGGGCGACATGCGGGCGCAGTTGCGCCAGGTGTGCGAAAACATCGGCCGCGCGTTGCGTTCCGTGGGCGGCGATTATTCAGACGTGGTCAAGACGACGACTTTTACCACCGACGTCGACGAATACCATCGCGTGAGAGACGAACGTTATAAGTATTTTACCAGCGACTTTCCTACCAGCGCATTGATCGGAGTAAAGCGGCTTGCCGACCCGGCCCTGATGGTAGAGATCGAGTGCATGGCGGTGATACCCACGGAACGGTTCAAACCAGCCAGCTAACATGGAGAGATCGTTAGTAGGGCGGCACTTGCTGGCGCGGAAAAACAAGATGGATTAATGCTAAGGAGCTTTGCCAATTCCCAAGTCGCGCTGGGCTTCCTTTAGAATCGAGAGGTCAATCACCGTTTCCGCCACGATGTCGGCCGGAAGTTTTAGCTCTTCCCTGGTGGCTGCTAGGAGATTTTTTAACCCGTTGTCCGTGGGTATGCCGTTGCGGCCGAAGATCTTCACTCCCAGGTCATAGGCCGCCGCGGCGCTGGCAGCGGGCATTTTGAACGATTGGGTCAATAACGCTTTGGCTCCCTCGCGATCGTCATTGACGAAACGGAGCGCATGGAGCAGGGCGCGCAAGACCCGCCGTGCTTCATCGCGCTTCTCCCTGATCCTTTTTTCTGTCGTGCCCAATCCTCCCATGGGCATGTCGACGATATCCCCGGCGTAGACCAACACGTTGAGTCCCTGCTCTTTAGATCGCACGGCAAAATCGGGCGGCAGGAGGGTCCCATGGATGGCCCGGCCGACCAATGCGGAAAAACGTATGGAGTCCGGTCCAAGCGCGCGGATGGCGACATCCTTGGGAACGTTCAGACCGTAAAATTCCAGCAGCTGTCTGGTGATGTAATGGGCAGCGCCGCCAAATGATGAAACGGCAACCGTGCGTCCCTGAAGCTCTTTGGCTTGCTTGATCTCCGGCAAAGTGACGAGGTAATAGATCGGTTTCGCCACGTAGTTGAAAAGGCTCTTGACGCCGCCGCCGCGCGCGGCGGTGGCGATGATCCGCGAGTTATGCGTGATGTAATCCACGTCGCCGGAAAGCAGGGCGGCGACGGCCGGCGAGCCGGCGATCTGAACCAGCTCCACGTTAAGTCCTTCGGCGCGAAAGAAGCCCCGTTTGCTGGCGGCGAACAATGGCAGTTCTTGAAAAGCGACGGATGGAAAGCCAATCCGAATGGCCCGCTCTTGGGCCGCGCCGTTGTCTGCAAGCAAGACGGCGACAAGAAGATATAGAGGAAATGCAACGAGCGTTGCTTTCATGGAAATTGGGCTAGTCTGCTCTGTTTGTGTCCACGATCGACAATCGATGCTGAAAATGCGAACCCCGCACTACCTACTTCGCGCGACACACTATCCATTGATGGATTACACGATCTTCATATCCCAACCGAGCACTTTTTCGTCGGGTCTCATTTTCCAGGAGAGATTTTTTGCCGCGCCGTAGATGGACGCGAGATTGTAGAGCGGCACGAACGGAATGTCTTCCATAAGGATTTTTCCTGCCTGCTGCAATAGGGCGAGGCGTTTCTTGGGGTCGGCGATCATTTGCTCTTCATCGATGAGTTTGTCGAACGCGGGATTGCTGTAATTGCAGCGCTTGGTCGTGCCGCTGCGAAAATACTGATCGTAGAACGTATCTGCGTCGGTCAATGAGCCGCGATTGTTGTAGTAGAAGGGCAGCTTGCCGCCGTTCACGCCTTCCGGCCCCCAGAACAGCGCCCATTCCTGCGAGATGAGTTCCACTCTAAATCCGCCTTTGACCATCTGGGCCGCGACGGCCTGGCAGACTTCGCGGTCTTTAGGATACCGGCCAGCGGAATAATAGAGCGGCACATCGCAGCCGTTGGGATAGCCCGCCTGCGCCAAGAGTTGTTTTGCCTTCTGCGGATCGTACGGATAGCGTTTCAGTTTGGGATCGGCGCCGATGACGCGCGGTCCGACCGGACCATCGACGGTATAGCCGATGCCATCGAAAATATTTTTGACGATCGCCGGAGCATCGACAGAGTAATTGATCGCCTGGCGCACGAGCTTGTTGTCGAAAGGCTTGTAGGCGACGTTCATCATCAGAAAATACATCTCCAAGCCTTCGATCCGGTCGACGCGGATGCGCGGATGACGCTGCAAACGCTCCACTTCATGAACCGGGATGGCGTTGATGAAGTCCGCTTGACCCGACTCCAACGCCGCCAGGCGCGCGGCATCTTCGGTGACTTTGCGAAAGACGATTTCTTTGATCGCCGCTTTGCCGCCCCAGTAGTCGTCGTTGCGAGTGAAAACCATGTTGCCGCCGCGCTGAAAACTGACGAACTTATAGGGACCGGTGCCGACGAGATTCTGATATAGCTGATCGCCGAACTTATCGCCGGCCACTTTGCTGACCAGGTAACGGTTGCGCAGTCGATCGAGGAAAATTGCCAGAGGTTGTTTGGTGACGAAGATCACGGTCTGATCGTCCGGCGTTTGGATTTCAGTCACGTCGCTGAAGTTCGACGCTTGCAAGCTGCCGCCTTTTTCATCGCGCATCTTTTCGACCGAGAACACGACGTCTCTCGAAGTCAGCGGCGCGCCGTTGTGAAATCTGACGCCCTTCCGCAGTTTGAACACCCAGCGCTTCCCTTGAAACTCCCACGACTCGGCGAGTACCCCGACCCAAGCTTTCTTGGCGTAGTCCAATTCTACCAATGGCTCGATCACATGCTGCCAATTGCCGTAGATCGAGCCGGAACTTTGTTGATAGGGATTGATCGAGTCCGCCTGAGTGTTTTGGTAGACGGTGACGCGGTCGCGAGTGGCCGCGAACGCATTGCTGTGAATGTAAGGCGCCGCCAATGCTCCGACGCCGAGCGCGGCGCTCTTCTTGAAAAAATCTCTGCGGCTGATTTCGATACTTTTCCTGGACATTTCCTACTCCTTCAGAGCTGACAATCAATGTTCGCGGTAAAACTGCTTAACGGATGGGAACCAAACGATTTAGAGCAAATACAGTGCCTCCTCGGTTGTTTTCCGATCGGCTCAGAATTCGAAGTATGGATGCGTTGCGTTGCAAAAATGCAGCGGTTGCCTATCTGCTGCCCAAATCGTAAGCAGACGTTGCCGGTGATCTGTGCACTGGAACGTTAGTGGCGAAATATTTTGACACCACTAGCTACCCGCTAGCGCGGGCCGTCGCGTATGCCAATCCGTCGCACTTTGATAGGCTGCCGCAGTATTCAAAACGGTTTGGTCGCCGAACCAGGCGCCGATCAACTGCATTCCGATCGGCATAGTTTCCGAACTGATGCCGCAGGGAAGGGAGCAGCCTGGCAAACCGAGCATGCTGGGGAAGCGCAGCAGATTGGAATGATTGTAGCTCGCGTGGCGGGTGTCGTCGCCATTGCCTTTTACGCCGTCGACGAGGAGCGGCGCGACTCTGGCGGTAGTCGGCGATGCGATGATGTCGACTTTCTCATACGCGGCGCGCACGGCTTCGCGAATCCGGTGGCGCGCGCGCTGGGCGGTGAGATATTCGGACGCGGTGATTGTCATACCCACAGCGATGCCCCGGCTTACGTGCGGCACGTAGTCCTGGTGCCGTTCGCGAAACCAGCGGCGGTTGATGCCGGCGCTCTCGGCCGAACTGGTCAGCATGGAAGTCATCGCGGCATACTTTAACTCGGGAACGTCGATATCGACGATTTCGCAACCCGCGCCGGTGAAAACTTTGAGCGCTGACTCGAAAGCTTGCTTAACGGCAGGATTCACGCCTTCCAAAAAAGGCCGCAGCACCCCGAGTTTCAATCCTTTGATGTTAGCGTCGAGCCGAGCTGCATAAGCCGGGTTTTCTTGATGCACGCTCGCCGGGTCGCGTGGGTCGTGTCCAGCGACTGGGTCCAAACCCAATGTGATGTCTTGCACTGATCTCGCAAACAGCCCCACGTGATCTTGACTCCAGGCGCCGCGAAACGATCCGTGTCTGCTAATGATGCCGAACGTCGGCTTGAAGCCGGTGATCCCACAATAGGATGCCGGCCGGCGCACCGACGATCCCGTCTCGGTGCCGTAGGAAAGCGGCCCGATGCAAGCAGCCACCGCGGCAGCGGAGCCGCCGCTCGATCCGCCGGCGATGCGATCTACATTCCACGGATTGTGGACCGGACCGAAGTGGGAAAGCGTCGACGTGCCGCCGTGGCCGAACTCGTCGAGATTCGTTTTGCCGATGATGATCGCACCGGCTGCGCGCAGGCGTTCGACTAAATGTGAATCCGTCGTCGGCACCCAGTCCGCCAGGATCTTCGATCCCCCGGTGGTCAGCACGCCGGCGGTCTCGAACATGTCTTTGATCGTCACCGGCACGCCGTGCAGCGGGCCGCGAGGTCGGCCGCGAGCGATTTCTTCGTCGGCTCTTTTTGCTTCGGCGATTGCTGGCTCGGCAAGAACAGTGATAAAGGCATTTAGCTTCGCTTGCATCCGTTCCAGACGGGCGAGCGCGGCGTTTACGACCTCCGATGATGATAACTCGCGGGACGCGATGCGCCAGGAAAGGTCAGCCAAATAAAATTCATTGATATCCGCCATGATCAGACTTTTTTGCCTGTAGGTTGCATTTGCTGCGCAACCCAAGGGGTGTCTTGACCGAACGTTTCGAGTTCAGCCACCACGCGGTCAAGATCCTCGAGCTCGCTGACGATCGCTTCCAGATCCGTTGGCGAGAGATTCACTCCCTGCAGCAGCGCCAGTCGATGAGCGATTTTCTCTCTGTCGTTCATAAAGGTTCCTTTAAGCCGTTCGCATGCCGACGATTGACTGCGACGCTGCGACAATTCTTAATACTGAAAGGTGAGCGATACAAGGGATCCGAGGAACGTCCGTCATTCCCGCATGCTTGAAGCGGGAATCTAGGCGAGTTCGGAGCTGGACTCCCGATAAAAGCATTCTGGGGTGACGGTTTTGAAAAAATATCAATTGATTGGAGGCCGTTCAAAAATTTTGTTGTGCCTTCCATTCTCGCGGCTGTTTGACAGGATGGCAATCTGTCGAATAGTTTAGTTTGCAGACTATTGGAGCGTGTCATAGCTCTCTAAATTTTCGTGCGCCTCGCCGTGTTGAGAGGAAAGTTTTCAAGCAAACAATGCCGCTCTTCGAGTTTCAATGTAAAGAGTGCCAAGCTGTTACCGAGGTCCTTTGCCGGGACGGCGAGCCGACGAAGCAACAGGTGATTTGCGGTCGGTGTGGCAGCGGCGCGACCACCAAAGTGATTTCACCGGTGAGCTTCAAAGTGGCGAAACCGACGAAATACAGCGAGGATTTTTTGCACACGGCGCGGCCATTTTTACGCAGGCAGAAAGAAACGGCGGAGTATTTCGCCGAGGGAAAGGGCTCGGAAGATTCCAGGACGTTTGAACTCGCGGAGCGGATCGGCGAGCGTATCGATCGAACGCTTGCGACTCGGGTGCCGTCGCGCAAATCGAAGTAATTCGACTCGATATTCAAACGGAGGCAAAACAATGTGGAACGGATTTAAGGTCATCGATTCGGACGCGCACCATCATGAACCCATGGACATGTGGGATCGATATCTAGAGCCAGAGTATCGAGAGCGCGTTCCCAAGGTCATCGGCATGCAGCGCAATTTCTACGTCTATGCGCAGGATAACCAGTTGTCTCCCGTGTTAGAAGCTGGCTCGCCGATACCCGCCCATCACGATAAATGGATGGCGGACAAGTACGGTGAAGCGTATGACCGATGGTGGTCGCCTGACGTTCGCCTCAAAGACATGGATCGCTACGGCTGGGACATTCAAGTCATCCTCTCGACCAACGCGAACCGCGTCATGGAGAGCGCGATAAAAAACCCTCAAGTTGGCGGCGCCATGGCTCGGGCCTATCACAACTGGTGCCATGATTATGCCAGCGCCGACCCGGCGCGCCTGAAGTTCACGGCCACTTTGCCCGCGGGCGATAGCAAAGCTATGGTTGCAGAAGCGCGGCGCGCGGTGGAGACGCTCGGCGCCGTCTCGGTGCGCAACCCCTTGCTGCCACCCGGCAAATGGTTGCACGAGCCTGAATACGATGCCCTGTGGCAGCTCGCCAGCGATCTCGATTTTCCGATCTCTGTCCATGGCGAGTCACGCCATGTTCGGGCGGCGCCGTTTCGCGCGCTGCGCGCAGATGAGGGGCCTTTCAGCGCGCTCGACCACGTGATCGGTTTTCCGATGGATAACATGGTGACCATGGCGCACTTTATTTTTACCGGCATTTTGGATCGCTTTCCCAAGCTGCGGCTCGGCATCTTGGAGTCCAACGCCGGCTGGGCCAATTTTTGGCTGCCGCGCATGGACGATCACTCTCATGGACGCCGGCTCATCCTCGGCGCCGGATTGCCGATGAAACCGAGCGAATACGTCAAGCGGCAATGCGTGATCTCCGCCGACCCGGACGAGCCTGGTCTCGACGGAGTGATCGACTTCATGGGCGATGATAATCTCGTCTGGAACACGGACTATCCCCATCCGGATGCGCCGGACCCTGCCCAGGTTTTACCCTGGTTCTCGGCTCAGCCTATTTCAGACGACAGCAAACGAAAAATATTGTGGGACAACGCAGTTAGGCTCTACGGGGCGCGACTGTTGGAAAGCGCCCCATAGGTTTGCAATGGTTTGTTCTTGGTCTGAATACAAAATACGGCTGGATTCCGGCATTCGCCGGAATAACGAAAAAGCGAGTCGAATTCGAGTCGACATTTTGAACCCTGACGCTGACCGGTTTAGGGAACAGTTGACCCGGTTGCTTTCTTTGCGCCAAGTTTGCTCGACGAGATCGTCTAGAGTCATCTCCTTCCAAAACTGGATTGTGTCCGTGTCGTCACTGCGGGAAGCGAGTCCGTCACCGTTGATGACGAGCAGGGAATTTATGGACTAATGAAAGCGCTTGTGTTTTATTAATTTAAACGAGGTCATCAATGAAAATATGGGCGTTTAGATTTTGTCGGGCGAGCCGAGGCAAGCCATTTTTAGTCATCGTTTTTGTCGCCGCAGGGTGCTTGATCGCGGGCCTTTCAGCGGCAGAGACCATCCAAGGCACTATCCGGTACGTCGGCGCGCCGATTGAAAAAAAGAAGACGCCCGTGACGATCGATCAGTACATTTGCGGCAAGGAAAAAGAGCCGGAAGACTTGCTGCTCTCCTCGAACAACGGCATCCGGAACGCCGTGGTGTCGCTGCAGAGTGTTCCGTCCGGCGCGAAGCGAGACTGGAACTTCCCGGCGGCGAAGATGGATCAGAAGCAATGCTCGTTCATTCCGCGCGTGGTCATCGTGCCGGTGGGCGGAACCGTCGAGTTTCTCAATAGCGACCGGTTGTTGCATAACGTCAGAAGTGCCGGCAAGGAGAATCCGCCGTTCAACCGAGCGCAGCCGCATGCGCGGAGCATTTCCTTCGCGTTCAAACAGCCCGAGCTGCTTCGGGTCGACTGCGATCTCCATTCCTGGATGCGCGGTTGGGTCGTGGTTGCCGAGCATCCGTTCTACGCCTTAACCAACGAACAGGGCGAGTTTACCTTGGAAAATGTGCCGCGAGGAAAGTACACGCTGCAGGTCTGGCAGGAAAGTTTGGGAAATGTGACGCAGGAAGTGGTTGTGGGAGACAAAGGAGCCACGACGGTCTCGGTGGCGATGGGCAAAAAATAGCAACCAACTGTCCCTTCACGCGCTAAGGAGCCACGGCGATTTTTTTTGCCGCTTCCCAGCCTGCCGAATGGTTCGGTTCCGCGATCGCCCGAAGCGAGCCTCCTTCATCGAGCGCGATGGTAAATGTAACCTTCGGAAAGGAATAAACCGGGTGGAGATAGACCCGCGCGATCTCAGCGGTGTTGATGTACAGCGCGATGTAACGGATGGCATGTTCGCTCAAGGAAGGATGTTCCCCACCAGCCCCGATGTCGATGGTGACGTCAAACCATTGTCCCCGCTTGACCGAGTCCGGCGCGGTGATTTTCGGCGTATGTTTGGGGTCAAAGGAGGTGCGCAATTCCTTATACTCGGGTGTGAACTGCTCTTCCTGCCCAGCCCACAGAGGTTGCGTCCCCCCACCGGCGACAAACACGCCAAAAACAAGTCCGACCGCTGCGGCGGTCCAGGTACGCGACCGTGGATGAACAGTTGTCATTTTTTTAAATCCTCCCGTGTTTGAGTAGCACCCTTATAAATTCCACTACACCCCGCTAAGCACGTCATAGGCCAGAACGCCTTCCTGCTTGCCGGCCACGCGCAAGAGCCCAAGCTCACGAACTTGCACTGCCTGTTTCACCCGCTCGTAGGTGTTTCCTGTAATCAGGATTTGTCCCGGTCCGGCATTCGATTCGAATCGCTGGGCGGTGTTGACCTCGTTGCCGATCACTGTGTAATCGGTTCTTCGTTCGGAGCCAATGTTTCCCGCAATGACGATGCCCGTGTTGATGCCGATTCCCATGTGCAGACGAACCTCAGGAAATTTGGTGAAAGCGATGCTGCATCAATTTTTCCTGAATGGTCAGAGCACAGCGGACCGCGTTCAGGGGATCGTCTTCGCGAGCGATGGGCGCCCCAAAGAACGCCATGAATCCGTCGCCGCGAAACTTGTCGAGTGTTCCTCTGAATTCAAAGACGGTGTCGATGACCAGCTTCAAATAACTATTGAGGATGTCGACTACGTCTTGCGGATCGAGTTGCTCGGCGAGTGGTGTAAATCCCCGAAGATCGCCGAACAGAATCGTGACTTCGCGCTTGTCGCCGCCCAACTTCAGGTGACGCCCGGGATCGGCGACGATCTCGGCAGCCACGTCCGCAGAAACATACCGGCCAAAGAGGTTACGGAGCAGATGATTCTTCGTCTCGACGTCATCGTGGAGCGTTTTGATCCTGAGGAGCGACTTGACACGCGTGAGGAGCTCTTCCCGGTTGACGGGTTTGCTCAGAAAATCGTCGGCCCCTGCTTCGATGCCGCGAATTCGGTCAGCCACGTCGGTGAGCGCGGTCAACATCACGACGGGAAGGAGGCAGGTGGCTTCATTCGCGCGGATATGCTGGCACACTTCGTAGCCGGACATACCCGGCATCATCACATCGAGCAGGACAAGATCCGGCGCTGCGCTGCCGATGAGCTTGAGGGCCGTAGGGCCGTCCTCTGCGGTAACAACTTCGTACTGCGCCGATGTGAGAGCCCTCTCAAGGAGAGACAGATTCTGCTTGTTGTCGTCAACCGCCAGGATGCGGGGAAATCCACTCACGATGCATCAACTCCCAAAAATCTATTGCTCAGGAAGCAGGTTCCGGATCATCTGCATCAGCTCACGCGGACTGTATGGCTTCGCCATATAGGCCGTTGCCCCCGCATCCTTCGCCTTCTGGTCGTCGCCGCTGAGAGCAAACGAGGTAATCACGATGATCGGGATAGCGGCAGTCTTGGGGTCGGCGCGAAGCCGGCGCGTCGCGTCCAGTCCGGACATCTTGGGGAGTTGGATGTCCATCAGGATCAGGTCAGGAACCTCCTTGAGCGCCGTTGCCACCCCCAGCTCGCCATCCGTCGCCTCGATCAGCCGGTAAGCGGTCCGCGCCAAAAGCTGCCGCACCATCTTCAGGTTAAACTCATTGTCTTCTACGTAGAGAATCGTCTTGCCGCTCATGTGACCTCACCATGATTCATGCGCAGCGGGATGGCAAAGAAAAACGTCGATCCCTTGCCCAGTTCGCTTTCCACCCAGATCCGGCCGCCATGCATTTCCACGAATTTCTTGGTGATGTTCAGCCCGAGTCCCGTCCCACTGAACTCACGCGTGATCGCCGTGTCCACTTGTTGGAATTCCCCAAAGATGTTTTCGAGTTCTTCCTTAGGTATGCCAATTCCGGTATCCGACACGCGATAGAGCAAGTTTTCTCCTTGCTGTTCCACCCAGACCGACACGCGGCCGTGCTTGCTGAATTTCAGCGCGTTTCCCACCAGGTTCATCAGACATTGGGCGATCCGCTTGCCGTCGCCTAGCGCGAGTGGAATATCGTCCTCGACCGCGGCGACAAAATCCAAACCTTTTTCCAAGGCGAGCGATTGGAGCGAGGTACGCACGGTCTCCACAATGTCCTGGACTGAATACTCCGCCAAAACAAGCTCCATGCGACCCGCCTCGATTTTGGAAAGATCCAGCACGTCGTTGATCAGGCGAAGCAGATGCTTGCCGTTGGTTTGGACATCCGTCAGAGGCTCCCTCAGATGGGGTGGAACCTCGCCGTAGATCTCATCGAGCATCATCTCGACAAAGCCGAGGATCGCATTCATCGGCGTGCGCAGCTCGTGCGACATATTGGCGAGAAAATTCGACTTTGCTTTGCTGGCTTGCTGGAGCTGCTCGTTCAGCCTCTGCAGTTCCTGCGACGCCTGATGCTGGCTCTCGTAAAGCCGGTGCAACTCCTGGCTCATGTGGTTCATATGCGCCGCCAGGGCGCCGAACTCGTCGCGATTTGGCACGTTGATCGTCGCCGCAAAGTTTCCTTTCGCCACCTCGCTCAGGAAGCCATGGGCTTTCTGCACGGGTAGGATAAAGGACCATGAGATGATGAAACCCAACAACAACCCTACCAACATCAAAGTCGCTGCGCTGATCGCCATCAAGATCAGCGTATTCCTGTTTGCAGCGGCGACGCTGGCCCGGAGCTGGTCCATTTTGCTGCGCTCGCGCTCGACCAGCTGAGTGACGAACCCTTCGATGCGCCCATAGAGCGGATACTGCTTGCTTTGTTGCAGCCGCATCGCATCTTCGACTTTACCGTCCCGAATCAGGTTTGCAATATCGGCCACGGTGGTCAGCGCTTCTCCCTGGGCAACGCGGATCCGTTGAATCAACTCCACCTCTTCTGGTTGAGCGGCCTTCTCAAGACGAGCCAGTGTATTGTTGAAACGGTTGTTCTCGCGCAGGATGTTTTCGACCGTCGCCTCGCTTCTCATGAGCAAAGCCATGGCCGTGAAGTTCATCTGCATGGCCAGGGCGTGCTGGATATCCTGCGACCAGTGCACTCGTTCGTGAGCCTCATCCAGGAGCTGGCCCTGACTGGACATTTTTGAGATCGTTTGAAGGCTCATTGCGCCCATGCCGATAACCAGGAAGGTGACCAGGAGATAGCCGGCGAGCAATTTTGCATGAACCGAGGCCTTGATGGCCGCAACCCAATGCACCAAGCTTCCCAATGGTGATCGGGTCAGGAGAAAATGTACGATTCTTTCTTCTAAGCCGGCGGGCGCCGGAGCGGAGATCAAATCGACGTCAGGAAGAGTGCCTTCTTGTTTTGACACGTACCAACTCTAGGGATCTAGCGCGAAGCTAGCAAAGGCCAATCTACTTCGTCAAGGTAGCTGCCGCTATGGATGACTTAATAATGAATGCGTAAATTGGTTTTTGAGAAGAAGCGGTTTCAGAAGCTCCGGCAAAACCGCATCAGAATTTAACGTAGTGGAGATACGGTGTCGGTGATTTGCGTCAAGGCCGCGCTGGCGGTTTTCGTTTCCGTGAAAAGCCCCAGTTTCGTGAGGGTGTAATTTCCAGAGCCGAACACCGGCCCATCGTCCAGGCGACAGCCGAGGCCGAGCGTCATCTGCAGCTGGGCATAGGGCATATCCATGCGGTGGTCGATCTCGATAAAATATCCGTCGATGGGACCGGCCGGCGTGTCAAAGCGCGAAGGCGAAACCTGTTTCACCCAATGAGTTACCCGGCCGGCGCGCTTCAGTCTTCCGGTTGCGAGATCGAACATTTTGAAGCTTGCCTGACGCTGGATCGCGCTGCCGGAAGTGATATCGGTTGTCAGAATCGGCAGCGCCGGTTCGTAAACGACATAACTGTGACTTTTGAATAGGTCGAGGCGCTCCATCGCGAGCCCGCCGCTGCCGTCGTTGCGCAGCAGAATCCCGGCATAATCGCCGAACACGAGATTCCACCGTCCCTCCTTGGCCTGATCACGGTGCAGGGTGAGCGGAACCACTTTGCCGCGGTCTTTGCCTTCGGTGATTTTAAACTGCTTGTTCCACGTGGACAGGGGAATCAGCTTCTTCAGGCTGACATCTTGTGACGATGGAGTCACGACAATGCCGGCTATGGCCGGCGTGGAAAAGTAAACGACGAGGCTGGTGACGATGCTAACGAGACGGTTCAATCGGAACTTCTCCAAAAGTTTTCTCTAATAGTCAAACAAAGGAAACGGCGACAATCAAGTGGGGAAGAAAAACAGAGATTCGGTCCCTGGGGTTCGGGGTCAATCGCTCGTGTCATTTCGACCAACGGGAGAAATCTTTCTCGGATCTTCGGAAAGATTCCTCACGTTCGTTCGGAATGACAGAATAGAGAGGTTGAACAGGATGCTGTAGATCGAAGTACATAGATCGTGAAGATCAGCAGCGGGAAAACTATTTCTGCTCGCTCAGTCCAACAAATCTTTTTCTTTTAGCTTTCTTGGCAAATAGGTCTTGGTCAAATACTGAAAATCTTTGTTAGCGAGTGCGTCGAGCTCGAACTTGAGGCCGCTGGAGAGCATGCCTTTGATCTCATTCTGCCATTCTTTTTTCTGAAACCATTTGTATTTCATCAGTTCTTTGGCGCGATTGATATCTTTGTCGTTGAGCTTGATGCCGACGTTACGCGGCAGGCCGTAGCGGTCAGGATCGGCGCTGGAAAAACCGATGAACTTGGCTTTGGGAATCGCCATGCGCTGGCTTTCGAAAGCGAGATTGATCGAGCCCTGCTTGACGACCGAATAGATGTAGTAGCCCCAGGGATCGTTATCGACGAGGACGTAAACGGGAAGCTTGTATTCTTCGTGCAGCCGGCGCGCCAGGCGGCGCACGCCGCGCGGCGGTTGGCCGTTGCCGGTGAGCAGAATGCAGTTGTAGCGACGCCAAAATTTATCTTCCGACAGACGATTCCACTGGGTGCCTTTCTCGACGAGCAGGACGAAGTCCGCGGTGCATTTGCTGATCTGAATGTATTCCGGCTCGACGATCGAAGGCACGGAATAGCCGCCTTTGCCGAGCTTGGTGCAATCGACTCGGTCGCCGTCGTCGACCAATCGTCAGCGGGCCGACCACGGTGCCGCGAGTTTTCGGCGCGCACGTGCAGCTCTTCGCGCAGCGCTTCGAGCGTCACTTCGAGATCTTCGATCAGAGGGTCGGACTCGTTCTGGTCGTCGAAGGTGTTTTCGTGGGAGTTCTTAATCGTGTGTTTGGTCCGGTAATAAATTTCTCGCAGCGAAGTCGTCAGGTTGGCGCGCTGCAGTTCGGAGAGAGCGTCGGCGACGAGCACGGTCTGCATGAATTTCTTGGCCATGCCGACGTTGAAAAACGTGCGCGCCTGTTTTCGCCGGCCCATCTCGATGATGACCGCGCTTCTCGTCGAAGGTGACGTTGGCGAGGGTGCGCACGGGGATGGAAAGGGTTGGATCTTGGCTCCGTTGCGCCGCGGTAATCACGAGGTCGGCGATGCCGACGAGCTTCTTTTCTACGGCTCCGTTACTTTTTGGTTTTTTTCGCGCCATGTTTCTTTCCTGTCTTTTGGCTTCGTCTTTCGCTGGATTTGGCTTTTTCAAATCCCAAAGTCATTTGTTTGTACTTTGCGGCTTTGCGCTTTGGCTGCTTGGTAACTTTTGTCGCTTTGTCTTGTCCTTGGTTTTTCGATTCGGCTTTTTGCGGCTTTGCCATCGTCGGCAAGCGGTCTCTTCGCTCATCGGCCGCGATCTTCTTGCGGCGGCTTCGACCGCGTTTTGCTCGTTGCTCGAGCAACGCGAGCGCTTCGCCTTCGGTGCCCTCGGCAGTGACGATGATCGAGTGGGGCAGACCTTCCGGTCCGCCGTCGCGGCCCGAGCATTTCGTCGGTTTTTTCGCCGCCGGTGCGTTTCGTGGCGATCTTCTGCAGTTGCTCCTTGAGCTTTTCTTTAGCGAGCTTGCCGCCCTTGAGGCGGTTGCACGCTTCGACGACTTCTTCGATATACAGCTCGAAGATATTGCGCCGGCGAAACTCGTCCTTGGCGTGCTCGCGCCGCCGCAGAAAAACACCGAGCCGCCGGCCGCATTCTTGGAGAGCGAGCTTGATTTCTTTTCTGATCTCGTCGTAGTCGGCGATCGCTTCCTTCGATTCGCTGGTGAACGGCACCCAAACCGACGCCATGTGGACAAAGATCACCATCGGCCCGGCGGGCAGGGCGCCTCTGGATTGCGCCACCCCGTAGTTGCGCCAAGTGGTATCGAGCACGGCTTTGAACGTCGCGCAGGCGGACTGCTGATAGAGCAGCGGGACGCGGTTGGCGTAGCGAATGACGCTGGCCAGCTCATTATCGTCGTCGTGACTCTCTCCTTCAGCGAGGGGCCCTTTCGGCTGCTCGCGTTTGCCCGCCGCCTGTTCCGGCCCTTTGCCGAAAGCCAAGCCCGCTTCGATGACAAACGGATTGCCGCGGTAGACTGCTGGCGGCCGCGTCACGGCGGTATAGAAATCGCCTTTGATTTGTTTATACAAGCCGTGCAGGATCGCTTTCTCGCCGATGGGCGAGATGCAATTACTCGGCGGCGCCATGATCTTGGTGGATTGAATCGCCTTATAAAATGTTTCGGCGGCGGCACCGTGGAGGTTTCTTGGCCGAGTATCGGGCGATAGCTTGGCCGCCTTGCAAATCTCTTGGGCGAGACTGGACGAAACTCGGCTAAACTCGCTCGACAAAAATCCCGCGAGCGAATGGCTCTTGGTGTCGTGGAGCATTTTCAGCATCATGCCGAATTCGATGCCGTAAGGATGCGGTTTGATTTCGCGCGGCTGCGGCGGCAGCTCTTCGATCGTCCGGGGATATTCTTTGGTATCGCCCTCGGGCGTGTGGTACGCGAGCTTGACGTGCGGATTGGCAATCGCCGTCTGCTCCAGATATTCGTCGACCGAACCTCGTCCTTTTTGATAGCGGCCTTCGATTTCCAGCGTTACCTGCGTGCCGCGATGGTTTTCCCACTCGATCTGCTTTTGCTCGAAGATCCGCGGCTCGTTCTTCTTGGTATCGATCTGCACTTCGAAATAATGCGCCGGCGTGCGCGCGCCGGTGCGCGAAATAATTTGCACGGGCTTGCCGGTGGTCAATTGCGCGTACATGCCGGCGGCCGATATGCCGATGCCCTGCTGGCCGCGGCTCATGCGCAGCCGGTGAAATTTCGATCCATAGAGCAACTTCGCGAAGATCCGCGGGATCTGTTGGCGCACGATGCCGGGGCCGTAGTCGATCACGGTGAGGCGGAAGCGGTTCGCCTGGCTCGGCGCCGGCGCGTTGCCGCCGTTGGCTGCGACTTCAACCTTGACGATGACCTCAGGCAGAATTCCCGCCTCCTCGCAGGCATCCAGCGCATTGTCGACGGCTTCCTTGACGCAGGTGAGGAGCGCCTTGCGTGGATTGTCGAAGCCCAGCAAATGGCGGTTTTTAGTAAAAAACTCCGAGACCGAGATCTCGCGCTGGCGCGCGCCCATCTCGGCTGCCGATACGGCCGTCTTCGGCGTGGCAGTCTGGGTGTCGACCGGCGCCGCATTGGACTTTGGCATGGCTTTAGACATTGCTTCTTTCACATCTCCACTGGAATCAGATTTGGAACGGATTGGAGTAGCGGAGCGCGAAAACTGTGGGCGGTTAAGAAACGAATGGGACAGTACTCCAATACTTAAACACCGACTCGGCTGAGTATTTAGGTTTGCAACACACTCGGGCGAGATGTCGTTGCCGAAATTCGCTTCAGTATATCAGAGACGAAAATATTTTGTAGCCTGAAATCCAATATCGCAGAGAAAAAATCAGAAGGATCTTGGCGCGCGCTTGGCTACGTGACGAATCCGAAGTTTGCGCGCCACGCCAATATCCGTTATTTTTACAATCTAACGTTACGATCTCGGATACAATCTTGACCGCCACCAACGACCCGACCCGAGCACCCGGTTTACTCGCTACGCCTCAGAAAGTCGCTTTCGCCGCGCTCAAGCATCGTCACTTTCGCGGTTTTTTCTTTACCACGATGCTGGCGATGATGGCCGACAATATCGAGCACGTGATCAGTTATTGGATGCTGTTCCAAAAATTCCAGTCGCCGGTGCTGGCCGGCTTCGCCGTGATCAGCCACTGGACGCCGTTTTTGTTTCTCTCAGTCTATTTCGGGGGTTTGGCCGATCGTCATGATTGCCGCAGACTGATTCAAATCGCGCAGATCATGTATATGTTCGTGTCGGCGGCCTGGGCGTATTTCTTTTTCACCGGCACGATAGAGATCTGGCATGCGTGCGTCTTGTTAGTGATTCATGGCATCGCCGGCGTTTTCTGGACGCCGGCGGAGCAACTCATCATTCACGACATCGTCGGCCCGGACGATCTGCCAAGCGCGGTGCGCTTGAACGCCACCAGCCGTCAATTGGGAATTCTTTTTGGGCCTGCGGTCGGCGGTGGCTTGCTGTTGTGGCTCGGCGCGTCCGCCGGTTTGGTAGTGAATGCGTTGATCTACGTGCCGTTCACGATCTGGCTGGCGCTCGTTCCCTATACGGGCCATACGCGGGACGGAATGTCGGCGCGCCGGGCGTTGCGCTGGCGAGATGCTTTCGACGTCATCCGCGATATTGCCGATAACCGTCCGATCCTCACGATGATCGTGCTTGGCGGCGCAGCGTCGCTATTCGTCGGCAATGCGTTTCAAGCCAACATGCCAGAGTTCGCTCACGACCTTGGCACCGAGAAAGCTGACTTTGCTTACAGCGCGCTGCTGGCCGCCAATGCCGCGGGATCGGTCTTCGGCGGTTTTGTGCTCGACGGCAAGGCCTGGTTGGCGCCGACGGTGAAATCGGCGATCGCCTGCGCCATTCTCTGGTGTTTGACGATGACCGCTTTTGCTTTTTCGCAGAATTATCCACTGTCGCTCGGCCTTTTGTTTGTCGCCGGCGCGTTGAACCTGTCGTTCTATTCGATCGCGCAAACGATCGTGCAGCTAGAAGCGCCGCTGGCTTTGCGCGGCCGGCTGATCGGATTATTTTCGATGTCAGCCTATGGCTTACGTGCTTTCAGTGGATTAACCATCGGCGTGGTCGGCGGGCTGATCGGCATTCATTGGTCACTGGCGCTGAGCTCCATGATTCTATTGGCCGTGACGGTCGCGCTGTTCGCTTTCACCGCGCAAGGACAAAGCAGCGAAGAGCTGGGCTAAAGCTGCCAGCCATGGTCGCGCCATAAAATTTTCACTGTAGAGATTCCTGATAAATTTTCACGCGCTCAAGATGACGAGCCCCTTCGCTGTTTGCGTGGCTCTCCAAGATTCGTTACTGTCGCCGATTGATCCTACGAATTCTGGAGAACGCATTGGCAACCCGGAACATCCATTCAAGCGCCGTGGCTCAATCGAGCGAGAAAGTCGCTTTCGCCGCGCTGCATCACAAAGATTTTCGCGCCTACTTTGTCGCGACCATGCTGGCGATGATGGCGGACAGCATCGAGCACGTCATCAGCTACTGGCTGCTTTACCAAAAATTCCATTCGCCGGTGCTCGCCGGCTTCGCGGTGCTGAGCCACTGGACGCCTTTTTTGCTGTTTGCCGTTTATTTCGGCGCGCTCGCGGATCGATTCGACTGCCGCAAGGTTATCCAAGTAGCGCAGATCATGTACATGGGCGTCTCCGCGGCATGGGCGTTTTTGTTTTTTACCGACACGATCCAACTCTGGCACGCCTGCGTTCTGCTGGTGATTCACGGCATGGCGGGCGTGCTCTGGGGCCCAGGGAGCCAATTGCTGATTCATGACATCGTCGGCACCGAACAACTGCAAAGCGCGGTGCGTCTCAATTCAACGAGCCGGCAATTGGGCGTTCTTCTCGGACCCGCGGTGGGTGGCGGTCTTATGTTGTTATTAAGTCCGTCGATGGGCTTGGTGGTGAACACGCTTATTTACCTACCGTTGACCCTCTGGTTATTGACCGTGCCCTACACCGGCCACAGCCGCTAGGGCGTCGTGCCGGCGCGTCGTGCGCTCGGCTGGCGCGATGCTTTCCAAGTCGTGCGCGAAGTCTCGGGCAACCGGCCGATCATCACCATGGTCGTGCTCGCCGGCTGCGTGTCGTTTTTTGTCGGCACGGCGTTTCAAGCAACCATGCCGGAATTCGCCCACGATCTCGGCACGGGGAAAGCCGACTTCGCCTACAGCGCGCTGCTTAGCGCCAATGCCGCTGGCGCGGTAATCGGCGGTTTTTTGCTCGAAGGACGAGGCTGGCTGCCGCCGCGCGTGCAGACTGCGATGATCAGTGCGATTCTCTGGTGCGTGGTCATCACCTGCTTTGCGCTCTCGACGAATTATTATCTTTCGTTGGCGCTACTGTTCACGGCCGGTATTTTGAATTTAGCCTTTTCTTCCATGGGTCAAACTATCGTGCAGTTGCTATCGCCGCCGCAGCTCCGCGGCCGGCTGATCGGCCTGTTTGCCATGGCGAGCATGGGGCTCAAAGCTTTCAGCGGCTTGACCGTCGGTGTGTTGGGCGGGCTGATCGGCGTACATTGGTCGCTGGCAGCGAGCGCCATGGTTTTGTTGACCGTTACTGTCGCGCTGTTTGCTTTTGCTCTCCCAGGGCAGCGCCACGAAGAGCTCAACTAACGCCGAACCATGGCTGTGAATTCAACTTCTGCGAGCGACGTTTCATCAACGATCCCAGAGCGGACAGTCGCTTTTGCGGCGCTACACCATCGCGACTATCGGCGATATTTCTTCGTGATCATGATGTCGCAGATGGGCGACAACATCGAGCACGTCATCAGTTACTGGCTGCTCTACCAAAAATTTCACTCTCCGGTGCTCGCCGGTTTTGCGGTCATCAGTCACTGGACGCCGTTTCTGTTTTTCGCGGTCTATTTCGGCGCCCTTGCCGACCGGCACGATTGCCGCCGCGTGATTCAAGCGGCCCAGGTGATGTACGCCAGCGTGTCGCTCATCTGGGGTATTTTATTTCTCACCGACACAATTCAAGTGTGGCACGCCTGTGTTCTCCTGGTGGTCCATGGAATGGCCGGCGTTTTGGGCAATCCCGGCAGCCAGCTGATCATCCATGACATCGTGGGGCGCGAGTACTTGCAGAGCGCAGTCAGGCTCAATTCCACGGGACGAAATATCGCCGTGCTCTTCGGACCGGCGGTTGGCGGCGCGACGATGTTGATTTTTGGGGCGCCCGCGGGACTTTTTATCAACGTGTTTATGTATCTGCCGATGATCGTCTTCATGTTCATCCTGCCTTACACCGGTCACGGTCGCGACGACGCGGGTAGCGGCCGGGCGCCGCGCTTTAGCCTGAGCGGCGCGTTGCAATTGATGCGCGAGACGGCCGCGAATCCGACGATACTTTCCATGATCCTCCTCGGCGGCGCGACATCGTTGCTCGTCGGCAACGCGTTTCAAGCTCAAATGCCGGGATTTGCCCATGACTTCGGGCATGAGAAACAGGATTGGGCTTATAGTATTTTGCTCGGTGCCAACGCCGGCGGAGCCGCGATCGGCGGTCTGTTACTGGAAGGCACCGGCATGCTGCGGCCGAACGCGCGTAACGCGGCGATTAGCTCGATCCTCTGGTGCGTGGCGATCGTGGGTTTCGCGATGTCGACGAATTACCTTCTGGCAATTGCGTTGCTGTTCTGTGCGGGATTCCTCAATTTGACTTTTCTCTCGATGGCGCAAACCCTGGTGCAACTGCAGGCGCCGGCTCAACTGCGCGGGCGCTTGATCGGTTTGTTCAACATGTCCAACAATGGCCTGCGCGCTTTCAGCGGCGTGACCGTCGGCGTGATCGGCGGCTTGATCGGCATCCATTGGTCGCTGGCGATCAGCGCGATGATCTTGCTGGCCGTGACGATCGCGCTGTTTGCGTTGGTGATTCCGGGGCGGGGTAGGCAGTGAGTTGAGTTGAACGGAAGGAGTTCTTACCACGAAGGACACGAAGATCGGAGTAATTTCTTCCTTCGTGAACTTCGTGCCTTCGTGGTGATTGTGTAATTATTGCCCTACCGCTTGACGGCGCTTGTCTTGCGAAGTGGTCGCTCCGTTGCGAAATTCATTTCTCTTCAAAACGGCGTAGCTGTCGAGGAGCTGTTTTTGTTCCGCTTCGGAAATTCCCAGTTGTGGACGGCGCACTTTGGCGGTTTTGATCAGTCCCTCGTGTTGGAGAACGACTTTGATGCGTGCGACGGCTTCGACGATCGGCTCGCTGAAGACCAACTCTTTTAGAGATTCGAGCTCGCTCTGGATCGCGGCGGCTTCGTCGAATTTGCCCGCGCGACCGGCGTTATCCAGGGCGGCCCATTTTTCGGTCGCGACGTTGGCGACGCCGATGAGCGCGCCATTGGCGCCGAGCTTGTAACTTTCGGCGACAAAGCGGTCGTTGCCGGTGAGCACCCGCATGGCGGCTTTGTCGCGCTTGAGTGCTTGAACGGTTTCCGTAAATAGATTGATGTCGAACGATGCTTCTTTGAATGCGACGACGTTTTCAAGACGGGCGATGCGGCAAACTGTTTCCGGGTCGTAGTAATAGCTTTTCACCGGCACTTGGAAGAGCACCATGGGTAATTTGGTTTCACGCGCCAGATCTTCGAAGAAACGGACTTTCAAGATTCGGATCGACTTTTCCCCAGGCGAAAAGTAGCGGCGGAAAAATCATTACGCCATCGACCGGCAAGTTTTCCAGATCGCGCATCAGGCTGACCGCTTCGTCGGTGGACTGCGGCGCGATGGTGGCGATATGCACTTTGCCGGCGTCGTGCACGGCTTTGCCGGAGATTTCATAGACACGGCGTTTCTCTTCTAGGCTCAAGACTGGGCTTTCACCGATGCGGGCGCAAGAAACCAGGCCGGCCACTCCGGGGAGAGACGAAAAGTATTTCGTTAGTCGCGCGAGGCTCTCTAGATCGAGAGCGCCCGAGCTTTCGAAGGGGGAGACGTGAGGAATGAAAAGACCGCTGAAACGCTCATGAAGGCTTGTCATAAAATCCTCCGCGCGTGATCGACATCGCGCTTGAATTTGCTGCTGGCATAAGTAGAACAGATTGCGAGGGTAGGTCAAGCCGGCAGCAGTCAACAGGTTCATCTGCTGTAGAAGACATTATGGGTGCATTTGATTTCGTGCCGGGAGCGTCGCAGAATTGATGGCATCGGATCGGCTTGTTCGCCGTGTTCGACGTGCGCGAGCGCGGCGAATACAACGAATGCCAGATTCCCGGCACGACTTCGTTGCCGCGCAGCCAGATTGAATTTCGCATCCAGTCGCTGGTTCCGGATCGCAAAATTCCCCTCATCGTCTATGACGCCGAGGACGGCAGGGCGCCGCTCGCGCTGAAGACGCTGAATGCAGCTTGGTTATTCAGAAGTATCGATTCTCGACGGCGGACTGACCGCGTGGCGCAACGAGCGGACGGCCGACCGTCGGCGGCGTCAATGTGCCGAGCAAGGCGTTCGGCGAAAAAGTGCATCACGAGCGAAATATTCCGGACGTGACGCCGGAGGAGCTGAAAGCGCTACGCGAGAGCGGCGCCGATCTGCTTATTTTGGACGTGCGCACTCCGGAAGAGTACGGCAGGTTTTGCATCCCCGGCGGAGTGAGCGTGCCCGGCGGCGATCTCATTTTGTGGGCGGACGAGTTGAAGCAAAAGCGCGATGCGACGGTGGTGATCAACTGCGCCGGGCGGACGCGCAGCATCGTCGGCACGGCGGCCTTGCGCCGCTTGGGGCTGACGAACGTGCGGGCGCTCAAGAACGGCACCATGGGTTGGGTGCTGGCGGGCTTGGAGTTGGAAACCAAGCCGGCGCGCAGCGCGCCGGCTGCGCCGTCAGGAAGCCGTCAACGAGCGACGGCGCTGGCGGCACAAATCGCCGCGGAAGAAAAAATTGCGACGATCTCCGCGCCACAGCTCGCGGACGCGCTGGCGAGCATGAATAAGGGTGTCACGTATCTAATCGATGCGCGCTCGGAACCCGAGTTCGAAGCGGGGCATATTTCAGGATCGATCAACGTTCCGGGCGGGCAGGCGGTGCAGCGCGCCGACGATTTCGTGGCGGTGCGGAACGCGCAAATCATTTTCATCAGCAGCGAATCTGCACGCGCCGTTATGGCCGCTTATTGGTATCGGCAAATGGGATTTCCGCATGTTTCGGTGTTGCAAGGCGGACTTCGCGCATGGTCGGAAAACGGTCATCTATTGGCGCGCGGGGTGTTGTCCGACGAGCCATTGGGGTTCGCAGCCGCGCAACAGTCGGCAATTTTTGTCGATGCGCAAACTCTCGCCGAGCAAATCAAGAGTTCTTCGGCTTTGATCCTCGACGTCGGTACGAGTCTCGAATTCGAATCGGCGCACGTGCTCGGTGCCAAATGGATTTCCCGCGGTTGGATCGAGCTCAAATTACCGGAACAATACTCTGACCGTGGACAAGCGATCGTCGTGAGCTGCGCGGATGGCCGGCAGTCCGTCTTCGCCGCGCGCGCGTTGGGCGGCTTGGGTTACAAGGATGTCCGAGTTCTTGCCGGCGGCGTGCAGGCGTGGCGCGCCGCTGGCCTGAAAACCGAAACAGGACGCGATCGCTGCTTGGTTCAGCCCAATGATGTCGTCTTATCGCCGTCGATTCGCGGCAGCAAGGAAGATATGCAGCGCTATCTGGATTGGGAATTGAAACTGGAACGTTAGCCGCGCTTGCTTAACAGTTGTCGTATTTTGGGCTGGCGAAAGTTTTTGCGGTCTTGCTGGCGATATCGAAGCGCAGCCGCGGCATATCGGTCAAGTCTTTGCCGTAGACGTGAATTTCCACTGTGTCGCGATCGCTGACATTGTTCATCTCATGGATATCGTCGTTGGGCGATACCAGGCATGAAACCATTCCAGCCTTGTTCTTGAGTACCGCCGTGACCTCGAGGTCAGCGCGGTCGGCACTTTCGCCGTCGTCTTTCCTGCGAAAACGCGTTTCCTGAATCTCATTTTCAACCACGCCGACCATGCCCCAGGTGTCATGATTGTGCGCCTTGGCGTTGTCGCCCGGTCCCCAGACCACCGATGAGACATTAAACAGCGGCGCGCGATGCAGCATGTAGCGGCCGTAGGCCGTGACGCCGCGTTTTCTGTATTGTTGCCTCGATGCAGTTCGGTTGTTGCACCAGCCTGGCGAGCAGCGGCTTGGCCGCGTTGACAATCTTTTCCTGAGAGCTTTCCGTTCTCGTAATGCGATCCAGGTCGTCGATGAAATTTTTCAGCGAATAGGTCGTTGTCATTTTCGATTTCACCACCAAGAACGCGAAGGGCACGAAGCGCGGAAGGATTTCTCACCTTCGGGATCTTCGTGCCCTGCGCGGCTTATGGTCTATTACGTGTATTTACGCCGCTTGTTTTTGCACCCGCGGCAATTTCGACGCATCGATATTGTAGAGCCGCGAAACATTGTCGCAGACCACTTTGCGCTGGGTTTCCGCCGACAGATGGCCGAGGTCCCGTTCGATGATTTTTCGCGAGTTGGGCCAGGTCGAGTTTGGATGCGGAAAGTCATTCGACCACATGATGTTGTCTTCGCCCCAATACTTTAGATTTTCGCCGCAGACGTGATCGTTGAAGAAGCAGGCATAGATCTGCTCTTTGACGAAGCTGCTCGGATTGCGGGTGAACGGCGGCGGGTTTTGTTTCTTGAAACGATTGTAATAATAGTCCCATTGCTGAAACATCCACGGCATCCAGCCGCTTTCGTTTTCCACCGAGACGATCTTGAGCTTGGGATTTCTTTCGAGGACGCCATAAAAAACGAACTCGAAGAGCGCGTTGGCGATATCCATGAGTTTGAGGTTCACGCTGCCGCGGTAACGCTCGACGCCTTTTCTGTTTTTGTCTTTGTTGTAGCTGTGGCCGGTCAGAATATGCAGGCTGACCGGAGTATCGAAATCCTGGCACGCCGCCCAAAACTTATCGTAGTGGCTGGAATGAAAGGGCAGATCCGGATGGGGCGCTTGCCAAATGATCGCGCCTTTCAGCCCGGCTTTGTGGCAGCGCTCTAGTTCTTTGATGCCATTATCGATGTTGTACACCGGAATCGCCGGAATACCGATGAGCCGGTTGGTGTCGGCATTGCAATAATCAATTAGCCAGTCGTTGTAAACGCGGAAGCAGGCTTCTTGCAAGCCGGGATCATCGAGAGCGAAGAGATCGAGCATCAACGTCGGATAGAGCACTTCGGCGCTCAGGCCGTCGGCTTCCATTTCCTTCATCCTGGCGTTCGGATCCCAGCCGCCGGCGTGCTGCTGGAAGCCTTCGCCGACCTGGTGTGGCGGAAACAGCGGCGCCACCTCCCGATATTTTTCCGGCACGCCTTTTTTCCAAAGATCCACAGGTTCCATGACGTGGGAATCTGATGAAATGATAAGGTCGCTTGCTATCGCCATATATCGATCCTCCTTGAACAAGTCTAGAAAATGTTGCGCGATAATTTAACCGCACCTTAGACGATTCGCCGCGCGCGTGTCAATTGCCTGACGAGGCGCAAGGCGGAAGGGGTGAGTCAGAAAAAATTAAGATTTCTCGCTTTGCTTGGAATCACAAATCCTCACGTCACTTTCTCCAGACCGATGCGAGCCAGGGTTGCTGCTCGCGCGGCAATCCGGGTGGGCGGAAGTAATGATCTATTTCAGTGAAGCCGGCAGCGGTCACGAGCTCGCGCCAGCGTTGCCAATCGTAGTAGCAACCGTAGCGCTCGCCGCTCCAGCCTTCGTCGTTTTCGCCGCGCGGATTGGAGCTAAAGAGCACGCCGTCAGGCTTCAACGTCGCCCAAAGTTCTTTTAAGACTCGCGGCAATTCTTGGCTCGGCACATGGAAGAGCGCGGCGTTGGCAAAAATTCCGTCGAAATATTGCGCCGGCAAATTCATCTTCAAAAAATCTTGGTGCCATACTTCGCAGCCGCTGTACTTTTGCGCCAGCTCGACGAAGCGCTCCGCTCCGTCGAGTCCGATCGCTTCGTGTCCGAGATCGCGAAAGATCTTCAAATCTCGGCCGGGACCGCAGCCGAAGTCGAGAATGCGAAACGGTCCGGTGCCGTGCAGAGCTTGCAAGAGCGCGTCGCGGTTCTGGCTGACATCGTGATCGCGCGTGCCTTCCCAGAAACTGTTGGCGTGCTGATCATAATGCCAAAGAGTGGTTGTTGATGTTTGCGCGAGTTCTTCGTCGCTGAGCTTGTGTTGCCGATTAGTCACTGTAACAGGCTGGTAAGGAAAAACGATTAGGTGGCGTGCCGAACTTGAACGTCGGGATTGATCAGGTTTAAAGGTTTGCCGTCGAGATAATTGAGAATGTTGTGCAGCGCCTGCTCATAGCGCTCGCTCATGACTTCCACGGTCGCGTAGCCGCGGTGCGACATGAGGATCGCGTTGTCGAAGCGGCGCAGCGGATGATCCATCGGCAGCGGCTCGATGTCGTAAACGTCGAGTCCCACGCCGCCCAATTTTCCGCTCGCCAATGCTTCGATCATCGCCGGTTCGGAGACGATCGGGCCGCGCGCGGTATTCACCAGCAGCACGCCGCGCTTCATCATGGCGAATTCTTTTGCGCCGATGCTGCCGCGGGTCTCCGCGGTTGAATTAATGTGCACCGTGAGGATGTCCGATTCCCGCCATAAGGTTTCCAGCGCCACGCACTCGGCACCGGCTTCCGCCGCGCGCGCCTGCCGTGAGCGTGCGTGAATAAGCGAGCACGCGCGTATTGGCGAACGCCTTCATGACGCGGGCGACTTCACTGCCGATCCGGCCGAAGCCGAAAACCCCGATGGTTTTGCCTTCAAGCGTGTTGCCGGCGATGGCAGGCCAAGCTTCCTCGCGCATGCGCGCATTCACCTGGGGAATCTTACGCAACAGGGCGAGAATCAGCGCGACCGTTAATTCGGTTGTCGACACGCCGTTATCAGCTGCGGTGCCGGTGACCGCGATGCCGCGGCGGGTGGCATTTGCTAGATCCAAGTGCTTACTGGTTCGGCCGGTTTGCGAGATGAGTTTCAGATTGGGGAGCTGGGAATATTCTTTGTCGCTAAAAAAAGTTCGCTCGCGCATCAGGAGCACGGCGTCGAATTCGCGCAGCGCGGCGACGATATTCTCCGAGCCGTCCAGCCTTTTTCTCAGAAGTGTCACGTCGGCTCGTGCCTGGAGCTCTTTGTATGCCGGCACCGTATCGGCGAGCTTTTCGAAATCGTCTAAGATTGCGACTTTGAATTTTTCGGTTGCCATGATTCTTACGCCGTGGCCGTGACTTCGACCTCGCAGAACTTGCCCTCGGAGGAATAGCCGTCGACGAAACAGTATTCCATTTGAGGAATTTTTGCCGTTACGTGGCGCGCAAAAAGCGTTTTCAAGTTTTCCAAAGTCTGGCTGCGATGCAGGTAAAACGAGATGCGCGCGACTTTTTCCCAGGAGCTTCCCGCGTCTTTCAGCGACCCTGAAATGCGCGGAAAGATGTTGTCGAATTGTTCGGCGAGCGTCGGCAGGACGGTCGTCACGCCCGATAGGACGACCACGGAATCCTGTACCAGAAAGCGAATGGGCGCGATCGGCGGATCGTATTCGACGATGCGCTTTTCCGCGGGTTGAGAGGGACGCATGGCAATGAGATCGAGCGCAACTTTGGCGCCCGAATCGAAATGGCCCGGCGCGATATAACTCGAGCTTGCCGAGCGCGCTTTGCCGGACAATATTTTGACGCGCTCGGTGCTGCCGAGATCACGGCTTTGCCGATCGCGTCCCCAGAGCCGGCTACGCACGGTGTTGTCGAGGGACAATCCGTGCGCCTTGAGCTCCTGATCGATGCGCTGGAACAATTCCTGCGCTTCGATGGTCGCATTCGCCGCCGCTTTGGCTTCGCCGGACAACTCGATAAATTCTTTTCCCAACCACGTGAAGATTCGCTTGCGCATGATCCGTGCCTCCGATGACGGAGCGATCCTATATCAGCGACGATTGCGGATCAACGTGCGTCAAAGGAAGAGCCCTCAAAACTTGGAAGTGACGTGCAAGGATTGGCCCGAATCCGAGGTTGGCTACTTTCGATAAAGCATGAACAGGAAATCTCGAATCACTTTGATCAACGGCTTGCCGAGAAAGAATTCGGTGGAAAAGCTGATGAGGCCGAGAGCGAAGACAAAGAGGAGCAAGAAAAAAGATTATCGCGCCGATTTTAGACTTCATGTCGGTCATCACCCTCGAACCGAATGGCGATGATTTTATCAATATTAGCAGGGAAAGCGCCAGACGGGATAGAGCTCCAAGCCGCGGCTGCGCTAGGGCTTGATGCTTAAGCGAATGATCCGATCGTCGTCGGGCGCCGGGCTGCCGCGGCCATCGCGGTTGCTGGTAAGCAGATAGAGCGCTTTATCGGGTCCTTCGACAATATCTCGCAGGCGGCCGAACTGACGGGGAAAATGGCGCTCGAGATTTTCCGCCTTGCGCGGATCGTTGGGATCGAGAACGAGGCGATACAGAGTTTGCCCACGCAGGCCGGTAAAAAGCAGCGACCCGGCCCAAGGTCCGACGCTAACAAAAACAGCCCCGCTCGGCGCCCAAGTTTCGTTCGTGCCGGATTGGATGACCGGCGAAATCATGCCTTCTCTGGCATCGTCGCCGCGGATTTCCGGCCAGCCGTAGTTTTTGCCCGGCTCGATATAATTTACTTCGTCGCGGCAGCAGCCTTGGAAACCGCTCGGTCCATGTTCGGTGGCATAAAGTCGTCCGGTGCCCGGTTGCCAGGCCAAGCCTTGGGGATTCCGATGGCCAAGCGAATAAACATAGGAGTTTGGAAATGGATTGTCCGCGGGTATGGTTCCGTCTGAATTGAGCCGGAGAATTTTTCCGTTCAATGATTTGACGTTCTGCGCGTAGCGCGTCGTTTGCGCGTCGCCGACGGTCCAGTAGAGTTTTCCGTCCGGGCCGAATTTGACTCTGCCGCCGTCGTGGTTGCTTGCGCCGGCCACATCGTCGATGAGCACTTTGTCGAGAATGCCTTTGCCCTTTACATCTTCACGCAAGCGCACCAGACGATTGCGCAGGGAGAAAGCCCCGATGCGGTAACTGTAGGCGACGTAGAGGAAACGATTCTGTAAAAATTGCGGATCGACGGCGAGCCCCAGAAGTCCTGCTTCGCCGACCGCCGCGACGTCCAGCGTCATCCACGGTTCGGGCCGTAGTTGGCCTTGCTCCACGATACGGATGCGGCCGGGACGTTCGCTGATAAAAATCCTGCCATCCGGAGCAAAATCCAGCGCCCACGGCGTGTCCAAACCGCGCACGAAAGTTTCGATAGCAAGGTCGGGGGAGGCGGCGTTCGATGGGGCCGGAAAATTAATGCCGACAACGACGGTCACAATCAAGAAGAGCCGCAGCATGTTGATTGCCATTCGCGTATTGATGCGTCGTTGGCAAGCAAAAGCGGTTGCCGGCGAATGCAAAAGTTTGATCGTTTAGTTGGCCGCCGGCGCGGTGCAGCAAGTTAGCTGCGCTGACTTTGGCGTCGAGCGATCGGGCGCTTCCCAGAGCGCGCGCAAATCGGGCGAGTAGGGATAGCGAATGCCGTTTTCTTCGAGAATCTTGCCGGTCGCTTCCATTAGATCGCTGCGATTAAATACCATTGTCTCGTGGGTGAGGACGCCGGAGCTGGCAAATTTAAAGGTGATTTGTTCGTCGTGGCTGTCGCGCAGGATTTCCACCAGCTGACGCAAGTTCTTGACCGGCACGCCGTTGACTTCGCTCAACACGGAGCGATTGGGATCGTCGTAGCCCCTGGTAATGCGATGGGGAAAAAGTGGCGACGCGACGACGACCAGCTCTTCGTTCTCGAAAGTGGGCTTGTCGAAGCGCCGGGTCACGAGCGGGCTCGGACTACGTCCTAAGGAAGGCGGCGGCTGATTACCAAGCCGCTCCAGATAGTCTTGGGTTGTTTGCGAGAAAACAAACGGGCCGAAGATAAAGTAGCGTGGATTTTTATCCATCAAAAAAGGAATGACCAGATCGCGTTGATAGCGCACCGGTAAACTGACTTGTATCAACCGGCCATCGCGATAAATCGTCAGCGGCAACAGGCCGTTCTTGGCAAACTTTTGCACGAGATAAGACGCCGAAAGGCGCAAATCATAGCGGATCGAAACTTTGCCGTCGGCGTCGATCGGCATATCGCCGATCTTGGTAATGACGTCCCACTCTTGGAGCGGATAGCCTGGACTGTCCTGATAGGGCTGCGCTACCATGACTCCATTGATGCCCTTCGGCAGCCCGAGCCGCTGGCGCAAGGCATCGTTCTCGACGGTTTGGACCAAGTCATTTAATTGCGGCTTGCCATCGTAAACGCCGTCGGCGACGTCTTTTAGAAAAAGCTGGATTTCTTCGACTGGGATCAAATAGCCGATGTTTTGTGCGTTCTGAATCAAGCTGAACACGAGCCCGACCAGTTTGCCGTCGGACACCGCTGGCCCGCCGCTGTTGCCGAAGTTGAGCGCGGCATCGACCTGAATGCGCAACCCGCTCGTCTGATAATAGTAGTCGGTGTACTCGATCCGCGAGACGATTCCCTGAGTGACGGAGAGCTCGGTACCGCCGGTGGGATAGCCATAAACATTGATCGCGTCTTTGACCCGCGGTAACTCCTGGGCGAAGGAAAGAGTGCCGCGGTTATCAAAAAAAGATTCATCATCGAGCTTTAGAATCGCCAAGTCGATTCCCGGGGCGATGGCTTCGATGCGCGCCGGGATGTAGCTCGCCGATTGGTTGGGCTGAACATAAATTTGGCTCGCATATTTGACTACGTGGGCATTGGTGAGAATGCGCTTGCCGTCGATCACGACGCCCGACCCCTTCACCTGACGCGGACTGCTTTTGGTCCAGGGCCGGAGCAAATCCGGGCCCTGCTGGCTGGCGTGGATTTTTACGACCAAATCGCGGATTGCGTCCTGGGCGTGAAGCCGGGCCGGAAAAATCGCGCAAAAGCAAAATATCACCAGTCGTAGAAACATTCGATCCATTATATCTCCTTGCGCCGCTGCGTCATAATAAAACAGTGCGCATTATATACCAAAAGAGTGCTAAGTGAAGCCGCTAAAAAATCGCTGGTTTTGACTGAACGAAATTCATCTAGTATAGCCAAGCGATCCCACATGTTATGGCTTCTTAGGCGACTGCACTCCTGGCAGCTGACGCTGGTAGCTCTCAGCCACTGCAAGGGTCGTGATTGTTTCTCCGATTGTCGCTAGAGCCGTTTTCAGCCTAGTTATTTCGCTGATTTTCCTGCGCGGCAAGAAAAGCGTCACCAGTCGCACGATCCTCGGTACAGTGGCGGTCGTAGCCGGTACGATCGTCATTGTTTTGGGAAGGTAGCGGCATGAAATCGTCTTGACAGCGTGAAGGTCTCAAGCCTATCGGTAATTTCATAGTGCAGTTAATTCTCCAAGGAGGCAGCCATGTGGTATTTAGTTTTACGACGACCGGTAAAGCCGCGCGAAGAGTGGACGGTGACTCTCGATCAACATCTGGTCTGGATGAAGCAACAACACGAATCGGGAAAGATTCTCTTTTCGGGTCCGACCACGGATCGCAAGTATGGAGTTTATGTTATCCGCGCGGCGTCGAAGACTGACGCAGAGCAGATCGCGGCGAGCGATCCTTACACTGCGGCGGGCTTTGCCGCTTTTGAATTGCTCGAATGGGAAGTGCATCAGATCATGGGCGTGGGACCGTTCACGGCGGCGGAGATGCGCGCGCACCGGTGAGAAAAACGGCGACTGAAATGTTGGAGTGATGGAATGATGGGTGATTTGGGGGGGACGAGAAAAGTGAAATCGTTACGAATCATCGCTATGGCTGTTTTTTTGGCGCAACTTCGCCGCTGCCAGCGTTCGGGCGCAATCGGACTGGAAAAAACAGTGGGAAGCGACGGTGCAAGCAGCGAAGAAAGACGGCGAGGTAGTGATCTACGGTCCGCACAATCCGGCTTATCAGCAAATCTGGGCGATTTTTCAGAAAAGTTATCCCGACATAAAGTTTAGTTTCGTTCCCGGCAAAGGCGCCGATCACGCGCAGCGAATCGTCTCGGAACGTCGCGCCGGAAAGTATCTAGCCGATCTGCTCATGGGCGGTTCGTCGAGCTTTGCAGTGTTCGCGCCCGGCACCTTGGAGCCTCTAAAGCCGCTGCTTGTCTTACCCGAAGTCACGGATCCGTCCGGATGGCTCGACGGCAAGCTCTATTTTGCCGACACCAGCAATGCCGCATTGATTATTTCAGGGGAGATCGGCACGCGCCGCGGCTCCTATAACACCAAGCTCGTCGATCCGAAGGAGATCCAATCCTGGTGGGATTTGCTCCAGCCGAGATGGAAGGGCAGACTTGGCAGCTTTGATCCACGGGTCGCGGGAGGGGGCGGCGAGACTTTCATGTTCTTTTATTACACGCCGTCGTTGGGGCAGAAATTTATTACTCGATTTCTTACCGAGACCGACCTTGTGCTGACCCGTGATTTGCAGCAGGGCACCGATTGGTTGGCGCACGGCAAGATTCATTTTTACATCGGCAGCGGTCAGCCGATCATGAAGGCAAAAAAGCAAGGGCTGCCCGTTGATCTGATGCCGCATCCGATGAAGGAAGGTGACATCATGGGCGGCGGCTCCTGCTGCATGGCGGTGATGAACCGGGCGCCGCATCCGAACGCGACGAAGCTTTTCATCAATTGGGTGTTGTCGCGCGAAGGCCAGAGCGCGTGGCAGAAATATACCGAGGTGAACTCGTTGCGCATGGATATCCCGAAAAGCGATCTACTGGCGGACGACGTGCCGCAAAAAGGCGTGAATTATTTCATGCTCAATTCCGCCAAGTACAACGAGCCAGCAGGGCGCAAGGATTTGCACAAGATTGTCGACGAGGCGCTCAAGACAGCGGAGAAAGCGAAAGGATAAGGGCGGAAGGATAAAAGCATGGCATCGATCGGATTAATTGGGCTGGGTAACGCCGGCCGCCCAATGGCTGAGCGAATTCTCGCAAAGGGACATTCCCTCACGGTGTTTGATATCGACACCGGAGCGCTTGATCGGGTTGTCCAGCGCGGCGCACGTCCGGCGCATTCCGCGGGCGCGGCGGTCTCGGACATTACCATCACGCTGCTGCCGTCATCGGTGGAAGTGCGACAAGCCGTGTTGGGTGAAAACGGTGTGTTGAACTCACTTCGGCCGGCATCGACGGTGATCGATCTCAGCGGCACCGATCCGGATTGCGCGCGCGAGCTGGAAGAACGATTGCGGGAAACGCAGGCCACGTTCATCGGCGGGACGATTCACGCCAGCGGCGCGCCGGCCGTAGTGATTCCACAAGGCCGATTCTCGATCGTCATCGGGGGAGAGAAAGCCAAGATCGCGGCCGCCGCGGCTTTCCTGAACGAAGTGGCGCAAACGGTTATCTGTTTGCCCGAGCCGTGGATGCCGAAGGCTTTCAAGATCGCGATCATCCTATACGCGACGGCGAATAATATCATCACCGCGGAAATTTGTTCTTGGCTCACCGCCCAAGGCGCCGACCCGAAGTTGTTTCTCAAACTGTTGCAGACTACCGGCTCCCAAGCTTCCGCGATCCGCATGGAAGAGTTCATGAAGCGCAAGAATAACCACGGCGGCGCGCTCAGCAACAGCTACAAAGATTTCCGCCAAGCTTTAAGCATCGCCGCAAAGTTGGAGATTCCGATGCCACTTGCGTCGACGGCCAATCAGATCCAAGAAATGGCGCGGGCGAGCGGCTTCGCGCGGCTCAATAGTCCGGCCGCGATGGGCGAGCTGTACGAGCTGATTACGGGCACCGATTTGAGCGGCGCAACGATGGACGCCGAAAAGAAACTTCACGAGGAATGTGAGCCGCGAGTGATCTACTTGGCTGAATAAAGGCGAATCCGAAAGCACTAGATTTTTTATGGGGCTGAGCCAGGAAAACGTGAAATTGCCGGGACGCCCGCTCGGTCTCCGCGGCGCGTTTGGCGCGTAGGATGACCCTCAAAAAAAAATTTAAAAAACTTAAAAATCTATCTTGACAGGAACGCTACACGGCGTTAGGAATTGGGTTAGCCCCAGCCTCCAAAGGGGTGAGAAGAGCACGAACGAAGCGCGCACGTTTTCAGCTCTTCGAAAGTGGAGGTCGATTATGGAAGATAGTCCGCCGGGCGAGTCAGGCCCGCAGACCGCGGGCGGCAGCAGTTCGAGCAAGCTACCAGTCAGGCATCGAGCTGTGTGAATCAAGCCCTCGACTTCGGCGCCAGTTAAGGCGCGAACCCGGAGACGGGTCAATCAGAAGGTTGGGCTTCCTCAAAGCAGCCTCGAACTTTACTGACGAGAGAGCTGGTTTGAAGTCAAAGCTGCGTTAATTGCGGAAAGTGGGCAGCAGTTACTAAAATTAAATAAGCATAATGGCGCGATGGCGTCGGCAAAACGGGCAGGTCAATAGAGATGACTGCCCGTTTTGTTTTTGTAAACAGTGAAGCGAGCAAAGCGGCGTCGTGAGAATGCATGAGCCTCTGAGGTTGCTTATCCGCGCAGAAGTTTGCCGTATCCTTCAATCGACGCTTTCATGCCGAGGACCTGCATGACCCACCACAGCGCCGCCGCAGTGCTGGATACCACCGGCTTTCCCGTGTCATCTTCAAGTTCCTGGACATAGGCGACCGAGCGCCAGCGTCCCTGAATCAGCAAGCTATCGACATCAGGATGCTGGCGAAATAACTCACGCGCGACTTTATAGGACGCATAGTCCGGCAGCTTAACCTGATCCACTGGTTTAGAAACTTCCAAACCTTTGATCGCCAGAACTTCCAAGCCGCCGTCCTCGTAATATTTCTTGACGGCCTGATTAATGCTTTCCTTGTAGGCGGTAGCAATGACCGTGCTGCGGACCTTTAAAAATTTGAGCGCTGCCACTGTTGCGCTCATCGCTGTGCTGACGGGCAAGCCGACTTGCCCCGAGAGTTTCGCCACCACTTCCTGTTCCGCCGCGTAACCGCGCTGCGTGCCCAAAGTGATACCGCCCATGAGAATCGCGTCGCACTCCTCGGCGGCGAAGATGCCCAAGCCGGCGCCGAGGGCATCGATCGCTTTGTTGAATTCGGCTTCAGTGTGAGCCTGGACGTTGAGACCCGAGGCAACGATCGTAAAGCCTTGAGGCAAGATCAAATCCCAATCCGAAGGAGTTTCGAATACCGACGGCGATAAATATCCGATCCGTGCTTTCCAACCTGACACGCGTTTCTCCTTGTTATCGAATTTTGAATTGGCGATAGTAACGGCGAGCCGACTGGGTCTTTCTATATCAATACACAGTCCATGAAAAGTCCTGGTGAGCGCTAGGAGGCGTCGCTGATTGTGGCTTGCCATGTAGCCTCAAACGAAACATGTCGCTTCGGCCACAGAAAATGCTATTCTGCGCGTCAAATATATAATATATATATGTTGCTCGAACGCTCAATAATTTATGATTTAATGCTTTTATTTATGTTTTATATCTTATGATATTAAAAAGAATTAAGTTTTTGCAGAGCTATTTCCGATCGGCCGCGCTATTGGCCGCTTTGGTCTTTTTGTTCTCGGCGGGACACGCTCTCGCCACCGGCGGCGAGAACCTGGAATATAACCAGCGCGCCACCGCGACGGCGCAAATTCTCGCCGGCATCACTCCCAACCCGCCGGATCCCGCGTTGAAACGATTTGTCGAAGCTGACGCGTTTAAAGAGCACCAGCAGTGGATGACCTCTAGTTGGAATCAGGTGCGCAACCGCATCCAGACTATGGAAGCTTGGCGTACCCATGAGATCAAGATCGCGGGCGCACAGAAAAAAACCCTGATCTATCCGTTCAGCGGTCCGGATTTTTTAAATGCATACGCTTTTTTCCCTGACCATGGACGCTACGTGTTCTTTAGTCTCGAAAGGCCCGGAACACTGCCTGATTTGGAATCGGTAACCCTCGTGCAGTTTACCAAGCTGCTGCAAGACGTGCGCAGCGCGTTTCGCGATATTTTCGAGCGGAATTATTTCATCACGTCGTATATGACCAAACAGTTGACGACACCGTGGATCCGCGGCACGGTGCCGGTGATGGCGACCATGATGGCGTTGATGAATCGGCGGATCATAAGAATAGAGCCCCTCGATCTGTTTCCGGAGCTCACTCACGCTTACGATTCGCCGGAAGCAAAACGACCGCCGGTGGTGATGCGGGCCGTGCGCATCGAGTTCGCCAATCCAAATGCTTCGGGCACGCAACAGCTTTACTACGTTGGGCTGGACGCAACCGACAAAGCGCTCGAATTCTACCCGGACTTCCTCAATTGGGTTGGTCAGTATAAGCAGGCGACGGTTCTGATCAAATCGGCATCCTATCTGTTGCATGATCAGCAATTTTCAAAAACCCGCACCATGCTTTTGGACGCGGCCGACATCGTCGTGCAAGACGACACCGGAATCCCTTATCGCTATATCAATCAGAATCCGTGGCAGGTGAAGTTATACGGGCGCTACCACCGACCAATCCGACCGATGAGGTATGGTTATCAGAAGGATCTCGAGGTAGCCTTTAATTCCCGCCAGGAGCAGAGTTCACTGCCATTTCCTTTCGGCTATCATTGGCGCGGACAACAGTCCGGTCTCATCGTCGCACACCGTTAGCGAGGCGATCCCGTGTGGCGGCAATGCCAGTGCATCGCCTTGTTATTGATCATGGCAACCCACGGCGCCGCTGCCGAAATAACTCGCCGATCATTTCAAACCAGCGACAAGATTGCTCTGTCCTTTCTCGAAGCGGGATCTGAGCGCGCAGACAATAAAAATCTAACCATCGCTTTGGTGCCGGGTTGGTTGATGCCGGGGTCGATTTGGCGCAAGCAATTGGACGCCTTTGGCCAACGCTATCTTACTCTCGCCCTCGACCCGCGTGGGCAGGGAGAATCCCAGGTGGCGCCGGCCGGCTATACCGCGGAACGCCGCGCGACTGATTTGCACGAGTTTTTGGCGCCGCGATCGCATGTGCTGCTGATCGGCTGGTCGCTGGGCGCGATCGAAGCGCTGCAGTACATTCAGATGTTCGGAACGGCTCGTCTTTCCGGTCTGGTGCTCGTCGATAGCTCGGTCGGCGAGGAGCCGGCGCCCGGTTCCGGCGGAACTTTCAAAGAAAGTTTGCGCGCTGATCGCGACAAGACGCTGCATGATTTCGTGCACGCCATCTTCGCCAAGCCGCGGAGCGAAAAAGAGCTCGCCGAACTGGTGCGCGGCGCAAAACGAATGACGGTGGAAAATAGTGTGGCGCTTCTGGATTATCCTTATGAGCGCGCCCACTGGCGCAGCATCGCTCGCACTTTCGACAAGCCTTTTCTCTATGTGGTAACGCCTCAATTCGAGCAACAGGCCGTGAATCTAAAAAAGAACCGGCCAGCGACACAAATCGAAGTTTTCAAAAAAGCCGGTCATGCGCTCTTCGCCGACGAGCCCGAGCGGTTTAATGCCTTGATCGAAAAGTTTGCAAAGCGTCTTTCCTGATTCAGGGGTCGTAGTCGGAATTCTTCAAAGAAGAATTGTCTCCGGCGGATTCAAACCTTCTTGGGAGCAGGCTAATCATAATGTCATTCTGAGGCAAAGCCGAAGAATCTCGCCTTTGTAACAATCTGAAAATGCGAGATGCTTCGCTTTGCTCCGCATGACATCGATGGCTTGCACCGCGACACAGTCTCAAAAGCTGCAAGGATAGATTTTTGATCTTTACTGCATGATTGTCGATCCTACAGCTCACCGAACAGACGCACGGTGTTGTCGTAGAGCAGTTTTTGCTTCTGTGTCTCCGAGAGATCCTTACGTTCGATAATTTCCAGCGCGGCGTTTTCGCGTCCCTCGCCGTGGGGAAAGTCGGACGAAAACAGGACGTGATCTTCGCCAATGAGCTCGAACAAGTTATGCAGCATGCTGTCGTCGGCTTCAGCGGCGATAAAAATTCTGCCTGACTTCACGTAATCCCGAATGCTTTCGCGCGGCAATTGAGCCGCGTTCGGCATACTCAAACCGAACGGATGGGCGCCGCGATCGAGCGGCAGATAATGATCCATTCGCGATACCATGTAGAAAATCCATTCGGCGCCGAATTCGAGAAAGGCAACTTTTAAATCCGGGTAGCGATCGAGCATGCGATGGCCGACGATCGCCATGAAGGCGAGCTGCGCGGGCAGCGACATGCCGATCACGTGGCCGTCATAAATCGACTGGCCGAGCTGGGCGAGCGGCGGATAGCTCATGCCCATGTGCACGCAAAGCGGCAATTGCGCGCGCGCGAATTCATCCCAGATCGGCAGAAAGCTCGGATCGGAAAGCATCCGTTCGCCCGCGGTGCCGAACACCACAGCCGCGCGCGCACCCAAGCGCTGCATTTCCTCTAACGCTTCAAAGGCCTGACGCTGATCGCGCAAGGGCAGGAGGCCCGACCACGTAAGACGCTTCGGCGCTTGCCGGCACTGCGCGCCGAGGTAACGATTGTAGGCGCGAAAGAGCGCCGCTTCGAATCCAGGGTCTGCCGGTCATGTGCGCGTAGAGCGTGCTCGGAAAAAGCATCTGGGCGTCGAGGCCCATGCGGTCCATATCGCGCAAGCGCGCTTGCGGATCGTTTAGCGTCATACTGCCGATCGAACAGTGCTCGCGTTCGGTCGTCGCGCCGAACTCCGCGAGCACGTTGCGCGGCGTATTCGCCTGTTGCGCTCCCGGCCCCAAAGCATGCGGCTCGAGGGACCCTTCGATCAGCCAACCTGCGTTAAAGTTTCCTAATCCGTCACCGTCATGGATCGCCACCGGACGGGGACGGCGCGCGCGATACTGTTCCGGTAGATGTTCCCACATTCGTGGATTGATCGAGCCGTGCGCGTCGGCATCGAAAACGCGGAAGCCTTGAAGCATGGATTTTCTCCTCGGTAGATCTTTCAGCGCAACTTCTTGCGCGCCTCAGCCAAGAAGCCGCTCTCTTCGAGACTGCGCACGGCGGCAGGGCTCAGCACTTGATTCAGTTCCACTTGGGCGACTTTGGGATTGATCTTGGCGGTCACTTTCTGCACGAGCTTCCATGCGGCAGGGTCCGGCATCATGTCGATCGTCGCCATGATGGTGAGCACTTTGTAGGACGCTTCGGCATCTTCCGCCTTGGGGAAGCGGAAAGCTTTGCGCAGGATTTCGACGATATCCGGCTTGGCGCTGGGATCGTGAATCAACACGACGGCATCCACCAATCCTTTGAGCAAGCGCGAGATTTGGTCGGGCGAGTTCGCGGCCGACTCCCGCAGGAAGCAAAGCGTCGTGCCCTGATAGGGAAAATTCAACTTGCCGATGTCAGCGAGCACGTTGGCTCCTGCTCGTTTCGCCGCCTCGCTGAAGCTATACGGGATGACGGTGGCGTCGACGCCGCCGGAGCCGAGAGCCTGCGTCACCGTCGCGGTATCGCCGAGGATGCGCATTTTGAGATCGTATTTTTCCGGATCGATACCGAGCTGATCCAGCGCGATCATCGTTTGGAGCCAAAAACCGCCGCCGATGCTTTGCACCCCGAAGGTTTTGCCGCGCAGATCCTCCAAAGTGCGGATTTCTTTACGCGCCACCAACTCGCGCGGAATTTTCTGCACCGGCGAAGCGACGCATTGTATTTTCATGCCGCCCACGGCCGCGCTAAGCGCATTGCCGGGCGAGCCGTAATTGTATTGCACCTGCCCGGAAGAAAGCGTCGCCATGCTGAGCGCGCCGGTGCGCATTTGCACCAGGCGAACGTCGAGGCCGTATTTTCTGAACGTGCCCTTTTCAATGCCGACCCACATCGGTCCGACGGTTTCATTTTGACCCGCATAGGCGACCAGAATGGGGGAGGCGCTTTGAGCGGACGCCGCCGAAAGCGCCACCGTTATGACCGCAGCAAAGCTCAGCAGCAGCGTAAAAATATTTTTGAGGACGGGACGTTTGGTTCGATGCCGGCTTAGGCAAGTTAAATGCTTCATGCGCTCCTTTGTCGGTTACTGCCGATTCACTGCCATAGCCGTTTGAAGAAACCGGCTTTCTCCAGTTCATCCACATAACGATTGTCGTAATAGGCGGTTAGCGGTGTTTTTTGCGCCGCTGCCGCATCGATCAGCTTCAAAGCGACGAGCTGTTCGGCCAGATCCTTGAATACTTCCGGCGGCACGCGCGGGTCCTTGGCGAAGGCGTCGATGCCCGCCTGATAGCTCTCATCGAGCATGTTCTGCCGCGTCACTTTGGTGTATTTGCCGAGAACCTTAACGGCAAAAGCTTTGTCGTCGTGGATTTTTTTCAAGCCGTCGTAGACGGCTTCGATGAAGCGCTTGACGATGTCGGCGTTCTTTTCGGCGTAGGCGCGCCGCGCTACGATTCCCTGCTCGACGAAACGGATATTCATATCGCGAATCTGTTTGATGCTGACCAGCTCGCGAAAGCCTTTCTCGCGCAGCACGACGCTTTGCGGCGCCGGGATCATCGCGCCGGCGATGGCGTTGGTGCTGAGCGCGGTCATCGATTCCGGGTAGCCGCCGGTTTGCACGATGACGGCGTCGGTGACGTTGGAGCGGTCCAAGATCGCTTTTGCCGTGAAATGCGACACCGAGCCGAAGCGCGTGACACCGACTCTTTTGCCGCTCAGTTGTGCGATTTGAGTAATCGACGGCTGGACGTAGAACGGCACGCTGAACGATTTTACCAGCGCGGCCACTTGAATGACGTCGCCGCCTTTAAGCACGTTGGAGATTACCGCCGGTCCCGCCATGCCCGCCAGATCGGCCTCGCCGGCAAGCATGGATTGCACGATCAAAGATGAGGCGCCGGCGAACACCGGATCGACTTCAAGCCCGTATTTTTCGAAAAGCCTTGCTTCGTAGGCGACCAAAAAGGGGAGACTGTGATACGAGATCGGCGAGTAGGGAAATTTAATTTTGTCGAGAGCTGTCGCCGGCGCGATACTGGAGACAAGCGCTGCTAGGAGCACGAGAAAGGCTAGAGTACAACATAGACGTCGTGGCATTTCTGTTCTCCTTGGATGGGAGAGCCGCGATTGAGCATCGCGGATCATAGATGACGACCTAGATTTTATAAAAACGCCGGGCGTTTTCTCCAAGTATCGCTTCTTTGTGTGCATCCTTGAGGTCATGGCGCTCGACGATTTCGTTGATCTCTTCCATGCAGTTGTCGAGAGAAATCTCGTGTGGGAAGTCCGAGGCAAACATGAACGGCTCGGGCCCGACGCGCTCGATGGCATAGGCCAGGGCTTTCTCGTTGCCTTCGCAGCTGACGAACATTTTGCCGCTCTTAAAATAGTCCTCGGGTTTGCGCTTGATGCGCAGGCCGCCATATTCCAGCTCTCTCTCCAAGCGGTCGATCACCATGGGAATCCAGCTCGTGCCCCCTTCCAAGAAGCCGACGCGGAGATTTGGAAACGCATCGAATACGCCATCGACGATCATGCCGGTGGCGGCGATGGCGAGGGGTACCGGCATGCCGAGAGCGCGCGTCGCGGGGAAAACTGTATAAGTGTTGAAGCCGAGATCGCCGTAGCAGCCGCCGTGGACGGCGAGGGCGCAGTCGAGCTTGGCCGCTTCTTCATAGACCGGCCAAAAATGTTTGGCGCTCAAGTGCGGATTGAGACCGTTCGACGGCAGCATAGCGCCGACCATGCCCAAGTCTTTGACTGCGCGGCGCAGCTCCGTTACCGCGGCCGGAACCTCTTGCAGTGGAATCAACGCGATGCCCTTCAAGCGGGGACTGAATTTGAGATACTTCGCGTGCAGCCAATCGTTATACGCTCTGGCGTACGCAACTGCCCAAGGCGGAAAAGCGACCTGGCCGTAAGCCAATCCTTCGGTGGGATAGAGCACGCTCGATTCGAGCCCGGTCTTTTCGAGAAACTGCAGCCACTTTTCCGGACCGACGTTGGGATCAAATGTGCCGGGTTTGCGCTCTTCCAATCGCGGTGTATGAAAGCGATCGAGACTCGGCAACATGCGCCGAGGATTCATGTGGCCAGTGGTTTTGAATGGTTCGCCGACATAGCTGATCATTTCGTCGACCTTTTCCATCACATGACCGTCGCAATCGACGTATTTGTTCGGCATTGTTCCTCCGTTACGAAGGTGGGCGACCGCCGGTCGCCCCTACGGGTCATCGCGGTTTTTTTGGATCGCTCATATCTTATAGAACTGCCGCGCGTTGTCGCCTAAGATTGCGGTTTTGTGCTCCGGCTTTAAATCGGTGCGCTCGATGATTTCATTGATCTCTTCCATGCAGTTGCCGAGGGAAATCTCGTGTGGAAAGTCGGATGCGAACATGAACGGCTCGGGGCCGATCCGTTCGATCGCGTAGGCGAGCGCTCTTTCATTACCTTCGCAGCCGACGAAGATGCGTCCGCTTTTGAAATAGTCTTCGGGTTTTCGCTTGAGATGGAGACCGCCGTATTCGAGTTCCCGTTCGAGCCGGTCGATGACGATCGGTATCCACGCCGTACCGCCTTCGAGGAAACCAATGCGCAGTTTCGGAAACTGATCGAGCATGCCTTCGACGATCATCCCGGTGGCGGCGATGGCGAGCGGGAACGGCATGCCAAGGGCGCGCGTGGCAGGAAAAACTCCGAAACTGTTAAAGCCCAAATCGCCGTAACAGCCGCCATGCACGGCCAGCGCGCAATCGAGTTTCTCCGCTTCTTCATAGATCGGCCAATATTCCTTCGCGCCGAGATGAAATCTCAATCCGTTGGAGGGCAGCATGGCGCCGAGCATGCCCAGTTCTTTGACCGCCCGGCGCAGTTCGGCGACGGCGCTCGGCACGTCTTGCATCGGTATCAAAGCAACGCCTTTGAGCTTCGGACTGAACTTCAAATATTTTTCGTAGAGCCAGTCGTTGTAACCACGGGCATAAGCCACCGCCCAATCAACGAAAGAAACCTGACCGTAAGCTAAACCCTCGGTGGGATAGAGCACGCTGTATTCGAGCCCGGTTTTGTTAAGAAACTCCATCCATCGCTCGGGTCCAATCGCCGGGTCAAAAGTCCCCGGCGTGCGCCGCTGCAAGCGCGGCGTGTGAAAGCGATCCAGGCTCGGCACCATGCGCCGCACGTGGATTTCACCTTCGATGCCATTTTGCCTTTCGATTAACTTCGCGATTTCATCGACTCTTTCCATCACGTGACCGTCGCTATCGACGTAATGCGTCGCCATTTTCGTTCCCGCCTTTCGATTGATATGTGTCCTGCATAGTGAAGGTGTGGGCTCCCTGTCAATAGATGAGTAGCGGGCGGACCATCTCAGTTGACGTGACGCTAGTTGCTTTGAACTATTACGAAACGCTTGTCACCGGGGCGGTTCCTGGTTTATTGCTATGCGAAAGGAGACCGGGTCATGCCTTATGTCAAAGCGAAAGACGGTGTCGACATCTACTACGAGGTCTCCGGCCACGGCACGCCGTTTTTGTTTTTGAGCGAGACCGCCTGCGACGGCGCGGTGTGGAATCTTTATCAAACGCCGGAGTTTGCCCGCGACCATCGCGTCATCATTCTCGATTATCGCGGCACCGGTTTGTCCGGTAAACCCTCGAGTAAGTACAGCACAGACATGTTCGCCGATGATGCGGCGACAGTTCTCGATCATCTCGGCCTCGAAGACGCGGTTGTTTGCGGCCACTCTATGGGCGGGAGAGTCGCTCAACTTCTTGCCCTCGATTATCCGCGCAAAGTCAGCAAACTCATCCTCGCATCCAGCGGCGCCGCGCACCCGGGTGACAGAGGCATCCCGCTACGGATCGCAAAGGAAATGGTCGAGATGGGCTACGAAAGATACGTGCGTGAGCACACCATCGTCGTCGGCTGGACGGAGATCTACGCGCGCAATCACATGAACCAGATCGAAAAATATCTCCAGGTGCGCATGGCCAACCTTTGCCCCGTGGAGTTTTACTTCCGCCATGTGCTGGCGCGCCAGGAGCACGACACGAGCGCGCGGTTGAAGGACATCAAAGTTCCGACCTTGATCTTTCGTCGGTGACGACGATCATTTCGTCGTCAGCGACATGTCGCACCGCAGCGGCGCCGATATTCTTGCCAAGGGCATTCCGAATTCCAAGCTGGTTGTTTTGCCTGGCGAGCGGCACAGCTATTTTTACACCGAGCCGGAAAAGGTCCACGGCATGATCCAGAATTCCTAAGGAAAGTTAACCGGGCATCGTTAAAAGCAAATTTAGACGATTCGAAAACATTCTTTACAGGAGGGCAGCCATGGCATACGCGGCAAAAGGTAGAACTAAAAGAGTTTCCGGTGTTCGATTGCGACAGCCACATTTACGAGCCGCCGGAGATCTGGGACAAATATATTCCGCAGCAGAACCGCGATTTCGCCAAGACGCATTTTTATCGCGACGCCGACCGACTGTTCCTGGTGCGCAATGGCAAGATAAGTTTCAGAGATCCCGACAAGTGGAAATATCCCGGCGAGACGTGGCATCCGGGTTTGACGAAGAAGATCATCGGTGAGACACAGCCGGGAACCAAAGATTGGGATGAAACAATCGGCAGAAACAGGAGCGCCAGAGATCCCCACGCGCGGCTAAAGGATATGGACGCCGCCGGTATCGACCAGGTCATGATTTTCCCGTCGACGTTTGTCTATTTGCCACTGGTCGAGAACGCCGACGCAGCCTACATCTGCGCGCGGGCTTATAACGATTGGGCCTACGATTACTGCAGCGCGGACCAGAAACGGCTCTATCCCGCGGCGGTCTTGCCGGTGCAAAACGTCGACTACGCTATCGAGGAATTGCGGCGCGTTGCGAAACGCGGCTTCAAGTCCGCTTTGGTGCGGCCGATTATCGCTCAGGGCAAGTATCCGACGTTTCCCGAGTTCGATCCACTGTGGCGCGAGTTCGAGGAACTCAGCATGGTGCTCGGCATGCACACTTTTCCATCCCGCGGCGAGGCGATGTCACCAGAGTTGAATGAACGCATGGGCGCCAACCGCAAGCGTTTGTTCGGCGACGAAGATTTAATGGTTTATTCGCCGGGACAGTTCGTGGCGAACATCATGCAGATCATGGGCTCCAAACAGGCCGGCGACGCGGCCTATGGATTTATCGCCGAAGCAATGACTTGGACGGGTGTCGTGCTCATGACCGGCTGGCTGGAAAAGTTTCCGCGCTTGAAAGTCGCGATCCTCGAATCCAACTCAAGCTGGCTGCCGCTGGTGTTGGAGAAGGCCGAAACTTATCTCGATCTGTACAAGCACTTGGGCGAGAAGATCGGCGATCCGCACGACGTGTTTTACCAACATTGCTTTATCGCATTTGAAAGCGATGAAGTGATCACCCTACGCTTGTGGGATCTTTATGAGAACATCGCGCTCTGGTCTTCGGATATGCCGCACCTCGACGCGTCGGATGTTTGGGAAGCGATCGACAACATGAACAAATGGAAAGTGCCGCAGAACGTGCAGGAGAAAATGCTCGGCGGTAACGCCAGGCGCTTGTACGGCATCGAACCGGAGCTCGTGGTCACCAAGGCGCCGGACGAGTACCAGCCGCAGACGATGTCGCGGTACGCGTAACGCTAATGTTCAAATGGTTCAAACCGTAAGGGTGTATTGAATTTCGTGGTAGGGGCGCAGCATGCTGCGCCCCTACCGGTTGTAGAGTTGTTTGATGAAACCAGTTGCTTCGATTTCCCGCACCAGGCTCGGATCGACGAAAGCGCGCGCGTCTGCGGCAGCGGCCCGCGGATCGCGCGGGGCGAGATCATCGAGCGCGGTCTTTACGCCTTCCGGCGTCGGCAGCAAATTATCCGGATACGCCGCCGTGTAAGCCTGCCAAGCGCGCTCGAGACCCTCTTGATCGGAGACCTTCAAGTATTTTCCCCAAATCGCTTTCGACTCTTCTTTGTGGGTTTTGTTGAAATGGATTGCCTCGATCATGGCGCGGGCGAATTTCAAAAGTAGAGGACGTTTCGCCTTTACGATCGCTTCGCGCGACAGGACGCTGTTCCACCAGAAGGGAATTTTCAGCGAGCCGATATCGAAGAGATCGCGAAATCCCAGTTGCAACGCTTGGCGCACGAACGGCTCAGGGATAATCGTGAAGTTGATCACACCCTTCGATAGCGCCGCAAAACGCTCCGGGTTGCCGCCGGCGGTGATGACCTTCGCATCTTTGTCCGGATCGATTCCCAATCGTCTGAGCGCAAAGCGCAGGCCGAGATCGGAAGTGCTGCCGATCCGGTTGACGCCGCCGATCTTGCCCTTGAGTTGTTCGGGACGGGTAATATTCTGCTCCGTGATAATGTGATCGACGAAGGTGCGGACCATGCCTAGTATCATTACCGTGTCCGCTCCCGCCAACCGGGAACTCACGAGCGTGGCGACAGAGGTCGCAGCGACATCGATCTCACCCGCCAGTAAAGCTTGCAAGACGATCGGGCTCGCGCTGATGGCGATGATCTCGGGATCGACACCGTATTTTTGCAGCAACCGCTTTTCTTGCAGCACCCAGACGGCCGCGTTGGCCGGACTCGCACCGGACCAGGCGATGCGGATTTTTTCTTGGGCGAAAACGGGGTCGATTGTTTGCAGCCATGAAGCGATGACGCAAGAGTTATGAAGCAAAAACTTACCGGCCACGATTTTCACCTAGCCCGGCATTTCCGCAAGCAATCGCCCGTAGCCCGGGATCGGATGGCGCAGACCGAGACACAGTTGTGTTCCCCAGGCGCGGGCGGGGCCGGCGTGGACGACGGTTAGACCGGTGTCTTTTTCCAGGCGGTCGATGATTTCGACGGTTTTCCAGGCGGAGCCGAGCATGTAGATGCCGTCGGCATCTTTGTGCTTTGCGGCGATGCGTTTCATGAATTCAAGTATTTGCTCGGGCGGCACACTTGGAACGGCGGCGAAGGGCGAATCGATGCCTTCCATCGCCAGTACTTGAAATCCGGCATCGGTGAAATAGCGAGCGAAGACGTTGTTCATTTTCTCCGGGAAATAACTGGCGCCGACAAATTTCTTGATACCGAGCGTGCGCAAAGCACGGACGTGATTCTGTCCCGAGGTAAACATCGGCACGTTGTACTTCTTCTCCCAGCTGCTGATCAGATCCTGTTCTTTCTGATAGCCGAGCAACATGAACGGCGGCGCACCGCTCGGGCGGACGAGGTCTGCGCCCATTTTGGCGAACTCCGCCGCTTTCGCTTCATAGCCCGGCATGGACGTGCTGAACTCTTCTTCGGTGCCGCGGGTGAAGTTCATCGTCGAAGATAAAAATTTGATTTTCGCCGGTATCAACGTGTCGAGATCGAGCTCCTGACCCGCTTCGGGCCGATTGGTGGGTCGGACGGTGCCCACGAGGTATTCCTTTTGATCTTCAGCCATGATTTTTCTCCTTTGCAGATATTTCAATGTCTATTGTGACCGGATCTAACCACTTGTGCAGAGTTGGCGTCAAGCGCCGTGACCCCGATAACTGGACAATCTGGCGGGAGACAATTATTATTCGGAGGCTTCCAGGCAAGCGAATGTCTCGAATGGACCAAAGAATTATGCGAGTCGGATTTATCGGCCTCGGCCGCATGGGTGGGCCGATGGCCATCAACATTCTGCATGCATCTGCGCTTTTGTTGTTCCTCCTTTTCGCGTGCTTGCAAGAGGGATTGGCAGAGACCGTCAAAATCGCCATACCAAGCACAACGCAGGCCGTGCTGCCGTTCACGATCGCGCGCGATAAAGGCTACTATCGCGCCGAAGGGTTGGACGTCGAGCTCATTCTAGTGAGTGCGCCGATCGCCAGCCGCGCCTTGTTGAGCGGCGACGTCACGGTCGCTACTGTGGGAGGCGCGGGGCTACCACCCGTTTTGCGTGGTTCGCCTTTCAAGTTTTTGTTTACGACCTACAACCGGGCGATGTTTTGGCTCTATGCCAAGTCGGAGATTCGCGACGTCAAAGCTTTGAAAGGTAAACGAGTCGGTGTCTCCGGTATCGGCAGTGGACCCGACTCGCTGCTACGGGAAATCTTGCGGCAAAATAGCCTCGACCCAAATCGTGACGTCACGGTGCTGAGTCTCGGCGTGATGCCGACGATCTTTTCCGGGCTGCAAAGCGGGATCGTCGATGCCGCGATGCTTGCGCCGCCGGTTACGTTTAAGGCTCACGAGTCTGGGTTTCGCGAGCTGGTTTCTTTCCCGAAGCAGGATTTGGTTGAGCTACAGGGCAGCGTTCTAGTCAGAGACGCGTCGTTGCAATCCGATGCCGCGCAGATGGAGAAATTTCTCCGCGGCACGTACAAGGGATTTCTTCACATCAAAGACAATCGCGCAGCGACGATTCCCTTCATCGCACGTTATTTGCAAGTTAATGACAGAGTCGCTGCTACCGCGTACGATCAAGTCGTGAGGCCTGCGATGACTCAAGACGGAACGCTGAGCGCGGAGATGCAAGCGAAAGCGGTCGAGCATGTGCTGAAACGCCTCGACCTCAAGGAGGCGCCGCCGTTGGCAAAGATTTTCGATTTTTCACTGACGCGGAAAGTTATGACAGAATTGCAATCGAAGAATTGGCGGTCCGGAGCTTAGATTGCCGGATTACCACGAAGGCAAAGCGAACATTTTGCGATGGCTTTAAAACTCGGCATGACGTGCGCTCTCTACGATCGGAGCCAGCCGCTTGTCGATGGCCGGATCAAACCGCGCGACATCGATCTGGATATACGCGTCAATTCCGATGACCGCAGCCGGCAGCGCGACGCGCGCGAAGGCAAATTTGATATCGCGGAATTTTTCACCGGCATTTACATGGCGGACCTGGAATATAAAACGCTCGGGCTCACGGCGATTCCGATCTTCGTCAAACGCATGTTTCGCCATTCTTACATCTACGTCAACAAACATGCCGCAATTCGTTCTCCGAAGGATCTCGAGGGCAAGCGCATCGGGGTCCAGACCTGGTTCACCACGACGGCTCTCTGGGCGCGCGGTATCTTAGAGGATGAATACGGCGTTGATCTTAGATCGATTCATTGGGTCGCCAATTGGGCAGAAAAGATCGGTGACTGGCAACCGCCATCTTGGCTGAAGCTCGAAATCGCGCCTCAGGGCGCCAAGCTTCACGATCTCCTCATCACGGGGAAGATTGATGCCGGCATAACGACGGAAACCTGGGCGCCGTTCGGCCATCCGGACATAGATTTTTTGCTGCCGAATTATGCCGCGGAGGAGCGGGCTTATTTTAAAAAGACCGGTTTTTTTCCGATCCAGCACACTCTGGTGATTAAAAACGCGGTGCTCGAAAAATATCCGTGGGTGGCGCTGAGTATGTTCGACGCCTGGCAGGAATCGAAGCAAGAATGTTATCGCTGGCTCGATCGGCAACGAGTGCACCAGACCGGGTTGTGGTATCGATCGCTTTGGGAAGAGGAGCGCGCGATTGCCGGTGCGGATCCGTATGTGTGGGGATTCAAAAAACGCGCGCCGAAGTGGACAAGATGCTCGACTATACGTTTCTGCCAGGGCTTGGTATCGCGGAGATTTCAGCCTGAGGATGTGTTTCATCCAAGCACGTTGGATACATGAGCGAAAATTTAACGAGGGTCTAAAATGGAATTTAGCGAAGTAGTTCACACCGGGCCGGGAACATTGGCCGGCCGTTATTTGCGAATGTTTTGGCAGCCGGTTTGTTGTGCCTACGAGCTGGCGTCAGGCCGAGCGCTGCCGGTCCGAATCTTGGGTGAAGACTTCACGGTCTATCGCGGCGACAGCGGCATTCCTCACCTGGTGGGGCCGCGTTGCGCGCACCGCGGCACGCAACTTTCTGTCGGTTCGGTCGAAGGCGAATGTATCCGCTGTTTTTATCATGGCTGGAAATACGACGGCTCGGGGCAATGCGTCGAGCAGCCTGCGGAAGGACAATCGTTCGCGGAAAAGGTCCGCATCCCGAGCTATCGGGTGCAAGAATACATCGGCCTCGTCTTCGCGTATTTGGGCGAAGGCGAGCCGCCGCCTTTGCCGCGTTATCCAAGATTTGAAAGCGCCGATATTTCCCTCGACGTCGCCGGGCTCAAACGCATCTGCAATTACTTCAACAACATTGACAACTCCTTAGACAGCGTCCACGTGCGCTTCGTGCACCAACGGCATCGCGACTCGGTGGACGATCACGTCGTGCTTGGCGATCCGGTCATTTCCGTCGAAGAGTCGGATTGGGGCGTCAAACGTTATGTCCAATATCCCGACGGCAAGGACGTGACGTTTTTCTTCGGCATGCCGAACATCAACTTCATCAACGGCCAAGTGGTCGATCCGGTGATCAAGCGGGCCAACGTGATTGTATTCAAGGTTCCCGTGGACGACGAAAACCATATTCACTTCGAAGTCCGCGCTATTCCGCTTACAGGCGAACGCGGCCGTGCGTGGATCGAAGAGCGCCGGGAGCTGCGTACACAGGCAGAAAGAGACCGGCCGGAGCTCGTCCGGGCGATTATTTCCGGAAAACTTCGGCTCAGCGACGTGGATCCAAACCGCGTCGATTTCGTCATGTTGGAAGACGAAGTCGCCCAGACCGGCCAGGGAGCGATCGCCGTGCGTAGTAACGAACACCTCGGCCGCAGCGACCGCGGCGTTTTTCTATTGCGCAAGATTTGGGAACGTGAGCTAAGAAACTTAGCGGAAGGCAGGCCGCTCAAGCAATGGACTTACCGGCCGGATATGGTGCCAACGTATCCAAGCATGTAAGGATACGTCGGACGTTTTGTGCTAGAAGAAAGCGTATCGAAAATCATGATTAGAGCGCGTCCCATTCGTTTTCTGACAGTCCAGCTTGTTTGAGAATCGAGCGAATTACTGTCGCGGGCACATCGCCGGGGTGAATCGGTACAGTTACACCGCGATTTGCTTTGATATACCTCGCGTGACTTCCTTTTTGTCGGTAAGCGCAAATCCGGCTTTTTCCAACTTGCGGATTACTTCACGCGGCCGTAAGGGTTTAAGCGGCATGAGCGCGAAGCTTTACGCGCAAATAGAAGCCTTCTTTGGTGTGGCGTTCTTTCGGAATCCTCTTGCCCTCCTTCTGAAGGGATTCGAGGTGAAACCGGAGCATTTCGTCGAGATTTGATAATGCATCTGCGAGATCTTTACCATAGTCAGCGATGCCTAAAGAAGGAATCTGGGCGACGAGTTGCCCCGTGTCTGAATCACGAGTCACCGAAACGCGATAGTCTAGAAACTTCATTTGAACTCCAGCGGGTTTTTATTCTAACGAGCGCAATCATCGAAGGCAAATGAGACAGCGCGTTTCGGCTACGCTGCCTCTTCCGGCGCCCCGCCTGATTTTGCCAGGTCTTCGACCTTAATTTTTTCGACATTCATTTTCTCTGCAGCCTTCGTCATTCGATCCAACACTTCATCGAAGCTCAGCGGCGCAGCGTCTTTGGGGCGGAAACGGATTGGGTTGATGCGCGCGACGACGAAGCTTTTCAGATAGGGGCTAGTGAGACCTTTGGCTTTGAGCGCTTCGACTTTTTCGATGACGGTCCTATCTAAATCCATCAGCGCCTTGGCTCGTTCGCGGCGGATTTCCAACGAGGACTGGAGCGGCTTCTTTAGGAACTGATCGGAGCGTTTGAGGATCGGATGATAGGCGCCGCCGCTGAAGCGGCCGTTTTCGAGATAGCAGAGGCCGAGCGTGATCAGCGCGGCTTCTTCGAATTCGAGCGCGTAGGTTTCTTCGGTCGCATTATCGAGCGTCGCAAGCTCCTGATACATTTTGATCACTTCTAGAGCGCGCTCGCGCAGGTTGTGCGCCTTCTCGGTATTGAGCGCGAGGATCTGATAGGCCGCGGAAGTTTCCGGTACGACGATGCCGACGATGCATTTGGCGCCGAGGGTTTTCATTGCCGATAGGCGATGATTGCCGTTCGGCGTCCAGTAACGGGTATTGCTGTCTTTGGTCTCTTTGCGCACGACGATGATCGGGTCGAGAAAGCGGCCGAGCTTGGCAACCACGCCTTCAAGCTTGCGCACGTGCGTATCCGACAAATTGCGCTGATAGGGAGTCGGCTCGACTTGGTCGATCGGCAACGCCGCCAAGACCAGCCATTGCCCGCCGAAAGGTTCCCGGTACTTGGCGAGAACGTTGCCGCCGTCCTGGTCGATGGCTTGCTCAAGGTCTTCTACCGCGGTCGGTGATGCGGTCGCCAGCAGTTCTCTGGCCGTGAGTCCGATGGATTGACCGGCGAGCTTGCGCCGTTTGCGCGGCGCGCCGGTTTTTTTCTTGGCTTTCTTTTCGGCCATTGGAGTCGTGCTCAAAAGTTCTGCTTAACACAGGATGGGCTATTCTTCCACGCGCCGCACGACGGGTAAGAACAGCGCCACGATGAGCGCCATGCCGGCCACCATTGCGCCGCCAAAAGCGACCGCAAACTGCGCGCCCGCAAATTCCGCAATCGCTCCGGCGATCATTCCGCCCACGGGCATGAGCTCCCAGGCAAGACCATAAATACTCATCACGCGCCCACGCAGTTGATTCGGCAAGTTGACTTGCAAAATCGTGCTTATGGTTGTCATGTAAAATTGGCCGGCGATGCCGAGGACAAGAGCTAGCGTCAAGGAAAACGGATACGAGTTCGACAGCGCGAACGCGATGAGCAGAAAACCAAAGACGGCGGCGCCAAAAATAGCCAGCAGTCCTTTTTTTCGGGAGTGAGAAAACCAAGCGACTGCGAGCACGCCGACGAGCGCTCCTGCGCCGCCAACGCTTTGCAAAAACCCAAAGCCCTGGGAACCGACATGAAGCACGTTGCGGGCAAACACCGGCATGAGGATCAAATAGGACATGCCGAACACGCTGTTGAAAAAAATCATGCCGATAAAAGTGTAGTAGATTTGGTTTTGACGGATAAAATTGAGGCCCTCGGTCATATGCTGCAAGACGCCGCCGGTCGACGCTCTGTGCGGCAGCGGCTGGAGACGTATGCCCAACCACAAGCACACGGCGGAGAGCGAAGCGCAGAAACAAAAAAAATAGGTGGCACCGACGCCGAGCGAATAAATCAGCAGGCCCGCCACGGCCGGGCCGACGAGTCGGTTTACTTGCCAGATTGTGCCGCCGACGGCGACCGCATTCGGGATATCGTCTTTCGGCACCATCTGTGGTAGGAGCGCCATGCGGCTGGGCCTATCGAACGCGCGCACGCAGCCCGAAAGGAAAGCGAGGCTCATGACATGCCAGAGCGCCACCCATTCGAGGACGATTAGGGTGGCGAGCAGAAAAAACGTCGATGCAGAGATGCTCTGGGACAGAATCATGATGCGGCGGCGATCGGTGCGGTCGGCAATGACGCCACCTAACAGAGTCAGAGCTATCGTCGGCGCTGCGAAGCTCAAACCGGTGAGACCTAACAGCAGGGGCGAATCGGTCAGCTCGAGCACCAGCCAACTCTGCGCGACCCCTTCCATGTTCTGCGCCAGCACAGAGGAGAGCTGGCCGAACCAATAGAGCCGGTAATTGCGATGGCGCAGAGCGCTTAGCGCGCTGCGCAAGCGTTCACTGCCGGAGACTATGGCGACGGCGGCTTTTGACATTGATCTTTATCTATCTTTGCACCGATGGGAAATTTTGCCATTGTTCATAAATCCCGCGGCGCTGTCAAAGAGTTGTAGGACTTTTACCGTGGCGGATGCTACTTTTGACGCCGAGCGGACATCATAATTTAAAAGAGGGATCCCACATGGCCCAGTACGACTATGATCTTTTTACTATCGGCGCCGGCTCAGGCGGCGTCCGAGCGAGCCGGATGTCGGCGTCCTTCGGCGCCAAAGTGGCGATCGCTGAAGAGCTTTATCTCGGCGGCACTTGCGTGAACGTCGGCTGTATTCCGAAAAAGCTGCTCGTCTACGCGTCGCATTACGCTGACGATTTCGACGACGCCGCGGGTTATGGCTGGACGGTCGGCGAGCGGCGCGTGGATTGGGCGCAATTGATCGCCAACAAGAACAAAGAAATCAGCCGGCTAAACGGCGTTTACCGAAAAGTTCTCAGCGACGCCGGTGTCAGGATCATTGACGGTCACGCCGAAGTCGTCGACCCGCACACGATTGCGATCGACGGTAAAAAAATCACCGCAAAATATATTTTGGTGGCCAGCGGCAGCTGGCCGGTCAAAGAAAAATTTCCCGGCTGCGAGCACGCGATCACTTCGAACGAAGCCTTTTTTCTCAAAGCTGCGCCGGCCAATGTGATCATCGTCGGTGGCGGCTATATCGGCGTCGAATTTGCCGGGATTTTCCACGGCCTTGGTATTCGCACCACGCAACTCTATCGCGGCGACTTGTTTTTGCGCGGCTTCGACGACGATATTCGCGCGACGCTGGCAGACGAGATGCGGAAACGCGGCATCGATCTGCGGTTTTCAACCGGCATAACCAACATTGAAAAAGTCAGGGGCACCCTGCGGGCGACGCTCACAGACGACACCGTCATCGAAGCGGAGCAAATTCTCTACGCTACCGGGCGCGCGCCGAAAACGCGCGAGCTCGGTTTGGAAAAGGCCGGCGTGGAGCTGCGCGTGAACGGCGCGGTGATTGTCGATGAATATTCGAAATCGAATTTGGACAGCATTTACGCCATCGGCGATTGCACCGATCGCATGATGCTGACTCCCGTGGCCATCGCCGAAGGCATGGCGGTGGCCAATACGCTGTTCAATGACAAACCGATGCGGCCGGGCTATCTGAACGTGCCGACCGCCGTGTTCAGCACGCCCAATTGCGCCACGGTCGGTCTCACCGAACACCAGGCGCGACAAGCCGGCTACGACGTGGACATCTATAGAAGCTTTTTCAAGCCGCTTCGACATACACTTAGCGGCCGCAACGAGCGAACCATGATGAAGCTGGTGGTCGATCGTTTGAGCGATCGGGTGCTCGGTTGCCATATGGTGGGCGCCGATGCCGGGGAGGTCATCCAAGGGCTGGCCGTCGCGCTCAATTGCGGCGCTACCAAGGCTCAATTCGACGAAACCATCGGCATTCATCCAACCGCGGCCGAGGAATTCGTAACCATGCGGGTCAAAATCGCCTGAAAGATTTGCCTGTCTACTTGCGCCCCGTGACAGTTCTACAAGCATGGAGGCTTCGTGCCGGATCCGAACGCGACGAACCAGGGATTGCGGCCGCTGAAGTTCCCGGAAGTCCGCTCGCGGATCAGCGCTAATCCGCCTTTGATTAGTTCGGGGGTCATCTTCCTAATTTGACAGTCCGCGCTGATCGTTCAAAACATGGCTCCGCATGCGCAAGTGGGCGGCAACCGAGCCCGATTTTTCCCTACAAAAGGAAGTAGTAATCATTCTGCGTCAGACCATCGCTATCCCCTTTATAATAAGATCAAGCTGTTAGGCTCTGGCATTCTCGTTGCACAGTCGAATCGATGAAACTGCGTCTGACGAAAGGAATATATGGATCGGGAAACTTTTCGGGAGCAAATGCTAAGCGTAATGGAGCGCAAGAGCCACTGGGCCTGGCCGCTTTTTACGTCCGGCCGTGTGCCAAAGGATCGACTGCACTTTCATTTCGAACAGGAGTACGAAACTTATGTGCGCGACTTCCCGGTCCTCGTAGGTCGAGCCTATGTCCGATGCCCGATCGCAGAGATCCGCCGCAGTCTGGCAGAAAATTTATACGAAGAAGAAACCGGCGGGCTGGTCGCCGGTAGTCCCCATCCGCTTTTATTTTTAGAATATCCCCGCGGCCTCGGCATGGATCTCAATCGGTTCGAGCATGTGCAACTTCTCCCGGCCGCGAAGCACTATCGAAATTTTCTCGACGACGCTACCCAACACTTTGGCTGGGATATCGCTGCCGCGGTCGTGACCATCTTCGTCGAAGGCTCGTCGGACGAGCGCTCGGCATTGAACGAGAAGAGTCGCCCGGATGCAGCGCCTTTGGAGCAACATCCGTTGGTCAAATATTACGGTCTCTCCGTGGATCACTCTGGCCCTCACCAAGGCGCATCGTCAGGTCGAAGGCTGCCACCGTGCCGCGGCGTGGAACGCGCTTCTCGATCATGTCGTGCCGATGCGGCGGGGTGCAGTCATCCGAGTGATGAGAGAAGCCCTGGAGCTCTGGCTGGCATATCGTGACGACGTGGCGGAAATTTGCGGTCTCGAACGCAATGGCGCGAGCGATCATCCGCGCCGTCGAGTCGCGGAAGTCGCTTGATCAACTACTCGATCGGCTCGCCGCGATAACTTTTCGCGAGAATCTGCATGGGATTGAGCGGGCGGCGGCCGGTGCCTTGCTCGATTTGGATCGCCGCGAGGGGGCAATCCGAACACGTGACTTTCGGATTGTCCGCCGCCATGGCGTTGAAGGCGCGGCTGCCCCATTTCAAAGACTGCTCGAAATTTTCCTTTTTCATCGCCCAGGTGCCGTCGTGGCCGGAGCATTCTTCCACGACCTTCACAGTCGTATCCGGTAAGAGCGCCAGCACATCGCGGGTTTTGTAGCCGACGTTTTGCGCGCGCAAATGGCAAGGCATGTGATAGCTGATATTGCCGGCGCCGCTTTTGAAGTCTTTTTTGAGCTTGCCCCGGCTCGCTAAGCCGGCAAGGAATTCCATCGGGTCCATGGTTTGGGCGGCGAGCTTTTTCGCTTCGTCCGTGCCGAGCAAGCGCGGATACTCGACGCGGATCATCTGCGAGCAACTGGGATTGGTCGCGATGATTTTGCGCCCTTCGTTCATGTGCACGCTCAAGCTGGCGACATTCTGTTTCGCCGCCTCGATGGCTCCGTCCATGTCACCGTCGTGCCAGAGCGGCATGCCGCAACAGCGCTCGTAAGCAAACGACACATCGACGTTGTTGTGCGCCATCACATCCAGCGTATCAGTGCCGATTTCCGGTTGGTTGTAATTTACGTAGCACGTAGAGAAAAACGCGATCTTCGCTGCCGGCTCGCCCTCAAGAGTTTTGTGGCGGCCGGCGAATTGAGCCTCGAACGTTTTCGCGGCGAACGAAGGAAGCTTTTTGTCTTTGTGAATGCCGACGACGCTGTGCAGGAGCTGGCGATTGAGCGTATTTTCATTGGCCCAATTGGCGAGGGGCGCGATCGCCGTGCCGAGCTTTCCGACCAAATCGGGATTACCGAGCAGTTTGTCCACCAGCGGCACGCCCTTTTCTTTGACTTCTTGAGCTTTGGCGCGCGCCATCAGGCGGGGAAAATCGATCGCCCATTCGTGATCGCCGGGGGTGTAGGGACATTTGATGTAACAAAGCTTGCATTGAAAGCAGAGATCGACGATCTGATGGACATCTTCGGTTTTTATTTTTTTGGTATCGACTTCGGCATATTTGCCTTCCGTGCAGTAGTCGTCGATGGCATCGAACATCGTCGGAAAGCTACCGCAGTACTTTACGCACATGCGGCAGTCGGCGCATAGACTGAAGATTCGCTCAACTTCCGTGCGTAAATCTTTCTGATCGTAATAGCGGGGATCTGTAGGATTGTACGCTGGATTGTTTGACACCGGGCGCGCTCCTTAATGAATTGGTTTAATAAGAGTACCCAGGGCAGCGCTTGGAAACAACTGCCGATAATGAATCTAGGCATATAGGAACAAAGAGTTCGGCAGCAAGGTGCATTGATGATCACCTGCTTCGCCGCCGATTCCCGCTCTGTTGCTTTTCGTTTCACGGCCCCGCTCGTTAAAGCTTTGCCTATCCGCCAGGCCCGCATAGCATAAATATCGCTTTAATTTTATGGACTAATGTATGGATTTTTTTGTCATTTAAACAAGATGTATTGCACCATTAACGTTGCGCGACGTTGTCCGTCTAATGGCCCAGGAGGTTCTTATGATAAAAAAAACATCTTTGGTATTTTTAGCGGCTGGAATCGTTTCTCTAATGGCATTCGGCAATCCCAACTCCGCCGAGGCGAATGCGCGCAATCGCCAGAAGAAGCTTGATCAGGCGGCGCATCGAGAGCTGCGCAAGGACTATGGTGAGTTGCAGCGCGACCGCGCAGATTTATCCCGCCTATACCGCAGCGGCGCGAGCCGAAGCGATATTTATCGGAAAAAGGCCGAAATCCGTGATGACTGGAGGGAGATCGGTCAAGACCGCCAGCAGATTTACCGGGGTGACCGATATAGCAACGGCTACGGCAATGACGGCCGGTATGGAAGCCGGGATCGCTACGATAATAGCGGGTGGAATTGGGGGAACGGCTGGTGGGGGAATCGTGAGCGCGACCGGTGGCGATAGGAATTTCGTTACGACCAGGGTTTGAATCTGACCGACTTGTCTGCGTCAGTTCTTCAATTCGAAGAGAGGCGGGATGCGCCCGCCTCTTCCTCTCAAACTTGACTTGACGATCACCTGAGCCGTATAAGCGAAAGAGCTTTTGGCTATTTCTCCGGAGGGCTCGGTGATCATCGATTGTGACAGCCATCTCATGCCGCGCGATGCTTTCGATGGCATCGACGGCGAGTTCGCTTCTTGTAAACCGATACTCAAATTTAGCGAAGACGACCTGTACGTGGACGTCGATTTTCCCGGCTATCCGGCCGACGTGCCTGGTACGAGTCCGTTGCTCGCGCCCGGATCGGGCGCCATGTTCAAAAGTCTTTGGGACTCACGTTCACGGATGGACGACTATGATAAGCGGCTCGGCATCGAGCAGCATGTGGTCCTGCCGCAGTTTTCTGGCTGGTGGTCCTATTTGATCGAGCCGCGGCTTGCATGCCGCATGGCGCGCTCGCACAACCAAGCGCTTAGGGGATTGATGACCGAATACCCGGGGAAAATTTTGGGCGCTGCACTAATTCCGCTCCAGGATATTCTCGGTTCCATCAGCGAAATGGAATGGGCCAAAGAGAACGGGTTTTGTTCGGTGGTGCTCGACAAAGTCTATCCGGTCAAGGATCACCCATACGGTGAGCCGCTTGGAAGTCACCGCGAGCTTTGGCCGTTCTTCAAACGCGCCGAGGAATTATCGATGCCGATCTATCTGCACAACGTGCAGCATGGTCACCGCATCAGCAACATGCCGGCATTTCAGCGCGACGGGCTTTATATATTCGCGCCGCAAGAGGGCCAGATGAGTCTGGTATCGCTTATTACCAGCGGCCTGTTGGACGAATTCCCCCACCTCCAGTTCGTCTTCACTGAAGCCGGCACGGCTTTTATCAAGCCGCTCGTGCAATGGCTGGACAAGGTCCTGGAGCAGCCGGTGGTGGATTACGATGATCAGGAACAGCCGCTCTCAAACCGCACATTGACGAAGATCGGCGAGCGCCTGCGGCGCGCGCGCGCACTCTATCCGGCGCAGATTTTTCTGGAGAAAAATAAGCGGCCCGCCAGTTACTACTTCAAAAATAATTTCTATTTTACGATCGAGACCGAAGAGCCGGAACTGCCGGAAGCCGTCGAGTTTTTGGGCGCAGAAAGATTTCTATTTGCGACCGATTATCCGCACGACGATCCCGGCGGCAAGATGAAATTCGAAGACGTGCGCCTGCTGAAAGAAAATCCCAGAATATCCGAAGCGGCCAAGGAGCTTATTCGCTGGCAGAACGCGCGGCGACTTTTCAACTTGGCCGTCTAAGCGTCATGGCTATCCCTGCGCGCTACAACACGGGCTACAACATCGGCGTCGGCGGCGCGGTGGTGCGCGAGGGTCGACTTTTGCTCGTGCGCCGGGCTTCGCGCCATGGCCGCGGCAATTGGCAACTGCCGGGCGGCTTTATCGAGCCGGATGAAACCATGGAGCAGGCCGTGGTGCGGGAAGTTAAAGAAGAAGCCGGTATCGTCGCCGAAGTGGAAGCCGTGCTTGGACTGCGCAGCCGCTACGATCCTGATAGCGGCAACGGCATCTACGTCGTGCTTCTATTGAGACCGATCAGCGGTGAGCCCATGGCGGATGAGCACGAAGTGGATCACGCGGAATACTTTACCCTCGATCAAATCCAGCAATTGAATCCTCTCCCGCCGGTCAATTGGGAAATTGCCCAGAGGGTGCTGGCACCCGACCGCCGTCTACTTTCGCCAAAACCGCTGACTAATCTAAACGGCGCCAAGTTTACTTTGTTTGTCGGCTAAATCAGCGAGTTAAGTTTTCTTTGCAGCGCCAGACTGTGTGAAAACTCTCTCGGAGCCCTTCGACGATGCTCAGGGCGAACGGATAAGTACTCAATTTCTAATGAGACCACACCGTTCGTGGTGAGCCTAGTCGAACCATGAACGGTGTTCACAGTCTGCCGCAGGGAGTGACGCAACGAGCCCGAGTGCTGCGGCGAGCGTTCAGCGTTCCGTTGGTGTCAGAATGATTACCTTTATTAAGAGCTCGCGGTTGGATTTTGTGCCGAGCTCGTTGGTCATGCTGCCGATCGGCCGTTCTGAGTCGATCGCGGCTTCAGCGGCAAGTTCTTTTTTGAACTGATCGTAGTGCTCGGCGCGTACGGTAAACCACCTAACCTCGGTCATGGAACTCGGTTGCGGCGTTGCCGGGGCATCGGCACGCTTAGCCGCCGTGGCCGTTGCGCCGCCATCGGCTTCCGCGCGGCGCCGCAAGGCATCATTGCCGGCGGCTTCTTTGGGTTCGCGCGATTGAGCTTCCCGGCGTCTGACGACAAACTCTACATCCGCGCTCGGTTCGGTGAGCGGCGATAGCGCTCGTTCCGGAGCAAAACTCCCGGAGCGAAACGGCGTGCTGAAGGTCGTGCCGAAACCGAAAGGATCACCCGCCGACCGCAAACTCTCCCGCCCGGTAGCGACTTCCTGGGCTTGGATCGGTGCCCGATGCGGAACATCTCTGAGCTCCGCTACCACATTTTCGGCTTCGGTTTTCGCGCTGCTTTGAGGCGCAACCGGCGCCGTGTCTTTTGACGCCGGGAAATCCGGCGCTGATTTGCCGCGCGCCTGTTGGGTAGCTTCAATTTTGCGTTCGACGTCAAGCTTGGTATTCGGTGTGGCAGTTGGCGGCGGCGCGTTCGGGCGCGCCGCATTGCCGCCAACATTGTCGTTTTGTTGGAGCAGTGACGGAACTGCAAGCGTTGGCGTCGTTGATTCGGTAGGCTGATTATTCTTGAATCGGGATTGGTTCTGATAGAGCAAGACCGCAAACACCGCGATTAGGACAGCGGCGCTAGCTTGCATCGGCACGGCGAATCGGATCGGCGCGAATATCCTCTGCCAAGGACTCGATTTGACCTCGATGGCGCGCGCATGCGCCATCACCCGCTGGGCAAAGCCCATCGGTGGATCGACGATCGGCAGTCGAGCGATCTCTTGAATACAGTCCGCTAATCCATCGGCTTCAGCGCGGCAAACGGGACAGCTGAGAAGGTGGGTCTCGATGCTCTTCATGCGCAGCGCGTCGAGCGAGCTTTCCAGATATTCTGACAGTTGGGTTTGCGCTTCTTGGCAGTTCATACCGCTTTCCTCCCTGCGCAGAAATACGACGCGAGCCGTGATTTCAGAGCTCGCCGCGCGCGATGCAACCGAGATTTCACTGTTCCGACCGGGATCTCGAGCACGCGCGCGACTTCGTCGTAAGGAATATCTTGCAGGTCTCTTAGCAGAATGACCTCAGCGTCTTCGGGGTCCAATTGATTTAATGCAGATTGCACTCTTTCGCGAATCTCCTTTTTTTCAAGTACGTCGGACGGGCCCGGTTGCGGATCGCTCAATGGGTCGGCGTTCTCGATGGACATGATCCTGCGTTGTCTGATTCCCAGAGTCTTGCGCCGAGTGCTCGCATGATTGAGGGCGATGCGGTAGAGCCAGGTGGAAAAATTGGCGTCGCCGCGAAATTGACCGACCGCGCGAAAAGCCGATAAAAAAACTTCCTGGGAAATCTCCGCGGCCTCGTCGTAGTCGCCAAGCATTCGGTAGACCAAATTGAAAATCGTCTTTTCATGACGGCGCACGAGAAACTCGAAAGCGTCCGTCTCTCCCCGCTGCAGCCTCCGGACGCATTCCGCGTCACTCATCCCGTCCGACACCATCGCTTTTGCAGTATTAGACAAATCTTCCAAGGAAAAGGTTCCCGGCCCAGCCTAGCCAACCTAAATCGTTGAGGATAGGGGGAGTGTACCAAGCTTGGATGCCTCATGGCTAGAGCCACCCGTGGTTGTCCGGGTTGGTTCTCCCGTAGCCGGGAGTCGATGATTCAATTGGCTGACGAGTAGCTTGAGCCGATTGACCTCGGCGCCGAGTCTGCGCTGTGTAAATGCTGTCTTATTGTGCCAGAGCGGCTCGTCAAGGTTGATCCAGCGCCGGCACTGCTCGCCGTCCGGGGTGCCTGGGATAGGCGAAAATTCCGAAAGCATGACTCTGATGCCAAGCCGATGCGCCATGTGGATCGAATCCTCGACGGCCTGTTCCTCGTCATTTGGATGGCCAATGATCAGATAGGCATGGAGCCCGCTCCGATCGGCCCCGGCGGACATCAAAATTTCCACTGCCCGGGCCAGTTCGTTTGAATAGACTTTGCCGCCGGTCTTTTTTTGCCAGGCGTAAGCGCTGCTTTCAAAACCAAGATAGAAGTTCTTAAAGCCGGTGGCGACCATCAAGCGCGCCAATTCCCGGTCAATAAAACGCGCGTTGAGCGCGTTGGGCGTGTGAAAATTAACTTCTATGTTGCGGCGCAATATTTCTTTCAGGAACGGCTTCAGAATCTGCTCCGGCCGATAGAGCAGGGCGTCGTCGTAAAACGCCACCTGTTTAACGCCGCATTGTTTCAGGAACTCCAATTCGGCGATGGAACGATCGAGAGGGCGCGCGTGAAACTTCGGATAAACTTGCGGCACGGAGCAATAGGTGCAGCGAAAAGGGCAGCCGTCGGCGAGCTTAAGGACTCCGGTTTGCAAGCTCGGATAAAGATCCCAAAGCGGCATGGCGCGGTCGTCGGGCGCCATCTCTAGAAAACGCCACAAGGGCGCCAAATCTGTGCCTTCGACGACGAGGTCGGTGCCAAGGCCGCGGGCGTGGGCCGGGCAGATGGTCGCGTAGACGCCGCCGAGAATAATTTTTGTTTCCGGATGTTGAGCGCGAATCTCCTCGATGACCTCTTCCACGCCGGGATACCAATACGTCATGCCGGTCTGAATCAGAGCAAAATCATAATGTCCCTCGCCGGCCAGAAAAGTTTGGAATTCTCCGCGAGGCAAGCCGAAGCGGCGAAAACGCCGTCGGATATCCGTGAAGATCGGCGGTGTAGGCGCCGGTTGTGAAAAAAATTCGCCGCGTCCCCATGGATCGGCGCGATAATTTGTTTTCGGTACTCGCGCATCGAGGCGGTCGAGAAAATCAAACAGGCTGAACTCTGCCTGTCCGCGCAGGAAACCAGCCACCCGCAACATGCCGTATGGCTTCAACCAAAAATCGTAAGCGGAAAAATCGTAGATCGGCGGATTGACGAGCAGGATGCGCGGCTTCATTCCAGTACGCTGCTTACTTACACCGGCTCGTTCCACAAATGACTGAACTCTGTGGCGACGACCTGCTCATAGGCGACCGGCGCTTTAAGCAATCCGATGTCTTGAGCGAAACGGTTCATGCTCAAGACTTTTTCGCGTGGGATGTGGGGATCATAATAGGGAAGATCGCGGCGCACGAGCTCGGCGATGAGCTCCGCTTCCGCGGGAGGGAAGCGCTTTTGGCCGACAGCCGTGGCGCGGCTCGGGTCCTCTTTGAGCGCCTTGTGCGCTTTCATCAGGGCGCGAATGGCGGCGCGCGCCGATTCGGGTTGTTCCTTAATTTGTTTTTCCGTGGCGACCAGCGCGGAAAAAGTATAGTCGCGCGCCTCCGCCGGACCGTCGCCCCGGCGCACATCGAGCACCATGGCGCCGACGCCGCGACGCAACGCGACTTCACAGCCCATACCGTTGGCCCAAAAGCCGTCAAGCTTGCCGTCCTCGAGCGCTTTCGCGGCGGAGAGCCCGAAGGAAACATTCGGACCGGCAGCGCCGGGGATGGGCATGATTTGCACGTTGTTTTTTTCCGGATCGATGCCGGCCGCGACCAGCATCCGCTGCAGGCTCAAATTCACGCCGGGAGCCGCGCCGATGCGCAGTCCCTTGACCAGGCTCAGATCGCCGCGCTTTGGATGCAAATCGCTGCGAATCACGAGAAACCAATAAGTGTGCTGGCCGCAAGCGGCGAGCAATTTAGCGCCCTGCCATTCGGGGAAGGCAAGCAGCGTCGCATGCGCCGAGCCGACGACGAAATCGAGATTGCCGTCGCGCAGCGCTTCGAAGGTTTTCGGAATGGGAAATAACAAATCGACCGAAGCATCAAAGCCCTCTTGCTTAAAAAAACCCATCTCCACGGCGGCAATAATGGGGAAATAAGAATTGGACACTAAATCCGGAACGGCGATGCGAAGCATTTTATCTCCTTGGCAATGGCGCGCAGCTCTCAGACGATTTGAACGGCTAGAACGTGTGGAGCTTTTGAACGTCTATTTAATCTGCCAGTGGCACGGTCATGAAAACGTGCGGCTCGTTGCCGAGCACGCGCGAGGTGTGGCCTTCACCGGAAGTGTCGTCGGCGAGCATGACGTCGCCGGTTTTGAAAACCCGCTTAACGCCGTTGCTTGCTTCGATTTCCCAGGAGCCGGACAGCGTCACGAGGAACTGGCGGCGCGGCGCCGGGTGGCGTTCGAGAAACAAACCAACCGGAGCGGAGCGAAAAACCGCGCTGCTGGCAGCGCGCGCATCCGTTGTCAGCAGCGGTTGATCGCCACTGAACTTGAGCTCGAGCTCTTCGAAGTGAGATTTTTGATCGCTGCCGGTAAAAAGCCGGGTGATTTTCATTGCTGCCCTCCCATTTTTTTGGTGCCCTAGATTTTGCTGGCATTCTCCGGCGTGAATTTTTTTATCGAGCGAACAACTGGGGCCTTAATCAAAGCGGCGTTTGGCGGCGCTCCAGGGCTCGGGTCCATTTCTTTTCGGCATCTCTGCCGAAGATCATCATCTTGTCGGCCGGGATCACGAACCAGGCCTGGCTCTTAATTTCGGCCGCGAGTTGACCCGGCCCCCAGCCGGTGTAACCGAGCATGAACAGCGATTGCTTGGGGCCATGGCCGGTCGCGATGGCCTCGATCATCTGAACGTCTGAAGTCATGGCGATGCCATCTTTCACCTGGATCGAGCTTTCCAGCTTTACGTCGTCGGTGTGGAGCACAAAACCTTGGCGTGCGCTGACCGGTCCGCCATAGTGAATGACGATCTCGCGTTTCGAGCCCTTTGCCGCGGCGCCGAATCCTTTGAGCAGGTCATCGATGGGACCTTCGGCCAACGGTCGATTAATGATCAATCCTAGAGTTCCTTCAGAGTTGTGCTTGACCATGTAAATCACAGTCTCGGCGAAGCGTGGATCGTTCATCTCCTCGCTCGCTACCAAAAACTGTCCGGCGAGGTCGCGATCGTTTACTTCGTCGCCCGGTTCGCTCAAGCTAGGAATGAAACACGCGAGGAATGCGCACAAGCACGCCCATCGCAATCTGTTGCGCGCGGCGTGAAAATTAAAAACACTCGATCTCATCAATCTTGACCGCAGGCTTCGTTCAACCGCGCACTTTGGGGCCGACGTTTTCGATATTGATTCGGACAATGACCCGCCGTTCGCGCGCCATTCGCTCATGAAACTCCGGCCAGTTTTTGTGTTCGCCATAGGCCTGGCGCTGCAAATAAACGAGCGTGTCGAGCGCCTGCGGCAGAGAAATCACTTCCGCGTTGCCGTTGATTTGCACCCAACCTTCGCCGTGAAAGGAACTGGTAATAGCGCACAGCGCGGCGCGCGGATCGCGCCGCAAATTATTCACCTTGTAAGCGGTCTCGCGACTGCTGATGATCGCTCGGCCCTGGTCATCTAAACCTACCGTGACGGGCGACATCTGCAGATTGCCATTTTTGCGCCTGGTCGCCAGAATGCCCCAATGATGCTGGGTCAGAAATTCTTTCGCTTTGTCGATTTCGATCGGGGTGAATTCGGCCATGGATTTTTACCTCAAGAATAAACAGGTCTTGATTTCAATCGCTGTCGACAAACTAGAATACACGCGGAGCGGTTTTGCAAGACCTTAAGGGATCGTTCGTTCACGCACGCGACATTCGAATCTTGACCGATTTCGCGCATTGTCTTATAACGAAGGCGTAACGAGGAAAACCCATGGCGATGACGGTTCCCCATATGCCGCTGCCTGAAATCTTACCGGTGTTTCCATTGACCGGAGTCATGCTGCTACCCGGCACGGTGCTGCCGCTCCATATTTTTGAGCCGCGTTACCGCGCCCTGGTGGAGGACACGCTCGAAGGCGAAAAGATTTTCGGCATGATTCAGCCGTTGGCGCCGCAGAACGATAATCGCGGCCCGCAGCCGGACGCCGAAAGCTCAGCGCCGGATTTGTATAAGGTTGGCTGCGCCGGTTACATCGAGAAATGGGAAAAACTGCCGGACGGCAGATTTTTTGTTCAGCTCAAGGGCGTCAATCGATTTCGCTTCAACGAGGAGCTCTCGCTGCAGCGCGGCTACCGGCGGGTCAAAGCGATGTATGGCGAGTTTTCCGACGCCGGCACGGAGCAAACCTGGCAGTGCGATCGTTCGGCGATCATAGAGGCGCTGGCAAGTTACGGCAAGGCGCACGGCATGCAAGTCCGGCCGGACCAAGCAGAAAAGTTTTCCGACTTGGAATTAGTGAACCTTCTCGGTGTTTCGCTGCCTTTTCATCCGGCGGAAAAGCAAGCTCTGCTGGAAGCGCCCAGCCTCAAAGACCGCGAGCAAATGCTCGTGAATCTGCTCCAACTCGGCGCCGGGCCACTCGATTCTATCGACGAAACGCCGCCGCGCACGCTCAACTGACCGGCGCGCGAGCGCGCGCCGATCCTCACTCCGCTATATCGACCAGTACGCCGTCGGGATCGGCGATAAAATGTTGGCCTAAGCAGCAACGGCGAAAGTCTTCTTCGTTTTTCTTGCCGTTACCGCCGACGCCGAGCTTTCCATCGGCCGCTTCCGGCGCCGATAACGCAAGCGCCGCTAGATCATCTTTGACCCGCTGTAAACTCTCTACTTTGAAACCGATGTGGTCCAGTCCTTCGCGCAGGCCGCGATAGAGACTTTTGTCGCGCGGCCGGAGGAGCAGCTTTACCTTGCCGTCGGTCATACAGATCGAGCCGTCGTCGCGATAAGTTTCCGCTTCTTTGAGCTCGAAGATCTTTTCGTAGAACTCGGCCACTTGCGCCGGGTCGTCGGCGCGGATCGAGATGTGATTGATCCAGCGCGGCTGGTCCCAGCCGGCTTCGTTGTAGCCTTCACGCACGTTGGCGACATGGGCCTGGGCGATATCGAACTGGGTGCCGGCGGGATCGTAGCTGCGTAGCCCGGCGAAGGGCACATACTCGAGCCCCTGGGCAATCATGGTTTTGGGATAATGTTGTTCCATGCGCCGCACGAATTCCTTGATGTCGCTGACCTCGTAAGCCAAAATGATCCATGCCTGACTGCATGCCCGCGTAACGCGACAGGATCGCCAGGCCGATGACGCCGTCGCTGATGTGACCGCGACCGGTGTTTTGTTTGCCGGTTTCGTCAAGCGTGCCGCTGGTCATGCGGCGCATGCCGAATATGGTTTGATAGAAATTATCGACGACGGCGTGGTTGTGCGTGTACATAGCGACGTGACGTATTTTAGCAAACATGATGGGCCTCCCAGTGCTCGGTTGCGATTATTTGTAAGTGACCGATGCTGAATTTGTCAAGCAAGGACCTGAACGGTTTTCTATGATCAACATTAGCCTATCGTGGCGGCATGCATCGTCACTGTTGGTAAAGCCGCGCATAGAAACCGCGGTCTTCGAGTTCTTTGACAAATCGAGTGTCAATGAAGTCGTCCGGCTTTGAGCTCGCCATTTCAGGCGCATTCTTCACTAAGAAATCTATCAGTGTTTGAATGCCGGGCCTGCTCGGATAAGGGATCTTTGGTGTCGCTTTGAGGACGACCTCAGTGTAGGCCTCGCGTATAGCCTTTTCATCACCGTGGAGATATTTGCGCATGATCTTCTGCGTGCCTTCGGAGTTGGTGTGAATGTAGTGGTTGCCTTCCGAGTAGGCGGTTGCGAACCGGCGGAGGATGTCGGATCGCTTGTTGATAAACGCGCGCGTGGTGTAGACGCCGTTTTGCTGGTAATGAATTTCGATATCGGCAAAGTTGCTGAGGATCCGGTAGCCGAGCTCTCTGGCTTTGACGGTCTCGGGTGGAATAAGCAGCGCAGCCTGCACCGATCCATTCACCAGCGCGGCGAAACGGGCCGGCACCGAACCGACTTGAACGATGTTTATCTCTTTGTCGGGTTGAATGCCGAGTTTAGGGAGTACGAACATGGTTGCGGTATGATCCGCGGAACCGATGCGCGATACGGCAAAGCGCTTGCCTTTCAATTCGGAGATCTGTTTGATCCCGGGCTGTGCGACAAGCTGATAGGGAAAGCGATCGGCGCCGCCGAGGATGATATAAGTTCCGCTTCCTTTGAGATTAGAAGTGATCGAGCCGGTCACGCCGCCTTGACTGATGGCAACTTCACCGGACATCAAGGCCGCTGCACCGACGGGCGCGCCGCTAATGTAAACTAACTCCACGTCGAGCCCCTGTTTCTTGAAGAAGCCCGTGTCGAGCGGGACCCAGACGTTGACCTGGCTGGTGCTGATCGAGGAGATGGCCACCCGAAGTTTTTCGGATTGTCCGTTGGCGACGAGAGCTGGAAATGCTGCCGCAAGTAGCGCTACCCAAACCAAAAAATGCGGAAAGGAAACTCGCTTCATCGGAGCCCTCCGTGCTGGTTCGCTTACATGGGATTAGGATCGCTGCTTGTTGAAACTAGGAACTCGAAACTAGAAACTTTCTAATGATGCGATGGGCCTCATCCGGGTTGGTCATGAAATAGTTGTGGGCTTCGTTTGGTACCACCGCAAACTTTCCATTGGGTAGCTCCTTCGCTAGCGCCTCGGCGGCGACGCGATGGGACGAGCCCGTTGCCGAGCCATGGTCATGCTCGCCGACAATCACCAGGGTCGGCTGCTCGATCTCCTTGAGCCGCGCGCTCAGATCACAGGCTTGGCGCGCCACAACGTGACGCAGATAGTCTTCCAAGGTCGGCAAATTATTCATGCGAATTCGCAGGAAGCGTTCCACTTGATCGGGATGCCGCTGGATATATTCCGTGGTCCAACCCACTTCGAGGGTGTGCTCCCGCACATATTTTTCGTATCCCCATTCGGCCATTTCTTTGCACATTTTAAACGGGATCGGCGGCGCGCCGGGAGCGCCGGGACCCACCGAAGCGACGATGAGCTTTTTCACTTTGGCGGGATATTTGAGCGCCATCAGCATCGCCACGCGCCCGCCCATCGAGTGGCCGACCGCGATCGCGGGACCGGCATTCAAATGATCTAACAGCGCGGCCGCGTCGTCGACAAAGTCGTCGCACGAATATTGTGCCGTCGGCCGGCTTGATTTCCCGGTGCCGCGGTAATCGTGCGTAATGACCGTGTAATCGCGCGAGAACTCCGGCACTTGAAAATGATTCCAGATGTCGCCCGGACAGGCGGTTTCGCTGAAGAAAAGAAACGGCGTGCCCTGACCCGTCGCTTGATAGTGAATTTCGATATCTCTATCTCTGACAAAAAGCATCTGAGTTTGCCGGCTCCTAAGCTGCATTACGACAGGCGAAAAGAAAACGCAATGCGATGGGTTTGGCGGTTGACTTTGTTCCGCGTGCTATGAGAGTAAGCAAAGATTGCGGGAATTCGAGAGCAATGCAGCGCACCCAATTCATCATTGTTCGTCATGGCGAGACTGAATGGAACATCAAGGGAATTCGTCAAGGCAATCTCGATAGTCGATTGACGGAGAAGGGTGTGACCCAAGCAAAGGCCCTGGCACAGCGGCTGGCGCGGGAAAAATTTTCCGCGCTCTACAGTAGCGATCTCGGCCGGGCCGTGCATACCGCAAAGGAGATTGCCGCGCTCACGGGTCATGAGATCGTGACCGACGCGCGATTGCGTGAACGCCATCTCGGCAATTTTTCAGGGACTCAATGGCGACGAAATTGTCGCGAAGTATCCTGAAGAGCGGCGTCAGTTTCGCACGATGGGACCGGACTACGTGATCCCGGGCGGCGAAAGCATGCGCCAGCAAGTCTCGCGTAACGTCGCCTATCTCAACGAGCTGGCGGCGAAGCATCACGGCGAGCAGGTCGTCGTCGTCACTCATGGCGGCGTGGTGAGCGGTTTTTTTCGTCATACGTTGGAGATTCCGCTGGAGGCGCCGCGACGTTTCGAATTCGTCAATGCCGGTATGAACGTTTTCGCCCGCGAAGAAGAGACCTGGCTGCTTCTGACGTGGGGCGATGTGAGTCATCTCGCGCCGGGCGCAGCGAGCGAAGGCGATGATCCCTAACGCCAGCTGAAAAAGGTCATCTGCTTCGTTGCACTCGTCCGACTCCCTTCGACGTACTAAGTCGTACGCCTCCGCTCGTCGACCTTCGTGCGCCTTGCATCTGAGCCTTTTTGAGCAGCCTTAAAGATTCACTATCCCCGAGCTGCGGCAGACGCAGTCGATCTTTCGTACAAACTCGAGACTTGAGACTGCAACGATCAAGCGGGGGTTTCGACGCCGGATCGTTTCTCCATCCTGACGGTGAAGCCGGGTTGTTTGATATAGACCTGGTTCGAATCTTTCCGCTTCGCCAGTTGCTCGATGATTTTTACCAGCGGCTGGGTCGCGTCGATGTATTCGCGCGGCTTGCCGTGATCGGGCAGGGCTTTGACATAATCCTCGCCGGCGAAGTAGTGCAAGATTAGATCTTCGTCGGAAAGCTGCGCGCCGTATTTCTGGCGAATGTCGTGCAAGGACGGCTCGGGCTGTTCCCAGTGCGTCCACGCTTTGGCGCGCGGCCGGTTGAGAATTTTATCCCTCACGTTCGGGTCCATGACTTCGACTGCTTCTTTGCCCCAGATTCCTAAAGCATACTGAATATTCTGATCGGGCACTTCTTTGTAGCGTTCGCCGACGATGACGTTGATCGCCGCTTGCGTGCCGACGAACTGGGATAGCGGCGTGACCATGATCGGATAACCGAAATCTTTGCGCACCGCGGCGGCTTCCTCCAGCGCCGCTTCCATCTTGTGTTCCATGCCGACGATCTTCATCTGGTGACGCATGTTGGAAATCATGCCGCCGGGAACTTGGTGGCCGTACATCGAGTGATCGTATTCCACCGGCTTGCCGATCGGCAGGCCGTCTCTCTTGGCCACGGCCGTAAAATGTCGCACCACCGTATCAAGCGGCTTCAGATCGACTTGAGGATCGTAGCCGAGCGCTTTCAGATTGTTCGCGATGTTGAATACCGAGGGCTGCGACGATCCGTTGGCGAGCGGCGGGATCGCGGTATGAAGAATGCGCATGCCGAGCTTGACGCCTTCGAGATAATTGACCGGCGCGTGGCCGCTGTTGCAATGGGCGTGAAACTCGACGGGGATGTCACCGGCGGCTTTGAGCACCACGGGGATCAAAGTGCGCGCTCGCTCCGGTGTGAGCAGACCGCCGACGTCTTTAAAGCAGATGCGCCAGGGTTTGGCGGCCGCCGCTTCCTGAGCTTTCCGCGCATAATACTCGTCGGTATGGCGCGGCGAGACGGAATAGATCAAGTTCGCCACCGTGTCCATGCCGGTCTTTTTCAAGTCGTCGATCTCTTCTTTGAAGGCGCTGTAGTCGTTCCAACAATTCGACGTGCGCGTTAAAGTCAGTCCGTAGGAGACGAGCCGTTCAACGAGGAGCTTCAGGATGCAGTGCGGCGTTTTCTCGAAGGCGCTGTGCATGCCGCCGTGATAACGCAAGCGCGTTTTTTTGATCCTCTGGGTGCCTTCTTTGAGCCAGTACCAGGGATTTTCTTTGTGCTCGCGCACGTACTTTTTGAAAATCACGCTCAGGAAAAACTCCATCGACTCGAAGCCGGCTTCGTCCATGTGCGGCAGCGCCGGCAGCATGGCGCCGATTTTCATGTTGAGCGCCCACAGGCTCTGATTGCCGTCGCGCACGGTGGTGTCGATAAATTTTACTTCGTTGGTCATTGACCCTCCAAACACGTTCAAGTAGTTCAAGCCGTCAAATCGTTCAAAACGTTGGATCAGAACGGACCGACAGAAAAGCCAGCCAGTGACTGACTTTGCCGTCTATTACCTGTATAAATTCTTAGGCCATAGATCAAATGACGGGACGAAATACGATGAAATCCTATCGCAAAGAGCTTTGGTTCCATACGCCGACGCGGCTGGCGTTCGTCAATATTACCGGCCAGGTGCAGGACTGTATTCGGGAGAGCGGCGTGAAAGAGGGGCTGGCCTTGGTCAATGCCATGCACATTACCGCGTCGGTGTTTATCAACGACGACGAGTCGGGTTTGCACCATGACTATTCGGTCTGGCTGGAGAAGCTCGCGCCACACGAGCCGATCCAGCAGTATCGCCACAACGATACGGGCGAGGATAATGCCGACGCGCACATCAAGCGGCAAGTGATGGGGCGCGAAGTGGTCGTCGCAATCACCGACGGCAAGCTCGACTTCGGTCCGTGGGAGCAGATTTTCTACGGCGAGTTCGACGGCCGGCGGCGCAAGCGTGTGCTGGTAAAAATCATCGGTGAATAGTTTCCGAAGACCACGATCTCGCGCTGCGGTACATCGTAATTCCCTCGGCGCATTGACCCTGGCATCGATGGCCGGTATGTTTTTGCAGTGGAAAAAAAATTTAGCAAAACTTCGCATTCTCGTTCTAAACCGGTCGAACGTCAGGGTTTTTCATCAACCGAACGCGCCGAGTATGAAGCGTATTGCCCGCATTTTCCTAGCTGCGTCGGCTGTCCTTTCATCAAAGTTCCGTATCCCGAGCAGTTGTTGAAAAAACGCGCGATCGTCGGCCGGGCCTTAGCGGAATACTCTTCCCTTGCGGGCGCTGACGTGTCGCCGGTGGTCCCATCGCCGCAACGTTTGGGCTATCGCGCGCGCGTCAAACTGGTCGTGCGCAAGAACCGGGACCAGGTTGCCATGGGTCTCTACGTGCCCCAGACCCATCGGGTCATAGACATCTCATCGTGCCCGGTTCATCCACGGCAGGTGAACCAGGTTGTTTTCTACCTCAAGAAAAAGGTGCTCGAGCTCGGCATCGCGCCGTACGACGAGCGCGACGATAGCGGCGATTTGCGCTATGTCGATTTTCGTTTCAGCGTGGCGCGTCATGAACTAAGCCTGACTCTGGTTACCCGGCATGCCTCCTTTCCCCAAGGCGCGCCGTTGGCGAAAGCTCTCCAGCAACGGTTTCCATTCATCACCGGTGTGATCCAAAATGTTAACGAAAATCGCGGCAACGTCATTTGGGGCAATAGCTTTCGAACGCTTGGCGGCCGCGACACGATCATGGAGCGTGTCGGCGATTTGAAGCTTGTCTTTCCCGCCGGCGTTTTTTCGCAAGCCAATCCGTTCACGGCGCGCAAGCTCTACGACCGGGTTTACGAGCTCGCGGCACTGAAGGGCGGAGAGACCGTGCTCGACCTTTACTGCGGAGTCGGTCCGATCTCGCTTTATCTTGCCGTAGCGGCGCGCCAAGTGTGGGCCGTCGACGACAGCGAGTTGTCGATCACCACAGCTAAACAGAACGCGCGGCGCAACGGGCGCGGCAATTGCCGCTTCATCGCCGGCGACGTCGCGACAACGCTAACGCAACTGACAAAGGACTTGCCCCGGATCGACTTGATGGTTCTCAATCCGCCGCGCAAGGGAATTAAAGCCGCGGCGCTGGAAGCGGTCCTCGCGGCTGGCGCGCCGAGAATTATCTATGTGTCGTGCGAGCCGCGCAGCCTGGCGCGCGATCTCGACCGATTGGTTGCTGCTAATTATCGAGTTGAGCAGATTCAGCCTTTCGACATGTTTCCGCAGACGGAAGAAGTGGAAACGCTGGTGTTATTGCGAAAAAATGATGCTACGGCGAACCAGAGCTTGCATGGCTACGAAGATGCCGCGAGCGAATCTAAATCGCGTTAAGGACCTGCAATATTGAAGTGCAAGGTGTAATCCACTGGTCGATCCAAACCGTTCAAGGTAGGGGCGACCGGCCGGTCGCCCTAGAATCAGTCCGACCGATAGTTCCACAGCTGGGGAATCGCCCAGCAGGTTCCGATCACGGTAAGCGTGCACAGAAGGCATCCGACTAGCGCTGCGTTCGGCGCGCCAAGCAACGCCGCGCCGGCGCCTGCGATCACCGCGCCGAGACCGTTGGTGGTTTGTGCGAAAACGGTCAAGAAGCTGGTCGCCCGGCCGCGCATGTCGTCGGGTGCGAGAATTTGTACGACCGTGCGGCGAATAGCGACGCTGATCGCATCACTGATGCCTAGTCCCGCTAGGGCCAGGAGCCCGATCCAAAACCATCGAGCCATCCCAAGGAATCCCAAACTGAGAGCAAACATCAAGGTGGCGATTATCGACATTGCGCCTTTGCGTTCGATGTTACCGGCGGTAAGTACAACGGTGGAACCGATCAAGGCGCCGATGGCGGGCGCGGCGTAGAGCATGCCCAAACCGCGCGCGCCGACTTTAAACACGACATCCGCGAAAATCGGTAATATCGGGCGGAAAAAACCAAACAAGACGGCAAAAAAATCGAGGAGAAACAAAGACAAAATAATCCGCGTGTGCCAGAGAAATTCGAAGCCTTCGATAAGACTGCGCCAGCTTATTTGCCGGCGTTCGCCTTGCGGTTGGCCTGAAGCGCGGATGAGGAGCGCCGCGATCACGGAAGGTAAGAGCAAGCCGGCGTCAGTGAAATAGGAGGCTTGGACGCCTAGAAAGTCGATGAGAAACCCCGCAATCACCGGCGCGGTCAGTTGGGTTCCTTGCATCATCAGCACCGCCATGGTCACTGCGTTGAGAAGATGCGACTGGGGCACGAGACCGGGGATGATCGCCTGCCGGGAAGGTCCGCCGAGTACTTGTAAAGACGAGGCCACAAGGTTGAGCACGTTGACGTGCCATACCTGAATGGCGCCGCTCAGCGTGAGGATCCCGAGCGCCACGCCAGGTAGGATGTTGAGCGTGTGGGTGATCGCGATCAACTTTTTGCGATTCAATGTGTCGGCGAGAACGCCGCCGAACAAGCCGAAGATGATAAACGGGAATGCCTGAAAAAAGCCAGCCAATCCGAGCTGCACGGAAGACCCCGAAAGGTGATACACCTGATAGAGACTCGCCACGTTGCGCATGTGATTGGCGGTGTTGGCACAGAGAATCGTGATGAAAATCAGGCGATAATCGCGAATCAGCAGCGAAGACCAGGGACGGATGGCCGGCGCCGGCTGTGGCTCGGATAGATGTTTATCTTGCGGCGATGACACTCGTCGGTGAAGTCCTTGCGATGACTCCGGGCAGTGCTGGCAATGTAGCGGTTCGACTCGGTGGCGTCAAACATTGTTGACCTTGCACAGGTCACGCCATAATATCGCCGATATTATTTCACTGGGAGGTTTTTCATGTACATCGACGGCGACACGCATTATTGGCCGGTGCGCTTTCTGAGCGCGTGAAGCATCCCGGGCGCGGATACATCGAGTTTCAAAAAGGCGCCGGAGAGATGATTCGGTACGGCGAGAAATTTCCCGGCGACGCGGCGACTTACTATCGCGACGGTAAAAAGATTCACTCATTCAGCGAGACGCGCTGGAATCTCGACATGCATCATGAGGTCATGGAGCGGGAAGGCTTCGACTATCAAGTCGTCATCGCCGACAACCGGCCGCTCATCTATGAAGTTGATCATGACCTCGGCGTCGAGATGGCGCGCGCCTACAACGACACCGTGGCAGAAGATATCGCCGGTAAAGATCGGTTTATCGGCATCGCCTGGGTTTATCTTCCCGACGTCGATGAAGCGATTCGCGAGCTCCGGCGCGCGGTCAAAGATCTAGGTTTCAAAGGCGTCAAGCTCATGGGCGGTCACGAGAACTGCGATCTCGACGCCGAAGTGTTGTGGCCGTTTTACGAGGAAGTTTGCAAGCTCGACGTGCCGATTCTCGTGCATCCGGGCACGCGCGTCTTCGAGGCGCAGGATTGTCACCCATGGCTAGTCGGCAGCGAGCGCTACGACGGTTTCAAGATGCTCGCCACCGCGTTGGGCTTTCCGCTAACCTATATGGTCAGCGCGGCGAGACTAATCATGAGCGGAGTCTTCGACCGCTTCCCGTCGTTGCGCGTCGCCGTGTTCGAAGAGGCGTTGGCTGAGTGCCATGGCTGATGCGAATTCTCGATCATCACACGCTCGGCGGATCGCCGGGCCGAACGTCGGTCAACGATTTCCGCAAGCGCGACCGGCTGAAGAAGGCGCCGAGCGCTTATCAAGCGGGGTGCGTGGCCGATATCGCCTGGGAGGATAGATGCCGCACATCGTCGGATGTACGCCGGACCGGGACCATCATCGGCAGTGAACTCGACCACGGCGACGCGGTCTCGACCTGGCCGAATACCGTCGCGCCGATCAAGGCGATGACGGGGATTTCAGAGGCGGCAAGGAAGAAGATCTCGGCGGCAACGCGATGCGGCTGTTTCGATGAGGGGCAGAGGCTAAATGCCGGGGCGTGAGCGGATACGCGCGACGGAAGAGCGACATCAGGTGACGGATGACGGAGCCGTCCGTTTTTTTCGCACGGCTCGGGAACCAGCCGGGTTTTATTTGTTGTCGGTTGCGCCCGATTCTTGCTGTCTCCTCTTGGCATATGAAACCTGGAGGCCGCCCATATTTCAAACGAATTTCGAGCAGGCCCTCTCTTGAACCCACAACATTGATTTTATCTCCCTTGTCGATCTCCGGGACAAGTGCGGAGTCCTGCACTAAGTCCACTGAAAACCTGGGTTGCACGGATGGTTTGAAATGTGCCTTGGACACGCGGTGCGGCCAGCGTAGACGATTTTGAGACGGGTCTTGCTTCCTGCTCTTCATCGGTTGCTTTCGCGCCGGATGTCGCGTACCTTCTCGGCCACCGGACCTTCGGTTCTCAGGATTTTCATGGCAACCGTCGCGGCTACGATGAGAACGATGACGCCGGCAACGTGCGCGCCCCAGGTACCGGTTTCTTGAACGAACAAGGCCCAGAGTATTTCAGTCGGGTTCTTTTTAACTACGTTAGTTTTCGCTATCGGTTCGGTTGCAGGAAAGGGATTGTGGTTCGCTTCGCCTGATCCCGTCAAATCCGACACGATGAGGCGGGATCGTGTTTATTTCGCGTTGCGGAACCATCGCTGCGACACTTGCATTCTCGACCGGCGACGGAATCTCTTCCGGGTTCACTGTGGAAAATGAGCTTCTCCTGCATTTCACGATTGCTATCGATAACTCGGCGCATGTTCGGCTTGCAACGCCTCGAGCTGCTCAGAGCATTCTGTCTTTGATTTTCCTCGCTTGCAACAAAACGCCCTTTCCAGTCCGCAATCTCCTCTCTGAGTCCGCGATTTTCATTGGCCAATTCGCTGGCAGATGCTCTCGGCTTGTCGAAGACGTTCTCCTGAGTCTCCTCAAGCACGTTAACCTGACTTTTCTCCTGTGACAGTTCGCGCTCCAATTCGCGAACCAGCCCTTTCAACTTCTGTTGTTCGTTTTGATGTTTCATTGGAAATAATCCACGGCCACTGCCTGGGTTGTTGGCAAATCTGTATGCCGAAGAATTTCAGCGACAAAATAAGGAGCCAGGTATTATCGACGGAAACTGCCGCACGCACTTGGTTTCAAGAACGGCTGAACCAGAATCCAAGCCAACATGAATGTGACCTCGGGCATCGTCAAAAACAGGTTCAAGCAGGCGCGGTGACTGCGAGAGAGTCCTACGATTACGGCCGGAAAGAGGAATGGAAACGACTG
>CAVWLW010000014.1:0-93758 GCA_963755715.1 uncultured delta proteobacterium
GCGTGAAGGGTTTGATGAGTACGAGAAATAAAAAGAAGTAGAATAGAAACAATTAAGTTCAAAGATAACGAGCGATCAAATCAGAAACGGAGATACCGATGGAAACGTTAGACACACAATCATGGATTATACTTGCGGCCGTTGTAGCCCTGGGATTGGTTGCAATCGGGGCTTGGTTCTACCGACGAAAGCAATCCCATAATCTCCAAGAACGCTTCGGCCCGGAATATGGCCGAACCGTGAGTGAATTAGGCGGTCGAACTAAGGGCGAGTCGGAGCTCAAGGCGCGCGAAAAGCGCGTAGAGCGGCTCGATATCCTTCCCCTGGCGCCGCCGGAAGCCGCCAGATTCACTGAGGCTTGGCGCGCGTTACAGAGCCGATTCATCGATAACCCCAAGGGGGTGGTCGTCGAGGCCGAACAGCTGGTCCGTGAGTTGATGGAAAAACGGGGTTACCCCATGGGTGATTTTGAGCGCCGTGCGGGCGATATATCAGTGGACCATCCCGACGTTGTGGCAAATTACCGATCGGCGCAGGCCATCGCTGTGCGCGATCAGCGGGGATCGGCGGACACCGAGGAGCTGCGCAGAGCAGTTGTGCATTACCGCGCCCTCTTCGATGAGCTGCTCGAGGTAAGGGAGCCGAGGCAAGAAATCATCGCAGAGAAGCGCGTCGCGGCGAGATGATGAAAAGAAGAAGCTTGAGGAGGACGACACATGGAACGAACGTACAAGAAAATTGAAATCGTCGGCATCTCTGAGACCAGCTTTGGCGATGCCACCCAAAATGCCGTGGCGAAGGCCTGTCAGTCACTACGCCACGTCGACTGGTTCGAGGTGACGGAAATGCGCGGGCTGGTTGAAAAAGACAAAGTCAAAGAATTCCAGGTCACCGTTAAGATCGGCTTTCGGCTTGAAGATCAGCCGGCTTGAACAGCAGATGACTAAACCAGGAAAGAAGTCGAGATCGTGAATCGACAGACCGACCGTTTGGTCGAAGTTCTCGACGCTTTCGCTGTGCCCGCGCTCCGATTCACCGCGATACGTCGGAATGCTTAGAGAAAATCACCTTTGTCCGGCGCCAAGGCGCGGCATAGCAGTTGCGCTATAGATCGCTTGGCAAAAATTTTAGTGGAGGAAAAAAAGTTATGAAGAGATTGGGTTTAGTAAAGCCGATGGTTACGGCAGTGGGCATCTTAGCGCTGTCCGGTGTGGCCATGGCTCAAAGGGAAGGTGATGCAAAGGGTTGGATGGGCGGCATGAGTCATGAATTGATAGCCAGCGCAAACTGCCCCCAAATCCAGGTTACCAAGGAGAAAATTACCGAGGATCAAGCGCGGGATTTCGCTCAACAGTACGCGGACAAGAATTTGGCCGGTTTCAAGGTGGTAAGGCCGCTTGGCTACGGCGGCGGGTATCAGACCGTGTGCTACAAGGCCGACAGCCCGGCGACCGGAAGGCATCAATCCTTCTATTCGGTCGAGTATTCCATCGACACGAGAAACTCGGCGGCTGAGACGCGCAATCTTCGCGTCGATCAATTCGGATACGTTACGGAGTTCAGCGGCCCCTTTAACGTTGCGGGCGAACGCGGCCCAGCAGGCCCAGTCGGCGTCACGGGTGCGCAAGGTCCAACCGGACCCGCGGGTCCACAAGCTCTGGTTAATCCAGTAGGTCCCCAAAGCCAGACGGGTGCGCTGAAGCGCGCGGTCCCGTTTAAGGATATCCGGTTAGACACCGACAAGTGGACATTCGGGCCAATGCAGTGAGCAAGAGCACCGACATCGCGGCGCACGTCAAGCAGAATGCGCCTATGAATGTGGGTACCGGCGGCTACGCGGATGCGTGCGGCACCGACCAACACAACCAGGGTCTGAGCGAACGTCGTGTCAACGCTATTCGTGACGCGCTGGTTAAGGCCGGCGTGGCGAGCGATAAGATCCAGACGAGCGCCTTCGGCGAGCAGAAGCCGCAGTGCAACGAATCGACTGACGCTTGCTGGCAGCGCGATCGTCGCGTCGACGTGGGATTCCGCACCGGCAATTAAGTAATAACTCGATCTTTCTGGCAGTACAGTCTCAAGACCAGAGAGATAGATCGACGACCCCCGGGACCAACTGGCCCTGGGGGTCGTTGCGTATTAGCGAGCAATCGTGACTATAATCATTTCGTCCATGCGCAGGGTTTTTTTACCACGCCACTTTCTCGCATCGGGTCTGCTACTTCTCATCTTGGCATCCCTCTATGTTTTTTTTGAAGCCCAAAGGCTCCAGCAAGAACTCTTGCGCCAGACCGAGGACAAGGGGACGGCATTGGCAAAGGCCATGGAGACCAGTGTTAAAAACGCGATTGTCGGCAACGCTCTCTTGGAGGATCTGATCCGGCAGCGTTTGGTGGACAATGCCGGGCTGATCGACGAACTGCTGCTCTCTCGTCACGTCGATCAGGCACTGCTCCAAGAGATCAGCGCCATGAACCGTCTGCAAAAAATCGATCTCCTCGATGAGCAGGGCCGGCCCTGGAAACTTGCCGCACTGCCGACCGTGATAGCTAGAAAAAAGACGCGAGAAGAAACCGTTCTGCCGCAGCGGCCGACGATAAGCTACGCGTGGGGAAAGCGCTGGCGGCTGCCCACGGAAAAAGCCGAGGCAAAGACGGGCGAACCGCCGACAGCCATCAAAGATAAGGAGTTCTGGAAAGGCAGTGCCTTCGGTGTCGCCGTGGGCGCGCGCAGTTTTCCGGGCATCATCGCGATCCACGCCAACGCCGACTATATTTTCAACTTCGAGAAGGCGATCGGAGTGCAAAGCCAGATCGAGGATCTCGGCCGCCAATCGGACAGTGAGTTCGTCGCGTTTCTCGATAGCGACCTGAACGTTGTAGCGCATACCGACCGGGGCCGTATCGGACAGCAGGAAAAAGAGCCCCTGGTTTTGAAAGCCAGAGGCGAACGTCAGCTATTCAGCCAGATCGTCGAGAGCGGTGGGGGAAAACGATATCTTGAGGTGGTGCAACCTGTGGCACTGGATGAATCCAATTTGGGTTTCCTCAAGATCGGCCTGTCATTGGGCTCGATGGAGATCGCCTGGCGCAACAGCGTGCGCGCCATCTTGATTCTCGGTTTGGCGATTCTGGGCGCGGGCATTTTGGGCATGGCGGCGATTTTTCATAACCAGCACAATCATCTGCTAGAGGTCAAAGCCCTGGAGGCTGAAGTGTTACACAGAGAGCGCCTTTCAGCGCTGGGAAACCTGGCTGCGGCCGTCGCCCATGAGGTCAGGAATCCGCTCAACGCCATTTCTATGGGACTGCAACGGCTCAAGTTGGAATTTCAGCCGACTGAGGATCAGGAGGACTACTCTCGTCTTGCAGAACTGATGCTCGGCGAAGTGCACCGCCTCAACACGATCGTCGAACAATTCCTCTCGCTGGCGCGCCCTTTCGAGATTAAACCCGAAGTCTTGCCGTTGCCGGAAATCCTGAAAGAGTTAGCCGCATTGGAAGACAGCGACGCCAAGCGGTCACAGGTGCAAATCCGGGTCATCGCGGCGCCGAATCTGCCGCCGCTCAAGGCCGACCCGAGTCATCTTACCCAAGTCTTGTTGAACCTCATGCTCAATGGTTTGCAAGCGATGCCGCACGGCGGAACATTGACACTGGAAGCGAAAACGTCGAGCAGCAATTTTCTCATCGCCGTTACGGACACCGGAACCGGGATCGCGCCGGAAAATCTCTCGCGCATCTTCGAGCCCTACTTTACGACCAAGGCGAAGGGCACCGGGCTGGGTCTGGCGATCTCCCGCAGGATTATCGAAGCTCACGGCGGAACGCTTACGGCTACCAATGAATCGGGCGGTGGGTGCCGCTTCGAGATTTCCTTGCCGCTCAACGGTGCGGAGGTGTAAATGCTCAATCGTTTTCATATTCTGGTGGTCGACGACGAACCGGTGCAGCGCGAGATGATTGGCGGGTTTCTCAAGAAACAAGGCTTTGAAGTGATCGCGGCCGATAGTGCTGAAAGAGCCTTGGAACTCTTTCGGCAGGACGCCTTTGATCTGGTTCTGACCGATCAAAAGATGGCTGAAATGTCGGGCTTGGAGCTGCTGCAAGCCGTGCATACGATCAACGCGGAAACGCCGGTCATCTTAATTACCGCTTTCGGCACCATCGAAGCGGCCGTCGCCGCACTCAAACATGGCGCTATCGACTACCTGACCAAGCCGCTGAATTTGGATGAGCTGCTTTACCGCATTCGACAGGTGAGCGACCGCTATCGAATTATCAATGAGAACCGCGAGCTGCGGGAAGCCTTACAGGACCGCCATCGCATCGAAGGAATCATCGGCGAGAGCGGGCCGATGCTCGAAGTTCTTTCAATCGTACGACGGGTGGCGCCGAGCGAAGCGACGGTCTTGATCCGCGGCGAGAGCGGCACGGGAAAAGAACTGATTGCCAAGGCCATTCACTTCGGCAGCCCGAGAGCGCGCGGGCCGCTCGTGAAGGTCAACTGCGCGGCGCTTCCCGAAGCGCTGCTCGAATCGGAATTATTCGGCCATGAAAAAGGCGCTTTCACCGGTGCGCTGACTTCGCGCCAGGGGCGCTTTGAATTAGCCAACGGCGGAACGATCTTTCTCGACGAGATCGGCGATCTGCCGTTGCACCTGCAGGCCAAGCTCCTGCGCGTCCTGCAAGAGCGCGAATTCGAGAAGGTCGGCTCCAGTCGTCCGGTTCGGGTCAACGTCAGAATCATGGCGGCGAGCCACCGACCGCTCGAGGATCTCATCAAAGCGGGACAGCTAAGAGAAGACCTCTACTATCGGCTCAATGTAGTCACGATTTTCATTCCACCGCTGCGGGAAAGGCGCTCCGATGTTGCGCTGCTGCTGGACCACTTCCTGCGCTATTACGCGGAGAAAAACGGCAAGACGATCCGCGGGCTTACGCCTGAAGGCCGGGACATTCTTTTACGCTACGACTATCCGGGAAATGTCCGAGAGCTGGAAAATATTATCGAGCGCGCGGTGGTGCTCACCAGGGATGATGTGATTGGCAGCGGCGATCTTCCGTTGACCGTTCAGGAACTGGAGGTAGCGGACGGTGACCGGGAAACTAACCTCACGGTCGCAGTGGAAGCGCTGGAGCGGCGTATGATCAGGGACGCCCTGGCTCGGTCCGATGGCATCCAAACCCGCGCCGCGGAACTGCTGGGAATGGGTGAACGGGCGCTGCGTTACAAATTAACAAAATACGGCTTTCGAGAAGAAGATTCCGAGTCGTGATCCTGGTAATTCGAGTTGCTGAGAAACATCACGCCACGACAGCCGATTTGTTGGAAATGTTTTTTGATAGGGGAGAACTTTATGGCCTTGGGCAAAAACTGGTCCGAATGGTGGCGCCGTTTTCTCGATCTTAGTACAAACGAGTCATGCACAGTCGTTGACATTCTGCGCGAGAGGTTTGTCGGAGAGATGCAGCAAGCCGATCGATTGAAGCAATATGCTCGGAGGATGCACTATCCGCAATATCAGGGGAAACTCCTCCAGTTGGCGACGGAGAAAAGTAAACAAGCTCAATGGATCGCGGAAAAGATCGCCGCACTTGGAGGCAAGTTGCCCGAGGCGTCAGAGTGCCGCTCGACGGACGAAAACAGTTGGCGATCTTTGTCGATGGCTCTCGAGGATGAAAATCGCAGTGCTGATCGTCTGCCAGAGCAACTTCGGAGAATCGGGCTCGAGCATCCGGACATCACTAAATTCCTATTAGACATTTCCCGCGCGCAGAAAAAGCATCGCGATGAAATCAGAGAGATGCTAATGCGGAGCGATCCTTTTGCGCTCTCGCTCGCTTAGGACGATGACTTTCGACACAGTCTAGGCGCAAAATTCGAAGAACCCTATTTGGCTTTATGCCTTCAATCACTGCATTTTTAGTGCAAACCAGCATTCTAATCCGACCGTTTAATCGCCGCTCTCGGCCCTGTTGGCGAGTTTCACTGTTTTTTCCGGCCTCATAATAATTCTTCTCCAGATCGTCCAATATTAGACAGAAACCCTTGTCGATCCGGCTTAGGCTAATTCGAAATAGACGGAGGTAACCGATGGCTGCTGACAATCGCCGTGCTGAGGGTCGACGACCCCCGCACCGAGGCAGAAGTGACCGTGAAAGCAATCCGGTATTAGGCGAGACTCAAGATGAACGCGCCCAAGGACCATCGACCCGAGAATCGTGTGATCGGGAGCGCCGACGTGGGCGACCGGATTCGCTCGAGGGGCAGCACGAGACTTGAATTTACGGCCAGAAGGAATCTCGTATACTTCATCAAAGTCTTTTTTCCTTCAGCTTTGGCGCCAGGCTTAGGACTGTGTACAGCAACGTGCACCTCGGTCCCGTCGTAGTGGCGGCCGTGATGCCTATGTTTGGTATTTCTCAGGAGGAGAAACAATATGTACGCGACACATAGCTATGCTCGGCGAAATAAATTAGTGCCGACCGCGCCGCGCGACCGAAACCCCGTATCCGCGCGGCGGCCCGGAGACGGCATGCTCGCGGACGAGGCGTTCAGCGCTCGACCCAGCCTCGCCGCCAGGTATGCAGAAGCGGCCTTGATGCACGCTGTGCTTGAAGATGCCGTGGATTGTTTTCAGAAGCAGTTTAGCCAGGCTACCCCGCGTGCCAAGCTTCTAGGTCGGGAGGCCGAGAAGTGGTTATTCAGCGATGACTCTAACTGGCTTTTCTCGTTTCTGTCCATTTGTAGTGCGCTCGACCTCTGTCCGCAGTACATCCGCCAAGGACTCAAGCGCTGGCACGGCGGCGACCAGAAATCGTCATACAAGAAATTCGCCATGCGATGACCGGCGAGCAGCAGAGTGTGGTCTAGATCAAGACTGGAAAATTGAGAAAGTAATGATGACGATATCGTTGGTCATTTTCATCGGGTCAAGATGAGCAGATTGGCAGCAGGCCAAGTATACCCAGATTCAAGAACCGCTGACCCATAGGACAAAGACGCACGCGACTATCGATCATTGACTCGAATAGGGGGTTTGCGATTTCATAAGCCCCATGGCCGAATCAAGAATAGTTCCAGCTTCATTTCTTAGTTACGCGCCGGTTCCGTTGGCCTTTGGTACCAGCGGGCTGCGCGGCTTGGTCACAGACATCACCGACCTTGAAACCTACATCAACGTCAAAGCGGCCCTGCGGTATTTATCAAGCGTCGGCGATATTCGGCCGAACAGCGGCGTCGTTATCGCCGGCGACCTGCGGCCGAGCACGGATCGCATCATGCGCGCTTGCGCTCGAGCGATCATCGACTCGGGCTGCCGGGTAGAGAATGCCGGCAAGATCCCGACGCCCGCGTTGATACTCCATTCCGTTTCTACGGGCCGGGCCGGCGTGATGGTGACCGGCAGTCATATTCCCTTCGATCGTAACGGCATTAAAATCAACAAAAGCGTCGGCGAGATTTTGAAGTCGGATGAAGCAGGGATCACCCACGAGATCGAGCGCGTGCGTGTCGAAGAATATAGCCGTAGCGCGACCACATCGGCGTTCGACCCTGGCGGAATGCTCAAGCAGGCGCCGGAGTTGCCGCCGCTCGACCGCGCCGCGGAAGAAAACTACGTCCGTCGCTACCTGCAGAGCTTCACTCCCGGCGGTCTCACCGGTCTGCGGATTCTCGTCTATCAGCATTCGGCCGTAGGCCGCGATATCTTGCCGCGCATCTTAAGCGAACTAGGCGCCGAGGTGATCGCCGCGGGACGCAGCGACACGTTCATTCCCATCGATACTGAAAACATTACCGATGAACAGCTGGATCGACTAGAGGAATTCGCCGCCGCTGCCGAAACGAGTGGCCGGCCGCTGCACGCAATTGTTTCCACCGACGGCGACTCGGATCGGCCGTTGGTAACGGCCGTGTTGCCTGCCGCCGACCTTAGTCCCGGCGTAAGACGCGTGCGATTCTTGCCCGGTGACCTTCTGGGCATCGTCGTCGCCGAATATCTGCGCGCGGATGCCGCGGCCGTTCCTATTAGCGCCAACGATGCTGTCGAGCGCCGCATGGAGGAACGCGGAGTTTCTTTTTTGAAAACCAAGATCGGATCGCCCTACGTTGTGGCGGCGCTCGATGAGTTGCGCCGCGACGGAAGATACTCACGCATCGTCGGCTGGGAAGCCAACGGCGGATTTTTGACCGGCAGCGATATCTCGCTAAGCGCGAGCACGCTGAACGCGCTGCCGACGCGCGATGCGACGCTACCGATCCTGGCTAATTTGTTCGCGGCCGCAGAGCAGGGCTTTAGCTTGTCCGCTTTGTGGAACCGCTTGCCGGCACGTTTCGGGCGGGCCGGCTTGCTCGATAACTTTCCGGTTGCTGCGAGCCAAACAATTCTGGCTCAACTGATTCCATCGGGCGACGTCATCGAGGTGGGGTTCGAGGGGGCGGGGCAGGTAGTTGATCGCAGTCGCGCTGGTGTAAGCGGCGCGCCGCTCACGGCATCGGCGACCGAAGAGTGGCAGCAGTCTAAGGCAACGCTGGCGCGCTTCTTCACGGCGGCCCTCGGTTTCGACGATATCGTGCGGATCAACGTGCTCGACGGCGTGCGCGTCTATTTCCACAATGGCGACGTGGCGCACGTCCGGCCATCGGGCAACGCGCCTCAGCTGCGCATCTACGCCAACAGCAGCTCGCAGGCGCGGGCGGATCAAATCGTGGAGCTTGGGCTGCGTGAACCCGACGGCATCTTGCGTCAGTTGGAACGAGCGTTCACGTGAGGGATGGGCGCGGCCGAACATCCGGTTTGCATTTTTGACAGGTAGGCTTCAGCGTGTGAAGCATGCCCTGGCGTCTGCAAGACGGGCCGAGTTAATAGGGAAAATGGCGTAGGAGAAGCGATGTTTGATTTTGGGGCCATTGCTACAGTTTTAGTTGTCTCCGTTTTGCTGACGATCAGCGGAATCAAGATTTTGAAGGAGTATGAGCGGGCAGTGATTTTTCGGCTGGGACGTTTGGTAAAGGCGCGCGGTCCTGGGATTATCTACGTTATTCCATGGGTTGAGAAAATGATGCGAGTGGGACTTCGCACAGTCACTATGGATGTGCCGCCGCAAGATGTGATTACACGCGACAACGTCTCCATCAAGGTCAGTGCTGTTCTCTACTTCAGGGTCATCGAACCCAATCGAGCAATCACGGAAGTGCAAAATTATCTCTTTGCCAGTTCTCAACTCGCTCAGGTCACGCTCAGGAGCACTTGTGGGCAGGCCCTACTGGACGAGCTCTTGGCCGAGAGGGAAAAGATCAATACGCGAATTCAGGAGATCCTGGACGCCCAAACCGAGCCGTGGGGAATCAAAGTGGTTTTAGTAGAAGTAAAGGACATCGATCTTCCGCTAGACATGCAGCGGGCCATGGCCAAGCAGGCAGAGGCGGAGAGAGAGAGGCGTGCAAAAGTCATTCATGCGGAGGGAGAATTTCAAGCCTCTCAGAAGTTGGCGGATGCAGCCGAAATCATCGCGAAACACCCTGCGGCCATGCACCTCAGATTCCTGCAAAGTCTCGTTGAGGTATCCGCGGAAAATAATTCCACCGTAGTCGTGCCGGTGCCCGTAGATTTGTTAAGGCGTTTTCTTCCGTAGGGCAGCGCTGTTGCCTTGCGACGAGCGTCGGTGCGATCCCGAGTAGGACGCCACCTTTTTTCTAGCGGGTCTAGATCACGGCAGATGACTAGCGAGACAGACAATTTACGGACCATCTCAACAGATACTTATCGCGTGGTGATTTCGCGTATTCGTGACGCAGAATCTATTTTGATATATGGTCCTGTCAAGGTAAACGACGAGTTCGAAAAACGCCTTGCGAAAAAAGTGCTTGGTAGACGCATCGTCGGTATTGAACAGCTGGCAAGATGACAAACCGCTAGATTGCGGCAAAAGTCCGACACCGCTTTCGAAAATTAGTTTACCAGTTCAAGAATAGGGATGAACCACCTTCCTCCGGCCTTCTGGAGCATCTCTGGGCGCGAGATGCTGCTGCAACTGCAAGCGACTGCACAAGGACTCACGACTGATGAAGCGCGGGCGCGTTTGACGCGTTACGGAGCTAATCTTCTAAAACCTAAGAAGAAATCGGATTCACTTAGCCTTCTCATTTCTCAATTCAAAAGTCCGCTAATTCTCATTCTTTTATTTGCAACAGGGTTATCATTTTTTTTACATGATCCGGTTAACGCTCTCATCATTCTCACCATTGTCCTCGTAAGCGGCCTGCTCGGGTTTTGGCAGGAGCACAGCGCAACCCATGCCGTGGAGAAGTTACTAGCCGTCGTGCAAATTAAAGCTGCGGTGCTTCGTGACGGAAGTCCAGCAGAAATTCCCGTCGAAGAGATTGTCCCCGGAGATATCGTCATTCTGGATGCCGGCGATATCATCCCCGGAGATTGTCTGGTCCAGGAATCCAAAGATCTCTTTGTCGATGAAGCAACCCTGACGGGTGAAACCTACCCTGTAGAGAAATCGGTCGGCGTAATTCGGCAGAGACACCGCTGGGCCAGCGGACAAATGCGCTATGGATGGGCACCCATGTGGTGAGCGGCGGTGCAAAGGCACTTGTTATAGGCACAGGCAAGCAAACCGAGTTCGGCAAGGTCTCCGAGCGGTTAAAACTCAGACCGCCGGAAACGGAATTTGAACACGGCATACGGCGATTTGGCTATTTCCTCATGGAAGTGACGCTGGTGCTGGTGATCGCTATCTTCGCAATCAACGTCTACTTGGCACGTCCGGTGCTGGACTCCTTTCTCTTTTCGTTGGCACTCGCGGTTGGGCTCACCCCGCAACTATTGCCGGCGATCATCAGCATCAACCTGGCCCACGGCGCCAAACAGATGGCTCAAGTGAAGGTGATCGTCAAACGGCTCGCATCGATTGAAAACTTCGGCAGCATGAACGTGATCTGCTCCGATAAGACCGGCACGCTGACCGAAGGGACCGTGCGTTTACAATCCGCCCTTGATGTAGAAGGCGCTCCGAGCGACAAAGTTCTTCTTCACGCTTATCTCAATGCGTTTTATGAGACCGGTTTTACCAACCCGATTGACGAAGCCCTTCGCAGCCATCGAAAGTTTGACCTGATCGGCTACCAGAAGCTCGATGAGATTCCCTATGATTTTCTGCGCAAGCGATTGAGCATTCTGATTGCTCACGATAACTCCCATCTGATGGTAACCAAAGGCGCGTTGGAAAATGTGCTCGCCGTCTGTTCAACAGCGGAAACTGGCGCGGGAACTTTTGTCGATATCGCCATGGTGCGGGATCGAATCCAGCAGCACTTCGAAGAGTTCAGCAGCAAGGGCTTTCGCACCCTCGGCGTCGCATACAAAAATATGGGAGCAGAATCACGGATGAGCAAAGTCGACGAAGCTGGCATGACCTTCCTGGGATTCCTCGTTCTTTTTGATCCGCCCAAAGCAAATATCATCGAGACCATCGCTGGTCTGAAAAATCTGGGCGTGGCATTGAAGATCATCACCGGAGACAATCATCTGGTCGCAGCCAACGTCAGCCAACAAATGGGACTATCAAATACAAAAATCCTCACAGGTCCAGACCTCCGTCAACTGAGCGACGGTGCGCTGCTCAGACGCGTGGTCGACGTGGACGTCTTCGCTGAAATCGAGCCCAATCAGAAGGAGCGCATCATCCTCGCCCTCAAGAAGACCGGCAATGTCGTGGGGTATATGGGAGACGGCATCAACGATGCCTCGGCGCTCCATGCCGCCGATGTCGGCATTTCCGTTGAGAGCGCCGTCGATGTTGCCAAAGAGGCGGCGGATATCGTCTTACTCGAAAAGGATCTTGGGTGTTCTTGTGCAGGGCGTGCGCGAAGGGCGAACGACCTTCGCGAACACGCTGAAGTATGTCTTCATGGCAACCAGCGCCAATTTTGGCAATATGTTTAGCATGGCCGGAGTATCGCTCTTCCTGCCTTTTCTGCCGTTGCTGCCGAAGCAGATCTTGCTTACTAATTTAATGACCGATTTTCCCGAGATGACCATCGCCACCGACAGGGTCGACGCCGAAATGGTTGACCATCCTCGGCGCTGGGACATTAAAGCCATTCGTAAGTTCATGATTACCTTCGGCCTGGTGAGTTCGGTGTTTGACTACCTCACCTTTGGCTACGCTTCTGCTAATTCTTCATGCGACTCAGGATCAATTCAGAACCGGCTGGTTTTTGGAGTCTGTGATTTCCGCGTCACTGATCGTGCTGGTGATTCGCAGCCGGAAACCTTTCTTCAAAAGTAGACCGTCAAAATATCTGTTCATGGCTACTCTCTTAGTCGTTATCGTGACGGTGATTCTACCCTTCACCCTACTTGGCGAGATTTTTGGTTTTACCCGGCTGTCCATTTCGTTTCATCTCTTGTTAGCGGTGATTGTTGTGCTTTACATTGTCACAGCGGAAATAACGAAGGCTATTTTTTATAAGACGGTGAAACTATGACGGATCAAAACGATCGACAACAACGCTCTATCTTACGACGCATCGCCCACCGGGTGATGCTTGAGAGAGGACTTCTTCCTGACTTCTCACCTCACGCACTCGCCGAGCTCGACGGAATTCGCGAATCTGCAACACAAGCTGAAGAATCGACGCATGATCTCCGAAGCCTTATCTGGTGCTCTATAGATAACGATGATTCTCGCGATCTGGATCAGCTTACCGTTGCCGACGCCATGCCCGGAGGGACCGCAAAGATCCTTGTCGCCATTGCCGACGTGGACGCCGTCGTCAAGAAGCGGTCGGCACTAGACGATCATGCCAGGCAAAACACCACCTCGGTATACACCGCTGCCGAGATATTTCCGATGCTGCCGGAGAAACTGTCTACCGATCTTACTTCTCTAAACTATGAATCAGACCGACTTGCCATCGTCATTGAAATGGTCATCGCTGAGGACGGATCGCTGCAGAGTTCGGATATCTACAGAGCGATGGTCCGTAATCGTGCAAAGCTCGCCTACAACAGCGTGGCTAACTGGCTGGAGGGTAGTGGCCCGATGCCGCAAGGTATCGGCAAGGTCGAAGGTCTCGACGAAAACCTCCGGCTTCAGGACCGCGTGGCGCAAAAGCTGAAGGCCCTCCGGCATATGCACGGTGCGCTGAATCTCGAAACCATAGAAGCACGCCCGGTGTTTGACGGCGATGAGATCAAGGACCTAGAAGCCGAGAGAAAGAACAGAGCTAGGGAAATTATTGAGGATTTCATGATATCGGCGAACGGTATTACCGCACGATACCTCGCATCCAAGATGTTTCCGTCGCTGCGCCGCGTGGTGCGCACACCGAAACGCTGGGACCGGATCATCGAGCTCGCCTCGGACCACGGCTTCACGTTACCCAAGAAACCCGACTCAAAGGCCCTGGAGCAATTCCTCATATCGGCGAAAGCCACTGATCCTCTCCGCTTTCCCGATCTTTCCCTCGGCGTCATCAAGCTCTTGGGCGCCGGTGAATATGTCGTTGAGCTTCCGGGAGGCAGCGCCGCCGGGCACTTCGGTCTTGCGGTCAGGGATTATGCTCATTCCACGGCGCCGAATCGCCGCTATCCCGATCTGATCACGCAGCGGTTGCTGAAAGCAGCGATGGCGGGAAGTTCACTGCCCTATGAGAACGATGAATTGCAGGCGCTCGCCAAGCACTGCACCGAAGCGGAAGACGCCGCGAAAAAAGTCGAACGGCAGGTCGGAAAATCTGCGGCAGCCATGCTGCTGGAATCAAGGATCGGCGAGCGGTTCGATGCCATCGTCACCGGCGCTTCTGACAAAGGCACATGGGTTCGTCTTCTGCATCCGCCCATCGAAGGAAAACTGGTGAGCGGTTTTGAAGGCATGGACGTCGGCCAGAGACTCCGGGTGCAACTGATCCGCACGGATGTGGAGCGCGGCTATATCGACTTTAAGAGGATGGGGTAGGGAAGGCCAGTGTCGGATCCAGACGCGACCACTGATGGATCCGGCCTGTAGCCGCATTCTCCGCCGTAAAACGAGCCAGTTCATCTTTTCTTCCGTTAAAGCTTTTCGAGTCGTGCTGAAGAGAAGAAACTATGCTGACAGAAACAATACTCCGCTGGGTTACAGAATATGGATATATAGGAATATTTTCATTGCTGGCGCTAGGGATTATCGGCGCCCCGATCCCGGATGAAGGCGTGCTCGCATTCGCGGGGTATCTTGTTTACGAAGGTAAATTGCAGCTCTTTCCTATCCTGGCCGCGGCATTTCTCGGTAGCGCGTGCGGTATCACTTTAAGCTATGGGTTGGGACGTACCGTTGGCGCATATCTAATTTCAAAATTTGGTCATGCCGTTCACATAACAGGAGAAAAGGTAACCCATGTTCAGTCCTGGTATGATCGAGTGGGAAAGTGGGGTCTCCTGTTCGGTTTTTACTTGCCGGGCATACGACATTTGATAGGATTTGGTGCTGGAATTGCGAAACTACCGCTATCCGTGTTCGCTTTGTTTGCATTTACAGGAGCCTTCACTTGGTCGATTACCTTTGTTTCCGCCGGTTACTTCTTAGGTAGACAATGGACTTTGGTATTCGGCAAGATCCGTCCTACTCTTATGACTAGTTCCATCGTAATCGTCAGCTTATTTTTGCTATACATTGTTGGTCAGCAATTATTGCGGCAGCGCAAATAAATTAACGAAGGGAAAAACCTAACGCTAGTTATCTCGTAATTTAACCCGTTCCCATAGCGAGATCGACCGTACCAGCGAGATTCTAAAAATACTGATATACGGACTCAACTTATCAAAACAGCTTTCCTGCAAAAACCTTACACGATTGATGACGTAGTCAAAACACTTCAGAGCATGATCGAACGAGGATTGTAGCAAGCTTTGGAGGGCGACAGCCGGACGGTTAAACCCAATAATTTGAGTTATTTCGTGCTAGTGGATCATGCTGGCGATCTCTTTACCCAATCTAAAATTTGGTTGAGTGTCATGCGGCGAGGTTCGTCTAAAACACTCAACATTCAGCTACCGTTCACTCGTTCCAGCAGTTCGGCTATCCTGTAACCCGCCAAATAGGCCCTCCGATCAGCAATGAGCTTAGCTCTCGCAGGATAACCGCGTGAGATAAAGTTCGCGTCTGGCACCTCGCGGCAATCCCGAGCCTGTCCCTTTGGCGTTCCTCGAAAATTTCCATTCTCGTTGGCGGAGCGGCGCTTCGGAAACTTGCCACTCCGTTATCGCTTATACGAGCCAGATTATTTTAAGAAAAAAAATGAGCCGCTAGTCTTTCACCGGGAGAATAGCCGCTCGCGGCGTCGGCCTCGAGGGCAAGCCGCAAAGCTTCATCCGCGGTTTTTAAAAATTCGAAGCGGATTCCGTCACGGCCTGCTGGGGGTATTTCTTCAAGGTCTCTGCGGTTTAACTCAGGCAGCAGAACTGTGGAAATCCCGGCTCTCTTTGCCGCAAGCATTTTCTCTTTGATTCCTCCTACTGGGAGCACCAAACCGCGCAAACTGATCTCACCGGTCATGGCGACATCTTTGCTGATTCGTCTTCCGGTCAGCAGTGAAACAAGCGCGACAAAGAGCGTGACTCCGGCGCTCGGCCCGTCCTTTGGGATCGCGCCCGCCGGTATATGAATATGCAAATCGTTTTTCTTGAAGATATCGGCATCGATTCCCAATGTTTCCGCGCGAGACTTGACCAGACTCAAAGCAGCCTGCGCGCTTTCTTTCATCACATCGCCGAGCTGGCCGGTTAAAATCAACTTACCGTCGCCCGCCATCTTTGTCGCTTCGACAAACAGTATGTCGCCGCCAAACTGTGTCCAGGCCAAGCCAGTGGCTACACCCGGCAAACTGGTGCGCAGAGCGATCTCGTTGAAGAACTTTTGCGGGCCCAAGTAGGTCGGGATAGAGTCCGCTGTGATCGCGAATGTTTCATTGGACCCATCGGCGATGCGCGTCGCCACGCTCCGGCAAACGGCTCCCAGCCCGCGCTCGAGTTGCCGAACCCCGGCCTCGCGCGTGTAGGACCGGATAATTTCTCGAATTGCCTCGTCGGTGAAACTAATGTTTTCCGGTTTCAGACCATTTTCGGCGGTCTGCCGAGGAACGAGGTAGCCCTTGGCGATTGCCAATTTATCTTCCTCGATGTATCCCGGCAATTCCAAGATTTCCATGCGATCGCGCAGCGGGCTCGGGAATGGTATCGAGCACGTTCGCTGTGGCGATGAACAGTACCTGGCTTAGATCGAAGGGCAGCGCGATGTAGTGGTCTTGAAAGGTTGCATTTTGCGCCGGATCCAGGACTTCCAACAACGCCGCGGACGGGTCGCCTTGAAAGCTCGCGTTGAGCTTGTCGACTTCATCGAGCATGAGGACGGGATTTCGACTGCCCGCCTTGCGGATTCCCTGAATGATATTACCCGGAAGCGCGCCGACATAGGTGCGCCGATGCCCGCGAATATCGGCTTCATCGTGGACGCCGCCTAGACTTTGGCGCACGAACTTACGATTCATCGCCCGAGCAATGCTTTGACCCAGGGAGGTTTTGCCGACGCCTGGCGGTCCGACCAAGCAGAGGATCGGGCTTTTTCCATGCGGCATGAGTTTACGAACAGCGAGAAATTCAATGATCCGTTTTTTGACTTTTTCTAAGCCGTGATGGTCGGCGTCAAGGATTGCGCGTGCCTTCGGCAGATCGATCTGTTCCTCGGTAAAAACATTCCAAGGCAGCTCCACCAACCAATCGAAATAAGTCCGCAACAGCGAGTATTCCGGCGCCGCCTCGGGAATGCGCTCTAAACGCCCCAGCTCTTTAAGCGCTTCCTTCTCCACTTCGGGAGGCATTTTTGCGTCATAAAGTTTTTTTCTCAGGTCTTCAACTTCGACACCTCTCCCATCCGCCTCACCCAGTTCTTTCTGGATTGCTTTTAATTGCTCGCGCAGGAAATATTGGCGCTGCGACTTGTCCATGGATTCCTTGGTTTCAGCGCCGATTTTCTTGCTTAGCTCAAGGAGTTCGATCTGCCGCGCCAACTTTTCTGACACCCTTTGGGCGCGCGCCTCCGGATCAAGGATGCCGAGGATTTCTTGTTTCTCGGCGGTCGGCAGGTCCAAGGTGGACGCGATCATATCGATGACCGATAACGGGTCTTCGATCCTGTCGATCATCACTCTCAGCTCGTTCATGGGCTCAGAGAATAACGACAGGGCCCGGGCTGCTTCTTGGCGCAAATGTAAGATTCGCGCCTCGAAATCCTTGGTCTCCGGTATCTTTTCTTCTACCATCGTGACGCGCGCGATGAGAACCGGATCGGTCTCGAGGAACTCGCCGATCTCAAAGCGGCGGCGGCCTTGCACGAGGACCTGACGCTGACCGTCCGGCAGAGTAAACATTCTTACAACATCCCCGGTCGTGCCGACTGGGTAGAGGTCTTTGGGCTCCGGAACTTCTACATTCGGATCGCGTTGAACAACAAATCCAATCGGCACTTGTTGGCGAACCGCCTCCTCGACAGCGTGGCGCCTGGCCGGACTACGGACCGCAAGCGGCATCATCATGGAGGGGAAGAGCACCCGATTGCGCATCGGCATGATGACCAACGCTCCTTCGGGAATATTGAGACGCTGCTTGGATTTAGCGGATTCCTTTTCTTCTTCTTCAGTGTTCATGCATGTTTCCTTAGCTCGATGATCAGCAGGCCGTCGCGAAAAGAAATTTCTCCGACGGATAGAGCTTGTTCGCTTGGCACGAGCCTGAGTCGCCGCTCAAAACGGCCAAGCGGGATTTCCCATATCTTTAGTTCCCCGTCAGCGCAGCAATTTGGCAGCGGACGTACGCCTGCAATGATGAGTTCGCGTCCGTCCAGTCGCACGTCTACTCGCTCCGCTGTCACTCCCGGGATGGCCGAAATTACCCAAAGGCTCTCATCCGTTTCAACGACGTTTACGGGAGGTTCCCAGCTTGGCGATCTACCGGGAGATGCCTGATAGCGGGCGCTGGCTGCTACTTGCAAAAAATTCCTATGGATCCGCCCCGCTTGTTGCAGCAGATCGCTAGCTCGATGCCAAATAAAAAAATCCCAATCGTGCGATGCCATATTTATGGGCCTCCAGGCCATTCGGTGACGGAGACTGATATTAAGTGCTTAATCGGCAGCTGCCACCTGATGTCGAACACCTGAGTGCCATATGATGCCGAACGTGAATGTCAGTGAACACAAAGCATCTCGAGAGTTGGACATGATCGCGTTAGCACTGAAATCCAAGCTGTACCGTCGTAAAACGGCTCGGCATAGTGGAGCGGCTACTCATTTTAGTCACCGAAAAAGCAATGTTCGACATCACCTGCCATGTACAGAATTCAGGCTAAAAGTGTTCGACATCATCTGACATGTGTCCGCTTAATGGTTAAAGGTAAGTATGACCAGGACCTTTGTCAAAGAAAATGGCCGATGTTTCCGCAGCGTTTGCCAAAATTCCTTGATATTACGCGACAAAGACGTGTCTATCTAATGGTTGGAAGCTAGATGTGATAATTATTTCCAATACCTGTCCAATATTAGACGGAAACTTCTGTCGAGTCGGCGTAAATTGATTTCAAGAGGCGGTTTAGGCGAGGAGGCTGACGAGCGGTTGTTAAGCGACGGCTCTCATTGGCTTTCTCCTCTATCCATTTACGCCACGCTCGATCTATCTACAATAAATAAACCGGCCAGAGTCGTGAGAGCGGGGCTGTTTTTGGCCTGAAGAAAAAATTATCGCGGAGGGAGCAATGAAGGTCGATTATCTGGAAAATCTATCCTTTCCGGTTGGACTCTTGGCACAAGATTCCTTGAGCGGGATTGCAGAGATGGTGAAAGAGGTTTTTACCCGAACTCGTGTTGATGGCGCGGAAAGGGACAAGCTCAGCTACTGGCAGCTCATTTTCTTGCAGAGCAAGGCGAATGGCTGCCGCTATCGCGGCGAGTCTCTGCCGCATGCGCAGTGGCAGTGGCCCAGGGATACGTGGTTTCAGGAACAGCTGGGGTATCGTCTCAAAGCTCTCGAATTTGCCGCGCATCAACCGAGGAACTAACAGCAATCCGTCATGGTCAGGATATGTGGTTGTAAATTATGGCACGGGGTTACGTTCGCCGGCTAGCTAGATTTGTTTCAGTAGCCTGTCGTCCTAACCCTCCAAACGATCCACCGAGGAGGTTCAAATGTACAGTCGAAACGTGAGTTTCAAGCTCAAGGCGAAAAGCACAGCGGAGTTTACGAAAATTCTTGAGGGAGAGGTTATTCCCTTGCTCAGAAGGCAAAGAGGATTCGACGATGCGATCAGTTTCATCGCTCCGGATCGTAACGAGGCCGTCACCATCAGTCTCTGGAATAAAAAAGAGGACGCGGAGACCTACAACCAGAAGACGTATCCTGAGATCTTGAGGGCCTTGGCAAGGGTGATTGAAGGCACTCCGAAAGTGGAGACCTTTGAGGTCGGCAACTCGACCTCGCACCAGATCGCTGCCAGCGCGGTTGGCTCCTAGATAGTTCTTCCCAGTTTGGAGAGGGAATACGCGACCTCGAAGATCGCCACGGTTTCTGCAAACAGATGTTTTGCGAGCTGCCGATGGAGTTTGCCGTGGAGGCCGTAGACGCTTCGGGTGTGTAGCCTCGAAGGCAGCGTCGGTTATTTTGATCGAGATATCGGACGGAGACGCGAATGACTTACAAAGAACATCTGATCTTTGTCGCCGCTCAACGCGATGCCGGAGGTTGCTTTTGGCTCCCCGTGGTCAGTGTCTCTTGGAGCGAGGGAGAAAGAAAGCACGTGGTCTCTCTTAAAGGTCGTCCGCAAGACCGCTTTGTTCTTTTAACCGACGCTGAGAATTCTGCAGTCTCCATAGCGCACCAATGGGTGGATAACCGCAGGCAGAATGGCTCCTAAGGTTAACTAGAGCGCCTGTTCACCACGGGAAATCTCGGCATTTTTTCAAAATTGTCTAATATTAGACAGAATTCTTGCCGGCGAGCGCAAGATAATAACTCCACAAATTGTCTCGGTACATCGATCTGGCTTCCTCACGCTAGGCAGCGTACCGGCGGGAAAGGGGTCCAGCCATGGACGATGAGACGGACAAAGTCGTAAGAAGCAACGGGAATGAAGAGAATTTGCGGGCTTCCGAAGTTCGCTACCGCCGACTGTTCGAGACGGCCAAGGATGGCATACTCCTCCTGGATGCGGACACGGGGCGAATCACCGACGTCAACCCGTTCCTGCAAGACATGCTGGGATATTCTCACGCCGAGTTGATTGGCAAGGCGCTCTGGGAAATCGGCCCGATCAAAGATATTGCCGCGAGCCGGGACGCCATGAACCAGTTGCAGAAAAAGGAATATGTCCGTTACGAGAATCTGCCGTTGGAAACCAAAGCCGGGCAACACATCCAGGTGGAGTTCGTCAGCAACGTCTACCTCGTCGATGGCTGGCGCGTGATCCAATGCAACGTCCGCGATATCACCGCCCGCAAACGCGCCGAGGAGAGTCTACAGAAGGTCAATGACGAGTTATTAGCTTCGGTGGCCGAACTGCAAAGGCGTGACGAGGAAATGAAGTCGCTCATCCGCCTAAACGATCTGCTTCAATCCTGTACAATCCAGGCCGAGGCCTACCAGGTGGTTGGCCTGGTGGCGAATGAATTATTTGCCGGGGACAGTGGCGGGTTAGCTATTTCCGGCAGCCCGATTCAACCCTTGGAGATGGTTGCCGGTTGGGGCAACGAGTCACCACTAAAGGCCCGGTTTTCATTGGAGGATTGTTGGGCGATACGGCGCGGTCAATTGCATGAAGTCATCGATCCAGCAGTTGATTTGCTGTGTCATCACTTTGTCCATCAACCGCAGGCGGGCTACTTGTGTGTGCCTTTGATAGTCAAGAGCGGAACAGTCGGGCTCTTGTGTCTCACCGGCGCGGCGGCAAAAGCTATAGGTTCGAGGACCAGGCAGCAACTGGCCGTCGCCGTGTGCGAAACGATCAAGCTGTCTTTGTATAATTTGAAGCTACGGGAGGAACTGCGCGAACAGGCTATGCATGATCCGCTGACCGGATTGTGCAATCGACGCTATTTGGAAGAGAATCTAGCGCGCGAGCTGCATCGTGCGCGGCGCGGCAATTTGCCGCTCTGTGTCGTGATGCTCGACCTCGATAACTTTAAGCCATTCAACGACACCTTCGGTCACAATGCCGGCGACTCGATCTTACGCGGGTTGGCGCACGCGCTGCGTGAAAACCTGCGCAAAAGCGATATCTCGTGCCGGTATGGCGGCGATGAGTTTGTTCTCGTGCTGCCCGATTCATCGCTAGCGGACGCCCAGCAACGCGTGGAACAAATCCGCGCGCTGGTTAAAGAAAGACAGATTCGGCAAGGCTACTCCGTGGTAGACATGCCCACTCTATCGGCTGGCGTTGCCGAAGCGCCCAAACACGGTTCCACGACTACTGAATTGCTCCATGCGGCTGACAATGCCATGTACGCCGCCAAACAGGCTGGGCGGAATCGTGTGGTCGCCTACCAGGCGAACGAGTCATGTTAGTTCGAAAGCAGCGTGCGTCGCTCTGAGCAGGCTCCTGCCCACTCAAATCTTGATGTGGTACGGCAAGCAATTTGGAACGACTCAGTTTAGTTTGTCCAGCGGCTGTTCAGGGCGCGCCATAACTCCGTATGCAATTGTTTTGAAGTAGACAGAATACTGCACCTGTATAACGGTATAACTAATGCAGAAAGTGGAGGAATGAGATGCACACCAAACGCAAACCCACCCATCGGAGCCGGCCATCCCAACCTACTTCTGCACACCGGGACGCCTGGTATCAGGTGCCGTCCTATAACAACAAACTGCCGGAGGAGTTCTTCGACTGTCGAGTCAAACTCGCCGCTGTGTGTCCGGAGACGGCATTGATGTATGCTGTGCTCGAAAATGCGTTTCTCTCCTTTCACAAACAGTTTGAGTCGGGTCAGCGGCTTATGCAAGGCGCACGGCAGGCAGAAGAGTGGTTTTTTAGCGATGACTTTCATTGGCTTTTCTCTTTCGTGTCCGTTTGCGATGTGCTCGGATTGCAACCGCGCTTCATACGGATGAAGCTTAGGCATTGGAGGCAATCCGGTCTAGACTCTGGCCAGGGAAAGTTGTAGCTTATTGCCCGAGCAAGTGACTGTGCAAGCCCCCAGAATTACACTGCTATTGTAATTATAGTTATATCATCGTGGGCTTCGATAGGAGGCACGATGGCGATTCAACAGACGCCTCAAGCAGAAGAATTCAAGCGACAGTTACGTGATTCGTTAGTAGCGCGAGACCGTCGAATAGTCGCGCCCTCAAGGTCGCCCGACATGACAACGTCTACACCAGCGGCGATCAAGGCAATATGGTCTATTTCATCGAGAGCGGCCAGATCAAACTGCTGATGCTCTCCGCCGATGGTAAAGAGTGCCTCCTGGCGATCCATAGTGGCGGAGATATCTTCGGTGAGTTGTCTTTATCCGGTTTAGGCGCGCGCTTGGAAACGGCCACGGCGATGAAAGCAACGACCCTAAAACAAATACCCTGCGCTCATTTTTTTGCGCGTCTCGAGTCGCGACTCGCTGTTTGAGGGGTTTGTGCGCTACCTGGCTGTGCGCATCGCGGACCAACAGCAGGTGATCGCCAATCTGGTGACAGTCGACAGCGAGCAGCGGCTAGGCCAGACGTTGCTACAGTTGGCTCGCACCATGGGCAAGAAGGATCCGCGCAGCATTCGCATAGAGTTGAGGATTTCCCATGAAGAATTGTCGGAGATGGTCGGCACGACTCGGCCGCAGGGTGAGCTTGTTCATGCAGCGATTTCATAATCTCGGGCTGATTGAGACGAATAAAGATCGTTTTTTGATCATCAAAGAAAAGAAACTCGCCGATTACCTGGCGCAGATTGCGTAGAGGACGGGGGCCTCTACGCACGCAGCGCGACATTCTTTTCCAGATTGTCCAGTTTTAGACAGCGGTCTTTTTCTAGTCAGCGCATTCTGGAGATAGGGATCAATAGTAATCGCCGCTCTAGAGTTGATCAGTCGTTTCGGTTTTGACGAAAGAGGGATTTTTTTGTGAACGCTAAACCAATAATACACGTCGGTATCGCCCTCATTCTTCTCGGCGTCGTGGCTTTTACTTACCAAGGGGGCGGCGATACAAGCGACGAGAAGACCGTCGACACCCGGAGCCTTCAAGCCGCCATTGACACCAAGCAGACTCGTACGATCTCGCCGGTCTTGGGCGGATTAGTGCTTGTAGGTGGGATCGTGTTGGTAGTAGTTGGCGTCAAAAAGTCGTCCTAGTGCCCACTTACCACGCGCTTCTGCTTAGGCGATTGTCGACGCATAACGGCCGCACCGCCTGCAGATGAACCGTTGATTCCGTTTCAGTGCGGCTTGAAGATGGATGCAAGCAGATCGATGGGCAAGGGAACGATAATGGTTTCATTCTTTCTCGACGGCGACTTGGGAAAGCGCCTGCAAAAAACGGAGGTGAAAGGTTGCGGGCTGTTTTGCCATGATCTCGGCCGCATCTGCGAGTTTCTGCGCCGCTTGAAACTCGCCCTCCGCGTGAATGATTTTAGCGCGTCTTTCCCTTTCTGCCTCAGCTTGTTTTGCCATAGCCCGCTGCATATCCTGTGGCAAATCTATATCCTTGATCGCGACCAGGCTCACTTTAATGCCCCAGGACGTGGTTTGTGCATCCACGATCTCTTGAATCTGCGCGTTGATCCTCTCTCTTTGACTCAGAATCTGGTCCAATTCTGATTGACCGCACACGTTTCGCAGGGTGGTTTGTGCGAACTGCGATATCGCAAAGAGATAGTTTTCAACCTGGATGAGCGCGCTATTCGGATCTAGCACGCGAAAATAAACTACGGCAGCGACCTTTACAGATACGTTATCCCGCGTAATGACATCTTGCGGAGGGACGTTCAGGGTCAGCGTTCGCAAGTCGACCCGGACCATTTTTTCAAGGAAGGGGATGATGAAGCTAAGTCCGGGTCCGCGAAAGGAGACGAGGCGTCCCAAACGAAAGACTACTCCTCGTTCGTATTCTTTGAAGACTTTGAGCCCAGTCAGAACAACGCCGAGAAGGATGATAAAAAAAATGATAATCGAGTCCAATAATCTCCTTCCCGCATTAATGACAGCGATTTCCAACCGAGCGGGTACGATCGGCATTCTCGGATCTCTTGGCTTGAAGCGGCCGAGAATTTCGATCAGAAAACAGCATAATAGTTATTTAGCACTTAGCCTCAATCGATCGAGCATTACAACCTCGCGTTAGGCCACTGTCCAAGCCGTACTTCCCGATAGAATTATTTTATGCAGGTAGTTCGCGATCCGAGTGCCTGGCAAGCCGATGAACTGGTGGAATCGGAGCGTTACGGTTCACGCCAACAGGATTCAAAGCAAAAACCGCGCGGGCTATCTTTACGCGCGTACTTTGCTATACTCAAGTGGACTAACCGTCCACATTCCAAAGTCCGACTAACGCATCCTCGGTCCAACTTGACCGAGCTTTAAAGAAGTGGTCCCCCAGTGGGTACCGCCTCTCTGTATCTTAAATAAACCCTTAGCCCTAGGAGGAGATTATGGAAACCTTTAAGAAGCGCCAAAAGGCTTGGGCGCGCAAGGAAAAGCAACAGAAAAAGGCGGCGCGTAAGATGGAGCGGCGTAATGAAAAGGCGAAATCTCCGGACAGCTCGCAAGAGGAGAGCGATCATCTGCCGTCGGAGTCCGACAGTCAACCGGCACCACCGATTTTGTAACACATTTGTTCATGAAGGATTCAGGCAGTGCTCCGATAGCCCGCGGTTATTTACCAAGGCCGGAGAGAATAGCGCGAGCCGCCGGGTGACGGCGTGGCTTGAACAAAGTAGAGCGTCGGCAAAAATGAAACAGGATACTTCGTACAAAGACTATGTGATCCGCAGCGAATCCTTCCAGCGCGAAAAAAATGGTGCCTGGATACCGCAATATACCGTGACCCATCAGAGAGCCGCGGCCCAAAAGATAGATTTTCCCTCGCATCAGTATCAGTTCAATCACGCTTATTTCACGGAACATGAAGCGGATGAGTTCGCTGTGCTTATGGCACAGACATGGATCGACAAGCACTGATTAGATTGCTTCAATCCCGCCCCGCCATGCAACCAGGCGTCCAATTGCATAACTTAGATTTGACTTTTGCTCGATCCGCCCAGCGCTTGTCGGACTCTTTACCTTCATCTTTATCTGATTGATAACGCGTCGAGGGCTTCATCAGTTCGGCGTACGTCCGCGCGCTTTCATGCAATTATTGAAAGCTTCCGCTCGGCTGCCGGCGCCGGCCGAAAGAGCCGCCTTGCGCTCGCACTCCGATGCATCCTGATTAAGGGTGTTGGTAGATCGGCTTTCATTGGAGGGCGGCGCGCTCCTGCTGTCATAAGGGCCGGCGGGGTATGGGCTCGGCGGTGGGGCGCATCCCGCCAACAGCAGCAATCCGACAAAGAATACGAGCTTCATGGATTTTTCTCTTTCTGCGGCTGCTTCAGATCTCTTTCTTTATCTTTAACAAGTTTCACTGGCCGCTAATACGCGCCGCGCTGTCGAATATCATGTGCCGGTTAATACTGATAGCGGCGCAATAGATACCTTCTCCCCCATTTACGCCCCGAGCGCTTTGCGCAGTTGGACAAACGACTGTAACTGGCCTTGCCTGATCGCGATCTGGCTGTCTTGTTGTAGGTATAGGCTGCGCTGAGTTTCCAGCAGGTTCAGATAATCGATGGCGCCGGCGTCGAAACGCGCCTTGGCGATATCATAGGCATTTTGAGATTCCTTGACCGACTCGACCGAAATTGCCGCCTGTTCATTGTTGCTCTTCAGTGCAGCCAGAGCGTCTTCGACCTCTTGGAAGGCGACGAGCACCGTTTTCTGATACTGCGCGGCGAGCTCTTTCTGGCGCGCCGTGACGTTTTCGAGGTTGCCGGTAAGCGCGCCGCCGGTAAATATCGGCGCCAGCAAGCTCGACGCCAGCGAAGTTGCCGCGCTTGCCGGGCCACCGAAGCCGGCCGCGACCGCCGTATCGACACCCAGCGTGAGTGAGGGAAAAAAGGCCGCCCGTGCCACGCCGATATCGGCGTTGGCGCTGCGCAAGCCGGCCTCGGCGCTTTGAATATCGGGCCGCGCGGTCAACAAGGTTGCCGGTGGCGTGAGATTGACTTGCGGCATTTTTAACGATGCGAGCTCGGCCGCAGGCGTAGACAAATTTTGCGGCGCTCTGCCGAGCAGAATCGCCAGCGCATTGGCCGTAGTGCTGCGCGGCTTCGACGAGGGCGGTGAGGGCCGTGCGAAATCCATTGACCGCGACCCGCTGCTGCGAAACTTCGAGACCGGAGACGCCGCCCTGGGCAAAGCGCGCTTCGATGATGCGGAGAATTTCTTCGGCGTTCTTGAGATTGAATTCGGCGATGCGGATGCGGTCGTTGAGACTCAGGATCTGCGAATAAAAATCAGTGACGTCGGAGGTGACGACCAGGCGCAAAGCTTCGCGATCGAACTGACTGGCGTCGACTCGATAGTTGGCCGACTGAGCGAAATTACGGTTCTTGCCCCAAAGGTCCACCTCGTAGCTGATGCTGCCCCCGCCGCGCACCAATGTGGTATTTTTCGAATCCTGAAACGTGCGCGACGCCGAGCCGCTGGCGCTGACATTCGGGTAAAGCGGCGAACCGGCGACTTTCGCCTGGGCGCGCGCCTGCTCGATGCGGTGCAGCGCCGCTTCGAGATCGAGATTTTGCGCCAGCGCAATATCGATCAAGCGATTTAAATCCGCGCTGCCAAACTCTTCCCAAAAAGGCGTTGTGCTCGGTTGCGTGAGCGAGACCGACGCCATCGACGCTCGACCAGCCCTGGGGCAATGCCATGTTCGGCCGCTGATAATTGGGCGCGAGACTGCAAGCCGACAACGCTAACGAAAGCGCCATCGTGCCGCTAACTAGATGTTTACGCATAAATCACCTCACTCCGAAGCTAAGGCAACGACTGGATCAAGCTGAGCGGCTTTGCGTGCCGGCAAATAGCCGAACGCCAAGCCGGTGGCGGAAGCGCAGGCGAAGGCGAGCGCCGCCGGCGTCACTGAGAAGATCACGGTCATGCCGCTGTAGCGCAGCACCAGGCCGGCGATCATGCCGACGAGGATGCCCAAGATACCGCCGGCGGCGCAGACCACGGCGGCTTCGATGTTGAATTGCAGCATGATGTCGCGCATGCGCGCGCCGGTCGCCATGCGAATGCCGATCTCGCGGGTGCGCTCGACGACGCTGACCAGCATGATGTTCATCACGCCGATGCCGCCGACCAGCAGCGAGATCGCCGCCACCGTGCCGAGCAGCAAAGTAAACGTGTCCTGGGTTTCCATGGCGGCCTGAAGAAACGACGCCATGTTGCGCACGCTGAAGTCCTCGGTGTTGTGGCGGTTTTTGAGCAGGGCTTCGACGCGCACCTGGGTCGCTTCGATGTCACTCGAATCTTTGACTTTGATGGTGATGCTGCTCAAGTAATTCTTGCCGAACAGCCGCACCAAGCCGGTGCTGATCGGCACGAAAATAACATCGTCCTGGTCGCTGCCGTTGGGCGAAGCGCCTTTGTCGCTCATGACGCCGATGACGACGTAGGGCACGCTGCGGATCAGGACATACTTGCCGATGGGACTGCCGCCATCGGGAAATAGGGTCTTGGCTACCGTGCGGCCGAGCACGACGACGGCGGCATAGTGCTTCATGTCGTCGGCATTGAAGAACTGGCCTTCGGCCACCGGCCAATCACGGGCGGAAGGAAAGTCTTCGCCGGTGCCTTGGGCCGAGGTCTGATAGTCGATGTTGCCGTAGCGTACGGTTATCCGAGTGCTGCGCTCCGGCAGAGCGGTTTCGACATTGGGCAATGCCTTGATCGCGGCGGCGTCGTCGGGCACCAGGGTCGCGATATCGCCGGCGTTGCGGATGCCGGCGGCGCCGGGCCGGATCAACATTAAATTGGTCCCGAAGGAGCTGATGCGATCGAGAACTTTCTGGCGGCTGCCTTCGCCCACCGCGAGCATGGCAACCACCGCCGCGACACCGATGATAATGCCGAGCAAGGTAAGCATGGTCCGAAAAATATTGACGCGCAGCGAGCGCCAGGCGGTGACGAGCGCTTCCTGCACGCTTGCCATCAGGCCGACGGCGCTTTCGAAACTGCGATGGCTGGTCGCGACACTTTCCGTCGCCTGGTCGGCGACGCTTCCGGTGTCTTCGAGAATGCGGCCGTCCTGGATGCGCACGATGCGGCCGGCGTGCTGCGCGACGTTTTCGGCGTGGGTGATCAGAATGATCGTGCGCCCTTCGGCGTGCAGTTGTTTGAGCAAAGCCAGGACTTCGTCGCCGCTCTTGCTGTCCAAGGCGCCGGTGGGCTCGTCGGCGAGAATCACCGGCGGATCATTCACCAGGGCGCGGGCGATGGCGACGCGCTGCTGCTGGCCGCCGGAAAGTTCCGAAGGACGATGCGCGGTGCGGTCGCCGAGGCCGAGGCGCGCGAGCAGGCTGGCGGCGCGCTCGGCGCGCTTGTGCTTGGGCAGGCCGGCGTACACCGAGGGAATCTGCACGTTCTCGCCGGCCGTGGCCGTGGCCAATAAGTTATATTTCTGAAAGACGAAGCCGAAGGTTTCGCGCCGTAGCGACGCCAACTCGTCGGGTTCGAGATTCGCCGCTTCGTGGCCGAGTACCTTGTAACTGCCCGTCGTGGGGCGATCGAGACAGCCGAGAATATTCATCAAGGTCGATTTGCCGGAACCGGACTGCCCCATGATCGCGACAAACTCACCCCGGCGAATTTTTAGCGACACCCCGTCAAGGGCCCGTACCGTGGTGTCGCCGTTGATGTAGTGTTTATGGATATCGCTCAGATCCAGGATCGTCTCGTTCATAGCTGGGGCCCTCGATTCACGCGCGGCGCGTTGTTGCCGCCGCGCTGCTGATTATTGGCTTGAGCGGTTGAAGGCGCGGGCCGCGTCGCCGCAACTCGTTCGCCTTCCTGCAATCCGTCAACGACCTCGGCCTGGGTGCGGGTCTGCAAACCGACGTGGATCACGCGCTGTTCGCGGCCCGCTTCGGTAACGACCGCGACGCGGTAGGCTTTACCTTTGTCATTGTCTTCTTTCGCTGCGCGCCGAGTGAGCAACTCCGCCGGGATCACCAGGGCGTTGTCGGCTTTGCCGAGAATGAAAAAAACCTGTGTCGTCATACCGGTCATGAGTTGGCGCCCTTCGTTTTTCGCGTCGATCAGCACGTCGTAAAGCACCACGTCGTTGACGATCTGCGGCGAAGGCAGCACCTGGCGCACTTTGCCGGTCCATCGATGGTCGCTATTGCCCAGGGTGGTGAAGTATACCGGCATGTTTTCTTTAAGGCTGCTGACATCCGCTTCGGCGACCTGCGCGCGCACGGTCATGAGATCGAGATTGGCCACCTGCAAAACTATTGGCGCGGTCTGGTTGGCGTTGAGTGTTTGGCCTTCCTTCGTCGGCAGCGTGGTCACCGTCCCCGCCATCGGCGCATAGATTTTCGTGTAGCTGAGATTGGTGCGGCTCGCTTTTAAATTGGACTCGGTTTCCTGGATCTGCGCGGCGATCGATTCGACCTGGGCGCGCGCCACCGAAGCCTGGCTCTCGGTCTCCTGCAGCGCCTGCTGGCTCACCGCGTTGGCGGTGATCAGATTTTGATTGCGTTTGAGATTCTGTTCAGCCAACACCGCGGCGGCTTTCTGCTGGTTGAGCTGGGCGCGCAGGCTGTTCAAATGCGCCTCGCCGGCTTCCACTTGAGCCTGGTAAACGCGCGGGTCGATCTCGGCGAGCAATTGGCCTTTGGTCACGGTATCGCCGATGTCGACGTGGATCGCTTTAAGCTGGCCGGAGACTTGAGTGCCGACGTCAACGTACTGCTTGGCTTCGAGCTTGCCCTGGGCAGTGACCAAGGCTTCGACGGTTCCCCGAGTCACCGTGATCGGCACCAGGACGTCCCGCTTCGGCGCTCCCGCGGCGCCCGTGTACCAATACAAGCCGCCGCCGATCAGCACCGCCAAAATAACCCCGGCGATGATCTTTTTTCGTTTTGTTGCCGTTAGCCAATTCATACTGATTCACCTTTCCCTCGGAGCGATCTTACTGAATGATACGAACCAGGCGCTGGAAGTCTCCGTGAGCGCCAAAAAAAAGCGCCGGGGTTCCCGGCGCTTTTATAAAAGTCATTTATTTCGCCAGTTTAGCCTTGGCTGGGCGGCGGCGGGCGGCGCAGCATTTGGGCAAATCGGCGCCGTTCTTCCGGGCTCAGGTCCTTGATGGCTAGTTTAACCGATTGCGAGAGTTGTTTGCTCATTTTCGCGCGCAACTCATTGATCTTGAGCTTCTTGACGGTCCAAGGCCGCTTCATCGAAGGATTCGCCGCCGAGCACTTGAATGGCCTCGTCCTGAGCTTTGCGCATTTGCTCGAAAAACGGATCGGCGGTGGCGCGCAAGCTGCTGAAATCGTTCGCGCAGCCGCTGCTGCGACGCTTCGGGCAGGTCTTTAATGACTTGCTCTATGCGCTGCTGGCGCATAGCATTGCGATCGAAGCGGCGCGGTGATTGACCGAGCACGAAACCGAGCAACAGCACATTCAAAATAATCGAACCGACAAACGTCATTTTCGTAGCCCGGTTCATAAAAACCCCTCATCGCCGGCGATCATGCTCTGCGTCGTGGTATAGTTGGCATCTTGAATCGTCGAACTGTCCGGACTCGTATTGAATCCCAGCACCATGCCCAAAACCAAGGCACTGGCGAGCACGTAGCCGGGCTTCGGCAAATGAAATTCGGCGAACAACTGGCGCAGCGACTGCCACAATGAAATATTCTGGATTTGCGGCACAGTTTGCGCCTTCAGAATGATTCGCGCAGCCAAGTCAGGACTCGCGGCATCCCTGCGGCGATTGTGCAGCATCGAATCTAATTTCTGGTCTCGATGGTCATTCATAAAACCCTCACAGATAATCCTTTAAGCGTTCCTTCAAGGTCGTCTTGGCGCGCATTACCAGCGACTGCAATGCTTTAAGATTAATCGCCATCACGTCCGCCGCGTCCTGATTACTCAAGCCCTCATCGTAACAGAGGTTAATCGCCGTTCGCTGGCGCTCGGGAAGAGCCGAAATGGCGCCTTCCAAAGCGATTTGCTGCTGCTTTCGTTGCATGGCTTCATCGGCGCTTTCGCGCTCGTCGATGATCGGCATATCCTCGTTGAGTTCCAGCGGCTGCTTTTTCTTTTGCCAGTCGAGGCATAGATTGACCACGACCCGGTAGAACCAAGTGGTAAACTTAGTGTTCTTGTCCGGCTGCCATCTATGCGGATCTTCCCAGAGCTTGAGAAAGGCATCTTGAACCATGTCTTCGGCCGCTTCTTTGCTCTGAACGTAGCGATAAGCCAGGCGGTAAAAGCGCTCGGTATGGCGTTCGACCAGCAAGGCAAAGGCTTGGCTGCTACCATCCTGGATGAGCGCGAGGAGTTCGTGGTCGTCTTTATCCGGCCAGGGTGTCGCCATAGTGTCGAATTAATTGCCTTAAGGCTTTGATTTACTTGCTCGATCATACAACCAGTGGACTCCAAAAATAAGGCCGGAGACACTCCCGTTCAATGGTTGATACGAACCGGGAGGGCAAAGTCTTCGCCGGGTTGCGATTATTTATAATTGGACGCGGTAATCGGAGTGAGCCGCGTGCCGAGCAATCCACGAAAATTGGCCCGATCCGAATCGGATGAGGCATCCAATGAGCACCATGGATACTCACCGGCGTAAAGGCGCACCGTCGGCTCAAAGCCATGAAGGCTCGGCAGCAAATCTCTCAAGGTATCGTACCAGGCGCGGCGCTCGTCGCGGTCGAAGGGTTGGTCATCTACAGCATTGATTTCACGGCATAACTCGCGCCAACGAGCGAGCGGAAACCCGAGCTTAAATGCCTCAGGATAAAGCGACAGCGTGATCAGCCGGGCGTGCGAGAAGTGTTGGCTCTCGTCGAATTCTAAGATAAAAGGCGGATCTGAAATATAAAAATCGCAGGGCGGCATCTCGGCGCTTTTGATAAAGTCGCGATGACCGCGTAAGGCGCCGACGCCGGCGCAGATCCGCTGTAAGAGATCGCCGATCGGCGTATTGACATAGTCCTCCGGTCGGGACGACCAGGAGAATGACTGGTTCATCTGGCAATCGCCGTAGATGGCCGTCAGCAATTCGTGTACGCGCTCTTTGCAGGCGCGGCAGTGACCGGAGTGTGCTAAGTTCACCAGCAATCCGTTTTCATCGAGCATAACACAATTCGAGCAGAGGAGAATTCGACATGGCAAAACCAGCATCGATCATCGGCGCGGCGGTGGGTCGGGTCGAAGGCGCCGACAAAGTCAGCGGCCAGGCAACGTATGGCGCCGACGTGCATTTCCCCGACACTTTGTGGGGCAAGATTCTCAGAAGTCCGTATCCGCATGCGCGCATCGTCAGGATCGACACGACCAAAGCGTGGCAAGTGCCGGGCGTGAAAGCGATCGTCACCGGCAAGGACGAGCCGGAGCATTATCAGGGCAAAAGCATTCGTGACATTCCGGTTCTTTGCTGGGACAAAGTGCGTTACATCGGCGACAAGGTTGCGGCGGTGGCGGCCGAGAGCAGAGACGCGGCGGAAGAGGCGATCAATCTCATTGACGTAGAATACGAAGAACTGCCGGCGGTCTTCGACGTGATTGAAGCGATGAAGCCCGGCGCGCCGGTGTTGCATGACAACGCCCCGGGCTACGACGGCGCGCCGAAAGAAATCATGGCGGCAGCAGGCGGCCAATGTGGTGAACAAACTGACTTTCGGCAAAGGCGATATCGAAAAAGGGTTTGCTGAAGCCGACCTAGTATTGGAACACACTTTCCGCATGCCGATCCATCATCAAGGCTACCTCGAGCCGCAGTCGTTTCTCGTCAAGATCGAGGACGACGGCAAGGTCAATGCCTGGGCCTCGACCAAAGGTCCTTTCGGCACCCGCGGCCAATTCGCCAAAGCGGCCGGCATTCCGGCGAGCCAGATTCGCGTTCAAGCGGTCCACGTCGGCGCCGACTTCGGCGGCAAGAGCGGCGCGGGCGAGTTGCCGATCTGCTACTTTCTCGCCAAGCAGGCGAAGCGGCCGGTGAAGATTGTTTTGACTCACACCGAAGAATTGACCGCGATGAATCCGGATCACTACACTGTGGTTAAAGTAAAGACCGGCGTGAAGCGCGACGGGCGAATGACCGCGCGCTATTTGCAAGCGATCCACGGCACCGGCGCCTACGCCGGCATGAAGCCAGGCCGCGCCAGCATCGGTGGCGCCGGTTCGGCGACGCCGTACAAAATCGACAACAGCTATATGGAAGCGCTGCAGGTGTATACCAACACGGTGCCCTGTGGTTTCTGGCGCGCGCCGGGCGCGATCCAGGCCGTGTTCGCTTCTGAATCGCACATGGATCTCATCGCCAAGGAATTGAAAATGGATCCGGCGAAATTTCGCATGATGAATCTCATCGGCGAGGGCGAAGTCAATGCGCTGGGAAAAACTTGGAGCGGCGTGAAGGCGAAAGAAACACTAAAGGCTGCGCTCGATGCGGCGGGCTGGAAATCGCCCAAGCGACCCAACGTCGGCCGCGGCGTGGCGATGTATGAACGCGGCACGGGCGCCGGTAAGGTATGGGTGAATCTGACCGCCGAAGCCGATGGCACGCTTACCGTATTCACCGTCGCCGGCGATCAAGGGACGGGATTGCAGACCGTCTTGTGCCAAACCGTCGCCGCCGAAATGCAAGTGCCTTACGAGCAGGTGCGCTGCCGCATCGGCAACACCGCGGATGTTTCTTATAGCGTCGACGTCGGTTTCGGCGGCAGCCGCTCGACCAACATCAACAGCGCGGCGGCATTTCAAGCGAGCGCCGAGCTGCGCAAAAAGCTCAACGCGCAGGCAGCTAAACTGCTCGGCTGCGCCGAAGATCAAGTCACTTACAAGTCCGGCAAGTTTTCTGCCACGGGCGGCAAGGCAAAACCGCTTACGTTGATCGACGTCGTCAAGGCGAACGAAGGACCGGTGACGGTCAGCGTCGAAACCGAAGTGCCGCGCAAAGGATCGTCGACTTCATTCATCGCCCAGGTAGCCGAGGTCGAAGTCGATCGGGAGACGGGGAGAGTGAAATTAAATAAATTCGTCACCGCCCACGACGTCGGCACGATCATCAATCCGCTCGGTCATCAGGGACAGATTGACGGCGAGGCGATCATGGCGATCGGTTCGAGCTTGATGGAAGAGCTGATCGACGATCAGGGCAAAATAACCACGACCAATCTCGGTGAATACAAAATCCCCAACATCCTCGATATTCCCAAGCTCAAAACCGTGCTGGTGCAAGGCAAGAATGGCCCCGGCCCTTACGAGGCCAAGGGCATCGGCGAGCACGCCAACGTGACGCCGCCCGCGGCCATCGCCAACGCAGTGCACGATGCTTGCGGCGTGCGCCTGTTTGACGTGCCGGTTACGGCGGAAAAGGTTTACAAAGCCCTGCAGGCGAATAGACAGGCGATAGGATGACAGTAGGGGCGCAGCATGCTGCGCACCTACGGAACATCGGCAAAAGGAGGTCTTATGAACCATAGACAGTAAATGTTGTCGAAGATTTCTTTGGTCCTTTCTCTTTCTATGTGTCGTCTGGCCGGTGCACGCGCAAGCGCAGGACAAAATCAAAGTCGCCTACAGCTCCACGGACACGCTCAATCAGATCTGGACCATCGCGCAGGATGCCGGGTTTTTCAAAAAGAACGGGCTGGACGTGGAGTTGGTTTATATCGGCAGCACGACCGTCGCCGCCACGGCGATTGTGGCGCAGGATATTCAGGTGGGCAATGTGGCCGGGAGCGGCGTCGCCAACGCGGCGATCCGCGGCGCCGACATGGTGAGTGTCGGTTGCACGATCAACGTGCTGGCCTATGAACTGGTGGTGCTCGACAGCATCAAGTCCGCCGGAGGACTTGAAGGGAAAGTCGATCGGCATCAGCCGCTTTGGCAGTGTCTCGGACGTTGCTGCGCGGGAGTTACTCAAAGGATTGGGATTGCGACCGCAGGAAGACGTGAAGATCCTCCAAGTTGGCGGAGCGTCGGAGCGAGCGGCCGGCTTCAGCCGCGGCGTGATCGCCGGCTTTCCGTCGCCGCCGGGAAATGTGAATCTGATTCCCGGCGGACTGCCGCACCGCATCCTCGCAGATATGGCCGATCTCAAAAAGCCTTATCCCCTGCCGTTTATCTGCGCGGTGACGACCAAAAGCTATCTCGCCAAGAATCGCTCGGTTGTCAGACGAGTCATGATGGCGCTGATCGAAGCATCGCATTATTTCAAGACCAATAAAGAAGGCGCGCAGAAAATCATTGCCAAATATCTGCGCGGCGCGAACAAGGCGTATCTCGATAGCTCCTACGATTCGACCGTCAAAATTATCGAGCGCGTTCCTTACACGACTCGCGAAGGAATGAAAATCCAGCTCGACGACGCGTTGAAACAAGCCCCCGGAAGTAAAGTTACCGTAGATAGCCTGATCGACGACAGCATCGTGCGCGAGCTGGAAAAAGAGGGATTCATTGATCGGGTTTATGGAAGGCAATAGGCACTAGGCATTAGGCAATAGTAAGATAAGAAAGGATCGTAACGTCGCGGCTAAGATGGTGAACAGCCAAAAGATCTGTTTGTTTGGCAACGGTCCATGGATTTGGTTGAATCGATATATCGACTAACGGCAAGATTGCCTGCGAGCGAACAGTTTGGTTTGATTGCTCAAATGCGGCGTTCTGCGGTTTCGGTACCCTCGAATATCGCTGAAGGATACGGCCGCCAGGCGACAGGCGAATACCGGCATCATCTCTCGATCTGTCGTGGCTCGTTGTTAGAATTAGAAACACAGTTGCTCTTGTGTCGAAGGCTAAAATACATCGCAACAAGAGAGTGATCCTGTCCTGAATGAAATAGCAGAAATCAGCAAGATGCTTGGCTCATTGATTTCGAAACTTTCTTGACTATTGCCTGTTGCCTAATGCCTATTGCCTGACCAGGAGGTTCCAAATGATTGACCTTTACTATTGGACGACGCCGAATGGACACAAAATCACGATTTTTCTCGAAGAGGCTGGAGTGCCTTACTCGATCAAGCCGATCAACATCGGCAAGGGCGAACAGTTCCAGCCGGAGTTTTTGAAAATCTCGCCGAACAACCGGATTCCGGCTATCGTCGACACCGAGCCGGCGGACGAGGGCGAGCCTTTGAGCGTTTTCGAGTCCGGTGCGATCCTCGAGTATCTCGCGGTGAAAGCCGGCGCTTATTTGCCGAGCGACGTGCGCGGGCGTACGGAAGTCATGCAATGGCTTTTCTGGCAAATGGGCGGGCTCGGGCCGATGCTCGGACAGAATCATCACTTCCGAGGCTACAGCAACGAGAAAATTACCTACGCGATCGAACGCTACACGAAGGAAACCGAACGGCTCTACGGCGTCCTCGATGATCGGCTCGCCGACCGTAAATTCGTCGCCGGCGATTATTCGATCGCCGACATGGCGTGCTATCCGTGGATCGTGCTGCATGAGAAGCAAGGCCAGGATTTAAATGACTTCCCCAATCTCAAGCGCTGGTTCGAGGCAATTCAAAAACGCCCCGCAGTCGAACGCGCCTACGCTTTGGCGCGGCAGATCAACCCGGACACTGGCGGTATGACTGAGGAGGCAAAGAAGATTCTCTTCGGTCAGGGACGGCGGCAGAGGAGTCAAGAGAAGTAACGAGTGCTGAGGACTGAGTCTGAGTAAAGAAGAGCCAGAACAGTTCAAGATGTGCAAATCGTTCAGACAGTCCGAAGCGGTTGCACGCATGAAGCGTCGATGGTTGGCGGCGATTTTTTCTTAGTTGGTTTATTTAACGGCGGCCGCTGCGCATGCCGCTGAGCGCCGACTGAAGTTCTTGCTCGCCTATGGCGCGATCGGCGGCAACGCGATGCCGCTGTGGATTGCCAAAGAGCAAGGGATCTTCCGCAAATACAATCTCGATCCGCAGTTGATCTACATCATCGCCGGGCGGGCGATGCAGTCGATGATCGCCGGCGATATTCAGTTCGGCTTGCTCGGCGCCACCCATGTCACCAACGCGGTCACCGCGGGCGGCGATATGACGATGCTGCTCGGCATGGAAGACAAACTGAACTATTTTTTGAATGTGCGTCCGGGGATCAAGAGCGCTGAAGATTTGAAAGGCAAGAAAGTCGGCATCGGCACACCGTCCGGCTCGCTGGCGATGGCCACCTACGTGGGCCTGGACCAGCTGGGTCTGGTGCCGCGGCGCGACCGCATCACGCTCTTGAATACCGGCAGCACGCCGGAGCGCATGAGCTCGCTATTCGCCGGCGGTATCGACGCGGCATTTTTCAATCCGGAGGTGGAGCAGGTGGTGCTGCAGCAGGGTTTTCCAATGTTGTTCGATCTTGGCAAGGCCAATGTGCCGTACCAGGCATCGGGTTTGGTGACGTCGCGTAAATATATGCGCAGCAATCCGCTGATCGTGGAAAATCTCGCCAAGGCGGTGATCGAGGGCGCCGCCTTCGTGCAAAATCCGGCGAATAAAAAGACTGTGGTCGACAGCATCGCGCGCAATTTGCGGCTCGACCGGCCTGACCGCTTGGAGAGCGCCTATCGCGCTATCGCCGATACCGTTCCACGCAAACCCTGCCCGAATTTGGCGGGCATCGCTTCGGTGTTGAAATTGATGACGCAACACGGCATCAATCCCAAAGCCGCGGAGCTCAAGCCGGAAGACATCGCCGATATGAGTCTGTGCAAGAAATTGGATGACACAGGATTTTTCGACCGTGTCCACCAATAGCCGGCGAGTGAAACGGACAAATCATTGGCCACTCATCTGCGCCATGGCGGGTTTGCTCCTCGTTGCCCACGGCGTCGCGCTCGATGAATTTGCCGGCGCGCAAGAACGGAAAAAGATCGTCGTAGCTTACGTCGCCGCTAGCGAGCAGATGATCATCCCGGCACTCGCTCAGCAAACCGGGATTTTCCATAAGCATGGTCTTGATGCCCAAGTGGTGCTCGTGAGCGGTAGCCCGCGCAATGTTCAGTCGCTGATTGCCGGCAATTTCGATTTTACGATGGCGGGAGTGACGCCGCTGGTGCGGTCGCCGGATGAACGGTGCAGATCCGGCGATCCTGGCGGCGATCGCGAACTACTCGACGCAGCAAATCATCGTCGCGCCGCAGGCGAGAATACGCAAAGCTCGACGACCTTGCGAGGAAAGATCGTCGGCGTGACCCAGTACGGTTCCGAGGGAGACACCTTCCTGCGCATCGCGCTCAAAAGCGCCGGCCTGCGGCCCGATCTGGACGTGACGATATTTCAGACCGGTGGCGGCGCGAACACGGTGCAGGCGCTGGCGGCGGGAAAGATCCACGCGGGGGCGACTGGCGGCAGCAACGCCCTCCAGGCCAAGCGGATGGGCGCAGTGGAGATCGCGTCGGGTGAAGATATGAAGGTCTTAGCGCCCGCCGGAACGCTGGCGACGACGCGGCGTAAGATCGCCCGTGACCGCCAGGAAGTGATGAGCTTCATGCGCGCGTTCGTCGAAGGCATTCATTTTTTCAAAACCAATCGCGAAGCGTCGATTCGCGTCATGCAAAAATTCATGGCGGGATTGCCCATCGAAATCGTCAGTCCGCTCTACAACGAAACCAGAAACAGGTTGCCGGCGTTGCCCATGCCGATGAAGGAAGCGATCCAGTCCGTCCTGGACCGCGAAAACGATCCAAAGGCCAGAGCGCTGCAACCCGCCGATATCGCCGATTTCAGTTTCTTGCAGGAGATCGAGAAGAGCGGCTTTTTGAAGGAACTTTACAAATCCACCGTCAAGTAAAAAGAGGATTCGAGGAGGAACGCTCGATGCGGCGATCGTAATTCTCCCATTGCAGCTGAAGCCACATTTTCTGCCAAATTCGCCGTTAGCAGTTAATTTACGTACGGCATTTACCTACAGGTGTCCGGTTTTTCCCTCTCGATTTTATCCAGCCTACAAATAGTTAGTCAAACTTTTCCAGAACTTTCGGCGCGCTAAATTGTGGAGGTTCTCGGTATGAGAGTTGCACAGCCTTCATCGCGCGGTCGCAACGATTGATTGGCAATAATAAAACGCGGGGTTGGCGATCGACTTCGAGAGCGAATGCCGTGGACGGGAGAAGGCAGCTTATGTTGACGGAAAATTTTCTGACGGCTCGAGATGGGGCGGATGACCGTTTTTCTCAGCAAGAAGAGACCAAACGCTTATTCGACCAACCCGATGTGTTGTGCGTGAATGAGTATTTGTACGTTTATCAATGCCGACCTGCGGAGACGCCGGAACGAAGGCTTTTAGCGGCGATATTGCGCGACGCCATCGATTGCTACACACGCGATTGCTTCGCCAAGAATCGCTACAAAAAGAGAAGCTATCGGGAAGCCGAGGAGTGGTTTTTCAAAACCGACGACCTGGGCATTTTCAGTCTGGAGAGCGTGTGCGGGATTCTAAACATCGACCCGGGCTACATCCGGCGTAGCTTGATCCGTTATAAACAAAACCACGCCCCCGAGGCTGAGGCGACACCAATGCCTATCCGACGGGATATGTCCGCGATCGAATTACCTCTAGCTTCCTAAACGACCCCGGCACTCAATCCCACAGGCGAGTCTGGCACAAGCCAGATTCGCCGCATGAATTTCTGTTCCCCTATTTACCGGCGGATCGAGTCACTATGCAGGAGCTTTCTCGCGTAGTCATTGTCGGCGGGGGCTTCGGCGGTCTTTCCGCCGCTCAGTCTCTAAAGCACGCGCCCGTTCGCGTCACTTTAGTTGACAGGCGCAACTTTCACTTGTTTCAACCATTGCTCTATCAGGTGGCAACCGGATGGCTCTCACCCGCGAACATCGCCTCAACGCTGCGCACGGCCCTCAGGCACCAAGAAAACGCGCGAGTTATACTCGGGGAGGTCGTCGACGTCGACATCGAGCGGCAGCAGGTCGTGCTGTGCGATGGTCGGATCGATTACGACACACTCGTGCTCGCAACCGGTTCGAGCCATCACTATTTCGGCAACGAGAGCTGGCGGACGCTCGCTCCTGGTCTGAAGACCGTCGAAGACGCCACGGAAATCCGCCGCCGCATCTTTCTCGCCTTCGAAACCGCCGAACGAGAGTCCGATCCTGCCAAGCTCGATGCCCTGCTGACCTTCGCGATCGTCGGCGGTGGACCGACCGGCGTAGAGCTCGCCGGCGCCTTGGGCGAGATCGCGCACGACACTCTTACCCATGATTTTCGCAACATCGATCCGACCAAAACTAGAATTCACTTGTTCGAAGGGGGCGAGCGCATTCTGCCGACTTATGCTGCGGAGCTTTCGGTAAAGGCAGCGGCTGGTCTCAATCGGCTTGGGGTCAGCGTGCATGAAAAAGCTATCGTCAGCGAAATCACGCCCGAAGCGGTGACGATTAAGCGGGGCGAAACCGTCGAGCGCATCGCGTGCCGCACGGTGATTTGGGCGGCGGGAGTTCAGGCATCGCCGCTCGGTCAAAGGCTGGCCGCCCGCATTGGAGCAAAAATCGATCGCGCCGGCCGGTTGATGGTCGAACGGGATCTAACGATTGCCGGCCATCCCGAGCTATTTGTCATCGGGGATCTGGCCAATTGCTCGCAACAAACCGGCAAGCCTCTGGCCGGCGTCGCTCCGGTCGCGATACAGGAAGGCCGCTATATCGCTCGGGTCATCATCGCCAGGATCAAAAAAAAACCGGTCGCGCCTTTTCACTATCGGGATCGCGGCTCGATGGCGATCATCGGGCGCGCCTCGGCGGTGGCTGAGATTGGACGACTGCATTTTTCGGGGTATCTCGCCTGGCTCGCCTGGCTGTTCGTCCACATCGTCGAGTTGGTCGAGTTCGAAAATAAAATTCTCGTGCTGGTTCAATGGGGTTGGTATTATTTCAGCCGCAACCGCGCGGCTCGGCTGATCACCCGCACGGCCGTGCCTGCCGACGCCGAACTCGAGCGCGATAAAATGACGGGCTCCGGCGCAAACGTGAGGTGTTAATTTTTGTGTTCTCAAACCGCGAGGTCAATTGTTTAGGGTTCTTCTTTGCCGACGGAGTAGGCTTGGCAAGTTAACAAGCCCGAATGGGCCTGTTTGAAGAAGGATGCATTATTTTCTAACCAGCTAGAATTGTGCGAATCGCGATTTGGCTCACGTTTTGCGCTACAATATCTGCATGGGACAGGCAACGCCGAACACTGATGCCGGTGTAAAAGCCGAAGAACAGGTCGAGAAGCTGGTCGCGGAAATCAGTCGGGTGATTCGCGCAGCTGAGCCGGAGAAACGGGCCGGGCTAAAGGAACTGGCCGAGACACTCTTGCATGAAGAAGTCTCGACGCTCACTGAAGAGCCACGACAGGTCGAAGACGCGCCTAGTCGTTCGAGTGCAAATCCCCTCGCGGCCGGGATACTTTTAGGAATTTTGGGTTTAGGGCTGCTCCTCATCATTCCGCTCGTGGGTGCGACGCTCACGGTCATCGGCCTGATATTGGTCATCTGGGGCGGCATCATTAGTTGGTCTAAGAAATAGCATTCGCACTTCTTGAGACGAGCGACCTAGCGCCTGGCAGCTTTTTTCACCGATCCGCAAAGCGGATGCTACGAGCGCGCTTTGGCCACCGAAGCAATTTCGTCTAACGCGGATTGAAATCACTCAGCACGAGGTCGATTACCGTCAGCTTATGCTCGGCTTCGTGTTTGAGCGCTTGTTCGACCGCGGCTTTGATTTCACTCGGATCGCTGACCCGGTAGCCGTAGCCGCCGTGAGCTTTGGCGTAGTGTTGATAATCGGGTCTCGGCCCGATCTCCGCGCCGAAATGAACGCCGGTTTTTTTCGCCGAGCCCGCGGGAAAATATTTTATCAAGCTCGTCTCCATCGACAGATAGCGTCCGTTGTTAAAAATCACGGCATGGATCGGCAAGCCGTATTCTTGCGCGACGCCGAGACAAGAGGGCACCGCGTTGTAGTGAAAGGCGCCGTCGCCGATCAACGTGAACACCGGGCGATCGGGCAGCGCCAGCTTGACACCCAGAGCGTAACTTAGACCGACTCCTAACCCGCCGGTGATGCGCGCGAAATACGATTGGGTTTGGTTGCGTGGAATCGTTTCCTGAATCAGGCCGCGATAAACGGTGGTCTCTTCTGAAATGACCGCATTTTTCGGCATCGCTTCGCTGAGCGCGTGACAGGCCCAGCGCGGATCGATCGGTGTCTCGTGTGCGTGTTTCTGCGCTTCCTCTTTCAGTTTGCCAAAGTAACTATCGTGTTGCGCGCTGGTGCGCGCCAGGCGCTGTTCGTACACGGAGCGATTGGCGGCGACCTGTTCCGACGCTTTGGCTTTCTTGACGAGCTTTGCGAGCGTCGACGCCGGCGGCGCGACCAGGGCGAGATCGACGTTATAACCCCAATAGGGCAGGCGCGAGTTGGGAAACTCCTCCGTGATGGCAATGATCTTGGCGTTTTTTGGCGCTTTACTTGCCGGATACCAAGGAGTGACGGCGTCGACCATGAGAATTAAATCTGCGGCGTCGACGAGCTTTGGATCGTGGTGCAAATAAAGCGGATGGTTGGTCGGAAAATTCATGAACGCGGGGCGGTAAGTTTCCATCACCGGAATGGCCATCAATTCGCAAAGCTCAATCAGCCGCTCCACCGCACGCGGATCGCCGCCCACGTGTTCGGTTAACGCCACCGGATTTTTCGCGGCGGCGATGAGATTCAGCGTTTGGTCGATAGCGTCATCGCCGACTTCGTGGGCGCGCACCACTTCATTCGATTTTTGGTGATCGGTGAAATTGACTTCTTCCATCATGCATTCGAATGGAATGCCTATAAGCACCGGCCCCGCCGGCGGTTCCACGGCGATGCGCACGGCGCGCTCGATGGTCGAGGCCAAAAGCTCTGCGGACATGACGCGATCGGCCCACTTGACGCAGCCGCGCAACAAGTCGGGCGAGCCGCCGAGGTCGGTGAGATCGTGCAGCCACTGGCCGCCGGGATCGGCGACTTTGGTATTTTCGCCGTAGGCGGCGACCTCGCCGCTGATAATGACCATCGGCGTGCGCTCTTGCAGCGCGGCGCGCAAAGTCATTGCGGCATTGAGCGGGCCGGCGGTGGCGTGAAGCATGACCACTTGGGGTCGATTGGTAACTTTCGTGTAGCCCGCGGCCATGGCGACGGCGACGGCTTCATGCCGGCAGTTGATATATTTCGGGTTCTTTGCGCCGCGCGCGGCGGCCTCAGCCAAGGCTTCCCACACCGGCGGCCACTCCGAGCCGGGGGAGGATAAAATAAAATCGACGCCGCTCCGTTCGATCGCTTTCAATATCGCTTGTCCGCCGTGCATGACAGTCTCCTTTGATATTGTAATTGGTAGTGTTGCCATAAACCCCGAATTCGCTGCGCTGCACCGGGCACGGAGGTCATCAAGAAGATCCGAAATCCGAATATCGAAATCGAAACAATTTCCAAAATTCAAAACCAAGTCCGAGTCAAGTTCGTTTAAACATTCTGTCTTTTTCATTCGATATTGTTTCGAGTTGAATTCGTGTATCGAATTTACGCTTATCGTGGTAGCTCTTTTTCTCATCTCGGCCATAAAGCCGCTCGCTTCCAAGTTCTGTATTACGGATGAGACGATCACCTGATCGAGATCGACTTCTTGGACTTTAGGATTGATGCGTGCCACCAGGCGCCGCACCGTTTTCCAGGAGTCGACGTTGAGTCCGACTTCAATGTTGGGCATCTGCAGTTGCGCTGTGCGCGCCGAACTTTCGCCGTCTTCGTCTTTGGCCAAGCGGAGGTTTCTTTTGAGTATCGCCGCGACCTCACGCCGGTTGGCGGGCTCGAGAATATAAATCAAGGATTCGATCAAGCCTTTGGTCAGAGCGATATGAGTCTCAGGCGTGACGGTGCTGGAATCTTTCAATGCGCACATGACCGTCGCTTGATAAACGACTTTCAGAGCGCCGACATCAGCCAGGGATCTCGCGCCTGCGCGCTTGGCGATGTCGGCGTAGCTGTATGGCAAAACCGCGGCATCGATATTTCCGCTAAGGAGCGCCTGAGTCTGCGTGCCGGTGTCGCCGATGACACGCATGTTGAGTTTGTACTTGTCGGGATCGAGGCCGAGTGCATCGAGCGCCACCATGGTGGACAACCAGGCGCCGCCACCGATGCTCTGCACGCCGAACGACTTGCCGCGCAGGTCTTCAGTAGATTCGATCCCCTTACGCACGATCAGCTCGCGCGACAGCCGGTTATTGCCGGCGGCGAAACAACCGAGCTTCATGCCGGCCGCCGTCGAACTGAGGGCGCTGCTCGGCGCCGCCCAGACGAGAGACGCGCCGCCGGTTGCCAGGGTCGCCATCATGATCTGACCACTGCGCGTCTGCAGGACCTGAGCATCGACGCCGTATTTTCTAAAGAGGCCTTTCTCCACGCCGACCCACATGGGCGCCATGGTCTCGTTGAAGCCGCCGTAGGCGATCAACACCGGGCCAGCGCCATGCAATTTGCCGATGAGCAGAGGAAGGGCAAGGAGTAAACCGCAAGAGAAGAGTAGGCGTTGCAGCAGCCCCATCCGATCGATTCCTTTCAATGTGATTCTCGGCTGCTACTACCACACCCGCCTGCGTTTGCACAGGCCGGCTTGAAACAGCCAACGATGACGGCGCCGATCATGTTCGAGGTTTGCCATTGACAACGACGGTGTCGGTCGGCATATGATTTCGTCGCCTGAATTATTCGACGCGGATTTCAATGGAGGAAGGAATGGTCAAGGGTCGCACCAGGATTTTACTCGTATTCGCGCTGATCGCGAGCATGGCGCGGATGAGCTCTGCGCAGGACACGATCCCTTTCGTGCCGTCGCCGATGCATGTCGTGCACAAGATGCTCGAAGTGGCGGAGATCAAAAGTGGCGACATTCTTTACGATATGGGTAGTGGCGATGGACGGGTGGTTATCGAAGCGGCGAAAAAATATGGCATTCGCGGCGTCGGCGTCGACTTGAATCCGGAGCTGGTTGCCAAGGCGCGCGAGAATGCGGAGAAGGAAGGGGTCAGCAATTTGGTCGAGTTCCGCGCCCAGGACGGCTTGACCGTCGATATTTCCGAGGCGACGGTGGTGACGCTTTATATGTTCAAGTGGTTCAACAATGCTTTACGCCCGAAGCTGCAGAAACTAAAATCCGGTTCGCGCGTGATCGCTCATGATTTCGATATTGACGATTGGAAACCGAGCCGCGTCGAATACGTCAAGCCGCCGGAGGATGGCTCGGACTACGCCGAATCGCGCACGCTGTATATTTGGAAAGTTGGGGAAACGCCGACAATCAATTGATCAGGAGGATATGAAAATGACCGTCGCATACAATCCGGCAAACCGCTTCGAGATCAAATCTTGGGACACCGAGTTTCGCCGCGCGCCCAAGCGGACGCTGATGGCGCGGATCTATCAGCCACAAGGCGACGGGCCGTTTCCCGTGCTGCTCGATTTGCACGGCGGCGCCTGGAATAATCAGGACCGCACGGCCAATGTGGCGATGGACGAGGCGTTGGCGAAAAGCGGCATCCTGGTTGTAGCCATCGATTTAACTCGCGCGCCGGAGGCGCCTTATCCTGCCTCCGTCCAAGACGCCAACTACGGCGTGCGCTGGCTCAAGCACAAGGCGCGGGAGTGGGACGGAGACGCGGCAACCATCGGCGCGCTCGGCAGCTCGAGCGGCGGCCACGAAGTCGAGCTCTGCGCCATGCGGCCGCATGAGCCTTATTACGCGGTGCATAAGCTGGCGGAGGCGCCGGAGCTCGATGCGACGCTAAATTACGTCGCAACTCGCTCGCCGGTAAGCGATCCTCACGCCCGCTACTTAAACGCGGAAAAATTAGGACGGACTGAAATGGTGCAAAACAGCAAAAATTATTTCAGTCCGTGGGAAACGATTCATGAGGGCAATCCGCAGGAGATTCTCGATCGTCACGAGGCGGTGACGTTGCCGCCGCTGTTGATTATGCAGGGCGAGCTCGACGACAACGTGCGTCCGGCGGTGCAGGAAAAATTCGCCGCGTCTTACCGCGCCGCGGGCGGCGAGTGCCAGTATGAAGTGTTCGCCGGCTGCGAGCATCTATGGGTGCGCGAACCCGGTCCGCAGACTGATCGCGCCCATGAAATGGTAAAAGCGTTTATCGCACGGCAATTGAAAGCGAAACGTTTGGCGGCGTGAGCGCGAAATCGCTTGAGTTTTTCAGACTCAGTTTCATTTTGTTGCGAATTGCAGTTTTGGAAAATTCGGCAGGTCGTTTCATGATTCTGCACGAACCCATTTGATCGCGTCTTGTTTGCGGCACTTGTTTTTATTCTATTAGCGGCTTCAGGTGCACCGGGCCAAACCAAAAAGCCGACATCGCTCGCCGAGCTGGCGGCGTATATGGGGCAGGACCGCGAGCAACTTTTATTCACCGGCGCCAAGAGCGAGGGCAAGGTCGTTTGGTATACCTCGCTCGCCGGCGGTTCTTACAAAGCGATCGTCGAAGTCTTCGAAGCGAAATATCCCGGGGTCAAAGTCGAAGTCTACCGAGCGGGCGGAGCGGACCTTACCGTCCGGCTCAGCGAAGAAGCGAAGGCACGGCGCTACCTCGCCGACGCTCTCGAAACTACCGAAGAGCCGCTTGCGGCATTGCTCGAAGCCGGGATAATCGCCCCATTCAATTCGCCTTACCTGCGCAATTATCCGGAGCAAGCGCTCAAGAGGGCTGACAAAGGTCTGATCTATTGGGCCAACGCGCGCGAATCCTACGTTGGTTTCGCTTACAACAAGACCAAGCTGCCCGCTTCGGCTGTGCCGAAGAATTTCGATGGTTTGCTCAATCCGGAGCTGAAAGGGCGGATGGCGTTCGGTTCGGGCGGCACCGCGCCGGAAATTATCGGCGCGATGGTCAAGACTAAGGGTGAGGCCTTCGTCAAGAAATTGAAGGCCCAAGAGATCCGGCTTTTTTCCATGGGCAGCTCGGCGGTTCGTGATCAAATTGCCGGCGGTGAGATCGAAGCGGCGCCGGTGATTTTCAGAACTCACGCGATCGAAGCCGCCGAAAAAGGCGCGCCCATCGAGTGGCTGCCGATGGACTTAGTGCCGGTGCATGCCGGCTCGGCGATTCTCGCGGCGCGCGCGCCGCATCCGCACGCGGCGCTGCTAATGGTCGACTTTCTGTTCAGTGCCGACGGCCAAGGCGTGCTGGAAAAATTCAAATACGGCAGCGCCGCCAAGGACTACGGTTTCAAACGCTGGTACTTTACCGCCGGTCTCAACGCCGACCAACTCGAACGTCAGGTGACTTACTGGGAAAAGCTGATGCAGGGAATCGTCAAGAAAGGCGGCTGACTTGGTGGCAGTCTGCTTATAGGTGCGTTAAATCGTTCGAAACTTGCTCACGTCCCGGCGAACCGCCGGTGATCGACCATCAGTCAGCGATCTTGTACGACTTTGATTCCTGCCTTGGCGAAGATCTCCGCCGCGGCGTCGTTGCGGATGCCCGACTGAAGCCAAACTGAATTCGGTTTCTTGGCCAGGATGTCGTCGATATGACCGGCGACATCATGAGAGCGGCGAAAGACATCGACCATATCGATTTCGCCGGGGATGTCGGTCAGGTGGCGATAAACTTTCTCTCCGAGAATTTCTGTCGCTTCGGGATAGTAAACCGGCACCGGGACGATTTCGAAGCCTGCTTTCTTGAGATACATGCGGCACGTAGACTGACGGTTGATCGGCTTGCGCTTCGGTTTTGATGCCGAGCACCGCGATGCGTTTCGGTGGTTTGAATCAGCGCGCGAATCTCTTCGGTATTCTCGATCAGGTTGTCTTGCCAGTTCATTGCGCTAGTTTACCAGATGCCGTGCGTCCGAGCGACGGCTGGATTTTCATGCCGGCGTGCGGCAAACGGCTTCGATGTTGTTCCCGTCCGGGTCACGGACGAAGGCGCCATAGTAATTGGAGTGATATTGCGGTCGCAATCCTGGCGCGCCGTTGTCACGCCCGCCCGCGGTCAATGCGGCTTGATAAAATGCATCGACAAGAGCGCGGTTGTCGACGCGGAAGGCAACGTGCACTGGTACGTTGCCCGGTCTACCCTGGCTTAGCCAGAACTCGGGACTCACGCCCTGTGTGGTGGTTTCTTTCGCTCCATAGCCGACAACGTCCGCCCTGCCAGTGACCGACGCGGGCAGTTCTTTCAGTAGAGAAATTCCCATCGCGCCCAACGCCGCTGAGTAAAAAGCTTTGCTTTTTGCCAGATCGCTGACGATGACGCCGGTGTGGTCGATCATAAGTAAACCTTCCGCGCATGTGACCTCAGTTTTTTCTACATCGATTATCGCGCGCTCGACCCGAGATGCAAGAGGCTTTTACTTCGTTCCTTTAGACATAAAACCTTGACGATTGGCACGCTGGCGTAATAATTAGCCGAGCCGTTTTTTCTCTGGTTGTGCTAGACGAACGAAAACACGCAAAGGATAAAACTCCATGGCTGATCACAAAATCGTAGGCACCTCGGTGCCGCGCGGCGAAGGCGGTGGCAAAGTGAGCGGACAGACCGTCTATGCGGCCGACGTGAAGCTTTCCGGCTTACTGTGGGCGAAGATTCTGCGCAGCCCGCATCCGCATGCGCGCGTTCGGCGCGTGGATGTTTCGCGGGCCGAAAAAGTTCCGGGCGTATGCGCGATCATCACCGGCGCTGATGTCGAAGGTTTTCTTATTGGTAAACAGATTCGCGATATGCCGGTTTTGTGCTGGGACAAGGTCCGTTTCATCGGCGATCGGGTGGCGGCGGTGGCGGCCGAGACGGTCGATGCCGCCGAAGAGGCGATTCATTTGATTGAAGTCGATTACGAGCTGTTGCCGGCGGTTTTCGATCCGCTCGAAGCGATGGCGCCGACTGCGCCAAAGCTTCATGACGACGTTGCCGATTACGATGGCGCGCCGAAAAAGCTTCTCGCCACCGATCTGCATAACGGTCTGACTCGGCTCCAATGGAAAAAAGGCGACGTCGAGAAAGGCTTTCGAGAGGCCGACCTCGTCTTGGAGCATACTTTTATTACTCCCGCGCGCCATCAAGGTTATCTCGAACCGCACGCGGCGACGGTGGCGATCGAGGCCGACGGGCGCATTCAAGTCTGGGCTTCGGTGAAAAATCCCTTCGGCGTGCGCAGCCAGCTTTCGAAGTGCTTATCTATCCCCGAGGAGCGCATTCGCATGAACCCGGTCAACGTCGGCGGCGAGTTCGGCGGCAAGGGCGACGGCGTCGATCTGCCGGTGCTGTACTTTCTGGCGCAAAAGGCGGGGAGGCCGGTGAAGATCGTGATGAGCTATGCCGAAGAATTATCAGCAAGCAATCCGGCGCATCCGACCGTGATTACGATCCGGACCGGCGTCATGCGCGACGGGACCATCGTTGCGCGCAAGATGCGCGCGGCACACGCGAGCGGCGGTTATGGCGCGCTCAAATCCAATAGCTCGCTTGCCACTTGGCACTATGCCGGTGGACAGTATCGAATCGATAACGCGGATATCGAGTTCCTGCAGATTTATACCAACACGGTTCCAGGCGGTTATTATCGCAGCCCCGGTGCGGTGGCGACGGCGTTCGCGGTCGATTGTCATTCCGACATCCTGGCAAAAGAGCTCGGCATGGACCCGGCCGAGTTTCGTCTGAAAAATTTTCTCGGCGAGGGCGAGGCGGACGCCGTGGGAGATAAGCTGCGCAACGTGCGTTTCCGCGAGGTGCTACAAGGCGCTCTGGATGCCGCCGGTTGGACGAAAGCGAAAAAGCGCAATCACGGGCGCGGCATCGCCTTGTCGGGCCGTCATATCAGCGGCGGCGACACCGGGCTCGTGCTGAGCGCAGAGGCCGACGGCAGCTTTTCCATCGTCAGCCCGAGTATCGATCAAGGATCGGGCACGCACACAATCTTACGCCAGTTGGTTGCCGATCAGATGAAAGTGCCGGTCGAGCAAGTGCACGTAATCATCGGCGACACGGACAGTGCGCCGCGGGACGGCGGCATGAGAGCGAGCCGCATGACGTACGTCGCCGGCAACGCGATCATGCAAGCCTGTGAAAAACTGCGTCAACGCTTGCTCGATCAGGCGGGACGCATGTTGGAATGTCGGATGGACGAATTGGAGTTCTCCAACGGTAGATTTTCATTGCTGTCGGACCCGGGTCAGCAAGTGGCGCTGCGACGTGTGGTCGCCCAAACGAACGAACCTCTGGAAGTAACGGTTTACGAGGATTATCCCTATCCGGAAGATATTTCTTACGTCTGCGCGCAAGTGGCCGAAGTCGAAGTCGACCCCGACACCGGCGCGGTGCGCGTTCATCGGGTAGTCAGCGCGCACGACGTCGGCACGATCATCAATCCGGTCGCGCACCAAGGTCAGATCGACGGCGCGACGATCATGGGTATGGGCCAGGGGATCATGGAAGAGCTGGTGATGGACGGCGGCCGGGTCACGAATAATAATTTGGGCGATTACAAGTTGCCATCGGTGAAAGACATCCCGGAACTGAGGACCGTGCTGGTGAAGTCTACCGGCGGCGTCGGTCCGCTCGATTCAAAACCCATCGGCGAGTTTGCCAACAATGCTCCGCCGGCGGCGATCGCCAATGCCATCGCCGACGCGGTCGGCGTGCGCCTATTCGAGTTGCCTGTGAAGGCGGAAAATATTTATCGGGCGTTGAAACAGAGGTAAGACGCTGACTGTTTACCGTGAAAATTTGCGTTCCGTGAGGTTTTGTTGATGTCGCTATTACCCTGGTTAATGATTGTTGTTTCCCTGATCGTGAGCTCACCGCTTTCGCTCTCGGCGCAAGCCAAGAAGCCTTCGACTTTAAGTGAGCTCGTGACCTATACCGGCGCCGACCGCGAGCAGATTCTCGTCGGGGGCGCCAAGGCCGAAGGCAAAGTGGTTTGGTACACTTCCCTCGCGGGTAGCTCTTACAGAGAGTTGGCGCAAGGATTCGAAAAAAAATATCCGGGCATCAAAGTCGATGTTTACCGCGCGGCGAGCAATGAGCTCATGGCGAAAATCACCGCCGAAGCCAACGCGAGGCAATATCTGGTCGACACCATTGAAACGACTTTACCGTTACTCAAAAGTCTGCGTGAGGACGGACTCCTGGCGGTCTATCAATCTCCCCATCTCGCCAAATATCCGGCGCGCGCCAAGGAGAGCGCGGGAAACGGACTTTACTACTGGGGCGTCAACCGCGAGAGCTTCATCGGTGTTGGTTTCAATCCCAATCTGATTACGGCGAGCGCCGTGCCGAAGAATTTCGATGGCCTATTGAATCCGCAATTAAAAGGCAAAATGGGCATGACCACAAGCGAGACCGGTGTGCGAATGATGGGGGCGATGCTAAAATTTAAGGGCGAAGAGTTTGTCCGCAAGCTCAAAGCGCAAGATATCAGCCTGCAATCGATTTCCGGTCGCGCGATGGCGGACATGGCGATCTCGGGCGAAGTGCCGATCTCGCCGTCGATCTTTCGCGATCACGCCATGGAATCGAAGCTCAAGGGCGCGCCGATCAACTGGGTGCCGATGGAAGCGGTGCCGACCAACGCGGGCGCCACCGCGATTATCTATCAAGCGCCGCATCCGCATGCGGCAGTGCTAATGGCGGATTTCATCTTGAGCCCGGAAGGACAAAAAATCCTGGAGGATTTGCAATTCGGCAGCCCGGCAAAAGACTTTGGCTTCAAGCGCTGGTATCCCGAGGCGGGACTCAACACGGACCAATACGACAAAGAAGCGACGAAGTGGCAGAAGGTGTTAAGGGAGCTCGGAAGAAAGTAAGGTTCAAAGCGTTGAAGCCGTTCAAATCGTTCAAGTCGTCGGAAAATTGGGCGGTGGTTCGGTTTGGGAAAGATCTCTCACGGAGTTTGCCCTGAGCATCTGTATCGAAGGGTTCGAGATGACAAAATGCATATTTAGTTGTCATTCCGGGCGGCAGACTGTGTGAAAACACCGTTCATGGTTCGACTAGGCTCACCACGAACGGTGTAGTCTCATTAGAAATAGAGTACTTATCCGTTCGCCCTGAGCATCGTCGAAGGGCTCCGAGAGAGTTTTCACACAGTCTGGCGGAGCGAGGAATCGTTCTCGATGTTAAGCCTCATGGCTGATTCCGAAAATTGATCAAAAGGGCGAAGCATGCTGCGCTCTTTGGTCAATTTCTTACGCCGGTACCAGTTCCGGCTCGACCGGATAGTTCGATAATATCTCAGCGCCGTCGGCTGTGACTCGGAGTAAGTGTTCGAGCTTCACCGGATAGTGGTTGATCTCGAGGGCGACGATCATGTTTTCTTCGAGCGAGATCATGTATTTTTCCGGATCGCCGCCGCGGAGCCACGGCGATTCGTAAATGCACAAGCCGACGCCGTGGAAACCATCAAAGCCGGGCAGTCGCGCCGCCGCGCCTTTGCCGAAATGGCGAAACGCTTCCGTGCACGGACCCGGCTTGACGAGTCTCAACGCTTCTTGCAACGAATGATAGGCTTCTTTGTAGCGCTGTTTGGTTTCAGCAGTGGGCGTGCCGTGGCTGAACGTGCGCGCGAAGTCGCTGTAGTAGCCGCCGGGCCCGGCGACCGTGGCATCGCAGATCACCAAGTCGCCGTCCTTTACCACAAGATCGGTGCCCATCGGTTCGTTGTGCGGTCGCTTGTCGGCAAGCGAGGAATCGTAGATCGAAATAAACTCGCTGCCCGCTTCGAATCCCTGATCCATCAGATAGTCGAGCATGATTCGGCTTAGTCTGTCCTCCGGCGGGTTCGACTCACGCAAGGCTTGACGCACCAGATCATAGCCGCGCTCCTTCGCTTTCGTCGTCCAACGAATGAGCTGCAATTCATCGGCGCGTTTTCACTACACGGGCTTGATTGATCGCCGGCCAGCCGTCGACGAGTTGAATGCCTTTTGCTTTCAAACCGTCGACCGCGGTTAAATTTAGAAAATCCACGCCGACACGCTCGCCGGCTGCGCCCAGTTGCTTCAGACCCGTGATCGCTTGATCGACAAAATCTTCGGTCGCGATCGCCGGACGCATGGCGAACATGTAAGCGTCGAAGCGCAGGCTGCGATAATGGCTCTTGCGCGACAACTCGCGTTGACAAATCAGCGGCTCTCCTGCGACCGGCACGAGGACGAAGCGCTGGATGCCCGTTGCGCGCAGCCCGAGCATCATAACCGTATCGGTCGCATAGCGAATATTCAAAAAATCGGTGAGCAGGAGCGCGCCGAGCCCTTCGTGCTTCATCGCCGCTTGCAATCGATTGAGCCGGTCGCTGTTCAACCGCTCCATATCGACGCCGAACGGCGTCAGGTCCGTGTGAAACATGATTCCTCCTGTTGTCGAGTCAAGTCCTCGCGTACTGCCAATCGGGATGGGAGTCAAGGCTGTCTATTCCCGTCGCGCCTCGACTTGTCTTTCTAGACCAACTTGGTAAGTAATGAGTCGAGTAGAAATTATGGATAACACATTGCAGGAAATTCTCACCTTGGTCGAGAAGGGCACGGTCGAGCAGCGCTGCGCGGCACTGCTCGTTCTTGGCGCGGTAAAGGCCAATAGCGCGCCGGTGGTGAAGCTGGTTGGAACTTTGCTCGATCATGCAAATCCGGTGGTTAAAGATTACGCGCTGCGCTACTTCGAAGAAGTCCAGCCCAAAAATAACATCGCGCAGTTGCTCAAAATGCTCGACGACTCGGATAAAGAGATCCAGGAGCGCGCGGTGCGGTCGCTGAGCGCAGCGGGGCAATCGGCCGTGCAGCCACTGCTTCAGAGCCTTGCCGGCGGCTCGCGCGTCTGGCAACTCAACGCCGCGCGGGTGTTATGCCATGCGCGCGGCAAAGGAGCGATGAAAGGGCTGTTGCAGCTGCTCGCCGACGGCACCGATGAGACAAATCGGGTTGTCTGCGATCTCCTGACGCCGGCGCTGCGAGAGATGGACGCTAAGGAACAGGAGGCGTTTTATGACGAGGTCGAAGCCTTCGCCGCCAAGCTCAACGTAAAGCAGCAGCGGCCGGCGCTGGTTTCGACGATGCGTCTCTTGGGTCAGCTCGGCCGCCCGCAGGCGCGGCGCTGGCTGTTCAAATTCATCGGCGCCGAACATCATCCGGCCGTGCGGGCGCACGCGCTGGTGGCGCTGCTGCGCTGCCTGCGTGAACAGGACATCCGCAAAGATGAATATACGAAACTATTGCCGATCCTCGAGGAGGCGGAGTTCAGCGAAGCGACGCGGCTGGTAGTTGAATTGCTCGAGGCGCACGGCTTGCCGGAGGACTCCCGCGCATTGCTCGCCAAACTGATGCAAAGCCCGCACACGGATCTGCAGAAATTTGCCCTCAGAAAGATGGGCGATATCGGCACGCCCGCTACGGTGCGCACGTTGGTCGAGCAGTTGGGCGATGCCGATTATCGCAGGCGTGATGTCGCCGCAAGCTCGCTGCGCAAAATTCCCGACGCGCGCGCCGCATTGATTAAAGAACTGTCAACTTGCGCAGACGCGAGCAAAGCCTGGAGCATCGCCGAGCTGCTGCCTTCGTTCGAAGGAAAATGGCGTCAGGATACCTTGGACGGATTATGGCAAAGGCTAAAAGACGCCATCGATAATGAAGAGCGCATTCAGACCGCTTTTCTCCACGTGTTGAAGCAGGCGGATCCGGCGTATGTCTACCAGCACCTGGCGGAGCAAGGCGCCAAGCTGGTTAAGGCGAAAAAGTATAAAGAGGCGGTAGGTTTTTTGACACCGCTCAAAGATTTCCCTGAGTTCAAACCGGAAAATAAATTTCAGCTCGCTGCGGTGCAGCTCAAACTGCACGTGCACACGGTGGCAAGCCACAAAAATCATCCCGCGGTGGAGCTGATCGCCGATCTTTGCCGCAATAGCGCCTATCCGGTGTTCGAAGCGTTGAGGAAAGAAAAAACCCTCGCGCCGGAAGACCTCTTCGCGCTCGGCTTCAGCATGGCCGAGCGAAGCGGGCAAGAGCGCGGCCTCGGCATCGACTCTGCTCGAACACATCGCGGAGAAATTTCCGCGCAATAAGATCGGCAAAAGCGCCAAGAATAAACTCAAGCTCGCCGGCGTTTAAACTGCTTTGCGCTTGACCTGAAACGCGGGCTTCGCAAGCTGTGCAGTCCGCCGAGTTCTTTCCTTCCAAATCAAGCGGGGTTGCGTCCAGTGTGCCCGCGCGCAAAATTGATCGTTAGCATTCTACGAGCCCGGTCCACATCGGACTGGATTTACTCATTGACAGGCAAGCACGAGTTCGCTACCGTTTGCTTCGATTCGGCAAACCAGCACGGGTTACAAGAAAAATCCGGTTTTAGAATTACGGTGGTTTGATTCCAACTTAGTTCTTGGAGGTGGGTCATGAGCAAAGATAGTTTCGATCGGCGGGCCTTTTTGAAAGGCGCCGCGGCCACGGCGGCGGCGGTCATCGGAACGCAAGTGGCGGCGACAAACTCACCGGCGCAAGGCGCCGAGTCTAACGGGGAGCCCAAAGATGGCGCGCAAACCAGAGACAAGATCATTGGCCGGCCGGGTTCCGATTATATGGTCGACGTGATCAAAGCGACCGGCATGGAATATATCGCGTCGAATCCGGGATCGAGCTTTCGCAGCCTGCAAGAATCCATCATCAATTATGGCGGCAATAAGAAACCCGAGTTCCTCACCTGCACCCATGAGGAATCTTCGGTGGCGATGGCGCATGGTTATGCCAAGGCGTCGGGAAAGCCGATGGGTATCCTGGCGCACGGCACCGTCGGTCTGCAACACGCGACGATGGCGGTCTACAACGCCTGGTGCGATCGGGTTCCGGTGATGATGTTCGCTGGTAATTTCCTAGATGCCAACACGCGGCGACCCGGTGTCGAGTGGTATCACTGCGTGCAAGATCCGGCGGCGATCCATCGCGATTTCACCAAGTGGGACGACCAGCCGGTATCGTTGCAGCATTTCGCCGAGTCGGTGATGCGCGCTTATAAGATCGCTACCACACCGCCGATGGGACCGGTGCTGATCACCGCCGATGGCGATTTAGCGGAACAGCCGGTGCAAGACGAAAAAAAACTAAGCGCATGCCCAAGCTCACCATGTCCATCCCGCCGCAGGGCGACAGCGGTGCGGTGACGGAAGCTGCAAAGTTGTTGGTGGCGGCGCAAAATCCGGTGATCTTGGCCGATCGCGCGTGCCGTTCGCAGGAGGGCATGAAACGCATCGTCGAATTAGCGGAGGCATTAAACGCTCCGGTGGCGGACATCGGCGGGCGGATGAATTTTCCCACGAGTCACTATCTCTGCCGCAGCTTGGACAAACGTTCACTGGTCGGGCAGGCCGATGTCGTGCTCATGCTCGAGGTCGCTGATCCCTGGGGACAGTTTAATACCATCAGCGACCCGCACCACGAATATCGCCGCTTGTCCAAACCGGATGTCAAAATCATTCACATTTCTCTCGGCGATACTCTGACGAAAGCGAATTACCAAGATATGCAGCGGTTTATGCCGGTGGATCTGGCGATCTCCGGCGATGCGCAGGCGACACTGCCGGCATTGATCGAGGCGGTAAAGAGCGCCGTGGGTATGTCCCAGCGCGCCGCGATAGCCGAGCGCGCGACCAAACTGCGCGAAGACCATCGCCGCATGAAGGACCGGGCGCGTGCGGAGGCGAGCCCGGGCTGGGATGCGACGCCGTGCAGCACCGCGCGCACGTCCGCACAGTTATACAACGCGATCAAGAACGAAAAATGGTGCGTTGCCGTTTCCAGCATGCAATGGAACAAAAACCTATGGCCGGCGACGGAATATTATAATTTTATCGGTGGGTCCGGCGGCGCCGGTCAGGGCTACGGAGCTCCAGCTGCCGTCGGCGCGGCACTCGCCAATCGTGACAAGGGCATCATCACCGTCTCCATCGAGGGTGATGGGGATTTGATGTACGCGCCGGGCTCGCTTTGGACCGCGGCGCACCACAAAATTCCGTTGCTGATGATCGTGCACAATAACCGCGCTTATCATCAGGAAGTGATGCATCTGCAAAAGATGGCGAGCCTGCACAATCGCCGCATGGATACGGCGGCGATCGGTACCACGATCGAAAATCCCAATATCGATTTCGCCAAGCTGGCGCAATCGATGGGCCTATTCGCGGAGGGGCCGATCAATGATCCGGCAGCGATCGGACCGGCGCTGTCGCGCGCGCTCGCAGTGGTGAAGCGCGGCGAGCCGGCGCTTGTTGACATCGTGTCGCAAGGACGCTGAAGAGGAGTTGGGATGCGTACTTTAATTTCAACGGTGCTGTTGTTCATGATTACGTCCATTGGGCTTGCGCAGGAAACGCCGCCGGCAGGCTCGGCGGAGCGCGGCCATCAGACCTTCATGAAGTACATGTGCTACACCTGTCACGGCACACTTGGTCAGGGTGCTGACCGCGGCACCGGCCCGAAGTTGGCGCCGGGCTCGCTGCCTTACCCGGCGTTTGCGCTCCAGGTGCGCACGCCCCGCCTCGATATGCCGGCGTACCGCAAGGAATTCGTCAGCGATCAGGAGTTGGCGGATATCTATGCATATCTTTTGACCGTCAAGCCGTCACCTGCGGCGAAGGATATTCCGTTGCTGAAATTTGACTGATCGATTATCAGACGCATCACGCGCGGATAAGAGAAGGCCCGATCTGTGATCCAGGTTGGGCCTTTTTTTGCTGCTTATAGATGATGAGGAGTAAGGTCGGGATATGAAGATTATCGCATTCTATGCGTTAGCAGCCGCGCTGTACGTGACCGGCGGCACATTCATGAAATATTCCCAGGGACTGACGCGTTTATCTCCGACATTGGCGCTCGTGACAGTTTTCAGCGCCGGTGCCTTGATTCAAGCATGGGCGATGAAGCATGAAGCACTGGGTTCGAGTTACGCGGTAGTGCTCGGCCTAGAAGCGCTGCTCGCAGTCGTTGCGGGCAGTATAATTTTTTCTGAAGAGGTAACTATGAGGATACTCTGCGGTGTGACGCTCGTCGTGCTCGGAATCGTCGTACTGCGATTGAATTAGACGCAGCTTGCTTGCTGGCTTGTTTCACCGAACCGATCTATAGTCCCGTCGTTAATTCCCACCAGTTTTTATCCAAATCGCTGAAAGTAAAATTCATTTTGCCGTTTGCGCTTTCCAGTTTGCCGACTTCGGTGATCTCGAGCGTCTCTCCTTGCTCGGTGAATTCCCGGTGGGCGTGTTCGACATCCGCCGTCGACGCCATCTGCAGCGTGAATCGGTTCACCGGAGCGAGGTATTGCCGTGGACTTCGCTGCAACACGACGATGTACCACGGGCTCGAAGGATGCTTGATGTATTGCGCCGTGTTGAAACCGGCGGCGATCTCCAAGCCCAACACTTCGACATAAAAGCGACGGCTTCTCTCGACGTTATCGCATTGCAAGGTGCCGTGGGTAAAAGCCTGCGGCAGATAACCGCGGCCGGGAAAGCGATCGACGGTTAAAGGATTCTCCCAGTGGCCGGCGGTGTGCGAGCGGCCGTGCAATGCGCCGCCGGGATTGTAATATTCGATCTCGAGGTGGTTGCCGCCCGGCTCGCGAAAATAGATCGAGTACGCAAAGTGCGCGCTCTGCGGTTTAGTGATTTTGCTGAGGCGATATTTGTCTTTGTGAGCCTCGATGTATTTCCACGCGGCTTCGACTTCTTCATGCGTGCCGACGCGAAAGCCGTAGTGGTTGTCGAAGGTTTTCTCCGGCGCGTTGGGCCCGCCCTCGTGCATGATCAGGCGCCAATCCGTGTTCGGATGTTTGAGCGTTGCTTCGCCGGCTTTTCGTTCGACGACTTCCATGGCCAGGAGCTCGGTGAAAACCGGCAACGTGTCGTCGAGTGAGCGGCACTCATAATGTCCGGCAACGAGGCCTGTGGTTTTTAGCATGTTTCACTCCTGAAATGCGTGAATATCCCTGGCATAAAACTACTTATCGTAAGCGGCCGGTGCAAGAGCCTTTCAAACACTGGCTTTGAGCGCACCCCGAATGTTTTAATCGGGGGCCATTTCGAAATTCGCCTGGATTCCCGCTAAAAACATGCGGGAATGACGATTCTGGGAGAGCTACCCACCACTGCTATGCCACAAGCTGCAGGAATTGACCCCAGAGAGATTAAAATTTCTGATCGGCTCGGCGCTACTCATCGTTTTGCGCCCTCAGGATAGAGTTCCTTGAGAAACCCTTCTTTTTCTAGTTCTTGAATCAACGAATTGTCGATTAGACTATCGAGATTCAGCTTGGCGTTCTTGGCTTCCGGAATACTGTCCAGCGCTTGCTGAATTCCTTCGCGTCTCACCAACGGCACCGTCTCCCAGGCTTCGCGGTAAACGTCGTAGGTTTTGGAAAGAATTTCTCGATCACTGGTTTTAATATAGCGGCCTAAGGTTTCCATGGAGAATTCTTTATCGGTCTTAAAGAGTTTAATGCCTTCAATATAGACGCGCAAAAAACGTTTCACGGCGGAGCGCTGAGCGCGCAGGAAATCTTTGCTGACGACGATACCTTGAGTCGAATAGTTCAACGGCAATTTGCGCAGATCGATCAAAACTTGAAAGCCCAACTTCTCTGCTTGAAAGACTTGATCGACATTTAATATTGCGCCGTCGACGGCGCCCGACGTGAGCGCCACCATGCGCTCGCCAAGGCCGCCCATTTGCGCGACCTGGACGTCTTGGTTCGCTCGTAGTTTGTAAAAGGCCAGAGCGTCGCGCAGCGAGACATCCGACAGCGAGCCGAAGCGGCTGATCGCCACTCGCTTGCCCTTCAAATCGTCGGGCTTTTTGATCTTTGGATTGACCATCAGCACATTGAGCGCTCGCTCGATGCCGCCGGCGACCAGAGCCAGCTCGGCGCCTTTCACCCAGGCCGCGACGGCTGAAGGCGGCGCCAGGCTGGCGACACCAACGTCGCCGGAAAGCAAAGTCTGGACGATCAAAGAACCGCCGGGCATGTAGATAAGCTGCGCTTCGAGTTGGTTCTTCTTGAACAGTCCGGCGCGCTCGCCGAGATAGAGCGGCGCTTGGAAGCCGGAGATCGAGACGTAGGGGATTTTGAGAGTTTGAGCCGAAGCAAAATCGTTCGAGAACAAAGCAAGAAGAAAACTTAGAATCAGGAACGTCGCTTTTCGATGCACGATTTGCCTCCTTGCCGGTTTAGCGGAATTCGGTCGAGATTCCTCGGCTTCGCCTCGGAATGACAGCTCGTGAATTTAACACCTTCATCTAATTTCTGTAGAGGGTTTTCAGGAATCCCTCCTTTTCCAATTCGTCGAGAATTGTCGAATCGATGAAGCGGCGCGGGTCGGCGGTCTTTGCGCCGGGAATTTTCTCCATGCCTTCGAGGATTGTCTTCACGCCATCGACCGAGGTGCGCGGGATACGTAGCATATTTTTCGCCTGAAGCACGTAGGCTTCCTTTACTTCATCGCGGCTTTTCGCCCGCGTCCACTTTTGAATGACCTTGATGCTGAAGTCTTCGTCTTCTAAATAAGTTTTCATGCCTTCGAGAAAGCCGCGCATGAACCGCTTTGCCGTGTCGTGCTGGCCGTCGATAAAGCGCTTGCGCGTGACCACGGTGCCGGTGATGTAAGTCTTGCCGATCTTGGTCATGTCGAAGAGCTCGGTATAGCCGAGATTTTTCGCGCGAATATTGCTCGGGATCGAGATCGGCGCGGCATCGATGACGCCGCTCACCAAGCCCTGCACGAGAAGCCCCATCTCGTTCAACTGCACGATCGTCACGTCGGTCGCGGGATCGAGGTTCCACATTTTCAACATCGCGCGCGCGAGAGCGTCGGGAGTGGAGCCGATACGCGTGACGCCGACCCGTTTGCCTTTGAGATCGGACGGCGTTTTGATCTTTGGATTGACGATGAAACTGTAGAGCGGTTTGTCGAGGATCGCGCCCATGAACAGCGTGTCCGCGCCGCTCAGGTTGGAACTGACGCAGGCATCGGTAACCGATTGTGCGACGGAGACTTCGCCCGCGAGGAGCGCCTGCAGCGCCAGAATACTGCTGGCGTGCACAAGCTCGACGTCGAGGCCGTGTTTTTTGAAATGGCCGGCGTCGTAGGCGATCCATGGAATAGCCTGATTGACCGTGATGGCGCTGTAAGCCAGCCGCAGTGGCGTGGTTTTGCCGGTTTCCGCGGCGGTGGCTGAATTCGCTATGAGGGCAATGATCGCCATCAGGAGGAGAAGCCTAGCTACGGCATGCAAAACCTGCCCAAATTGATCTTTTCATAATTGGTTCTCGAGTGATTTCCTGAAGAGAAGGGAAGATCTTCCAACTCCTCGATCGTTGTGGCTGATATCGGCCTGGTCAAAAAGTCGCCTGCGGTTACAAGATTGTACAGCGCTCGGGCGTTGTCGCTGACGATTTTTTTTGCCAGTGACGGAGTGAGACGCGGGTCCGCGCTCAGATTATGAATCGCCAGCAGTTCAGTGGCGCTGTCGGCGTGCGCGTAATCCGAGCCGATGACGATGTTGTCATCGCCGAGCTTATTCACGATGTACGGGATGTCGTCGGTCGTTTCGCAGGCGACGTAGATCCGGTCCTGGCGCAGGAAGTCGCTTTTTAGTTCCTTGCCTTTGATACGAAAACGTTTCGCCAGATCGGTGTAGGTGTAGGGCAGCCATTCGGCGCTGATTTCCAGAAAACCGATGCGGAGCTTGGGAAAGCGCTCGGGAATCCGATCCATCACGATGGAATGAAACGCGCCGACGCAATTCAACTTAAACTTTGAAAAGCCGACGGTCTCGTACTTGTAGTAATTATACAGCGTCGCGCTGCCGTTGGCGGCGTGGATACAAATCGCCAAATCGAGACGGCTGGCTTCTTCGTAGAGCGGAAAGAAATACGGATCGCTGAGCAGCAAATCGCCTTCGGTGCCGCGCATGAAAATGCCGCAGGCGCCGTTTTCTTTGGCGAAGCGCGCTTCTGCGATGGCTTGGTCCATCGTCATCAGCGGCACCACTGCGGCCCAGCGCAGCCGCTCTTTTCCCTGTTTCCAGATGTCCGCGAGCCAGCGGTTGTAGCTGCGGCTGAGCGCTAACTCCACTTCGGGGCGCGGCGTGAGCGGTATAAGAAACAGCGTCGGATAGAGGACCTGGATGCTGACACCGAGCTCGTCCATGTGCTTCAGGCGAGCCGGCACGTCGCGCATTTCGCGCGAGGCTTGTGGCGTGTTGCGGCCGACGTTGCCCGACTTTAAGCGCAGCGTGCCGTCGACCAGCCAGTACTCGTCCTTCGACTCGCCGCCGGTCGCTTCGACGATCCGCGGCCGGTATTTGTGCTCCGCGCCGTCCATAGATTCCCAAGTCTGCTCGGTTTCCAAGACATGCGCGTCGGCGTCGATGGTTAGCATGGTAAAGTCCTCGCTCTCTACGTCGGTTGCGACCAGCTGGGCTGTAACAGTTGATTGGCGTCTGTCTATTTGAGACCCTTCGACACGCTCAGGGCGAGCGGATTAAGGAAAAACCGTTCGTGGTGAGGCTCTCGAACCATGAACAGTAGATGCCATTTACGGTTTTCAGTCCACTAGTTATGGTTGGTTCATAACATCGCAATTTATTCCCCGTCAAATGCGGTGTAATGAATGACCGGATGTTTGTGCTGATTTCCGGAGCAAAGGATTTGGATTGCCGGATTTTACAGTTTTCTCCTTGTCCCGTTTTTCCTGTCGCCGAAGGTTAGCGATTACACGCTTGCGCTCCCGCAGCCCCTAATTGACTTAGCCTATTTGTTTCTTATACTCATCCAGCCTTTGGACACACCGGGACTCCAGCCATAACATCAGAGATACGGAGGTACGAGATGAGTTCAGTTTTAACAACGTCGGTTTCACTGAGCTTGTGGATCATGACTCTTGCGATTGGCGTGGTGTCGGCGTGGGGTCAGGCCGATGAAAAAGCCAAGCTCATCGAGGGCGCGAAAAAAGAAGGCAAACTGATTTGGTACGCCTCCACGAACGTGACCGAGTCCAAGCCGCTGCTCGACGATTTTGAAAAGCAGTATCCCTTCATCAAAGGCGAGCTTTTTCGCGCCAGCGGCGAGGTGATTTTGAATCGAATCATCGGTGAAACGCGCGCGGGCAAGTGGAACTTCGATGTCGTCATGGTCGGTGAATTCGACGTGCTCATGGGCGCTAAATTGCTTGCACCCTACAAGTCGCCTGAAAGCAAAAATTTCATCGCCGACTTCGTAAATCCCAACGGTTACTGGTGCGCAGTTTACGTCAACTATAGGACCATCGGTTACAATTCTAAACTCGTCGCGGAGAAGGATGCTCCGAAGCAGTGGGAAGATTGGCTCGACCCGAAATGGCGAGGCAAAATTTCGCTCGAAGAAGAAGACTACGTTTGGTACGGCGCTTTGGTGAAGTATTGGGGCAAAGAGAAAACGCAAAAATTTATGAGAGCACTGGCGAGGCAAGACATCCAATGGCGTAAGGGGCACACGCTGATCTCGCAGCTCATGGCGGCCGGCGAATTCCCGCTCGGCGGCATTTACGCCCATCGGATCGAGGAGATGAGACAGCGGGGAGCGCCCGTCGAATGGGTGAATACCGTCAACCCGGTGGTGGCCACATTGAACGGCGCGGGCTTAAGCGCGAAGCCGCCCGATCCGAATGCGGCGCGGCTGTTTATCGATTTTCTTCTATCCAAGCCTGCGCAGCAGCGCCTGCGCGCGCTGCGGAGAATTCCTGCGCGCTCGGACGTCGAACCCCTCTCGCCGAAAATGGATCAGTCCAAGACTCAAGCTCGCCATTGCGCTGAGGGATTCCGTCGAGGAGTACAACACGAGCATCAAAGAGTTCCGCGAGATATTTGGACGATGAGCCAGGGATGAAAATGTCTGTGATGGCGACGAGGAAAGTTCGATGAAATTTGAAGGAATGAGACGAATTGGTGTTTGTGGTCTTGTTTTTCTGGTCGTTGCGATCCATGGCCAATGGGTCGGCGCTCAAGAGTCAAAGAAAGTCCGATTCGGTTATCCATCTCTCGGTTTTCGCCAAGGTCATATCTGGGTGGCGAAGGACGAAGGGCTGTTCAAAAAATACGGCCTTGACGTCGAGCCGATCTTTCTCCGTGGTGGACAACTGGCGATCCAAGCATTGGCGGGCGGCGATCCTCCGTCTGATGAGCATCGGTCAGGTAGTTCAGGCCGGACTGGCGGGGTTTGACCTTGCGCTGATTGCCGGAGTGGAAATTTATTACGATTCGACAGTCTTCGCCCAGCCCGGGATCACGCGGCTCGAACAATTGAAAGGCAAGAGAATCGGTATCAGCGGTTACGGCGCGGCGACCCATTTTGCCGCGATCATCCTCGCGCAGCATCTCAAGCTCGACCCCGACAAGGATCTGATCCTCGTGCCGGGCGGACCCGACGCCGAACGCATCGCTGCGATGTCGGCGGGAAAGATCGACGCGGGGGTCTTTAATTCGTCGACGCTGCCGATCGCCAAACGCATGGGACTCGTCGAGCTGGTGAGAATTCCCGATCTCAAAGTCGAAGTGCAGGGCAACGGCATGGCGACGACGCGAACTTACATCAAGAGCAACCGCGACGTCGTCAAGTCGGCGCTGAAGGGCTACATCGAAGGCATCAACTTTATCTTCAACAACAAACAGGCGACGCAGAAAGTCTTCGGCAAATACATGCGCACCAACGATGCCGAGGTGCTGGAGACATCGTACCAGGCCTATATCAACACGACACCGAGGAAACCTTATCCGACGCTCAAAGGACTGCAGTTTCTCTTGGACCGCCTCGCGCCGACGATGCCGCAGGCGAAGACGGCCAAGCCGGAACAGTTCGTCGACATGAGTTTTCTGCAGGAACTGGAGAAGGAAGGCTTTTTCAACGAGATGGCGAAACGCTATCCGGGGAAATAGAGTCTCGGAATATTGACCACAAAGGGCACAAAGGTCACAGAGTAGAAGATTTGGATGCTAATATTTCACCACGAAGGCACGAAGGTCACGAAGGATTGGAAAATTTGAACTCTGAAACTTCGTGCTCTTCGTATTACTATAGTTAAAAATTTGCGCGGCCTGCGCAAATAATCTGGCATCGAAAGTACTCGGAGTCGGGAATTCCTCCCGCCAAGGCGCAAAGGCGCCAAGGTTATGGGGAAAGGACAAAAACTCTTATAAATGATTTTCACCCTCAATCTCCGAACTTTGCGCCCTTTGCGTCTTTGCGGGAGATACTCCGAGTTTCGGTTGCGGCTCAGCCGCACTGGGTCCTTCGTGGTGAAAACGTGATCCACTAATTTCTCGGAGGTCTTATGCCCAAGAGCTTGAGCACGTTTCTTGAAGAGTGCCGAAGAGAGATTCCCAACGAAGTCATTCATATCTCGAAGCCGATCGACCCGGCGCACTATGACGCCACTGCGATCATCAAGCACCTCGGCGCGCAGAAGAAATTTCCCATCGCCATATTCGATCAGGCGTTAAATCTTCATGGCAAAGTAAGCGAGTTTAAGCTTGTGCTCAACTGCGAGATCTCCCAGCGAAAAACCCAGATCGCGTTGAACTTCCCGCGCGAGCTGACGCGCGGCGAGATGGCGGAAGCTTGTCTGGCGCGCGAAGCGAAGCCGATTCCGCCGATCATCGTCGACAAGAGGGACGCGCCGGTCAAACAGGTCGTGAAACGCGGCGGCGAGGTCGACTTGTATCAGCTGCCGTTCATGCGTCACTACGAGATGGACGGCGGTCCGTACAGCACGTTGTCGACGATTACGCGCGACCGGAAGAGCGGTATTTACAACTGCTCGTATCATCGTATGGAGATCAAGTCGCCCAATCGCACAGCGCTCTATGCGTCGCCGCGCCACCTGTGGCGCATGTACTGTGACTACGAAGAGCAAAACATGGAAACGCCCGTGGCAACGGTCATGGGGCATCATCCCGCCTATCATATCGGCGCCTGTTATACCGGTCCCTTCGAGGTCAGCGAGTTCGATATTATCGGTAGTTACATGCAAGAACCGCTCAGGCTTACGCCGTCGGAAACCTGGGGTGATGACTTGTTGATTCCGGCTGATGCCGAGATCGTCATCGAAGGCGCGCTGATTCCCGGTAAGCGCATCGTCGAGGGACCGTTCGGCGAGGCGCCGGGCTATCTCGGACCGCAGCGTTTCATCCGCTGTGTCGAGTATGAAGTGAGAGCGATCAACTACCGCAAGGGCGCGATGTACCAGTCGGTGATCACGCCTGAAGGCGACAAGCCGTGGATGGATCTGCCCCGCGAGGGCGCGTATCTGAGGCGCTGCCGCGAAGCGGTGCCGGGCGTGACCGCGGTGTGCAAGCTCGGCCGGCAGGCGAACTATAATATTTTCATCTCGATGAAGAAAATGTCAGAGGGCGATCCGGGCCGCGCCGCTGCCGCGGCATTGACCTTTGATCATGCCAAGAATGTTTTCGTCTTCGACGACGACATTGACGTTTACGATGCGACGGAAGTTTTGTGGGCGATCGCGACCCGAGTTCAACCGCACCGCCAAGTGTCGATCACGCCGCCGCTCTTCCGCGGCAATATGCTCGATCCGTCGCTGGAGGACGAGATCAAAACATCCTGCATGATCGTCGACGCGACTCGTCCGTTGGACCGGCCGTTCTCTCCGGTATCGAAGTGTCCGGATGAAGCGATGGCGCGGATCAAGCTGGAAGACTACGTCCCGGGTGAAATCTTGCAGCACATTCCAGTCGATAGGACGACGTACTGGGCGTGAAGGCAGCGCGTTCAGACGGCCGCTGGTTCCAACCGTTCAAGTCGACGAAGATCGGCAAGAGCCATAGAGCGAGATCGGATGTCTAAACCTGGATGACTCGAAAGGGAGGAATTTTATGAGGGTAGGAAAGGTTCTTCTATCCGTTGCGCTATTGTTGTGCGGAATTGTCTCCGCGCAGGCACAAACCATCGACGAAGTTTACAAAAAGGCGTTGACCGAAGGCGGCACGCTCAACTTCTACGGCACCTTGGCGCAAATCAACGCGGAAATTATTCTTCCCGCGTTCGAGAAGCGTTTTCCGGGGATCAAAGTGAACCACGTCGACGCGACCGCCGATCAGCTCGCGGCCCGGGTGATCGCGGAAGCGCGCGGCGGCAGGGTGCTTGCGGATATTTTTCAAACGCTGCTGGACGGTCTGGTTCACGTCAAAGACCAAGGTCTGTTTCTCGATAAACTCTATCCTGAAGCAGACGCCTATCCCAAAGAACTTAAAGGAACGAGCTGGGTCGCCAGCGATTTGATTTACATCGTGCCCGCTTGGAACACGACACAGGTAAAGAAAGAGGAAGAACCCAAACAGTTCGAAGATTTCGCCGATCCGCGTTGGAAGGGCCGGCTTATCGCCGAGCCGCGCGATTTTCAGCTTCTCATCGGCCTGGCGCGCTACAAGTACAAGAACGAAGAGAAGGCCGTGGCGCTACTCAAGCGTATCGCAGCGAACAACCCTGAATTTCACAAAGGCCACTCCCAGCTCGCCGAGCTTTTGGTGGCGGGACAAGCGGCGGCCTGCGTCACCTGTTACGCGCATCATTATCCGGTGCGCAAGCGCAAAGGCGCGCCGGTCGACTACATGCTGACCGAAGGCACCGGCGACATCGATGGCACCGCGATCCTGAAAGCCGCGCCGCATCCGAATACGGCTTTGCTCTTTGCCCGTTGGACCGCCAGCGAAGAGGGACAAAAAGTTTTCGCGCAAGGCGGCCGTTTGCCTGCCCATCCAAAAGTCGAACCGGTTGAAAAAACCCGCCCGGCGAAGGTCTACCCGGTCGGCGAAAATGACGTCAAGGATTATCCCAAGTATGAAAAGATGTGGAAGGAGATATTTGGGTTGCGGTGAGAGCTGCTAGGGGATTGTTAAGCGCACATGGTGCCTACGACCAAGCCGCGACGGTCAAGTTTACGTCTGCTGTTCGAACCGCGGGAGTCAGCCACTCACCTGTTTTTCTGGATTTCTACTAAGAATTCGCCAGGCGAGTTATTCGACATGTTACGGCGGTTTTACCGAAATGACAAGGTGTTTACAATCAAGCCCAAAGAATTCTCTCGAAAGAATTTAGCTATGAGATCAGATAGAGCCGCTCGATTGAAGCTGACTTTGCTTAGCGTTATCAAGGTCGGCCACAAAGAGGGCTCATCTATGATACACTGAAGTCTGAATGACTGCCGATCGATTCGGGTCTTCACCCAGATATCTAGAAAATGCCACCGAGGTAGGCGACTAGAAACTTGCAGGCTTCGGTTCGAAAGAGTCGCTCAGATTTCGTAAAGCCGTATCTCGACCGCATTTGTCCACATAATCATCTATAAACCGTTTTGAATTCTACTCCGCACGTGGCGATCCGGCTCACTGAGAGAGGAGGTCAATAGGACGACTAAGTATTATCGCGATATGATCCGCACGAAGTGATACATCATGAGCACTTTTTCACTATCTTATCGGAGCGCTCCCAAAAAGAGCGTGCAAATTAGCTCTGGATGATTCCTGGTCGCATCGAACGAGAGTATCCGCCGTTGCGTACAAGTGGCTATAAAAGCCCCGCAACGTCACTGCTCTAGAGTCGAGTAGATCGTATCACATGTCACTGATTAGTCTCAGATCAAAGTTGAGATAGACGTACCGCTCTCGTGGAGACTTGGCTATCCTGTTCGTGCCAGGAAGTAGAATCAGGATGTTCTAACATAAGAGACGATAGCCGATAGCATCAGACGTTTGCCATTGTCGACGATTTGGACATTGATCCAAATCGCGGTGTGGAACAACAGTACGAATGCTGTAGCGAGCACGAAAGCTGTCTTGTCTTCCGGACCGATTTCATTTGGTTAGGATCGGAACATATGCGGACGGACCTGAGCTAGTATAGAATGACGTCCACGATTCAAGATGGGTTAGAAATCGACAGGTTGATTAATGTCTCTGAGCAGTGCAACCACGCAATAGTAGTCTCGGACCAGATGTTATCTGTGGTTCCGCTGCGGAATTCTCCCAGAGACGAATGACATTCCAGATAGCCATGCGACCGTTCCAAGCGATATACCGATGTTTAGTCCGACGCTTCGTGGTTAATTTCATCCACGTAGTCGCGAAATTAAGTCCATTGGATATAGATCGTGCAGATAAATTTTTGCGACATCGAAATGCCATGCTTTTTACTCGAAATTTTCCGTTAAACACTTCGCAACACTTTCCCCGGATACACACCCGTATGGGCGCCGTTTTTCATCAGGACGGAGCCGTTGACGACCGTGTAGTGAATTCCTTTGGCGCCCTGGATGTAGCGCGAAGCGCCTTCGGGGAGGTCGTTAATTTTTTCCGGTTCGGCATAAATCGATCGTCGTCGGGATCGAAGACGAAGAGGTCGGCGGCCAGGCCGCGGCGCAGTAGGCCGCGGTCGTGGATGCCGAAGATCGATGCGGGCAGGAAAGTCAGTTTTTTGATCGCGTCTTCCAAGCTCATGATTTGCCGCTCGCGTACCCAGTACGCGAGCATGGTTGTGGCGAAGCCGAAACCCGGGTTGGCGTTGGCGACGTGGGCGCCGGCGTCGGATTGACCGAGCAAGACGTGCGGGCTACAGAAGATTTCTTTTACGGCCTGGTCATCGCCCTGGGTCGCGGTATCTTCGAAAGTCGTTTCTAGATCTTCGGCCAGGGCTAAATCCAAGAATGCGCCTATCGGCGACTTTGCTTGGAGTCGAGCGAGCTCGTCGATATTTTTGCCTTCGAGCGGTCGATTCTCCGCGCGCGCGGCTTTCTTGATCGAGACTAGATCCCAGCGGCGCGAGAAATTGATCGGCTTGCCTTCGGTCGTCGCCTTGTCGAGCTCGTCACGGGTTTTCGCATCGCCCAGTAGTATCTTGCGCAGCTCCAACGGCATGGTCATGAGAGTTTTCCATGCCGAGATCTCGTCGAACCGGCTCGAATCTTTTAACGTCCAGCGCCGCAGCGTGCGTCGCGTGCTGGTCATCGCGTACGCCGCATAGCCTTGCCGGCAGCGCTCTTCGACGTCGTTCAATTGCTTGCGCCACAAGTCCGGCTCGCTCCAGAAGTGGCGGATGCTTTCGCCGATCAGCGGCCGGCGGGTCTCCTTGAGGATCGTGTCGTACCACTGGCCGATGTGCGCGACGTGTTCAGGCGAGGCGAAAGCGCCGTGGGTGAACTGCACCAAACCGCTCTGGGCTTCGCCGACCACGCGGCACAAGCCGAGCGATTTCATCGAGACCGGCGAAGCGGCTCGCCACCGGCTTGCCGTCTTCGCGATAGTGACGCTGGTTGGCATTGGTCGAGAAGCCGAAGGCGCCCGCCGCCATGCCATGGCGGACCAAGCTCTTCCATCTCGGCAATCTCGGCATCGTTGGCTTCGCGCTCGACGCTGGCTTCGCCCATCGCATATTGGCGCACGGCGCAGTGGCCGACGAGCGTCGCGACGTTCAATCCGAGCGGCTTTCGCTCCAGCGCGTCGAGATATTCGCCGTGGGTCGTCCACTCCCAGGGAATGCCGGCTTGTAAGCTTTGGCGCGGCATGTCCTCTACCCGCACGAAGGTGCCGATCAACGCATCGCGGCTTTCCGGTTTGCACGGCGCCAGGGTGAGGCCGCAATTACCCATCACGACGGTGGTGACGCCGTGTTCGGAGGACGATGACGCCAGCGGATCCCACCAAAGTTGCGCGTCGAAGTGGGTGTGAAAATCGATGATACCCGGCGCGACGGCGAGACCGCCAACGTCGAGGACCTGATCGGCGGCGGCATTGATCCTGCCAATCTCTTCGATCCGCCCATCGCGGATCGCCACATCGCCGATAAATGACGGCATGCCCGAGCCGTCGTAAATCCGTCCGCCTTTGAGAATCAGATCGTACATAAGACCTCATCTGCGCGTGCTGGAAAGTCGAACGAACATAGCGCACCGCGGCAATACGTGAATACGCAAACTATAGGGCGGAGAATTTTTCCGTGCAACTCTAATATCGACCGGTGAAAAGCGGCACTCTCAGATGTGCTTGCACTCGTCAGGTTTGGACATTTGTCCTTCATTGCATTACAATGCAATGCGACTGGAGGATCCTGTATGGAGCGTCAATTGACCATGCGATTGTCGGCGGATCTTGCTGCCAAACTAGAACGCTCGGCGAAACGGCTAAAACGCAAGCGATCTGAAGTGGTTCGCGAGGCGCTGGAGCAATATCTGGATACCCAGCCGGATATTCGTCCGATTGAGCGGGTGCGCGATCTTCTCGGCAGCATTGCCAGTGGTCGTCCCGACCTAGGCCAGCGTCATCGCGATTACTTGATTCGCCGGTTGCGCCGTGGAAGATGAACTCTTGTTGGATACGGGTGCATTCGTGGCCCTCGTGGACCGAGACGAGAAGCTGCACGATGATTGCATTGCCGAGTTGGAAAAATGGACCGGGCACGTCGTTACCACGGAAGCGGTGTTGACCGAAACACTTTATTTGGTCGGACCAGATTGGCGCGCGCAGAAAATTTGTCTTGAGTTTATCCTCAGAGGCGCATTTCAATTGGTTCCTTCATCGGCGAAAAGTTTACACCGGGTCGCTGCTCTGATGGAAAGGTATCGAAATGTTCCGATGGACTTTGCCGATGGGACGCTGGTTGCTCTCGGGGAAGAACTGGAGACGGATAACGTTTTTACTTTGGATCGTCGCGGATTCTCTGTCTATCGAATGAATCGGAACAAATCTTTCCAAATTATCCCATGATCCGGCATACGAACCCGATGGGCCGTTTTCTTATCTTGAACGGTTTGCGCTTAACGATTCACGGTTTTACGGCCAACGCATTGGAATGCTCATCGGTCACTTAAAAAAGATCTCCCGGAACTCGTCCACATATTTCGCATAGCTGTCGCCCCAACGCGGGTCGGCGGGGTAGAGTTTGATTCCTTCTTTTAACTCCGAAGTGACGTCGCCGCGATCGGGGATGCGGTTGAAGCTGCGGATCAATTCCTGACCTTCTTTCGACAACGCCAAGTCGATAAATAGTTTGCCGGCGTTCGGGTGCTGCGCTTTGGCGCTGAGCGCTATGGGTTTTAGTCCGGTGACGATGGGTTGTGCCGTGCGCACCCAGTCCACCGGCGCGCCGCGTTTCTTCATCGTCGCCGCCTGGTGTGAGTAGACCAGACCCAATGGAAACTCTCCTGCCCCGAGCAGTTGGATGATCACAGTTTCGCTGTCGCGGAACGCCGGCTTTTGGGCCGCGAGCTTGCGCATGAAGTCGCGCCCCTTTTCTTCGCCGGCAAATTTCAGAAAGCCGGTGTACCAGAGCGTGGCGCTGTCGGACATGCCGAATCCGCCTTTCCAGCGCGGATTGAGCACATCGTCGAAGGTTTTTGGCGCGACGTCGGGTTTTACTAGATTCGTATTGTAGGCAATGACACGTGGGATGGAGTAAACGCTGGTCCAAAAGCCGTCTTTGTCGGTGAAGCCTTCGGGATAAGCTTGGCTGTGCGGCGAGACATATTTTTGCAAAAGCTTTTTCTGCAGCAGCACGCGAACCTCGAAGCTGCTGATCATGATCGCGTCGCCGTTGAATTTTCCCGCCGTCGATTCCGTGAGGATACGATTCAACAGCTTTTCGTTGTCGGCGCGAAAAAGGTTGACGTTGATAAAGGGATATTTCTGCTTGAAAAGCTGAACCATGCCATTGGCGTCGGTGAGGTTCGTCGACAGATAGAGGACGAGTTGCCCTTCCTTTTTCGCGGCAGCGACCACATCGTCCTGGGCCGCTGCGCCCGAAGGATGCCAATTCAAGACCGTGAAGCCGATGAGGAGCGCGAGCGATAGTTTTAATATTTTCATCATGTCTCCAGCCGCAAACAATTCTAAGGAAAATTCAGACTCACCACGAAGTTCACGAAGAGCACGAAGTTCGGAGAAAAATTGTTAAAACCTTCGTGTCCTTCGTGGTGAACCAAGGTTTTTTCAGACTTCCTCCTGCAAAGTTTGCAGGGCGCGGAGAATCAATTGTCGCCTGAATTCTTTTTCCTTCTCCGGGGGCAACTCGGGATTGCCGGTCGGACTGACGATGCCGCCGGAAGCGATCGCGCGCAGCGAACCGACTTCTTTCGCCACCGGGATCATCGTGCAGATTTGCGTAACCGGAATTTCGAGTTTTTCGATTTCTTTGCTGATCGCTGCGCCGCAGCGAGTGCTGGAGCCTCAAGTCGAGGTGAGGATCACGCCGGTTACGCCGGCCGCTTTCAGGCGCTGGGCTATGTCTTTACCGATGTTCGTCGCGTTTTCCACGGCGGCATGAGCGCCGCCGGTGGAGTGGACGAACTCGTGGAGTTTGCCGATCACGCCTTCGCGTTCGAGCTCGCGCATGGTATCGAGCGGCACCAAGCGGTTGGGATCACGATTGGCAATCGCCGTGTCGTACCCCGAGTGAACGGCATCGTATTTATCCGCATCGAGAGAATTGACGCCGGTGACGGGAATCGTCGTAAAGCGCGTCGGACGGCCAGGCTCGATGTTGTCGGGATTGCCTTCGGGCACCAAGCCGCCGTCGGTGACGAGTGCGATGACTGCCGACTTGAGATTCGTGAGCGGCGCGGCCGGTTTACTCCCGGCAAATTTCGGCGGCGGCGATTTCCGAGTGAAATTCATCGCCGCGCAATTTCGCGAGCAGCATGTCGACGGCGCGCTCCGCCGGCGGTTTAGCGGCAAACTCATTGCGCTTGATGCCACGCGCCAGATAGCCTTCGTTTTCCGGTTTGCCGATCGCCTCGCGGCGAGCCAGTTTCACTCCGAGCGCGGCCATGCGCTGAATCGTCGGCACCATGCGGGCGATGGTGGCACCGGAGTTGATGATATAGAGATTTTTTCGATACAGGCCGGCGCCGACGTTGTCTTCGTCCATGCCCGCTACCGCCACGATGCCGAGCCGCTGTTGCGCGGCTTGGCAGATCGCGCCGCAGGCGATGCCGTAACGGCCGCTCTCGAACGCCGGGCCGGCGATCAGCAGGTCCGGTTTGTATTCGGCCATTCGTTGGATCAATTGGTCGATCGTCTGCGCTTGGTGCTCGGCGAAATAGTTATCACCGCAGAATATCGTCGCGACGATTTCGCCGTGCTCGCCCAGCGCTTGCTGCAGCGCGCGGCCGGGGCCGATAAGACCGGGTTTGATCTGCGGGCCGACTTCGGCTTTGTCTTCGCCGCCGATCTGGGCGAAGAACTGATTCAAGTAATGGACGACGCGAATCTGTGGGTTCATATAGTTCACTCCGTAACTTTATCCACGGAAAAATCCGAAATCCGAAGCACCAAATCCGAAACAAACCAAGCCGAAATTCAAAATCCGAAATCCGAAACGGGCCGCTTTTGAATTTTCTGCGTTTTGATCATTCGGATTTGTTTTGGATTTCGAATTTCGGATTTCGAAATTTAGTTAGCTCATATACGTCGTGAGGCGCGATGCGCCCACCTGGCTGATGGCGCCGACGATGTCGCCGATCCAAAGATTCAATTCTGCGCGCGCCGCCGTGGGCGTGATACCCGGGTTTTCGCTGTCCGGATTGCCGTTGTCCAGTGCGATGGTTTCGCCGCCGATGACGTGCTCTACAGCGGGCAGGGTAATCGCGTCGCGCGTCAGTCCGGGCGTGACGAGGGCGTTCACGTTCGCCGGGACGAAGGTGATGCCGGTGTCGGGATAGCGCTCCATGATGATCAGCGCGGCTTTCATGCCCATCTCTTCAGCGCGCGTGTAGATCATCATCAGGTCGGTATCGACGGCGCCGCCGCCGATCTTGGTCGCGATGATGCCATCGGCGTTTAAGACTTCTTTCGCCAGACGCGCGGCGAGGGCGGTGTTGCGTTCTTTTTCAGCAATGGTGACCGGCGCGACGGTGAGGACGACGCCGGCGAACCAGAGATCGCGGCCGTGGCGCCGATAAAGCTCGTGGATCACCGGATGATTCTGCGCGAACCAGGTAAACGCCGAGTAAGAAAACATCAGCGCGCCGTCGAGGATCTCGTTCGGATGAACGATGGTCGGCATGAAGCCCTGAATGTTGCTGCCGTAGAAGACGGTTTCTTTTTGCTGGGTCGGATGCTGGTGCGAATGCATCGGAAAAATGTAAGCGATGCGCGGCAAATCTTTCGGCCCTTGATTCGATCGCAACTGGCGGCAGCTCGAAGGTTTGCGTTTCATGAGGAGCGACGTCTTTCGCTGCCGCCGCGAGATACGTCGCGGTTTTCAACCCGGCTTTCTTCACCGCCAAGCGATAATCGTCTTTGTCGGCGCCTGGCTTTGGATAAGGCAGCAAGACGACATTGTGCGTGTTGGCGATGGGGGAGTATTCAGCCGCCGGGCCGCTCATGTCGATGATATTTCGCGAACGGATCGCCAACTGATCAGTTTCGACGACCGCTACGTTCTTGAGCGCGCGCGTGCGGCCGTCGCCGACTAGGCCGATCGCATTCGAGCGCGCCAGGAAAATTCGGACCGTTCATCCGATAACGCGGTTCGACAACATCGAGGACGCGGATGATCCGGCAAGATTCGCCCGGGTGGGCCAATTCGATTTCGACGTGATTCGAAAAGCGGTTCCTGTTCGAGTTGCGAGACGAGGTCTGCGCGATCGATGATCAGGGCATCGTTCACGATCGCAGTCCGCGCTCCAAAGCGGACATCGTTCACTTGGATGAGCTCGAGATCTAAACGCATGGCTCGATATTTATCATCTATCGGCGAGCGTGAGTAGAGGCGGCGTGCGAGAGATTGAACCGCTGGACTAGACCAACTTGTAACGGTCTGGCCGTGCGGCGCCGGCTAGAGGTCTGCTCCTAGATTGCGCACCACTGGTCAATCTGCTGAATCAGCTGCTCTCTGCTCAACGATTTGAACGGCTTGAACTTTTTGAGCGACTTGAACGTCGCCCAATCAGCTCGCCGGCAGCGGTCCGGCGGCGTTGAGCTTTTTGAATAACTCGACGATCTCCGGATCGCGCGGCAATTCTTTGAGGGCGCGTTCCATGTCTTCACCCGATAGCGGTGTCGGCTCCTCGCCGACCAGTTTCTTATACTCTTTGTGAAAGTCCGGGTCGCTGTACATTTTCGCCGTGGCGGCGCGGAGTATTTTTACCGGTTCCGCCGGCGTGCCAGGCGGGAAGAAAGACGGCGTGCCGATCTGGCGGAAGGTGCGAACCATCGCCAGTAACTTTTTTTCACGCTCCGATTTGGCGAACTCTTCAACTTCAGGCAAACGATCGAAGCCCGCTTGTTTGAGGCCGCGCGGCACTTCCATGATCGCGTGGATGTCGATCATGCCTTTGGCGAGCCATTCCGCGTTCCGTATCGTCAGCGTGTCCGGATTGTTGATCCTGCCGTCGATCTCGCCGCGCATGAGCGCGAGGTCGAGCTCGTTGCCGGAGTAGCCCACGACCATTTTAGGATCTTTAAATCCGATCAACAGGGCAAACAGGCGGCCGACGAAATAGTTCGAGTGGCCGACGGTTTGCGCGCCGATTCTAATGCCACTTGCCGAGCGTAGGGCATCGATACTTTTAAGCCCGGCTTCTTTGCGCGTGATGAAGACCCAGTGGTAGGTGCTGTGCGGCGAGCCCAAATAAATAAACTTGTTGAGATCGTACAACACGCCCTTCTCGCCGAGCACCGCGTTGGCGATCAGACCGCCGCCGACGCGGCCCATGGTAAGACCGTCGGGGCGAACATTCTTGAAAACATGGTTGGCGGCTTTAGTGCCGCCACTGCCCGGCATGTATTCGGAGACGATGGTCGGCTCACCGGGAATATGTTTTTTCAGATACGGTAGGAGCGCGCGGGTTTGGACATCGGAACTGCCACCCGGTTCAGTGCCCTGGACGATGGTGATGGTTTTGCCCTGGTAGAAAGGAGTCTGGGCAGACGCGCAAGTCAGTGAGCATAAAATGTAAGCGACGAGAGCCAACGGTTTCAGCATACACTCCTCCTTACAGGTTCAAGCTGTTCACCCTCTACCTCTGTCCTCCCCCGCGACGCGAGGAGGAATTTAGGAGGTGGGATTGAACGGCGCGAAGCGGTTGAACGATTTGAACTCTTTCGCCTTACCGCGCCGGCAGCGGGCCCTGCTCGGCCATTTTCTTGTAGAGCGCGACAGTCTCGGGGTCGCGCGGCAGCTCGCGGATCGCGGTTTCCATTTCCTCGCCGGTGAGCGGCGTCGGCTCGTTGCTCATGAGCTTTTTGAATTCCTTGTGAAACTCCGGATCCTTGAAAGACTTCGCCATCGCGCCGCGCAAGATTCCCACGACTTCTTTGGGCGTTCCCGGCGGCACGATATAGGGCCAGCGGGGATAGAGAAAGGCGCGAAACAGGTTGACCATCTGCCGCTCCTTGTCGTTCTTGGCAAAACTTTCCAGCTCGGGAGCTTTGGGCAAACCTTTAATGAAATTTCCCTTGGGAATCGTGATGAAGGCGTGAAAGTTGAGTTGTCCTACTTGCAGACCGTCGCGATTGCGCTGGAAGATGGTATCCGCGCCGTTGGCGCGTAAATCCAATTCTCCACTTCCCAGAGCGATGTCGATCTCGGGGCCGCCGTAGCCGACGACCATGCGGGGTTCTTTCAAGCCCAGCAGGTAACCGAACATGCGTCCGCTGATGAAGACCGGATGGCCGACCGCCTGCGCGCCAATCCGTAGTCCGGTTGCGGCGCGCAATTTTTCCAGACTGTCGAAGCCCGCTTCCTTGCGGCTGACAAAGACGTAAGGATCGCCGCTCTCCGTCGAACCGAGATAAATGAGTTTGTCGATATCATATTGCGATCCGGGAAGGCCCAAGATCGGACCCGCGACCAGACCCGCGCCGACCGCGCCGATCGCCAAGCCGTCGGGCTTGGCCGTCGAGTAAATGTGATTCACCGCCTTGCGGCCCGCTGCGCCGGGCATATTTTCAACGATGATCGTCGGATCGCCGGGAATATTTTTTTTCAGAAAGGGAATCAGCGCCCGCGCCTGCAGGTCGCCCGAACCGCCGGGCTCGCCGCCGCGGATGATCCTGATGGTCTTATTTTGGTAATAGGGAACTTGAGCGAAAGCTGGGCCGGCGATAAAACACGACGCTATCGCTAGAAAGGTAATCGCACCACGAATTCTTCGGACGCCGCACGTTCTCCTCCGAGTTTTTCAATATGATCTGAGAAAGAAACGTCATCAGTCGAAAAGAATTCCCGGTGGCCACCTCGTCTCGAGCATGTACTCAAAGAGACCCCAGACGAGGGCATAAGTGCAAGCCGTGGCAATCAGAGCGATGTACCATTTTTCCTTGCCTTCGATCAGCGTGTAAAGAAAGACCAGCAGCGGCAAAGCGATAGACCAGACCCAATAGCCAGATGCCGAGTGCGCCGCCGATGAACCAGGCGAAATATCCCAATGTGCGCTTGAGCTCGGTTTGCCGGTCGAGCTGGACATCGCTGACCTCATCCATATCAATACCGCCAGCAGTGCCGCGCCGCCCCTGCCAACCGGTCACTTCACGGTAAAGTTGCACCAAGACTAAAATAATACCAGGGATGGCGGCAACGTAGACCGGCATGATCTTGGCGATGTTGGGCCAGTCCCAACCAATCACGGCCCCTACGACGAAAACCAAAAGAAAGAAGAGAGTAAGATTAGCTTTCATCTTCAGCCCTCGCCATCGCGCCGCTGAATGAAGCGGGGGGAGCTTCTTTTCTCGCTCTCATTTGTCCGCGCAGGGTAAAAAATAAAGACAGCGCCGCGAGCATGAGTATCACGATCACCGCCGGCCGGGCGAGCCAACTAAAGCCATAGCTCGCCACCGAGCGGTAGAGATATTTTTCCATCAGATCGCCCAACACCAAACCGAGAATCATCGCCGGCCGAGGATAGCCGGAACGGCGCATGAAATAACCGAGGATGCCGAAACCGACCACGACCACAAGGTCCAAGGGATCGCGGTTGACGCTGAAGGCGCCGAGGAGAATGAAGATGAACATGATCGGAACCATGAACGTGTAGCGCACCTCGGCGAGCTTGGCGAGCTGCGCGGCCAATACGAAGCCGACCAGGGTGCCGGCGATTCCCGCGATGCCTTGAATCCAGACGATGCTAAAGATTAGGTCCGCGTTCTTTTTGAGCATTTCCGGACCAGGGACAAATCCCCAGGCGAGCAACGCGACGATAAACAGCGCGGTGGTCACGCCCTGGGGAAATCCCATCAGCAATGTGGTGATGAGATCGCCGCCGTCTTTGGCGTCGTTGGCGCTCTCAGGCGCGATGACACCGCGCACGTCGCCCTTACCGAAGTTTTCTCGGCCGCCTTTGCAACTTTGCGCCGCATGGCCGTAGGCGAGCCAGTCCACCACCTGAGAGCCGAGGCCGGGAACGATTCCCACCCACACGCCAACGAAACTACAGCGCACCACCAGCCACCATTCGCGCAAACAATCCTTGACCCCGTCGAACAAACTGCCTTTGAGCGGCACGGGCTGTTGCTCGACACCGAGCTTGGTCAAAGCCAAATCCAGCGCCGAGGGAATACCAAAAAGAGCGAGCGCCATGATGCTGATCGACATGCCGTCCAATAGGTAGGGCTGGTCGAAAACATAGCGCATGACGCCGCTTTGTGCCTGTTGGCCGATGGTTGCGATGAGCAGACCGAGGCTGGTGGCGATGAGTCCTTTGATCGGCTGGCGCCCGGCGAGCACGGCGACCATGCTTAGGCCCCAAAGCATGACGACGAAAAGCTCGGGCGAGCCCATCAGGTAGATCAAAGGCCTGGTTACGGGAATCGCCAATATGAGCGTGAAGGTGCCGATCAGGCTACCCATACCGCCGGCCATGAACGAGGCGCCGAGCGCGCGCCGGCCCTCGCCTTTCTTTCCCATCGGGTAGCCATCGAGAACTGTGGCCTGGGAACCAGAGCCGCCGGGAATGCCAAAAAGTATCGGCAGGTAGGCAGCACAAATCGCGCTGACTGCGCTTGCGCCAATGAGTATCGCGATGCCGGTGAGGGGCTCCCACTTGATCACGATCGGCAACAGGATCGCGTAGACCAGCGGCATTCCTAACCCCTGCGGCGCCACGGCGGTGAAGGTGCCAATGCTGACGCCTATCATCATTGCGAAGAACACCTTCAGTTGAAGGATATTGAGGAAGCCTCTTATGGCCGCGTCGAATAGCGAAGTTTCCATCTCGATAATATTCCTGCCTGATTAATGGTCCGACTTACTGCGAAAGGTTCATCATCGGCGATCCACCGTCCGCTGCGATTCCCGCGGTCGGCGGCGCAGCGCACTTATATGGTTTTCAATTTCCCGGCGCAAGTACTATTTTGCTTGCGGCCATCGCGCTTCGCGAGCCTCGTCGATGCTGCCGTGCCTCAGAGCGGCGGCAACGCGCCCGCGCCGGCAAATTTTTTGAACAGTTCGATGGTCTCCGCGTCGCGCGGCAGCTCGCGGATGGCGCGCTCGTTTTCCTCCGGCAAAAGCGGCGTCGGATCTTCGCCGACGACTTTACGGTATTCCTTGACGAACTCCGGGTCCTTGAAACTCTTGCGGATCGCTTCCTTGATGATCTCGGCGCGATCTTTTTGCGTCGCCGGCGGCAGAATAAAGGGCGATCCGGAAAGCCGGAAGAGACGGAACATCGACAACAACTTGTGACCGCGCTCCGTTTTGGCAAAGGTTTCGATCTCGGGCAGACGGGAAAAGAGCGGGTGCTTTTCGCCTTTGGGAATCTCCATAACAACGTGGAAATCGACCATTTTCTTTTCGATCCATTCGGGGTTGCGGGCGTAGAAGTCATCCGAGTTGGTGATCGCGTCGATCTCGCCGCGCAGCAAAGCAACGTCGCGCTCGGGGATCGAATAACCGGTGACGTACTTAGTGTCTTTGAGACCGAGCAGCGCGGCGAATATTCTGCCGATGGTGTAGTTGGTATGGCCGACGGATTGGGCGCCGAGGCGAATGCCGGTGGCAGCGCGCAGCTTCTCCAGATTTGTCAGACCGGCCTCTCTGCGAGTGGCTAGCACGTAGTGAGTAGCGCTGTACGGCGAGCCGATGAAGGGCAGCTTGTCGAGGTCGTACTGCACACCCGATTCGCCGAGTACCGCGTTGGCGACCACGCCGCCGCCGACGTTGCCGAGGACCAAGCCATCCGTGCGGGACATGGCGAAAATATGATTGGCCGCTTTGCGCCCGCCGCCGCCGTCCATGTACTCGTGCACGAAGGTCGGATTGCCGGGAATATATTTTTGCAGAAAGGGCAGCACGGCGCGTACGCGAAAGTCTCCCGATCCGCCGGGGGCGCGGCCGTGCAGGAGGGTGATGGTTTTACCCCGATAAAAGTCGGACTGTGAATAAAGGAAGTCAGGCAACATAACCACCTGAGTCAACAGCGCCGAGCATAGAATCCGCGTCATAATTTTTATCTTCATGGCGAGTCTCCCTTCCTAGCGCGGCGGCAACGGCGCCGGGCCGGCGAGCTTGTTAAAAAGCGCGATGGTCTCGGCGTCGCGAGGCAATTCCCGAATAGCTCTTTGATTTTCTTCTGGCGAAAGCGGCGTGGGCTCCTCGCTGACGAGCTTTTTGTGCTCTTTGTAAAACTCCGGGTCATTGAGGCTCTTGGTCATCGCCTGCTTGAGTATATCGACCCGGTCTGCGGGGGTTCGTGGCGAAATAAAGAACGGCGAACCGGTCAGCCGCAGATTACGAAACATCGCCAGCACTTTTCGCTCTCTCTCCGACTTAGCGAAGGTTTCAATATCGGGCAGGTGACCCAAGCGGGGATACTTGTTTCCCTTCGGCACTTCCATCAAGGCATGGAGATCAATTTTGTTCGCCGATATCCATTCGGGATTACGCACGAGATGATCGTCGGTGGTAGCGAGAGCGTCGAGCTCGCCGGCCATGAAAGCAACATCGCGCTCAGGAGTCGAATAGCCGGTGACAAACTTGGGATCTTTGAGAGGCAGAACCCAAGCGAAGAGCCTGCCGATATTATAAATGGTATGGCCGACGGATTGCGCACCGACGCGCACGCCTGGGGCTGACCGGAGTTTCTCCAGCGTCGTCAGTCCTGTTTCTCGTCGCGTCAAGAAAAAATAATGAGTGGAACTATAGGGCGACCCAAGGAAAATGAGTTTATCGATGTCGTATTGCACTCCCGTTTCGCCGAGAACCGCGCTCGACACCATGCCGCTGCCTGCGTTGCCGATGGTCAATCCATCGGGCGCCGCCGATCCAAAAATATAGTTGCCGGCCTTCCGGCCGCCGCCTCCCGGCATGAACTCATGAACGACGGTGGGATTTCCGGGGATGTATTTCTGCAGAAACGGCACCAGCGCTTTTACCCGCAGGTCTCCTGAGCCGCCGGCGTCGCGCCCGTGCACCATTCTAATAGTTTTGCCCCGATAAAAGTCGGACTGTGAATAAAGGAAGTCAGGCAGCATCACCAGCTGAGTCAACAGCGCCGAGCATAGAATCGGCGTGGTGATTTTTATCTTCATGGCGAGTCCTTTCTTACCGCGCCGGCAACGGCCCCGCGCCGGCAATTTTCTTGTAGAGCTCGACGATCTCGGGCTCGCGGGGGATTTCTTTGATCACCTTTTCATGGTCCTCGGGGAGGAGAGGGGACGCCTCGTCGCCGGTGAGCTTTTTATATTCGCGGAGAAATTCCGGGTCTTTATAGGTTTTGCGAAACGCCTCTTGGACAACCGCGACCCGATCCTTGGGGGTTCCTGGCGGAAGGACAGAGGGACCGCCGGCCACTCTGAAAGCGCGCGACAAAATGATCACCTTACGTTCTCTATCCGACCTGGCAAAGCTCTCCAGCTCGGGAAGCTGCTTGAACTGGGGATGTTTGTCGCCCTTGGGAATTTCCAAGATCGTGTGAAAGTCCACCAACCCGCCTCCGAGCCAGTCCGGGTTCCGTTGCGCTATCGAGTCAGCCGCGGTCGCGCGCGCGTCCACCTCGCCGCGCATTAGCGCCTGGTCGATTTCCGGCCCCGCATAGCCGGCGATGAATTTGGGGTCCTTGAGACCAAGAATATAGGCGAAGAGGCGACCTTCATTGTAGGTGGAGAAACCCACGGATTGGCCGCCGATCCTGACTCCGGAAGCGGCGGTGAGTTTCTCAATGCTGCTCAAGCCCGCCTGTTTCCTGCTTAAAAAGACCGGGTGATACGAGCTGTAGGGTGACCCCAGATAGAAAAACTTATCGAGATCGTAAAGAACTCCCGATTCTCCGAGCACCGCGGCAGCAACCATGCCGAGCCCGGGGTTGCCGATCATCAAGCCGTCAGGGCGCGCAGACCGGTAGACGTGATTCGCGGCCTTTCGACCGCCGCCGCCGGGCATATACTCGCTGACGATGTTCGGGTTTCCCGGAATGTATTTTTGCAGGAAGGGGATCATCGCTCTCACCCGCATATCGCCCGTGCCGCCGGGGTCGCGGCCGTGAACGATGGTGATGGTTTTGCCCTGGTAGAATGGGGTCTGGGAATAGACGGGAGTAGCGAAAAGAAAAACCAAAGTGTAGAGCGCCGCCGAAGCGGTCAACGGCGTTCGCCGTTCATTTGTTTTCATGCCATGTCTCCATTTCTCTGGAGGTTCAAGCCGTTCAACCCCTTCAATCCCTCGATCCTTCGGCTTCGCTCAGGGACAGGCTCCCTCGACTGCGCCTTTAGTCCCGAGCTTGTCGAGGGATCAGGATGAGTGGAAATACGTGCCGTGCATGGTGAGCCAGTCGAACCATACGCTCCGTTCAAATCGTCTGAGGTTCGGATGGTTCGACATCTCCATAGCTCCGTTAAACGACTTGAACGGCTTGAACTTTTTGAACGACTTGAACTCCCATTAATCATCTTCGCGGCAACGGACCGGCGCCGGAAAGAACCTTGATCGTTTCGATTATCTCTGCGTCGCGAGGGATTTCCCTGATAATTTTGCTCAGCTCCTCGGGCATCATCGGTTCCACTTCTTCTCCGACCAGCTTTAGAAACTCGCGGTGCATCTCGTCGTCTTTCAGCGCCTTGCGCATGGCCTCCTGGAGTATGGTGGCGCGCTCTTTGGGCGTTCCCGGCGGTAATAAGTAAGGCGAGCCGACGGCTCTGAAGGCGCGCCAGACATCGAGAAGCTTCTTTTCTCTCTCGGTCCGCACAAAGCTCTCGATCTCGGGAAGGTGACCCAGGCGAGGATGCTTGGCGCCCTTGGGCACTTCCATAATCGCGTGAAAGTCCATCACACCCTTGTCGAGCCAATCGGGGTTGCGCCGCAATACCGACACGGCCGCATTCGCCCGCGCATCGAGCTCGCCGCGCAAGAGCGCAGCGTCAACCTCTGGAGCGGTGTAGCCGGCGATAAACTTCGGATCTTTGAACTCGATAAAGTAGGCGAAAAATCGCCCGGCGATGTAAGAGACGTGACCGACGGTTTGGGCGCCGATGCGCAGGCCGGATTTCGCTCGAAGCTTTTCGAGATTGTTTAGGCCAAGTTCCTTGGGCGTGTAGATGGTTTGGTGGCCGGCGGTTTCCGGCGCGCCGAGATAGATAAACTTGTCGAGATCGTAGAGCACGCCGCTTTCGCGCATGATGTTCAGAGATATGACGCCGCTGCTCATGGCCCCGATCGTAAGCCCGTCGGGGCGAGCGTTGCGGAACAGGTAGTTTGCCGCTTTGCGCCCGCCGCCGCCGTCCATATATTCGAGCACCAGCGTGGGATTCCCCGGAATATGCTTGCGCAGAAACGGCAGGAGCGCTTTCACTCGGAGATCGCCGGTTCCCGCGGGCGAGGTGCTGGCGATCACGGTGACGGTCTTGCCTTGGTAGAATGGCGCCTGGGAAAATGCGCGACGTCGACAAGAAGAGTAGCAGCGAGGATGCCTACTGCGAAGAACAAGTCGAATCGGTGGTGTGTGCTTGTGAATTTTCATGATCGAACTCCGTGACGTTTGCGTGGCGTTGTTTCTTCATAAGACCATACGCGCCCTAGCGAACACGCACCACTTGAACGGCTTGAACGATCTCCACGGCTATTATGTCAGCGCGGCGGCAGTTTCTTTGGGCCGGCAATTATTTTAAACAGCTCGATCGCTTCCGGGTCGCGCGGCACTTCTCTGATCGCCTTCTCGTGATTTTCCGGCAGCAGAGGCGACGGATCGTCGGAGGTGAGTTTCCGATACTCTTTGGCGAAATCCGGATCCAGATAGGTCTTGCGGAAAGCGTCCTTCAATATATCGACCCGATCCTTCGGTGTTCCCGGCGGAAGCACGAACGGCGTGCCGGTGACGCGGAATCCGCGCTGCAAGGCCAGCATCTTACGCTCGCGATCGTTTTTAGCGAAAGTTTCGATCTCGGGAAGCTTGGCGAAGAATGGGTGAGGGTGCTTGTCGCCTTTGGGCGTTTCCATGATCGCATGAATGTTCGCCAAACCCTTGTCGAGCCAATCGCGGTTGCGTTGCAGGATAGTGTCAGGGCCGGTGGCGCGGCCGTCGATCTCGCCGCGCATCATCGCCGGATCGAGTTCGGCGCCGCCGAAGGCGGCGATGAACAGCGGATCCTTGAGGCCGAGCATGTAGACGAAAAGTCGCCCTTCATTGTAAGTGGAGAACCCAATCGACTGGCCGCCGACTTTGACTCCGGTGGCGGCGCGCAGCTTATCGAGGGTGTCGAAGCCGGCGTCTTTACGGGTGACAAACACCGAGTGGTAGGTGCTGTACGGCGAACCCAGGTAATGGAATTTGTCGATATCGTATAGGACTCCGGATTCTCCGAGTATGGCGAGCGAAACCATGGCCGAGCTAAAGTTGCCGATGATCAAGCCGTCAGGACGCGAGTTCCTGTAGATGTGATTTGCCGCCTTGCGGCTGCCGCCGCCGGGCATATACTCGCTCACGATGGTCGGGTTGCCCGGTATATATTTCTGCAAGAAGGGAAACAGGGCTCTCACTCTGAGGTCGCCGGTCCCTCCGGGGTCTCGCCCCTGGACGACTACGACGGTCTTGCCCTGAAAGAACGAAGCTTGGGAAAAGGCAGCCTCCGGCGCTAGCGCTACGACGATCGATATAGCGGAAAGCCAACCGGTGCTTAGGGCGCAGAAAATTTTGTGAACTTTCATGGCCGGACCTCGCTTTCATGGTCACTGTCCATTATTTAATCTAAGCCTGTATTACAAGTTTCGCTGAGCGTAGCGACTAGCGCTGCGGCAGCGGATCGGCGCCAACCAGCTTCTTGAATAACTCGATGACTTCTTTATCGCGCGGTATCTCGCGCAGCGCCTTCGTCTGTTCGTCCGCTGTTATCGGTGTGGCCTCCGCGCCTGTCTGTTTCTTGAAGTCACTCAAGAATGCCGGATCGCGAAAGGTTGCGCGCAGCGCGTCAGCGATGATGTCGACCCGCTCCTTGGGAGTTGCCGGTGGCAGCATGTAAGGCGTGCCGACCGAACGGAAGGCGCGATGCATGAGTAAGACCTTTTGTTCCCTGCCGGATTTCGCAAAGCTCTCTAGCGTCGGCAGTTGAGCAAAGCGAGGATGCCTTTTGACACCAGGAGTCTCTAGGATGGCGTGAAAATCTACTGCGCCCTTGTCAATCCACTCCGGCGTGCGCTCAATCGATTCCGCGACTTGGGATCGACCATCTACCTCTCCCTGCGCTAGGGCAACGAGCATCTCCGGATCGCCAAAGCCCGTGACAAACTTGGGCTCCTTCAAACCGAGCGTGTAAGCGAAGAGTCGGCCGGTAAAATAAATTTCATGGCCCACTGCGTGGGCTACGATTCTTAGTCCGGCATGAGCGCGAAGCTTGTCTATAGAGTTCAGCCCGAGCCGGCTCATGGTGATAAAAATATAATGAGAGCCGGTGTTGGGCGTGCCGAGATAAATGAACTTATCGATGTCGTAATCCACTCCGGTTTCGCCCAGGACGGCGCTGATGATGTGGCCACTGCCAATGTTGGCGAGGGTCAGGCCGTCAGGACGAGCCCGGTGATACATGTAATTCGCCGCCTTGCGACCGCCGGCGCCCGGCATGAACTCCATCACCACTGTTGGATTGCCGGGGATATGCTTGGTCAAGTATGGAATGACCGAGCGAGCGCGCCGTTCGCCCACGCCGCCGGGCGTGCTGCCGCGGATGAGCGTGATGGTTTTGCCTTGAAAAAAGTTGGCTTGGGGTAATGCCTGATGGGGGGAGAGCAGCAAGAAAAGCATGCTGAGAACCAACAGCCAGAAGCCACCGTTTTTCTCTCTCATGTTATCCTCCGCTAATCCGGCCGGAACAGAGGCGGCAAATCTATGACAGCGTGTTCATGTCGACGATATGAATATCAGTTTCCTAAAACCTTCTTCAATCGATCAATGACATCGGCCGGTTGGCCGACGACTTCTTTGGCCAGCCTTTCCAATTCTTCACCGCCCACCGGATCGAATTCGTAATTGCGCTTCTTCACCTCGGCGCGGAACTGTTCGTCGGCCATGGTTTTAGCGAAGGCGTCGCGCAAGATTTTCAATCGCTCGGCGGGCATGCCCGGCGGGCCGAACATCGGCCGTCCCATGTCGTCGGCGCCGAGCAGCACGGTAGCCAGGCGCCGGCCGGATTCCGCTGTTTTGTATTTGTCCATGATCTCAAAGATCGTCGGCGTTTGCGGCAGCCGGGCGTCTCTTTTGCTGCCGCTCTGAAACATGTGATGGACGAAGCCGGTCTTGCGCCAGGTATGATAGGGTTCGCGGCCGAAGAACGCTTCGATGGTAAAAGCGCGGCAGTGAATCTCGCCGCGCTCGACGCCGAGATCGATATCGGTGCCGCCGGGATAGCCGGTGACGATGTTGAACTTGGCGCCGACGGTTTCCTGCAGCAGCTTGGGAAAATAGGAGTCCGGACCGGTGACGCCGGTGGCGCCGCATTTTGGCGGCTCTTTGGCGGTGCGCACCTCTTCGATGGTTTTGTAGGGGCTGTCGGCGCGCATGTACATCTGGCTGGCGCCGCGAGCCGGGGAGCCGATCCAGGTGAACTTCGACCAATCGAACTGAATTTCGGGCCGGCCGATGAGTTGATTGAGATAGAGCGAGGGAATCACCGATCCGATCAGCGTCAAGCCGTCCGGCTTGGCCACGGTGTAGAGATGATTGACCGCGACGACATGTCCGGCGCCGGGCATGTTTTGCACGATGAATGTTGGATTACCGGGAATATATTTACCCATGTAGTCGACGATGAGCCGCGCCCAGAAATCGTAAAGGTTGCCCGGCGGCGTGCCGACGATGATGCGAATGGTTTTGCCCTGGTAAAACGCCGTCTGGGCATCGGCGCGAATGCTCCACAGCACTGAGCAAAGAATCACCAGCAAAGTCTTCTTCATGTTGCGCCTCCTGCAACCGAGATTTCTTGTCGATGAAATCAGCTCGAAGCTGGAATCGGAAACGAGTCGCGCCAACGCTTATCGGAACCCCGAAGATGAGTCAAGGAGGTCATGCAGGCGGATCAGCGAGCATTCACTCTCGTGTCGCTTGCGTCTTTTTGAATTCTTCCGAAGGGCGCATCGTCACCGATTCAAATATTTCTTCATCATATTTTGGGCGAATTCTTTGGCCCCGGGTGAAAGAATGAGCAACCGGCGCAGGACCGGGTCGCTCTCTGCATGGGAGAGCATTTCGGCGTCGTCGCCGGCAACCTTGGCCAGCTCCGCAGCGAATTCTTTGTCCTTTTCGATGCGCCCCATGGTATCGCGATAGACTTTGACGATGTCCGGCGGAGTTTTCTTTGCTGTCTGCAACGGCCGGCCGGAGTCGTCGGCGCCGGCAATCGTGATATACGCTTGCCAGGCAACGCCTGTCGGTTTCTGCGCGCCCAACAACTCTTCGAAGAGCGGTACTTTGGGAAATTCCACGCGCTTCTTGGACGAGCCATCCGGCAACAGCCGTCCCTTTTGCACGAAGGGCTGAAAACCTTCGGCGATCAGCTCCTTGAGCGCAATCAAGTTGGACGTTGCGTAGATATCGGTCTCGCCGCGTTGAAATGCCAGGCGCATTTCGCCGCCGCCGCCATAACCGAGAATCCAGCGGACGTTCCACTTGAGATACTCGGCGCCCCACAAGAACATGGCATTCCAAGTATCGTCTCCACCGCGCGAGCCGATGGCGAGGGGCTTGCCGCTTTTCAAGCGATCGATTTTGTCCGGGCGCATCAGCGCCACGGGTGTGCCGCGCAGGATCGCGCCGATGAGATCCCAATTGAGTAGATTGTATTTTACTTCGTCGCGAGCGAAAGCCTGTTCAACGATATTCGTCGAGCTGCCGTAATAAAGCTGCAAGCCGTCCGGTTTGGCAAACTGCTCGAACCAGTTGGCAGCAACCAATCCGGCGGCGCCCGGCATGTTGCGCACCGTGACAGCCGGATTGCCGGGCAGATGGCGCTCGAGATATTTTCCAAGCAGCCGCGCTTCGGCGTCGACGCCGCCGCCCGTCGGGTAGCCCACGAGAATCTGGATCCCCTTTCCTTTGAAAAAATCTTGGCACCCCACACTCGCGGCGGAAATGACAATGACGATCACCGCCAGGCAGAAAATGCTGATCTTGCAGCGCATGGCGCCTCCAGCGATTTAATGTTATCCGCTCGCGATGAGCGCTGATTTTAAAATTTTTCCTGTCGGACCCTTGGGGAGTTCTGAAAGAATGTGGATTCTCCGGGGATATTTATAGCGAGCCAGATGTTCTTTGCAGTAACTTAACAGTTCTTCGCTGGTCAGGGTTTCCAGCCGCTTCAAGCTGACGAAGGCCGCGATTTCTTCACCCAGATCGGCGTCGGGAATGGCCACGACGGCAGCCTCAGCGACTGTCGGGTGAGAAAGCAATACGGCTTCGACCTCCTGTGGAAAGATCGAGTATCCGCCTCTGAGAATGCGTTCGCGCACGCGGCCGACAATCTGCACGTAGCCCTGAGACGATATCGTCGCGAGATCGCCGGTCTTGAACCAGCCGTTGGAAATCACTTCACGGGTCTCCTCAGGGGCGTCCCAATAGCAATCCATCATCGCCGGCGACTTGATCCAGAGCTCGCCGATATTGTCGCGACTTGCGGTTTCATCCAACGCCAATCGTATCTCGACACCGGGCACAGGTTTGCCGACGACGTCCGGGACGTCGCTCGGATCGTCGTCGCGAAAAGACAGCGGGCGGAATAATTCGGTCATGCCGTAACCGCGCACGATTCGCGTGGCCGTCTTTTCTTGCCATTCAGTGGCCAGCTCCCACGGACAAGGCGCCGCGCCGGACACTGCCAGACGCAAGCTCGAAAAGTCGCTCTCGGAAAACGCCGGCGAATTGAGCAAGCGGCGAAAGATCGTTGCGACTGCGGGCAAGACCGTCACGCGATATTTTTTGACCGCCGCGAACACGGCTTCGGGCGTGAATCGTTCCAGCACGACAACAGTCGCGCCGCTAAGGAGCGGCGCTAAAAGACCGCCGTTGAGGCCAAGCGAGTGCGCTAACGGAACGGCCACGAGCACTCTGTCGTCGGGCGTGAGTCCCATGACGGGTTGTGCCCAAGAATGATTCGCGAAGGTCAAGGCGTCGTGACTGAATACGGCGCCCTTGGGTCGCCCGGTGCTTCCCGAAGTATAGAGAATCAACGAAGGCGCGTTGACGTCATCCATCGTCTGGCAGGAGCGCTTGGCTCATGACGACCCGATCGATGCTTAATTTTGGTCTGAGATCGGCCTTGAATGCGGCGACCTCTTCTTCTTTGACCAGCGGATTGAGAGGCGCGGGCGTCGCGCCCAATTTGAGAATCGCTAAAAACGCGACAACGAACTCGACTCCGTTGGGCAATAGCATGGCGACGCGATCGCCGGCGACTACGCCCTGGGTGGCAAGATCGCGAGCAAATCCTGCGGCAAAAGCGTCGAGCTCCGACCAGGTGAGTTTGTCCTCGCCGCAAAGCAGCGCGGTTTTCGCGCCGAAACGGCGCGCATTGGATTCGATCGGCGCAGACGAAGTTCTGGTGCATGGCCTATACGTAAGTCTAGGTGGCTCGGAGTATTGGAGTGATGGAGTAATGGAGTGTTGGGGTCCGGAATTCTTAGCATCACTCCATGACTCCAGTACTCCATCATTCCAGCCGGACCTACTTGTTCGTGAAATCTTTGAGGTTAATGCGCTGCCAGACTTCGCGCGGAACACGATGGCGCGGCGTGTAAGCGGCGAGGGAAGGCTTGGCTGTGGCATCGACGCCCCACTTTGCGGTGTTGCCGTCTTCCTTGGTTGAGGGGTCGAGATCGGAGCCGCGCGCATTTGAAATGATCGCGATGTCGCGATCCGGCTGGCATCGGGTCGCGATCGCCCAGTTGACTTGCCGATCATTAAAGATGTCAACGTCGTGATCGACGACTACGACGCGCTTCATGTAGAGATCGGCGCCCAGCACGGCCAAGATAGCATTCTTCGCCTGGCCGGAGATCCGTTGCTCGATGGACACGTAGCAAGTAAACGGCGCAGGAACGCGCACGGCTTTCACCGTCGGCACCATCGCCCGCACCGCGCGATAAAGATTCGCTTCGATAGGCGTGGTGGATAGCATCAGGTGGTCGAGATGTCCCACTGTGATGTCTTGGAAAATCGCATCGCGCCGGTGCGTGATCGCGCGCACTTTCAGCACTTCGCGTTGGCGCTCACCGAGACTGTAGCCGGTGAACTCCCCGAAAGGTCCTTCGGGCGTGCGCTCGTGCGGCAAAATTTCTCCTTCGAGGATCATCTCCGCTTGGGCGGGAACGAGAAGATCGGAAGTTTCGCACTTGATAAGCTCTAAAGGTTCGCCAAGCAAGCCCGCCCATGATCGCGCGTTCGTCCTCATCGATGGAGCCGATCGCAAGACAGCCCAGCGCAATGGCCGGATGGACGCCGATGGCGAAAGCCACGGGCAGCGGTTTTCCTTGAGCTTCGGCTGCGCGTTGAAATTCCCAGAGATGCTTCGCCAACGTGAGATGAATCGAAGTCGTATCGCGGCCCTTGATCATCAGCCGGTTGTAGGCGCAGTTCCAAGTGTCGCTGTTCGGATCTTTGGCAAATGAAATGGCGGCCGTGATGTAGGGACCGGCGTCTTCCTGATGGTGGAGAATCTGCGGCAGTTTATAGAGATCGATCCGATCACCGGTGAGAATGACCTCTTTTACCGGCGCTTTGGAAACCATTTTCGGCGGAATAGGTTTTTCCATCGCGCGCAGATAAGCGCGTTGCATCTCCTCAGGCTTGGCGTGGATTGCCGCCGCCAATCGAGAGCGGCCGGCATGAAGATTGGTCAAGACGGGAAACGACGTGCCTTTTACTTTTTCGAAAAGTAAAATCGGCCGCCGCTTGGCTTCCTGTTCGAGCTTCACCGTGATGGCGGTGATTTCAAAAGCCGGATCGACTTCGCGGGAGACGGCAAGGAAGTCTTCCGGGTGATTTTGTTTGATCAGATCGAGATAGCTACGAGGTCTTGAGGCATAACATTACCCTTCCCCAATCATTTGATCACTCGATTCCCCCGCGTTCCGATTTTGGATTTTCGACCTGTGTGTCGGCTCTCCGAACGGGCGGACACATAGGTCCGCCCCTACAATCGCCCGTTGCGTTCTTCACCGAATCACCCTGTCCGCCCGCGCCAACACATTCGGCGGAATCGTCAAGCCGATCTGCTTAGCTGTTTTTAGGTTAATGATCAATTCAAACTTAACGGGTTGCTCAACAGGAAGATCGGCGGGCTTGGCGCCTTTCAGTATCTTGTCCACGTAGGTGGCAGCGCGCCTAAACAATTCGGAACGGTCCGTTCCATATGCCACAAGACCACCAGAGTCCACGAATTCCTTCACGTGAAATATCGACGGCAGGCGGCTCTTTACTGCAAGGTCAGCGATCCGGTTTAGATTCGTAACGAACACCGGGGCTGGCATGATGGCAAGAGCGCCGACGCGCGCCCTGGTCGCGTCTTCAAACGCTTTGTCGAAATCGCTGGAGCTCCGTATCTCGACCGAATAAAGCTGGACTCCCAACGACCGTGCTGGGGGTTGGAGCTCGTTCCAACTGATTGTTGACATTTGGTCCTGGGGATTCCAGAACACGGCCACGCGGGAAAGCTTGGGGACAATTTCCTTGAGTAGCTCCAGCCGTTTTCCGGCCAGCTCCGGGTTCATTTGCGACAACCCCGTGATGTTGCCGCCGGGCCGCGCCAGACTGTCAACAAGCCCACTCGCCACAGGATCACCCGCAGCCGCCATAACGATAGGGATTGTTCTGGTTGCGTTTTTGGCAGCGAGAGCATCGGGAGTAACCGCAGTGACGATGATGTCAACTTTGAGACGGACAAGATCAGCTGCGAGGTCAGGGAGGCGATCGTTCCGACCCTCCGCATATCGGTACTCGACGCTAATGTTTTTTCCCTCAA
>CAVWLW010000015.1:0-16380 GCA_963755715.1 uncultured delta proteobacterium
AGATCGGCGCGAAGTCCAGACCGGCGGTCGACGTCGCCAATCTAATTTTGGTGAGCGGCTTCGCTTGTCCCATCACCGGCGTTGAAGCACTACTTAAAAGGAAGAGATACGCGAGCAAGACCAAGCCGAGTTGTTTACTTTTCACTAAGAGTTCCTCCCAAGGAATCACTTTCGCTAGTTTGAAGAAAGCAAATAATTGATCGGCAATTTTTCGGCGCGATAGTATTCCTGCAAAAATTCATCCTGATTCGCATAGCGGCGCTTGGCTATGAGCCGGCCCTGAAACGAGACGATCAACGGATCGACATCGAACGGGTAAGGCGATGACCGCGGCGCGGCTTTCGTCTTTGATCGTGAAAGTTAGAATCGTGTCCTCTTTGCCGGGTCGGGTGGGCACAGGCACATTGCTCATCGTATTGCTCGGGCCATTCTTTCGCTGCGCGCTGTTGAACGGATAGCGATTGCAAACGAACTGGCCCATCTGATCGTAGACTTCCATCAGTTTAAAGTTCGTCCACAATTGCTCATTGGATACGTGGCCGCAGTATTCCTGGGAACTTTTTAATTTTTCCATGAGCTCGGCGCGATAGCTTTCCTGTTCGGTGAGAAATTCTTTGACCTCGGGATAAACCGCGTAATCCGGCATGTATGGGAGCAACCCCCGGCCTTGAGTGAGCAGACCGTCGGAGTGGAGAGAAACGATATAGCCCGCATAGGGATCTTGCTCAGCGAGGCGATGGATGCCATGGCGGTAAAAATCCAGCCAGACTTTGCCGCCGAGATGTTTGATGCTGCCGATATAATCCGGCGGCAATCCTTCGTCGTTGACCTGCGGCTTGATCTCCCAGTCCCACCAGCCGGTGTCGTGCTCCTGAGCGGCTAAGACCATCGCGGCGTAAGGAGAAGGTCGCGCGAAAGTGTCATTGCCCCAATGGGCCGCGAACCAGCCGGTGACTCTCGAGTGATCGACCTGGAGGATCAGCAACAATCGGTTCTCATCATAGGGGCAAACCATCATAAGATGTGTCCTCCTCAAATCGCGCTTAAGCCAGCAGCCGTCGAACGGTGCCGCCGAAGATGCCGTCGAGCTCGGCGTTCGACCAGGATCTCGCTTGCAGCGCGGCAACCGTGTCTTTCTCGGCGTTCGGCACATGCGGCACATCCGTGCCGAAAACCAGTGTGTCGACGCCCCAAGTCGCGCGAGCGCATTCCAATGCCGGACCATGAGTACACGCCGTGTCGAAGTAACAGCGGCGTAAATAATAACTGGGCGGGTGCGGGCAATTCGAATAACGTTGGTAGCCGCGATCGATGCGGTCCAAGATCATCGGCAAACCGCCGCCGAGGTGCGACCAAACGATCTTTACGTCGGGGCACTCTTCGAGAGTCCCGGAGAGAGCGAGCTTCGTTGCCGCCATCGCCGTTTCACCCGGATATCCGACGGAAAGAAAGGTTCCGGGATCGTTCTGCGGCGCATCGCAGGGGCAGGTCGGATGCACGAGCACCATGAGCTTGCGGCGGCTCATCTCGCGCCAAAAGTTTCGGAGCTCGGGCGCCTGCAATTGAAAGTCGCCGACATTAGTTGCGATGCCGACGCCGGCCGCGCCCATACCGAGAGCGCGATCCAACTCGTGCACCATCTCGTTATGCTTCGTGCACGGCAGTACCGCGACAAAGCGAAACCGACTTGGATATTGCCGGCAAACCGCGGCAAGCCCGTCGTTGACAAAGCGCGCTGCCGCCGCGTCGCCGGAGCCGGCCCAGCCAATATTTAGCGCGCCCACGGAAAGTATCGCCATGCCAATTCCCGCTTGGTCCATCGACGCTAGTCGCTCAGGCAAATCGTCCTGCTCCGCGGGCATCGACATGACGTGGCTGCCACGATAGAGGAGCGACTGGCCGCGCGGATTATCGATGAGCTTGAAGTCGGCGCGGCTCTTGATCACTTCGGTGAAACAGCCCGCGGGATAGATATGGGCATGAACGTCGATCATTTGCTGAACGGTCATCGGGATTTACTCATCATAAATTAGCATCCGAAGTTTCTCCGGCAGCTTCGCGGTCTTTTAGCAGCTGCAAAATGTAGTCCGGTTTGAGCGGCAATTTTTTGACTTCGACACCCAACGCATTGGATACGGCGTTTGCCAACGCCGCACCCGCCGCGGTGATGCCGCCTTCGCCCGCTCCCTTCACGCCGAGGGGATTATGCGGGCTCGGAAAATCCTCCGTGGAGATAAGCTGCGCTTTGGGCATCTCCATCGCCGTCGGCAGCAAATAGTCCATGAAGTTCGTCGACAACGGTTGCCCGTCTTCATCGTAGACAAACTCTTCCAGCAGCGCGCCACCGATTCCTTGTGCCAGACCGCCGGCCATTTGGCCTTCGATGATCATGGGATTGATTTTTCGGCCGACGTCTTCAGTCACGAGATAATCGAGGATCTTGATTTTGCCGGTTTCCTTGTCGACTTCCACCGCTGCTACGTGCACGCCGTAAGGAAACGGCCGCTTATCAGTGGCGAAAAAATCTTCTTCGGAAATCCCGGGCGTCATGCCGCTTTTGAGCGCCGGACCGGGCAACGCCAAGCGCGCGAGCTCGGCGAAGCCGAGAGACCGTTCCGGCGCGCCGCGGGCAATGACGCGGCCATCGCTAAGAATCAGGTCAGCGGTATCGATTTCCAACTTAGCCGATGCCAGCCGCAAGAGTTTGTCTTTGACTTTACGCGACGCGCCGACCGCGGCGCTGCCCGCCATCACCGTGGAACGGCTGGCGTTGCTGCCGTTGCCGTAAGGAACTTTCGCCGTGTCGCCGTGCACGACGCGGACATTCTCTATGGCAACTTGCAGCTCATCGGCAACGATCTGGCTCAGCGCCGTCGCGATGCCCTGGCCGACCGAGTTGCAGCCGGAGTAAAGGACGACCTGGCCGGCATTGTCGACTTCGATCCGAGCATACTCCCATGGGCCGATGCCACTGGTTTCGACGAAGCAGCCGATGCCGACGCCGACAGCGCGGCCTTCGAGCTTTGCCGCGGCGCAGGTAGCCTTGAGATCTTCATAGCCGAAGCGCTCCAGCGCGCGCTCGAACTGGCCGGGCAAGTCGCCGGTGTCATAAACCATGTAATGAAATGGATGCTTGCCGAGATCGTAAGGCATTTCTTCATGGCGGATCAGGTTGCGTCTTCTTACGTCGGCGGGATCGAGCTTGAGACGATGCGCGATGATATCTATTAACCGTTCGCGGACGAAATTCGCTTCGTAGCGTCCCGGGCTCCGGTAGGTGCCTACGGGCGTCTTGTTGGTCAGAACGCAGAAAACGTTGCAGCGATAGTTTTTTACTCGAAACGGTCCGCGCAGCATGGCCGAAGCGGCGATGGCGGGGACGCCGCCATGGGTGCTGCGTATAGCCGCCCATGTCGAACAGAATCTCGGCGTCCATCGCCATGATCGTGCCGTCTTTCTTCACGCCGATTTTTACCCGGTGATTTTGCTGGCGCGACTGGTTCATGGCTTTGAGATTTTCCGAGCGGTCTTCGATCCAGCAAATCGGTTTCCGAAAATGCCTGGCGGCGAAGGGAATCAGAAAATCTTCCGGATAGAATTCGCCGCGCGCGCCAAAGCCGCCGCCGACTTCCGGCTCTATAAAGTGAATACAGCTCTGCGGCAGACCGATGAGGTCGGAAAGAATGCGCCAATTGGTATGGGTCATCTTGGTTGGACCCCACATGGTCAGAAGCCCGCGTCCCTCGTCCCACTCCGCTACCAGGCCGCGATTCTCCAGCGGAACGGCGGAATGACGCTGGGTCGAAAATTCCTCCTCGACGATTAAGTCGGAATCGCGGAAAGCGGCGTCGACATCGCCGACGTTAACTTGAAAATTGGCCGCGATGTTGTTCGGCACCGCGTCATGGAGCTGCGGCGCGCCCGGTTTCATGCTCTCGCTAGCGTCGATGACGGCGCCCAGCGCGGCGTATTCAACGTCGATCAATTCGAGCGCGTCCTCAGCGATATAACGATTCTCCGCGACGACCACGGCGATGGGGTCGCCGACGTAGCGGACTTTCGTGGTCGCAATCGGCGTTTGTTGCGAGCGCTCCAAGCCGGGAATGACTCCGGTGCGCATGGGAATAGTTTTCAGCTCCCGGCATGTCGGCGGCCGTCAGGACGCCGACGACGCCGGGGAATTTCAGCGCAGCCGCCGCATCGATTTTGACGATGCGCGCATGCGCGTGCGTGCTGCGCAGAATCGCGGCATGCACCATGCCGGCGCGGTGAATATCGCCGACATATTTGCCGATGCCGCGCAAAAGCCGCACGTCTTCTTTCCGCTTAACTCTTGAGCCGATGTAGGGCATTGAGGTTCTCGTTCCTTGTATCTTCAGACGCGCTGCTGTCGAGTCACTTTGTCGCCTGGAAAGTCACTCTCCATCCGTCATTCCGGCGGAAGCCGAGCCTTATCGTCACCCCGGTGAAAACCGGGGTCCATCCCGTCCTCTTTAAACTGGATACCGTTTTCCAACGGTATGACGAGATCCTTCGGTCTATCACCTCAGGATGCCGGCATTCGCCGGCATGACGGACTTCACTTCACGGGCAAAGGGATTTCAACCATCCCAAAATGAAATTAAGATTTGGCGTTATTGACTGATTCGCCGCTTCCTGGATCGCGGTGACGATATTTTGATAGCCGGTGCACCTGCACAGGTTGCCGCTGAGCCATTCACGAATCTCCAGTTCGCTTGGATTCGGTATCTCTTTTAATAATGCTTCCGCGGTGAGCAAGATTCCCGGCGTGCAAAAGCCGCACTGCAGGCCGTGCAGTTCCCAGAACTTTTCTTGCAGCGGGTGCAGCTCGGTTGCGTTCGGCGCGATGCCTTCCACGGTTTTTAGATCAGCGCCGTTCATTTGAACGGCGAAAAGCAGGCAGGAGCGCACCGGCTCGCCGTTGAACAGGATCGTGCAAGCGCCGCAAACGCCGTGCTCGCAACCGACGTGGGTGCCCGTGAGTCCGAGATCGTCACGCAAGAAATCGGTGAGAAGCTTGCGCGGTTCTACTTCGCCGGCATATTCGTGGCCGTTGATTGTTAGGCGTACCTGACGGGTGCTCATTGCGGCTTTCCTTTCATCTGCTCGGCTGCCCGCTGTGCCGCTTGAGTCAGCGCGCGTCGCGCCAGGGCTGCGCAGGCGTCGCGGCGGTACTCAGCGCTGGCGTGAATATCTGAATCCTGTTCCAAGTTCTCAGTTGCGCGTCGCGCGGCGTCGCGAAACAGCGCTTCCGACGGCCTTTGCCCGAGCAAACACTCTTCCGCTTTACGCACCCGCATCGGCGTTGTGCCGGTGAGCGTAAGCCGGGCATGATGGATGCAGCCGTTTACATCGAGAGCGAGGACCGACGCTGCTCCCGCCAGGGCAAAATCGCCATGTCGACGGCTGACTTCTTGGTACGACCAACCGGCATTCGCCGGCAACACCGTGACGGCTATTTCCAACAACAGCTCGTCCGGCTGCAGCGCGGTGGTCATGTAGGAAAGAAAAAAATCTTCAGCGCCCACGGAGCGCCGGGTCGTCTTCGCCGCCAGGACCATCGACGCGTCCAGCGTTACCATGGCGACGGGCAATTCCGCCGAAGGAAAGGCGTGCGCCAAACTGCCGCCGACCGTGCCGCGGTTGCGTATTTGAATATGGCCGATAAAAGCAGCGGCGTCGCGCAGCAGCGGCCAACGCTTGGCAACCTCAGGCGAACGCTCGAGCTCGCGCTGGCGGGTCGTCGCGCCGATGTGCAACGCATGATCGTCCGCTCTCAAATAGCTCAGCTCATTGACGCCATTCAGATCGATCAGATGCGCCGGCCGGATGAGACGAAAATTCATCAGCGGCACGAGACTCTGGCCGCCGGCAAGCGGGCGCGCTTGATCGCCGAACTGCGCCATCAAGCCCAGCGCTTCGTCAACGGTGGTTGGATCGTGGTAATCAAATTTTGCCGGTTTCATATTCGATTCGTTTGCATCGACTTCATATCGGAATGATGAATCGCTAAAATAATTGCTTTACGTGCGCGGATCAATCGCAACCGCGAGGCGGCTTTTACCACATCACCTGGCCGCCATTGGGTTGAATCAGCTGGCCGGTAATAAAGCTGGCGCGGTCGCTCAGCAAAAAATCCACCACAGCCGCGACTTCCTCGGGCCGCCCGAGCCGCTTGATCGGCAGCCGGCTTTCGAAGACGTTGCGGGCATTGGCGTATTCTTCCGGAGTCCTTCCCGCGCGAAGCAGTGGTGTATCGATAGGGCCAGGACCAATGGCATTGACGCGGATGCCGTGGCTTGCGAATTCGAGCGCCAACGATTTCGTGAGGGAATACAACGCCGTCTTTGCCGCGCAATAATTCGCCGCGTTAGGAACGCCGACGATCGCGAAGTCGGATGATGTAATCACGATCGATCCGGATTTTTGTTCGACCATATGCCGCAGTACCGCCTGGCAAAAGTTGAAGGTTCCGGTGACATGCGTGTCGATCAGCAAAGACCATTGCGCGAGAGTCATGTCGGCAACGGTTGCACGGGCGTTGAGTCCGGCGTTGCTGAACAGACAATCGATCTTGCCAAATTTTCCGATGACTTCAGCGATCCAAGCTTGCACTTGGGCCTGATTGCGCACGTCGACGATGCCAGTGTAAGCCGTATGGCCGGCCGAGCGAATCAGTTCGGCGCTCTCATTGATTCCGTCTTCTTTGAGATCGCAGATGCACACCGAATCGCCGCGCTGCGCCAAACGGACCGCCGTGGCTCGCCCCATGCCGCTGCCGCCGCCGGTGATGACGGTGACGCGGGAATCCCGCGCCGCTACCACAGTGTGGAACCTCCGTTGACGCGCACGTCTTGGCCGACGAGGTAGGAACTGTCGTCGCTCAACAAAAACATGCAGGCTTCGGTCATATCCTTTACGTCGCCGATGCGACCCAACGGGATTCGGGATTTTCTCGACTCCATGATTTCATCGGACAGTACAGCGCGCGGCATCGGCGTGTCGGTAATCACCGGCGAGATCGTGTTCACCCGGATGTTTTCAGCGGCGGATTCGACGGCGAGAGAGCGCGCCAATCCGAGGATACCGCCTTTGGATGCCGCGTAATGCGCGACATTGACTCCGCCGGTGCGCGCGGCCATCGACGAGAACATGACGATGCGGCCGAATTTTCGCGGCCGCATGAAACGCAGCGCGGCGCGACAGCAAAGGAAATAGCCCGTCAAATTGATTTGCAGTGTGCGCTGCCAATCTTCATACGAAAGCTCCAAAAAAGGCCGCGGACGATAGATCCCCGCGCAGCAGACCAGATAATCGATGTTGCCGGCAGTCTTGCCGATGGCGTCGAATGTCGTGTCGACCGCCGCTTCATTGGCGACATCGACGGTGTGAAAGCTCCATTCCGACGCATGCGCTGGTTTCAAATCGAGCACATGCACGATAGCGCCTTCATCGTGCAGCCGCCGCGCGATCGCGCCGCCAATCCCGCCACTGCCGCCGGTAATGACCGCAACGCGGCCGTGGTGTTCATTTGCTTGAGGCACTGTTTTTCCAATTCGCCTTATGCCGACGCCAGCGTGTGATTCACGGTAATGCGCTCGGCGCGATAAAACTCGCCGAGAAAGTCTTCGCCGTCTTTGTACGTCCGGTTCGGTACCAAGCGCGCGCTGAACGAGACTGGTAGCGGATCGATGTCAAAAGGATACGGTCGCAGCAGCGCCTTGTTTTCACCGATCGTATCGATATTGATTTTCACCGCCGGCTGGCCGTGTTTCGTCGGTATATCGACATTATTCAGCGAATTTGTCGGGCCGAGCTTGCGCGCCTTGCTGTTCAACGGATAACGATTGCAGACAAACTGCGCCAATTGATCGAAGACCTCCATGTATTCGTAGTTGGTCCATATCTGCTCCTCTGAACAATGTTGCTTGAACTGTTCGGATTGGCGCAGCTCTTCGAGTAGCTTTAGCCGCAGCGTCTTCCTGGTGATCGACGTACGCCTTCACTCGCGGGTCTGAAGTGCGGTCAGGTGGATAGGCATATTTCCCATAGCCGGCGTTCATCAGCGCGACGCCGTGCATCGCCATCAACATGGCCGAGTAAGGGTCGCGGTTGAGCACGCGGTCCACCGAGTTTTTATAGAAATCGAGCCGGAGTTGCCCGAGATATTTGAGGCTGCCGTCGTGATAGTCGAGAGGGAACCCCTTGTCGTTGAGCGCCGACGGTTTCATCTCCCACTCCCACCAGCCGATGTCATGCTCGGTGGCGGCCAATACGACGGAGGAATAAGGCTCGGGTCGATCGAAGTGTGGGTTGCCCCAATGAGCGGCGAAGTAGCCCGCCACCCGCGAGTGGTCGATCTGCAGCGCCAAGATGATCCGCGCATCGTCGTATGGATAGGCCATCATAATTTTTCTACCTCCTCGAAATTAACTTGCCCCGATTCCGAACCGGACGGGCTGCTTACGGTTTCTTCCCTGATAGCTCGTTCCGCGCTTCTTTGACAAACTGGAAATCGACGACGCGAGACAAGGCAACACGGTTTTTGATCGCTCCGGTCTGTCGGGCAATTTCCAGATCCTTCTCGATCACTTCATCCGCGACGACGCCGTTCGGCGGATACGCCTCAACCATTTGGCCATAAGCCTCCTCCGCTTGTTCGATCCGAATCTTGAACCACTCGACCATGATGCCGGCGACTTCTTTCTTATTTTTTGCGTCTCGGAGGAAGTCGATGCCTCTGAGAGTTGCGCGTACCGCCCGGCGCAAGAGATCCGGTTTTTTAGCGATATTCTCGTCTGAAGCGCCCAGCCCGGCCATGGGCAATCGCATAACATCGCCGAAGTACGCCAGCTTTCGCAAGCCGGCTTTCTCGGCTACCGTTTGCCATGGCACCGAAATTACCGCCGCGTCGACGTGGCCATTTTGCATCGCTTGAATGCTCGTATTGTGATCTCCGGTCACGACCAAAGCGACGTTCTTATCGGCATCCAAATTATTCTGCGCCATGAATTCCTTGGTCATGAGGTGAACAGAGCCGCCGAGCGAAGCGATGCCTACGGATCTGCCTCTGAGCGCGCTGACACTATTCACGCTGGGTTTCGCGACGAGATAGTACGCGGGCCGATCGGCAACGACCATGAGACTCTTCACCGGCATACCCTGCGCGGCTGCGCGCACGATGGAGCCATGAGCCGTGGCGAATTCAACCTGTCCCGTCACCACCGCCGTCACGCTGATATTCGGTCGCATGAGTATCAGCTCAGGCCGCAAGCCTTCCTGTTGATAGAAGCCGAACTTGCTCGCTGCCAACATCGGCATTGTGGTGAAACTCGTCGATGGATAGGCGATTCTGATGTTATCGACCGCCGCCACCCGCCATGGGTGGCAAACTATCGCGAGTAAGATCAGCGCAAACAGCAATGCCGGACAAGTGCTCATCTGAAGAAATTGATTTTGCGCTCTCGCCACGGAAAATCTCAAAACAAGATCTCCCCGGCAAATAAGATGGCGACAGGCGCTTGCATCGAATTCATCGACTTGACTGCGTTGCTGATAGCGCCGCGAACATCTTCGGTTTTTTCCACAGACCGATGCGTGATGCGCATGCTGTCGAGCAACGGCTTGGTGGCCCAACCGAACGGCACCGAAAACCAGCGTTCGTCGCCCAGCTCCCCCCGATGGCTGATCAACAGCAGCATAGGAACGCCAAACGCCATCGGTCCGCGCAAGAGAGCGTAGGTGCCTAACGTAAATCCGGTATTTTCCACCAGGAGCGCCGGTTTCATTCCGCCCAACCAGGCTCCCATGCAGACTCCGACACCGTCATTCTCGCTGGCCACTTGAACGTAGGTGATCTTGGGATCTGCTGAGAGCGGCAAGTAGAGCTCTTGGAATGCCGAGTCGGGCAGACAGGCGACGAAATTGACCCCGGATTTGACTAATGTTTCATGGGCTGCTTTGGCAGCATCGACGTTCATCCGATTTCTTCCTCCGAATGTTACAGCCGATTGAAGCGCATCCGATTTATGCTTTGGGTGCGCCGAGAATTTCAATCTGCGCGATGCGCTCGACATGCCGGACGAATTTGTATTTGTTCTCTTGTCCATCCATTTTTGGTCCCGCGCCGCGGCCAAGGGCCTGGATCTTGGCGACGAGCATTGACGGTCCCTCGCTAGCCAAAAAAGCTTCAACTTCCGCGCGCAGCAGAGTTTTGTCGCGCAAGGTGCGCACGCTCTCGATACCGGATGCTTTGGCAATCCCGGCAATGTTCGTTCCGGTCGCGGTTTGACTCTTGGGACCGCCGCGGCTGCCGAAAAGCTGCTCGTTGTCGAAGACCACAATGTAAAGATTTTTCGGCTGACGCGTTCCAATCACCGGCAAGATGCTCGGCGCCAGCAACATACTGCCATCGGTATCCAAGGCGAAAACTCGACAATTGGGTAAAGCCGTCGCCAGACCCAAAGCCACCTGACTGACCATCCCCATGCCGACGAGATACAGGTTTCCCGGCCGGTCGATCACTTGATAGGTGTCCGCGGTGGTGCCCGCGAGCGCGCTGACGATGAGATCCGTCTCCTTCAAAGCGGGTTTAAGTGCTGCCAAAATTTCTTGTCTTTGCGGTTTCGAATCGTCGTTGCTCATACGCACTACCTTTCTTTGCTTCGCCCCAGCATGACCAGCATTCGCCGGCTAATTCTACTTTCCGTCCGCGATTTCGCGCGCGACGGAGAAATCGGTAAGCTTGTCAAAGTTTGTTAGCTTGCCTTCGAAGGGCGTTCCCAAAAGCGTGTTCTCGATCGCTTTCTGTGAAGGAATGCCATTACGCGTGGCATATTTCGTTACCAGGCCATAGATATAATCCACTATACCCGTTTCGGATACGCCGAGTCGTCTCTGGATCAAGGCTTTTACTTCAACCGGTTGAGTCTGCATGAAGTCGAGCGAGCGCAGCAGTGCACGAATGCATCGTTTCACTTCATCGCGGTTTTGTTCCAGCTTTTTCTGGCTGACACCGGCGCCTGCCAGCAGGGTCTCCATATACTCACCCAAAGGAAGAAGCGTATGGCCGCCGACTTTGTGCGCGAAAAAATTCGCCGGTACCTGTGACACGATGGCGGCCAGTGTACCATTTTGCAGTCCGGCTATTCGGGCGGCATCTTCGCCGACTGCCAGCATCTTGATCTGCTTGTCGGGATCGATGCCGTTGGCCTTGAGGCCGAATCGTAGCGCGTACTCGGTAGAGGCGCCGTAACGACTGATGCCGACCGTCTTACCTTTCAGTTCGGCGAGGGATTTAATATCGTGCCGGGCAATCAATTCGAAGAAAGTGCGGTTATAAATTCCGGCGACGGTGATTAAAGGCGCGCCGGCAACGCCGGCACGGAGAACGCTCGATACGCTTTGATTGTAGTCAACGTCGCCGGTGATCAATCCTTTCACGGCGAGATCCGAGCGCATCACGACGTATTGCGCCGCGAGTCCTTCCTTTTCAAAGAATTTTTTTTCAATTGCGACGAGATAAGGGATGCTGGTCAAAGTCATCGACGACGTCGCGATGACGATGTCCTTAGCTTGAAGCGGTGTTACGCGGCCAAAACCACAAGAAGCGAGATCATACTGAAATAAGGAATCCTTAAATGAATCATCATGCTCTTAAAAATTCGCGCTAGACACAACCATGAAAGAAATCCGCCAACGCGCCGACATCGGCATTGCGTGCTTCACTTCACGCCTTCTCTCTGCAGGCGATCGGTAAATTGGGTGGTGATGAAGGATTCGAGATTCATTTTCTTCACCTCCGGATCGGTCTGGGCCAAGAAATCTCTGACGACCCGGATGCCGGCCAGTGGCGGAGAAGGGATATCCTTGAGCACCTTGGCATTCATGCGCCATGTCTCTTCCAACGCCTCGCGGTCATCAAGTCGCATAAAGCGAGCGATAGCGCCGAGCGCCTGTTCTTTGTCCGTCTTGTATAGGCGGATCGCTTTGACGAAGGCGCGGAGTACGCCGTAAATCTCTTTAGGATTTTTCTCGACGCTCGATTGCATGACGACGAAGGCTCCCGACGACGAGGGAAACCCTAGTTCGCCGAGGTCAGCGAGTTCGCGCAGCCCGGCCTTTCTTGCGACCAGCGTAAGAGGCGGGACGACAAAGGTCGATTGGACGTGACCGTTTCTGAGCGCCGCGAACCGCGCGGTCTGGGCGCCAATCTGTAAGAGCGTCACGTCCTTTTGCGCCTGCAGGCCAAACATCTCTAGAACTTTGCGCGCGCGAAAATCGCTATAGTCGCCGAGCCGATCGATGGCCAAGCGCGTGCCTTTTAGCTCCGCGGGAGTCTTGATACTTGACTCCGCAACGAACGAAGCCACTTCCTTGTCCGTCACCCCGCCGACGAAACGTAGGTCCGCGCCGTGCGCGGCGGCGCGAATCGGGCTCGCGGCGGCGACGATGGCCATCCGAATATCCCCCGAGACGAGCGCCTGCGAGACCTGCGGCCCGCCTATGTATACGAACGTCGGTCGAATGCCTTCTTGCTCGAGCAGTTTGTGCTGCTCGATTAAACTGATGAAGGCGTAGGTGCCGCCGCGCGATACATAGCCGATGGGAAAGTCGACTTGTGCTGTAGCCGGTCGAATGGAACCAAGAATAAAGACGATCAGTAACACGGAAATACCGGAGATTTTTTGCGCAATCATTTTTACAATGTTCTATCTATGTTTAAGGAATACTTTCATCCGTATAGGTATAGAGTACTGTCCCGCCATTTACCATTTAATGGAGTCGAGCACTTCTGGAAAATAAATCGTTGGAACTTACTGGACCCTGTAGCTGCTAAATGTTTTGTCCACGAATCCGCTCTCCGAAAGCGTTCTGATCACGCTATCGTCCACAAGGTCGGTCACTTTAACCTCGCCGACGCGAGGATTGTAGGCTTTCATGAATCGTTGCAAGTTTTGCAGCCCTTCCACGGGTGGATAAAGCGTAATGTCCAGATCTCTCTGCAGATAGCGATAACCTTGCTCAGCGACCGCAGGATCGCTGATTTTTAAATGCTGCATGAGTGTTTTGACGACTGTCGACTTGTGCGTAGGAGACTTCACGAAGGCAAGTCCTTCGATCAGAGCTTGAAGCACGTTTGTCGTCAGGTCGAGATTTTTTTGTAGCAAGGCTTTTCTGACAATTATCCCGGGAACTGAGAGTCTTAATATTCGCTGCGTACAGGTCTGTGAGAATACGAAAGCCTTTCGACCGCAATTCTTCGGCGATCGCGCCGTTGAAAAAAGCTGCTTCAATATTGCCCCCCTCGAGGGCGCCTCTCAACACCGACTGGTCGCCGATGGGGAGCAATCGAATATTGTCTCGCTGTTCGTCAATGCCCAAATTCTCCAGGCCCAGTTTCGTGGTAATCCATTGGGTTCCACCGATGCTGACGACGCCGATCCGTTTACCAGTCAAGTCTTTAGGTTTTTGAATTTCCGGTTTTGTAACTAACAAATGCGTCAGACGGCTGGCAAAAGACGCTACGAATCTGAGATCCACGCCGCTCCCCGCCACAGGCAAGATTCCCGATCCGCCGCCGTAACTCAGATCGATATGCCCGGAGAGCAGTCCGGCGATTTGAACCGAAGTGGTTCTTACAAAAATCAATTCCGGATCGATGCCATATTTGGCGAAAAATCCTTGTTCCTGGGCGACCCAAAGTGGCGCTACCGAAGCTTGTATCGCCGAATAGCCGATAAATCCCGAATTGATTTTCGTAAGAACCACTTCGGTTCAAATCGCCGGACTGCTCTCCGGGCATATCGATCTGAGTTACGGCGGCGGATCGGGAATCTTGCCTGTGGCGGGAGCGGCGTGGATCTCAGATTCGTAGCGTCTTTTACCAGCCGCCTGACCCATTTGTTAATTACAAAACCGGAGATTCAAAAACCTAAAGATTTAACGGGTAAACGGATCGGCGTCGTCAGCATCGGCGGAACCCAATGGATTACTACGAAACTAGGGCTGGAGAATTTGGGCGTTGACGAACAGCGAGACAATATTCGATTGCTCCCCATCGGCGACCAGACGGTTTTGGAGGCGCCCTCGAGGGTGGCAATATTGAAGCGGCTTTTTTCAACGGCGCGATCGCCGAAGAATTGCGGTCGAAAGGCTTTCGTATTCTCACAGACCTGTACGCAGCGAATATTAAGACTCTCAGTTCCGGGATAATTGTCAGAAAAGCCTTGCTACAAAAAAATCTCGAACTGACGACAAACGTGCTTCAAGCTCTGATCGAAGGACTTGCCTTCGTGAAGTCTCCTGCGCACAAGTCCGACAGTCGTCAAAACGCTCATGCAGCGTTTGAAGATCAGCGATCCTGCGGTCGCTGAGCAAGGTTATCGCTATCTGCAGAGAGATTTGGACATCACCCTTTATCCGCCCGTGGAAGGATTGCAAAACTTGCAACGATTCATGAAAGCCTACAATCCTCGTGTCGGCGAGGTTCGAGTGACCGACCTTGTCGACGATAGCGTGATCAGGACGCTTTCGGAGAGCGGATTCGTGGACAAAACATTTAGCAGCTACAGGATCCAGTAAGTTCCAACGATTTATTTTCCAGAAGTGCTCGACTCCATTATTGATAAATGGCGCGACAGTACACTATACCTATACCGGATGAAAGGATTTCTTAAACATAGATAGAACATTACAAAAATGATTGCGCAAAAAATCTCCCGTATTTCCGCGTTACTGATCGTCTCTATTCTCGGTTCCATTCGACCGGCTACAGCACAAGTCGACTTTCCCATCGGCTATGTATCGCGCGGCGGCACCTACGCCTTCATCAGTTTAATCGAGCAGCACAAACTGCTCGAGCAAGAAGGCATTCGACCGACGTTCGTATACATAGGCGGGCCGCAGGTCTCGCAGGCGCTCGTCTCGGGGGATATTCGGATGGCGATCGTCGCCGCCGCGAGCCCGATCCGCGCCGCCGCGCACGGCGCGGATCTACGTTTCGTCGGCGGCGTGACGGACAAGGAAGTGGCGTCGTTCGTTGTGGAGTCAAGTATCAAGACTCCTGCAGAGCTAAAAGGCACGCGCCTGGCCATCGATCGGCTCGGCGACTATAGCGATTTCCGCGCGCGCAAAGTGTTAGAGATGTTTGGCCTGCAGGCGCAAAAGGACGTGACGCTCTTACAGATTGGCGCCCAGACGGCGCGGTTCGCGGCGCTCAGAAACGGTCACGTCCAATCGACCTTTGTCGTGCCGCCTCTTACCCTGGTAGCGAGAAAGGCCGGGCTGCGCGAACTCGCTGACCTCGGCGAGCTCGGGTTTCCCTCGTCGTCGGGAGCCTTCGTCGTCATGCAATCGAGCGTCGAGAAAAATTCTAAAGAGATTTACGGCGTACTCCGCGCATTCGTCAAAGCGATCCGCCTATACAAGGCGGACAAAGAACAGGCGCTCGGCGCTATCGCTCGCTTTATGCGACTTGATGACCGCGAAGCGTTGGAAGAGACATGGCGCATGAATGCCAAGGTGCTCAAGGATATCCCTTCTCCGCCACTGGCCGGCATCCGGGTCGTTAGAGATTTCTTGGCCCAGACCGATCCGGAGGTTAAGAAGATGAATCTCGAATCCTTCATCACCACCCAGTTTACCGATCGCCTGCAGAGAGAAGGCGTGAAGTGAAGCGAAGGAACAGTGTGGGCGGTGGGCGAAATTTTCTTTTGCTGCTCGCAATCCTATCGCTGCCACTCACGCCAAAGTCCGAATGCTACGCAGCCGATAAGCCGTTGCAGAAAGTGCGCGCCGGCTACGTTAGCCCGAGCACGGATAATGTCCTGCTGCCGATCGCGCAAAAACGCGGCTTTCTCGCTCAGCACGGAATCGAAGTCGAGATCATCGCTCTGCGCGGCGGCGTGCAGATGGCGCAGGCGTTGCTTAGCGATAGCCTACAGTTCGCGCAAATGGCAGGCTCAGTAGTGGTCCGCTCGGTTTTGGCCGGCGGCGATCTCGTCATGATTGCCGGTTTCGTTAACCGAATCAGTTATCTCATGGTCTCACGGCCTAACATCAACGGCATGAAAGATTTGACCGGCAAGAAATCGCCACGGCATCTATCGGCGGTTCGGTGGATTCAGTGCTGCGGCTCGGCCTAAAGGCTTCGGGAATCGACCCGCAGCAAGCAACCCTATTGCCGGCGGGACCGCCGAACGCACGCATTGCCGCTCTGGCCAGCGGCCAAATGGATGCGACGATCGTGTTGCCCGAAAATCTCGGTGTTGCTGAAAAAGCCGGACTCAAAATTCTCAAAGATCTCTCAGAGGTCGACCTACAGATTCAGCACACAGGTTTGGTGAGTGGCCGATGGTG